>CAVWJE010000005.1:0-994759 GCA_963755225.1 uncultured Acidobacteriota bacterium
ATAGTTGTGTTGCTCAGCTCAGCGATCGATATGATATCTATCTCCAGGCCCTCTCCGTCTGGCTCCTCATCACACTGCCCCCGTGGATCCCGCCTCGGGAGGACCTGGAGGAGTCGAGGACCTGGGAGATCCCGGGAGCTTCGGATCCGATCAACGATTGACCGCTTTCGAAGCGTTCGCAGGAGATTCGTGCCGATGCCGATCACCGCGCCGTCCCAGTACGAAACCCTCTCGGCCATGATCACGCCGGCGATCTTCCTGACCGCCAACGCGTCGCTGATCATCTCGACCTCGAACCGGATGTCGCGGGTCGTGGACCGGATCCGCGTCCTCAACGACGTGGTGGACAAGCTCGACTGCGGGAAGACCGACCTCGACTACGTCGCCGGAGCGGCTGGAGCACCTCCAGGATCAATTTCGACGGCTGGGATGGCGGGGCGACCGCATCCGGTTCGCCTTGATCGCGCTGTACATCGCCTTCGCGACGTTCGTGGGAACGAGCCTGACCCTGGCGATCGACGCCTGGTCCAGAACCGGCTCGTCGCCTTGCCCGTCGTCCTGGCGGTCGCCGGCGTCGGCCTGCTCCTCTTCGCCAGCGTCAACCTGGTGCTGGAGGCGCTCGAGGCGCTGCGGTCCAACCGGCTGGAGATCCGCTTCTACCTCAGCTCCACGAGCGTCGCGTCGCCGACCAGGCCTGCCCGGGGACGGAGCGGACCGAGAGTGTTGAGGCCGCGAACGACCCGAGCTCTCCCGCTGCTGCGCACGTGGCCATCGAGATGTTATCATTCCAGATTCCTCGGAATCCTCCCTTCGCGATGCCCTTCGCACCAGGACTGCGCAAAAGGAGAATCTGACCATGATGTCCTTGAAGCAGCAGATGCAGAGTTACGGGGCCTATCACAAGGACCCGCGGAACAAGCTGACCCACTTCGTGGGCGTCCCGCTGGTGACGTTCTCGCTGTTCCTCGTCCTGGGCTGGTTCCGGTTCGTCCGCCCGGAGGTCCCGATCACGGCGGCCACGCTCTTCTACCTGGGCGTCGTGATCTATTATCTGCGGCTGGACTGGTCCGTTGCGCTGATGCAGCTCCCGGTCACGCTGACGCTCCTGATGGTCTCGGACTGGGTCGCGCAGGCTGCCGTTCGGCTGGTCCTTCTCGGTATTCCTGGCCACATTCGTGCTGGGCTGGATCATCCAGCTCGTCGGCCACGCGATCGAGGGCCGGCGTCCGGCGCTGGCCGACAACATCCTCCAGGTCTTCAACGCGCCCTTATTCTTGACCATCGAGGTGCTGGCGGCGCTGAGGCTCCGCAAGGATCTGTACGAGTCGGAGGATCCGCAGCCGAACTGTGGGGGTCGGAACGATCCGGGCTCTCGACTCGAATCCGGAGCCATCGCATCACGACCAGAACCGGGACGCCAGCCACACGAGGATCAGGGCCACGACGGTGACGACGGTATAGCCGACCGTCCGCACGATCCGGGCGACTCGCTGGATCCGCGAGCGGAACTCGGCCGTATCATTGACGTGAGGGAACGGCTTGCCCTCCGGGACCGGGACGCCGAGGAACGCGCAGAGGGGCTCCCAGCCCTCGCGGACCTCGAAGACCAGCAGCCGGTCGGGCGGGACGTCGCGGCGGACCTGCTCGTTGTGTCGGTTGAAGACTTCGATGGCGAACGCCTTGTCCTCGAACCGGCCCTGAAACATCCCGTCCCAGATCAGCCGGTCGAGCATGCGGCGGAAGTCGCGCATCCGGCGGAAGAACAGGGGCATCCAACGCGGGAAGGCCTGTCGCACGTAGTAGATCGTCTGCCGTGCGCTGTCGTACCACCGCTCGGGGTCGCGCACGGAGAGCACGACCTTCGCCTCGGGGTAGCGGCGCATCAGCTCCGCATAGAACGTGCAGCCGGGCCAATCGACGGTCGCCTGGTAGCCCTGGAAGAGGGCGTCCCAATCGACGGGCTCGCCGCGCGCGGCGAGGTCCCAGACGCGCGCATCCTCGGGGCGAGCGAGCACCTCGGTCATGTGATAGCACTTGACGAACCCCAGCTCCTCCAGGGCCATCTTCAGCGAGAGGGTCCCCGTCCGGCCGAGGCCGGCTCCGATCACCTTGATGGGCATGTCAACCTCGCGAGCCGTGAGCAGGCCACGATCCAGGCCTCTTGCTTCGTGCGTCGATCCCCGACTTTAGCTTCGCAATCATCCGCAAGCCAGCAGTGAGTCGGGCCAACGCTTTCCGACCTCCGGTCGCGGAAGACGAAGTGTGTCGATCGGGGACCGAATCCGGGTAGAGGTCGAAAACGCAATGCGCACCGTCAGCCTCGGCCGTTCAAGGGCCTTATTGGCATCGACCTGCGACCGTTGCGCGAGCGGTTACGATCGAGGACGCCTCTGCACGCTCCGCCCAGGTGTCGACCAACATCATCGTTATCAACAGGGCCAGAACCCAACGACGCGATTGCATGACGTAACGCCTCCACCATGTAAATTGCACGAGACACCCAGACAGACAGGACTGGCTAGCGAACGCGGGAGTCGGTTTCCCGGCCGGTCCCATGTTATAGCGACACGACAGGTCCGCACGGACCGACGAAACGCAGCCGATTTGAATCTCTCCGCCTTACCGCTCCCGATAGAACCCTAGGTCACCATCGAGTTCCCGTCTAATTTCGCGGATACTTGCGAGTCAATTTTGAAATCGATATCGAGGATTCCGTGACGTATCAGGATACCGACTCGATCGGTTGAATCCGGTATCGGACTGTCGTCGCCGGACGATGCGGCCCGATCCACTCGTCGGCGAGTTCGGCGCAGTGTGCACAAGGGGTCTCATGGACTCTCAGCCATGATGACTTTGGGACTTCACTCGATATGGATACGACCCTCTCGGAAGATCGCGCCATCTTATGGGCGATCGGTTTGCTCATGCTGGCAGGTCGGTTAGACTGCATGGAGCATCGAAGACACTCGGCATGAGTTACCGGGAGCGTCCACCTTGCGAACGGCTCTCACTACCCTGTCGCCTCGCTGGCGGCGGCCCCGGCCGATCGCAACGCACGCCCTTGAAGGAAATGCGAAGAACGAACCGATGAGGACCTCGATCATGTTGAGGCGAAACGACCTGTTGAAATCCTTGCTAGCCTCATTGATCGCGGCCCCGGGATTCGGATGCCAGGGCGAGCCGGCGGCTCCGCAGCCTGTGTCAACACCTCCTCTCCGGGTGCCCGCGTCGACGCCGCCTCCGTTGGCGGAGCCCACCAAGGTCGGAGAGCCCGCCAAACAACCATCCGGCCTCATCTACGAGACTCTCAAGGAAGGGACTGGCCCGAAGGCCAAGCCCGGCGACACGGCGACTGTCCATTGCATTGCGTCCGTCGAGGGGAAAGCACCCTTCTTCGTGACGCGGGAGGCAAACCGCCCGGTGACCTTCAAGCTCGGCGACTCCCGCCTGATTCAGGGTTGAATGAAGGGATTGCGGGCATGCACGTCGGTGAGCGACGCAAGCTGACGGTCCCGTCCAATCTCTCCTACGGTGCCCTCGGTCGTTTGCCGGTAATCCCTCCGAATGGCACATTGATGCTCGACATCGAACTGCTCGTCATCGGCGAGCCGCCCGCGAATTTGAACGCCCAGAACTTGGGGGAGAGATTCACAATCCCGTCCTCGGCCGACATGTATTCCGGGAAGAATGAATGGATCGACGACCCGGCGGTGGAGAAGAAGAAATAATGATCAGTTTCCGGCGATGACATCGGCGACTCCAGAAACGCGATCGACCGTTTCAACGCGGTGGCCGTCGCGCCGCAAGGCAATATCGAGCATCTCGCAGATCGAGCGCTCATCGTCGCAGACCAAAATATTAGCCACGCGTCCTCCCCTCTGAGGCGGCCGCCGCAAGTTGCATGGCCGGATCCTCGGATACTAAGTTCGCGTTTCTTTGAGTCCTCAAAAGAGCGTTCGTGGCCTGCTTTTGGGCGTCGAGACGACGCAATCTCAAAATAAAAGTGGTTCCGTGGTCCGGCTTCGACCGGGCCCACACTTTGCCTTCGTGTGCCTGTACGATCTGGTAGACCACCGCCAACCCGAGCCCCGTGCCGCCTTCGAAGTTCGACTGGAACGGCTCGAAAATCTTCTCGGTTTGCTGGGGTGTCATGCCGGTTCCGGTATCCGCAAAACTGACTTGCCAATCGTCTTCGAAGCGCTCGATGGCCGCTTTCAAGGTGCCGCCTTCCCGCATCGCGCGGACGGCATTCTCCACAATGTTCCAGAACACCTGTTTGATTTTGTCGCCGTCGGCGACCACCCAGGCTTCCGAGGGCACAAAACTACTCTCGATCGCGATGCCGGTATTCTCCACGGTCATGCGATGCCGGATAAGGGTGAGCGTGTCTTCCAGCAGTCGAACCAGATCGACCTTATCGAAGTGATATTTCTTGCCTCGCGAATAGGCTAGAAAATCGGTGATGATGCCATTTAACCGATGCGACTCGCGCGTGACGATATCGAGCAGGCGGCGATGCTCTTCGTCCATCTCAGGGATGCCAGAAAGCATGCTGACCGAACCGGCAATCGATGTCAGGGGGTTGCGGATCTCGTGGGCGATGGCGGCCGCCAACCGGCCTACGGCGGCTAACCGGTCCTGCACCCGGACTTCGCGCTCGAGGCGCCTGATTTCCGTAAGATCGTCGAGAACGTAGACGTATCCCAGCGCTCCGCGTTCGGGAACGTGCAGCGCGGCTACCCTCACCCGAACCGTCTTGCGGAAGCTTCCACCCGTATCGAATCGAACTTCGCCATGCGCCTGCGCTTCGGCGTTGGGCAGCGTGTCGAGAAACAATTGCGTGACTGGCAATCCCATTAACTGGTCGATGGTACGGTCCAAAAGTTTTTGCGCGGCATTGTTGGCGAGTGTAATGCGTCCATCCAGGCCGGTGGTGATCAAGCCGCTGCTAATGGATTGAATAATATTTTCGTGAAGAATTTGAAGGTCTTCGAGCGCGCCGCTCGTGTCTTTTAGTTCCACCCGGGCCTGATGCAACTTCCCAACCAACTGGCCGGCCAGATACGCGACCGCCAGGAAAGCGAACAAATTTACAAGAATGATTCCTTGCAGCGCTTTCAGTTCAGGATGAGTGATGCAATAAGAATGCACCACGCCGTAGTAATTGAGCTCCAGGATGGTGCCGTACAAAATGAAGGCAAGGGCCGCGACCAGATGGGCCCACACGCGCGGCAGCAAAATACCCGCCACAATAATAACCAGAGGATAAAGAAAATTCAGCGAACTGTCCCAGCCACCCGTCTGATGTACCACCAGGCTGACCATGATCAGATCGGTGAGCACTTGCAGCGAAGCCTGCAAGCGGTGCTCCTTCCAGAAAGACAGCAGAACCACATAGAAGAACGAAACCGTATACCACAGAAAGATGGTGCCGAGAAAAAGACGCAAAGGCAGACGGGTGGGCGTCAGCTCGGCGATCGCCAATTCGATGCCAAGCAGGAAGGTGAGAATGAGTATTCGTACCTTGACGAGCCAGGCCAGCCAATTCCGCTCGTCGAATGTCGATTGCATGGAAGTTTCGCCGACGTCGAACAGCGTTCGCGGAAAAGGGTTGGCAGGACGCTTAAAGCTCTCCCGCCAACCCGAATTGACTCGTTAGCCGGCGAGCTTGGCGATCATGGCGAACAACGGCATGTACAGCGAAATCACGATGCCGCCAATGGTAAAGCCGAGCACGCCGATAATGACTGGCTCCAACATGGCCAACATGTCTTTGGTCGCCGCGTCCACTTCTTCCTCGTAGAAATCGGCAATCTTCTGCAACATGTTGTCCATGGCGCCGGTAGCTTCGCCGACTCCAATCATCTGCGTGACCATGTTGGGAAACACGCCGCATTCTCTGAGAGGATCGACGATCGTGCGTCCTTCCTCAATCGCCTTCCGCACTTTCATCAAGGCTTCTTCGAGGACGGCATTGCCTGAAGTTCTCGCGGTAATTGCCAAACCTTCAAGAATGGGGACGCCCGAGGTGATCAGAGTTCCCAGAGTGCGGGTGAAGCGGCCCACAGCGATTTTGCGTAACAAGGTGCCGATCACCGGCAACTTGAGCAGGGCCTTGTCAAAGTAATAGCGCCCGCGCGGAGTTTTGCGGATCTGCTTAAGGCCGAAAACTAAACCGATACCAGCTCCAATGATGACCCACCAGAATGTCCCAATGAAACCGCTCAAACCGATCACGATACGAGTGGGAAGCGGGAGAGCCACCCCCAGGCCAGCGAACAGATTAGCGAAGATAGGCACCACCCACTTGAGCAAGGCCCCGACAATCACTCCGGCAATGCCTACCACGGCGACCGGATAGATTAATGCCGATCTCACGGCTGCCTTCAGGCGAACCGCCTTTTCTACATAGGTGGCCAGCCTCTGAAGAATTACGTCGAGGATACCGCCGGTTTCACCCGCCTCGATCATATTAGTGGTGAGGTCGTCAAAGACATTAGGATACCCACGCATGGCATTGGCCAGCGTCGCGCCGCCTTCCACCGTGGTGCGGACGCCCGTGAGAGTCTTCTGAAAGCTTTGGCTTTCCTGGTTGGCGGCCAGAATTTCCAGGCACTGCACCAGCGGCAGTCCGGCATCGATCATCACAGAAAATTGCCGGAAGAAAATCGCAATGTCCTTGACTTTGACCTTGCTGCTGCCAAAGGTGGGCATGACGAACTCTTTGCCCTTCTCCCGGATCGCACCCGGCGTAATTCGTTCGCGCCGCAATTGCTGCCCCAGCGTTTGCTTGTTAGGCGCCACACGCTCTCCGGATATCTTTTGTCCGGAAGCGTCCTTGCCGGAAAATGTGAAAACTGGCATGGTTTTAGCCTCTCCTCAGTGTCGTTCGCCGATTGGTGAATCCGGCGGCACGATTCAGTTTCGCTTGCGCCGCCTACCGCTGATCGCGACGCGTCGCCTATGCTTTAACGCTTGGCCGGTGCAGCCCCTTTGGCCAGAGTGGCACCTGCCGTACCCGGGCGGTTCAACAGGCTGGCGCCACGGTTAATCATTTCCTGAAGCTCATCCGGGTTGCTGGATCGCGCAATCGCAACCTCGATCGAAATCTGCTTTTGGAAATAGGCCGTGGCTAGAGCCTGGTTAAAGGTCTGCATGCCGAACTTGTCTTGTCCGGATTGCATCGCCGAATAAATCTGGTGGATCTTGTCTTCGCGGATCAGGTTGCGCACCGCAGGGTTTGGAACCAGCACTTCCATAATCATCGCGCGGCCCTTGCCGGTAATGTTTTGCAGAAGGCTCTGGCAGACAATGCCTTCGAGCACCAGGGAAAGCTGGGCGCGAATCTGCGGCTGCTGGTGAGCCGGAAAGACGTCGATGATACGGTTGATGGTTGAGGTTGCGGAGTTGGTGTGCAGCGTGCCGAAGGTCAAGTGGCCGGTTTCGGCGATGCGAAGCGCGGATTCGATGGTTTCCAAATCGCGCATTTCGCCGATCAGCACCACGTCTGGATCTTCACGCAGGGCGGCGCGCAATGCATCGGTAAAGCTCTTGGTGTCCGCGTGCAATTCGCGCTGGTTGACCACGCAATTCTTATTCATGTGGACGAACTCGATCGGATCCTCAATCGTAAGAATGTGATCGTGGCGCTCGCTGTTAATTTTGTCGATCATGGCAGCGAGCGTTGTAGATTTGCCGGAGCCGGTTGGCCCTGTAACGAGCACCAGGCCGCGGGGCTTATCGCAGAGTTTGCTCACGACGGCCGGCAGCCCGAGTTGGTTGAAAGACTTGATCTCGAACGGAATGAGACGGAATACGGCTGCCGACGCGCCGCGCTGATTGAACACGTTGGCGCGGAAGCGGGCCAGCCCTTTCAATCCGAAGGAGAAGTCGAGTTCGAGACTTTCTTCGAAGCGATGCTTTTGTGAGTCCGTCATGACGCTGTAGGCCAGTTGCTTGGTTTCGGCCGGCGTCATTTGCGGCAGGTCCAGCGGCACCAGATGTCCGTGCACCCGGATCTGCGGCGGCGAGTTGGTAGTGATGTGCAGATCGCTGCCATTCATCTCCAACATTCTTTTCAACAAATCACTTAGCGACAGACCCATATGTAATCCCCTCTGAAAATTAATAACCTTCCCGGTTAGTGGATCGTTTCGCGCGCCACTTCTTCCAGCGTAGTAATGCCCTGCGCCACTTTGATAAGGCCGCTTCGCCGCAGAGTGATCATTCCCCGCTCGATCGCTTTCTTTTTTAATTCCACGGCCGATGCGCCAACCAGCACAAGCTCGCGGATTTCGTCATCCACTTCCATGACCTCGTAAAGACCGCAACGCCCCTTGTAACCGGTGTTGTTACAGACCCCGCAACCCTTGCCCTTCTGAATCTTGGCTGTCTTCGCTTCTTCGGGCGTGAACCCTTCTTCGATTAAAGTCTGCACCGGAACCTCCACCGCTTCGGCGCAGTCCTTGCAAATGCGCCGAATCAGGCGTTGAGCGCAGATAAGGTGAACGGAAGTTGCCACCAGGAAGGGCTCGATGCCCATGTTCATCAGCCGCGTGATCGTTTCAGGCGCTCCGTTGGTGTGCAGTGTGGAAAGAACAAGATGACCGGTAAGCGCCGCTTTGATGGCGATTTCGGCAGTTTCGAAGTCGCGGATTTCGCCGACGAGAATGATGTTCGGATCTTGACGCAGGAAGGAGCGAAGAGCCGCGGCAAAATTCAGCCCGATCTGCTCTTTCATCTGCACTTGATTGACTCCGCCCAACTGAAATTCGACCGGGTCTTCGGCGGTCATAATGTTCGTATCGGGCTGGTTGAGGCGCGAAATCGACGAATAGAGCGTGTTGGTTTTGCCGGAACCTGTGGGCCCCGTAACCAGCACCATGCCATAAGGTTTAAGGATGGCTTTTTCGAATTTGACCAGCGACTCGGGCTCGAATCCGAGCTTGGTCATATCCAGCCGCAGATTTTCTTTGTCGAGCAAGCGGAGCACGATTTTTTCGCCCCACAGAGTTGGCAGCGTGCTGACGCGGAAGTCGAGCTGCTTTTTGCGTCCGCCGATATTCATCTTCAGCATGATGCGGCCGTCCTGCGGCAGGCGCTTCTCGCTGATGTCGAGCTTAGCCATGATTTTCAGGCGGGATGTGATCGCGTCTTTCAGCTTCATGGGCGGCGACATGATCGACTGCAACACGCCGTCAATGCGGAAGCGTACGCGGAATTCTTTTTCGTAAGGCTCGATGTGGATGTCGCTTGCGCCCCGCTTCACCGCATCCGTGAGAACAAGGTTCACCAACTTGACGACCGGAGCTTCATCCGCAGCCTTCTCCAGCTGCGAAAGCTCCATCTGCTGCTCTTCCGCCTGCACCTCGATGTCGCTTTCGTTCATCTCCGACATCGACTGCATCACGGTTTCAAGGTCTTCTTCCTTGCCGCCCGTTCCGTACGACTTGTCGATTCCCGCCAGGATGGAGCTTTCCGAAGCCACGACCGGCTCGATGTTGAAGCCAGTCATGAACTTGATGTCGTCCATCGCGAAAACATTCGTCGGGTCGACCATCGCGATGGTCAGGGAGGCGCCTACGCGGCTCAAAGGAAGAATCTGGTAGCGCTTGGCGGTTTCAAACGGAATCAGCTTAACTACGGCAGGATCGATTTCAAAATAAGAGAGATTGATCGCCGGGACGCCATACTGGCGGGAAAGAAAATTCGTCACATCCTCATCGGTGAGGAATCCGAGCTTCACCAATGCGGAGCCCAGGCGGCAACTCTGCTCCTTCTGGGCCTTATTGGCTTGTTCCAACTGCTCTGGGGTGATGATCTTCTCTTTGACGAGAAGGTCGCCCAGCCGTTGAGACATACGTTCGATCTCCTATCCACGTAGTGGAACGATGCCGAATCACACTGGCATTTACACCAAACGCCGCTTCTTCTGACGGAATAAAGAGCAGCGTCTTTGTGTTGACACAAATTGTCACAGTAAGTCGATTACCGTACCAGTTACCGTAGTACTTGAACTCAGCCGGCAAATTGTGGGCGTGAAAGCCCGTGCGTCAGAACCTACGCCAGATGAACTTTTTCGCCGGCGGGAGCCCTCGTCGCGGGCCGAGGTACATGGACTTCGGTAAGTCGTGAGAACCGCGTTGAGCGTGGCACAGCGGCAGTTTCTTGGTTCGCGCGTACACTCAAGCGAACAGGGAGGCGGGACTTTGCGAGCACAGTCGAAGGAAGATGAGATCCGCGCCTACTACCGAACCTTGTTTCAAGCGTGGGGCCCGCAGCATTGGTGGCCTGCGCAGACTCGGTTTGAGGTCATCGTGGGCGCATACCTCACGCAGAATACGGCGTGGACAAATGTGGAAAAGGCTCTGGCAAATCTGCGCGCGGCCAACCTGTTGAGCGTCGGCGGAATTCGGCGAGTACCGCTCACTGAACTGGAACAATCCATTCGTCCTGCCGGGTACTTTCGCCAAAAAGCCAACCGTCTTAAGCTTTTCGTCGCATTTCTGGATAAAAAGTACCGTGGATCTTTAGACGAAATGTTCGCGAGATCCACTGCAGATCTTCGGAAAGAGCTTCTCGATCTTAACGGTATTGGGCCGGAGACGGCCGATTCCATTCTTCTTTATGGCGGCAATCATCCCGTATTTGTAGTGGATGCCTATACTCGGCGCATTCTCGAACGCCATGAACTCATGCCCGACAACATCGATTACGAGGAAATACGCAGTTTGTTTCAGCACGCGCTAGCGCCGGCGGCGGAGTCCTTTGCGGAATCTGCGGAAGCGACGCATGAAAAATTGGCTGCCGGGTTTCCTGGAACGGCGCATCCACCGTCGGCCATGAGCACCGCGAAACGCACGTCTTTGGCGCAGGTTTACAACGAGATGCACGGTCTCATTGTGGGAGTGGGAAAGAACTACTGTAGAAAATCACAGCCCAAATGTGATGAATGCCCTTTACAGAAGTTCCTGCCGCGCCCTTACTAGGAAGTCTTCATGATTTCGATGTCGAGAGATTCGATATGCAGCTTCGACATCCAGAGCTTCAATATCCATAGCTTCGATACTAGCAGGCTGCTGAAAAACTCATTTCGGCTACCTAAAGCGAACCTCGGGCGCTGAAGCGCGGCTAGTTTTAAAGGACTTAACGGCACGACTGAACGTCGTGCCCTTCCCAAAACCAGCCCGACCGAAGTTTTTCAGCAGCCTGCTAGGGAACGAAAAAGTGCAGGAATGACATCGTTTAGACGCTCGCTGGCCTTTGTGATTCTCGCGCTGTCCTTCAGTTGCCCAGGTAGCGCTCAAACGCTGCGGCAAGCGGCGGACAAAGAAGGGTTGCTGCTCGGTACCGCCGTGCGACCTTCACAGCTTTCCGAACATGGCTACGCGTTCACCCTGGCTCGCGAATTCAATATGGTGGAAGCGGAAGACGCGATGAAGTGGTGGGTGTTGCGCCCCGATGAAGCAACCTACGACTTTCGGCAGGGCGACGACGTGGTTCGCTTTGCTCAGGCCAATGGCATGAAGGTGCGCGGCCATTGCCTGGTCTGGGGACGTAACAATCCCGCTTGGCTCGAACACGGTAGCTTCACACCGAAGCGGCTCTCGCAGCTTTTGCACGCGCACATCGAAGCGGTGATGAAACATTACGTGGGCAAGGTTTTCGCCTGGGACGTGGTGAACGAAGCCCTCGATGAACACGGCAACGTGCGCGATTCCATCTGGTACAACCAGCCTGGAATCGGACTATCGGATAAGGGGCTAGCCTATATCGAGCAGGCATTCCGCTGGGCTCACAAGGCCGATCCCCGAGCGCTGCTTTTCTATAACGAAGCGGAGGGTGAGGCTCTAAATCTCAAGTCGAATGCGATCTACGCCATGCTTAAACAGTTCAAGCTCCGTCACGTTCCGATTGATGGAGTAGGGCTGCAATTGCACGTTCCGACGCTTGATGCGGATATTCCTGCCATCGCCGCGAACATCGCGCGTCTCACGGCTCTGGGTTTGCAAGTGCACATCACCGAACTGGATGTTTCGCTGCCGGTGAATGCGAATGGAGAGCCCCTGGCACAAGACCTGGAGCGACAGGCCGGCGTTTATCGGGGCATTGTCAGGGCATGCTTGAATAGCGCGGGTTGCACGGCGATCCAGACCTGGGGATTCACCGACAAATACTCTTGGATTGGTTCTCACTCGAAGGGCGCGCGCGGAGAGGCATTGCCGTTCGATCGAACGTATCATCCCAAACCTTCTTATCGCGCGATCCTGGACGAATTGACTGCCGGCCGGCGCGCGTTGACCAGTAGCGTTCCCCGCCACGATTGAGGCCTCTTCCGCGGCATCGCCTGCATCTATAATGACTTTCGGCCCATCTGTGGAACGCGCCTGGCGCGGCGGGTGGGACCGCGATCTTCACGTGGCGCAGACCATTCAAACACGGCCTTTTCAGAACATCGAACCGCATGCAGGTAATCATCCTGCTGGCGGTAGCGGTTTTCTTGCTGCTGGCGATTCTGGTTTCGCAGACGGCTTTTGATTTGTCGTTCCTGAGGCCGGGAAACAATCAGCAAATCGTTGTGTTCGCGGCGCTTTCCGCGTTGATCTTTCTGCTCTTCGTCGCGCTCACGTTTGTGCTGTTTCGCAATCTTCTAAAATTGTTTGCCGAACGCCGCCTGGGCGTCCTCGGCTCGAAGTTTCGCACGCGGATGGTGGCGGGCGCGCTGTTGCTTTCCTTCGTTCCCGTCATGGTGATGTATTGGTTCGCCTACGGATTGATGAACCGCTCGATCGATAAATGGTTCTCGACTCCGGTCGAAGAAGTTCGTGCGGACACTCACGCAATGGCGTCTTTGCTGGCGGATTATGCCGCGCAAAACGCCAGGGCCGAGGCCTCCGCGATTGCGGCTTCCGCCGACGCGCAGCGAGGCTTCTCCGGACACGGTTTTTCTCCGGTTGTTACCGGCTTTCAAAATCACGAGATCACACTGCAAGGCGGATTCGCCATTGCCGTGCAAGGCGGTAACGCCGAAGCCAGCTTTAACGCGCCCGCAGCCTGGGCTCTTTTGAAAGCGAAACTTCCGTTGACGGAGGCAGCCGCCGGCAAACCCGCTCAATTTAACTGGGAGCAAACCGAATATACGCTGGGCAGCGCACCCGTTGGCGATGATGGCCTGATCCTGGTGGCGATCCCATTGCCCAGGACGTTCTCTCAAACCGTTCAACACGTGGAAGACAGCCAGCAACGCTATTTTGAACTGGCCCATGAACGCAGGCTGGTGCGCCGTACGTATATGGGCCTTCTGCTGTTGCTTACCATGATGGTTCTGTTCGTGAGCACCTGGCTGGCGTTGTTTCTCTCGAAATTGGTAACGCGTCCGCTGGCCGCGCTGGCCGAGGCCACACAAGAAATCTCCAACGGTCGCCTCGATTACCGCATCGACGTGAGCGCGGCCGATGAGATCGGAGACTTGGTCCGCTCTTTTAATCACATGGCGGAAGAGCTGGAAACCAGCCGGCGGCAGATCGAAGCTTCCAGCCGCGACGCCAGCGCGGCCAATGCCGAACTCGACCAGCGGGGCCGCCAAACGGAAACCATCCTCGAAAGTATTCCGACCGGCGTGTTGTCGCTCGATGCCAGCCGGTGCGTTACCCACGCCAATCAGGCCCTCTTGCGAATGTTCCACCCCGAGGGCTACGCCGAAGGTGAGTATGTGCTTCGCGGCGCGAGTTTGGCGGAAGTTTTCCCGCTCGATGTGCAAAAAGACCTGGAGCCGCTGCTGCGCCGTGCCGACCGGATGGGTATGACCACCAGCCAGATGGAGCTGCCTCTGGCACGTACCTCTTTGAACGTTGCGGTTACAGTGGCCACCTTGCGGCATGAGGAAAAGCGCTCGGGATACGTAATCGTGTTCGAGGATCTCTCCGATCTTTTGAAGGCGCAGAAGCAGACGGCATGGCGTGAAGTAGCTCGACGCGTGGCACATGAGATTAAGAATCCCCTGACGCCCATCGCACTTTCAGCAGAGCGAATTCAGCGCCATCTGGAACGCGCCGAAGTTCCCAATCCGGCGTCGTTGGAGATCGTGCGAGCGTGCGCCGAAACTATCGCTGGAGCGGTCGAAACTGTCCGCCGGCTGGTGGACGAATTTTCCGCGCTTGCTCGTTTTCCCGCGTCCAATCCGCAACCGGCGGATATCAATGCCGTCATCGAGAGTGCGCTCTCCATGTTCAACGGTCGGCTCGACGGAATAGGCGTGCGCAAATCGCTCGCTGCCGATCTGCCGAAAGTTATGGCCGATGCGGAGGCGATGAAACGAGTCGTCGCCAACCTGGTGGATAATGCCGCGGAAGCCCTGCACGATTCGCTGGTCAAAGAAATTCAGATTTCGAGTTCGCTGGTGATCAGCCGCGATGCGGTCGAAATTACCGTGGCCGACAGCGGACATGGGGTCACGGCTGAGTTAAAAGAAAAACTGTTTCTACCTTATTTCTCCACCAGAAAACGCGGCACCGGCTTGGGCCTGGCCATCGTGAGTCGCGTCATCGACGAACACCACGGTTCTATTCGGGTGGAAGAAAATCGGCCGGTGGGGGCGCGCTTCATTGTGGAACTGCCGGTCGTTCCCGAAGCTGCGCTTGCGACTCCTTCGGTTCAGCATGCATAAAATTCTTATTGTTGACGATGAAACCGGCATTCGCGAATCGCTGGAAGGCGTGCTGGCGGACGAACATTACGAAACCGCCGCGCTTGACAGCGGTGAAGACTGCCTGAAGCTCTTGCGGCGCGAAAATAACTTTGACGTCGTGCTCCTCGACATTTGGCTGCCCGGCCTCGATGGCCTGGAAACGCTCGGGCAAATCCGAGCAATGGAAAATCCACCGGAAGTAATCATGATTTCCGGCCACGGAACGATCGAGACGGCGGTGCGCGCGACCAAGCTGGGGGCCTTTGATTTTCTGGAAAAGCCCTTATCCATCGATAAAACCCTGATCCTGGTCAAGAATGCAATCGAATCGAAGAAATTGCGGCTTGAGAATGTCGACCTGAAGAAGCAGTTGCACGCCAAAAGCGTGATTGTCGGCGATAGCATCCCCATGAAAGCGCTTCGCCAGCAAATTGGCCTGATGGCTCCCACCAACGGCCGAGTTTTAATCTACGGCGAATCGGGAACCGGAAAAGAACTGATCGCGCATGCCATTCACGCCCAGAGCCTGCGCAAGGATGAGACTTTCGTCGAAGTCAATTGCGCCGCCATCCCCGAAGATTTGATTGAGAGCGAACTATTCGGCCATTACAAGGGATCGTTCCCGGGAGCGGCCGCGGATAAAGAAGGCAAGTTCCAAAAGGCAAGCGGAGGAACGCTTTTCCTCGACGAAGTGGGCGACATGAGCCTGAAGACGCAATCGAAGGTGCTGCGCACTTTGGAAGAGCAGCGCGTGGCTCCGCTCGGAGGCGACGAAAGCATTGCGGTGGACGCGCGCATCATCGCTTCCACCAATAAAGATCTGGAAGAAGAAATTTCGCGGGGGAACTTTCGCGAGGATTTGTTCTACCGCCTGAACGTGATCCCGTTTTTCGTGCCGCCTCTGCGTGACCGCAAGGAAGACATCCCGCTGTTCGCGCGCTACTTCTTAAAAGACTTGGCGGCGACCTATGGTCGGCGTCCGCGCGAAATTACCGACGACGCGGTCGAATCTCTTATTCGCTACTCGTGGCCGGGCAATGTGCGCGAGTTGCGAAACGTAATCGAACGCATCGTCATCATGAATCCGATGACCACGCGATTCGACCGCAAGCACCTGCCGCCGCTGGTCTATCGCGACGGCCACCGGCGCGCGCTGGCAAGCGAGTTCTCTACTCTGCACCAGGCCCGCGACGCTTACGAGCGCGATTTTATCCTCAAGAAGCTCGACGAAACTCATGGCAATGTAACCCGCGCCGCCGAGGTGCTCGGCCTCGAGCGTAGTCATCTTTATCGAAAGATGAAAGCTTTGGGAATTTCGCCGAACGAGTAGAACGTATCCCGGCTTCTCTTCAACTTGTCATCCCGAGCGAAGCGAGGAATCCTGATTCATCTTGTAGCGCACCGAATCGCACAGGCCAAAAACCAAGATCCCTCGCTGCGCTCGGGATGACAAATCGGAAAGAAATTAAATTAGGGGCGACGAGGATTCTTACCGCTTCACCATGTGGATTTCAGTGCCGTTCTTTCTGAATTCCACTTTATCCATGAGTTGGTTAATAAGAAAAATCCCGCGGCCGTGATTGGAATAAACATTCTCTCCCACTGTGCAGCCGGGAATGGCTTCGGGGCTGAAGCCGGTGCCGGGGTCGCGCACAACAATCAGGATGCCCCGTTCTTCGTCGCTGCTGACCAGGCACTCGACCGTCTTGGTGGGATCCTCTTTCGCTCCATGAATTACTGCGTTGGCCAGCGCCTCTTGCAGCGCCAATTCGATCGCGTCCTCTTTGCCGTCTACGCCCTTCATCTCGCGCACCGCCGACATCACTTGCTGCACGACGGGATCGACCGCTCGTCGATCGGCGGATAGTGTCACGCGCAAAAGTAAAGCGAGCTTATCCGGATCGAAATCTTTCTCCGGGAGAGGCTGCTCGGAAGAATCCGCGGGCATGGTTGAGTCGTGTTGCGACGCGAGGTCGCGATTAAGTCGATTCTAGCTGGTAACTGTCAGAACAACAACTTTGAGCCCCGCCGCGCGAGAAGCTTCTAGGGTAGATTAGCGTGAATTGTCTTCGTAAAGGTTCCATCGGGATACCCGCTGCCGTGGCTGCTAACGTCATACGATAACGTGTAGAGCATAATACCGAGCTTCTTATTTTCGAGCTTTTTGTCTTTCGATGGAGGCTCGTATTTGCAGAGAGAAATCACGTCATCGAGAGGCGTGAAGTTATTTCTTGAGGGCTGCATGCAACTAACGCCGATGGCAATCTTACTGTAGGCCGGCTTGTCGGCGGTGCCGATGACCTTCGCATAGCCCTCATAGGCGTCGATTGTTTCTTGCAAACCTATGTAAGGCGTGTAATCCATAGTTTCTATGTAGTCGAAGATAGCTGCATAGTTCTTGAGCACCTGGTCCATGCCGCCCCAGGCAGAATAGATTGGGGCAGTCATAATCGCTGTACTGCCGATCTCTTCGCGAATTGCGGCGACCACTTTGACGATGTTCGGATCGCGGCGGGGCGGCTCGTAATCGACGGTCACGCCGTCGACTCCCCAATCGTCTACCGCAGCCTTGACCGTCTTGGCAAAAACCGCCGGATTTTGCAATGGAAAAGCATCGCCGAGAATACCCAGCGTGAATTTCGTCTTCTTTGGCTGGTTCTTTTGGCGGGCGCGGATGTCTTGCATCCAACCCGTGATAGTTGCCTTGCTGTTGTGCAGAACGAGACGGTTGAAGTTAAGGGTACCGTTCGAATTCAATATGACATAGAAGAGCGGAACGACATCGACATAATCCGGGGTCATATCCAGGGTTGGCGATTTCCCGGGCCCGGTCGGCTCCTCGCCGCTCCAATAAGCGATATAAAGTTCGTTGCTCATGGAATCTTCCTCCATTTCTTTTCCGGCAGTGGCTTTCCAAGTGCCGCCTGGCCGCCCGTAAGATGCTCCAATTGGCGCCGCCAGTCAAGTTCCTCTACAAATCCGCGCGAGGATCGCCAGTTCGGCTGCACTTTGACGTAAAGCTCAAGAAACACTTTCATCCCCAGCATGCGCTCGATCTGCGTCCGCGCGGAAGTGCCAATGCGCTTCAGCATCTGTCCCTTTTTGCCGATGAGGATGCCTTTCTGGCCTTCGCGTTCGCAGTAGATTGTGGCGGAAATTCGCGTCAACCTTTTGCCTTCTTCGAAATGCGTCAACGATCACCGTGGTTGCGTAGGGCAGCTCTTCCTCGGTCTCCATCAGTACGCGCTCGCGAATAATCTCCGAAGCCATGAAGCGGGCTGGTTGGTCGGTGAACTGGTCCTCCGGAAAATAGGGCGGACTGGCAGGAAGCGCGGCTGTAACCTGCGTCAGAAGAATGTCGAGCCCATCGCGCTTCAACGCAGAGATGGGAACAATGTCACAGAATTGGTGGAGCTTCTTGTACTCTTCTATCAAGGGTAACAGCTTACTCTTTCCGCCCTTCAGTAAATCAACTTTGTTCAACACGAGGCAAACCTTGGCTGCGGAATGCTTCAACATCTGGAGCGCAAACTGGTCGCGCTCATCCAATCTTCGAGTTGCATCCATGATCAGCAGGACGAGATCGCATCCCTCCAAGGCTTCGCGCACCTCGACCATCATCTTGCGGCCCAGGGAACTATCGGGTTTGTGAACGCCAGGAGTATCGATCAGGACGATCTGCGCGCCGTTCTGACCTTTCGCCTTGGGCACATTGACGACACCCTTGATTCGATTGCGGGTGGTTTGAGGTTTTGGCGAAATGATCGCGAGTTTTTGGCCCACAAGCGCATTGAGCAACGTGGACTTGCCTGCGTTGGGACGGCCTAGAATGCATACGAAACCGGAGCGAAAAGGCATAAGGGCGGGCTTCGGGCTTCAGCTTTCGGGCTTCGGCGAAAGCACATTTTCTTGATCCGGGGTGCTGCCCGAAGAGTGAAAGGCTAACCTGCACCTCGACTATATCAGGAGGTGGCTGTATGGGTAGGTGTTTGGCGGAAGCCCGGAAGCTGAAAGCCGAAGCCCGAAGCCCGCTCCTAAATCAGTTTCAACTGCCGCGGTTGCACTACGCTGATTCTCACGCGTTCCACTTTGCGGTCTGTCGATTCCAGAACTTCGAAACGCAACCCTTCGTCATCCACCATCTCTCCCCGGCGCGGGATGTGCCCGGCGAGTTCGCTGACCAATCCTGCGACGGTCGCCGATTCTTTTCCTTCTGGTTTTGCGCCGAAAAGTTCGGCGAGGCGGTCCACATCCATTCCTCCGGAGACGATATAGGACTGATCGTTCTCCCGCACGATTTCCGGCTTCTCGTGCTCGTCGCGAATTTCGCCGACAATTTCTTCCACAAGATCTTCAATCGTCACGAGGCCGGCGACCCCGCCATATTCATCGACGACGATCGCCATGCGTATATTGTTCTTCTGCATCTCCCGTAGCAGATCGCTGCCCAACTTACTCTCGGGAACGAAGTAGACATCGCGACGCATCAGGGTTTCGAGGGTGCGCACCGAAGCCTCGCTGTCGGGAACCTGCAACACATCCTGGGCGTAGACAATGCCCTTGATATTGTGAATGCTTTCCGAATAAACCGGAACCCGCGAATAGTGTTTGCCGCGCAGCATTTCGATAAAACTCTCGACCGTGGTTTCCACCGGAACGGCAAACACAGCGGGACGCGGCTTCATGGCTTCGCGCACTGTCTTGCCGCTGAATTCGACTACGGATTGAATCAGATCGCGGTCTCCCTCCTGGATAATTCCCTCCTCCTGACCCGCTTCAATCAGGGCATCCACGGCCTCGGCGGCGGTTTCCGGCTGCTCGCGCGTGTTCTGACTAGTGAGGGATGCCACCGATTGCAGGAAGCCGAGAACAATCGTCACCGGCAGCACGCAATAAATCAGCGCCGTCAAAAGCCACGTCCAGCGGAGAAGCCACATTCCGTTCGTGCGCGAGAAGAAAACGAAGGGGAGAAATTGATTGAATACAATAATAATTATGATCAAGCTAATGGCCGCCTGCAATATTTCGTAGGCGCTCCAGCGCTGGTCGCCAAAAAGCGCAAAGCCAACGAGCAGCGCAATGGTGGCGGTGGTGAGTTGCTTGAGCACCGACATGGAGAGCGCCGCGCGCGCGCGGCCGACGCGCAGTTTGGGCTCGACTTTCCGCTCGAAGACATCGATGTTGTCTTGAAAATCGCGGGAGAGAAACTTGCCAATTTCCTGATAGACGCGATCCACATAAGAAGCCAGCGCCAGCAAAGCAAGCAGAGGAATCAACGCCAGTGCAACGCTCCAGTTCATGCGATTCTCCGCTTTGCAGGCGGCAACTCGTCGCGTTGCCGAGTGCGCGCCGAGACTTTCCTGGAGCGCGACTGCGATCTCTCGATCAATCCAATTTCCAACTTAAGGAGTTGTCGAAGTTTCATCTCTTCCCGCGCCATTTCGCCATTGTCGTTTTCATGATCGAAGCCCGCCAGATGAAGAATGCCATGGAGCGCCAGAATTTTCACTTCGGCCGCGACCGGATGCCCCAGGCGCCGAGCATTGTCTCGCGCGATGTCGACCGAAATCGCGACCTCGCCCGCAACAAACCTTCCCTCGCCAAACCTGCCTCGTCGGGCTTCGGCGGGCTGGGCTGGAAACGACAACACATCCGTGGCTTTATCTTTTCCCCGAAACGTTCGATTGAGAGCGCGCAATTCGCGGCTGGTAGTCATCAACACATTGACCGTGCCTCGCATGCCCGCCTCTTTTCGAGCCCGCAATACGAAACGCTCCATCGTTGACTCGCTCAATCCGGCCACTTTTTTTCGGGCAATGATCAAAGTATTCCGGCGCTTGCGCCAACCAACGATCTAAGAATAACGACCTAAGAATTAAGAGGGCTCGATTCCAGTCCTGCCCCACCTGGATTTATTCTCCCGACGCACCGGATCGATCGTCAGCATGCGTGACGGGATTTCTCGCGTCGGGATTTCTCGGTTCGGTGTGTCTCGATCCGGCGGTCCCATCTGCGTTCTTGCCGCCGGCCGGCAGCAGCATCTGTTGCTCGGCGACGTGCGTCTTGTGCTCGTCGTAGGCCCGAATAATCCTCTGCACCAGGTGATGGCGCACCACGTCGGCTTCGTCGAAATGCACGAACGTCAGGCCTTCGACCCGCTGCAATATATCCATCGCCTCGAGCAATCCACTGCGGCGCGCATTTGGCAAATCGATCTGGGTTACGTCGCCGGTAATCACTGCTTTAGAGTTAAATCCCAGCCGCGTGACGAACATTTTCATCTGCTCAGAGGTCGTATTTTGCGCCTCATCGAGAATCACGAACGAATCGTTGAGCGTGCGCCCGCGCATAAATGCTATCGGGGCAATCTCGATGACATTTTTTTCCAGATAGCGGTCGACCTTTTCCGGGTCGAGCATGTCATAGAGAGCATCGTATAAAGGCCGGAGATAGGGGTCGATTTTATCCTGTAAAGTGCCCGGCAGAAAACCGAGCCGCTCACCGGCTTCCACCGCCGGCCGCGCCAGGATGATGCGGTTCACTCTTTTGGCCAGCAGCGCGGAAATCGCCATCGCTACGGCCAGATAAGTTTTTCCCGTGCCCGCCGGACCAACGCCAAACACCATGTCATGCTTCTCGATGGCCTCGACATAGCGGCGCTGATTCACGCTCTTGGGCTGCACCATGCGCCGTCCCAACGAGCGCTGACGACCGGCATCGGCAAGCCCGCGCAGAGTTGCCGTCGAGTCGGCTGTCAGAACCCGCAACATGCTGTTGAGATCCCCGTTGTTGAAGGTGTAGCCAGATCGTTGCAGGCTTTCGTAGTCGGCAAACACCTGCTCCGCCCGAGCCACGTCGCGCGCCGTGCCTTCCAAGTCAATGGCGTTCGAACGCAGGTCGATGGTGACGTTAAGGCCATCTTCCAGCAGGCGCACGTTCTCGTCGCGCGTGCCGAACAAAGCCTCGATGTTGGGGCTAATCCCGATGCTTTTCTTCATTCAATCTCTTTAATGACTGGATAGTAAACACACTGCGGACCTTCGGGGACAAAACAGGATTATGCTCGGAGACGGGAATAGCCGGGATGCTCATGCCCAGGAGGCAAGTCACTACCATTAGCTAAAGCCTACCCCGGGCCGGGGTGGGAGTCAATGGTATTGGGTGATGTCCTGATTTCGATTGGCCTTTCTTCGTGGCCTTTGTGAGTCCCTAGCGTCCTTTGCGGTCAAAAGCTGTTGCTCCCGAAATTAGGGCACTACCTGGTTTTGCAAGCGTTTGACCTGCCGAGACTTACTCCCGTAAAATGGCTCATTCGGTAACTCGCCGAGATATCTCGCAACACACATAAAGGTAAGAATCAAACATGGCTAATCATTTTTCGGCGCTCAAGCGCGCCCGTCAGACTACGAAACGCACAGCCACCAATCGCGCCAACACCTCGCGCCTGCGCACCGCGTTGCGCACTCTGCGCGAGACCATCGAAAAGGGCGATAAGGCGGCCGCCGAGACGACCTATCGCGAGACCGTGTCCGCGCTCGATAAAGCGATCCAAAAGGGCTCGCTCCATGGGAATACCGCCGCACGTTACAAGTCGCGGCTGGGCAAACGCGTTATAGCGATGAAGTAGTATCAGCCGGCTATTCGCAGGCGCGGCAGCAGAAATCCGGTGTGCCGGCAGTGCTCTTGAAAGTCCGCTCCGAATTGCGCGGAGAGCATGGCCTCTTCTCTTCTCGCTTTTATCCAATATCCGAGAATAATCAGGCAGACCCCGGCCACGCATCGCCACTGGTCGATGGCCAGCGCGGAGCCAATTGCCGCCAAATCGAGTCCGGAATAAATGGGATGGCGAAGGCGCGCGTAGGGCCCGGTGCGGATGAGCTTGTGACCTTCCTTGATGGTGATGCGGGCGCTCCAATATTTTCCAAGATGCCAGCGCGCCCACAGCGCGAGCGCAATGCCCAGCCAGGTGAGGACCACCCCCGCTACTCCGAGAGCAAAACTGCGCGGTAAAACTCTGCGGCCGAGAATTCCGATCTCGGCCCAGTCGCTAAAAAGCAGCACAAACCCGGCGACTTCTATAAACAGGATTCCATAACGCCAGGCGAATGGCTCTTTCTGCGCCGTGCGCTGGGTTTTCAGCGCGCCCAGCGCCCAATAGACGACAAAGACGACCCACGGAGCTTCGACGAGGTGGCGCCAGGTCATTTCGTAGTTTGAACACCGTTACGGCGCGGCTTGAAGCGCTAACGTTTCAAACCGGCCTCGTAGTTCGATCTCCGTCAATGTTAGGTTGGACTTCAACATCACACTGGCAACTGATCCTGCATCCAGCCCGGAGCTTCCAGTTTGGCTTCGGTCGTCAAGTCCATTACCAGACGTTCTAGAACCATACGCTTGCTCACCGGATTGGAGCGCAGGGCGAGGTCGGCTTTTCCTACCAGCCGAATTGCACGGCTTAAATCGCGGCGCGATTTGTAGCGGCGGGCCTGCTTGATGATGTCGTCGGCGGCAAACGGCGGCACGCGGAAGCCCTGCCACAGCGCCGCCCAGAGCATGCGCTGGTCGCGGACGTTGCGCTCGAGAATTACCAGCATCTGGCGAAACGTTTTGGCCAGCATGTAGATGTGCCCGATAGCCGCTTCTTCTCCATCGCCCGACGACAGCATCGCATCGAGAACCTCCAGCGCTCGCACTCGATCTTTGGACGAAATCGCGTCGGTCAGTTCATACAAGGATCGCTGCTTGGCCGCGAGAACCATGGTTTCTACATCGCCGAGCGTGATGCGGTTCTTTGCGCCGACGTAGAGCATGAGCTTCTCCAGTTCGTTGGAGATCATCATCATGTCGCCGCCGAGGGCGTCGACCAGTTCGCGGGCGCCATCGGCGTCGATCTTCACCGGGGTTTCGCGGCCGGCGCAATATTCGGAAATCCAGCGCACCGCTTCGCCCTCCTCGACCCGCGCCAACTCGACAATGCCGCAGTACTGGCCCATGGTTTCGCGGATGCGCTGGTAGCGTTCTTTATCCTGCATCTCCATGCGGCGAACATCGGCGGGAATGCTAATATGGTCGGCGACAAAAACGATCAGCGCGTCTGGATTCGGGTTCTGGCAATATTCTTCGATGGCGGCGAGCTTTTCCTCGTTCGATCCGCGGCCAAAAAGATTTTTCACACCGCGCACAAAGAAGACCTGAAACGGCGCCATCAGCGAGGGGGTGCGGGCGCGGTCGAGAACTTCGGCAAGATTGGTTTCCGCCAGATCGAATTCGAATACGCTGAAGTCGCGCAAATCGGCGGGAACAAGATGTTGAAGGATGGCGTCGCGGAATCGTTTCCGGAAGAACGCCTCATCGCCAACGAACACGTAGGCCGGACGCAGCTTCCGCGACTCCAGTTCGCTGACAAAGCGATCGGCCTGGGCGAATGCCCGCATTAATGGCTCCCCTCCCGATAGTAAAGCGTCACAGGATTACGCCGGTTGCCGTTCGGGTCGCGCGCCTGGCCAATCGCGAAGGACCGACCGCCGCCGACCACTTGCAACTCTAGCATCTAGAAGCCCTCCAGAATGTTAGAGACCAGGGTACGCGCAAAATTCTGCGATAGACGGCGAAATGCGGGAGAGTCTTCTTCGAAAAAACTGGTCAAGTCTTGCGAAACTTCGTACTGTTCGCGAAATACGTACGCAGGATTCTCGTAGAGCACCTTGCCCTGGCGGTCGGTAAGCGAAACTCTCATGCTCACCACAACCAGAACGCTGGCGGCTTGTCCGGTTGCCGAGTTGTAGGTTAGCGGCGAAGTGGAGGTGGAGAGCACGGTGCCGTGCAGAATAGCGTCAGCGCCCTCGCTGGGATCGTTGAGGATGTGATAACGAGTGCGCGTGGTCAATTCTCGCACCACGGATGCGGTTAGCGTCTGCTCGATGCGATAAGTTGTGGTTTCATTGACAAAAGCGGGGACGGCGATGGTCTTAACGTTTTCGGGAAGCTGCACGGCGTGCGCAACGGTGTGATATCCGCAAGCGCCACTGGCTGCGACCAAGGCAAGACAAACTAGCGCTGGACATCTTACGGCCAGATAGCTCAAGCCCAGATAGGCGCGTGCCACGACCTCATTGAATTTTGCCCAGCGGGCGAGTGGCGATCATGCTCTCGGCGCATTCGACCGCGTTGATCGCGGCGACGCGAAGGTTGTCGAGAGCGGCCCAGATCCAGATGGCATTTGGACGGTCCCTTTCGCTCTTAAGGGCGACCAGGATGTTGGGCTGCCCGGCGGTATTCACGTTGCTGGGCTGCGAATCGTCCTCCGACCCTGCCAGCGTTACATGATCTCCGGCCAAAGCTTGCGAGAATTCCTCTTCGCGAACGGCGTGCGCCATTTCGAGATAAATGGAAACCGTGTGGCCGTGAAAAACTGGAGGCTGAAGCACCATCAGCATGGGCTGCGGAGCGTCCGTTCCCGCCAGCTTCTGATATTGCCGGCGAATTCGCGCTTCCAGCGAATCCAGCGAAAGCTGCGACTTCGGTCCGTAGCGCGCCACCATATTGAACGCCACCTGAGTATCGAACAGGTCTTTTGGCAACGACTGAAACGACAGTAGATTAACAGTCTGCTGATGCAACTCATCCATGCCTTTTTGTCCTTGCTCGGAAGCCGGTTCGAAGACTGTTGCGACCGCGTTGCGGATCGCCCCAGCTTTTTGCGCGCGCAGCAGAAGTAACGACAGGGCCACGGCAACGGGATGAGGCACTATGCAAGGGGCCGGTTGCAGTTCGGGATGCCATATTTGGGCCCGTTCACGCTCCACCCATAGCGAACGAACCTGCGCGCCCGCTTCCTCTTCGAGCGCACCGGATAGATCGATAATGGCGCTGCCCGCGTCGCGGGCGCGCTTCCAGTTATTGCGCGTACATTCCGCCTGGGCCGCGAAAAAAGTGAAGTCCACGTGGGCAAACAGTTCCGCCCGAACGCTCTGAATAAAGTTGATCTCATCGCCGGTGGCTTCGAGCTGCCCGATGGATTCGTCATCATCGAGCAGGCGCACGTCCGCGGCGGGAAAATTGCGCTCATTGAGCATGTCGGCCACTTCTTTGCCTTTGAGCGTGGCCGCTCCCACGATGGCGGCGCGGAAGTGCTGTCCGCGCGGCGAAACCGAAGAGGATGCCGCGATTTTCGACAGGCTGCTCATGAAGTTTGCGAAGCCTCGCGATAGCTCGGCGGGGGCGGGTGATTTCGGCGGCGGAAAATCCACTGCAAACGCCAGAAGACTCCGGAGAACATATAAAGCAACGCCACGGCAAATAATAATGGTTTCGAGAAATACCAGACGCCGGCAAACAACAGGCCTAGAAGAACGATCAGGCGGAAGGGGTGCCGCGAGCGGAAATCAATGTCTTTGAAACTGTAAAAGCGCCAGGTGCTCACCATCAGGTAACCCACGGCGGCGACCATCGCCAGCCAAGTGATCGCTGTGTACCAGGAGTCGAGCGGAACCCCTTTCTGAAAATGAACCACTGCGGCGATTACTCCGGCGCCGGCGGGAATCGGCATGCCGACAAAGTATTTCTTTCCGGGACGGCCGGGATTCGACGGCTGCGGATTGTGAGTGATATTAAAGCGTGCCAACCGGCTGGCTCCAGCCATAAGGAATAAGAAACTCGCAATCGCCCCCAATTGCGTGAGTTTGATATTCCAGTCCGTGAGCGCGACCCCTTGCTGCATCAGATGGAAACCCCACGTCCAAGCCAGCATCGCTGGAGCCACGCCGAAGGTGATCACATCCGCCAGAGAGTCAAGCTCCTTGCCGAAATCGCTGCTCGTGCCAGTCATACGCGCCACACGTCCATCCAGGCCGTCAAATAAAACCGCAAAGCCGATCGCCTTAGCGGCATTATCCAGGTGCCAGGACGTCGAGGCGGTGGCGTGAACCACCTCGAGAATGGCATAGAAGCCGGCGGCCATGTTTCCAGTCGTGAACAGCGAAGGCAGAATGTACATGCCTTTGCGCAATCGGCGTGGACGCCGTTCGTCATGCCGGCGTCTGGGGGTGGGAATCTCCGTCATCGCGCTCCTTTGCTGGCCGAGTATTGCGCCGCACTTGCCAATTCGCCCTTCGGCTGCAAGTACGCGAGGATGCTCGCCCCGCCCCGCACCCGATCCCCAATCTTTACTTGCAAAGCGGCGGAAGCGTCGAACAGCACGTCAACGCGAGAGCCGAATTTGATCAATCCGACGCGCTGACCACGTTCAAGTTTATCGCCGACCTTGGGATGGAAAACAATTCGCCGCGCCAGCAGTCCCGCGATCTGCTTAAAGATGACGACCTGCCCGTCGCCTTCCACGCGCACAATATTCTGCTCATTTTGCTCCGCGGAAGCTTCATTCATCGCGTTCAGATATTTTCCGCGCTGGTAGCGAACCTCGCTGACAACCCCTGCGATTGGCGAGCGATTGACGTGCACGTCGAACACGCTAAGGAAGATGCTGATGCGGGCTTGCATCTCGCTGTTGGCACCGACAATCGACGTATCCGTGACTTTACCGTCTCCGGGCGAAACCACGGCGCCCGCCGCCTCTGGAATGATGCGCTCCGGATCGCGGAAGAACCACAAGAAGAAAAACGCCAACGCAAGCGGCAGGATGGCCCACTTGGGCCCGGCGAACCAGCCAATCAGAACTCCAGCGGCGATGAAACCTATCCCGTAATAATAGCCGTCTCGAACCATGGGAGCAGACACAATTATAGAGCAGAGTGGAGCGCGACTGGCTCAGAAACCGAACGGGAATTGCGCAAGTCCAAATAAATCAAGGCGCTGGTAAGCGCCTGCGGTTAGATACAAAATAAGCGATGAGGCGATCGCCGCCTGCCCGGTGGCCAAAAGAAAATTACGCTACGTGGATGCCGTACTGCTGCCGATATTGCCGCTCGATGGATTGCATCTGATCTTTCAGACGCAGCTTCAGCTTTTTGAGCCGCACTTCTTCCAGCTTTTCGTCTTCGCTAAGATATCGTTTTTGGGTGAGAGATTCGAGACGGGTGGAATATTGCAGGTGCTCCTGAGCCAGCTTGCGAAATTCATCGTGGTTGGTCAGGAGAGTGTCATTCGGAGTCAGCATCCAGCGGACCTCCAACCGGGAATTTATAAGCTCAACTTATCACAGCCCCAAAATCGGTTCAAGCCGAAATCTGGTGCAGTCTCGTTATGAGAACTGCTTAACTATCCGCTTCGAATCGAAACCTGCAAAGGACCGCGTCCTCGGAGGGATTGGAGTAGTATCCCTTGCGAATTCCGGTTTCCCTGAAGCCCAGCTTGCCATACAGCGCGCGGGCGCCTTCGTTCGACTGGCGAACCTCCAGCAAAATTGTCTGCGCGCGTTTTTCCTGTGCAATGGTAATAAGACTACCGAGGAGCGCAGTTCCCACGCCGCGGCGGCGCGCCGAATAGGCTACAACGATATTTTCCAGTTCCCACTCCGCTTCAACTTGGCGCGCTACCAGGAATCCAAGGGGAGCAGGCCGGGCGCCTGCTCGATTATCCGCGCGCGGCTCAGAGTCGTCTTCGGCCACCCACGCATAGCGCCGGGAATTCCAGCCACGGCTTTCGCGGAACACCTCTTCATACTGGCGACCGGACCAATGCGGGCTGGAAGAACTCTGCCGTTCCAGAATCATGATGCCGGGAATGTCTGCGGCACTGGCTTCTCTTACGCGCACGCTAAGAACCCATTTTTTCGAGAAGCTCGGCATCGCTGCGACGAATGTAATTCGCTTCCAATTGCTCGGGTGCCACGGTGTCGCCGGCACGAATCTTGCGCCAACCCAGGCGCGCAACCGCATCGGCGCAAATTGGCGCAAGACGAATAATCGACAATCCGGCCGCACTGGCCGTGTCAGCGAGCCGAGAATCTGGAGTCGCAACGGTCCATCCATTCGCGCGAGTGAGGAACTCATCTCTGCTCAAAATACGTTCACGCGGAAGCGAATCTATTTGCGACGAGGTTTCGTATTCGCCGACGTAAACGTCTCCGCGCCCGGCGTCTAGAGCAGCCATGATCCTACCCTGTGCTCCGCTTACGAACACACACAGCTCCAGCAACGAAATGGCGGCAATTGGCTTTCGCAACACTTCCGCAAAAGCCTTGACCGCAGCCACGCCGATGCGAAGGCCGGTAAACGATCCTGGGCCTGAGGCAACGGCGAGAGCGCCGATGTTGTGCCGCGTGAATCCATAGCGGCTAAGCAACCCGGCGATCTGTGGGACCAACTCCGCGGAAAAAGTGCCGCCTACCAAATTAACAATTTCAATCACCTCTAATTCGCCTTGATCAGCGGAGCGCTCTCCGGCGCGGGCCAGCGCAACGCTGCCCTGCTTGCCGGAAGTATCGATGGCGAGAAGAATCATGAGGATGGTTCAGTCGATCTGTACCGATTTGTGGAATCCATGGCAAAGCTTGTTGCTGCCTTATCCTTCGACCAGTTCCAGCAACACGCCCCCCGTGCTGGCAGGATGCACGAAAACGTATTTGTGGCCGCCCGCGCCAGTCTTGATCTCCTCCGATACGAGGCGTACACCGTCGTTCTTCAGCCGATCGACCGCCGCTGGCAAATTGGGAACACGCAGGCAAACGTGATGCAACCCTTCGCCGCGTTTCGCGATAAATTTCGCGATCGTCGAATTCTCGGAGGTTGCCTCTAACAGCTCTAACCGGCTTTCGCCCACCGGAATCATCACCACGCGAACTTGCTCGTGCTCTACAGTTTCCTCGGGAGAAACGCTGAGGCCAAGTTTTTCGTAGATCGACTTCGCGGCGGCGAGCGACTTGACGGCGATTCCGAGGTGGTCGATTTGAGTCATCAGAGTTTTTCTGCGTCTGCTTTTTCTGCGCAAGCCGCGATTTGCTCAACCAGCGTATAAGGATCGATTTTGTGTTTGGCGACATCGGCTGCGAGTCGCGCCAGCTCGCGATCTCCAAGTTGCTTACGCGCCCGTTCCAGCAGGGTGTCGCGAAGCATTTCGGTGAGACGCTCCTGCCAGTTTTCGACGCTCTTATTCAGCGCCAAATTATTCTGCTGAAGATATTTCTGGTAATTCGTAATGGCTTCGGCCAATTCTTTGACGCCGGTTCCTTGACTTGCCACGGTCTTCACGATCGGCGGGGTCCAGCCATCGTGCCGCATCGCCAGCGATTGCAGGGTGCGAATCTCGCGCTCCACATGCTCGGCTCCGTCACGGTCGCTTTTGTTAATGACAAAAATGTCGGCAATCTCCATGATGCCGGCTTTGATCGTCTGCACATCGTCGCCCATGCCGGGGACGAGGATCACAATCGTGACATCGGCCAGCCGCACAATATCGACTTCATCCTGGCCCACGCCCACGGTTTCGATCATGACAATGTCGCGACCGGAGGCATCGAGAACCGTGGTCACGTCGGCTGTGGTGCGCGCAAGGCCGCCGAGCGAGCCGCGCGTGGCCATGCTGCGAATATAAATTCCGGGATCGGAGAAATGGTCCTGCATGCGGATGCGATCGCCAAGAATCGCACCGCCGGTATAAGGGCTGGTGGGATCGACGGCGACAATGCCGACTGTGTGATTTTCCTTGCGATAGAAGCGAGCAAGCTGATCGACCAGCGTGCTCTTCCCCGCTCCCGGCGGCCCGGTCAGGCCCAGCACACGCGCCTTCCCGCTGTGCGGAAATAATGCTTTCAGCAGCTCGGACCATCCGGGGACGCGGTTCTCGACGGCCGAAATGGCGCGAGATAAGGCACGCACATCGCCGGAGCGAAGTTGGTCAAGCCAAATCTGCGAGGCAGGGTTCAAACGATCAGTGTAAAGCACCTGCCGAAAAGCAGTAAATGCTGATTCGTGCTCGTCGAGGCAGAACAGACCAGAGATCGTCCGGACTAGGCGTATTCAAACTTTATTCACGAGTGATACACGAGGTGTCATCCCGAACGCGGCGATAGCCGCGAGAGAGACCGAACGAAATCAGTTGCCATCCGTGCAGCGAATGAGAGCACCCAAACTGCATACACTCGAGCGCTCCGCTCTGCCGCAACCTTGAGTTCGAACGTCGTAAGGTGCCTCCGAGAGCTATCGCTCTCATCGGGATGACATCAAAAGAAATCTCAAGGAGCGAAAAATAATTGCCTCGGCACTACCTCTGAAGCATTTACCGTCGGTTAGTCCTTCAGCAACTGTCTTGCAATCACCAGCCGCTGAATCTCGCTGGTGCCTTCGCCGATCGTGCATAGCTTCACGTCCCGGTAATATTTCTCAGCCGGATAGTCTTTGATAAACCCGTAGCCGCCGTGAATCTGCACGCCTTCGTTAGCGCACCTGACGGCGACTTCGCTGGCGTAGAGCTTCGCCATTGACGATTCGAGCGTCGTCTTCAGGCCCGCATCTTTCATCGAGGCCGCACGCATGGTGAGCAGGCGGGCCGCGTCAATCTCGGTTGCCATGTCAGCCAGCTTCCATTGGATGGCCTGAAATTCGCCAATAGCCTTGCCGAACTGCCTGCGTTCCTTCGAATAATTCAGTGCGGCCTCATACGCGCCCTGCGCCATGCCCAGCGAAAGAGCGGCGATCGAAATGCGGCCACCATCGAGCACGCGCATGGCATCGATGAAGCCATCACCTTCTTTGCCCAACAGGTTCTCCGCCGGAATTACACAATCTTCGAAAATCATCTCGGCGGTATCGCTGGCGCGAAGGCCCAGCTTGTTTTCTTTCTTGCCGGGACGAAAACCTTTCGTATCTTTCTCGACGATGAATGCGGAAAGCCCGTGGGTTTTGGCGGCGCGGTCGGTCACCGCAATCACGACCATTACATCCGCATAGTGACCATTGGTGCAGAAGGTCTTGGTGCCGTTCAGAACCCAATTATTTCCGCGGCGTTTGGCGGTCATGCGGGCGCTGCCCGCGTCCGAACCCGAAGACGGCTCGGTCAGACCCCATGCGCCGATAAACTCACCGGTGGCAAGCTTGCTGACGTACTTTTTTTTCTGCGCTTCGTTCCCCGCCAGGAAAATATGATTCGAGCATAGCGACGTATGCGCCGCGACAATAATTCCAACCGATCCATCCACGCGCGAGAGTTCCTCGATGGCAATCACATATTCCACATAGCCCATGCCAGCGCCCGAGTACTCGGCGGGAAAAACTGTTCCCAGCAACCCGAGCTTGCCCAGTTCTTTGACAGTATTCAGGGGAAATTCGGAGGCCTCGTCCCACTTCATCACGTTGGGCGCAATCTCGCGCTCGGCGAACTCGCGGGCCATTTTCTTCAACTGCTGCTGCTCGTCACTGAGTTGAAAATCCAAAACTCCTCCACGAGAAAATGAATTTTGATTAGAACATAGTGCCGAAAGCGGGAAAAGTTACCGAGGGCCGGGAGCGAAGAGGCTTCGCAAAGCCGCGTCTTTGCTGTGGAACGACGACGTAACGCCTCCAAACCCAACCGACCGGATGGTTTCCCGTTATGCGGTGCGGGTCGTTTTTCAGACGCGGACTACAGTCGGCAATACACGCGGACTCCAGCTACGTTAGACTGTCAAGTTCCTGGGAGAAATCGAACGTATGACTTGGCCGGGACAACTCGTCCTGTTTATAGCCGTCCTGGTTTCCGGACTTCTTTTCGCGCGGAAGTTTGGCGGCGCGCTGCGCATTATTGTGGCTGCGAAGCGCGATCCCGATTTTCATCTCCTTCCGTTGTGGCCACGCGTTCGCAAAGTGCTATGGGAGGTCGGCGCGCAAGGATTAGTGATTGCGCAGCGCCCGCTGCCCGGATTGGCACACGCGTTTGTCTTCTGGGGCTTTTGCGTTTTTGCCCTGGTCACTTTGAATCATTTTGCGATGGGGCTTGGGCATCCGTTTCTCTCCCGGGAGGGTTTCTGGGGGAATCTTTATTTTCTAATTGCCGCGATTTTCGCGGTCGCAGTGGCAATTTCGATTGCCGGCCTCGCGTTTCGGAGATTCGTACTTCGTCCGAAATGGCTGGAGCCGTTATCGCCTGAATCTGGCCTGATCGCCTTCCTGATTTTCGCGTTGATGATTACTTATTTGGCGATGTTCTGGCCGCCTGAAGGGGATGGCGCCGGATGGGCGCTGTGGTGGGCGCACACAATCGTGCTGCTGGTTTTTCTGCCGCTGATTCCCAGCACCAAGCATATGCATTTGGTGCTAAGTCCGCTGACGATTTTTTTGGAGCGCGACGGATTCAGCAAGATTCCTCCGCTGGTGGGCGACGAGGATTTCGGGCTCGTGAACGGCAAAGACATTACGCAGATCGCAGCGCTGCAAGATTATTCCTGCGTCGAGTGTGGGCGCTGCACCGAGCACTGTCCGGCAAATAATACCGGGAAAATTCTCAATCCGAAGGAAATCATTCTCGGCATGCGCCATTACCTGAACGAATTTGGACCGAAGAGCGACGAGCCGCTGCTGGGCAGACATGTTTCGATGGAAGCGGTGTTTGAGTGCACAACTTGCGGGGCCTGCGAATACCAGTGTCCGGTGGGAATCCAGCACTTGCCGCAGATCATAGGGCTGAGGCGCGGCGCGGTGAACACCGGCAAGTGGGAGAACAGTTACGGCAGCGAAATGTTCGTCACGCTCGAGCGGCAGGGGAATGCGTTGGGATTCCCTCCGTCGGATCGCGAGAAGTTCATCGAGAAAAATGGACTCCCTTATTTCGATGGTTCGCAGGAATACTGCCTGTGGATGGGATGCCTGGGATCTTTCGATCCCAACGGCCGCAAGATTCTGCTGGCGCTGGTGGAAGTGCTGAATCATCTGGGAATTACTTTCGGCGTGCTGCGGCAGGAAAAATGCAGCGGCGATCCCGTGCGGCGGTTGGGCAACGATTATTTATTCGGCGAACTGGCGCAGGCAAATCTTGAGCAAATTCGCGAGGTGGGACTAAATGGCGACGGGGCAGACAAGGGCTCGGTAAAGAAGATGGTTTCAATCTGCCCGCACTGCGTTCGCACGATCGGCACAGATTGGAAGGAACATGGAGGCAATGTTTCGATCGAGCATCACAGCGAATTGCTGGCCCGATATCAGGACAAGCTCCCTCTGAGTTCTGACGAGCAGAAGAGCATGGTGTTTCACGACGCGTGTTACCTGGGCCGCTATAGGGGTGTGTATGACGAGCCGCGGGAAGTGATTGCGCGTTACGGCAAAGTTGTAGAACCACCGAGGACTCGCGAACGCGGTTTCTGCTGCGGGGGCGGCGGCGGACTGATGTTTCTGGGAGAAGAAACCGGCAAGCGCGTCAACCTGGAGCGGGCGCAGGAATTGGTGGCAACGGGCGCGAGCGTGGTAGCGGCGGCGTGCCCGTTCTGCAACTCGATGCTGCGCGATGGATTAGCGGCGGCTTCAGCTACGCCTCCGGAATTGCTGGATGTGGCGCAGATTGCGGCGGCGGCGATTGGAAAGGAGAGGGTGGCGAAGTAGGTCCGCTTTTTTTTGCTGCGGATTTGCATGGATCACTTCTTCTTCTAGTCAAAAGTAGGACGTAGAATCACAAGCGAGCCCCGACACGTTCCAGCTTCAACTTGTCCCTCAAGTCAGATCTCAAACTTGCCAGCAATTCGGTCGACTGTGCCACCCGATGCTCCGCTAGCTGCTTAGCAAACTTCTGTGCGGCTTCTGTCTGATCAGGACTTCCGAATAGCTGAACGTCAACAAGAGCGGAATCCATATCCGCAAAATACTCGGCATTGGTTTCTTTGCGTTCGGTGCCATTCGCCAGGCGCCTGTATGCTTCGATCAGATATTGAACCCTGAGGTCGCGACGTTTGTTAGATCGATCTCGCCTCACGGCCAGCCAACCACCTATAAACCAGGAGATCACGGCTACAATCGTGATCAACGGGCGTGAATTCACGGCTGATTCATTTCCAGCAGTAGCAAGATTGCATCTCGCAGATTTTCTCGGGCTTTCCAGAGTTTCGCCGTCTGAAATGGAATCCCCTTTGATCAAAAGAGTTCCGACGTCTCCTTGAGGCACAGAGCGCCCGCCCATATCGACGATTTTCGCTTCGAATCGCGGAATGATTTTGCCGCTCGAACCCGGACGTATCTCCCCAGGCCGATTCGAGACGACCATCTGCAAGGTTTCAGTCGATCCCAGAGCATCTAGGATTTTGGCGCCCAGAAAAATTAGGATAGAAAAGACTTTTGGATCACGTTATACCCGTGCGGTATGACAATCCGACCAAACATGTATTGGACAGTTTGGCGGTTTCAAACGATGCTCCCAAAAAATAATCGTCGCTCGCGATGGCCTGAATCGTTTTCTGGGGGCCGTATTAGCGAGGGTTCAAGAAGCTGGGACTTCATGGACATAGCCGGAGCGCCTTTGTGCCCCAGCATGTCCTTTATCTGTTCGGAGAAGAATTACAGCGCGCATCGGGAAGGCGCTGTTTAACTTGGCGTTTGAAAGAGGGATGGCCATGAGACTGCGTTCGACGCTAGTGCTATGGGTGACCTTTGCAATCATTTTAAGTTTGGTTCCGCGCGGCTTCGGGCAGGCGACGGTCAGCTTCGCTCAACTGAACGGAACGGTTGAAGACGCCAACGGACGAGTCGTGGTCGGGGCCGCCATAGGCCTGCGCGACATGAGCACGAACCAGACTCTCAGCGCTGTTACCAACACATCCGGCTACTACGTAGCCCCAAATCTTCCTCCGGGCCAATACGAACTTTCGGTGCAGTACTCCGGCTTCGCCAAATATGTGCAAACCGGAATATCTTTGACCGTTGGCCAGATGGCAACCGTGAACGTGACGCTAAAAGTGGCCGCCGCCGGCGAGGTAGTTACAGTAAATACCGAGGCGCCGGCAGTCGAGCCGAGCCGGACCGAGATTAGCCAGGTTATCGACACTCATGAGATCCAACAGTTACCCACCTCGACCCGCCAATTCGTGGATTTCGCACTATTGACGCCGGGAGTCGCGACTGGAAGAACCAGCTTGCAATCTACGTTCACCGAACCGGAAGTTACTCGCATCTCTTTTGGCGGCATGCGCGACTTAAGCAACGCTGTGACAGTGGATGGCGCGGATTACATCAACGAGGCAACCGGATCGCAACGTGCCACGCCTTCGCAAGAAGCTGTTAGCGAGTTCCGCGTGGTTAACAACAGCTTCGGATCGGAATACGGCCGGGCGCTCGGCGGAATCGTTAATGTGGTTACTAAGTCAGGGACGAACGATGTACATGGGTCGCTCTACGCTTACTTTCAAAACAAGGACGCGAATTCCAACTCACTGTTGACAGAGCCCCCCTACAACGCATATCGCCGAGGTCAGTTTGGGGGAACGCTTGGCGGTCCCGTGAAAAAGGATAAGACTTTTTTCTTCATGAACTATGAAGGCCAACGATTCGCGGAGTCGCCCACCTATCCATTCACCCTCGTGGGAAACGTCGGCGCCGGCATTCCCGATAATCTGCCGTTGGTCAACGCGGCAAAAGCGGCGCTGGGACTGCCTGCCGAGAATCTGGACATTCTCAAAACGCTGGACAACGACAACGGTTTCATCCGCCTCGATCATCAATTCAATACCAACAACCGCCTCGCGGTTCATTACGGCGTGGTCGACGCGAGAGATTTGAACGTTCTCGTCGGCGACACTCTCGACGGAGGCGGAATCGGCGCGCCCAGCAGCGGTCACAATACTTACCTGCGCGATCAATCGTTGGTCGGTTCGGTAAATTCCGTTCTTAAGCCTGATTTAGTAAACACGGTTCTGGCGCAGTATGCCCGCCGGCATTACAACTTTCCGGGAGTGACCGGGCAGCCGAACCTGGATATTCCGAATACGCTTTTGTTCGGGCATAACTTTGGAACGTTCGACGCCACCGACGAGAGCCGCGTGCAGTTTTCCGACAGCATCGCCTGGATCAAAGGCAACCACTATTTGAAGTTCGGAGCGGATGCGAATCATGTTTGGGACTTCGTAATCTGGCCGGGATTTACGCCCATGCGCATCGTTCTTCCGGGGTTCAACTGTCTGGTGGATTTTGCCCGTGACACGAACCAGACCGCGGTTGTCCCCGAGAACCCCGCCGATGGACCATGCCCGACTTCGGCATTTCCATTTTTCTCGGGCAGCGATGTTGGCCCCAATCCGAACGATCAGCCGCTTAACGGCGTGCCGATCGTGTTTTGGGGCGCTCCGGTGGGCACCGGACCAATCACCCAGGGCAGCCTGCCACCAGTTGTTCCAACCGGCGGTGGAACGTGGCCAAACGCCTACGTCGATCCGCAAGACTACAACGTCAACATTAACCACAGTTATTTCGGAGCATACGTTCAGGATCAGTGGAAGATTAATCCCAGGTTCACGGTTAACTACGGCCTGCGCTACGACATTGAAACCGGATTAGGCAACTACATCAACCAGGATGCGCGAGGCTTTCAACCGCGAATTGGAGTCGCGTATTCACCCACCCGGAGCACGGTGATTCGTTCCGGCTTCGGCATGTTCGACGATCATTACAATATGACGTTCTTTTTTGTGACGTCGCCGCAACGCGAGGTGGTCATTCCCAACGCGCCGCAACCGTGGGTGAGAAAAGGGAACGCCTCGGCAACTTGGGTCTTGAATCAGCTGAGCTTCGATGCTCCAAATCCGGGCAACGGCGGCCTTCCGCTTCCCTATCCAGATGGTTCGACGGTGCCAACTCCGGCGCAAGCTGCGGCTACTCTGGTCACAACCGGTCAGACTCCGCCGAACTTCAGCACCGGACCCGGACCCGGCCAGGATCCCAGCTTCCCCGCGGGCACATTCGTTACCAACAGCGGCGGCGGGCTCGACCGCAATATGCGGATTTCCTATTCCGAGCAGGCCAGCCTGCAAATCGATCAGCAGATGGGCAAGGGATTTGTTCTCAGCGTAGGTTATCTTTTCCTGCGCGCTCACAAACAGATTCGCCCCGAGAACTTGAACGTTTGCCCCTCCGCCGGACTTGCCAATGACGCAACATTCTGTCCTCCAGCTTCCGCGATTCCGGGTCCGCCGATTACCCCCGATGGGCCTTTTCCCAACAACCAACTGCCGGACGGCAGAGACGCATTCAGCGGAGTGCTTTATAACAATGCCGGATTGATGTATTACCTCGATGGCTCCGGCAACGCCGCTTACAACGGCGGCACTCTTTCCATTACCGACAAGCTGGGCCAATACTTCCGCTTCAACGCGAACTACACTTTGTCCCACACGCAAGACGATGGGACGTTCGTTACGTTTGTCAGCACTCCGCAGGATCTCTACAATCGGGCGCTGGAACGGGCGAATTCGGTGCAGGACGTTCGTCACCGTTTCGTCGCAAACTTTACGGCCGACACTGCGCGGCACGGCCAGCCTATATTTCGAAACCTGGAATTCAGCAGCATCATAACCCTGCAATCGCCGAGGCCGTTCACCATGTTTGTAGGAAACGACATCAACGGCGATACCAACCCCGTGACGGATCGCGTGCAATGGTCGCCGCGGAACGCTTATCGGGGCGACGATCTCTACACTTTCGATCTGCGTCTGTCGCGCACCTTCTACTTCCGCGAGCACATGGGATTGAATCTGGCCTTCGACGGATTCAACGTCTTCAATCGGCAAAACGTAAACGAAGTAACGTCGGTTTACGGCGGAGGCACTCCAGATTTCTGCGGCGGTTCGACCCCATTTAACGGGCCTGTGCCCGAGCATTACGGCGATGCGCCGTCGCTGGCCATTCAACGCGGGCAGGTGAGTTGCCTCCCCGAGGTTACGCCGCTGGGCACATTGGCAAGCGCGCCCGCGCCGAACGCTCTTTTCGGCACTCCGAGAACCACGTTCAATCCGCGCCAGCTACAGATATCCGCCAAATTTACCTTTTAGAAGGTTGCGGAAAACCTGATTTGGAACCGGTTCGAAAGGGCGCGACTTCGAGTCGCGCCGTCAAAGTCCAGTCAAATCAACAGCGGCTTCAGCCGCCGGCTGGGCGATCTCCCTCGTGATTGACTCTTTCCGCAGGCTGCCTGTTGGGAACGGGGAACATTCGGAGAGAACTTCTTAATACGTTGAAACAAATATGTTGGAATAAACTGGAGGCGCGGGTCGGAATCGAACCGACGCATAAAGGTTTTGCAGACCTCTCCCTTACCACTTGGGTACCGCGCCCCTGGATTATTACGTTAGCGTTTAGAAGCGAAAAAGTCCAACCTCACGAACCGGCAAGATGCCGCTCAAATCCTTGCCCGCAAGCCTCTTCGGGCGGCGAAACTGTGCAAATTTCTTCATCTTGCGGCACCCGAAGAGCTGATGTAACCTGAGCGTCCTAAGCGTTTCCTCCGGCCTCCCCGGGTTCGAGGAACGCCCAACTCCTTAGGGGGACCTTAATGACATCGAAGCATTCTGCAAACTGTTGAATTGTGTCAACATGGCGGGCGCGAAATTTCTCCGCGTCGCCGCCATAGCCGATATTGCGCCGCGCTGGTCGATTTGCGCGGCGTGCCCTCGCCGGCGCGCAGACCGTCGCTACGTTTATAACTTCGCGGGCGGGCAAGACCGGCGCGGCGAATCCTTGGTACGTGACACTAATCCAGGGGACGGACGGCTACCTCTACGGCACCACCTACAACGGCGGGGCGCACGGCATGGGCACGGCCTTCAAAGTGAGCACCACGGGCACATTCACTCTGCTGCACAGTTTCGCCGGCGGCACGGCGGATGGCGCTAATCCCTCTGGCGGGCTGACGCTTGGCCCAGAACGGCAATTTCTACGGCACCACGCACGAGGGTGGCGCTGAGAGCGAGGGAGTCGTATTCCAGATGACGACGACCGGGACAATTACAATTTTGCACTCGTTTAATTCCGGCAGCCGATGGCGCATTTCCGTGGCGGCCCCCATTAGGCTTCAGATGGCGATTTGTACGGCACTACCAGCGGCGGCATGGACAATAACGGACTGGTCTACCAGATCACAAGCACTGGCACCTATTCGACGATTTATAAATTCACGCAGAGCGGTTGGTTATTAGCCCATCTCCGCCCCGACACAGGGAGCGGACGGTTATTTGTACATCCCGGTCTCCCTCGGCGGCGGCTGAATTTTGCGGCAGCCATCGTGAAAATCTCAACGGCTGGAGTGTTGCAGGGCAGCTACAGCTTCCCCTGCGAGGCCGGGGGATCATTCCCCATCGGCCCGCTGGTGCAGGCGCAAATGGCAATTTCTATAGCACTACGCAGGATGGCGGCACGGAAGGAGAAGGAACTGTTTATCAGATCACCACTGGCCTTGGCGGCGACCATACTCCATAGCTTCGGGTCGACCTTCGGCGACGGCGAGTATCCCTCCGCCGGATTGTTGCTTGCCACGGACGGGAACTACTACGGTTCCGCGGCTGAGGGCGGTACTTACGATGACGGAATCTTTTCCACACCTCTACCAGCGGAACCTACACCGACGCTTTACAGCTTCAATAACAGCACGAACCTGATGCAGATGGCTCCTTTATCGCCAGCGGTGCAGGACACGAATGGCACGCTGTATGGCGTGACGGAATTTGGCGGCACAAAAAACGATGGAACGGTTTACGCCCTAAATATGGGTCTCCCGGGATTTGTAGATTCGCCTTTGTTCAGCGGTAAAAGGAAGCAACGTGCTTGATTCTTGGCGAGCACCTGACTGGAGCGAGCAAGTAACTTTCAACGGCATTCCCGCCGGCTTCGCCGTGAATTCCGATACGCACATGACTGCAACTGTTCCCCAGGGCGCGACTACTGGCTAGATCGAGGTGACCACGGCTTCGGGCAAGGTAAAGAGCAGAAAGATTTTCAAGAGTCCAACAGTAAGCCTCTATAGACGTTCCCGATTGTAGTAGTAGAGCGATTGAAGGTAACGGGAGCCGCCGGACAGTTTGTCTGACACGGCTCCTTTTTCTTGTTTGCAGTCTTGAGCGCGTGGCTGACCAACGAGCATTCCTGTAGTTTTAGTTTCGAATCGTAGGGAGGACTCCGGGTGAAGCGTACTGTTAGATTCCTTTTGGCTCTTGTGACGGGGCTGGTGGCAAGTGCGGCTTGCGCCCAGATTACTTATCCCACTCCGATCAAACATGTCATTCTGATTGACCAGGAAAATCGGACGGTCGACAACCTGTTCGGCAGCAATTCGCCGAGCAATAAGTACTATCTACCCGGGCTTGTAGTTTCGACCACGGGCCAGGCGTACACAATCACGGCAGGCAAGAAGACGGTATTTACCGTAAACGCAGTTCCCATTCCGCTGGCATCGGTGCCGGGCAAAGGGGACAGCATCAACGCCGATGATTACGATCCGGGACATTCGCACACGTTGTGGGGAGCGGCCTGCGACGCACCGGTCATCACAGACCCGAGCACGGCATGTGCCATGGACGGCTTTAACCTGGTGACCGTGACCTGCTCAACCGGAGTTACCGGCTGTCCAGGACCGAAGTTTCCCTCGTACGCCTACGTGCAATACAAGGACGTCGGTCCCTATTTTCAGATCGCTTCCCAGTACGGTTACGCCAACTTCATGTTCCAAACCAACCAGGGACCGAGCTTCCCGGCGCACCAGTTTATCTTCGGGGGCACCTCGCAAACTGGAACTGGAGTGCAGCCGACCTGGTTCGCTGCCGAAAATATCCCCACTACCGACCCCGTCAATGGGTGCGCAGCCAAAACCGGCACAACCGTGCGACTGGTGAATCCGGCCACGCAGGACGAGAAAACCACCATGTTTCCCTGCTTCAACCACGAAACCCTCGCCGATGTCTTCGCCGCCGCCAGCCCGCAAATCACGTGGACGTATTACACCGTTGGGAACTCCTCTTTATTGACCGGGCCCAACGCGATTCAGGCAATCTGCACGGTCAAAGGAGGAGTATGCAGCGGGCCGTATTGGACCAAAGGCCAGTCGAACGGATTCGTCGACATCAAGCCAGCCGACATTCTGACGGATATTGCTGCTTGCAATCTCAAGCAAGTGAACTGGGTCATTCCCACCGGGCTCGAGTCCGACCATGCCACGGCAACAGACGGTTCTGGACCGTCCTGGGTGGCTTCCATCGTGAACGCCATCGGCAATCAACCCAAGTGTAAGAGCGGAGAAACATACTGGGACGATACGGTTATCCTGATCACCTGGGATGATTGGGGAGGCTGGTACGATCACGTGGTGCCCCCAGCGCTATCCTCGAAGGCTCCCGCAAACGCTTCCTCTTATGTTTACGGCTTTCGCGTACCGCTGCTGGTGGTTTCGGCCTACACTCCCTCGGGGACGGTAAGCAACACCATGGGGCTTGACTTCGGGGCGATGCTGAAGTTTATCGAGGAAATTTTTAACGTGGGTTACATTTCGCCGGGAGACTATGCCGACTCGTATGCCAACGACGACCTGGCAGAGTTTTTCCAGTTCAGCAAGCCGCCGCGGACTTTCCAGAAGATTGCCGCTCCGCTGAAGAAGGAAGTTTTCCTGGATCCTAAGCGTCCTATGGAACCGCCGGACAACGACTGAGGCAAGGACAACAAACTGGAGCGGGAGACGGGATTTGAACCCGCGACTTCGACCTTGGCAAGGTCGCACTCTACCACTGAGTTACTCCCGCTCAGCGAGACTCATTTTACACGATTCGGCTTTGGATCGGCCAGCGATGTGGAGTTGTGGCAGTGGCTCAGTTTGGCTCACGCGTTGGGCCGATTAAGGAGGATATCCTTCGCTACGCCCGAAAAACGGCTTCGCTCAGGACGACAATCGCCGTGTAATGGCAAACTTTACCACTACCGGAGTTGGTGCACGTGGAATGTGGCATGCAACGCTTCGACGCTCTTAATCTGGCGCCCGATCTGGCGCGCGGCCAGACTCTCAGGCTCCAGTGGTTACCTCGCGCGCCCACTTCATCGCTTTCCAATGGCACTCCACCACTACGTTTTCCGGAATTTTCATCTCTGTGCAAAGCGCCGACAATCGGGGCCAGTCCGCCAACTCTTGGGAAAGCATGATCTGGTATAGGGGATCCAAATGACTTTTTTGGCCGAGCAAAACCGCCTTGCTTTCCCGATCAAGACTGATTCCCTCCAGGACTACGCCCATCGGAAGTTCCAGAATCGCATCCATCAGCGAAAGCAGTCCCACCAGGAAAAGATCGGACTCGCCGTGGGGGATTTTAGCAGCGAGCAATTCGCAATAACGGGCGCGAACCATGGCGGAAAGCACCAAATCCGATGGCTTATGCTCCGCCACGCCGAGCGTGGCCACCATTCGCACCCAGCGCCTCACTTCGCGCTCGCCCAGAATCGCCAATCCATGTCTCACGGAGTGAACCTCGGCGGAAAAGCCAAAAACGGCGGAATTCAAATAACGCAAGAGCCGGTAGCAAAGCGAAGCTTCGCCTTTAATAATGCTCTCTATTTCCCTGCTCTCAAGTTCGTCGCCCGAGATCGCCTTCATCAACCTCAAATAATTTCCGGAATTCCTGGGGATCTCGCGCGCGTGCATGAGTTCTGGTTTACGAAAAAAGAATCCTTGAAAATAAGAGAACCCGGCAATCTTGCAGGCGGTGAAATCTTCCCGACTCTCAACCCTTTGCGCCAGTAAATGGCAACTGGGATTGCCAAATCGCTTAACCAGCAATCCCCTTTCTTCCGCTGACGTCTGGTTAAGATCGACTTTAAGAATGTCGGCGAAGGGCAGAAGCTCGGCTCGCGGATCGTCGATGCCGAAATCGTCCAGCGCGATCATATAACCCGCGAGTTTGAGCCGCTCGCACGCCGCCTTCACCAGATCGTCGGGGGGCACTGTTCTTAGAATTTCCACCACCGCCTGCCCCGGAGGCAGCAGCGTAACGTAATCCTTCAGAAGCGTGTCGCGGGTGCAGTTAATAAAGGCCCGCCGCCCATCGCAAAGCATATCCAATCCCATCAAGACCGACGTATCGAGAGTGCTGCGGGAGGCCGCGTCAGGATCGGTACTTTGAAAGTAATCTTCCACGCCGTCGCGAAACAGCAGTTCGTAGCCGAAAACCTGCTCGTTGGCGGAAAGAATCGGCTGACGCGCCACGTATCGCGAGGCTTGAAAGTCTTGGGTTTGTTGGACCCGGGTAGGAGTTGTGGTTTCCACGCTGGTTTTATCGGCAGGTGGAAGCGGAAGCTTTAAATCAATGCGCCTGCCATTGCGGATCGTCTTCCGGCTTTACTACATTGCCATCGCGCATGTGGATGATGCGGTCGCCAAACTTGGCTGCTTCCGGATTGTGCGTGATCATCAGCACGGTTTGGCCCAACTCCTGGTTCGATTGCCGGAGCATATGCAAGACAATATCGGAGTTCTCGGTATCGAGGTTTCCCGTCGGCTCGTCGGCCAACACAATCGCTGGATTGTTCACCAGCGCGCGCGCGAGGGCAACGCGCTGCTGTTCCCCGCCGGAAAGCTCAGAGGGACGATGGCTGAGGCGCTTTGTAAGTCCCAATAAATCGCAAATGCGGAAGAAGAACGCTGGGTCGCCCCCGCCGTTACCGGAAATTTCCTGCGCGAGCGCAATATTCGAGCGGGCGTCGAGCGTGGGCAGAAGATTAAATTTCTGAAATACAAATCCAATTTTGCGTTTGCGCACCCGAGTACGCTCCGCATCGGAGAGCGTGGCGATGTCGTCGCCATCCAGAATTACTTTGCCGGAATCCGCCCGCGTGAGTCCGCCGAGCAGGTAGAAAAGCGTGGATTTGCCGCTGCCGGAAGGGCCGACCACCGTGACGAATTCTCCCTTTTGAATGCTGAAAGAGACGCCGCGCAGCGCCGGCACGTCGATTTTTCCAACGCGATAAGTTTTACGTAAGCCGATGGCTTCAATGAATGCGCCCATGCCAGATTCGATATTACACGAGCGCGAACCGTCTTGAAGAGCCGGCCCAGTGAGCGGGCCCCGACGCAAAGTATGGAGCCCCGGACGCCCTCGTCCGGGAAAGCGTTTCTATGATCGGCGACCTCACGGCGGAGCGGACGAGGCGTCCGCCGCTCCAAAAGTCGCTATTTAACAATGGTCGTATCTTCACGCAGCGCCGATTTGCCTCGGCATTTGCGGGGAACGCTGCTGGGTGCGCTTGGGACCGCGCTTTCTTACCAGGAGCAGGCGAATGCGCTCCAGCAGGTCGGCCGGAGCATACATGCCCCGAGCCAGGAATACGTCGGCTTGAGAATCGTGATCGTAGACTCGCACTTTGCTGGAAATTAGAATCGCCGGAACCTCTGGCGAAATGGTTTTGATCGCGGCGATCAACTGCGGCCCGTCTATCCCTGGCATAGCCATGTCGGTCACGACGAGGTCGATGTCGCCCTGCTTGAAGCGCTCGATCGCCTCCTCGCCGCGGGAGTAACTGGCCACGCGATAGCCGCGCGTCTCGAGCATAATCTTTCTGTACGAAAGCGATTGTTCGTTGTCGTCCACACAAAGGATGGTGCGCTTAGGTTTCATTCATGCCCGCAACCGAAAGTTGCCGGTGGCTGCGCCGGGAACTTACGGAAGGTTTCTCTGTTCGCGAAGGATTAGGAAGAGCGAAACGATGCTAACGGGAAGCATCGCGCGCTGTAAAGTATCGTCGAAGCAAATGGCAGAGTGAGGCCATTGACATTTTTCCGGCGAGCGAATCCGTAGATTTCACGCTCGTGGGAGCGTTCTGCGCTATAGAAAAACTTCGCCGCGCATGATTTCAACCGAGTTGCCGCCGACGCGCACATTAACTACGCGGTTATCATTACGGTCGCCGGAGAAAGATGCGCGCACAAAAATTCGGCTCGGCCGCTTCATTTCCAGGCCTTGTTCGATCATGACGCGCTCCTCAGGTTTCGCCACGCCGTGCGCCACCATCCAAGCCGCGGTACATCCGGCGGCCGACCCCGTCGCGGGATCTTCTCCGTTGTAGAAGAGCATCCGGGCGTGCAATCGGGCTTCCGCGTCCACCGTTTCGCGGGTGACGAAATAAAAAAATTTGCCTGCGCTTTTGGCAAGATACTCGGCGGCGCGATTCAGATCGACTTTCAGATTTCGTATCACCGGCAGCGACTTCAACGGCGTCACCGTGAATGGAACTCCCGTCGAAACCGTTTCGATGGGCAGCGATTCGTCGAAATCCTGTACACGCAATCCCGTTGCCTTCGCGACAGCATCGCGATCATGCTGCAACACGAATGTGGGATCGATCTGAGTCATCTCACCGAACGCGGGCTTGCCCTCGGCATCTTCGAACGTCACCGGCACTTTTCCCACATTCAGCTGAAGAACGACCTTCTTCGCGCCGCTCTGCCCGCGCAGAGCAAATGCGGTTCCGAGCGAGGGATGGCCGGCGAAAGGCAACTCTTCCTGCACGGTGAAGATGCGCACGCGAATGCCTTCTTCGCGCTCGGTGGCGGCATCGTGAGGCAGGATGAACGTGGTTTCCGAGAGATTCATCTCTTGGGCGATCGCCTGCATCTCGGCATCGGTCAATCCGCGGCCATCGAAAAATACGGCGAGAGAATTCCCTTCCAAAGGGCGGGAGGAGAAAACGTCCCACTGCGCCATAGCCAGCTTTCGCGAAGGTTGAAGCGTGGTATCCCTCCAGCGGCGCAACTTGACGTGGGTGCTGATGTCGCACCGCAAGAAAACAGATGCGGGCATTAGTTTTTCGATGCAAACAAACAATTCCGATAACCCGATCCGCCGGTTGACACGGCTTCGCGCGGCTCTTATGCTATTGGAATGTTGAAATCTTCCTACCCCGGCGCCACCTGCTGTTGCATGTGTCCGCTGCCGTCTGGGTAGGGAGCTCAAGGATTTTTTCCAACCCACCCGGCATGAATCGGGTGGGTTTTTGTTTTCATCGAGAAGATAAAGTGGGAGGCAATCCTGAGGCAGTTTCAGAGTTTGACAGGTCAAATAAATTTGGGAGGAAAAGAATATGAGCACTGCAACCGCCGGAGAAGTCATAACCGCAATTCCGCGCATCAACGACACCGCGCCCGACTTTACCGCAGAAACTACCGAGGGCACGATTCACTTTAATGAATGGATCGGCAACGGCTGGGCAATTCTGTTTTCCCACCCCAAAGATTTCACCCCGGTCTGCACGACGGAACTCGGCTACATGGCCGGACTTCAGCCGGAGTTCGCCAAGCGCAATACGAGGATTATCGGCTTGAGTGTAGATCCGGTAAGCAGCCATGGAAAATGGGCCGCCGATATCGAAGAAACCCAGGGACATAAGGTGAACTATCCCATGATTGGCGACCCGGAACTGAAAATCGCGAAGCTCTACGGCATGTTGCCCGCCTCCAGCGGCAGCACTTCCGAGGGACGCACCGCCGCCGATAACGCCACGGTCCGTACCGTATTTGTGGTCGGCCCCGACAAGAAAATTAAACTTCAACTCAGCTACCCCATGAGCACCGGCCGCAACTTCGACGAAGTGCTGCGCGTGCTCGATTCGATGCAGCTCACGGCAAAGCATAAAGTAGCCACGCCGGTGAACTGGAAGCAGGGCGACGACGTAATTATTCTCCCATCGGTGTCGAACGAAGAAGCGCAACAAAAATATCCCGCAGGATGGAAGACGCCGAAGCCGTATCTCAGAATCGTGCCGCAACCGAAATAAGGGCGACCTGCAAGCCGATGGGACCTGAGAGAGGGGGATTTCGAGACTTAAATATCAAGACTGTAACCCTTTACGGAGCCGGGCACTGGAGTCTATCCTTCGCAAGTCCAGGTCAAGGTGCTTGCTTTGGCAGAAAGGTGTGTGCCATGGAGGGAAACGAAAAGAGGTCGCGGGAGTTTTTTTTGCACTTGCTAACTCACCCAACCTGGGCTTCTTAGGGACTTTCTTAGGTGGGCAGCTCCCCTTGTAGGTTCCGTGACGATTTCGGCCTTCGGCACAACTTGGCGGGAAGCAGTCCACGTAAGCAGTTGGCGGTTGTTCGCCGGGTTATTCCTAGTCCAGTTTCGAGAACGTTATGTAAGATTTCTTGACGGGTACACGGATTATCTAAAAACTCTAGACCGCAAAATGCCTCATCCGCTGGATCCTCTGGGATATTACTTTGAGCACCCGAAACCAGTAGCAGACGGCCCGTAAAGAAAACCCGGTAAGAATATTTTACGGCTATGCGGTGACGGTGGATATGGCGGAAGGCCGCGGCAAAATTGTGGGATTCGCGCTCAGGCATGGGAACAGCACGGAAATCCAGCTAGCCTATTGTGAAAGTGGTGAGCGCGGTAGGAATCGAACCTACAACCTACTGATTAAGAGTCAGTTGCTCTGCCAATTGAGCTACGCGCCCGGGAGTGGGGAATTGTATCGGTTGGACAATTTGTGATTGTAACATTTCCCGCGCACGCGGGCCGGAAGAGCACTGCGGTAGGTGGTGCTAATTTCGGGAGCCAAGGCTTTTGACCGCAAAGGACGCGAAGAACTCGCAAAGATCACGAAGAAAGGCCAATCGGAATTAGGACACCACACGGCGGTAAAAGCGCCGCAAAAGCAGCGAGAGAAATCTTGGGCACGCGAAATGGGCCCTCCGCCAAAACTTTGGAGAGATAGCTAGGAGCGTTGGCGTAGTTCCGCGGCCAACACTGTATCGTTGGCGGCAGCCACAGGACGGCGCGGTGGCAACGAATCTGGGCCGACATTGGGGCGGCGCTCGACTGTGCCAATCACGGGAGCGTCTTCCATGCCGTCGGCGTAGGCCATCGATACAAATCTCTGCTCGGAACACAGGCGGTCGATCATGCGTTGCTGACCGCCGCTGAGTACCGCGTGGGGAAGAATGGGAAAATGGCGGAACATCCACAGAAAATATACGCGCTGAAGAAAAGAGGGCATTAAAAAACGGGGGCCGATCGGAGTCTGCACTTGCACCACACCGTCAGCCAATTTCTCAATCCACATAACCAAGGCCCGCCTAAAATACTAAGTTTGGCCAGAGCAATTCCAGGGCCGTAATTATTGCACCAAAGTAGGTACTAGGGGAAGCCTTTTTTTACAGATTTCGAAGAATTGATGGCGAATACGGGCATTTCCTGCCTAGCGGACGGGCAGAGTCGGGCGGATTCTTGCCTAGCGTCCGCAGCCGGAATGGTTTCGAACGCAAAAATTTGCAGCGGTGTGAGGAAAAGTCTAGACGGGTATCTCGGGCAATATGTCCATGCGCCGGATTTCGGCGGCGACTCCGAACCTGGCGCCCGGGCCGGCTCGACTCGCAAAATTCGGGCATGGCAGCAAACCCAGCATTTTTCGCCGGAAGTGAGTTCGGGCGGCAGAATGAGAACGAGGTCAACCTCGGTACCGGCAACCATTGCGGATTTGGTGTAGAGAAAAATGCCGTTGGTGCTGACGTCGCGAGTCTCGGCATTCAGTTCGGAATTTCCGGGAATGTTGCGGACCCGCACAGGGAGGCGAGCGGCGACGCGTTTACCGGAACGGCGATCGATAGTGGAGTTCAATATTCTTGGCCCGCTTTGCCGGGAACTTTTTTGGATGGAAAATTCGGAAGTTCTCAGGCGCGCTGGCCAGTATAGAACAAAACGCGCGGACAATTAATAACACCTTAGATTTGGTACTGCTGCAGTTTGGCTCTCGCGTTGGGCCGCTTAAGCGGGAGATCCTTCGCTACGCTGCAAAACGGCTTCGCTCAGGATGACAATCGTCGCGTGACGGGCAAACTGCACACACTGCCTTAGGTTTGGGTTGATCGCTTTCCGTCCGGCGCGAAAAACCGTCGAGCTTCGCTCGACCGACAGCCAGGGGCGGCTGTCGCTACATGGGCCTTTCCGCAAACTGGTAGCAATCAGATTTGCGGGCGGCGCGAGCGAACGGCGGGAACGACAATGGCCTGTTCCATCGTGGGGACATTCGTGCCGCGCAGCTTGCCTTCCGCTTCATGCAATTTATCGGGCTGGTTGGTTTCGTAATAAGCCTGGACTAAAAGTTCCATGGTGAAGGGATTGTCCTGGTCTTCTTCGAGATAAGGGACGGCCTCTTCGAATTTTTTCCGATCGATGAGCAAAGTTCCGGCGGCGCCGTTATAGGAACTTTGAATAACGCGGTTGCGGCTGGCTGAGGCCATATCTTCGAGCTGCTTCAAAGATTTTTCGGCCAGCGTTGGATTGCCGGCGTGCGCGGCGCGAACGGTGCGGTTGCGCAGGATGCGGGCGAGTTCTTCGTCTTTATCGGATTTAGAAATCGCGTTGCGACGTTCGAGCGAGTCGTCGGCTTGCTGCAAGTACTTCAATGCCGCATTGTCGTCGGCCTGATATTCGGCGAGATGGCGGTAGGCTTGCGCTTCCTGCAACTCTTGTTCTTTCGCGGCCGCGGTTTGCGCGATATCGAGGAACAGTCTGTCGGCTTCGGCGAAATTGCCGTCACGAACGAACGTCATCGCATTCTGCATCGAGTAGGCGAGGCGGTCGGCTTCATTGTGCGCGTAGCGAATCGCTTTTTCGTATTGGACGCGAGCCTGCTCCTGATTTCCCATCAAAGCGTAGGTATCGCCGAGGCCGACCTGCGAGGTGATGAAGTCCGGATCGATTCGCAGCGCGGCGCGATAGTGCTGCAACGAGCCTTCAAAGTTTCCCGCCATGCGCAGCAGCTCGCCGTAAGAATCTTGCGGGTTCGGCTCGTGAGGCAGCAGCGCGACGTAGCGGTCCATGGCGGCGAAGGCCTTGTCGAATTGCCGGTTGCGGGCGTAGACGTAGGCAAGATCGTTAAGCGCGGCGGGAAAATTCTTGTCGAGCGCCAGAGCTTTTTCGAGAAGCTTCTGCGCCTGGTCGTTGCCGTTCTCGCCAACCACCCAGTTGGCTGCGAGATAAATCACGTGCTTGTCCTTGGGATACATCTCGAGCAGATCGTTCATGGCCGAGATGCCGCCGATGGAATCGCCCTCCTGCACCTTGGCGATCCACGAGACCATCAACTGCTCGCCGGGAGTGGTCTTCGGAGCCAGCGCCTTGGCTCGTTCGCGGGCCGCGCTCATTTCCATCGGGTTGGTGCTGTTAAAAGCGATCCAGGCCCAGGCCAGAGCGAGATTGGGGTCGGCCTTCACGGCCGCGCGCCAATCGTCGTTGCAGCGCTCGAGATAAAGATTTTCGTAATCCTGCATGCCCTTTTCGTACAGAGCGCGGGCCGCGGGCGATGAGGCGGTGACGGGAAGCGTAGTGGTTGCCGCCCGCTTGAGATGATGCGCGTAGAGAGGCGAGGCAAGGCACACCACAACGATAAGAATGCAGGCAGAAAAAAGAGAGCGACGCATCAAGGTCTCCGCGACTGACGCTTTGAGGGAGGAATACGAGAGCAGCGTAACATCGCCGGATGAGGTTACCTAGTGACGGAAGTCATGCGGCGGAAGGAGAGTGTTCTTGCAAAAAGAAAAGCCCCCGCCCGAAGGCAGGGGCTGAAGTGGAATGTCGTTCTAGAAGGTGAACTTAGCCGCAAGCTGAATACCGCGCGGTCCGCCGCCTCCAAGGAACGGGTTGCCGATGCCTACATCGCCGGTCGCCGTGATCGGATAGCCGCCCGTGCCAGTTTCGACGCTGTTAGCTCCGTTCAAGGCGAAGCCGTTCACTCCGGGGTCTGCAATGAAGGCGGGCAAGAATGGATTCGCAAAATTAGGATGGTTGATAATGTTAAAGAAATCGGCGCGAAGCTGCATCTTGAAACGCTCGGTGATCGCCGTGTCCTTGTAGATTGCCAAATCCCATTGTTTAAAGGTAGGTCCGTGCAGCGAGTCGCGGCCCTCGTCGCCGAAGTGGCGGGTTCCGGGCACGCAATCGGACGCTGAACCGTTCGCGCTACCGCCATCCGTGGCGGCGCTAACGGTGCATGGAATTGCGAACGCGCTCAGATTGACGAAATTCGTGGGATCGTTAGGATGGTAAGTGATCGGTCCGACCACATCCGGACGATCATCGCCTTCTCCGCTTCCGCTAAAGTCATCTTCGAAGTTGTAGTTCATTTGGAAGGGCTGTCCGCTCTGGAGGCTCAAGGTGCTGTCAAATCCCCATCCATTCTTCAGTCTCTGCATGCTGCCGCTCTGGTTTGGCACTTTGTAACCAAATATCCAGGTGAATCGTTGCGGTAGGTTGAAGTTTGAGGGACCGTATTCCAGATAAGGGCGCGTGCTGTCGTTGGGCTGAGCGGCGTTGGGTTCAAAATCTTCGCCGTCACTGGAATTATCGAGAGATTTCGACCAAACATAGTTGGTGATGGAAGTAATCCCATGCCATCCGGTGAGGCGCAGGCTCGCTTGCAACGAGTTATAGTTCGACTTACCGGTCGAGTTTTCCTGCATGATGTAAAACGAGTCGTACGGATTAGAACCATAGTTGCGAGGTACGCCGTAGTCGTTAATGCAAGCGCAAGCCAAGTCTGCCGCGGTGACTTGAGCCTGACTGGGCTGGCTCAGGTCGAAGAACCTCCAGAGGCGGTGGCCTTGCGACGCAACGTATCCAATCTGAACCATCGCGTGACTGCTGAGTTGTTGCTGAATGTTCAGGTTGTAATTCTCCATGTAGGGCATCTTGATGTTGCGGTCGAAGGAGAAGGTGTCGCACTCGAAATTGCAAGCGCTTTCGTCGCCAAAAAGAGGCTGGCCTGCTACGACACTTCCGTTAACGCCAGCGGAGTAGATGGGATCGGGACCGATGGGATTATAGGCAGGACCGGGATCGAAATAGGGAGGGTAAGGCAAATGTCCGAGCGCCATGTCTTGTGAGAAGGCGTCATAGAACATGCCCCAACCACCGCGAATCACCGTCCGGCCTTTCCCGGTCAGATCCCAGGCAAAGCTGACCCGAGGGGCAAAATCTTTGCGATCGGGATTGTACAGGCTGCTTAGGCCCGGCTGGCCGACCTGAGTGAGCGTAAAAGTGTCTCCGACGGGATCGAGGTTGGTGATGTTGCTGAGAAGATTATTCTTTTCTGCGATCACGCCGAAGAAGTCATAGCGCAAGCCATAATTAAGGGTTAGATGAGAAGTGGCGCGGAAGCTGTCTTGGACATAAAAGCCGTAACTGTTTTCGTGAGTGTGGCGAAGCGTGTTGCCGGCGTATTGGAATCCACCATCGACGGTACCGGAGAGCAGGTCGGTGAGGTCGCTAAATTCCAACTTTCCGCGGAAGTATTTATCGAAGTACTGCTGAATGCTGGTGCGATAGAAGTCCGCGCCAAACTTCACGTCGTGCTTGTTGATCTTCCACGAAAAATTGTCGATGAGCTGATTATTCGTGTCGAAGCGATGGCGCGGATCGCTGGAACTAGAGCCGAGTTGAGCGAAAGCTGCCAACGGTTATGATCGGCAGGCCCTGGCCAGCCAGGCCTGACCCGGTATCTAGGCCAATCGAACCCGGCGCAAAGCTCTGGTCTTGGGGAAAAAATCCTTCCGCGAAACGGTTCCAGCCGTAACGCAATTCGTTCACTTTGTTGGAACCAATCGTGTGTACATAGGACAGCGAGACAAGCTGGACTCGCGTAGGAGTGATGGTGTTAAAGCCGGGTAGTTGGCCGCCGCTGGCGGTGAGGGCCAGAGGAAAGGACTGCAAACTGTCACCGAAGAAATACCGGCCGGTGAGAATGTTGCTGGGATTGAAATTTTCGTCAATCTTTGCAATGAAGCTCGTGAGCTTGTTGTAAGAGGGCGAGATCACCGAACTATTGGGGCCGTTCGGGCAACCGCTGTCGGTGGACGCTACGTTGAGATTGGGAGACGGCCATGGATTGCGGGCGAGAAGCGCTGCAATCACTGGATTGGAGGCCCCACCGTCAGCGGCGATCTGCGCTGGATCTGGCACGCAACCGAGGGTCACAACACCTACACCTTCCTGTTGGCCTTCGTAGTCGGCGAAGAAGAAGGTCTTGTCTTTCACGACGGGTCCACCCACGGAAACACCGTATTGATTGTTGTGGAACAGCGCCTTGGGCTGGCTGGAAATATTAAAGTAGTTGCGGGCATCGAGTGCATCATTGCGGAAGTATTCGCCGGCAGTGCCGTGCCAGGCGTTGGTGCCGCTCTTGGTTACGATATTGACGACCGCGCCGGCGTTACGGCCATATTCGGGCAAGAAATTCGAGATCACATTCACTTCGGCAACGGCATCGATGGGTAAGATTGCCGATGGAGTTCCGAAAACGCCGGCCTGATTGATGGCTGGATCGTTGCGATATCCATCGTTCATGTCGGTACCGTCGAGCAAATAGTTATTCGAACGGCCGCGCGCGCCATTCATGCTGAACTCACCATAAGAGCCGGGAGAGTCGGAGATCTGGTCAGGAGAACCGGCGACACCAGGATTCAAGAAGATCAGCTTCGTATAGTCACGACCGTTGACCGGTAGGTCTTCGACGGTCTGGGCCGTTAGCACTCCACCGAGGCTATTCGTCGTGGTCTCTACGAGCGGCAGTTGGTCGGCGGAAACCTCTACCTTGGTCGAAACTTCGCCTGTTTTTAAAGCGCCATCCACGCGGCGTTCGCCGGAGACGTCTACCGCCACGCCGGTGGTCACAGCTGTCTGGAAGCCGGTTAGGCTGATGGTTACGGTGTAGGTGCCGATGGGGAGTTCGGGGAGGGCGTAGCTACCGTCGGCGCTGGTTTCGGTGGTGCGCTCCAATCCCGTACCTGCGTTTTTCACGGTCACTTTGGCGCCGGCGACGACCGCGCCAGAGGGGTCGGTCACGGTGCCGAGAATGGTGCCGCGGAAGGTCTGTGCGGTGAGGCTCACGGCGGCCAGAAGCACAAACACGAGGATGATGCGCGCTCTCATAGAATCTCCTTGAAGCTGATCGGTTTAAGGGAATGACGCTGTGTGGCGCGGCTGGCACGGGGTTTCAGGCCAACTGCTGGGAGGTCTGCAATTCCTTACGAACTAATAAGTTGCAGAGTTCTGCCGCACAGGAAACACTATCCAAACCCTATCCCAAGAGTCAACCATTGAGTTTCAATGGAAGCAATAGATTTTATGAATATGGTAACCCGCAGGTAACATGACCAAGGGGGAAAGAGTGATCAGTCGCAGGGCTGCTGCGATGTGCGCGGGCGCTAAAACCCCGTCAGTTTTGACGATGCTGACTCCCTGAAGCGCCGCTCTTCCACGGTTTGGATAGAGCAGCGGGACGAAGGAGATCGTTTCGAACGAAAGAGCATAACCTCAGGCGCTAGAAGCGCGTTCAGGTTTACAAGGACTCAACGGCACGAGTAAAACTCGTGCCCTTCCCAAACCTTCACGTCGCCCAAAAAAATGACTTGAGGAAACGACTTCTAGAAGGTGATGGCGACGCCACCGCGGACGGAGCGGGCGGATTGGACGAGATAGACGGTTTGGCCGTCCTGACCCATGACTGGCACGTAGCCTTGCGCTAGAAGGTTGCGCAGGTCAAGGAGCGCTTCCATATGGGTCGAGAGGAAGCCGAGAGCTGGGATGGGCTGGCGAATGAAGAGGTTCAGGTAGGGCTCGCTGTGACCCGGCGAACCGTCGAACATATCGACCGGAGTCAGCGCCTGGCCGTCGACCCAGCGATAGGAAGCCATCCAATGAGTGTGGGTTGACGGAATGGTGCCGGCCAGCTTGGCGGCAAGGGCGTGGCGATGCTCATTGGTAATCCACTGCTGGGCCTGTTGAATCTCGACATCTGGCCTGGCGAGATCGAGAACGCCGCCGTAGGAATAATCCAGCGCAGCGGTCAGATCGGAGCAGAGTTTGCGCTGGAGAACAACGCGAATTCCATGCGCGTCAAGAGTGTCGCCGGTATAGGTGAAGGTGCCGGAGTAAAGATCGGGAAGCAGGAATCCGCCGGCGGCAGTGACAGCGCCGGCACCCAGCAAAGCGGTATTGTCCACATGATCGCTGAATACGGCTACCTGGAGGTTTGTCTTGCCGATCCGGCGCGAAACATTCAACTCCTGGTGATGGGCGCGCTCGAGCTTGGTGACGAAGTTGGTCATGCTGACGCGCGGATCGGACTCGCTCACCTCGTCGGATGACGAATCCAGGGTGTTCTCAACTTCGGTATTCGGCAAAGAAGTCGCGTAATCGTATTCGACGACGGTATTGGGCGAGGTATGAACGTCGAGCGACCCGTAGGGGCGGAAAGAATTCACGCGGCCGAGGAATTGGATCGTCTGGAATTCGCTGCCGAACTTCAATTCGACCACATCGCCCATCATGAAATCGTCGCCGGCGCTCATGGCCATTGCCTGTAAGGCGGCATAATGAAGATTGGGATCGGAAGGAGCGAAGCGGCGCATGGTGACTGCCATGGACGGGCCAGAGCCGTCAGGCAGGCGGTGCGAGTAGGAAGCGTGCAGAACGCCGCCGGGAAGGGTTTCTCCATAGCCAACGTTCCCGCTCAATCGGATGCGGTCGGTGGAGAAAATCGAGTGCTCCAGCGAGAAGCCGGTGGCCATATCGGAGCCACTGCCGTAGCCTTCGGCTGCGGAGCCCGCCAGAAACGAGAGACTCGCCTTCAAGGCGTGATTTTGCTGTTCTATATTCGCGGCGGGATTCGCAGCGAGGCTGGTTGCGGGATCGTCAAGTACGCGCAAGACGGGTCGATTCGCCACCGAGCGGAGGGTCCACTTCCAATCGTCGTCTTCGGAGGGACCGCGCAAGGGGCCAACCTGCATGGCGTTCAGAAGAGTATTGAGCGTGATATTGAGATGAGTGCTGGCGCCGGCATGCAGGCCAACTTTATCGCGCAAGGCGGGAAGAAACGAGGGAGCGGAAACCTTAATGGAGTAGAGGCCAGGCAGCAGTCCGGTGGCGGAATAAAAGCCCGCGCCATCGGTAAACACCGTGAGCGTACGAGCGGCGACGCCGACAATCTCAACCACGGCGCCCATCTGCGGGATGCCGGAGACGTCGCGCACGTATCCCGAGATCGCGCCAGGCTGCTCCGCTGCGCAGGCAGGAAGCGCAATGGCGACGATCACCGCCCAAAATCCGAGCCGGCTAAACTTCACTCCAACCCCCGGGGAACAAGCAGGCCGCTACTCTACAGCAAAAGTCGCCGTAGGATCAACGGTTTGCTTGGAGATGTTGTCGTTCACTTTAATTTCGATCTTATATATGCCCGGCTGCAAGTTCGCCGAGGCGATGGATTTTTGCAGGGTGACCTGTTCGCCGACGTTGCCCATCGTGTCGGTGGATTCGGTCTTTTGCACCACCGGTTTATTGGTGGCTACGTTGACGATGTCGAACTCGAACGTCGCGGAAGGCTTGTGCGTTTTATCGTCGACGCCGAGATTGTAAACCTGTAACCAGAAATTTACCTTCTGATCTCGGCTGCGCTTGAACAGCGCGGGTTTGCCGTCAGCCGGAGCCACTCGCGGCCGAACTTTATTTAATCCGATAACGAAGCTGCCGGTGCTAACGTCTTTTGTGGGCACAGGCTCCATCAGGTCGGCGACGATCAGCGAGGAAGTTGAGAGCTTGTCGTCGGAGTATTCGGGGACCACGATGCCGCGGCTCCAGAGCCCTTTGCGGTCGCCATTCACGTCTTTCACGGCGATCTCAACTTTGTAGCGGCCGGGGCGCAGCGGCAATGCCTTCCAATAGACCGAAGAATTCTCCGCGGTGCGCGGCAACAATTCGGCGGGCACATCCACCTGCGCGGTGTCCTCGAAGGTCTGAACTACCTTGCCCGTCAAGGTGCTGACGCGGCCGAAGATGTTTACCGTGCCGCGTTGCACGCCATCTTTATTGGCGAAAGTAATGTCGCGGTATTTCATTTGAATCGTAATTGGCACCAGCACGGTGTCACCGGTGACCTTCACGAAATCGGAGCGGACATCAAACGGCATCAGATTGGTGATGATCTTGGTGTTAACGATCTCTTCCAGATCCTTGAATTTGACCGGGGGCGGAGCTTGCAGCTTGGCATACTGTTCGAGGCGGTCGAATTGCTTGGTTTGCAGATCGGAACTCATGGGACCCGCGCCGAGTTGCTCCAGACCGCCGCTCGAAAATCGGTCGGCCTTGCTAGCCATGCCCATCTGTTCGTAAAGCGTGAGGCCGGCGTTGGGCGTCATCTTCAGGGCGTCTTTTTCCGACCGGTCGATCGTCATGTGATAGTCGCCGCACATGCAACTGTCGACAAACTCGATGATCACTTCCTGGCCGATGCCTTCCAGGTAACGATACCGCCAGTCTTCAAAGGGGAAGGTTGAAGTTTCGCCGCCGCCCTCTTCCATGGGCCGTTCGTAAGTTCCGCCCGAAGGATGGGAATCGACTTCGTCCGGCGGCGCCGTACATGATGTAGATGCGGCCGCGGTCGCTCTTCCAGCCCGGAATTCCCGCGGCGAAGTGCTCATTCGCGTAAGCAATGCGGCGGTAGTGCTCTTCCTTGTATTCGTTTTCTTCGGTATCGGGAGTGGGGTCGCGGCGCTGCCAGAAAGCCTCGATAAAGTTATCGCGCTCTTCGTCGTTCGAAAGCTGTTTGAAGGCGGCTCGTTCCTGGTCGGTGATGATCCAAACAACGTCTTCGTTGAGCCACTTCTTGTAGGTCTTGCTTAATTCGACCTTAAGATTTCGCTTTTGGTCTTTCTTCTGTTTCGCGTTTGGCGCGCGCTTGAGAGGGTCAACCTCATCGCTGGTTTGGGTAGAGGATGCGGCGGCAGTGTCGCTCGACTTAACGTCTGCGGGAGAGGCGGATTGGCCAGCCTGAGCACGCGCAACCGACACACCTGCGCCCGCAACCAAGAATGCGACGGAAAAAATAAGATAATGCGAAACCCGGGACATGAGAGGGACTCCTGCTGCCGAACGACTTCTGGTTCGAGCTATTCTAGGCCCAAAATGGGCTGAAAGCAAGGTTAAGGGCCGCCGGTCGTGGTGCAGATTGGTTCACGCAATCAGTCGGTTAAGCGGCGGATCCCTTCGGTCTCGCCCCACGGCAGGCTCTTCGCTATGCCTGAAAGGCCGCTCCGCTGAGGATGACAATCTTTGTGTAAACACCCAAGCTGTACCGATTACCTCACCCCGAGAGAATAGCATCAGGGGTCTAGTCGCACCCTGTCCGATTGGAAGTGAAGAGAGCCGCAACGAGTTGCCTGCGGCTCACTAGAAATTGATCTTTCCGGGAAAAGGAACCATACTTAATTTTCGGTTGCTATAATAATCGAATTCGGGGGACCGCTCCCGGATCCCCGGTGCGGTATTCCATTCCCGATAGGAACTTTCCTTGCGGCCAGAGCGTATCTGGAACTGTGGTTCTCATCCTAAAGGAGAGTTCGAGGGTATTGGCGAGTTGTGGACCGGGGTTCGCCGCGTCGACCGAACTGCTTTCGCAGGGTGATGTGAAACCATGAAATTGTGGAAGAAAATTGCGATTGGCGCGGCAGTAGTGGTCGTATTGGCCATTATTGTCGGCATCACCGTTCATCAAAGCGGCAAGAATGTAGCGACGGTGCAAACCGGGAAGGTGCAGCGCGAGGACTTGTCGGCAGTGGTAAGCGCCTCGGGCGAGATTAAACCCAAGACTTATGTGAACATTGGCGCGAATGCCTACGGCAAAATCACCCATCTTTATGTGAAAGAAGGGGATCACGTAAGGAAGGGGCAATTGCTGGCGCAACTGGAGAATGTGCAATCGACGGCCGACGTGAACGCGAATCAGGCTTCTGTGCAAGCTGCCGAGACGGATGCCTTAGCAGCCGAGGCTTCGCTGAAAACTTCCGACGCCGACTTGCAGCGCGCCCATGCGGATTATGACCGCAATAAGCTGGATTGGGAGCGGGCGCAGAATCTCTACAAGGATGGGCTGATCGCGAAATCGGATTTCGATAGCCGGCAAAACGCATGGGCAACGGCGGATTCCGGACTGGTTCAGGCCAAGGCACGCGTGGCTCAGGCGAAGGCACAAAAAGATTCGGCGGACCGGCATGTTTCTCAGGCTCGGGCCAATCTCACGCGAGTGGCCGATGTGCTGCAAAAAACTACTTATACGGCGCCTTACGATGGCGTCGTGACTAATTTGCCGGTTCGGGAAGGCGAATCGGTGGTGATCGGCATTCAGAATGCGCTTGGCAGTACCCTGCTCACGCTGGCCGATATGTCGGTAATCACCGCCGAGGTAAAGGTCGATGAAACCGATATCGTGAACGTTCACCTGGGCCAGTCCGCGGAAGTAACCATCGATGCCATTCCAAGGAAGATTTTTCATGGCACGGTTTCTGAGATTGGCGACAACGCGATTGTACGATCGACCGGCGTGGCTACTTCGCAGCAAACCACGGCGAGCGAAGAAGCCAAAGATTTCAAGGTGGTGGTGACGGTGAACGATCCCCCACCGGATCTACGGCCTGGGCTCTCGACGACCGCCAAAATTACCACGGCGGCTCGTAGCAATGTGCTGGCGGTTCCGATCCAGGCGCTGTCGGTGCGCAGCAAGGCTCAACTGGAACAGGAAAAAGCCTCGCCCGGCTCGGTACATGCCGCCGCGCCCGTGGCGAAAGAAACATCCAGGGACAAGGATCAGAAGCAGGATATTCAGGGCGTTTTCGTGATCCGCAATAAAAAGGCCGAGTTTGTGCCGGTAATAACGGGAATCGCCGGAACCAGCGACATCGAGGTGGTGAGCGGGTTAAACGAGGGTGATGAGGTAATTACTGGGAGTTACAAGATTTTGCGCACGCTTCGTTCCGGAAGCGGCGTCAAAATCGACAACAGCGTTCCCAAGAAGGAAGAAGAAGAGACATAACCTTCGCCGACTTCATTCGTCAAAAGGGAAAGCCGGTGGGATTCTCGAAAAACAGGACAGCAGCTCTCGGAGTCGAATTCAATCGCGGAGAATCCAGTGGCGCCGGAGCAGGAGAAAAAAATGGCAACCGCAGAAGTCATCAGCATGCCCCACAACATAGCCCCTGTTCCACCGCCACGATCGTGCATGATCGCAGCCGAGGATCTGTGGAAGACCTACGACATGGGATCGGAGCAGCAGGTGCATGCTCTGCGCGGGGTAAATATCCGCATTGAGCGTGGAGAATATGTCGCTATTATGGGGCCGTCGGGTTCCGGCAAGTCTACGCTGATGAACCTGATCGGCTGTCTCGATACGCCAACCAAGGGCGAGTACTGGCTCAACAGCCAACTGGTCAGCGAACTGGATGACGACGAACTGGCGCGCATCCGGAACAAGGAAATCGGATTTGTCTTCCAGACTTTTAATCTTCTCGCTCGGGCCACCGCATTGCATAATGTGGAGCTGCCCCTGATCTATGCCGGAGTGCCGACGGAGGAGCGCATCCGGCGCGCCGAAGCTTCTCTAACCGCCGTCGGCATGGAATCGCGCATGACACACAAGCCAAATGAGCTTTCTGGCGGACAGCGCCAGCGCGTTGCCGTGGCGAGAGCGTTGGTGAATCGGCCTTCGATTATTCTCGCCGATGAACCCACAGGCAATCTCGATTCGCAGACTGGAAACGAAATCATGGCGTTGTTCGACCGGCTGCATTCCGAAGGAAACACGATTGTGCTGGTCACTCACGAGCACGACATTGCCGAGTATGCGCATCGCGTGATCAACATTAAGGACGGGGTGGTGGAGCGCGACGAGCGGAAGAAATAATCCAACCGACAGGCGGTTTCGTCCGATCCAATGGTGAGGATCGTGCCGTCGGGATTAAGAAATCAAGAACCAACCACCGAAGCCGGCCTTTCAAAGGCCGGCTTTTTTCCTGGGCCTTCGCCTCGGTGTTCGCCCTGGTCTTCTCTTTGGTCTTCGCTTTGGTCTTCGCTTGGTTCTTCGGCTGCCATCTTGGCCACGGTCACCTGATCGCGCCCGTTGCGCTTGGATTCGTACAAAGCGCCATCGGCAGCCGCCATCAATTCCTTCGGCGACAGGCCATGCAAGGGAAATGCTGCAACTCCCACGGAGATCGATACGGCGCCGAGAGAACTGCCCTGGTAGTTAACGACGAGTTCTTTCATTTTGCCGCGCAAGCGCTCGGCGCGCGCGCGCGATGCCGTGGCATCCGCGGTGGGGAGTATGACAACGAATTCCTCTCCTCCAAACCGGCACACAAAATCTTCGGCACGGATGCCGGCAGCCAACAAGGATGCCGCTTCGCGCAATATTGCATCGCCGGCTTCGTGGCCGTAAGTGTCGTTAAATTTCTTGAAATGGTCGAGATCGATCATCAGCACTCCAAGCGATTGCGAAGTGCGGGCGGCGCGGCGCACTTCCCGCTCCAGGGTTTCTTCCAGATACCGCCGGTTATAGAGGCCGGTCAAAGCGTCGCGCACCGATTGCGTTCGCAGAGCTTCCCGCAGGCGGATATTCGCAATGGATAATCCTACCTGTCCCGCGAATGTGGTCTTGAACGACATTTCGGAGGAATCGAGTTGCGGCGCATCTTTGGTGGCCTGGATGTGGAGGATGCCAAGAGTTTCGCCTTGGGCCAGAATCGGAATGCACAGATAGGTATGCTCGACGCCTATGGCGTGAGCGCAACGCGCGGTAGGGTCGCCCGGCAGAACCAGGTGCGACTGGCCTGTGCGTAGAGCCCAGCAATCGGCGGGATCGAACTCCGACATGGGCAGTTGGCAATCGGTCCAGGCGCCGATCACCTCCACCAAAGTGCGCGAACCGTTCAGGAGCGCGACCGCTCCGGGAGCGGCGGGAAAAATCCTGGGGGCGAAGCCCAGGGCGGCGGAGAACACTTCGTCGCGGCTGATGCAGCTCTGGAGCAGTTCGCCCATCTTGGCCAGCATGGTGGCGCGCTCCGAGCGGTGCTTCAATTCCCCCATCATTCTTTCGTTTTGCTGATCGAGTTCCTTGCGGGCGAAATCTTTTTCCAGCATCTCTTCCTGCAAGCGCGTGTTCATGCTGGCCAGTTGCTCGGTTCGTTCGTGAATCTGCTCCTCAAGAATCTGCTGGTTTTGCTTTTGACTCTCGATGTCGGTGCAGGTGCCGAACCATTTGATGATCTCCCCGGCGGGGTTGCGAATAGGATTGGCGCGCCCCAGAAACCAGCGGTAAGCTTCGTTCTTCTCGCGCAGACGGTACTCCACTTCCAGTGGGTGACCGGTAAGCAGAGAATTCTGCCACCTGGCGAGGCATAAGGCGAGATCGTCGGGATGAACCGCGATGATCCATCCCTTGCCTTGAGTCTGATCGAGGGCGAGGCCGCTGTAATCGAGCCATTTCTGGTTGGCGAAGTCGATTGTTCCCTCCGGATTCGCCGTCCAGACGATCTCGGGAAGAGCTTCCCCCATCGACTGGAAATACATTTCGCGCTGCAAGCGGGTGTTCGCTTCGGCGAGTTGCGCGGTTCCTTCCTGGATTTTTTCCTCCAGAATCTGCTGGTTTTGTTTTTGATTTTCGATATCGGTGCAGGTTCCGAACCATTTGACGATTTCTGTTTCCGCGTTTCTTATGGGATTTGCGCGTCCCAGAAACCATCGATAATTCCCGTCCTTACCGAGCAAACGATACTCAACGTCATATGCTTTACCCGTAAGCAGCGCGTCTTTCCATTTTGCGAAGCACTTTTCCACATCGTCGGGATGGACAATGTTTCCCCACTCCGACCCTCGCAGTTGATCGAAGGTTTTGCCGGTATAGTCGAAGCATTTCTGATTGAAATAATCGTCGTCGCCATCGGGAGTGGCCGTCCAGATGATCTCGGGCAGGGCTTCCGCCATGGTGCGGAAATATAGCTCGCGCTCCTGCACGAGGCCGAGATGGCTTCTCTGCAATGCGAGATGGCGATCGAAGAACGAAGAGGCGATCACAGTTCCCAGAACAAAGAAGCAGCTCGCGCTAATGGCAACCACGCCGATGTTGGAAATGGCGGTCGCACGAGTGAGATTGGAAGCGACGGCAGAGGGATGGAAGGTGGCGGCCCACATTCCCGTATAGTGCATCAAGAGAATGGCGCTGCCCATGATTATCGCACTGGATACCTTCCGCCAACTGAGCCGCTCCTCGTCACGAACACGGAAAGCGAGCCGAATCGCCGCCAGGGAGATTGCGACCGCCAGAACGATGGAGAGAGCGACTATCCTTCGATCATAGACAATCACCGCGGAGCAACGCATCGCAGCCATCCCGATGTAATGCATGGCGGCGATTCCGCTGCCCATGACGAGGCTGCCGGCAATCTCCTGGCGGAGGCTCATCTCTGGCTGGCTTACGACAAATAGCGCAACCGCGGAAGCCGCCATCGCGGCGAGCAACGAGATCAACACTGTGGGCAGGTGGTAAAAGACCGGCATCGGCATGATGAGCGCCAGCATGCCGATGTAATGCATGGCCCAGATTCCGAAACCCATTGCGGCGGCGCCGGTTCCCAGCCATATGGCGCGGGCCCGAGCGTGGCTCGAGGTTACGCGTCCCGCAAGATCGAGCGCGGCAAATGAGGCGACGATGGCGAGCACCACCGAAAGCGCAACCAGGCGGTCGTCGTAGCTGACGCTTATAGCCATCATTGAATTCATGCCGTGCCGGGGTTCCGCAATAGGTTCCGAAATAGGTTCCGAAATAACATGATGGCTCGCTACCGTACATATCGGCGAGATTTGGGATTTTCATCTGGGAAATGGTAACGGTGTCGATAGAGCGTCAATAGAATGGGCCCGGCCGGCCACAGCGAAGCGTGCATTGATCCCGACGGGGAGCCTGGGCTGCAAACATAAAAAGCCCCTCTCAGAGGGGCTCCGAGATCGGTCGGGTTGAGCCTTAAGGCCTGGAGGCGGCTGCGCTGGATGGCGCGGACCCGCCGGGGATGAAAAAGTTGTGGTCGTAGAGATTGCGGTACATAACTCCGGCGATTTCCGCGGCTTTGGGGCCGAAGGTCGGCCTGCCGCCTTCTAAGAAGATAACAACCACCACTCGACCGCGGCTGGTATTGGCGTAAGAAGCAAACCAACCAAAACGCGTGCCGGCATGAGAGCAGGTTCCGGTCTTGCCGAGAATCTCTTCCTCGTTGAAGTTAAGACCTAAGCGCCGCGCGGTGCCATATTGCACGGCTCCAGCCATACCAAGGGAAATTTCCGGGATCAGCGGAGCGATATCGAGTTGACGCTTAATGCGCGGCTGGAAGTTAGCGACCTCGTCTGGGGTCGTGGGATGTTGCAAGTAATAGAGCGTTCCCCCGTTGGCGATTGCCGAAACCATTGCGCCCAACTGCAACGGTGTCATGGAAACGCCTTCCCCGAAAGAACACATTTTGCCTACGCCGCCAAGCTTCTCGGGAATCACTTCTTCCGGATAAGTACCTACCTGCTCGCCCGGAATGTCATAACCAGCCAATTCGCCCAAGCCGTATTGGTGAGCGTAATATGCCACTTTCTCAAAGCCCAGTTTGCGTCCCAGTGCCTCAAAATAGGCGTTGTTGGAGTGCGCCAGAGCCTCGGTGAGATTCATTCGGCTGCGGCCGCCGAGCGGAACCTCAGTTTCCTTTGAAACCAGGCCTTCGCTCAGCGCGGCCAAAGCGACGGACAGTTTAATGGTGGAGCAAGGCTGGGCGCCGCTTGAGAGCGCCAGCTTTTGGTTCACCATGGCGAGAACGCGTCCGCTGGTCGGTTCGATTGCCACCACGGTGCCGTTCATATTGCCCAAGGCATCGATAGCAGCTTGCCGGACCACGGGATCTTCGCCATCCGTATTGTCGCCGGCGGTGAGGCCTTCGGCGAAGGAACTCATGTAAAAGCGCTCGTGATAAGAGTGCCTGCGGGTGCTGGCCGTCGTTCGGGCGGTGGTTCGGGCCGTTGCTCGGACTGTTCTTCGAACTGTTGTTCCGGCCGTGGTTCGCACTAAATTCGCACCGTGGCTACTGGGCGTGGAGACGTGACTGACAGAATTGTGCGTAGCGGTTGAGCGGCTGCGCGCCAAATGCCGCATCCGGCGCCTGGTGTGCTGGCTCTCGCTAAGCTTCGAGGATTTGGGCTTGCTATTGCCGTTCAAAGCCCGGGGCGAGACGTGCGCCGCCCACATACCAGGCGTCAACAATAACCCACCTATAAAGATGGCCAGACGAAAAAAGTGGCGGCTTCCCTGCTTGCACATCTGTGGTTCTTCCCTCTGATCTCCGGCTGCCCATGTTTCAATATGAGGCCTGCCAGTCTGCCGGTTTTGACTGGAGCTACGCCCAACTGCGCTGATACTAAAGACTTACGGCATTTCAGGCAACAACAAACTTTTCATACAGGGAATTCCTGATTTCGATTTAACCCGTTATGGAATAAGTACTTAAACGGGACAGTACGTCGGTACCGCTGCCTCAGTAACGCTTTCTCCCGTTACCAAAAAGATACTACCAACAAGCAAATCTTTTCACACCCCGACCGCACTCGGCAATGGCACTTACTGGCGAGGCGGCCTGGGACATTCAGTACTAAGCAGTTATGCCCAAAGTGAAGCTAAGTGCGCTAGGCGATCCCACAGAGGTTAAAGCCCGCGTGCTTAACAGCTCTTGGTGGCACGACTGAAGTCGTGCCCTTCCCAAGATCATTTATCAAAACCATCTATGAGACAGCTTCTTTACATCACCTCGCCGCGCTTGCGCAGGAAGGCGGGAACATCGAGATCGTCCTGCTCGAAATTGGCGACCATGGCGGTTCGCATAGTGTCGAGCGAGATTCCGTCGCCAGCACTGAGACCTGCGCGATTCATGGCTGGGATTGGTTCTGCCATTCGCGGTTCCTCCATCATGGGCTCATCCACGGAGTCGTGAAAAACCGGGGCGACTGGCACGCGGCCGACCGGTTCGGGGAAATCCATGGCGTCTTCGTGGGACGCGGCAAACGACGGACGAACTTCGTATGGCCGGTGCTGGGTTCGCGGAACTTCGCGGAAGCCGGTCGCGATCACCGTGATTTTAACGGCGTCTTTCATCTTTTCGTCCATCACCGCACCGAAAATGATGTTGGCGTCTTCGTGAGCGGCGCCTTGAATGATAGAGCAGGCTTGTTGAACCTCAGCCAACTTGAGCGAAGCCGAACCTGTAATGTTAATGAGGATGCCGCGTGCACCGTCAATTGCGCCGGCCTCGAGCAGGGGAGAAGCAATCGCGCGCTGCGCGGCTTGCGTGGTGCGGTTTTGGCCGCTTGCCGTGGCTGTGCCCATGACTGCATAGCCCATACGCGACATGATCGTCTTCACGTCGGCAAAGTCGCGGTTGATGATGCCAGGGATGGTAATGATATCGGAAATTCCCTGTACTCCCTGGCGCAGAATGTCGTCGGCCACGCGGAAGGATTCGAAGAAACCGGCGTCTTCGGCGACGGCGAGGAGCTTTTCGTTGGGAATGACGATGGTGGTGTCGACCGATTCCATCAACTCGGCGATACCTTTCTCGGCCTGCGTCATGCGGCGCTTGCCTTCGAACGAGAAGGGCTTTGTGACGACCGCGACGGTGAGCGCACCCATCTCGCTGGCCAGCGACGCGATGATCGGAGCAGCGCCGGTGCCGGTTCCACCGCCAAGGCCAGTGGTGACGAAAACCATGTCGGCGCCCTCGAGCGCTTCGATAATCTTGTCGGAATCTTCGAGCGCGGCCTTGCGGCCGACTTCCGGATTCGCGCCCGCGCCCAGGCCGTTGGTCAGCTTCACGCCGAGTTGCAGTTTGACGGGAGCGCGCGACATGCGCAGCGCCTGAAGATCAGTATTGGCTGCGATGAATTCAATGCCTTCGACTCCGGCATCGATCATGCGGTTGACCGCGTTGCCGCCGCCACCCCCCACGCCGATGACTTTAATCTTGGCGTCGTTAAGAGGCTCTTCGTTGAAGCTGATGCGAATGCTGGAATCGTTTGTCATTTTTTTCACCTGAGTCTGATTTATGCGTGCTTTTATGCTTCTCTTTGTTCTTTGCGGCCTTTCTTAGCGGCCTTGGCGGTTAAGAGCTTTGCTTTTGGCATCAGAAAGAAAAAGCTTTTAACCGCAAAGAACGCCAAGAACACCCGCGAAGAACGCAAAGAAATAACCGTTGCTTCTTCGCTTTACCCTACCAACATCGCCTTCAGCCGCGATCCCCAGCGATCGTTTTGAAATCCGCGAGCCATGCGGGCGCGCTGTCCATAGGCGACCATGCCCAGCACGGTGGCAAATTCCGGCTCGGCCAAAGTAGCCGGCATTTTGGCCAGAGGCGTCGGCCAGGACAATCGCACTGGCTTCCGTAACACGGACTCCGCGACATCGAAAATTCCGGGCAAGCGCGAAGCTCCGCCGCAAAGGACAATTCCAGCAAGGCAGGCATCAAACATGCCGCTCTGCCGCAAAGTCTCGCGCATCATCTCGAATAACTCTCGGGCGCGCGGTTCGAGAATTTCCGCCACCAGCCGCTGTGGAAGCAAACGCGAAGGCCGGTCGCCGACCGACGGCACCTCGACTTCGTTTCCTTCGGGAATCAACGTGACGATGGCATTGCCATAAACTTTCTTTATTTTTTCCGCCTCCGAGAGAGGGGTACACATGCCAACCGATAAATCGCTGGTGAAGTGATCGCCGCCGACGGGAATGACTCCGGTGTAGGCGACGGAACCTTGCAGGAAAACGACCAGTTCGGTCGATCCGGCGCCGATATCGGCGAGGCAGACTCCCAATTCGCGTTCGTCGGCCCGCAACACCGAATCGGCCGCGGCGAGCGGCTCGAATACGGTGTCGTCGACGTGAACTCCGGCGCGATTGACGGCTGTAATTACGTTTTGCGCCGCGCTGGTGGCCGCGGTTACCAGATGTACGCGAACTTCCAGGCGAGTAGCCATCATCCCCAGCGGATCGTGGACGCCGGATTGATCGTCGAGAATGAATTCCTGGGGCAAAAGGTGAAGCACTTCGCGGTCGGCGGGCAGAGGAATGGCGCGGGCGCGCTCGACGGCCTGCTTGATTTCGTCGCGGCCAATCTCGCGCGGACGCGTTCCCAGCGTAATGCCGCCGTGGCTGTTGACGCCGCGCACGTGCGCTCCGCCGATGCCGACGATGGCGTGCTCAACGGCGGCTCCGGCCGAATCTTCCGCGGCTTCCACGGCTTTTTGAATCGCCGCCACCGCCTTTTCCAATTCCACGATTACGCCCTTGCGCGAGCCGCGCGACTCGGCCACGCCGTGGCCGCGATAACGCAAGCCGGTATCGCCGATTTCAACCATCAGCGCGCATGTCTTGGCGCTGCCCACGTCAATCGCGGTAAGAAAACTTCCCTGCTGGTTCGCCATCGCTTATGAATTCCTCAAATCGATTTCGCGCCCCAGAACCGCCTTAATCTTGCGGAACTTGCGGCATGAGTAAAAAGGTTTCCAGAAAAACTCCTCGTATATTTCAAAACGTTCTCAGGCGCTGAAGCGCGAGATACCTCAAAAGCACGTGCCCTTCTTTTGCAACTTTTTCTGCATTTCGTATGAACCTTATTGGCTCGTTCCCATACTCGTTTGACTTTTGGCGATCGCCGGACTCGGCTTCGAGCTTCCGCTAACGGCGGATTTCTTAGTCGCCGCGACTATGTTCCTGTTTGCCGTTGTTATACGTTTCCTGCTTGGGGCGGTTCTCTTCTTCCATTTGGCCGCTGCATTGGGTTTTGCTCGAACGGACGCCTTCTTCACCCCGGCCGCGCCAGTCCTGGGTTCGAACTTCTTCTCCGTCAGTTCGAACGCAGGTTTCGGCACCGGACGATTCTGTAGGGGTAAGCGAGTTACGAGAGCCGCGGGCTTCACTCCCGCTGCGGCTGCGGCCCTTGCAGAGGCCGCGCTCAAAGTCGCGGCCTTCGCCGTACGTTCCATATCCGGGTTCACAATGATCTGGTTGTCGTAGCGCAGATCGACCGATTCCAGCTTCTGAAATTGCTGGCGCCAGCCTTGGGCGTGGGTAATGTAGACCTTGTAGCGCCGCAGATAATCCGACGAGCCGAGGTGCACGAGCACATCGCCCGCGGGGTCGTTGACCCGGACCTTGACGTCCTCGAGATCGGAAAGATCGACTTCGCTGAGATCCTGCGAGTAGCGGGCGCCGCCGGAATCCAGATCGCGCACCATTTCCGCATAGGTCTTCATGCGCGGTGTCCGCGTGGAAAGCGGTTCGCCAGGATTCATCCCCAAAATTACCGGAAAAGAATACTTGCGCTTCGGAGCCAACTCCATCAGCGTGCCTCCGGCATCGATCAAAAGCATGCGCGGCCCAACGCGGGCGAAGGCAACCGGAGTGCGCTCGTGAATCTCGACTTGCAGGCGGTTGGGAACGAAACGCATCACACTGGCCGATTCCACCCAGGGAATCTGCTCCAGTTGTGCCTTTTGCTGGGCCAACGGAATGAAGAAAATGTTGCGGCCGATATCGGCGCCCATCACTTCCATAATTTGTGATTTAGTCACATTCTGCATGCCGGCGACTTCGATGTTGTCGCTGGAGTCGACGCGGAAGCGCCACGAGCGTTCGCCATAGCGATAAAGCGCGCCGGCGGCTATGGCGGCCACACACATTAGAGCGGCGGCCGCAAGGCCCCACAGCAAGCGGTTTGCGGCTTTTTTCGGAAGAGAACTGCGGCGGGCGGGAACGCGCTTTTGGGCACGAAGGAAAGGCGACTGCTCGTCTACATCCAGATCTACGAGACGCGCGTCGTCGATTTCCGCGTCGCGGAGATCCGGGCGGGCGGCTGCAGCGCCGGATGGGTACAACTCCTCCTGCAAGATGGTGGATGCCGATTTCCGCGCCATCAGTAGGGTTAGTTGTCGCTGTGGAATCGCTGAGCTTCTAAACTATAACTTCATTTTGGAGCGAGAGACAGATAAAAGAAGGGAGATTTTCACAGGCAGGAATCGGATTGGACATCAGAGAGAAAAAAATGAAAGGCGAAAAACCAATTCGCCTGTTTGATCGCGGTTTCGAAGCATCGTGGAACGTCTAAATCGGACCCGCTCCCGAAGCCTCGAGAGAAAGTGTTGGAAGCTCGACTCGAACGCGCGGTTGGGGAATATGGATGCGAGGGACCCTGATTCGCACGCGCGAGCAGGTAACAGGAACTTTGAGGGCGGCAAATTCCCGGACAGGCGTTATGTGTACGGGTGTGACCTGCGCCTCGATCCTGGCTCTATTGGCTTCCATGCGGGCCATAGCCGCCTCTTCGCGGGCTGAGATCGATTCCATAGCCGGCAGGCGACTCTCCATGCGCGCCATTTTCGTATTCAGCCGCTCCGCAGAAGTTAGCAGACGGCACGAGGCAGTTTCGTGCCGGGCGGCTGCGAGATTGGCTTTCGACATCAACCAATCGGCGCGACCCGTGGCCATAGCGAGCACGCCTTCGGAACGGTCGGCAACTTGCGCCATTACGCGATCAACGGCGCGATGCGCCCACGCGGCACCGCCGTCGTGATAAAAGCCGTTTAATCCCAGAGCCAGCACCCCAGCCGCCAGCCATCCCCATGCTTGTGTCGAATTCATCGGCTTAGCCCCTCTATGACAGATTGGACGAGCTTCGCCTCAATCCGTTAGCGGTGGAAGATACGGAAGTCTAAGCGAAAAGTTCCTGTCCTTGTGTAAAATCCCCCGGTATGGAGGCGGAAAGTTATGTTCTTTCCACTGGTTCTACTCCTCGTTTCCGTCCTGCCCCAGATGGCTTCAGATGCGCATAGGTCGGACGCGCTCGCACTTCTGACCGAAGTCAGCCAGAAGTATGCCGATGCCAAGTCCTACCACATTGAGGCCGTTGAGGAACGCATTTCAGCGGCGAGTTGCAACATAGCTGGCAGAAAACATTGTTTACGGCGATTCTGGCACCGGGCAACCGCTATCGCTACGGAGGCCGCTCGGGTTACGCGGCAGCAGTCATTGTCTCGGACGGAACTACTCAGTGGGTTTACCATTTGAATGAGCACCGCTATACTCAATCGTCCAGATTGCGCCGTACCGCGGCTCGCGTAGCAGCCACTTCTTTGCGGAGAAGCGCGGTTAGCTCCTCCAATGCGGCCTCTCCCTCGCCCGCTCTTTGCTCACAGCGTGTGCGGACTAATTCCCCACGCTGACGCCGTTCTTCTTCGCTTCTTTGCGAAGCCAATCCCGAAATGCAGGCGTAGTCAATACTTGCAGTCGCGCACTCTTCGTCACGTCTCGGTCCTCCATGAGCATGCACATGCTCATACGCCATTCTCTGAGATAGTCGAATTCCTATACTAACGGGCTGTTTTTTAGTGTTTCCAGAATCATCGGCCCCAACTGCGAAACGCTGCCTGCGCCGAGGGTCAGAATCATGTCCCCATTCTGGGCGATCTTCGTGATCGAAGACACTGCCTCGGCGAAGGAGCTTGCATACTCCGCATTGCGAGAACTTTTTTCGCGAATGGTATGCACAAGCGCCTCTCCGCTGATGCCCTCGATTGGGGATTCACTGGCCGCATAGATGTCGAGCACAAAGAGCGAATCGGCGTCGCCGAATGCGGTGGTGAATTCTTCGAGTAGATCGCGGGTGCGCGTGTAACGATGCGGCTGGAAGATTACGTGGACTTTGCAAAAGCCGCACTGCTTTGCCGCGGCCAGGGTCGCCTTTATCTCAGTCGGATGATGGCCGTAATCGTCGATCACGCTAACGCCAGCCGCGCGTCCACGCAACTGGAAGCGGCGATCGACGCCACGGAACTGGTCGAGCGCGGCGCGGATAGCCTCGACTTCGACATCAAGCCCCACGCCGACCGCGATCGCAGCAGTGGCGTTGAGAACGTTGTGAACCCCCGGCACATGCAGGGTGAACTCGCCGAGGTCTTTCGTTCGATAGCTGACTCGAAAGCGGTTCAAAGGCTGGCCCAATTCGACGGATCGACTTTCCGGCGCAGAACCGCTTCCGAGCCTGATCAGAAAATCGGAACCGCGTTTGGTTCCGTACGTGACGGCGCGGCGCTGCACCTCCGGCAAGAGGCGGCGAAGAAGAGGGTCGTCATTGCAGGCAACGACCATTCCGTAGAACGGCACGCGATTCATGAATTCCAGAAACGTCTTCTTCACGTCACGCATGTTGCGGTAACAATCCATATGCTCGCGGTCGATGTTGGTGACGACCGAAAGAATCGGCGAAAGCTTGAGAAACGAGCGGTCGCTCTCATCGGCCTCGGCCACGAGATAGCGGGATTTTCCGAGACGCGCATTCGATCCCATTGCGTCAACACGGCCACCTACTACAACTGTGGGATCGAGATCTCCCGCGGCGAGTACGGCCGCGACCATCGAAGTTGTGGTGGTCTTACCGTGCATGCCGGCGATGGCGATGCCATATTTCAGGCGCATTAACTCGGCCAGCATTTCCGCGCGCCGAATCACAGGGATGTGAAGTTTATAAGCTTCGGCAACTTCGGGATTTTCCGCGGCAATGGCCGAACTCGTCACCACCACCTCGGCGCCGGCAATATTTTCCGAGCGGTGGCCCTCAAATATCTTCGCGCCGAGCCCCTCGAGCCGCTGCGTCACGGCGGAGCTTTTTAGATCCGATCCCGAGACTTTGTAGCCGAGATTGAGCAGCACTTCGGCGATGCCGCTCATGCCGATGCCGCCGATGCCTACGAAATGTATTTGCTGAATCTTGGCGAACATAGTTCAACTACCTGGCCACGGATTCACGCGAATTCCCGCGGACTAAAAGCGAATGAGAATCCAACTTCAGTATCCGTAGAAATCCGTGTAATCCCCAGTTGGCTGTTTTTACTCCCACTGCGAATTGTGCCCTCTCAGCCACCAACATGGGGGATTTCCCTGTTGCGAAAAAATCGACCGGGTGCAGGTCTGCTGAAAAGTCCCGGTTAAATCGTATTCGGTCTTGCTGCCTTTTAACGGCGTCGCCAGAAACTGATTCACCTCGACTGATCCATATGCCGTGCCGCGCGAAATGCGAAGCCGCCAGACAAGCCAATCGCCCGCGTAGAGTGTCCCGAACAAAACAGCCGCTACCAGAAAAATATCGCCGAGCCGTCTGCCCCAGCTACTCATCGCTTGATTCCTGGCCGGCAAGTCCGGCGACTCGCGCGGCCATCGCGGCAATGTCGCGGGCGGCGTGGGGATGCGCCAAAGAACGCGCCGCGGCGCTCATCGCTTCTAGTCTTGGCGGATCGTTCAACAAGGCGGCAATGGTTTCTGCCAACCAAACGCCTTCCAATTTCGATTCTTCCACAAGGACGGCCGCGCCCGAACGCTCCAGCGCCTCCGCGTTCACTCGCTGGTGGTCATCCGCCGCGCGCGGGAACGGCACGAAAATCGCGGGTTTCCCCGCGGCGGTAATTTCGGCGACCGTGCTCGCCCCCGAGCGGCAGACCAGCAGATCCGCGCGTGCGAACGCTGCCGGCATGTCTTCGATGAACTTGAAGACTTCCGCATGTTCGCCCGCGGAGTTGTAAGCGGCCAGCGCGTCATTATAGTCACGCTCGCCGGTCTGGTGAATGATATGGATGCCCTGCGCCTGCCGCCGCAACTCGGGCAGGCAACGAAACATCGCCTCGTTGATGGCGTGGGCGCCCTGGCTGCCGCCGAATACCAGCAAAATCGGCGGACCGCCGGACCTCTTATTCATCATTGCCGGAATTTCAAAAAAAGCCTGCCGCACTGGGACGCCCGTCACTTCCGCGCGGCGAAAATATTTTGCCGTCTCCTCAAAATGCACCGCCGCACCGGAAACGAAGCGAGCGACGACTCGGTTGGCAAATCCGGGAACAACGTTGGGTTCGAACGCCAGCGTGGGAATGTGCTTCATCACCGCCGCCAGCATCGCTGGCCCCGAGGCATATCCGCCCACGCCGATCACTACGTCGGGAGCAAATTCATTCAGCATTCGTCCGGCATCCCAAACGGCTCGCGGCAAGTCGAGCGCGGTTTTTGCCCGCGTCATCAGGCTTACATTCTTCAGGGCCCCCACTCGCACCAGCCGCAACGGGTATCCTGCAGCTGGAACCAGGCGGTTCTCGATGCCGCGCGCCGTACCAATGAATATGACATCGGCGTCATAACTCTTCTTTAATTCGTTGGCAATAGCTAAGGCGGGGATCACGTGACCGCCCGTCCCGCCGCCAGCCAAAATTGCCCGCATGTGGTGACTATAAACCAGAGCCGGCAATCTTCTGCGCATCATGCCGATTCATTGATGGCGCCTGAGGTCTGCGCTTATGGGAAAACCTCGTCCCGCTGGGTAGTCGCGGACTTTGGATGGCTCAAAGAAGTAAATGTATTTATGCTCTCCAGGACGCACCATGAGAACGCAGATAGAAACGAACGAACCTTTGATGAGCTTCCGCCGCCAACTTATACTTCTTTCAGCAAGGCTGGGATTGCCGGACGGCAAGATTCGGTAGTATTGCAGTTTGATCCAGGGGCGTATTCTTGGAGATCCCTCATCCCGCTGGTGAAAGCGCGGGACTTCGGATAACTCAAGAACTATGAGTCTTGAAGTTATCTAGCTGCGACACAAACGGGGATTCAGGTTTCGCTTGTGCTGTCGGCAACGAATTCAGCGATATGGACAATCCTTTCATGGCGCGTGCCATTCGGCTCTCCATCGATAACGTCGGCCTGGGGGGAGGGCCGTTCGGGGCGGTTATCGCGAAAAACGGAAGCGTTGTTTCCGAAGGAGCGAATCAGGTTACTTCTATTAACGATCCTACGGCGCACGCCGAAATCGTCGCCATTCGAGCGGCTTGCGCAGCCCTGGGCAATTTCGAACTGGCAGGCTGCGAGATTTATACCTCCTGTGAACCATGCCCAATGTGTTTGGCGGCGATTTATTGGGCGCGGCTGGACCGCATATATTTCGCGGGCGCCGCCGCCGACGCCTCGCAAGCCGGCTTCGACGATTCTCTGATCTATCGCGAGATCGAGCGGCCACACGAACAGCGCGCTATTCCCATGATTCAAACCATGCGAGAGGAAGCGCTGGCGGCTTTCCGCGCATGGAAACTAAGACCGAACAAAATCGTGTATTAGCCGGAGACTGAGGCGAACGCTCCGGCCGAGGCGCAAGCTCGATTTCGCGGCGGATCCCGACTTTCGTTTCCGGGCAAAATGGCATCTAAGAGCCGTGAACCGCTCTGGGTTAAAACAAGCGCTGGACAATACGCGGCGCGATTTGATCGATCATCACACTTTCCAGGTTGCGGCTGCCTTATCTTATTATTTTATTCTGGCCCTGTTTCCCGGGCTGATCGTTCTCTCCGCTCTGTTCAGCGCGATTCCTGTTCCAGATCTGTTTGGCTGGATACTGATCACCATGGCGCGGCTGTTGCCGCCGGACTCCATGAAGATGGTTTATTCGGTGCTGGCAGATGTGTTAACGGCTCATCGCCGGGCCTGGCTATCGTTGGGAATGCTGGGAATGCTCTGGGTGGCCACAGCGGCTTTCGATGCCCTGATTGAGGCTCTTAGCATCGCTTACGACGCGATTGACGACCGGCCGTTCTGGAAAACGCGCCTGCTGGCCCTGGCGCTGGCCGTCATTTGTGGAGCGCTTTTTCTGGCCGGGCTGGGAGTAATGCTTGTGGGTCCGCGCTTTGGCGAATGGCTGGCTTCGAAGATGATGGTTTCGAAGCTGTTCGCTCTGCTGTGGCCCGGTTTGCATTGGGCCATTGCGATTGGATTTACCGTGTTGGGGGTGGAGTTGTTGTACTTTCTAGCGCCCTGCGTAAAGCAGAGATTTGTGGCGACTCTGCCCGGAGCGATTCTGACTGTCGTTTCGTGGCTGGCGCTCTCGTCGCTGCTGGGAATCTACTTCCGGCATTTTGCAAATTACAGCAGAACTTACGGAACCCTTGCGGGATTTATCGCGTTCATGACGTGGTTCCAGTGGACATCCTTCGCGCTGCTGGTAGGGGCTGAAATGAACGCGGAATTGGCGAAGGTGAGCAGCGGCGGGAGCCTTCGTAGACGTTTGCGAGCGCGGCCTCGGCAAGACTCGGAACTTCCCGGCAGAGCGGCGCAAGGGGGCGCTTCAACCGCCGGGCTCGGTTAACGCTTTCCTATTAAAATCTGGTGTGCAGCCGTCCATCGACCGAAACTCCTCCCACTTGATCGCGCGTTGCGCTCACCGACCAGCGCTTGTTGATCTGATATTCGCCCTGCACCACTTCGCTTCCCGGCTGCGAGACGTCGGTTGAGAAAGTAAAGAGAAGATTCTTGGTGACACGCTGCTGAATCGCAATAGTAGCGGCCGGATTCGAGCCGTTATTTCCAAGCGGCGGGTTGATTTGCAGGCTCGAGATGCCAACGAGCTTCTGCAAGCTGCCGCTGATTTGACTCGCGGCCTGCGAGGCGATCATCGAGTCGGTGCTTTGGCTCGAAGCGGCCGATTCCGCCGTGGTTTGCCCGCGGGCGATCAGGTTGATAATGTCGGCGGTTGAGAGCGGAGGGTCTGAAGTATAGGACGTGGTCAGTTTGTCAAACGGTCCGCGCAGGTTCAAGGTTAGGTTGTATTGCTCGACCGTGGTATTGACCGAAACATTGAGTACAGGATTCGTCTCGTTCGGGTCGTCGAAGCTGATAATGCCGCGCTGCAATTGGTAGCGCACGTTGCGATAAAAAAGCTCGCCGGCGCTGAGATCGGTGCGTCCGGTAATCACCGGGTTGGCGGCCGTGCCGCCGACGCGCAGGTTGAGATTGCCTTCGATGCTGACTTGCGAACTGTTGGCGCTGAGATTTTCTTTGGACTGCACGCCGATGGCGAGATTAATGCTGTCGGCAAAACCCGGCTGCGCGGGCGTGGCCGCGTTGCCGCTGAATTGATCGGAGAAAGTGGCGAGATCGAAATCGGGAGTAAAAGATAATCCATCGACAAGCACGCGTCCTGTGAGGTTGGAAGCATCTTTATTTCCGCTGAACGCCAGGTTGCCGTCGAGCAAAGTTCGAACCCCATCCGGGTAGAGCAGGCGAACCGCTGTTGCTTGCAGTGCGAGATTGAACTGTAAGCTTGGCCGATAAGCGATCGATCCTCCGGCCGAAACATTGCCTCCGCCCACCTGAGCCGTCAGGCTCGAGATTTGAGCGCTATCTTTTCCCACGTCGATGGCGCCGTTCATTTTCTCCACGCCGACGGGCGCACCCGCATATAGCATCGCGACATTCTGCAACCCGATCTTGCCGCTCATGTTTGGATCTTTTGCGGTTCCGGAGGCGCGAAGATCGATGGCGACAGTGCCGGAGCTTTTTGTGTCGGGAGAGAAGATATGCAGGATGCTCACGTCGAGCGAACCTTGGGCGGTGAGACTCATCTCCGACGTGCCGGCCAACGGAATGCTGCCCTGGAGGCGTAACGATGTGCCAGTACCACGAATTTCGGTGGGCTGAAGTGTGACTACGGAATGTACGTAGTCGGCGCGAATCGGCGAAGCGATACCAATTTGCAAGGATTGATAAGACGCGTCCAGCTTGGGAATTGTGAGGTGCGCTTCGATCTGAGATTTATCCTTGAGCGGACCTTTTAATGTTGCGTGAAATTCAGTCTGCCCTTTGAAGCCTTGCGGCACGCTGGGCAAGTAGGTGGCGAGTAATACATCGAGCGGCACGGCGGTGGTTTCGAGCGATGCTTCTGTGTAGTAATCGCCCGTAAGATTGATTTTTGCATGCGCCTGCACGGATGAGTTAATTACGTTGGAAGTGAGCGCGAGGTCGGCGTTGTGATTGGCCACGTGCACATCGGCTTTAATGTTCGCAATTGACTTGTCTTGCAGGCTCAATTGCGGCAGTTGCAGGACGGCGGTGAGTTGAGGATCGTCGAGAGTTCCCTGGCCGTTAGCCGTGGCGTTCAGCGTTCCCGAAATCGCAAGGTTCCTGGCTTGCACAGAGTGCAGTTTCTCAATGACGATTGCCGGCGCGTCGAGGCGAACCGAATAGGTCTTTGTCTTAGGCGTGTAAGAAAGATCGGCCTTGGCCGATCCCGCCGGCATTGCGACTTGCAGCGACGAAACGATAGCTCCGCGATCGGCATGAAATTGCGCAGCCAGGGTCTGGAACGATTCGCCGTAAGCGCGAGCGTTTGCGATTTGGAGTTTGCCGGAGCCTTGCGGATCGTTTTGAGAACCGTTCAGTGAGATATCCGCGTTTAGATCACCGCCGACTGGATATTGCAGTTTTGCTATGCGCTGGAGTTCGGCGATCGAAAGTTGCTGCACGGAAAGATTCGCCTTCAGCGCGTTCGCTGGACGATAAGCCCAATCATTCAATGCGACATTTCCGCTGAAGCTGGCGCGGCCTCGATGCGCGCTGACAAGGCTTCCGTTTGTGATGGCTACTCGCGATGGGCTGGCCTCAAAGTTGGCTTGAACGGTGCGCCACTGGCTACCTTCCACCTCAAGATTTTGCGCCGAAAGCTGGCCCACGATTTGAGGCTTCGCCACCTTGCCGTGCAGTGTCGCGTTGAAATTCGCCGAACCGGACACTACGGGAAGCTGCGAACCCCTGGCGCTGAATACCGAGACAACGGATTCCAACTGATGAAGATTGCTCGCGCTGGCCTGCACCCGCAGGTTCGAGCGATCGCTGAGTTCGCCATCGGCAGTGATCGTAGCGGATGGGATGCGGAGGCTCGATTGCCGAAGCGTAAGCGCGCTTTTCGCTCCGTCATAAGTCGCATGAATCGACCCATCAATGGGAATTTGATTCTCCGCCAGCGATGGGTTCCTGGCCGCGCCGCTCACGGTGAGATCGGAACGAGCCTGAATATTGCTCAGGTTTCCGCGCCACGATGCGTCGGCGGCGCCGTTGAGAACTCCGGAGACGGTCACCTGCTTCATTTGCGGCTGAAAGGCTCGCTGCGCGGCATGCATAGAAACGTTTCGCACCGACGCTTTCACGCGGCCAGTCGGGGTTGCGTCGAGATTTTGAATGTCCAGGTCGGCATTGAGCCGTCCGCCGAGCGAATCGAACTGGATTCCGCCGGCGTGGAGCGCGCCATTTGCAAGCCGATAATTCCCGCTAAGCTTCGTCACGGAGATACGGCCGCTCACGGCTACAGCGGAGAGCGCTTCACTGGCAATCTTGCCATCGATGGCTAATGCCCGCAGGACGGGCTGATTCGGGACATTCTTGTAATGAATTTGCCCGGCAAGTGCGATTTCGCCAGAGGGCTTGTAGGCAGGCGCGAAAGAAGCGAAGTCTTTTGTATCGACTTTTATGGTGTAGTCGCCGTCGGCGACTGGATCGGCGTAGTTGCTCACGCTCGCCCGAAGAGACGCTACGGAGTTCCCGATCTTTATCGCGGCGGATTCGACGGCAAGCTGCGCGGGAGTGGCGCTGAACTTCGCCTGAAAGCTGTGCGGCAGCGGGGCATACTCTCCATAACGCAGTTGGCCGCTGTCATAGGAAATAGAACCTGTGTAGCGGGTTGCGGCGGAATCGAAACGAATTTCAGCGGCAAGATTATAAAGATTGGCGTCGAGCGGCGTCTGCCGATCATTGTAGTTCACTTCGCCATGCATCAACTTCGCGTGGCCAACAGCGAGATCGAATACGCCGGTATTTGAAGTGCTCTGACTCGGCGGCGCAGACGGCAAATTGCTTGCGCCCGAGTTATCGACCCGCATATTCACAACCGGATTCTCGACGATGAGTTCGCTTAGGCTGACTTTGCGATGAAGAACAGAGAGGATTTTTACGCCGACCGTTAACTTACCGATTTGTAAAAGCGGCGGTTGGCAGGGCGCCTCTTTTCCGTGAATGGTGATGTCGTAAAGATGCGCGGTGAGGCCGGAGAGGCTAAAGTCGAGGCTCTGGACCGTAGTTTTCCCTCCCGTCGCTTCTTCCGCGGCCTCTGAGATTTTGCGCAGGGCATATTGATTGAAGGCCCGGCTTTTAATGAAGAAGTAACCGCCTACCACGGCGACGCAAAACAGGGCCACGAGCGCGGCGAGGGTCCATCCGATTATTTTCCGCGCCTTCATGCCATCTCCTAAAACGCCTGGCCGAGTGTGATGAAATACTGCGTGGGGTTGATGCCCGGAACCGGATTCAGGTTGCGGCCAATATCGAAGCGAACCGGGCCAATCGGAGTCGAATAGCGCAAGCCGAATCCAACCGTGTTGGTGTAATTGTTGACGAAGTTAGGCAGGCTGATTGCACTATATACGTTGCCGCCGTCATAGAACACGACTCCGCCCAGCGCCTTCATCACCTTCAGCGGAAAACGCGCTTCAGAGTTAAGAATGAAAAGCTCGTTGCCGCCCACGGGCACCGTAACGTTCACGCATCCGGTTTGATTTTGTAGGCCGGTGCAAAACGGCACCAGCCTCTGGGGGCCGGCCTCATCAATGGGAAAACCGCGCAGCGACGTTCCGCCGCCCGAGAAGAAGAGCTGGCTGGTGGGAATGAAACTTCCATCAAACGATTCCGCCATGCCGACGCGAACACTGTTGGCGAAAACCACCGAGTGGAACGACTTGTAGGTGGCAAACTGGGCGAAGAGCTTGGCAAAATTGGCGCTCGACCCCAGAGCGGTCGGGGTGATGCCAAGGTTCACCGTGGCGAACATACCGCGGTGCGCGTCCAGCGGTTTGTCGCGGGTGTCGCGGATCAGCGTTCCAGAGAAAGTCGACAGCCGGACGCTGAGATCCTGAGGCAACACCAACTCTGGAACCAATAAATGCGAAAGATCGGTCTTGTCGAAGTCATAGCGGATTTGCAGGCGGATATTTTTCTTGCGGTTGATAACGCGTTCCAATTGAAACGAAAGGTCGCCGAGCGAGGCTGTGAACAAAGGATTCTCGGTAGTGCGCTCCACCGAAAAACTGGAGAGAGAACTCCATTCGGACCCAATGAAATGCGGTTGCTGGTAAGTAGCGAGAAAACGGTTGTCGAGCCGCGAAAGCAAAATGGATGCAGTCGCGGTCTCGCCCAGTCCGCGCATGTTGCGGCGGTCGAATTGAATCGATCCGCGCGGGCCGGCGTAAGTTGCCTGGCTCGGCGCAATCTTATTGTTGCCCAGGTTTATGGTTGGAAGGCCGGGCACCGCTACCGACCCGGTCGGAATGTTGCCGCCGCGATGCTCGATTTCGAAACCGAAACCATATGTGATCTCGTTGCGCTTCGCTTCGTGAACTTTGACGAGCGCGGCTTCTTCATCCTGATCGGTGATCGGCTTTCGCGGCCCCACGCTGGACCAATCGAAAATATTCAGGTCGTAAAGGCGAGTCTCGCCGGCGAGCAACTGCCCGCGTTTCATCGGAGCTTCCGGAGGAATCTGCGCGGTCTTCTTGATCAGAGAAAGTCTGGTATGTTGCTGCCCCAGGTAAACCACCTCGCCGATCCGGACCAGCTGATGCTCGGTGATCGCATAAGTGACATTCAGGCGGTGCGGATCGTCGGGAGCGCGATTGACGGTTACCTTGACTTCGGCGTTGAGATAGCCGCGTTCCTGGTAGGTGGCGGAGATTCGATTGCGGTCCTCCGAGAGTTCGCGGGGCGAATAGGGCGCGCCCGGCCGCAACTCGAAACCTTTGGGGGTTGAGAGTTGATTTTGCGCGACGTGATCGTTGCCCGTCACGTTCACGTCGCCAACAATCGTTTGCGCGCCTTCCTCGATTTCGAAATCCACGTCGAGCTTCGGCTCGTGGTCGGCGACGCGGGAGCTAACTTTGACGTCTTCGTATCCCTTATCGCGGTAAAGCGCTTCGATGTTCGATACGCTTTGCTTCAGCAACTTCTGGCTGATGCTGCCGTGAGTCCAGATGTGGGATTTCTTTACCGTCACCTGAGCGAGCAAGTCTTTCGCCGCGAGCCGATTGTTGCCGTGAAAAAAAATCCGATCGACTTTATGTTTCTTGCCGCGATCGATTTCGTACACTAACTGAATATTGTCGGGTTGCGTCGTCAGATTAATCTTCACCGCGACATCGAAATATCCCTTTTTTTGAAAATAATCGACCAGGTTCTGCTGGCCTTCCTGCACCAGGTCTTCATCGACGCTGCGCTCGGAATAAATTGGGATCAGCTTTTTCATTTCCCGTCCCGCCAGAAACGGCAGGACCGTCAGCTTCGCGCCAGATACATGGACCGAAACAGAAGGACCAACTTCCACTGCAAACGAGACATCTACACGATTATTATCGGCATGGAACTGTGGCGGCTTTAGGGTCACGCTGCTGGCAAGGCGATGTTGCTGCGACAGAGTTCTCTTGATGAGCGCGATAGCCTGCTTGGCGCGGGCCGAGCTGTAAGGCTTACCGGGCTTAAGCAAGCCCCCGGTAAGACGAGCGCGCAAGGTCAGGGTGGCATGGCGCAGACGAGAAGCTTCGCTCGAATCGGTTCCCTGAATCTCTACAGCAGCGATTCTGGCCTGCTTGCCTAATTTGACGTTGAAGCGGACGTTGACTAATTGATGAGCGTCGTCTATTTGGGGCTCGACCTGGATCGTCGCCTGAAAATATCCGTCGTGCTTGAAGTAGCCGAGCAGACCCTGCTCGGCGGAGGCAACGCGGGATGGGTCGTAAGGGTCTTCATCCTCCAGGTCGGTGACCTGCAAGAGCCGCGTATAAGAAAATACCTTCGTCGCGCCAGGAAATTCGACGACTCCGACGTAGTAGGCCGGCTCAAGCAAAAAATTTACGCGAATTCCCGCGAGGTCGGGAACGATATTTACATCTACTTTTGCGAAACCTCCCGCGGATTGCAGAGCCTTAACGCTTTGTTCAACTTTGGCCTGGGAATATGGCTGCCTGGCCTTTTGCAAAACTACGTCCCGCAAAGGGTCCACATTACGATGCGGATTTCCGATGAGATCGACAGCGCTCACATTCTGGCCTTCAAACACGGGGGAAGGCCCCTGCACGCTGAGTTGGGCTGCGGCCAGAGACGCTGACAAGACAACAATTAGAAAACACAAACGCATAGGGACAGGAAACCGGGCTCCGCTTCGAGATGCGAAGCTTTCAAACTAACAAGAGTGGCAAAGCTTTAGCCTGCCGCAAGTTGAGGTTGGATGCGTGAGTGAGCCGGGGCGTTGGTTTGACCGGCCCATATGTGGACTAATCTCTTACAAATCCTCTTACAGATCAAAGATGCGATAGACGGCGGGTGTCTCCTGTGCCTGCAATAAGGAAATTGCAATATTGTGGACGGGAATGCCGGCGGGAGTACGGCCGTCAATTTTTCCGTGGTGGGCGTGCCCATGAACGACCAAATCGGCTCCGTGACGGTCAACAACTTCGGCCAGGCGCGAGGTTCCGAGGAAGGGAAAAATCTCGGGCGCTTCGCCTTGAACTGTTTCGGCGATGGGCGAATAGTGCAGCACGACGACGCGCTTTTGCGTGCGCAGCTGCGACATGGCGCGTTCGAGTTTGAGGGCTTCATCGATGGACGCCTGCACGAATTGTTTGACCTCGCGTTCGCCAAAGGCGGTAAGCATTCCGCGGCCAAAACCGCCGACGAAGCCTTTGGTCCCGGCGAAGCCAACGCCATCCCGCTCGTAGGCAGTGCCGTCGAGCACTTTGATGCCCGCCGTCACCATCATCCGGCACAATTCTTCTTCCTTTCCGCTCTCGAAATCGTGGTTGCCGAGAACCGCTATCGTCGGAATTCGCAGCCGCAGCAGGACATTCAGCAAAGGCTCCATTTCGTTGGGCTGGCCGTAGTTCGTCAGATCGCCCGCCAGAATGAGCACGTCGGCATCGTCGCGCACGCGCTCAAATTGATCCTGAAGCTTGGCATAGCTCTGCGGATTGAAATGCAGGTCGGCGGTGGCGGCGATTCTCATCCTGGCTGACCATCGGCTGTCTGACCATCGGCGGTTTCACGGATGCTCTCGGGCGGGCACGAGTCCGGTTCGGCCAAGCGCCCTATTTCTTCGATGCGTAGTCTTCTTTTTTCTTCGAGAAGATTCGCGAGATGCCATTCGTTCACGTCGATGGCAAACATGTTGTCATCCACCAGGCTGCCTCGAAAATTGGCCAGGGGATCGGGGTTCGCAATTTCACTTTGCAGCCGTTGCAATAATTCGCGCCACACGGCGGCGGGAACATAATGGGTTTGACCGGGATAGACATAACGGAAGAGCAGGAGAGACCACAAAAGCATCTCCCAGTGTTCGCCGACCAGGTGCAATTCGCGATCCCAATCAAATGTGGGATACGTTCCGAAGATCACATGAGCGATATCGGCGCCGTCGAAGCGTTCGCGCCGGGTGACGAAGACTTTCGACGCCACCAGTTCCTCAGGCGCGAGCACTCGCGTGACCACGCCGCGAATCACCGCGGGGCTGGCCCGCTCGATCCAGGAATTCTCCACTGCGAAAACGCCGTTGCTCATGCCTGTGATCAAGTCGACGAAAAAATCTCCCTTGCGCGCTTTGGAAAGCCAAACCGGATCGCGCACTTCGCACTCAAAGCCGCACTGGCTCAAATAAGGCAACGCTTCGAGCGCGGTGGCGGGGGTCATAAACAAGTCGAGGTCTTTGGTGAAGCGGCAGATTCCAGTGTGCTGCCGGAGCGCGAACGCGCCCGACACCGCGTAGGGAACTCTTTTTTCCTCGAGCGCCAGGAGTACCTCGCGAAACAAGGCGGCCTGCTCTTCGGGGATCTCGGTAGGGATCGACGACGTCACCGGCAGAAACTCCTCGGGCTTGGACGGATCGGACACGGAAGCTTGGATGTGCTTCCCTATCCTGCGGTTGGTGGGTTTTGCGTCTTACCTTCGACGAGGTTGGAGTCCTAGCGGTTTATAAGGTTTGCGTTAGGTCATACGCTGGGCAAACCGAGTTGTTCGATATGCTGAAGAATGTCGGCTGGATCGGAGTAGACGCGGAACGCGCCCGCCCGCTCCAATTCCTCCTGTCCGTATCCTCCAGAAAGGAGACCCACGCCGAGAGCGCTCTTGCGCCCGGCCGCAAGCAAATCCCAAACGCTGTCGCCGACTACGATGCAATCGCCAATGCTTACATTTAAGCGTTGCGCCGCGGCTACAAATATATCGGGCGAAGGCTTCGCCTTCTCCACGTCATCGCCGGTAACGATTGGAATTTTGGACGGCACGCGCAATTTTCCCAGCAGAGCGGAAGTCTGTTTTCGATTACCCGTGGTGGCGATTGCGACTTTAATCTTATGCCTGGAAAGATGAGCCAGCAGTTCGTTCGAGCCCGGAAGCCGCTGGATGCCGCGAAGGCTTCGCGAGAAATCGGCATCGTGCTGCTTTTCCATTTTTCCCAAATTGTGCCGGGGATTGCCGTGTTCGCGCAGCAGTTCCTTTACGAACGACTTGCCGCTCATCCCAATGCGACGGTGAACTTTCCATCTGGGAATGACAAAGCCCGCCTTTTCGAGAGCGCCGGACCACGCGCTTACATGCTGAAATACGCTGTCCACTAATGTGCCGTCCAGATCGAATAATACGGCGGGCAAGTCGTGGGCGAAACCACTCGTGACGGGGTTCGCCTGATTTTTTGCGGTGGGCTTTGTCGATCGAGTTTTCACGGCGTTACCAATGCTGCCCAGCCCTTTCCCGATGAAGGTTAGAGAACGAGTGGCTCCGCAAGGTTGTCGGGGCGGATGTGCGGGGCAACGCTTGCGTAAAGTTATGCAAAGTTTTCGCGATTCCTGGTTTGAACCGCAACTTCGGCGGCATAATTCCATTAGTACAGATAACAGTTTGATTCGATAAAGGAGATTCTAATGATCAAGCAGACTTTACTGGCTCTGGTAGCCGCCGGCGCTATCTCGATCGCCTCGCCGTTCATGGCTGCGCAGGATAACCCGTCAAACAATCAAATGGCACCCACTGCGCAAGATAATGGGGGAAGGCGCCATGGTCCGCCCGATCCCGCCGAACGCACGGCAGAATTAACCAAGCACCTTAACCTGACATCCGATCAGCAAGCCAAAGTTCTCTCGGCTCTCCAGTCGGAGCGTTCGCAGGCGGAAAGTTTGCGTCAGGATAGCTCCTTATCCCAGCAGGATCGGCGGGCAAAAATGATGGAGATTCGGCAGACAACGGATGGCCAGATTCGTGCCGTACTCGATTCCAACCAGCAGAAGAAGTGGGACGAGATGCAGGCCAAGCGCGAACAGCGGATGCAAAATCGCCATGGTGCGCCGCCCGATTCGAACACCGCGCCGCCGCCTCAGAGCTAAACGTGAAGTGCTGACAGCGTTTTTGTTGGCCACGGTGGAAGCTGCCGTGGCCATTGTTGTTTCGTAATTCTAGATAGGTGAGGAATTTGTCATCAGAATCGGCCCGCAATCTGGTGTTTCCTGCGAGAGAAGCCCTTACGAACCTTTACCTTCCATTACCATTTCTTTACGCACCGGGCAAAGCAAAAAGTGTTCCTATCAAAAGTGTTCTTATCTAATAGAGGACGAAAACTGGTCGATAGAACTCTAAGCAGCAGTGCGTATGACACAAATTGGGGAAGGCTACCAATCAGCGTTGCTGGAAACTGCCGGCAACAAACTGGCCGGAAAGATCAATTCGGCGGCGGCCACTCTGAAGGATTGCCTACGTGAGCTTGCGCCGATACGGGCGAATAGCGAACATAAGCAACAAATCGCCAGCCAAAGGCAACAAAATTTGGCCGCTTTGCGCGCCGTTGATGTGATCCGAGGCGCCAAGCTGGGGTCTTCTGCAATACGGCAATCGCCCACGCCGAGAGCGGCCCACGGTTCATATGTGAATTTGTCATAAATGGGCCGAAGGCAGGTAGTTGGCGGCGAAACTATTAGTGCTTCAAATGCGGCTGGCTCTATAATGGCGGGCGCAAGTTTCCCGCCGCAGGAGTAGCGGTTCGATGTGGATGTCGCGCGAAATCGTAAGTCTAGATCGAGGGATGCAAGAAAGCCTGGATGGAAACCAAACCTCCCGCTCCAATCACTGATCCGCAGCACCAGTTGCCGCCAGCCAGCAGTAGCGCCAAATCGAAGTGGCGGCGGTTTATGGTGTGGACGCTGTTGCTGCTCGGCTTAATCGTAATTTTGATGCTGATATTTCGTCATCACGACGAGAGCAAGAGCGCCGCGCCCGCCGGGCGCCGTGGCATGACGGGCCCCGTTCCGGTCATGATTGCGACCGCGCAACAAGGGCAACATCGGCGTTTACCTGGAGGCGATCGGCACCGTCACTCCGGTTTACACCGCGTCGATTACCAGCCAGGTCACCGGCATGGTCAGCGAAGTGCATTACTCGCGAGGGGCAAATGGTGCGCAAGGGCGAGCCGCTGATGGACATCGATCCGCGGCCTTATCAGGCCAACGCTGCTGCAGGCGCAGGGCACGCTCGAGCGGGACACCAATGTGCTGGCCGCAGGCGCAGATGGACCTGGAGCGCTATCGCGACGGCATGGGCGCAAAAACGGCATTCCCAAACAGACGCTCGACGACCAGGAAAAGATCGTGCTGCAGGATCAGGGCACGGTGAAGAACGACCAGGGGACGGTGCAGTATGACCAGGTGCAAGTGGGCTACTGCCACATCGTTTCGCCGATCAACGGCCGCGTAGGACTGCGACTGGTCGATCCAGGCAACGTGGTGCAGGCGAACGGCGGCACGGTGCTGGTGGTGGTAACGCAGATGCAGCCGATCACCGTGATTTTCACCGTTGCTGAAGACAGTCTCGCTCAGGTGCAGGCGCATACGAAACATGGCAAAAGCTGTCGGTGGATGCCTGGATCGAGCGCAGCAGAACGAAGATTGGCCACCGGCAAGCTGCTGACCATCGACAACCAGATCGACACCACGACCGGAACGGTAAAGATGCGCGCACTTTTCGACAACAAGAACGACGCGCTTTTTCCCAACCAGTTCGTGAACACGCGATTGCTGGTTGAACACGCGAGCAGGGAGTTACGCTGATTCCGACGTCGGCCATTCAGCACAACGGGCAGACTGCGTTTGTCTACGTCATCCAGAACGACACGGCGCAGATTCGCAACATCAAGACCGGGCGTGGCCGAAGGCGGCAAGACCGCGGTGACGGGCATCAATCCGGGCGACGTCGTGGCGACCAGCAGCTTCGACAAACTGCAGGACAATGTCGAAGATCACAGTTTCGCAAGCAGCCGGTGCCCGCTCTCACAGCCGAGAGTCAAGCTCCGTGAGTCCGTCCCGCCCATTTATTCTGCGGCCGGTGGCGACCTCGCTGCTGATGGCCGCGATTCTGCTGGTGGGCATCGTGGCGTACACGCAGCTGCCGGTCTCCGCGTTGCCGGAGGTGGATTATCCGACCATCCAGGTGCTGACGTTTTATCCCGGCGCCAGCCCGGATGTGATGGCGACAACGGTTACGGCGCCGCTGGAGCGGCAGTTCGGCGCAGTTGCAGGGCCTGAGCCAGATGACCTCGACCAGTTCCGGCGGCACTTCGGTCATCGTGCTGCAGTTCGCGCTGAGCTGAATATCGACATCGCCGAAGAAGAAGTGCAGTCGGCGATCAACGCGTCGCAGAGTTATCTGCCCTCGAATCTGCCCGCGCCGCCGATCTACAGCAAGACCAATCCCGCGGACGCGCCGGTGCTGACGCTGGCGATCACTTCGAACTCGATGCCGCTTTCGCAGGTGGAGGACCTGGTGGACACGCGGCTGGCGCCGAAGATTTCGCAGCTGAGCGGCGTCGGACTGGTGAGCATCAGCGGCGGCCAGAAGCCGGCGGTGCGCATTCAGGCGAATCCGATTGCGCTGTCTTCCTATGGCATCAATCTGGAAGATCTGCGCACCGCGCTTACACAGGCCAGCGTCAATGCGGCGAAGGGCAACTTCGACGGGCCGCACCAGGATTATCAGATCGACGCCAACGACCAGCTGGTCACGCAGCGAAGATTATCGAAACGTGGTGGTTGCGTATCGCAACGGCGCGCCGGTGATGCTGACCGATGTGGCCAAGGTGATCGATGGGGTGGAGAACAAGAAGCAGGCCGCGTGGATGAACGAGACTCCGGCCGTCATTCTGAATATTCAGCGCCAGCCGGGCGCGAACACAATCAGCGTGGTGAAGAGCATCAAGGACCTGTTGCCGCAGCTGGAGGCCAACCTTCCGGCGGGCATTGAGGTAACGCACGCTCACCGACCTGACCACGGCAATTCAGGCGTCGGTGACGGACGTCGAATTTGAGCTGATGCTCACCGATCGGGCTGGTGGTGCTGGTCATCTTTCTTTTTCTGCGCAGCCTGTACGCCACCATTATTCCCAGCGTCGCGGTGCCGCTCTCGCTGGTGGGCACCTTCGCCGCGATGTATGCGCTCGGCTACAGCCTGGACAATCTTTCGCTGATGGCGCTGACGATCTCCACCGGATTCGTGGTGGACGATGCGATCGTGATGATCGAGAACATTTCGCGCTATCATCGAAGAGGGCGATCCGCCGATGGAAGCGGCGCTGAAGGGCGCGGAGCAGATCGGATTCACGATTATGTCGTTGACGGTTTCGCTGATCGCCGTGCTGATTCCGCTGCTGTTCATGGGCGACGTTGTCGGCCGGCTCTTCCGCGAATTTGCGGTGACGCTGGCCGTGACAATCGTGATTTCCGCCGTCGTCTCGCTGACGCTGACGCCGATGATGTGCCGCGCGCATTCTGCGCCACGAACCGGAAGAGCAGCAGGGCCGCTTCTACAAAGCTTCGGAGCGCGTGTTCGAGCGCATGATCGCGTTCTATGGGCGAACGCTGAAAGTGGTGCTGGAATACCAGACCATCACGTTGCTGGTGGCGCTCGCGACGCTGGTGCTGACGATCATTCTTTACATCGTGATCCCCAAGGGATTTTTTCCGGTGCAGGATACGGGCGTGATTCAGGGCATTTCGCAGGCGCCGGAGACGATTTCGTTTCGCAGCGATGGCGCAGAAGCAGCAGGAACTGGCCAAGGTGATTCTCGCAAGATCCGGCGGTTGAGAGCCTTTCGTCTTTCATTGGCGCGGACGGCACGAACACGACGCTGAACAGCGGGCGCATTTCGATCAATCTGAAGCCGCTTGACGGATCGCAACATCAGCGCGTCCGATCGTGATCCGCACGGCTGCAATCGAAGCCTGCAGAACGTGCAGGGAATTCAGCTCTACATGCAGCCGGTGCAGAACATCACGGTGGACGACCGCGTGAGCCGCACGCAGTATCAATACACGCTGGAAGATCCGGACGCCGAACGAACTGAACGATTGGACGCAACCGTTTGTCGCGAAGATGCAAGAGTTTGCCGGAACTGGAAGACGTGGCCACCGACCAGCAGACGGGCGGTCTGGCGATTTCGCTGGTCATCGATCGCGTGACCGCATCGCGGCTGGGCATCGCTCCCTCGACCATCGACAACACGCTATACGACGCATTCGGGCAGCGCCAGATCAACACGATGTACACGCAGCTCAACCAGTATCACGTGATTCTGGAAACCGAGCCGAAGTTTCAGACAGAGCCCCAGCACGTTGAATAATCTTTATATTCAAGCGAACGCGTCGTCGGGTGCCGTCGGGACCGGGCGCCTCCAATTCTTTTTCGGCATCGGGATCGTCGTCCGCGGGCTCGAACGCGACTACAACCTCGGTGCTTTACACGCCCACCGCTTCCTCGACTTTGCTCACTCCGCCTGCAAACGCGCTAACCTCCAGCAGCAGCGCGAGCACGTCAGGCGTGGGATCGTCGGCCAACAGCGCGGTGACGAGCACGCCAGAGCAACGCCGATTCCGCTGAGCGCGTTCACACATTATCAGCGCGCCAGCGAAGCGCTCTCGATCAATCATCAGGGACAGTTTCCTTCGGTGACGGTTTCGTTCAATCTCGCGCCCAACGCCGCTTTGGGCAGCGCGATTACCGCGATCGACAAAGTGCAGAAAGACCTGCACATGCCGGCGACTTTGCAGGCGGATTTCCAGGGCACCGCAGCGTCTTTCCGGAACTCGCTGTCGAACGAGGCGCTACTGATTTTGGCCGCGCTCGTAACCGTCTACATCGTGCTGGGCGTTTTGTATGAGAGCTTCATTCATCCGATGACCATTCTTTCCACGCTGCCTTCCGCCGGAGTGGGCGCGCTGCTGGCGCTGATGTTATTCGGCCAGGACTTAAGCGTGGTCGCGATCATCGGAATCATTTTGCTGATCGGAATTGTGAAGAAGAACGGCATCATGATGGTGGATTTCGCGCTGGAAGGCGAACGCCAGCACGGCAAGAATGCGACCGACGCGATCTATGAGGCCAGCCTGCTGCGCTTCCGTCCAATCATGATGACTACCATGGCGGCATTGCTGGGCGGCATTCCGCTGGCTGTGGGAACGGGCATTGGTTCCGAGATTCGGCGTCCGCTGGGCATTGCGATGGTCGGGCGGACTGCTCCTGAGCCAGGCTCTCACCTTATACACAACGCCGGTGATTTACATCTTCTTCGATACGCTGGGGCAAAGATTTTCGAGCTGGCGTTCCGGAGAAACTCGCCCGCGGGAGGCGACGGGCGGAGCTTCAAAACCGGCAGAGCAGTCATGAATCCTTCCGAGCTATTTATCCGGCGTCCGGTGGCAACCACGCTGCTGACGATTGCGATTGCGATTGCGGGAGCGATCTGCGTTTACGGTGCTGCCGGTTTCGCCTCTGCCTCAGGTGGATTTTCCGACGATCTCCGTTTCTGCTTCGCTGCCGGGAGCGAGTGCGCAGATCATGGCTTCGTCGGTTGCCACGCCCCTCGAGCGCCAGTTCGGCCACATCGCGGGCGTAACGGAAATGACTTCGGCGAGTTCGCTGGGCGGCAACGTCGATCACGATGCAATTCGATCTGAGCCGCAATATCGACGGCGCGGCGCGCGACGTGGAGGCGGCGATCAACGCGGCCCGCACCTACTTGCCGGCGAATCTGCCGGCGAATCCGACATATCGCAAAGTAAATCCAGCCGATGCTCCGATCATGATTCTGGGGCTGACTTCGAAAAAATACGACACCGGCAAACTGTACGACGAGGCGTCCACGGTGATCGAGCAGAAGCTGTCGCAGATTCAGGGCGTGGGGCAGGTTGTGGTTGGCGGCAGTCGCCTGCCCTCGGTGCGCGTGGACGTCGATCCCGACCCAGCTCAACAGCTACGGACTTACGCTTTCGAGCATTCAAGCGGTCTTGAGCACGCAGAACGCCGATCTCGCGAAAGGGCAAATCTCCGACGGGAACGTCACCGCGGACATCATCGCCAACGACCAGATATCGAAGGCGGACGATTACAAGCCGATTGATCATCGGCTACCACAACGGCACCGCCGTGCGGCTCGCGGACGTTGCCGATGTCACGGATTCGGTGCAGAACATCCGCTCGGCGGGATATCTCAACGGCATCCCTTCGGTCACGGTGATCATCTTCCGCCAGCCGGGCGCGAACATTATTCAGACCGTCAACAACATTCGAACGCAGTTGCCGTTCTTGCAGGCGTCGATTCCGCAGGGTATCGAAATTACGATCGTGCTCGACCGCACGACCACGATTCGCGCGTCCGTCACCGATGTGGAGCGGACGCTGATCATCTCGGTGATTCTGGTCATTCTGGTGGTCTTCTGTCTTCTTACGCAACTCGCGCGCCACGCTGATTCCGAGCGTCGCCGTGCCTGTGTCGCTCATCGGCACTTTCGCGGTGATGTATTTGTTCGGCTACAGCCTCGACAATCTTTCGCTGATGGCGTTGACCATCTCGACCGGGTTCGTGGTGGACGATGCGATCGTGGTGATGGAAAACATTTCCCGCCATCTCGAAGAGGGAATGGAGCCCATCGCGGCGGCGCTGCTGGGCGCGCGGGAAATCGGGTTCACGGTGTTTTCCATCAGCGTCTCGCTGATCGCGGTTTTCATTCCGATTCTCCTGATGGGCGGAATTGTCGGCCGTCTGTTTCGCGAGTTTGCGGTGACGCTTTCCACGGCGATTGTGGTGTCGATGGTGATCTCGCTGACCACCACTCCCACGATGTGCGCGCACCTGCTCAAAGAAGAGAAGAAAGAAGGCACGGCAGGTTTTATCAGTGGAGCGAGAAATTTTTCACCTGGATGCTCGAAACCTATCGCCGCAGCCTGGTGTGGGTGCTCGATAATCCCGGACTGACGCTGGTGGTTTTGCTTTTTACCGTGGCATTGAACGTTGTGCTCATCGTCAGAATTCCCAAGGGATTTTTCCCGCAACAGGATACTGGCGCAATCGTCGGAGGGTGCAGGGTCCGCAGGATGCTTCGTTTCCCGTCATGGACAATTCGATCCGGCAGCTGGTAGGCGTGATTAAGAGCCGACCCCGCGGTGGCCAACGTGATCGCATACACCGGCGGCAATGGCGCGACCAACGGCGGCTTTATTTATATCGCGCTCAAGCCGCTGAACGAGCGCAAAGTCGAGCGCGGCGCAAATCATCAACCGACTGCGCCCCAAGCTAAACCGCTTGCCGGTAGCGTCGGCGTTCTTGCAGGCTGCGCAGGATTTGCGCATCGGCGGCCGATCGAGTGCGGCGCTCTACCAATACACGATTCAATCCGACAACGTTGCAGGACCTCTCGCATTGGGGTCCGATCCTGTTGGCGGAGATGAAGAAGCTGCCCGGGTTACAGGACGTCAACTCCGACCAGCAGAATGGCGGACTCGAAGAGTCGGTGACCTACAATCGCGCCAGCGCGGCGCGGCTGGGTTTGACGCCGCAGGCGCTCGATTCTTCGCTGTACTAGGCCTTCGGCCAGTCGGAAGTATCGATCATCTATACGCAATTGAATCAGTATTATGTGGTGCTCGAAGTCGCGCCGCAATATTGGCAGAGTCCCGAAGGCTTGAAGAGATATTTATCTGAACACGCAGACGGCCACGGCAACATTCCGCTGGCCGCCGTGGCGACCGCCTCAACCAGCACCACGCCGCTCGTCGGTAAATCACACCGGTTTGTTTCCTTCAGTGACGGTGTCGTTCAATCTTGCGCCTGGAATTTCTTTGAGTGACGCTACACGTCGAGGTCGCCCAGATGGAAGCAGCGATTGGGCACGCCGGCGACGGTGCGGGGCTTTTTCGCGGGCACCGCGCAGGCTTACCAGCAATCGCTTGACAGCGAGAAGGTTCTGATCACGGTCGCGCTGCTGGCGGTCTACATCGTGCTGGGAATTCTTTACGAAAGCCTGGTGCATCCGCTAACCATTATTTCGACTCTGCCCTCGGCCAGCGTTGGCGCGATATTGGCGCTGATGCTTTTTAAAATCGACCTCAACGTAATTTCCATCATCGGCATCATGCTTGCTCATCGGCATCGTAAAGAAGAATGCCATCATGATGATCGACTTTGCGCTGGTCGCGGAACGGCAGGAAGGAAAGAGCCCGAAAGATTCCATCTTTCGAAGCCTGCATGTTGCGTTTCCGTCCGATCCTGATGACGACGATGGCCGCTCTGTTCGGGGCGCTGCCGCTGGCTTTCGGCACCGGCACCGGTTCGGAACTTCGCCGGCCGCTCGGAATTACCATCGTAGGCGGATTGATCGTGAGCCAGATGCTCACGCTTTATACGACGCCAGTGGTGTATTTATCGCTGGATCGCTTGCGGCTTCGGTTCCAGGGAAAATCCCATAACACGCTTCCGTCCGCACAACCGGAGGTTAATGAATATGAAATCTTTTCCAAGTAAGAAAGCTGCGCCAATCTTTCGGCGTCAGTCGGGATGGTACACAAGCGCTTTTCTCGCGGCGGGGTTCATGCTGGGATTAGCGGCCTGCACGGTCGGGCCGAAATATCATCCGCCGGTTACGCCGCCGCCGGCGCCCGAATATAAGGAGGTTCCGTCTCAATCGAAGGAAACTGGAGACTGGAACGTGGCGCAGCCTTCCGACGCCAAGCTGCGCGGCAAGTGGTGGGAGATTTTCAACGACGCCGAACTGAACGCTCTGGAAGAGCAGGTGGACATCAACAACCAGAATATTAAGCAGTACTTCGAGAATTTCATGGAAGCGCGCGCCGTGGTGCGCGAGGCGCGCTCGCAATATTTTCCAACGCTTTCGGCGGCGCCTTCAATCAGCCACTCACGGACTTCCGCTAATCTTGGCGCAAACACAACGACTACAACTGCGGGCGGAACGACCACGACCAACACAAATTTGCAGAACACATTGTATTCGCTGCCGCTGGAGGCTTCGTGGGCCCCCGATCTTTGGGGAAAAGTGCGCAATACGGTTCGTCAGGCGAAATATTCGGCGCAGATGAGCGCGGCGGATCTTGAAAACGAGCGTCTCCTTGAACAAGCCAGCCTGGCCGAATATTTTTTTGAGATTCGCGGGCAAGACGAGTTGCAGAGACTTTTTAACGAGACAGTTGCGGCGGATCAGAAGGAACTCGACCTAACGCGCTCGCTTTATGAGGCCGGCATGACCAACGAGATATCGGTGGTGGAGGCCGAGACAACGCTGCAAAGCGCGCAAGCGGGAGCGACGAATGTGGGAATCGCGCGCGCCCAGTACGAGCATGCGATTGCCATGCTGGTGGGTAAGTCGGCAACAAACTTTTCCATTCCGGTAAAGCCGATGACGGTTGCTGCCCCGCCGGTTCCGGTCGGAGTTCCTTCTGAATTGATTGAACGCCGTCCCGATGTGGCGGCCGCCGAGCGCAACATGGCCGCAGCCAACGCCAGCATCGGCATCGCGCGTGCCGCTTATTTTCCGGTTTTAAGTTTGACCGCGGAGGGCGGCTTCGAGAGTTCGTCGATTGGAAATTGGCTTTCGTGGCCGAGCCGATTCTGGTCGGTTGGCAGTTCGCTCTCCGAAACTATTTTCGACGCCGGCCTGCGGCGGGCGACCGTGCAGCAATACGTCGCCACTTACAATGCGGACCTCGCAGCCTATCGGCAGACGGTGCTCACCGCATTCCAGCAGGTCGAGGACGCGCTGGCTGAAGTTCGCATTCTATCGAAGGAGATTCAGCAGGAGCAGCAGGCGGTAAACTCGGCCCAGACTTATCTCAAGCTGGAAGAGGCGCGATACGAGACTGGGATCGACCCCTACATCGATGTGCTAATTGCACAGAACACGGTGTTGGCGGACTTGGAAACGCTCAACAATCTGCAAGTGCAGGAAATGACCTCTGCGGTGGGGCTGGTGCAGGCTTTAGGCGGGGGATGGGACAGTTCGCAATTGCCGAGCCCGGCGCAGGTGGCGGAGAAGCCTGCGAGTACGCAGACTTCGATCGAACAATAGCGCTTGTTGGAAGCGAATCGGTTGATCGAATCCGATGTCGGCTACAACCTTGCGATAAGATCCGCGCCGAGCGTGGCCAGAACGACATCTTCGGCGGACGACAGGCCACTGACCGCGACGGCCCCAATCACTTCGCCCTTCTTCGATACGGGAACGCCACCACCCCATCCCACATATTGAGGATCGCCGTAGTAAGCAATGTCGTGTCCCTTCTCGGGATGCTTGATCTTGTCACCGATCTCCTGCGTGGGCTTGCGTTCGCGCGCGGCGGTCCAGGCCTTATTCGTGGCGATGCGAATCGATGAAACCGGCGCGCCGTCCATGCGGGCGAAGCAGATCAGGTCGCCGTGGGAATCGGCGACGGCGATTGCGGCGGCCTTCTGCATTTCTAAAGCTTTTTCTACGATGAGGTCGACGGCGCGCTTGGCTTCGGAGTAATCGATCGCCAGAAAGGATTTCATACGGAATGGGAGCCTTAAAACCGCGGAGGAAGGAGATAGCGTGCACCGCAGCGCCGACGCAAAATTTCAACGACCTATAAGAACAAAAGCCGGACCGGGCATGAATGCCCGGCCCGGCTAAGTTTTCGGACGTCTAGAATCTGAACTTCAAAGCGAACTGAATCAGGCGTAGGTGAGCGTACGCCGAGTTTGTGGAGGTATGCTCCGAGTCCATTCCCCGATCCGTAATGTCCCGTTAAACCGGTTCCGCGGTATTCCAAACTAGGGATGATTAAACAGGTTGAAGAACTCCGTCCGGAATTCCAGACCAAACCTCTCGCCAATAACCAGGTCGCTTGAATATCGCGAAGTCGAAGTTATTGAGTCCGGGCCCGCGCAGGGTAGGATCAACGCGAGCCTCGCTTCCCTAGCCCCATGCTGGCGGGGCCGCGAAGCAGTTCATGTTAAACCATTGCGGAGCAGGTACTGCCGCCTCCGGAGGACTTGTCGCAACCGGGAACAACGTTGGGACGGATATTGCTGATGCCCAGTTCGGCGTTCTCCAAAGGAGTGGAGTGCCCGCCCAGTGATCTTCAGGGGGAAGCCCCGCTGGAAAGTCGTTATACCGTCAACTCCCCAACCGCCCACAACCTTGTCCATCGCTCCCGTGGCTCCGGAAAGCGAACGCCTTGCCGTGACCAAAGGGAAGATCGAGCACGTAGCTGATGACGAGCCGCTGGGAAACATCTTGCGAAGAAAGCGACCGCTCTCCAGCGAGGTTATTGCAATCCTGCACGGCACCAACTCCGCCGGTCGGCCCTTCGAGCCAGCTCGTGAGGGTATCGGTATTGCTAAGAAGCTTGGCATTGGTATAAGCAGCAAGCAATGTGCCCCCGCCCTGGAACCGGCGGGTCACGGTCGCCTGCAACGAATTGTAGGTGCTTTCGCAACATCCATATCCCGCCAGGCTACAGTCCGTGGTATTGCGGATAAGGCCGATCTAGCTGTCCCAGAACCACAGTGTTCCCTTGCAGCGGGCGGATTCGAGGATTCGTCTGACCCGCCTTCGAGGTTGTGCCGACGTCGCGTCATGAGGATTTGCCGCGTACTGCGCCGCCTGAGCCACGAAAGAGTCGGGGATTTGGTTTACGTTCATCGAGTACTGCTCAAGGTGTACACCGTGGGAACCTGCGTAAGCGACATCCGCAAAGAATCCACCTGGCAGTTGACGCTGAATATCGAAGTTCCATTGCTCTACGTATCCATGCGGCTTCGGGCCGGTGGTCCCGTAGTACGGAGCGAGAGTGGGGGAGCCGTTAGTCGCGAACGAAAGCGGAAAGAGCAGAGTCTCCGCCAAGTTCTGCCGGGCGGCGGTAGAATTCCGGCGTGCCGAAAGGTCCCGGCTGGCGCAGCTAAAGTTATCAAACCTTTGTGGCGCGAACCGGTCAGTCCGCCGGCGAACGAGCAAGAGCTGGCGTCAATGATCGCGTTGGGCGATAAACTTGATCGTGGGTGGCATGGAGAGGCGTGGTCGCCAGATTGACACGTCGTTATCCGGATTGAGTCCGAACGAAACATAGTTCGGAATCCAGAAGATGCCGTAGCCGCCACGGACGACTGTCTTTTCGTTTACGCTGTAGGCGAATCCGAGGCGGGGCGAGAACTCTTTCTTATCCAGGGAGATTGTTGTTGCTGGAGTTGCGCCTGTTCCAACCAGTAAGGCGTCGCCGAGACAAGGAGTTCCAGGTCCGGCGCAGCCGGTAACTGTAGCATTGGTTGCGGTCGGATCCCAATAGCTTAGGCGGCCGTAGCGCTCTGACCAGGTTCCGGCCAGTTCGTAGCGAAGTCCCAGATTCAGGGTCAGCTTCTGGCGAACATGCCAAGTGTCGTCCGCATAGAGTGCACGATAGGCTTGCATGCCCGTGGTTTGGGCGGGAACCTGCGCCGCACCTTCCGTCTGATTGACGAAGACTGCCCCGTTTGCGACAGGCCGAGCAGGAAATCGGCAAAGGCGAAGTTGCCAGTTGCGTCACGCTAGACTCCGCCGATGCTGCTCGTCCAGATCCCACCAAAGCAAAAGCGCCACTGGCGATGTTGGTTTGAAAATAATTGTCCTGGCCGAACTCGTATTGTGCTCCCGTCTGAATGCGTGTGCTTGCCTTTAATAATGGTAACGGAAGGCGAGATGTTGTATTGCGTATTGTGGTCGCCGATTGCGCTGTTGCCCTGCGTCTTTCCGACATCGTTAGGAAACGGGAAAGCCGGGGTGGGAGGAGTCCGCATGAATCGCGGAACGCGTTGTAACTGGAAGGCCAACCGATTGTCGTAAGGTCATAACCGGAGAGAAGCGGCTGAGCGGCGATAAACAAAACGGCTTCCCGCAATGTTCAGATGTCGAGCATATTCGGAGTGAAGGCATGGTTCACGTCAATCGCGAGCACTTTGCTGTGAAAATTCTCCGCGCAACGGTCAGCGCATAAACCGGTTCCCAGAGGATTCGACGGGAGGTCAAGCATTCCGAAGTAGGTGAAGCGTCCGAACAGACGGGTCTTGCCGCTGAGGTTCTCGTCGCCGCGGGCAACAAATTCGTTGGTGTTTCCGCCGCGCTGCCTGCCGCCCTCAAATTCAGTTATTTAAAGGTCGGGTCGGTCGGCGCCGGGATGTAAGCTCTTCCCACAGCGCTTGTCCTGCCGTGCTGAATTCGGTTCGGGAGGGAATTTGGGAGTTGATTCGCATACCGAGGGTGCGCGCGCCCGTTGCAGATTCACCCTATACGGGTCATAAAGCTGGCCGGCTGGGATCGCCGCAATTAGCCGCCCGCGTTAAGAGTGCCGCCGCTCCGCCCTGAGCCTCGGCGACGGGCAAAGCGCGGAGAAATCGCCGGTACGGAAGGCGGCGATAGGCACTGTGGTAGTAAAGGAGATCCGTAGCGCTGTCTGAACTGCTCCCAACTCACGAAAAAGAAGGTCTTATCTTTAATGATGGGACCGCCAAAGTTTACTCCGTAATGGTTCTGAACGTCCACGGCGGAGGCGTATTGGACTGACCGTTGGCCAGTTCATTCATGTTTGTAAAAGTATTCGTTCGAGTTCAAATCCTTATTGCGCAGAAACTCGTAAGCCTGACGCCATGGAAAGCATTCGTGCCTGATTTTGTGCTCAGGTTAATCACAGCCACCGGAGAACTTGCCCCATTCTGCGCCGAGATTGTTGTACTGAACCTTGAATTCGCCGATGGAATCCTGAGTGGGAATGATGATGGGAAGATTGATGTAGCCGATGTTCAAAGGTTGACCATCAAGGTATTGAGCCCCCTGGTTGGCAAACGAACCTCCGACCTGATAATTGCCCCAACTGAATGGATTCTGGCCGACAGGAGTTCCGCCGGACCCGCCCTGCGCGATCACCGACGGAGAGACAGTGATCAGGTTAAAAATATTTCGGCCGTTCAAGGGGAGTTCGTTAGCCTTGCGTTGCTCTACGACTTGCCCCAAAGAACTCGTTTCTGCTTGTAGCAGCGGGGTTTCCGCCGTTACTTCCACAATCTGACTCACTTCGCCGACTTGCAGGGCGGCGACAATGTGGGTGTCTTGCTGCACTTCGACGGTGACCGGGGTGCGCACGAAGTGTTTAAAGCCCTGCTTCTCGACGTCGATCCGGTATTGGCCGGGGAACAGGTTCACGAAGGTGAACAGCCCGTCGCTGCCGCTCGATTGCGTGCGCTTTTCGGCTGTGCCCAGGTTGGTGAGGGTCACGTTGGCGTCCGCAACGATGGCGCCCGAAGAGTCTGTGACGGAGCCGGCTACCGAGCCGTAGGTGGATTGCGCGTATGCCGAGGCGCACCAGCCGAGGACAAGAAAATTCAGCGACAGAACGATTGTCCAGAACCTGCGTGTATCCATGTTTCCCCCCAGTGGGAAGCGATCAAGAGTAATTTGTGAGCGGACACCGAATCGGCGCACACGACTACAGCGCTCACACTAGTGTCCTTACAGTATTACGGGAAGGTTACAGGATGTGTACCACTTTTCTACCAGGAAAGATTTGTCGAGAACCATAAAGAGGAAAAACTATTATTTAGGCAGGCGTTGAAACGTGGCCTTAAGGATGGTTGGCTTCTTTGCGCAGAAGCGCATAAAGAAACGGCTTGCCGGTAGGTTTGGGATTTCCGACGTGAGGTTCCACGGTGACGAAGACTGCGTCGATTTCACCGAGCTGTTTTGAATCGTCCACGCGCAGTACCCAGCGGCGGTTAGATTCGCTGTCCATATACAAGATGCCGAGATTGGTGGCGTGCGGTTTCTCGCCCAGCTCCGCGTCTTTTTGGCCCCAGACTTGGAAGATGCTGGCATTCTTGACTCCGGCCTGCCGGTCAAGATCGAAGGCGTAGAAAATCAGCGACTTGCTTTGGGTGTAGAAAATTCGGCCAAAAGGCTTGCGGGTGCGGCTGCCGCTGTCGACGTCAAAAACGTCGGCAATGTAGAGCTTGCGCGCGCCCATCAGTTCGCGGATATCGCGATCGGAGGCGAGGAAACGTTCATCGTCGTCGATCTTGCGCTCCTGATCCTTGCCGGAAGCGGAGAGATCGCTAATTCTCGATTCGAGCGACGCCGTATGCAAAAGCACGCGCTCATGCTCCGTGCGCAGGCTCACTAATTCCGCCTTCAGCGCTTGGTTCGATTGTTCGGCCTCTTGCAGTTGCGCCTTAAGTCCGTCGCGCTGCTCGGCGACCTCGCGCAGTTGCGTTTCGGTCGCGCCGTTTGTGGCTTCGAGTTCGCGGGAATGACTTTCCAGGGCGCGCAGAGCGGCTCTCAACTTACCAACTTCCTGCTCCTGCCGGGCAGTCTGCGCTTGCATCTCCGAAATTTTCGCCAATTGCGACTGCACCAACTGGTCTCCGGAGCGTTTTTCGAAGGCAAGTCTCGCTATCTGTAGTTGCTCCGCTGGGCCCGGCTGCGACTGCGATACCTGCGTCGTCCGGTGGTTGGCCTGGCGGGCCGCGCCGTAAACGGCGAATATTACGGCGATTCCGAGACAAGCGGCGAGAGCGCCTTTTACAAATTGATTATTAATTCCCCAAAGCGGGTGCGGATGAGTAAAGCCGGGAACGGGGTTGGCGAATCCAGCGTCGGGCAAAGGCTCCGCCTGATCGATGCTGACGAGCAGTTTTTCACGTGAAGGCGAATCGTCCCAGTCTTCGCGCTCCCGTGGATCGGCATAGTTCGCCGCCAGGAATGGAATACCCTCGGTCGTCAGCAGTTGATATTCGCGGTAAGTCTCGCGGCAATCTTCGCAAACGGCTAAATGAGACTTCAGCTCGAACCACTCGCTGGCCGTGAGGGTGCCGGAATAGGCCAGGGCCCCGAGTTGCTTGAAACGCTCGTGAATACCGGGATGGTTTTCCTGCGGCGTCACTAGTTTCCCCGAAGCCTCTGAACAGAGGGACTCTTGCGCAGCCTTTCCAGGCCGCGATAGAAGTGATGGCGCACGTTGCCGAAGGGTTCGTGCAATTTTTCGCTGATCTCTCTCAACTGCATTCCTTCAAAATAGAATAACTCGATCGTCCGGCGCTGCATCTCGGTCAAGCCTTCAAATGCTTTTTGCAGATGGCCCAGATTGATTCGAGAACCGATTTCCCGTTCCACGTCGATCTTTCCAATTAGTGTATCGTCGAGAGAGTCGATTTCTGTACCACCATAAAAGCCCCTTCGTAACAAATAATCTCTGCGGTCGAGCGCGCGGCTGTAGGCAACCTGGACGATCCAGGCCTTGGCGCCGCCGCGGGCCGGGTCGAAAACTTTAGACTGTTGGTAAATATAGAAAAAGGCCTCCTGGACGACTTCCTCCGCCTCGCTATAGTCGCGCAAAATACGAAAAGCGATGCTGCTTACCAGGCGGGCGTATCGCCCAAAGAGAGCTTCGAGGGCATTGGCATCCTTGGCCTGCAAACCGGCCATTAACTCCTCGTCCGTGGGAGGCCGAATCGGGGGGGCTTCCGATATCTCTACCGAATGGCTCTGATGCCTGCTCCAATCCCAGGGGATGGTGAGGGCGCGTCCGTTAGCGGGAGAGCTCATATTGAGGTGTTCTTGGTGCGGCCCTGGCCAGAATGTGGTCAGCCAGTCAAGCAGCTGATTAGCCACTTTCCGGGGCGCTGTGCCAATCGGCTTTCGCAACATACACCAGCAGCTAATCGTTTTTCCAGATAAAAGCATGCCATTAAACGGATAGACCCAAATTCGTAATACCTGGTACAGATTCGCCCCGCTTAACGTATTTATTCGCGCCCGGATATGAAATTGTGGATTCAGTAAAAAAGAACGACTTCGAGCGATCGTCAGCCAAGACTTGCGCGGCAGAGTACATTAAAGTTCGTATGCGCCGAGTGGTCCGGGCCCTTTTGCTGAGCACTCTCCTCGCCGGAGTCCTGCGGGCGCAGTCCACCAGCGCGTCATTAACCGGAAGAGTGACCGATCCCAACAAGGCGGTCATTGCCACCGCCGAAGTGACCGCCATCAATACCGGCACTCAGATTCACTATCAGGGGCTGACCAACGAGACTGGCACCTATTACATATCGAACCTGCCTCCCGGAAGCTATCGCATCGAAGTCGAAAAACTGGGATTCAAAGCTGTGATTCAGTCGGGAGTGATTCTGCACGTACAGGACGCCGTGGAAGTAAATTTTGAGATGACTCTGGGATCCGCGTCAGAAAGCGTGACAGTGGAGGGAAGCGCGCCGCCGCTCGATACCGAATCTTCCACTATTGGCACGGTCGTCGAACAACGCAAAGCGAATGAGTTGCCGCTCAACGGACGAAATGTTTTTAACCTGATCGTCCTTGCTCCTTCCGTGATTCCGCAGGGCAGTTCCACGGGCACGCCGGTGGGGGTAAATCCGTTTGGCTGGAACAATTATCAGGTCAACGGCTCATTCGGAAACCAGAGCGCCGAATATCTCGACGGACAGCCCCTCAACATCGGATACATCAATTTGCCGATTCTGATTCCAACGCAGGATTCAATTCAAGAGTTCAAAGTTCAGACCAGCAATTTAGAGGCAGAGTGGGGAAAATTCGCGGGTGGAGTGACAAGCCTGAGCACGAAAGGCGGCACGAATTCGTTGCACGGCGAAGCTTACGAGTATTTGCGTAATCGGATTTTTAACGCAAACGATTTCTTCCTGAATAGTGCCGGAAAGCCGAGGCCACCCTGGGTGCAGAACCAGTTCGGAATCGAGGCCGGCGGCCCGGTTTATTTTCCGCGCTACGACGGCAGGAATCGTACGTTCTGGTTCGCAAGCTGGGAAGGGTTCCGGCTGCGCACCGGAGAGCAATTCACCACCACGGTTCCCACGGTGGCGGAACGAGCCGGCGACTTCTCTTCGATCGACACGCAGCTTCTAGATCCCTGCGCTGGAGTGGTGAATGGGCAAGGCGCATGTCCCGGCAGCAACGCAAATCCGGCGCCATTGCAGGGCAACGTCATTCCCCCGGGCCGGATCAATCCAACCGCCAAGGCATTGCTCTATCTTTGGCCGGCGCCGAACGTCGCAGGATTGGTGACGCCGGCGGGCACGATCAACAATTTCAATACGGTTGCGAGAACTGGAGGAGACCAGGATCAAATCGTCGCCCGTATCGACCAGGACATCAGCGGCAGGCAGCGGCTATTTCTTAGATTCAGTCACTGGAGCGTGCTCGATCTTCCCATCGATCCGCTGGGCAATGGATTGTGCGTCGATCGTTGCTCCGAAACCTACAACTCCGACGCGTTGGCTGTGGGTTATAACTACAACATTGCCCCGACCACGATTTTCGACTTCAACGCCAGCCTCAGCCGCTTCAGGTACAACCGCAATCCTAAGAATGCCGGATTCGATCTGACTTCAATCGGTTGGCCCGCGAGCTATAACTCGATTGTGCCGGCCGGCATGAGAACTCCCCCCACGCCGTGCGTGGCCAACATCACCGACAACATCATGTGCACGCAGGGGCAGAGTTTTATTCAGGACCGCAATACTCAATACAACTTGTCGCCAAGCCTGACCCTCATGCGGGGCCGCCACCGCTATCGCTTTGGCATGCAGTTGGAAACCGGCTATGACAACTATGCGCAGACAAATGTAGGCAGCGGAGCCTTCGATTTCTGCGCTCCCAGCCAGCCTTGCTTCACCGGATTTTCCTTCGCCGATTTTCTGATGGGATACGCCGACAACTTCAGCAACTTTGAGAATCATTTTTTTGCCCAGGCTGTGGTACCTGACTTCACCGCCGGCAAACAAGTCTATCGAGCGTTCTATTTCAGCGATACCTGGCAGGTAAGCCGGGCGCTCACTGCGACTTTAGGCCTGCGTTACGACTTGCAAGGTCCGTGGTCCGAGCGCTACAACCGCCTGACCTATTTCGATCCTCGCGCCGCAAGTTATCTCAGCCAGTTTCTTCCAGCCGGCTCTTCGCCGATCTTGGGAGACGTATTTCTTGTTCCCAGGGGAAGCCGGAACAACGTTGCTTTGGATAAAGAGAATCTGGCGCCGCGAATCGGCCTCGCCTATAACCTTACGCACCGGATGGTGGTTCGCGCCGGTTACGGAATTTTCTGGGTGCCGAATTATGTGTCGTTCGCGCTGAATCCGGACAACGATATGGTGAACGCCGCTGCCACTACTTACACGGGCACGGTGGACGGCACGCATCCATTCGACTCAATTTCCCTGCCCTTCCCTAACGGCATTTCGGCGCCTCCGGGACGCAGTCTCGGAACGGAGGGCACGCAGCAATTCCTCACGCAAACCGTACAATCCATCACCGAAGTAGATCGCGCGAACCATCCTTCCGCTTATGTCCAGCAATGGAATCTGGATATTGAACGAGAACTTCCGGCGGGATTCCTTTTGTCGGCCGCCTACGTAGGATCGAAAGGCACGCACCTGGAACAGTACTCTCAGCAGGTGAATCAAATTTCCGACGGCTTGTTGGGCGAGGCGGCGGCACAATACGCAACCGGAGGCAGATCAGCGGTCACACTCTTGCAGTCAACGCCTAATCCCTTCTTTATCAATGGACAGGCGTTAGCGCTCGCCGCTCCCACCACCACCCAAGGCCAGTTACTTCGGCCGTTCCCGCAATACACGGGCGTGGAACTCGCGGGCCAGGGATCGTTCGGCAGCATTTATCATTCCCTGCAAGTGACGGCACAGAGGCGTTTCGCCGGGGCAGGATCGCTGCTGGTCGCATACACAAATTCCAAACTCATCAGTAATACCGACACGCTTACCTCGTGGCTCGAAACCGGCGTGGGCGCAATTCAGGATAACAATAATCTTCGCAACGAACGGTCATTGTCGTCACAGGATGTTCCGCAGCGCCTGGTCATCAGCTACGTTCTCGATCTGCCATTTGGGCAGGGGCGGAGATATCTTGCCAACGTGGGGGATGGCCTCAACAAATTTATCGGAGGGTGGGGCGTTGACGGAGTAACTACATTTCAACGGGGGTTCCCTTTGGTCTTCAGCAATGGCCAGGCGAACGACGCAACATTGTTTGGCACGGGTTCGCGCCCAAACATTTTGGCGGGATGCCACAAGTCGAATGCGGCCGGCGATGTCGAAAGATTGACGGAATGGTTCAATACGGCGTGTTTCACCGCGCCGGCTGATTTTACTTTCGGCAGCGAGCCCCGCGTCGATCCCACCCTTCGTTCCAACGGCGTGAGTAATTTCGACTTCGCGTTATTCAAGAAGATTCCGTTCGACGCTTATGAGCGCTTCAGCCTTGAATTCCGAATGGAGGTTTTCAATCTTTTTAACCGGGCCCAATTCGCCCCGCCAAACACGATATGCTGTAGCACGAATAACACGGACTTTGGCGTGGTCACCGCTACTGCGCCGGGGACGAATCCGCGGCTGGTTCAGTTCGCGCTGAAGTTCTTGTTTTAAAAGATTAGTTGCGGCAGGAATCCATTCGCCGCGGCTCTGACGCTGTGGCAATTGTGTTGGGATGTTAAACCGTCTCTTTCAAATCGTCGGAACCTCCGCTTTGATCGCCGGTCTGGCCGCGGGCGCAGGTTCGATTCTCGAAGTGAGGCTGCCAAAGGGAGTTGACTTCACCCTGCAAAATTCTGCAACGCCGCAAAAATATCTGATCGAGACTATGCCCGGCGGCGTGGCACTCCTCGATTACAACAATGATGGGCTTCTGGATGTGTTCTTCGTGAACGGAGGCCGCGTCGATCCCAGGCATCCAGACGATTTCGATCGCCACGATCCACGATATTGGAATCGCCTTTACCGTCAAAATAAAGATGGCAGCTTCACCGATGTCACCGAGCAGGCCGGCCTCGCGAACGCAGGTGACGGAAACTACGGCATGGGCGTGGCTGTGGGCGATTACGATAACGACGGCTATCCCGACCTTTATGTGACCAGCTACGGAAAAAATATTCTTTATCACAACAATGGAGACGGCACATTCACCGACGTTACGGCTAAGGCCGGCGTTGCGGGCGGCGGCTGGTCGGTTTCGGCGGGATTTTTCGATTACGATAACGACGGCAAGTTGGACCTCTTCGTCACTCGTTACATGGATTGGGACACGCGGCACAGCAAGGATTGCGGCGGGAACTTTCATACTTACTGTCCGCCGGGAGAATTTCCGCGGACCACGAATATTCTCTATCACAATCGCGGAGACGGCACCTTCGAGGATGTCAGCCAGAAGTCAGGCATCGCCGCCAAGAAAGGCCACGGTCTCGGCGTGGCCTTCGCCGATTACGATGGCGATGGATTCACCGACGTCTATGTCGCCAATGATGGCATGCAACAATATTTGTTTCACAACAATGGCAACGGCACGTTTAGCGAAGTTGCGCTGCAAGCGGGCGCGGCGCTCAATCTCGATGGCGGGCCGCTCTCAGGCATGGGCGCTGTATTTCAGGATTACGATAACGACGGCAAGCCGGATGTGATTGTCACCACCTTGCCGCGACAGACTTACGCGGTGTTTCACAATGACGGCGATGGTCAGTTCAGCGACCGCGGCCTGCAAACTGGAGTCACGGCGCTTTCTGGAGTAACCTCCGGCTGGGGCATTGGCCTCGAAGATTTCGACAATGACGGACAAAAAGATTTGTTCATCACTCAGGGACACGTGCTCGACAACGTGGAAGCCATCGACCCTTCGCTGCATTATCTGGAGCCGACTTTGCTGGCGTTGAATCATAATGGCCGCTTCGAGCGCGTTGACGCGGGAACCGATGCGCTGGTTGCCGGCCGGGGCACGGCATTCGGTGATCTGAATAACGACGGCTGGATCGATGCGGTCACCACAGTTCTGGGCGCGCATCCGCAGTTTTTTTACAACCGCGGCGGAAGCGCGCATTGGTTGACGATCACACTGCGAGGCACGCGCAGCAATCGCGATGGCCTGGGAGCGCGAGTGCAAGTGAATGGGCAAATGCGTTTCTGCACGACCGCAGGCAGCTACGAATCCGCGAACGATAAGCGGCTGCATTTCGGACTGGGAGCCGCGAAGTCGGCCACAGTCGAAATTTTCTGGCCTTCGGGAATTCATCAAGTCGTGAATAATGTTTCCGCAGATCAATTCCTCCAAGTACGGGAAGAAGTGCGCGAAAAGGTACGGGAAGAAGTGCGCGAACCGGAGCGTCCGTGATTCGATCCGTTCTCATCCTTTGGCTGGCATTGCAAACCGCCTCGCCCGAGGCGATGCAACATCTCGAAGCCGGACGCAAAGCGGAATCTGAAAAACATTTTTCCGTTGCGGTCGACGAGTTCCATAAAGTTACCGAGATCGATCCAACTCTCGCTCTCGGTTTTGTAAGCCTGGGCCAAGCCTACATGGAGGAGCGCGAATTTGGCGCGGCCGTCGCGCCGCTTAAACATGCCCTCGAACTGGATGCGAACCTCGCCCCCGCGCATCAGTTGCTGGGGTACGCGCTGCTGGCGCAAGGATACGCGGCCGAGGCAATCCCTCATCTGGCGCGGGTAAATGAGCAGAGCGCTCTGGGCATCGCCGAAATAGAAACCGGACAGTTCGCCGAAGCCATCGCAAATTTGCAGGCTGCGTTGCAAAAACGTCCGAACGATCCAGACTTGCTTTATTATCTGGGACGCGCCGGAGGTCTGCTTTCCAAACAGTCGATTGACACTTTGCTAGCGGCGAGCCCGGATTCTCCCCGCGCCCATCAGGCGATGGCGGAAAACTATTTTGTGTTGCGCCGAATGCCGGAGGCGGAAAAGGAATACCGCGAGGCTTTGCGCCTGCGTCCGGAACTGCCGGAAGTTCACCTCGAACTTGGAGAGGTGTATGCTGGCGCTTCGCGCTGGGCCGATGCCGAGAAAGAATATCGAGCGCAAGCTAAATTGCAGCCGGGAAACGCCGAGACTGCGTACCGTTTGGGTGCGGCGATGCTCGAGCAAGGAAAGGTCCATGAGGCGCGCCTGGAACTCGCGCGCGCCGACAAGTTGATGCCTGGCATGCCAGAGACGCTATATTCGCTGGGCAAAGCGGCATCGCTGGATGGCGACGCTGCTGCCGCCGAGAAGGCCTGGACTAAGCTACTTTCCATCGAGAGCCAAAGTTCTCTCGCCGCGCAAGCCCACTTCGGATTGGCCGCTCTCTACCGCAAGCAAGGGAAGACGGCAGAGGCGCAGCGCGAGATGCAGCAGTTCCAGAGTTTGCAGAACGGTTCCAACCAGCCGCCGGACCAGCGGCAATAGCAGCGGCATTTTTTTGGGAGAAACGAATGAAGCGTTTATCGTGCGTGATTTTGATTTTCTTTTCTGGCGTATTCGGCGTCGCTCAGAGTCAGAATGCTTCTGCGGCGCTGCCGTACAAGAACCCCAGCCTTCCCGTCGACCAACGTGTTCAGGATCTGCTTGGCCGAATGACGCTGCAAGAAAAAGTCGCCATGCTCAGCGGGGCCGACTGGATGCAAAGCGTTCCCAACGAACGGCTGGGCATTCCCTCCATAAAAATGGCCGACGGGCCAATCGGAATTCGATCCTGGGCCGGACCGTCGGCTCAGACGAATGCCGCCGTTTCCAGCAAGAAAGTCACAACGACCTCTTTTCCCGCCGGGGTAGCGATGGCCGCCACCTGGGACATTGATCTGCTGCAAGGCGAAGGTCAGGCAATCGGTCAGGAATTGAAAGCATTAGGGCGCGACATGATTCTGGGCCCAACGGTAAACATTAATCGCACGCCGCTGTGGGGGAGAAATTTCGAGGGTTACGGCGAAGATCCTTATCTCACCAGCCGACTCGCGGTGGCCTACATCAAGGGAGTTCAGGGCGAAGGAGTCATCGCGACCGTCAAACATTTTGACGCGAACAATCAGGAATTCGAGCGGCATCGCATTAACGCGGTCATCGACCAGCGCGCTCTGCACGAAATTTATTTTCCCGCTTTCAAGGCTGCGGTGCAGGAAGCGGACGCGTGGTCGGTAATGTCGGCCTATAACAAACTGAATGGCGTTTACTGCGCCGAAAATCCTTTTCTCTTGAAAGATGTTCTTCAAAAGGAATGGGGATTCAAAGGCTTCGTGGTCTCCGATTGGGGCAGCACCTACAGCACCGCTGCCACGGTGAATGCCGGCATGGATTTAGAGATGCCAGGCGGAGAACCAGCGGAGGACTGGCTGAAAAGGCCGGGCGCACAGGCGGCGGGCAACGGCGGACGCTGGCTCACACCGGAGAAAGTGCTGGCGGATATCAAGGCCGGGAAAATTTCTACCGCGACGATTGACGATAACGTAGGCCGTATTCTCCGCGTGATATTTGTCAGCGGACAATTTGATAAATCACATCATCAGGCGACTGGCGAGATCGATACTCCCGAGCAACGAGCTTTTGTGCGTAAGGCGGCGACGGAGAGTATTGTCCTCCTCAAGAACGGCGGCGATTTGCTTCCGCTCGATGTGTCGAAGATTCACTCGGTTGTCGTGATTGGCCCCAACGCTGGCGTAGCTCGAACCGGCGGAGGCGGAAGCTCGCTGGTCACGCCAAAGTATTCGGTGTCGCCGCTGAAAGGGATTCAGGATCGTGCAGGCCAGCGGCTGCAAGTCACTTATGCGTTGGGCGCTACGATGGAAGGCGAACCCGCCGGAAACGAGACTGCGGAGCAACTCCGAAATGAAGCCGTGAGCGCCGCAGCAAAAGCCGACGTTGCGATCGTCGTCGTAGGCCGGTTTCCTAAACTCGAGTCGGAAGATTTTGACATCAAGTCGCTCGATCTGCCCGCGGGACAGGACGAACTTATTGCGGCTGTGGCCAAGGTCAACAAACATACGGTTGTTGTGATCAATGCAGGCGGCCCTGTGATCATGTCGAAGTGGATCGATCAAGTTCCGTCGATTGTGGATATGTGGTATGGCGGGCAGGAGGGCGGCAATGCAATCGCCGACGTTTTATTCGGCAACGCGAATCCTTCCGGGAAACTTCCGGTTTCTTTTGTGAAGCGCTGGGAGGATTCTCCGGCTTACGGACACTATCCCGGCAAGAATCTTCAGGTCGAATACGCGGAAGGAATTTACGTGGGCTACCGGTATTTCGACACGAAAAAAATCGAGCCGCTGTTTCCGTTTGGCTACGGTCTTTCTTATACCAAGTTCGATTACAGCGATCTGAAAGTTTCGCCGAACGAGACATCGGCTGACCAGCCTGTAGAAGTCAGCGTGCAGGTGCGCAACAGCGGTCTGCGTCCCGGCGCGGAGGTGGTCGAACTTTATGTACATGACGACCACGCGAGCGTGGACCGTCCGGTACAGGAACTGAAAGGTTTTCGCCGAGTTGAGCTGGCGGCGGGCGAATCGAAAGAGGTTCATTTTTCGCTTGATCGCTCCGCCATGGCGTTTTACAGCACGGCGAAAAAAGATTGGGTTGCGGAGCCCGGACAGTTTGACGTGTTAATTGGATCGTCGTCGCGGGATATCCGGGTGAAGGGATCGTTCACATTGAGGTAAGTGCGTCGGTTCGTATTTAGGGGGGCTTGCGGCGCGACCGGAAGTCGCGCCCTTTCAACCCCTTCCCAAATCACTTATCCCTTTACTGCTGAGCGAATCTTCGGCGTGCCAGCGACAGCGGCTTTCAGCGCCGAATCAGTTTCGATCAGGCCCAGAACTTTTCTGGTCATCTCTTCGTCGACGTCCGGAGCCTTGCGCAGTTCCACGGGATAGCGCACCAGCAACTCCAATCCCGCGTCGACGAATTGAAGGCGGGCTTCGGGCCGAGGGGCTTCCACTTGAATATCGACGCGCCGCTCGATCTCGCGGTGCTGGCGTTCGATCTCTTCGCGATATTGCGAATAGACCGCGTTCACGGCGGCCACAAGTTTTTCCTGCGCGGCTTTATGATTTCCATCGGGCGCAATCATTACCACGACTTCGTGCCATGCGTACTCGGTCCCGGGGATCTGCTTAAACAGCGGCGTGCCCGTTTGAAAAAGCACGGAATTTGAAAAGACGACGATGCGTCCGGTCGGATAGAAATCCAGCCCGCTTCCGCCCAACTCCATTAAATACATTCGCACCAGCCCAATATCGACTACGTCGCCAGTAATACCCGCGACGCTGATGCGGTCGCCGACGCGAATACCATAACGTCCGATGATGAAGAAATAAGCCGCCACGGAAAGAAGAACGGCTTGCAATCCCACGGCGATGCCGGCGGTAATGAATCCGGCAAAGGTGGCGAGCGAACTGAACTCGCTGACGAAGCCGAGAGTTAAGACGATCACGATCAGGAAGCCGATCGCCACACGGCGCATCACCAGAAACTGGCGCCGGCGGCGGGGATCGCTCACATAACGGAACGTGACGCGGCGCCAGATTTCCGAGAGAACCAGAATGATCGCCAGCGCCACAAGAATTGCAGACACGCGCAAAAGCACGGAACGGAGCAGGAATTTCGATTCACGGGAGATCGAGTTGCGCCACTCATCGAAATTCGTTTTGCTGTCGTTGAGGACGATGATTTCCTGGCTCAACGGAAGCATCGCGGCGGAAAGCTGCTTGAAGCGCTCGGTGAGAGCCTGAAAGTTTTTTCGCTCCTCCTGCAACTGTTGAGGATCGCTGGCGGCCGGTTGGCCGGCCAATTTTTGGCTCTGTTGAATCGTCGCGCGGAGAGCATCGCGCAAGGGCGCGCGAAGGCGATCCGCGATGTCGCGCGTAATGTTGGTCTCTTTCGTCAATCCACTAATCTGGCGCTCGGCGCTCATGTAGTCATACAAGCTTATGGTTTCGCTGATCAGCCCGCCGGAGTTTGCCAATGAAGGTTTCACCGGAGCGGCCGCGGGAGCCGGAGTTTTCTGCGCCGCAGCGCTCGATGCCAGCACTTCAGGAATCGAACGCGCCAGTTGATTGATGCTGCCTTCGAGGCCGCCGGCGATTTCGCCATTCGATTCCACGAACGCGGCCATTTTCTGCACGGCGTCAAGCAATGCCTTCTGAAGATCCAACTCGCCCTGCAAAGCGTCACGCTGAGAAGTGAGGTTGCCCCGTTTCGCGGCGGGCGTTTTCGCGATCTGTGCGTTTAGATCTTCGATTTGCGATTGCAGTTGATCGACCTGCGCCGAAGTCTTAGCTTGCAACTGCGCCAGGTTCTGCTGCTGTGTTGTTTCGCTCGAGGGCTGAGTTGCGCCGCCGGCCTTTTGCTGGGCGGCGATGATCGCAGCCTCGGCTCTCGCCGATTGGAATGCGAGCCGCACTGCCTGAGCGCCCAGGCTCTGCATATTGTCCTGATAAATGGCGTCGCTGGGCAGTCCGACGGATTGAATGCCAGTGGTGGAGTGCCGATACCAACTGATGAGCTGATTCAGGTGGTGCAATACGGCTTCGCTATCGAGTTGAACCGGCGGAAGGGCCGCGCTTGCGGTTTGGGAGTTTGTTTGAACGCTGGTTTGAGCCGGTTTTGCTGGCGGTGTAGCTTGTTTCGAATCCTGGGACAAAACAAGCGCCGTCATAATGACGCTCAGAGTGAGAATCCCGGCTACGAGCTTTCCAGCGCGGGCGAAAGGCGCGATTGAATGATGTCGAATAATGTCTGGCATACTCTTTTAGTTTATTTGACTGAGCGGCTGGCCGCCATTGCGCGCCAAACCATTGGCCTCCGACGCGCGGCTTAACAACCCTCCGTTAATGCAAATACACTATGGGCCACTGGCGCGAAATAGCTTAACCTCACGCTACAAAAGTTCGTTCATTATCGAAAGGCGCTCGGTTATGACATGGATCAAAACCGTTTCTCTTAACGAGGCCGATGAGAAGATGCGCAAGGCCATCGAAGCGCAGCGGTCGTTATATCCCAAAGAGTATGGCGCTCCGGTGCATCCGGATGAATCGGGAGGCTCGTCGATTGTAGGCTCGCACACGCTGATACCGGAGGCGCTCTATCATGCGTTCGGAACTTTTGGCGCGCTCATGTCGCCGGAGTTGCCCTTGAGCCGGCGGCAACATGAAATGATCGCGACGATGGTTTCGGTGACCAATCGGTGCGTGTATTGAATCGAATCGCACGCAGAGTTTCTGCGCAGGGTGACGCTGGATAAAGAACTGGTGGAGGCGCTGGAAAAAGATTATACGACCGCACCCATCACGCCGCAGGAACGCGTGATGATGGACTATGTCGTGAAGCTGACCAGGGACGCTACGCGCGTTTGGAAAAATGATATTGAGGGATTGCGGGCAGCAGGATTTGACGATCGCGGGATTTTGCAGATTACGCTGATCGCTTCATGGTTTAACTATATTAATCGGGTGGCGGATGCGCTGGGCGTGGGGCGGGAGTGAACTGCGAACCAATTCGCCGCTACAACGGCAGACACTTTGACGGATTATCGGCGATTAGAACCGTCAGCGTGGCGGGGCCGGCTTCGCATAAAGGATCTCCAGCCTGGTTTAATTGATCCTCATCGACTGGCTGTTCGGGTTCCCCACTCCCGCATGCTCCACCTTCTTGCCGTCATGTTCAATGTAGAAGTTGGACGCTAGACGGAAAATCCTGCAATTACACGCTGGCCTCGCCTACACTTTTAACTAATGGCTGAAAGCCTAGCGGAGTTCTTCCTAACGAACTTTCATGCGCACTCTGGTGAACGCGCCTACGGGCAGCATCGCGGCTACCGCATGGAGTGGCTCACCTACGGGCAAGTTCTGGAAATGGCGATAGGGTTTCGCCGGGAACTGGAGTCGCGCGGGATCGGCAAGCGCGAGCGGGTGATGCTGTGGGGGGAGAATTGCGCGGGGTGGGTTGCGGCGTTCTTTGGATGCGCTTTGTGCGGCGTGGTTGTGGTTCCAATGGATGATGCGGCTTCGGCGGATTTTGCGGCGCGGGTTGCGCGGCAGGTTGAGGCGAGGCTCTGGGTTTGTTCGCGGAGACATATTCCACCCGCGAACGCGCTCCCTTACATAGTGCTCGAAGATTTAAACGCCGCTGCTGGCGGGACGCCGGCGCTACCATCGCGCGCAGATGCGGCTATCGGACGCGATGACACTCTCCAGATTGTATTTACCTCCGGGACTACCGCCGAGCCGAAGGGAGTCGTGATTACGCATGGCAACGTGCTGGCCAACATCGATCCGCTGGAGCGGGCGATGCAGCCTTATTTGAAGTATGAACGATGGGTGCATCCGGTGCGGTTTTTGAATCTGTTGCCGCTGAGCCATGTGTTCGGGCAATTTCTGGGAATGTTTTTGCCGCCGTTGCTGGGCGGGACTGTGATTTTTCAGGAGGAATTGAAACCATCGGAGATTGTTAGCACGATCAAACGAGAACGAGTATCGGTGCTGGTCAGCGTGCCAAGAGTTTTGCAGTCTTTGAAACAGAAGATCGAGCGCGATCTCGAAGCGGATTCCGAGGGTAAAAAAACCACTGAAGATTTTCGGCGGCGGTTTCGCACATCGGAAGGGAAACATTTCCTGCGCCGCTGGTGGATTTTCCGCGACATTCGCAAACAGTTCGGGTGGAAGTTCTGGGCGTTTATTTGCGGGGGCGCGGCGCTTGATGCCGACACCGAAAAATTCTGGGACCGGCTTGGATACGCGGCGATTCAGGGTTATGGATTGACCGAAACGACCTCGCTCATCAGCGTGAATCATCCGTTCAAGTTGGGCAAGGGCTCCATTGGCAAAGTATTGCCAGGCCGCGAAGTGAAGCTGGCGGAAGATGGCGAAATTCTGATTAAAGGCAGCGGCGTGGCGTCAGGATATTCGGATAAGGACAAACAGCGGGGAGTCGCCGATCAGGCGGGCTGGTACCACACCGGAGACGTGGGCGCGCTCGATGAGGCTGGCAATCTTTACTTCAAGGGACGCAAGAAAGAAGTACTCGTCACGCCGGCGGGATTGAATATTTATCCCGAAGACCTCGAAGCGGCGCTGCGGAGCCAGCATGAAGTGAAAGATTGCGTTGTGGTCGGGATCGAGCGCGGCGGAAACGCGGAACCTTGCGCGGTGGTTATGATGCGCGGCGACGAGCGCGAGAATGCGAAGTTGCAAGAAGTGGTCGAGCGCGCGAACAAAACACTCGCCGACTTCCAGCGAATGAGAATGTGGGTAGAGTGGCCGCAACAAGATTTTCCGCGCACCAGCACCCAGAAGCCGCGGCGGAATGTGATCGCCGAATTCGCGGCCAAACAGATTCTGCAAGCGGGAGCAAAAGATTCCGCGAATGCGAGCCCGGTGATGGAATTGGTCGGCCGGATCACTGGGCGCAATATTTCCGAAGTCAACGATCAATCGAAGCTCGATTCCGATCTCGGCCTCAGCTCAATCGACCGCGTGGAGCTGATCGGCGCGCTGGAAGATCGATATCAGGTGGATTTGAGCGAAACCCGCTTTAGCGCGGCGCGCACTGTCGGTGATGTGGAAAAGATGTTGCGCGGCGAAACTCCCAAAAAAGCCGAGTATCACTATCCGGCTTGGGTATTGCGCTGGCCGGTAACGTGGCTTCGCTGGCTGGCGCAGCATTTTTTGATGATTCCAGCTCTAATGTTGCTCGGCTGGCCGCGAATCGAAGGGCGGGAAAATCTGCGCGGCTGGAACGGGACGCTGCTGGTGGTGTGCAATCACATCGCGGGCGTGGACTTAGGTTTCGTGCAAACGGCTCTCCCTGCGCGCTTTCGCAACCGCCTCGCCACCGCGACTGGAGGAGAAGCGCTGGAAGCCTTGCGGATTCCTTCAGAAAGCAGAGGATTCTTCGGAAGAATTTACGATCGCACCCAATGGGCATTAGGAGTCTCGTTGCTGAATTTGTTTCCCCTGCCGCGCGAAGCCGGATTCCGCAAAAGCTTCGCTTATGCCGGAGCGGCTGTTGACCGCGATTATAGCGTGCTTGTGTTTCCCGAAGGACGGCACACGGTGGATGGCAAAATAAATCCGTTTCGCGCGGGAATCGGGCTGCTGGCGAAAAATTTAGGCGTCCCCGTGCTGCCGATGCGGATCGTCGGTTTGTTTGAAGTAAAGAATGCGGGAAGAAGATTCGCGCGGCCGAAAGAAATCGGCGTGCGCATCGGAACGCCGATTCGGTTTGCGGATGGAATCGCGCCGGAGGAGATCGCAAAGCAACTCCAGGGCGCAGTAGAGAATTTATAGCTCTCTTTTTCGATCTCGAAAGCAGCGTCCGCAGGCGCTGAAGCGCAATCAGTGCCGAGGGAATTAGCGGCACGACTGAAGTCGTGCCCTTCCCAAGACCAAGCTAGGCCAAAGTTTCAACGAGCTTTTCGGCCACAGAAAAGGCCCGGATCTTCGATCCGGGCCTTTCTAGTTGAGTTGTTCGCACCGCCTATGTGATGGTGAGAGTAAATGTAGCCGTTGCGGTAACGCCCCCGCCGGTGCCGGTGACAGTAATCGTGTAGCTTCCGGCCGCAGCTTTAGCGGTGCTGTTGATTTGGATAGCGGCAGTGCCCGCGCCGCCCGCAATGGACGCCGGATTGAAGACGATGTTCACGCCCGTGGGCTGTCCCTTAGCGGAAAGAGCGATCGCCGAGTTGAAGCCACCAGTCGCGGTGGCCGTGAGCTTGGCCGCGCCGTGACCGCCAGGAGCGATGCTGACCGTCTTAGGAGCAATGGCGAGGGTAAAGCTGCCCTTCGTCGAGCTGGTGACAGTCAACGTAACAGTGGTTGTTTCCACGGTGCTGCCGGAAGTTCCCTTCACGGTGATCGGGTACGTGCCCGCAACCGTAGTCGAGGCAACGGCCATGGTCATGGTCGAAGTGCCGTTTCCGGTGATCGAGGTTGGGTTGAAGGTGACGGTCACGCCCGTGGGCTGGCCGGTCGCCGATAGAGTTACAGCGGAATCAAACCCGCCGGTTGTGGTGCTGGTGATGGTGGAGCTTCCGGACGAGCCTTGCGCTACGGAAACCGCAGTCGGATTCGCAGACAAGCTGAAGCCGCTGCTGGACGAACCAACTGTTACCGCGACGCCAGCCGAAGGAATGCCGTTTGCGATCACGTAAAGCGTGCTCGCTCCAGTTTCGATTCCGGCAGGAACGTCAAAGTTGGTGGAAACGATCGCGCTGCCAGTTGCCACTCCCATTGTGCTGTGTCCGTGGGTCTTGGCATAGGCAACGTTGTGCGTGGAGTTGTTGACAATTTGCACCAGCGGATAGTTAGTGGCGTCCTGGAAGTCGTCGCCGTAGGCGGCGCCTTGCGTTAAGCCATTGAACTGAGTTCCGGAAATCGAGTAGGTCGAACCGGGCGTCAGGTTGGAAGTGAAAGTGGTGATCGTTGGCTGCCATGCGCTCTGGTAAGTGCCGGCGGTGGTCAGGATTTCAACCGTGGTGCTGAAGTCCGTGAACATGATCTGGCCGGTGGGCAGCACCAGCAAGTGTCCAACGTACGACGCATCGCTCGAAGCGCGCGATGGGTTCGGGTAAGAGGTCAACGTGCTGCCGTTCCACTCGTAAAAGTTGCTGGGCGAGGAGAACGTTCCGCTAAAGGGGCTGCCCATCACGATCACGTTGCCGTTGGTCTCAATCGAGGCCGGGGCATCGTTGGCTGCGTCCTTGTTCGGAAAAACCGGGCCAGTCGTCCAGACGCCGGTGCTCCAGTTGTAGGTTGCGGTGTTGCCGGCCGCGCAGGAACTGGCGCCGGTTTGGAAGATTGTGCCGTTGGGCATCAGGACCGCGGGCCCAAGCTCATAACTCGCGCCATTTTCATTTCCGCAATCCGAATCCCAGAGTTGCACGCCGGTGCTTCCGGCGCTGGTCCAGGTATTGGTGGAGGGATTGTAAATCTCGGAGTTCATGCCGGTTTTGCTGTACTGACCCACGTAGGCATCCACCGTCAGAACATTGCCGTTGGGAAGCAGCGTGAGGCCCTGCTCGTCGAAGTCGTCAAACTGTCCGTCAGTGGCGCTGGCTTCGGAGGTAAAGCTCAATCCAGCTTCGTTGAAGTTGTAGTAGAGCGGGAAAGTGCTCTTGCCGACAATCTTGGCGCAGCAAGCTGTGGCCAACCATGTTCCATTGGGCAGAACGACCGACTCCGCATCGCCGTAAGCTTCCCACGAAGTAGGAAAGGCGGGGGTGATGCTGGCCCAAGTGTTGGCAACCGGATCATACAATGCAGCCAGGCTCGTCCAGACGCCGCTGCAATTGCCGCTGGGGCAATTGTATTCGCCGCCCGCAATCACCACTTTTCCATCCGGCAACACCGCCGAAGAGAAAAAGAGAGGCTCGTAGCCGCTGGGCAGGGTGGCAACCTGGGTCCAGGTGCCGTTGACATAGCTGCCGTTGATGTCTGGAGTTAATGTGTACCAGACTCCGTAATTATTGCCGACGCAGCCGGTACCGGGGTTGCAATTTGGTTCTTCATGCACCAGCACGCGACCGTCGGTGAGCAGCAGCATTGCGCCCATGGAGACGGGAGCGGGGTTGGTAAGGGGTGTCCAAGTTTGGCCGTTTGCAATCCCGACCGAGAATATAGTCAGAAGCGCGAGTGCGAGCGTACGAACCTTGATCATTATTTTCCTCTCGTTTTTTTAACTAGGCTGTTATGTGGCGCGAATGGTGCGGTGTTCCACAGTGCAACACCGGAGAGAAGAAGCTGCTGGGATTGCGTTTCTTTCCGGAACATCAAGCCGAGGGATTATACCGCGACTGCGTCTAATCCCATCCACCGGGCGATGAAATTTGACAATTATTTTGCAGGTGACGGGGGCACGTCGTTGAGATTGCAATATCTTGCACACATCCGGATTGAGTTGGGCTGTTGCTACTAACTTTTTTCTCCTATCGGCGCTTTTTCATGCGAACTTCTTTAGATTCAGAGGTCATTCCTCATCCATGCCGGAGTCTTCCTGGAGGGGATTGGCTTCAATCTTCAGTTCCGGCAAGTGAGAGCCGTCGAGCACATGGTTGAGAGCGGGGAGATCGGAAGTCTTGATAGCGTCCCAGCGCTTCATCAACTCTAGCGCATCGTGTTCGGCGTGCGTGCTGGAGTCGGCCTGCGCGGCGGTCGGCTCGGCGTCGGCCTGCCAGACTTGCCCATACAGCGTTGCGACCTGGCCATTCACTGCGGAGAGTGTTATCGCTTCGGGACTCGGCGGCTGCGAGCCTGGCTCGGGGCCCAGAATCTCCGCGAGTTTATTCCGGAACGACTGGATGGAGGCGCGGGTTTGCCCACTGGCTTGCTGGCTTAGTTTTTGCACCGAGTCGCGAAGCGATCCCGCTTGCAACAACGCTATGGACGTTTCACCTAGCAGCGACGCTAACTGTGTCTCGAGCTGAAACTTTTTTTCCAATCCGGCTTTCGAGACACGGACACGCGTATCCATCTTCACAATGAAAGTCGACGAATAGCTTTTCCCGTTTGCCGTTAGTCGAGCCGTATACGATCCCGGCAAAGCAGTTGGGCCGAGCGGGTAGCGCGGCGTAACTGCCGGAATCGCCGCGATGGGATATTCGTGTTGCGCGGAATCGGGGGCGGGATACTGCAAATTCCAAACCCAGCGGTGCATGCCGGCGCCTGCCGGCAGAGCGCGAAAGGGACGCAGCCAGTAAAGCGGAATGAGCTGTTTTTTTAATTCCTCTTCAGAAACATCGGACTTATCGTCGCTGGAATATTTGCGCACGAGTCTTCCGTGTGCGTCGAGAATTTCGAGCGTGACGGGAGCGGAAGACGCGCGAGCCAGATAGTAATCGATGATTGCGCCGTCCGGCGGATTCGCGGCGAAAGGCTCGTCGGGCGGAAGCGGCGTATCGGTATTGGTGTCGCGCTGGATGCGATACGCGGGCGCTGGAGTGAAAAGGTGAGCATCGGCCGCGGCCAGGTCAGTCGCCGCTTCGCGCAACGGGGCGATGTCATCGAGAATCCAGAATGAACGCCCATGCGTGCCGACGATGAGGTCGTCCTCGTGAATCCAGAGATCGCGCATCGAGGTGTGTGGCAGATTCAGTTGCAAAGATTGCCAGTGGCCGCCATCGTCGAAAGAAACCCAGACAGAATTTTCCGTGCCGGCAAACAACAGACCTTTGCGAACAGGATCTTCGCGGACCGTATCGACGGGGCCGATCTCAGAAAGGCCAGCCGTAATCAGCGTCCAGGATTTCCCGCCGTCGTGAGTACGGTAAATGTATGGATGCTCGTCGTTGAGGCGGAACCGGCTCACGGAAGCGTAAGCGGTATCGTCGTCGAAATGCGAAGAGCTGATCTGCGTAACCTTGCTCCAGGGCGTTAGTTCTTTCGGAGTAATGTCGTTCCATTTCTTGCCGCCATCTCGAGTCTGCCAGATCAGGCCATCATCGGTGCCCGCCCACAGTATGTTTATGTTTTTGAACGACGGGGCAAGAGCATAAATCGCGCCACGCTTTTTGTCGGCATTCTTTGGGGCAAGATTTCCCGCGCTTGGCGGGATGCCGGGATTTTCCCGCGCGAGATCGGGACTGATGGCTTGCCACGTATTGCCGCCGTCACTCGTTTTGAAGAGGACATTGCTCGCGTAGTAAAGAATGTGCGGATCAACCGGAGAGAACATGGTGGGTTCCGTGCGGTCGACACGAAACTTTGCGCCACGTAGCGGGAGCGGGGTGATGTTCTGCACTTCGCCCGTCGACCAGTAGAATTTCGAAACTTCGTTCCTTCCGCCGCCATAAACGATGTCGGGATTGAGCGGGTCCGGCGCAACGTAGCCATACTCGATCACGCCCACGGGATGCCAGTCGCGAAAGGTGATCGCACCGTCATTGCCGCGGCTGGAGATGCAGACCGAACCGCTCTCCTGCTGCCCACCGCAGACTTTATAGGGAAAGGTTGGTGTGACTGAAACGTGATAAATCTGAGCCGTAGGCTGGTTGTACCAGGAACTCCAGCTTGCGCCGCCGTTCACTGTGACGAGCGCGCCCTGATCACTCACCAGAAGAATAATGTCCGGGTTGTTAGGATTGATCCAAAGATTTTGGTAGTCATCGCCTCCCGGTGCGCCGCGAAACCCAAACCAGGTCTTGCCTCCGTCGGTGGACTTCATGGTTACCGTGCTGGCGCAATAGACGACATCGGGATTTTTCGAATCGACGCGTGGGATCGAGAGATCGCCGCCGCCGATGCGGCCCGAGGGGCGAGGGTCGTCAGTTATCTTCGACCAGTTTGCGCCCGCATCGCCGGAGCGGTAAACGCCCAGAGCGCCCGAGGCGCTGCCGACCGTAGCGTAAAGCCGTTTGGAATTCGTGGGAGCGATGGCGACATAGATTTGCGAAAGATCTTTGGGCAGGCCATTGGTTAGAGGCTGCCAAGTTCCTCCGCCGTCGGTCGATTTGAACAACCCTCCGCCCGTGCCATTCACTTCGTTACCGTCTTCCCACGGCCCTTCGCGAACCTCCCACATGGACGCATAAACTACATCGGGATTGGACGGATCAATCTCCACGTCAGAAGCTCCGGTGTTCTCGTCTTTGTAGATAACTTTCTGCCAGTTCTGACCACCGTCGGTCGAACGGAAGAGGCCGCGTTCTTCATTCGGTCCATAGGGATGGCCGAGCACGGCGGCAAAAACTCGATTGGGATCACGCGGATCGACGGCAATGGCGGGAATCTGGAAGCCGTCTTTGAGTCCAAGATGAGTCCAGGTTTTTCCCGCATCGGTGGATTTGTAAATTCCGTTGCCCACAGATAAATCCGGGCGATGCAAACCCTCGCCGCTGGCGACATAGACGATGTTCGGATCCGACGAAGCAACGGCAATCGCTCCGATCGACTGCGTAGATTCGTGGTCGAAGATGGGGGCCCAGGTGCGGCCGTAGTCGTCCGATTTCCAAACTCCTCCGTTCACCTGGCCGATGTAGAAAACATTCGGCTGGCTAGGCACGCCAGTAGCGGCGCGGGTGCGTCCGCCGCGAAATGGACCAATCATCCGCCAATGAAGCTCCTGATAAGCGCTCTCGGGAACCTGTTGCGCGGAGCTCAAACCAGCGGAGAAAAACATGAAGGCGCACGCGAGCGAAGAAAATAATGCCTGAGATATTTTCAAAGGGCCCCCTGGACGAAAAGCAACCGCGCGAAAACCAAACTACACAGAGTACCCCAAACCGCCGTAGCGTGGCTGATCGAATGAGGAGCCGCTAACCAATCTCGGCCAAAGTTACTTGCAGCCCCCCGGGCTTTAATGCGGGAGTTGCCCCCGGCTGGCTGGCGACCCACGCCCCCACGCGGTTGGCCATTTCGTTGATTTCATCCAGCGGAGTCAGCGCGAGATACCCACACACCATGGCGGCGGTAAAAGCGTCGCCGGCGCCGACGGTATCGACAACCTGCACCGCGAAGCCCGCATGTTCGCTTGAGGCTTCGAGCGAAACGAGCAGACTGCCGCAACTTCCCCGTGTTACGCAGATCATTTGCAGATTGTGTATCGAGAGTAGAGTCCGCGCCGAGTCTTCTTCGTTTTTATGATCGAGCCCCAGCAAGCACATGATCCTTGGCAGTTCCTCATGATTCAGTTTGACGATATTCGCCAGCTTCATCGAATCCGAGAGGATCTGCTGCGAGTAGAAATGCTGCCTGAGGTTGACGTCGAAAACCCGCAGGGCTTCCGGACGAACGGCATTGAGAAAACTCTTTATTGTCGTCCGGCTTTGCGGCGAGCGTTGCGCCAGCGATCCAAAGCAAACCGCATCCGCTTCTCGCGCTAATCTTTCCCAGGCGCGAGTCCACTCCAGAAAGTCCCATGCGACGGACTCCTTAATTTCAAAGCGCGGCTGGCCGCTGCCGTCAACCTGCACGTTCACGGTTCCGGTCGGATGGGCGGAGTCGCGTTGCACGAATGCGGAGTTTAGCCCCAGCTCAGACAATCGTTGGACCGCTGCCTCTCCAAGCGCGTCGCCGCCAACGCGGCTGGCCGGAATTCCAATATTGCCGAGCAAATTTGTAATGTAGGCGAAATTGGCGGGCGCGCCGCCAAGCTGCGCGCCGGAAGGCAGCAAGTCCCACAACAACTCACCCAAGCCTACAATGGTGCGTTTTTTCTCAATCATCGAATTGACGCGCCGCCAGTCCAACACTCAACCGCGCCATACTGTAAGAGCTATTAATGGGACAAGGCAAGCGATAATAACGAGAGACGGCCCGGGAGAAGAGCGTAAGAGAGGGCGGGGTGGGCGAACTTTAGGCGCGGCCTAGCCTTACGCTCCGTCAAGGAGTGCAGCAGAGGGCGCCCGCAGGCGCAGCGACGCCAAATACTTTTACATACTGCTAATTCTGATATAACGCCGCAAGTCGGGGAGCGCCGCTAGAATCACGTAGCCCGCAAAAATCAACGTCGCCGCCCCGGCCACCTTCGTTGCCACCGACAATGTTTTCATCATTATAAAAACTCCCTTCCCGAAAATGCACCAGAGTGTGATGTCGCGGCTCACCCAAAGGAAGCCTCCGATTTCTTGTTCCCATCTTTTTCTCCGGCACCGGCGACTCTCAAAAACCGGGCTCCCGATTTCCCGTCCGGAAAGAACGAGTGGACCGATGTTTTTTCTTGACAGGACGGCCATCGCCTGTAAGATCGAAGCATATTTATTCATTCTTATGAATAAATATTCATAATGAATAAAGCGCTGCGGCAGAGAGCGATTTTAGAAGCGTTGCGCCACGGCCCGGTGGCCAGCCAGGACGACCTGCAACGGGTGCTGCGCAAGCGGGGATTTAAAGTCGGCCAGGCAACTCTGTCGCGGGATATCCGCGATTTGAACCTCAGTAAAACGGCGGCAGGTTACACGCTGGCGCAAGCGGAAGGCTCGGCGCCGCTGGCGCTGCCTCCGGTACAGCGGCTGGTTCGCGAGTTTGTGCTGGGCGTGCGGCCGGCACAAAACCTGCTCGTGATCAAGACGATCACGGGCAGCGCGCAGCCTGTGGCGGCGGCGCTCGATGAACAGGAATGGGAGGAAGTGTTGGGAACGATTGCCGGGGATGACGCGATCTTGATTGTTTGTCCCGATAAGGATGCGGCTAAGACCGTCGCCGCGCGAATCGAGGAGATGCTGGGCTGATGTCTGCCAAGCTCAGGAGCGCGGTGCTGGGAGCGACCGGTTATTCGGGGCTGGAATTAACGCGCATTTTAGAGCGCCATCCGCGATTGGAGAGGCCGGTGCTTCTGCGTCGCGATGGCGGCCACGATGCAGCGCAGGATTTAGCGGATGTATTTCCGGAGCTGTCCGGCAATGGCGGCTATCCGCTCCATGCCATGTCGTGGCCCGAACTGAAGCGGCAAGGCGTGGAATTGCTCTTTCTGGCCACGCCGCATGAAGCGTCGCGCGCGCTTGTGCCGGAGGCAATCGCGCAGGGCTTCCGCGTTATCGATTTGAGCGGAGCCTGGCGGCTGAAGCAGGCGCAGCATCGTGCGATCTATTCATTCGACGATGCGGACACGGCCACCGCCGAAGCATTGACGGCGAAGGCGGTGTACGGACTGCCCGAGTTGAAGGGCGATTGCATTGCATCGGCACAGTTGGTGGCAAATCCGGGTTGCTATGCCACCTCGGTGATTCTGGCTTTGGCTCCGTTGCTGAAGGCCGGAATGATCGATCGGGAGCGCGGAATTATTTCGGACTCGAAGTCGGGAGCATCGGGAGCGGGAAAAACCCCTACGCCGCGTACGCATTTTGTTTCCGTGGCCGATAATTTTTCAGCCTACGCGGTGTTCAATCACCGGCATCTCGGAGAGATGGTAGAGCAGTTGGGATTGGACGACGCGGAGCTGACTTTTACGCCGCATTTATTGCCGATTCCGCGCGGCATTTTGTCGACAATCTACGTTCGGCTGAATCGCGAGATGAATGCGGGCGAATTGGAAACGTGTCTGCGCGATTTTTATTCGGGCAAGCATTGGGTGCGCATCTTCACCCAGCCGAAGCTGCCGCAATTGCAGTTCTCGCTGCACACCAACTATTGCGATCTGGGCTTCTGTCTGGCGGAAGATGGGCAGCGGCTGATTTTAGTTTCCTGCGTGGACAATCTTCTGAAAGGCGCGGCAGGACAGGCGGTGCAGAACATGAACCTGATGTACGACTGGGAAGAGCGGGAGGGGCTGCAATGACCATCGTGGTGAAAATTGGAGGGAAGGCGATCGAGGATGCCGAGACTCTGCGCAAGTGCGCACGGTCGGTCGCAGAGTTGGCGCAGGATGGTCATCGTGTCGCGGTGGTCCACGGCGGCGGCAGCGCCTTGACCCACATGCTCGACCGTTTGGGAAAGAAAAGCGAGTTTGTGAACGGACTGCGCGTGACCGACGAAGAGACGCGGGACACCGCGCTGATGGTGCTTGGTGGGGTCATCAATAAGAAGTTGGTGGCGGCGATTCAAACCGCAGGCATGCCTGCAATTGGTTTCTGCGGCGGCGATGGCATGACATTCCGCGCGCGCAAAAAGTTTGTCCAGGGCCGCGATTTGGGTTTTGTAGGCGAAATTTGTTTCGCGGAGCCCTGCTGGATTGAAGCCCTGTGGCGGCAGGGTGCAATTCCCGTGATGGCCTCGCTCGCTTTGGGCGCCGATGGCGAATACTACAACGTGAATGCCGATGAAATGGCGGCGGCGTGTGCGGCGGCCTGCCGCGCCAATGCGCTCATCTTCCTCACAGACGTCCCCGGCGTGCGCGACGCGGAGGGCAGCGTGATGCCGTGGCTGAGCACCAAGCATGCGGCGGAACTGGCGGCCGGTTCGATTATCAGCGGCGGCATGTTGCCGAAACTCCAAGCCTGCGGGCAGGCCCTGAAACAAGGCGTCGGCCGCGTAAAAATCCTGCCTGCGGACGCGGCGGAAGTTTTGTCCCAGTTTTATCTGACCAAATTATCGTGCGGCACGGAGGTTACCTATTCATGAGTCAATCAGTCGCGGCTCGTTCCAAAACTCAACCGGTGCGGTCGCACGTCCGCAACGAGGAGTTAACATTGAATAGTCATGCACAAGGCGCGGTAGGAGCGGTTCCGAACAGAGTTCCACAGGTATTTTGGTGCCCCGACCTGATCTCGACCCGAGATCTTGGCCCTTCTGGCGTCGACGCGGTTTTGCACCTGGCGGGAATTATGAAGTCGCGTCCCGGGGATTTTCGGCGGGCACTGACTGGCCGTCAGATGGTCATGTTTTTCGAGAAGCCTTCGTTGCGTACGCGGCTTCACGTTTGAGGCCGGCATGGTGAGCCTCGGCGGAACAGCCATGTTCGTCGATCAGACGCAGGAAAGAATTGACGCTCGCGAGAAGTTGAGCGACGTGGCGCACAATCTGGAGCGCTGGGTCGATTTGATCGTTCTGCGCACGTTCTCACATCTCACGATTGAAGGCATGGCGCAGCACTCGGGCGTTCCGGTGATCAATGCGCTCAGCGATCTGGAGCATCCCTGCCAGGCGCTTGCCGACTACCTTACGCTGCTCGAACGCTTTGGAGAGGTAAAGAATCGTTGCCTCGCTTACGTGGGCGACGGCAACAACGTGGCGCATTCGCTGTTGCTTACGTGCGCCTGCCTGGGATCGTCGATTCGCGTCGCCACTCCGCAAGGCTTTGAGCCCGATCCGCAGATTGTCGCCGACGCGCGCGAAATCGCCGAAAGTACTGGCGCCGAAATTGAATTGTGCACCGATCCGCACGGGGCGGTTGCGGGGGCCGATGCGGTCTACACTGACGCATGGGCGAGCATGGGGCAGGAGAGTGAGGCCAGTCGGCGGGCGCAGATATTCCCGCCGTACCAGGTAAATTCCGAATTGATGGCCGAAGCGGCACCCCACGCTGTGTTCATGCATTGCCTGCCGGCGCATCGCGGATTGGAAGTGACCGACGCCGTGATCGATTCCGAGCAGTCGGTAGTTTTTGAGCAGGCGGAAAACCGTCTGCACGCGCAAAAAGCGATTCTTTATTTACTGCTGGGCGGCGGCGACCGCCTTCCCGCAAGGAGTGCTCATGCCTGAAAAAGTTGTGCTTGCATATTCCGGAGGGCTCGATACCTCCATCATTATCCCGTGGCTGAAGGAAAATTATTCCTACAGCGTGATCGCCATGGTGGCCGATGTGGGCCAGGGCGATGACATTGATACAGTCGTGGAGAAGGCCTATGCGACAGGCGCGAGCAAGGTGATAGTCGAAGATTTGCGCGAAGAGTTTCTCACGGGATACGTCTTCCCTGCCCTGCAAGCGGGCGCGGTGTATGAGCACAAATATCTGTTGGGAACTTCGCTGGCGCGCCCGGTAATCGCGAAGCATCAGGTTGAAGTTGCGCTGCGCGAAGGTGCGACCGCAGTGGCGCACGGTTGCACAGGTAAAGGAAACGACCAGGTCCGCTTTGAGTTGACGTATCAGGCGCTGGCGCCGGAACTGAAAGTGATCGCGCCATGGCGGGAGTGGTCATTGAAGTCGCGCGAGGATTGCCTCGATTTCGCCGAACAGCACGGCGTTTCCGTCAGCGCCAGCCGCGAGAAGATTCACAGCCGTGACCGTAACTTGTGGCATTTGAGCCATGAGGGCGGAGAGTTGGAAGACGCCGCGAACGCGCCGCTGGCAACGACGTGGCAGATGACAAAATCGCCGCAGGAGGCGCCGGACAAAAGCGAACAGGTGACGATTGGTTTTGAGAAAGGGATTCCAGTCAGCGTCGACGGAATGAAGTTGGGGCCGGTGTCTCTGGTTGAATTATTGAACGAAATCGGCGCGCGCAATGCCGTTGGAAGGGTCGATCTGGTGGAGAACCGCTTCGTGGGAATCAAATCTCGCGGCTGTTATGAAACGCCGGGGGGAACGCTGCTGATCGCGGCGCACCGCGAACTCGAGGCGCTGTGCCTTGAGCGCGAGGTTTCCCATTTCAAGCAGCACATTGCGCTGAAGTATGCCGAACTGGTTTATTTCGGATTGTGGTTCACTCCGCTGCGCGAAGCGCTAGACGCTTTCGTTGCGTCCACTCAAAAAGAAATTGCCGGCAGCATAACGCTCTCTTTGTATAAGGGAAATGTTTCGGTGGTGAGCCGGCAATCGGAGCACTCGCTTTACCGCACCGATCTCTCTTCTTTCACCATGGACGAGAGCTACGACCAGAAGGATGCGGAGGGCTTCATTCGCATTCTCGGGCTGCCTTCGCGAACGCGCGCGCGTAAGCGTCTGGAGGTTACGCGATGAAGATGTGGTCGGGCCGGTTCCGGCAGTCGCTGGATCCGCAATTTGAGCGCTGGCAGCGGTCGTTCGATTTCGACCGCAGGCTGTTGGGTTATGAGATCGCCGCCAGCGGCGCGCACGCTGGCGCTCTGAAAGATGCCGGCGTTCTGTCGGCCGACGAACTCATCAGCATTCTGGAAGGGTTGCAGCAGATCGGCGAGGCAATAGCCCACGTCTCGCAAAACCAGCGAGACATGGGGCACCCCAGTCTCGCTGCGACAGCCATCGAAGACAACGAAGCGGAGGATGTGCATCACTTCGTCGAAAAGCAGTTGGTAGCGCGGATTGGCGATGTGGGCTACAAGCTGCACAGCGGGCGCAGCCGGAACGAGCAGATTGCAACCGATTTGCGCCTTTACGTGCGCGCAGCGGTTGACGAATTGCGAAAACAACTAGCTGATGTCTGTGCAGCGTTTATAGATCGCGCCGAGCAGGCCGGAAGCGCAACGATGCCTGCATATACGCATTTGCAACACGCCGAGCCTGTGCTGGTAGCGCATTGGGTGCTGGCGTATGTCGAAATGTTTTTACGGGACGCCGACCGGCTCGCCGATTGCCGAAAGCGGGTGAACGTTTGTCCGCTGGGATCAGGGGCTATTGCCGGCGCGACGATGGCGCTGGATCGCGCTTTCATGGCGCGTGAGCTGGGGTTTTCTGGTCCGACGGCCAATAGCATCGACGCCACCAGCGACCGCGATTTCGTTCTTGAGTTTGTCAACACGATTTCTCTGCTGGGTTTGCATTTGAGCCGGTGGGCGGAGGAGATGATCATTTTTTCGACGCAGGAATTTGGCTTCCTCCAACTGCCCGAGGCTTATTCCACCGGCAGCAGCGCGATGCCGCAAAAGAAAAATCCCGATCTGCTGGAACTCGTGCGCGGAAAAGTGGGCCGCATCGCGGGATGCGTTACCGCGCTCACGATTACGTTGAAAGGCTTGCCGTTGGCTTACAACAAGGATTTACAGGAGATGCAAGAGCCGCTGTTCAACGCTGCCGACACCGCGCTCGGGCTGTTGCCGTTGGTTTCGGGATGGATGAAAGCGGTGGAGTTTGATTATGAGCGCATGAACGAGGCGGCGCAGTCCGGATTCATGAACGCGTGGGCCGCCGCCACTTATCTGGTTAATCGTGGCATCCCTTCGCGCTTGGCGCACGAGCAGATCGGCAAGGCGGTTAAGATGTGCTTGGCGAAAAATTGCGAGTTGAAAGACCTAACGCTCGACGAACTGCAAACCCTAAGCCCCGCGTTCGATGGAGGTTTTTATGATTGCCTGAAACCGGCTTCCGTGCTGGCAATCCACGATGTTGTCGGAGGAACGGCTCCCGCCCGCGTGCGGCAGGGGATCGCTGCGGCTAAAGAAAAGGTCGAATCGCTTCGCGAGGAGGTCAACCTCCATGCGCACGCGTAAGGCGATTTTGCCAGATGCCAGGCAAATCCACGATCTGATCTCGGCTTATTCAGGCGACGGAACTTTGCTTCCCCGCTCGCTGGCGGAGATTTGCGAGAACGTTCGTGACTTTGTGGTTCTCGAAAACGAGGGTCGTATCATCGGATGCGGCGCGCTGCACCTCTATGGCACACACCTCGCTGAGATTCGCTCGATTACCGTGAACCCGCACGGACAAGGCCAGGGCGGAGGCAGCCGGCTGATGAAAGCCTTGATGGCTGAAGCCAAACGGCATCGCGTAGATTGCATTTGCCTTTTTACAAGGGCTCCCGAATTTTTTGCGCGACAGGGATTTGTAGCGGCCCAGCGCGAAGATCTGCCAGACAAGATCTACAAGGATTGCCACGTCTGCCCCAGGTTTTTCAAGTGCGATGAAGTTGCCATGGTGCGCGGCAAGTTACCCACCTTCGCGATTCTGCCGGAGCCGGCCAACTGGCTGGTGAAGATCCAGGCACAGCAGTAAAACCCAAATCCATGCTCGGAACGCCTCGGAGGATTCCGGCCCGGACGAGCGGGAGACCGCGCGTATTCTACCGCGCACACATTGCATCGAGCGATGCTATGATCTGTTGCGGCAAGGTTAAAATCCCCGCTCACAGGTGGACATTAATCCATGGCAATTGTCGTCCCTCGAAGTTCCGCCATTACCACAGCCAGTGACCCTTCGAAGTCCTATACGGGTCCGCTGGCGGTCGTGACTACGCTGTTCTTTATGTGGGGCTTTCTCACTTGCCTGAACGACATTCTGGTTCCCCACCTGAAATCGATTTTCGACCTGGATTACACGCAGGTCATGCTCATTCAGTTCGCGTTCTTTGGAGCATATTTTCTTTTTTCGATTCCCTCGGCAAAGATTATCGACTGGATCGGTTATCAACGATCGATGGTCAGTCGGGCCTGCTCACCATGGGAGCGGGGGCTTTTCTGTTCGTTCCTGCGGCCAGCCGCGCCTTCGTATCCGCTGTTTCTGGGCGCGCTGATCGTGTTGGCCGCGGGCATTACCTGCCTTCAGGTTGCGGCGAATCCGTACGTGACTGTCCTGGGTAAGCCGGAGACCGCCTCCAGCCGGTTCAATCTCACGCAGGCCTTCAATTCTTTAGGAACTTTTCTCGCTCCTTTTTTCGGCGGCGATGTTTATTTTGAGCGCCGACTCCGAAAACCATCGCAAAGATTCGCGCGCTTGCGCCTGACGCTTTGCAGGCTTATCGCTTGCACGAAGCCGCCACTGTAAAAGTCCCTTACGTGGGCCTTGGGCATCGCGCTGGTTGTGCTGGCTATCGCGATCGGCAGTTTCAAGTTGCCGAAGATTCCGCACGCGCAACATCAGATTGGCGAAAAAGTAAATGATTCCATTTGGCGGCATCCCAATTTGATTTTCGGCGCGATCGGAATCTTCGTTTACGTCGGCGCTGAAGTATCCATTGGAAGCTTCATGGTGAATTATTTCAGCCAACCCGAGATCGGCGGTCTGACGGAAAAAGTCGCAGCCAGTTTCGTTGCATTTCTACTGGGGCGGGGCAATGGTGGGACGGTTCATCGGTTCGGCGCCTTCTGCAAAAGATGAGCACAGGGCAATTGCTTGGCATTTGCGCGGTGTGCGCGTCCGCGCTGGTCGCGGTCTCCATGCTCAGCAACGGACACATCGCCATGTAGAGCATCATCCTCGTGGGATTTTTCAATTCCATCATGTTCCCCAGCATCTTCACTCTGGGAGTTGCGGAACTGGGTCCGCTGACCGGGGATGGCTCTGGAATGATGATTATGGCGATCGTGGGCGGGGCGATCATTCCGGAGGCGCAGGGAGCGATCGCTGACCAGATCGGGATCCATCACGCATTTTTTCTTCCCGTATTTGCTATCTCTACATACTGTTTTTTGCGCTTAGCGGGTCGAAGCCGAACAGCCAGCGCGCCTGAGTTCCGGAAAAATCGGCTTATATAATCGGCCCATGTTAGGAAGTAAGTGCCGGACTTTCGGCGCCTTCGAAGTGCGCTTCGATTTCTTCCAGCGTCTTGCCTTTGGTCTCCGGCAGGAACAAGGCCGCCGTGATGAAATAAATTACCGTGCAGCCGGCGAAGGCGAAGAACATTGCGGAATAGCCATACTTCCCTACCGTGGGCAAAAACGTAGCGGCGATGCCAGTCGAAACCGCCTGATTGATCAGCAGGGCAATGCTCATGCCGTTGGAGCGGATGCGGGTTGGCATCAGCTCCGAGAGCGCCAGCCACACGCATACGCCCGGACCCATGGCGAAAAATGCCATGAATGCGAACAAGGCGAACGCTACTATCCATCCGTTGCGCTCGCTGGGAATGGAGTGATCAGCGCGTTGTCGATTGTGAGCGGAGCCGGCGCGCGGCATCGAGATCGCCAAACGGATTGGAAAAAAACGCGACCACTTTGTTTGCGGGCACGCAGCTTGCGCGATGTAATTTCGATTGGCGTGGCGGCAGTGTCGTCGGAACGCGCGACTTTGGTCGCCGCTCGAAAATCTCCGTAGGAATAAATGACCACCAGCGATGTCGGGCCGACTCGCGATTTTCTGTCGCGCTTTCGCCGACAGCACGCCAGTAACGTGTTGCGCGAGTTCCTCGATCGTATATGCAGCGTGAACTTCTGTCGGCGTGGACCATGGACTGAACCGCGCTCCTGGAATCCACGCGCAGGCTCTCCGTCTGGCGGAAGAGCAGGCCGACGCAAACTAAGGGAAACGATGATGCCGGCCGTGCCCACGGACAGCAGGAACTTGCGCCCCTTCCGGTCGACCAACATCACGCCGGCCATGGTCATCAGGAAGTTCACGATGGTGAAGATCACGTAGCCCCAGTGCGCCTGCACGTCGGAGAGGCCGCTCTGCAGAAGGATGTTGGTGTTGTAGCCGATGATGGAGTTGACCCCGGTGGCCTGGTTGCAGGCGAGGATGACGCAGGCGAGGACAAACGGGATCACGTATTTGCGGCGTAGAAGCGATTCCTTCACTTTCGCGCCGCGTCGATGTGATTTCGCTTTTTCGGCGGCTGCGGCTTGCTCCATCTCCGCGAAGTTCGAGGTCCGCCTGCTCTGCGCGTGCGCGAGCGAAGAAGCGCGGCGTAGGCGGCGTCTCGTCTGCCGCGCGAAACAGCCAGCGCGGGGACTCGGCTACCATGAGGCTGCCGATGACGAACAGAATTCCCGGCGGCAGCGAAACCCAGAAGATGCTGCGCCAGGCCGTGTCTTTGAAGGCGAAGAGCTTCGCTGGATCGCCCAGTTCGCGACACTCGTCGACGCGGATGCTGAAGATACATGCCGACGACGGCGGCGGTCACGATTCCGAGGGTGAGCAGCCATTGGAAAATGCCGGTTCCCTTGCCGCGGCTCGATGCCGCAGGCACTCCGCCAGGTAGAGCGGGACGACGACGCCGATCAGGCCCGCGCTGATGCCCTGCAAAAGCCGGCCAAAGACCAGCGGCCCGTATCCGTGCGAGAGCGCGATGACGGGAATGCTGACGACAAAGAGGACGCCGCTGAGCAGCCATGAGCGGCTTGCGGCCCATCCAGTCGGCCAGCATGCCGGCGAACAGAGTTGAGATCACGCTGCCGAGCAGCACCGCCGCGACGACGAACGAAAGCTGGCCCGCATTCAGGCCGGAAGTGGCTTCCAGGTAAGGGAGACGCGCCGGCGATGATGCCGACGTCCACGCCATAGAGCAAGCCCGCCCAGTCCCGCGACCAGCAGCAGGAAGCGGTTATATGCGGCTTGGTTGTTGTGCGCCAGAGAAATTTCCCGGTTGAGAGAAGCTGCAACAGCTCAACGCGAGAATATACCGGGCGGCAACTATATGTCGAAAATCCTAGGCGGGAACCTGGACGGATATTAACTCAGGATTGCAGCGGGAGGTCTGAATGGACTTGACGGCGTCTTCGGCAGTAAAGCGTCCCATAGCCAGCGCCAGTTTTCGGTTGGTGGTGGTTTGAATCGGAGTTCGATCGATGCGCTGGACGTATTCGGCGGCGCGCGTTCCGTTGCGGTTCACTTTTACCAGAAATTTCGTGTTTGTCATATTCTCCTCCGAGTCAAGACTGCGACGAGCATAGACCAGCGCCTAGCATCACGGACTGGGCATCCGAATGAATTGGTACAAAATCGATTTCGCTGGGCTGGATTAAAGCTGAGAACCTAAAAAGTTATAAAGAGTGAGAACAATATTAGCTCAGGCTTAATAGTAGCCTTGTTTGGGCTAATTGTCAATTTTTATAACTTATAAATGGAGACTTATTAACCACTAAGGATACGAAGTTGCACGAAATTAACGGCATTGCGTCATGGCTCCAAAATCTGGCCCGCTTGTGGGTGCACTTGCTCACCGTTGACCCCGCTCGCGTCCCACCCTCCGCCCAATGCTTTCACAAGATAAACCGAGCTGACCATCTGCTGGCCCAGTAACTGGGTTTTGAGGCGTTCGCTGCTTAACAGCGTAGTCTGGGCCGTAATGACGTCGAGATATGTCGTAATTCCGCCGACGTAACGATTGTTGGCAATATCGAGGGCGCGCCGCGCATCCTCCACGGCGGCGCTTTGCGTAGATAGCGCCTGCGAAAGCGTGCTGAGATTGCTGATGCCATCCTCGACCTCCTGAAAGGCCGTCAGCACGGCCTGCCGGTAGTTGGCGACGGATTGGTTATACGCTGCGCGGGCAGCCGCAAGATTGGCCCGGTTGCGGCCGCCTTGAAAGATCGGCTCCAGGGCATCCACGCCTAACGACCACATCAGGCTCGGCGCATTGAACAGCGGCGCAATCTCATCGCTCTGCCACCCGCCGGAACCGCTAAGGGTAATGTGCGGATAGAAAGCCGTGCGGGCGATGCCGACCTGGGCGTTCTGGTAAGCCATCTGCCGCTCCGCGGTGGAAATATCCGGACGGCGTTGCAGCACGTCGGTGGGCACTCCCAGCGGAAGCGGAGGCGGCGTGGCATTCAACGGCAGCGCGGGAATGTTGAAGTTGGAAGCGGGCTCGCCCAACAGCATCGCGATCGCATGTTCATATTGCGCGCGCGATTGCTGAACGAGAGAGAGCTGCGACAAAGTGGAATCGAGCAGCGCGGCTTGCTGCGCAACTTCCAGTCCGCTGGCGACGCCGCCCTTGTGGCGGTTGTTCACCAGGTCGAGACCTTTGCGCTGATAGCCGACGGATTCCTGTACAACGTTAAATTCCGCGTCGAGTTCGCGCAGCATGAAATAATCCGCCGCCATTTCGGCGGTCAGTACGAGTTGCACGTTTTGAAGATCGGCGGCGGTCGATTGGAGGGAAGCGTTGGCGGCTTCGACGTTGCGGCGCACCCGCCCGAAAAGGTCAACCTCGTAGCTGACGGAAAACGGCACAGTGTAGACGCTCTCCGTATAGGGAGGAACGGTTTGAGTAACGCCGTTGAAGACCGTAGGTGCGGCGCCATTCAGCGGACGATTTCCGGAGCCGCGCTCGCGTATCGCGCTCGGATCGGTGGAAAGCTGTGGAAACATAACCCGCAGTGGCCACCCGGGCCAGCGAGCGAGCCTGATCCAGCCGTCCCCGCGCCGCCTCCAGCGACTGGTTGGCTTTGAGCAGTTGCTGCTCGTAACCATCGAGCGCCGGATCGTGAAAAACCTGCCACCACGTGCCTTTGGGAATTGCATCCTTGGGGGCTGCCGCCTGCCAGGGCGGTTGCGTCTTCCATGCGTCGGGCGCGGGCGTTGGGGCGCTGGGGCGGCTATAACGCGGGCCAACGGTGCATCCAGCACATGAGACCAAGCAGCGCGGTTATTGCGGTAGCTGAGAGCCGATTCACTGTACGCTGCCCTTCTGCGGATTGTTCGACTGCCCTTGCGGTGCGGCCTGACCGGGTTGCTGCTCAGTTGGCGAAGGTTGATTCGGCGAAGGTTGGTTGGCCGGAGGCTGCGCCACGTTCACCTGCTGGCCATCTTCCAGCGAATCCGATGGATTGATCACAACCTGATCGTCGGGCGAGAGTCCGCCAAGAACTTCGAGCGCGGTACCGTAGTCGCGGCCAATGTTGATGCGCCGCAACTCGACTTTATTGTTCGAGCCGATCACCGCGACTTGCGCCCCCTGGGAGCGAAACAGCATCGCGTTCACGGGCACCGTGACTTTATTCACGTTGCTGCCGACCGCGAAATGGACTTCACCGAATGAACCAGGCAGCAGCTTGCCATCTTTATTGGGAACGTCGACCTCAGTCAATAGGGTTCGGGTGCTTGGATCGATCGATTCCGCCGTGCGCGCGACCTTGGCGAGAAATTTCTGGCCGGGAAACTCTTGCAGCGTAATCGTAGTTTTATCGCCGACTCTGATATACGGCGCGTAAGCTTGCGGCACGCTGGTATAAACGCGCAGTGGATCGACCTTGGCGATGTCAAACAACTCGCGGCCAGCCGCTCCGGCTCCGGCATTGATGAGGGCCCCAGGATCGACGGTACGGCGGGTTAATACGCCGGTGAACGGCGCGTAGACGTCTTTGAATCCTTCCAACTGCTCGAGCCGGCGAACATTGGCGTCGGCTGCCGCGAGATTAGCCTGGCTCTGCTTGTATCCGCTCTCCTGCTGGTCGGCTTCCTGCGCGGAAACGGAATCGGTCTTGCGCAGATTTTCCCAGCGGTCGGCGCTGATTTTCGCCAACTCCAATTGCGCGACCGTTTGCTGGCGCGCGGCGCGAGTCTGGTTCAGTTCCTGATCGACCTCGGGCGTGTCGATCTTGGCCAGCAGTTCGCCTTTGTTTACGCGACTTCCAATGTCTTTGTACCAGCGCACCAGGTAACCGCTGGTGCGGGCGTAAATCGGGGATTCTTCGTAGGCCAGAAGCGACCCGGGCAGAACCAGGTCCTCATCCGGCTTTTCCGATTGCGGATGAACCACCGCGACCGTCGGAACGGTTTCGCGCTCGGTTTCCTTAGCCAGCGCACTATCGTGGCTCACGCGAAGCAGCAACGTGATTCCGCCAGCCACCAGCAACACCAGCAGAGCCAGGCCCACCAGGAATAAAGCCTTGCGTGGAGGCGCGGGCGGAAGCTGCGGCGGCCTCTGGATCGACGGAGGCTGATGCTTGGAGTGCTGCTGAATCTCGGCAATCTCTTCGTCGCGCTGGGCCTGCGCGCTGCGGGGATGATGCTCCTCGCCCTGGTGCGGGCCTTGGCCTTGCGACTGCGGAGACTGCGAGCCGTGACTGTCGGATTGGTGACTGTCGGACCCATGGACGCCGGACCCGCTCGGCGACCGCTGCGATTCTGTCAGTGTCTGTTTCGACTGATCTGCACTCATGCTTTGACCCCGATTCTTAACCACGATTTCTCTACGCTTGCTGCGAGCCATCTCTCCTGGCTTCGCGCCGGCTGTGGAACATCGCAAATACGCTGGGCACAAAAAATAAAGTAGCGACCGTGGCAAATAACAGGCCGCCGATGACGGCGCGGCCCAGCGGGGCATTCTGCTCGCCGCCTTCGCCGAATCCTAACGCCATCGGCACCATGCCAATGATCATCGCGAGAGCGGTCATCAACACGGGACGAACGCGCGTATACCCGGCCGCAACGGCGGCTTGTACCGCGGGAATGCCTTCATCCATCTGTTCGCGCGCGAAGCTCACCATCAAAATCGAATTCGCGGTGGCCACGCCCATACACATGACCGCGCCGGTTAGCGATGGCACGCTGAGAGTGGTATGCGTCAATAACAGGAACCAGCAGATTCCGGCGAGCGCTCCCGGCAGCGCGGCAATAATGATGAAAGGATCGAGCCACGACTGAAAGTTGATGACTATCAATAAGTAGACGAGCCCAATCGCACCGAACAACCCCACCGCCAGTCCGATGAACGACGACCTCATAGTTGAGACCTGGCCGCGCACGACGATATGCGTACCGCGCGGCAGGTGGCCGTCGAATGTCTTCAACACTTTGTTGGTGTCCGCAGCAACCGCGCCCAGATCGCGATCCTGCGTGCTGGCATAAACATCGATGACCGGTTGCACGTTGTAATGGTTCACCGTGGCGGCGCGCGCGACCGGCGACAACTGAACCAGATTGCCCATCAACTGCGGCCCCTGCGGCGAGATAACGGGAATATCCATCAGGTCCTGCATGCTGGTCATGCGATATTGCGGAGCCTGCACCGCCATCTGGTAGGTGACCTCGTTGCGCGGATTGAGCCAGAAGTTGGGCGCGGTCTGAAAGCTGCCGCTCAAGGTAACCAGCACGCTCTGCGCGACGTCACGCGCCGTAAGCCCGACCTGGGTGACGCGGCTTCGTTCGATTTCCAGGTGCAAGGTCGGCAAGGAAAGCAGTTGCTGCACGTGCACGTCGGCGGCTCCGGGGATGTGCCGCATTTTGTTGGCGATCTGTTGCCCGATGGCGTAGCTGGTATCCATGTCATTGCCCACGATTTGAACGTCAATGGGCGCGGGCAGGCCGAAATTCAATATCTGGGTAACGATATCGGCGGGCTGAAAGAAGAACTCCACTCCCGGAAAGCGCTGCGGCAGCAGCTCGCGCAAATGCCGCATTAAGCCGGCTGTCGGCGGGTGATGCTCCGGGTCAAGAGCGATCAGAATCTCAGCGTCGCTCGAACCGATGGTGCCGTTCGAGCTGTAGGACTGGTTGATGCCGGAATTGGGCAATCCAATATTATCGAGAACCGTTTGCAATTGGCCCGGCGGAATCTCTTCGCGCAAAGTGGCTTCGATCTGGTCGCAAAGCTTTGCGGTTTCCTCTACGCGCAAACCAACCCGCGCACGAACGTGCAACCGCAACAAGCCCGCATCCACTTGGGGGAAGAAATCCTGGCCGAGGACCGCATAGATTCCGAGTGACAGAAGGCAAAAAATGAGGAAGCAAACGATGAAGATGCCGCGGTATTCCAGCGTAGTCTCAAGCAATGCTTCGTAGCCACGGCGGAAGTCTTCGAACTTGCGTTCGAAGCCGCGCTGGAAACGGCCGAAGAATGATTTGGGCGATTCCTCGCGATGCTCGTGCCCGCGCATGATGAACATCACCAGGGTGGGAATCAGAGTTCGAGACAGCAGATAGCTGGCCAGCATGGCGAAGCTCACCGCTTCGGCCAGCGGTACAAAAAGAAATTTCGCCACGCCGGTCAGAAAGAACATGGGCACGAATACGATGCAAATGCTCAGCGTGGATACAAATGCAGGCACGGCGATCTGTTGCGCGCCATCAAGAATAGCCTGCCGCATCTCCTTGCCCATGGCGAGGTTGCGCTCGATGTTCTCGATCTCGACCGTGGCGTCGTCCACGAGAATGCCAACGGCGAGCGCCAGGCCGCCGAGGGTCATGATGTTGATGGTTTCGCCGATCGCTCCCAGCACGATGATCGAAACAAAGACCGAGAGCGGAATCGAAATCAGGATGACGATCGTGGGGCGCCAGTCGCCGAGAAAGATGAGGATCATCACGGCGGTGAGAAGGGCTGCGATCAACCCTTCGCGCACCACTCCGTTGATCGATGCGCGCACAAACAGAGACTGGTCGAACAGTGACGTGACCTTCAGTTCGGGCGGCAGCGCCTGGGCCGCCTGCTGAACGATATTCTTTATTCCCTGCACAATTTGCAGGGTGGACGCGTTGCCGTTTTTATAAATGGACATCAGCGCGCCGCGGTTCCCGTCCTGGCGCACGATATTGGTTTGCGGCGAGAAGCCGTCGCGTATGTGAGCGACGTCGCGCATGTAGAGCGTGGAGCCGTTGGAGGTCTTTACCGGCAGGTCGTTCAGTTCCGCGATGGTTTGCGGCGTTCCATTCATCTCGACGTTGTATTCCGTCGGACCCATTTTTATCGTACCGGTAGGGAGGATGATGTTTTGCGCATTCACCGCATTAACGATGTCGGTTGGCGAAAGGCCGTAAGACTGCAATTTCGGTAAATCCAGATCGACCTGGATCTGACGAATCTTGCCGCCGTAAGGATAAGGCGTTGCGGCCCCCGGCACTGTCGCCAGAAAATTGCGCAGAAAGTTCTGCCCGAGATCGAACAATTGCTGCTCGGGAAGCGTCTTGCTGCTCAGGCCAAGCTGAATGATCGGAGTTGTCGAAGCGCTGTAAGAAATGATGAGAGGGGGCGTAGTGCCCGGCGGCAGGCCGCGGACAGTCGTTTGACAGATGGCCGTGATTTGCGCAATGGCCCCTTGCAGGTTCGTTCCCGGACGGAAAAACACCTTGATAACGCCCAGCCCATTTACCGACTGCGACTCCATGTGCTCGATGTCGTTGACCGTGGTGGTGATGCCGCGCTCCGAGTTAGCTACGATGCGGTCCGCCATATCTTGCGGCGACATGCCGGTGTAAAACCAAACCACCGAAACCACGGGAATATCGATGTTGGGAAATATGTCGACTGGAGTACGGACGATGGTGACAAAAAACAGAATGACAATGACGATCGCCATCACAATGAAGGTGTAAGGGCGCCGGAGAGCTAAGGCAACAATCCACATTGGTTGGCACGACTCCAGGTAGAGCGACAAACACGGACGGTATTTGCGGATACGGATGAGGTCCCGCAGACTGATTTTAGATTCGATACTCTGCGTATCGGATTCTAAAGCTTTCAATCGATTATATGTTAGGGTAGGAATATGCGCCACAAGCCGCCGGAAAAGGGTGTTCGCACTGTAAGAAAACCCGCGCGCCCTCCGGGCCGGCCCCGCAGCGAGCCGGTGCGCCGCGCTATTTTGCGAAGCACTTTGAAGCTGCTCGAACAAAACGGCTTTCTCGATCTTACGATTGAGGCCGTAGCCGCGCGCGCCAATGTAGGCAAGGCCACCGTTTACCGCTGGTGGCCGAATAAGGCAGCTCTAATCGCAGACGCGTTTGCCAGCAGCACAACCCGCAGACTGCGCTTCCCCGATACGGGATCGGTACGCACCGATATGAGTCAGCAGATGTGTCAAGTTGTAAAAATCTTTGGCAGTCGCCGGGGACGAATTCTGGCCGCCATTCTCGCCGCCGGCCAGAGCGACAGAAGCTTAATTGCCGCTTTCCGCGACCGTTTCATGAAGCCGCGACGCCAGGACGCTTATGAGACCTTGCGTCGTGGCATCCGCCGGGGAGAGGTACGCAAGGACATCGATATGGATGTGCTTCTGGATTCGCTCTACGGTCCCATCTACATGCGATTTCTTATAAGGCATGGGAAAATGACGGCCGGTTTTGTGGACGATCTTTGTAGGCTTGTGCTGAATGGAGCGCGTCCCGAAGAAAGAATTACGGCGCGGAGGGCTGACGAAGTTATACCACCACTCTCGGACAAAGTTACCGCGGGATCCATTGCGCGTGGGATGTGAACAAGCCGTTCACAAAACAAATCTGATAGGCGACAAAAACACCGAAACCCAGGCTAAGTAATCCGGAAGCCAGCCCCAGCCGGCGGGAGAATTTTTCGCGGCCCCGGCCCGCCATAGTGAATGCCGAGGCGAGGCTCATAGTGATCAGCATCATTCCTGCGATGGTTCCCACCCCAAACACCAATAAGTAAGCGAGCGCCCAATGAACATTGCGGATCGTGCTCAATACCAGCAAAGCGACAGCCGCTGAACCTGCCAGGCCGTGAACGATGCCGATCATGAGCGGGCGAACATATTGATAGAACGGAATCCGGCTCAAAAACCGATCGATCGAACCGAGGGATGCGGTTTCCGGCGCATGAGGATCTTCATCCGCCCGTTGATGAACGTGCGGATGCGTATGAATGAGACTGCCGTGACTGTGCGGATGCGAGTGCAACACACCCGCATCGGGATATGGGACTGACGCAGAAGGCATCGAGCGCATAAAGACCGAAACGTTCATCAGTCCGAGAATGATCAGCATTACCGCGACCGACAACTCCATGCTGAGGCCGAGACGAACGGGAATCACAAGATCGAAGAGAATGATCCCCGCGCCTACCACAAAGATTGTCACGGTATGGCCCACGCCCCAAAATGCGCCGATCAGGGCGGCCCGCGCCTTACTGCGCTGATTACTGACTATCGTAGTGACGGCGATGACATGGTCGGGATCGGTGGCGTGGCGCATGCCCAAAAAAAATCCCACGGCGAGGATAGAGAGAAATCCGATCATGCTTCGGCCCCGATTAGGTTACTACCGTCTGGCGCATTGGGGCGAGGCGGGTGGCAAGAAATTGCAAATATTCCTCCATCCCTTCGCCAGTCTTGGCCGAAAGCTTGAACACCTTCATGCCGGGACGTACGGCCTGGATGTTTCTGTAGGCAGTTTCGGAATCGAATTCTACAGCGGCGGCCAAATCAATCTTACTGACGATGGCAACGTCGGCGCTGTTGAAAATCGTCGGATATTTGAGCGGCTTATCCTCGCCTTCGGTTACAGAAATAAGGACGAGACGAAGGTCCTCGCCCAAATCGTAAGAAGAAGGGCAGACCAGATTGCCCACGTTTTCGATGAAAAGAAAATCCAACTGATCGAGATCCCATCCTTCGAGGGCATTTTGCACCATCGAGGCTTCGAGGTGGCAAAGGGTTCCTGTAGTGATTTGTTTGACCGGAGCCTGACTGCGCGCCAGGCGCAGCGCATCATTCTCCGTGGCCAAGTCTCCAACAAGCGCGGCCACACGGTACTTGTGCCGCAAAAGCGTAAGAGTTTTCTCCAGAAAAGCGGTTTTGCCCGAGACCGGGGCTTGAGACCAGGCTCACAACAAAAACCCCGGCCGCTCGAAAACGGTCACGCAACGAGCGAGCGATTATATCGTTCTGCTTCAAAACATTCTTTCGAACTTCGATCAGGCGGGGTTCGGTTCGCATTCCTTTATCTCCAATGCAACCACTTCCAGTTCTTTGCCGTGAACGATCTCCGTCGCCGGCCCTCCGCATTCGGAACAACAAAATAACTGCACCGAACTGAGAGGCCGTTGGGCTTGACAACTCGGACAGAAGATTACGACTGGAACGATTTCGACCACCAGCCGCGAACCTTGCAGCGCGGTACCCTCGCAGGCTATTTCGTAGCACGACAGCAGCGCCTCTTTCACTACGCCAGACATTGCGCCCAGCTTAAGATGCACGGCCTCAATCTGAACCCCGCGGGATTGAGCCTCTTCTTCGCCCAATTCCACGATGCTCATCGCGATGGAGAGTTCATGCATATTCCGACTCGCTTACGTTCGATTGGATCTGCCCACGATGCGCCTGCGGCAGTCCATCGAAGCGTTCGAAAGCGGCGAGTGCAGCCTGACCCAGGCTGATTCCACCATCATTGGCGGGCACGGCATGGTTCGTCCACACTTGCAGCGATTCTTCCGTCAGCAGCGACTTGAGATCATTGAGAAGCAATTCGTTCTGAAAGACCCCGCCGGAAAAAACAACCGTATCCGTTTCGTGCCGGCCACAAATCGCGGTCAGGGCGTTGCTTAAACCCTGCGCGATGCCTCGCTGAAAGGCTCTAGCAATTTGGCTTGTGTCCCTTCCGCTAAGCCGATCGTTGACCACGGCCTTCAGAAGCGTCCGGAAATCGAGTTCAGCGTCGACGTAAGGAAAGGAGTATGCATCGGCCACCGGTGTGCTGCGGGCTAACTGCTCCAACCATATTGCCGCTTGTCCTTCAAACGTGATTTCACGCGTGAAGCCGAGCAGCGCTGCCGCGGCGTCGAATAAACGGCCCACTGAGGTTGTGGCAAATGTTCGAACGTCTTTGCGCACCAATTCCGTTGCGTTCCGATAGCGTTCAGGAAAGCCAAATGGTTCGGCGAATAAGTCCGGCAAGTCGTCGATTTGCGCAAGGAATCCGGCAGCGGCCTGCACCGGATAACGCGCAGCCGCATCGCCACCGGCAAGGACCGCCGAGCGCAAATGGGCTATGCGCTCGAAGCCTTGGTGTGTGCTGCCCACAAATATTTCGCCGCCCCAGATCGACCCATCGTCTCCGTAGCCGGTACCGTCAAAGCTTACGCCGACGACTTGCTTTTCAAACTCGCCTCGTTCCGCGAGCACAGATGCGATGTGGGCGCGGTGATGTTGGACTGCATGTGTTTGCTCAATCCCGAAGCAGGCCGCATGTGCTGTCGAGAAATATTCCGGATGCAAGTCGTGCACCACGAGGAGTTCGTCACGTCGAACTTCATACATGGAAAGCAAATCTTCGATAGTTTCTCGAAATGCGCGAAGCGCCTGATAGTGATCAAGGTCACCGATATGCTGGCTGACAAAAGCCTGCCCATTTACAACCAGCGTGATTGCATTTTTCAAGTCCGCGCCCAGCGCAAGGATCGGACGCTCGACTGGAAGCGACGCAACAGCGCCGGGAGCATACCCGCGAGCGCGACGCAAAATTGCAGGACCGAATGCGCCCGCGCGAGCTACCGAGTCATCGACACGGCGGGCAATGGGGCGCTCCCCGATCAGAAAAGAATCGGCAATTCCTTCCAGACGTTGCAGAGCATCTTCATCTTCATAGGCGATAGGTTCGCTCGATCGATTCGCGCTGGTCATCACAAGAACTTCCGGAGCGCCGGCGACGAACAGCAGATGATGCAACGGCGTGTACGGCAACATCACGCCAAGCTCATCGTTGTCCGGAGCGACACCAGTGAGTTTGATTCTTGCCCGAGCCAGCACGATGGGACGAGCGATTGATATGAGCAGAGTTTCCGCTTCCGAAGAAAGCTCAACCAAAGTTCTCGCAACACTAATGTCGCGTACCATTATCGCAAACGGTTTCTCTTTGCGATATTTACGATCCCGCAAAGCGGCCACGGCAGCCGGATTTCGCGCATCGCAGGCGAGATGATAACCTCCGAGACCCTTCACGGCGAGAATCTTTCCGGCGCAAAGCCTGGCGGCGCACTCTCGAATGCTTGCTTCGCTTTCGAGTCGAACCCCTTCATGCGGATGAAGAAAATATTCCGGTCCACACGCGGGACAAGCAACCGGCTGCGCATGAAAGCGGCGATTCGCGGGATCGCGATACTCACCAGCGCAGAAGTCATCGAGCGGCCACTCTTTCATGGTGGTGTTCGGCCGGTCATAGGGAAGAACGAGCACGACGCTGTAACGGGGCCCGCAGTTCGTGCAGTTGATGTAGGGATACCAATACCGGCGGTCCGCGGCGTCGAAAAGCTCTTTCAGGCAATCGTCACAGACTGGCAGATCCGGTGAGATGCGAACCGTCGGATGGTCGCGGCGCTGGCTCGTGCGGATGGTGAATTCTTTGAAACCGGTGAAATCGGCAGGCTGTACGTCAAGTTCCGCGATGCTGGCCGCGGGCGGCGGCTGCGCTTCGAGGTCGCAGACAAAAGCTTTCAGGCCGGCTTCTGCACCTTCGATAAAAATTTCGACTCCTTCTTCTCCATTCAGCACCCATCCATTTAATCGGTGGGCATGAGCCAGCCGATAAACGAACGGACGAAAGCCGACGCCTTGCACGATGCCGCGAACTCGAATGGAACAGGCGCTGGCCATAATTCGTCGTCAACCAGATCAGTCGTCAACCAGGCAACCGTGCCCTCGCCATCCCACCTGAATGACTTTTCCGTCCTCGACCAGGATAGGCACAGTCCGCTGCCCGGTTGAGATTTCACGCATGCGTTGGCGCGCCGCAGGATCGACTTCAACGTCGTACTCCACGAACTCGCTGCGTTTCCACTCCAACCAGTCCCGCATTTCGCCGGTGTGCGGACAGCGCCGCGTCCCGTAAAGTTCAAGTTTGGGCATTCGCCGCCTCGCGGGTTAACGACTCCAACGATTCGCGAATAACGTGATAGATCGACGCCTGCACCTCCTGGATGCGCGGAATATAGTCGCAGTTGACGACCAGAGGGAAATCGGCCAGGCGCTTGCGCTTGATCTCGCCTCCATCGTAGCCGAGCAGCGCCACGGTAAGGAGACCGCGCTTACGCGCCTCTTCGAGGGCGGAAATGATATTGCGCGAGCCGCCACTGGTCGAGATGCCGAATGCAACGTCTTCGGGACGCGCCTGCGCGATGAGCTGACGAAGGAAGATTGCGTCGGTGCCAATGTCGTTCGCGACAGCGGTAATATTGGCGGGCTCGAGCGAGAGCGAAACAGCCGGCACGGAGCGGTAGCCCGATGGCGGCAGCACGCAGTCGATGGCGAAATCGTTAGCGTCGGTCGCGGAGCCGCCGTTGCCGAAGATGATGAGCTTCCCGCCCCTGCACAGCCGTTCGTGAATTGCAACCGTCGCGTTTCCGATCGCTTCCGACTCTTCGTGAGCGACCTGCTCGCGCAACTTCGCATCGTCGTGAACCTTCATCGAAATCGACGAGGCAACTTCTTCTACGAGTCCGCTGGTTCCCTGTTTTTCCTTGCCCAGGAATGGATAAAGAAATTCGGATGCTCCTACATCGTGGCCGAGTTCGCGATGCTCGAAGAACACATGCACCGTTTCCCAGAGCGTGTGGTAAAGAATTTCCATCATCTCCTGATGCATGAAGGGATCGTCCGTTGCCGCATCCACCGCGTACGAACCCTCGAAGCCGGGCAAAGCAAAAGTCATGGCGTTTCGGCTGTGCGCCTGCTGCAACGTGGCCCACACTTCAGGATCGCCCTCCGGAGGTCCAAATCCCATCACGATATCTTCGGGACCGAGAATCGCCTCCAGCCAGGGACGAAACAGAACGGAAAGATCGAGCGCGGGGAGCGCACGTTTGCCAACGATTACAGGGTGAACGAACTCGACCGAGACATGCTGTGCGTCGGTGGTGTAAGGTCCGCGGCCGAAAGCGAGCAGGCGGCCGCCGCGCAAAAAGCGCTCCGACATTTCGCGGCAGGCGTGGGCGAGGCGAGGCGCCTCCCGTGAAAAAAAACTTTCGTACAATCGATTTCGCTGGAGCAGACTTTCTTCGATGCGGCTGGCGAGTTTGCTGGCCGTGGGGACGGCGCCGGTCTCTGGTAAATTAAGTTTCATCTAGCAAATTCGGGGCAACGGATCGCCCACCAGCATATCTACGATTCGGCTGCCGCCATAAAGGGTTGTCACCAGAACGGTGCCGGCTGGCTGCTCACGGACTTCGCCAATCAACTGCGCCTCACTCCCGCCGGGAGCCAGACTCAGCGCATTGATCGCAGCGTCGGCGTACTCGGGAGAAACTACCGCCAGAAACTGCCCTTCATTCGCAATGTGCAATGGATCGAGGCCGAGCAGTTCGCAAGCGCCGCGCACTGTATCCCGCACTGGAAGCTGATCCTCAAACAAAACCATGCCGAGTCCGCAGTCGCGCGCCAATTCGTTGAGAGATGTGGCAGCGCCGCCGCGAGTGGGATCGCGCATCCAGCGGACGCCGGGGCCGGCCGCTGTTATTAGAGCGTCCACCAGCGGGAACACAGAACGCGTGTCGGAGGACAAATCGGCTTCGAGGTCGAGTTCGCCGCGGGCAAGCAAGATGGTGACGCCGTGATCGCCGATCGGACCGGACAGAAGAATTTTGTCGCCGACGCGAACCGATGCGGGATCGACAGTCACTCCGTGAATTAAGCGGCCGATACCGGTAGTCGTGATGTACATCTGGTCGGCTTTGCCGTGCTCGACCACTTTCGTATCGCCGGCAACGATACGTACACCCGCCTCCCGCGCGGCTTTGGCCATGGCTCGAACTTCGGCTTCGAGGGTTGGAGTCGGCAGGCCAGCCTCCAGAACATAGCTAACCACCAACCCTTCGGCTTTCGCTCCCGAAACGGCGAGGTCATTCACCGTGCCGTTCACGGCGAGTTCACCGATTGAACCACCGGGAAAAGTCAGCGGCTTTACCACGAAACTGTCGGTGGTGATCGCGACGGCAGTTCCATTGATATCGACATGCGCAGCGTCGCCGAGCGGACCGGGCATCGCGCCGAAAAGAAGCGGAGCAAAGAGCCCTTCGACCAGCTTGCGGCTGGCTTTTCCTCCGGCTCCGTGCGCCATCTCGATTTGGGGATCGCGAAAGCGCGTCGGCGCAGATTCAACGAGCGCGGCGGAGCGGTCAGGCGAAGCGTTCAAGCGATCGAACTCAGACTCACCATCGCTGCCTTGCGGTGTTCGTAGTTGTAATACGCGGCGCATGATCCTTCCGATGACACCATGAGTGCTCCGATAGGATGCTCGGGCGTACACTCGCGGCCAAAAAGTTTACACTGATGCGGCTTTAGCACACCCTTCAGGACTTCCCCACATTGCGCGGCCTTGGGATCGGTCACGCGGATTCCGGGGACTTCAAACCGTTCTTCGGCATCGAACTCGGCATATCTATCGTTAATCTTCAGCGCCGACTGCGAAATAAATCCCAGGCCGCGCCATTCGAAGTAAGGACGCAGTTGAAATACTTCGGCCATGGCTTTCAGCGCAGCACGATTGCCTTCCCACGGCACCACGCGCTTATATTGGTTCTCAACCTTGCACTCGCCCGCCCGCATTTGCTTCAGCAGCATGACAATCGATTGCAGCATGTCGAGGGGCTCGAAACCCGAAACCACGATGGGCTTTCGTTCGTTCTGCGCGATCCATTCGTAAGGGCGGCAACCAATCACGGTAGAAACGTGGCCCGGGCCGATAAAGGCATCCAGCCGCATGTCGGGAGAATCGAGAATTGCGCGGATCGCGGGGATGATGGTGACATGGTTGCAAAAGACGGAAAAATTGCGAATGCCTTCGGCCCTGGCGCGCATCATCGTGAGCGCGGTCGACGGGGCCGTGGTTTCAAATCCGATCGCAAAAAACATAACTTGCTTATCGGGATTGAGCCGGGCGAGTTTCAATGCATCGGCGGGGGAATACACAATGCGAACGTCCATGCCGCGCGCCTTGTGTTCAAGCGGACTGCCGAGCGTGCCGGGGACGCGCATCATGTCGCCGAAGGCGGCGAAAATAACGTCCGGTTGCTTCGCGATGGCGAGTCCGTCGTCGATTCGCCCCATCGGCAGCACGCAGACCGGGCAGCCGGGCCCGTGAATCAATTCGATATTTTCCGGAAGAATATCTTTCAATCCGAAGCGGTAAATCGCATGAGTGTGTCCGCCGCACACTTCCATCATGCGGTAGTGGCGCTCCCGTCCGACCAGACGGCGGATTTCTTCCACTGTCTTCGAAATCAGCTCGGGCTCGCGGAACTCATCGACAAATCTCATCGCAGCGCCCTCTTTACGCGGGGAATGGAGAATTTCAATTCACATCCTCCAACCCATACCCTTTCACTTCCTGCATGGCTCCGTCGATCTCTCCCAACATTCTGAGCGTGTTCATTTGCTCGGCCGCATCCTGCTCGCTGATCCTGCTCATGGCAAAACCCACATGGATCAGCACCCATTCCCCCACGATGGGTTTCTCTTCCTGCAACAGGCCCAGGTCGATTCTTCGCCGCACGCCAGCCACATCGACAAGAGCGGAATGATGGTTGTCGGAAGAAATTTCGACGATTTTTCCCGGTATCGCTAAACACACTCGGCACTCTCCCGTGGAATCATGATTCGCTCCCTGTCAGTCCATCTTTATGGGCGGAAATATCAAATGAAAATTTCAGCTCATCCTTCAGCTTGATCGTCCCGGCCGCCGCGGAAACCGGGCGAATCTTGTAATCGCTCTGCTTCACCGAAAAATCCCCGGTCGCGCGCAATATGTCTCCGCTTAGTGAGATGCGGATAGCAATTGGTTGGCTGCGTTTAACTCCATGCAGCGTCAATTCTCCAGCCATCGTTCCCCAGTACTGTCCCTCGCCCATCTTGGTGGCGGCAAGGGCCGAGCACTCGTAAACAATTTCTGGATAAGAATCCGATTCGAGAACTTCTTCCTGCATTGTGCGATTAATTTCCGCGCGATCTTTTTCGCGAATGTCATCGGTGACGGCAAGCGAAGCGGAATGAATCAACAGGCGCATCGTGCTTTTTTCAATGGATTCCGGATCGAGCAAAATCTCTCCTTCGAAATCGGGGATGGCAATCGTCGGGTTATGACCGAAGGACGAAAGCAAGCCGGTAGCGAATGCACGAACGGTGAAGGTGCTCTTATCGCCATCGATTACATAGTGAACCGTTGTCTGCGGCATTCCGACTGTAGACAAGCTACCTCCAGCCCAATTGATCACTCGCCGGGCATTCGCCACCTACATCGAGCGCAGTTTAAGGTAGCGATCCAGATCCGGCAAGGCAGCCTGCGCCAAATCGCCAACTCCAAACTGGCCAAGATAACGTTTGGCAACTGGATTGGAAAGAATCAAGCCTGCGCCGAAAACCACGAGTGCAACTCCGCTCAGCATAAACAAAATGTCTCGATCGCTAATGCTTTCGTTTCCGTTGGTTTCTTTCGCCATGGCAGCTCCTTTTATTCAAGGACATTCACTGGGTTGAATCCGCCCTACGCGTGCTGATTATTTTCTCGATTAACGACTCCACTAACTTGACTGCTTCGTCCACCGCACCTTCGACCGTTGTACTAAGGCCCATCTGACCTTCTTCCCCGCCCAGGGTTTCAGGTTCGCAACCGACGAGCAGGAGATTTTTTACTTCGATATTCATGGCCTGCGCCATGCGGAGCACGCTCTCGGGATTCATGGCATGCGCTTCGACGGTCGCCCGCGGAGCCGAAGGGTCCTGCAATGCTTTCACGTCCGGTCTCGATCACATAGAGCGTTCCGGGTGCATCGCCGCGAGGACAAGCGTCCACGAGAATCGTATGTTCGTACCCATCCTGGAGCGCGTACGCCAGGTCGAATCCGCGGATGCCGAAATCGACAACGCGAACGAAATCCGGCAATTTTCGATCGGCGAGGCGGCGAGCTACTTCAACGCCAAACGCGTCGTCTCCAAGGAAAATATTACCGATACCGGCGATTAAAATCGTGGGCTTTTTCGCCGTTTGAATTTTCGCCGCTTCTTTTTCGGAAAGCGGTTCGACTTCTTCCACGTCGAAGAAGAAACGATGGCCGGGTTGGCGGAGCATGCCCATGTCTTTGCCTGGATCGTTATCCAAGACTACGCACACATGCTGCTTGCCTTCGTAATCCTGTTCGATGCACTCGATGGTTGCGATCTGGCCTCTGAGCGCGATATCGATGACATCGCCGCCGGGACGGGGCCGAAGACGCACTCGAGTGCCGGTTCGCACCTCCACTCCAGAAATCTCCAGATGATCGACGGGAGTTTTTTCTTCCAGGAGTTGCCATTCCCATTCGTTCATGGGGTTCTCTCCTGAGTCGAGCAGGAATCGATGGGATGAGGATCGACAGGAAGAGGATCGACGGAATGACGGTCGATGGGACGAGGATCGATGGGAAGAGGATCGACGGGACGCAGTCCGCGCAAAACTCCGTGCAGTTTCATAAACTGCTCGACCGGCATGGTTTCAGTGCGCTCGAGCATTTGCCGCGCGCGTTCATCCGACTGGCTCATCTCGCGTTTCTCGTCGTCGGTTAAAGTCATGATACGCAGCGAAAGAATTTCGTCGATCTCGGTGCCATCGAACAAGTCGCCGGCGCTCTCCGGAGCGATCTGCGGATAGTCGTAGAGAATGATCGGCGAGGAAAGCATAGTGTCGCATTCGCCTCCGTCGCCGACAAGCACGGGCCAGTTTCCGATGTTTTTGCAATCACTGGCAAGTTCGCTGATCTCATCGGGAGGCGCGAACATCGAGAAGAAGCGACCATGTTCGACGCCCAGAACGGTGTGTATCGAAACCAAAGACCGCAGCAGAGCGTCGTCGCGATTCGCGTCTGGAGAGCTCACAAACGGCGTTGTATTTCGAACCCGCACGGTCACCTTGAACACTTCGCCGGCCTTCCCAGCGGCGGCCACTTCAATCTGGCCGCAAATTGCATCCCGTTCTCGCACAAGAATCCCGACGGCTTGGCCACTGGAACCGCTCAACAGTTCAAACTCCTTCCCGGCAGGAAAAGCGAATGTCTGAGTCATCGAACCCAGAGTTTCCAGGTTGCAGGCGGGCAAAATAATTTCCCGCTCCACAGCCTCCTGCCAGGGTTGGTAGAGCCGCCCGTTGACCTCGAGTTTTTCTACGAGGCGATAATCGGGAGTTGCATCTTCCGGCGATTCGTTGACCGCGCTTACTTCACCCACGCGGCGTTCAGCGAGCTGAAGAAATCGCACCCGCACTTCGAGCGTGGTCAATGCATCACTTTCGACCAGACATTCGGTCTGTACCATCCAGGCTTCAGTGCCATTCTGTTCTTCGCTGTACGAACGCGGGCACAAGACGCCGAAATTCCATCGCTGCCGATTCTTCACCGACGACGGGCGATAGGGATAGAGCATGTAGCCTTCGTACAGCACCGCCTTCGCGATCTTTTCGACCGTCGCGAGATTCATCAGCACACCGCCTCTTCCACGGGAATGATGCGTTCCAGCGCTTCTTCCCAGGTCGGAATCCCGTGCTTGATTTTGTATTGATACAGGCGGTCGAAAGCGTCCTTATGCAGGCACAACCATGCGCTGTTCGGATAATAACTTTTCATCATCTCTCGCCAGGTGCTTACTGGAAGCCGGAAACGAGCTTCCTTATCCCATGAGATCGGCGCGACCTGCAATCCGCCTTCCGGCGCCGCATAAAAAACCGTGCCGCTGAATTGAAGGCAGACCGGAACCTCGCCGTCGGCGAGGCCGTCGAAATATTTGGTGGCGGCTACGTTGAAGTCGAAGGTACAAGGAACGGGAAGATCGACCACCGTGGCACCCGTAAACGAAGGCACGACCAGATTGGCGTGAGTCCACAAAAGATTTCGCAGCGTTTGGCCCCAGCGGCTGGGCTCGCCAAAAAGGTCGAGCAGTCGCTCCTGATCGTCCGGAGTATATTTGCGCCGCGTGACTTCCAGTTGAATCTGGCAGCGCAACGCTACCGTATGGATCGTTTCTTCAGGGTTGGAATCCGTGAGGCGGAGCTTAAAAGCTAACAGGGGCGATGCGGCATGAGGTACGACTTCAACTCCGTCGACCTGAAAGTTCAATTCAGGCATGAGATTCCTCTTCGAGCAGCGGCGTTTCCGTGAGTACGGCGGAGCGAGACTTCAAGGCCTTGAAGAACTCGCCGAGTTCGCGCCATACTTCCGTCCCACCGGAGAGACCCTTCCAATGCATCCGAATCAATCCGACCAGCTTGTAACATTCATCGATGGGAAGCAGATAGTATTCCGGCGCGGAATATCCGCGCGAATATCCCAATCGGTTGACCAATAAAGCTTCCACATCGGATTCCATTTCGCTCAGCACGGTATTGCGAGCTGAAATCTCGTTCCACGATTCGAGAGCAAGCAGCGATTCCATCGCGCCCGCGGGACTTGGGTACATCGCCACCGTGCGATTTTCGAGGCTGTTCTTGAAGAAAAACGCCATGTTGATGGGAACCATCAAGCCGTTCCATTCGGAGTCGCTAAGATGGAAGTTTGGCAGAAACAGCACGCGGCGTGGTACGCGCTTGAACTTCACTCCCTGGCCACTGAAGAGAATCGCGCACGGCTCGCAAGTGCAGAGTAGCCTGCGTTTCGCCAACTCAATCAAATGCGGATGGTCGCTACGCAATCCCAGACTGCAAAGCTCACAGCGCTCGAGCGGACGTTCGCGCCGCGCAAACTGGCGCAGCGCTCCGAATCCATCGGCCAACCCCGTGAATTGTCCTGCACTCATTCTTGAATCCAGAAATCTTTTCAGTTCTCTAATCTGTACCCTGCGGCTCCAGCGCTGCGGCCGCATGGCCGAAAGGCGCGGGTACACCGCCCATCAATTTCTCCAAACCGACAAATCCGGACGACGGCTTCTCTTCAAGCCCTTCGATTGTCAGCGAGGTCAAATCGGGCGCGGCATCATACATCGCGCCTTCGAGTGTGGCTTGTATAGTCTTCGCAGTTGAGCCACAGGTATGCGAGCCGGTTTCAACCCGCAACCGGATCGCGCCGTCGCTCACGCCGGCCAGTTCCACTTCACAACCCTGCTTGCGCAATGTCGGAGTTATTTTTTCGACCGCTTTGATCACGCGACTTTCAATATCTTCAGGATGCAGGCCATAGAGAATCAGAACGCTGCTCACCAGGGAATCGCGCCCCAGGCGGTCAATCATGTTCATGCCCGGTTCGCCGGCTTCCGCCACGATGTCGAGTATTTTCTCTAAAGCCGCGCCGTGCAAATCCATGAGCGACTGCATCAGATTTTTTGCGCTGGCTCGTACCGCAGGGTCGGCGATGGACTCTATCTCTTGAACCAGGCCGCCAATCTTTTGCATGTCTTCGCGAAAGTCTTTGCTGTCGGCCACAGTGCTCCTTGGTGGATTGCTGTTTCTAAACACAGGAGGCGCACTAAAGGCGAGGAAGCGGCCTTGCCAGCAAACGATCTCAGCCTGGCGGGCTCAGCCCTTACTCTTTAGTGCGCATATCGCGAGCTAGGGTTGGAGACCAAACATCGGCGAATGGTGCGTCTCCAACACTTTCCCGTTTCCCAGATACATGTGGACGCCGCAGGGCAGGCATGGATCGAAGCTCCGCACTGCGCGCATAATGTCGATCCCTTTGAATTTATCGGGACCGTTTTCTTCGAAGATGGGCGTATTTTGCACCGCATCTTCGTATGGGCCCGGCGTGCCATAAATATCGCGCGGGTTGGCATTCCAGGGAGTCGGCGGGTACGGATGGTAGTTGGCGATCTTGCCCTTGCGAATCACGACATGATGCGAGAGCACTCCGCGAACCGCCTCATGGAAGCCGCAACCGATCGCCTCCTCGGGAACCTTAAATTCTGTCCAGGTTTTGGTTCGGCCAGCGTGCAGTTCCTGCAATGCTTTCTCCGCAAAGTAAAGCGCTGCCGACGCCGCGTAGGCCTGGAAGTAGGTTCGCGCGCGGTCGCGCTCGATGGCGTTACTCCATTTCGGAATCTTCCATTCGAACTCAACCTCGGGTTTGGAGACGGTCTTCGGCAAATACATTTTCACGCTGTGGCCCGTCGCCTTTATGTAGCCGATGTCAACGATTCCCGCCAGCGCTGTCGCCCAAAGACGCGCGATCGGACCGCCGCCGGTATCGAGAGCAAGATGATCGCCGGTGCGCTTATCGAGCCAGCGCGGCGACATCACCCAGGTGTATTTGCCGTCGAAATCGCGCTTCTGCGGGCGAGGAATCGTAGTCTGATTCCAGGGATGATTCTTGTCGACCGGATTTCCCAGGGGATCGTTTTTCACGAACGTCTCGGAATTTTTCCAATCATCGTAGTAAGAACTGCCCAACAAGATGCGCATGTTGAGGTTGATGTCGACTAGATCCGTCGTGACAAGCTTGCCATCGACCACGACGCCGGGAGTCACGTACATGGCCCGGCCCCACTCCGTCATGGTTTCGTATTTGTAGTCGCAGACCTTGGGATTTTGGAACGATCCCCAGCACCCAAGCAGGATGCGGCGCCGACCGACTTCTTCGTATCCGGGCAGCGCGTCGTAGAAGAAGTCGAACAAGTCGTCATGCAACGGCACAACCTTCTTCATGAACTCCACGTATTTCATAAGCCGCACGATGTAATCGGTGAAGAGCTGGACTGTGGGCACCGTGCCGACGCCGCCGGGATACAGCGTGGAAGGATGTACGTGGCGGCCTTCCATCAGGCAGAACATTTCGCGGGTCATGCGGCTCATCTGGAGCGCTTCCAGATAAAACGCTCCGGTGAACGGATTGAGCGCGGTCATGATGTCGGCAATGGTGCGGTAGCCGTGCAAGTTGGAGTGCGGCGCCTGAGTTGACTGCGCTTTTGTCCAAACTTTCGGATTCGTTTCCTTGACCATCTGCTCGCAGAAGTCAACGCCAACCAGATTGTCCTGAAAAATATTGTGATCGAACATGTATTCGGCGGCTTCGCCGAGATTCACGATCCACTCTGCGATGTCGGGCGGACGCACTCCGAACGCCATGTTCTGCGCGTAGGTGGCGCAGGTAGCGTGGTTGTCGCCGCAAATTCCGCAGATGCGGCTGGTGATGAAGTGCGCATCGCGCGGATCTTTGCCCTTCATGAAGATGCTGTATCCGCGAAAGATGGACGAAGTGCTGTGGCACTCGACCACGTGACGATTTTCAAAATCGATCTTGGTGAAGATGCCGAGGCTGCCCACGATTCGGGTGATCGGGTCCCAATTCATTTCCACCAGGTTTCGTTTCTTGCTGGAAACATCCTGGGTCGGTGCGGTAATAGTGCTCATTTAGATCGCTCCTTGAAATTTCTATGTGGAGATCGCTAGTAGCCTCTCGGGCGGTAGCCGGTGGTAAGTTCGGCACGCGGATGACGCCACTTGGGTTCCTTATTGAGGGTGTTCTGCGTGATCGATCGCAGTGAGCGGATGGCGCGCCCGTAAACGCCGATGGCCGTGCTCGATACGTGCCCGCCGGGCGGTTCATCCATAAACGGCATAAATTTGTCGGGAAAGCCGGGCATGGTGCAGCCGATGCAGATACCGCCAACGTTGGGGCAGCCGCCAATTCCGGCCATCCAGCCGCGCTTGGGCACGTTGCAGTTTACGACCGGGCCCCAGCAACCGAGCTTCACGATGCACTTCGGCGATCCGTAGACCTCGGCGAAATCGCCCTGCTCGTAGTAACCGGCGCGGTCGCAGCCTTCATGAACCGTTTTTCCGAAAAGCCACGTCGGCCGCAATTGGTCGTCAAGCGGAATCATGGGCGCGAGGCCGGCGACTTGGTAAAGAAGATAGAGCACCGTCTCCATGAAGTTATCGGGCTGCACCGGGCATCCGGGCACGTTGACGATGGGCAGGCCGGCTTTCGATTTCCAGTCCCATCCGAGATAATCCGCCAAGCCCATGCAGCCGGTCGGATTGCCTTCCATGGCGTGAATTCCGCCGTAGGTAGCGCAGGTTCCGCAAGCAATCACAGCCAGAGCTTTGGGCGCGATACGGTCAATCCACTCGTTGGTTGTGATCGGCTGCTTGGTATTCGGATCGGTGCCGAGGGCCGCCCAATAACCTTCTTTCTTGATATTTTCGTTGGGGATGGAGCCTTCGACGACCAGCACAAACGGATCGAGCTTGCCTTCCTCCGCCTGATACCAATACTTCATGAAGTCGTCGCCGACTTCATAGGCGAGCACGGGATTGTGCAAATGGACTTTGGGCAAACCCGGGAATCGCGCCCAGCAAAACATCCTCAATGCTGGGCTGCGTGGCGGCTGTGATTGAAACTGAATCTCCGTCACAACCCAGGCCGGCGGTGATCCAGAGAATATGAACTTCCGCGACGGGCGAGGGTCTTTGAGTGACTCGGCCGTAAGGAACCGGCTGTGCTGACATACTGGTTCTCCTTCCTTAGGACGACGTGGTAAGAGCTGAGCCGACGAAACCGCTTGCCTGCGATTCAAAACGAAAAAATAATTCAGCAGCACCGATTCAGAAGTCAGCTTCGATCTCGAAAATAGAACTTAGAGTACGAGAGTCAGAATCAATGTTTTGCAAATCGCTAACAAGCGGGAGCGCCACTTTTTGTCGGTGGTGGAAAGTATGTGAACGGGGCCGGGGATCTCCCTACGGCAATTCCCGTAGGGCGATTGGGAGAAAACCTTAAGAAGAACCTGGGTAGGAAGACTTTTCGTTCGTAACCAATTAAATGGCGTGCTGCATAAGTTCGTGGGGCTGCGCGCGCTCGGCAATATGCCTCCGACCGATTCAAGACCGGAAACAGAAAAAAAAGGGCCCCTGGCTTTTCGCCTCGGCCCTAACGAATAGGTGATGAGATTTCGAGCGGCTTAATCGCCTGTCTTGCTAAGCTTGAAAACCGAGCCTGTGCCATTGGCTCCGCCTTGGCCGGTTGTTCCATATAGATTTCCCGCGTCATCAATCGTTAGCCCGGCAAGATTCGCCTGGACATTCTGCGGAAACGTATACAAGGTTGTTACCACTCCCGCAGGCGTCACTTCATAGATGAAAGCCGGCGTACCTCCGCCGTCTGTCGATGCAATTCCAAACATGTTGCCAGCCTTGTCGTGGACTAAACGATTGCCTCCGACTCCGACACAACACGAAGTCAGGATAGACGCGTCACCCGAAGGAGTAATTTCGAACAAGCCTTCACTGTGGAGGCCGAGATTAATCAGCCCGAACAAGTTTCCTTCAGCGTCCTGCGTGAGAGGGCTGGACGGGTCTTGAAAGTTATCTGGGAAAGTGAAAGGAAACGCATAGAGCAGCGTAAAAACATTCTGGGGAGTAAGGCGGAAAACGGTCCCGTCGAACTCCCCTGTCGTCGAGCCGCCGTGGAGCGTCGTCCCGTAAAAATTGCCGTCTTTTCCCACAATTAAACTGCCATTGGGATTATCTCCCTCCCCCCCGTCAAAGGGATTGAAATCGAATACAATCGAGAAGGTTCCCTCCTTTGTGATCTCATAAATTTTTCCTAGACCGTCACCGCCATCCTTGAGGACGAATGTGTATCCGTAAAGATTTCCGGAGGAGTCCACCATCACAGGATCGAAAGGGTCATTTCCGTCCGTACCGCCTGTAAAGCTGTGAAGAACGGTTTCCCTTCCGCTCGGCGTGAGTTTGAATACAGTGCCGAAACTGTGCTTTCCGCCGTACATCGTGGTGCCGTATAGGTTACCCGCCGAATCGTGGACGACATTTGCCCATGGTTCCTGGCCATCCGTTCCGTCGAAGCTGTGCAACACACTGAGCTTGCCTTCAGCGGTAACTTTGAATACGGTACCGTCGCCGTAGGAGGGTCCGTGAGTACCACCATACTGCGTAGTGCCGTAGAGATTGCCGACGGCGTCAATGATCAGCGGCGCATACGGCGCAGGATCGTTCGGGCCTTGTTGCGACTGGGGCGGGAAGCTAACCAATGTCGAATAGGTGTAGGTCTGCGCGCTGGCCAGCAGCGGCAGGAAAGAAAAAGCGATTAACATCTTGAATTTCATATCAACTCCTTTGTGGATATTTCTTAAATGCCCTATTGGCGGGCATCGCTAACCGGCCGGGCCCAAGTGCGGAATATTGCGGGAGAGGGTTTGAAACAAAATCGAAATCACAATAGCAGGGGGAGACGGTGAACGCTCTGGCCTTTCTGTGCCATATACCAAAGTTCTATGAATTCGCCCGGCTTTCCACTATCCGGAACGAACTCTACGCGGTTTTTTCGTTCATGCTCCACTGAATGGCGTGCTGCATAAGCTCACGGGCGCTTCGGAGGGAAAGTTTTTCCTTGATGTGGGCTTGATAGGATTCGACAGTTTTTATGCTGATGTGCAAGTCTTCCGCGATCTGCCGGGTACCGTGGCCTTCGCCGATCAAGCGGAACACTTCGAGTTCGCGGTCACTGAGATCGGCGATGGAGGAATTTCGCAACGTGCCTGCGCCGGTGATGTAGTGTTTAAGGATTTTGCTGGCGATTCGGTCGCTTACATAAACCTCGCCGTGCAGGATGCGTCGAACGGCTACGAGCACTTTTTCCGTGGCCTCCTGCTTCATGATGTAGCCGTTGGCGCCGGCCCGGAGGGCGCGCTCGGCGTAGATCGATTCGTCGTGCATGGATAAAATAAGCACCGGCAAGGTCGGATGAGTGGTGCGAATATTCTTGAGCAGATCGAGGCCGTCGGGGCCATTCAGCGAAATATCGACGATAAGAACGTCAGGACGGGCGGACGCGAGCACCAGCATTGCACCGGTCGCGTCTTCGGCTTCGCCGCAGATTACGAGGTCGGCCTCGCGATTGATCATCATCGCCAAACCCTGGCGGACGATGGGATGATCGTCGACAACGAGAATTCTTTTTTTGGCGGCGGCTTGAGGTTGCGCTCTGAACGGCATCGTTCTACCTATTCGATCTTTAATCCCATACGATCTTTATCCCGTTATCCCGTTCGATCCTCAGTTCGTTCGACCTTTATGTGGCTTATCTCGCTCGATCACCGCCGGCCAGAGCCGAGACCGGAAATAAACAAGTGACCACCGTTCCGCCCTCGGCACGGCGTTGCACCTCGAGCGAACCCCCGACCATGCGGGCTCGATAGCTCATGAGGTGCAGTCCCATTCCCTTATTGCCGGGAGCGATTTTACCAATTCCGTAGCCATTATCTTCAACGGCCAGCACTCCCTGCGCGCCGTAAGCGGCCAGGCGAATGATAATGTGCTGGGCATGACCGTGCTTAATTGCGTTGGTGACGGCTTCGCGCGCGACGTAATAAAGATGGGTGGCGACCGCGTCGTCGTGAATCAGCACCGGGCTGTAACATTCAAAGCGGCAGTTGAGCGCGAATAAGTCTTCGACTTCTCCAGCCCATTGCTGCAACGCCGACATTAATCCCCTCGCGTCGGAGACGACGGGGAGCAATCCTCGCGCCAGTTCGCGGGTTTTGTGAATGGCTTGATTGACCAGATCGACGATCTTTGCGGCGTCGGCAGCCTCGGGCAGGAACTTCTCCGCAAGCTTCTGTTCCTGCACTTTGCTCATGAAAGCGATGCCGGTCAAATGCTGCCCCAGGCCGTCGTGCAGATCCTGGCCGATGCGGCGCTGCTCGCGCGCACTGATTTCCAGAATCGTTTTTTCCAGGCGCTTGCGCTCGGTAATGTCGATTCCGGAGGCAATGACGTACGAGGCCGATTCATTGGCGCCGGTAAGTACGGTCGTAGACCACGCAATTATTTTCTGTTTTCCGTCCCGGTTTACCCAACTCACTTCGTATTCATCAGACGGTTGCTCAACGTGCGTCCCTTGCATCCACGTTTTGAAGTGATCCGCTTCTTCGGGAATGCGGAACAAATCCCAGATAAATTTCCCCTGAACCTCTTCGAAGGAATATCCCATCATCTGTTCGCAGGCACGGTTAAAGCGGAGAATACGGCCTTCCGGGTCCAGTACCACGACCAAAGCTCCCACCGTGTCAAGAATCGCGGAGACGACGTTGCGCTCTTTCTGCAAGTCTTCTTCGGTACGCTTCAGATCGGTGATGTCGAAACCGACTCCATGAATGAACCACGGATCGCCGTTTTCCTTGCGGATCATCCTGGCTTCGCAGTGAAACCAGATGACGCGGCCGTCTCGCGCTACCACGCGATAAGCCGAGCGTAGCGAGTTGCCGGTTAGAAACATCTCCGCAGCTTCGGTGCTCCATCGCCGCTTGTCGTCGGGATGTATGCGGCTATACCAGCGAACCGGATCCTCCAACCACTCTTCCTGCGAAAAGCCGAGCGCCGCTTCGATCTGCGGGCTAACGTAAGCCTCGCCGATGCCGCGATCGAGGTACGCCATAAAAACTACCGCTGGAATCTGCTCAACCAGGGCGCGATACCTGGCGTCGAGGTTGGGAAGCTGCGCGTCGTTCGGCGACGGGTGGGAATGCTCGGGCGGATAAACGATTCGTCTTGCCCGAGTGGGATTGTATTGACTAAATACTCCAGCCAGCCCTTGCAGAATCTCTTCCGCTTGCGCGGGATTGAGATCGGAAGCCTTGGAAGAAAGAAGATCGTCCGAATCGCCGGTCGAGTTGTTGGGCCAGGAAAAAGAAACCATTCTAACCTTTACCCGATTCGGGGACCGTACACCCGCACAGCAGATTCGATAGCTTTAGTCTTTGATGCCAGGTTGCGACCTATCGTGAGTCGGTTTTCGCCAAGTTGGTTCTTTATTCATCGACACCTGCGTGAAGCGGCGGAGCGCATGAATCGCGCGCCCGTAAGTCTGCACCGCGGCAGAAGACAAAAGGGAGCCCGGCGGCTGGTCCATAAATGGCATAAACTTGTCGGGAAAACCGGGCATCGTGCATCCAATACAGATTCCGCCGACATTCGGGCAACCGCCAATGCCAGCCATCCAGCCACGCTTGCCCACGTTGCACTGAACCACCGGCCCCCAGCATCCCAGCTTCACAATGCAAAGCGGAGAGCCATATTCTTCCGCGAACTGCGCCTGCTCATAGAAGCCGCCACGGTCGCAGCCCTCGTGTACCGTATAGCCAAACAGCCAGCGAGGGCGCAATGCCTCGTCGAGCGGAATCATCGGAGCATGCCCTGTCGACATATAGAGCAAGTAAAGCAGCGTTTCCATGAAATTATCGGGCTGCACGGGGCACCCCGGCACGCACACGATCGGAATTGCGGCCTTCGACTTCCATTCCCAACCGAGATAGTCAGGAAGTCCCATGCATCCGGTGGGATTGCCTTCCATGGCATGAATACCGCCATAAGTGGCACAGGTTCCGGCGGCTATCACGGCCCACGCATTAGGCGCGAGACGATCAATCCATTCGCAGGTGGTGATCGGCTGGCCGGTTTTCGCGTCAGTTCCAAGTGAGGCCCAGTAGCCTTGTTCTTTATTGTGCTCGTTCGGTATGGAACCCTCGACGACGAGAATAAAATTATCGATCCGGCCTTCCGCGGCTTCATGGAACGGCTTGAGAAAATCGTCGCCGTTCGCGAAAGAGAGAAAAGGATTGTGCAACCTGACTCTCGGTATCCACGGAATCTGGCCGAGAACGACGTCTTCAAGGCTGGGCTGGGTAGCCGCAGTCATCGCAATGGTATCGCCATCGCAGCCGAGGCCGGCCGTGATCCAGAGGACGTCGAGTTCGGTAATCGCGTCCTGAGTGGTGGCTACGTTTGTCGCCGCGAAGGTCATCCGCCGCTCCGTGGACGACATCATAATATGCCTTTGGGTCGCGAAAGAGAAAGTCTCTAAGCTCGCAAACTACGGATTCGAGGTGCGGCCGAATTTATACGTGAGACTCAACCCCGCATAAGAAGGGATGCGGACTCCTACAACCTCTTGAACGCTGGAGGGATCGCATGCTGCCGGCGAGTTTGTATTTTGGCAGAAATTTTCCGTCGTCTGGCCCGCATAGCCGCCTGCCACAAGAAAGTTGACGCCCACATTCATGCGGCCATTGAGGAAAGTACGAAAGACTGTGCCGCGAAATTCCTTCACGGGCGTTCCGGTGCATTCGCCTGCCAGAATCGGCAAGCATCCGGTCCCCAACGGCTTCATGCCTACGTATTCGAACTCGCCGCGCGCTTCGAGATGAAGCGGAAGTCGCCGAATAGTTCCCGCCAGATCGAAAATTGTGCGCGGAGCTTCAGGCGTAGGATCGCCCGTATCAAGGTCCCGCGCATCGGCTTTGGAAAAAGTCGCCAAGAATGACCCGCGGCTGAAACTGCGGCGCGCCGAAATGGTCATGAACCGCAACCGGCTGGGTCCCAGATTGAACTGCAATCCAGTGTCGGGATCGATCTTGGCCAACTCGGCGCTGCTGGTGACGTGGCCCAAAGTGATTCGGAGATCCGTCTTGCGGATGTTTTTGGCGGCTACAATTTGATATGAGTGGGATGTGGCGACCGGGGATCCTGCGGTGGTTCCCGTTCCAACTCGCGGGTCTTCGGTGAAGAAAGCTTGACCGAAACTCAGAGAAACCAGCGGAACATACCACGCATCCCTGGGCAGAAAAGAGAAAGTCGCTTTCGGCGAGTTCAGGCCCACCCATTTCTGAAATGAATTCTGCGGATGCAGCAAGTCATCGTTATCTATATTAATTTCGTCGCGACGCCATCCCAGGTAGTAACGGAAATAATGAGCCAGAATGCCTTGCGCGGCGACGTAAGGAGTGAAGGGTGTGATCGTGATGTCATTTCCATCCACCGGGGTGAATGGACCGTAATAGGTTGGCGCAGTGGGATTGAAGAAGCCATATTGGTCGAGATCGTCACGTCGCGGCGCTTCGCGCTCATAGTCAAAGCCGGCCAACAACGAAAAATGTTCGGATAAGGTGTTCACATAATTCGCGCTAGCTCCGGCGACGGTGCGGAATTCGCTCTGCCGGATCAGCCCCTGCCCGAAATCCGAGAACAAGGAAAGGTTGTAGGTACGAAAAAAACCGGAAAGTTGCAGTTGCTGGTTTCCATCGATTTTCCAAATGTCATTTAAGGCGACCAGCGCGGTATGGGTCTGATCTTTCTGTCGCGGGTCGAGCGTATCTCCATCATTCGGGAAATTCGCGTCATAGGAATTTAAGGGGAAGATCGGGATCAGCCCTGGAACATAAGAAAATCCATAGTATCCAATTCCAAACAGAGTGAGGCGATGCTTTGCGGCGTGGAACATGCGTTCGCCGTTCAACTTATATTGCTGCCTGTGTTCGGGGCGATCCAACAGTCCATTGCCGTAAGACCCTTCAAGCGCGATCCACGAATCGGGAGTCGGACTGAATCCCGTCACAACATCAAGGTCACGGTAATCGCCGATGACGCTAAGAAAGGGATCGAGGTGAGATCGGAGGCCATATGTTGCCGCAAGATTCACCGAGTGATTGCCCTCGCGAACATTAAACGCTCCGCCATCCACTTGAACGCTTTCGATTGCCTGCGGGATGAATATGTTGGGATCGGCGTAGCCGTTGCCGTGGGCGTTGGCCGAAAGATTGTTGGGAACCGGATAGCTGCCTACCGCGATGTACTGCGCAATCGGCTCCCCGTGATCTCCCGCCACGCCGGGAGCGAAATACTGCGGCGCCTTGATTCCACCCGATGCGGTTTCGATTGGAAGGCCAGGGATTGAAATTGGCGCTCCGGGCCGGCCCGGATTTGCATCGACCGCTTCATCGTGAAGAACAATGGTTGGAACTGGGTCCGGAGTTAATGACAAGGGAGCAGCCGCTGTTATGGTGACGGATTGCCGAATGGAAGCCAGCACGCGAAATTGCAGGGAGATTGTGTACCGCCGGTCACCGCCGACTGAGAGACTAGAGTTCACTGGAACAAAAGACGGATGCTCGGCACTCAATCGATATTCGCCGGGTTCGACGTTGTCAAAGAGGAAATTGCCCCGCTCGCCGGACATCGCGTCGCGAATTAAAACACCGGCGCTGTTTAGAAGCCTCACTCGCGCGCCGGCCACGGGAACCCCGCGCGGATCGACGACCTTGCCCGAAATTTGGACCGGACTTGCCACCGCGGAAAGCAGCGAACCGAAGACAACGACCAGGCCAATTACCGGAAATGCGGTTCGCAGGAGGAATGCGAAGAACTTTCGTCTTTGCATATTCGCGCCGCAAGAAGCGGGAGAGTTCCTCGTAAAGCGGGGCAGATCGATTCTATCCGTTAAGCTCGGAATATCCTTGCCGAGAGAAAGGAATTTCTCGATCCCTTCGGGCACCGCCGCAATCGGGGCGACCGCATATACTCTTTAGTCGGTGACCGACCTCGACTATTCCCGGATGATGGCGGTGGCGCTGGCGGAAGCCCGGCTTGGACTGGCCCAGGGCGGCATACCGATCGGAGCCGCGATTTTTGACGCCGAGGGTAACGCTGTGGGCGCTGGCCATAACCGGCGCGTACAAAACGGCGATCCTTCTTTGCACGCAGAGACGGACGCCTTCCGCGCGGCTGGCCGCCAGCGAAGCTATCGCAATCTTATTATGGTAACGACTCTCGCGCCCTGCTGGTATTGCAGTGGGTTGGTGCGACAATTCGGTTTCAGCACGCTTATAGTTGGCGAGAGCCGGAATTTCCAGGGAGGAATCGAATGGCTAGGCTCGCTTGGCGTGAAAATTGTCGACCTCGATTCCGAGGAATGCGCCACGCTGTTGGCCGAATATATCCGGAAAAATCCTGCAATCTGGAATGAAGATATTGGGGTGGAGTGATCGGCCGCCATGAAACCGGAGCGCGTGATAATTCAGTCGTTCCCGCATGGAAAAGTCATTCCGCCTGCTTCGTAATATTCAACAGAACGCCGATACACGCCAGCGTTACAAATAAGGAAGACCCCCCATAAGAGACAAGCGGCAGCGGAATGCCTTTGGTGGGCATCAGGCCCAGCACCACGCTGATGTTAATGAACGCTTGAAGCACGACCATACTGGTGATTCCAACCGCGAGATAGCGGCCGAAAACATCTTGCGTGCGCCACGAAGCCCGCATTCCGCGCCATAAAAAAATAGCGAAGAGCGTTACCACGAACATGGCGCCTACGAGACCCAATTCTTCGGCGGTAACGGCAAAAATGAAATCCGTGTGCGGCTCGGGAAGATAGAACAACTTCTGTTTGCCTTCCATCAGGCCGGTGCCGGTGATACCGCCCGTCGCCACTGCAATGAGAGACTGAATTAAGTGGAAGCCGGCCTTTTGGCGCTCGGCATAGGGATTCAAGAAAGCCAGAATGCGGTCGCGCCGGAAACTTACATGGAAGATTAAAAAGTATAGAGGTACCAGAGACGCGGCGAAGGCATAGCCGAAATAGCGCAGGCGCGTATCAGCCACATAAAAAATGCAGGCCGCAATTCCGGCGCATGCGATGGCGGTGCCCAGGTCGGGCTGCAAGACGATCAGTCCCAGCAACAGCAACACGGGCGCCGCTGCCGGTAGCAGCGTATTGCGCCAGTCGTCCATTATTTTTGTGCGCGCTTCAAGAAAATATGCGAGGAACAGGATCAGCACCGGCTTGGCGAGTTCCGAAGGCTGGAATGAAAAGCCGCCCAGTTTGAACCAGCGATGCGTGTTATGGGAGCGGTCGAGAAAAAACACCGAGATCAGCAGCAGTGTCGTTATGCCGAGGAATGAAAACACCAGCGCGGGATTTTTGTAACGGCGGTAGTCCACGCGCATGGCGGCGACCATCGCCACCAGCCCGGCGGTTGCCCAGACCAATTGCTTGGAGAGGAATGAATACGGAGACCCAAAGCGTTCGCGAGCCATCACCGCCGAAGCGGAAAATACCATCACCAACCCTACGAAGACCAGCAACATGGTCACCGTAAACAGCCAGCGATCGACGCTCACCCGCTTTGCCATGGGAAACTCATTTCACCACGGAGTCACGGAGACACGGAGGAAGAATTGCCGATTGTTGATCTTTAATTGTTGATTGTCTTGGTACGGGGAGGATCCTAATGCCGGGTCGCTGATTTGATGTCGCGTCGACCGTGGGTATAGAGCCAGATATCGTCTAACTCAGCTTTGACTTGTCGATTAAGCCGAACAGCCATCAGCGGCGGACCGCTCGTTCGGCCTCAAGCTGTGCGCGACCGCGCTGTTTCACACCTTCGGCGAGTTCACGCATCGACTGCTCAGTAACCTCGATGCCCTCGCCGCGATCCAGAGCGTAAGAGCCGGAAATCGAGGTGTCAAGAGCGGAACCGCAACATGTGAAACGTTAAGACGGATCATCCGGATCGGCAATTTGACGCCCAATATATTTCTGGAATACCTCATTAATCTGGTTGCGTGGCTGCTGCGACCTTAGGATACGCCAGCCGGATTGCTCAGACGGCGCACAGGACGCCGCTTGCGGAGGAAAGCCGAACTCCGCGACCGCATCGCCAAAGGTCTTACCCATCGCCTCAAAATTCGCGGAAGTGAAGTACCAGCGAGGATCGACCACGCACCGAAATCGGTCATAGCATTCAAAAACAACCTTAACAAGGGATTTCAGATAGATGGTACAAGCTTGAGCGCCATCGACGAGAGCGGAGCCGGTGCTTTGGAGATTCGGCAAGACTAAAACATGTGAACGCCCCCCACCGTACATTTGGTCGGACAGGTATTCGCGCAGGTGCTCCGCCGGAACCTGGTTTAGGGCGTTAAACCCCTTATGAATGGCATCGTTGCGAATCTCCACGAATAACGGACCTAAAGGATCAGCATTAAGTCGATCCTGGACGCCCCGGAACCACAACCGAAAATCCTTAATGCCACTCATTGTCACGGGTAGAACCATCATTACACTTCGCGCTGTCGAGACAAATGCACTGAAATAAAATCGAGCTTCAGAGCTGAGCGGATTCGACCCACACAACCGATCGAGAAAGAAGTCGGCTTCTCGCAGCTTGTCTTCAACAACTCCGAACGACTGAGCCATGGCGCTCTCCGATGACTTCCTCGCACTGTCCGCTCTCTCTGAGATCAGAGCGCATTTCACTCCAGCCCCCGCACAACCTCTTTAAAGACCTGTCCCCGCTGCTCATAATTCTTGAACTGATCGAAGCTCGCGCAGGCTGGCGCCAGCAAAACCATATCCCCCGCCTCAGCCACAGCATTTGCCTTGCGTACAGCATTTTCCAGTGTTTCCGCGCGAACGACCTCGACACCCTTAATCTGTGACTCGATCTTCGCCGCCGCCGCGCCAATTGTGTACACGCGCTTCACCCGCTGACGCAGCAAATCGTTGAGGACGCTGTAGTCGCTGCCTTTGTCTTTGCCGCCGAGAATCAGATGGATATTCGCCGGAAATGACTCCAGCGCTTTGATGGTTGCATCCACGTTGGTGGCCTTCGAATCGTTGTAATACTCCACGCCGCGGATCGTGGCCACAAATTCCAGACGGTGCTCTACCGCTTTGAAATCGCGCACCGCCTGCCGAATTTTTTCTGGAGCGCATCCCATTAACGCGCCTGCGCATATCGCCGCCAGAACATTTTCGAGATTGTGCGCACCCTTCAAAGGAACCTCGGAAACCTGCATGATTTCGCGCTGCGCTTCTTTCTCAGCGCCATCACGAAACAAAATGTTCCCGCCTTGCACCCGCGCGCCTTGTTTGACTTCTTTTTTCCGGCTAAACCAGAAAACCTTCGCCCGCGTTCGCGCCGCCATCGTGACGCAGGTCGGATCATCTTCGTTGAGAACGGCAAAATCGGTTCCTTGCTGATTCTCAAACATGCGTGCCTTGGCATCTACATAGGCTTCAAACGTCCGATGCCGATCGAGATGGTCCGGCGTAACGTTCAACACCACCGCGACCCTGGGACGAAACGTCTGAATTGTCTCAAGCTGAAAGCTGGAGACTTCGAGCACGATCACGCTGTCAGGTTTGGCCTGCGCGGCTAGCGAGATCGCCGGGGTGCCGATGTTTCCGCCCACCAGGGTGGGCAAACCGCCCGCAGTCAAAATCTCTCCGGTCAAAGAAGTCGTCGTAGTCTTCCCGTTCGAGCCCGTAATGGCGACAATGGGCCCCCGCAGAAACCACGCCGCCAGTTCGATCTCGCCGATCACTGTTTCGCCCAATGATCGCGCCTGCGCCAGCAGCGGCGAATCGACGGGCACACCCGGGCTCACCACGATCAGGTCTTGCCCACGAAATGTGCGCTCGCCATGGCCGCCCGTCTCAACGATGATTCCATGATCGAGCAGCGCCGGAATCTCATCCCGAAGGTCGTCTCCGCTCCTGGCGTCGGAGACGGTAACCCGCGCGCCCCGCTCCTTTAAGAAAAGCGCCGACGCCACCCCAGACTTTCCGAGGCCTACCACCAGCACGCGTTTATCTTTGAGTTCCATCAAATTCATTCACCACGGAGACACGGAGGCACGGAGAAAACCATAAAGAGAACAAAAAAAACGAAAGCGAAAAAACAGCTTTAAAGCACATGGAAAAGACCTTCTTGGGTTTCTCTGTGCCTCCGTGTCTCCGTGGTAGATTCGTTCCTATCTCAGTTTCAGCGTCGTGAGCGCGAACAGCGCGAAAATCAGGGATGCGATCCAGAAGCGCACAATGATCTTCGACTCGGACCAGCCCATCAACTCGAAATGATGGTGCAACGGCGCCATCTTGAAAATCCGCTTCTTGCGCAGCTTATAGGATCCCACCTGCAAAATTACCGACACTGCCTCAATGACGAATACTCCGCCAATGAACGGTAGCAGCAGTTCCTGCTTGATGATAACCGCGACTGTCCCAATCGCGCCGCCCAGCGCCAGCGAACCAACGTCGCCCATGAATACTTCCGCAGGATGAGCGTTATACCACAGAAATCCGATTGACGATCCGACCATCGCACCGCAAAAGATCGTCAACTCGCCCACCTGCGGCATGCGGGGAATTTCCAGATAGGTCGCGAAGGTTGCGTGCCCGCTTACATAGGTGAGGACGGTAAGTGCACCTGCGGCAATCACAGTGCAGCCGATCGCCAGGCCATCGAGGCCGTCGGTAAGATTGACCGCGTTGCTGGATCCTACGATGACCAAGCCGACAAAAGCCATGAAGGGCAGAAATGCCAGCGGCCAGATATGCGGGAAGCGCTCCAGACTTTGCACTACGAGATCGGGATGGAATTGTTTGAGAAACGGCACGATCAGCTTGGTCGAATACATTCCGTAAGTCTGCATGGCGATCAGCATCACGGCGATCACAATGCTGGTCGCGATCTGCAAGCCTAACTTCGCACGCCCGGTTAAGCCCAGATTTCGGCGATGCACAACTTTGGTGTAATCGTCGGTAAAGCCAATCGCCGCAAAGGCGCAGGTGGCGAAAACCGCGATCCAGACAAAACGGTTGCTTAGATCGGCCCACAACAAGGTGGGCACCACGACAGCGATCGCGATCAGCAGGCCGCCCATGGTCGGTGTCCCGGCCTTCTTCTGGTGAGCCTTTGGGCCTTCTTCGCGAATGTATTGCCCAATCTGGAAATCTCGCAGGCGGTTGATAACCAGCGGTCCCACGATCAGCGCGGTAAACAGGGCGGTAAGACTGGCGAACGCGGTACGGAAGGTGAGATAGCGAAAGATACGGAACGGCGGAAAATAATGTTGCAGCTTGACGAATAACAGCCAGTAGAGCAATCAGCCTCCATCCCGCAGAAGATGTCGTAATCCGAGCCTGAATACACCACGGAGACACGGAGGCACGGAGAAAACCAAACTTTAAAGAAACGACCCCGGAATCATGCCGGAAAAGATTTTTCGTTTTCTCTGTGTCTCCGTGTCTCCGTGGTGGAGCGTTTATTTTTTGTCGCGTCGTGCATTCCAGATTTCGAGCGCTCTTTCCAGCTTCACGCCGCGGGAAGCCTTCAACAAAATCATGTCGCCATCCTCGGCTTCTCGCGCCAGCCATTCGCCAGCTTCTTCCGCCGAGGCTGCAAACTCTGCGCTTGCCCCGGCATTTTTCGCGGCGTCTACCATAGTCTGCGCCAGGCCGCGCACGCCGATGAGCAGATCGATCTTCTTCTTTTCCGCAATCTTTTCCGCAATGTGCCGCCCCGCCTGCCGATGCAACTCCTCGCCCGCCGGCCCGAGTTCGAGCATCTCGCCGGCGATGACAATCCGCCTCTTCGCAGGCATTGCGGCTAGGGCATCCACCATCGCTGCGAGAGCCTTTGGATTGGAATTGTAGCAATCGTTAATCACCGTGATGTTACCCAAGTGGAGAACCTGCCCGCGTTTTTCCGGCGGGGCCATGGTAGCCAGCGCCGCAACCGCCTGCGAGGGATCGAGTCCGCTCTCGATGCCGACCGCTACAGCCGCCAGCGCATTCAGGACGTTGTGTTCTCCCACCAAGGGCAAGCGGGCGCGCTCACGCGTGCCTCCCACAACCACATCAAACTCAGTTCCCTCCGCGCCCTTCGACTGAATATTCTCCGCGCGCACGTTCGCGGCGGGCGACTTGCCGTACTGCACAACTTTGCCTTTAAAGTCGCGGCCAAATTGCGACACATATTCATCGTCGGCATTCAATATGGCGACTCCATTTGGCGGCAAAGACTCGACGAGCTCATATTTCGCCCGCGCAATACCCGCCACCGAATCGAAAAACTCCAGATGGACGGGCGCTACATTTGTGACCACGCCGATCTCCGGCTGCGCGATTTGAGCTAGCGCCCGAATCTCGCCCGCATGCGACATGCCCATCTCAATCACGGCCATATCAAACTCCGGCTCAAGTTTTAGGAGCATGAGCGGCAACCCAAAATGATTATTAAAATTTCCCTCCGACCTGAGCACGCGAAAACGCGTGTTTAGCACATGAGCGATCGCTTCTTTCGTCGTCGTCTTGCCCGCGGAACCGGTGACCGCGACCAGCGGCTTGCCCCAGAGCTTTCTCACCTCAGTTGCCAGTATCTGAAGCGCTGCGAGCGTGTCTTCGACGGCCAATAGCGGCATCTGCCGCTGGTAGCGTGAGATTTCATCTTTTCGCACTACGGCCCCAGCCGCGCCTTTTCCGAGGGCCTGCTCCACATAATTGTGACCATCGAGGCGCTCGCCTTTCACGGCGAAAAAGAGCTGGCCCTGCGAAACCGTTCTGGAGTCGATGGAGTAGCCTTGCGCCACTTCGTCGCGCGGAAACTCGCCAACGGCGGAAATAAATTCGGCGACCTTCGCAAGCGCCAGTTTCATCCGTGAGCCCCCGCGCGGGCGGCATGGCAATCGAATCCGGCCTCCCGCAGCGCTTCGCGTGCTACCTCAACATCATCAAACGGAATTGAGCCATCGCGCGTGACCTGCACTTTCTCATGTCCCTTTCCCGCCAGCAGCACAATGTCTCCCGGCCGCGCTTCCCGGATGATGAATGAGATCGCCTTGCGTCGGTCGGGCTCGACGGCGTATTTCGCTCCCGTCTTTTGCAGGCCCACGATGGCATCATTGATGATGGCGATAGGATCTTCGCTGCGCGGGTTGTCGGAGGTTAGCACGATAAAATCGCTGCCCCGCCCCGCCGCTTCGCCCATCAGCGGACGCTTCTTGCGGTCGCGATCTCCGCCGCAACCGAACATAGTCAGCACTCTTCCATTGGCTCCCGAGTTCGAAGCCAATTCCCGCGCCAGCGCCGTCAGATTGCGCAGGGCGTCGTCGGTGTGCGCATAGTCCACAACCACCGTGAAGGGCTGGCCGCAATCGACGCGCTCGAAGCGTCCCGGAACGCGCGCGAGCTTGTCGATTCCCTCGGCAATGGCTTGCAACTCACATCCACGGGCGAAGCACGCGCCCGCCGCAGCCAGAACGTTGTATACATTCACGCGGCCGATCAACGGAGAGAAGACCGCGATCTTTCCCTTCGGTGAGACCAGATCGAAACGCGTTCCCCGAGTTGTGATTTCAACTTTCTGGGCATGAAAGTCGCCATGCTCCCACCCATACTTCAAAACCACCGAACTGCGTTTGCGGCTGAACTCGGCGAGCTTTGCGCCATACTCGTCGTCTATATTGGTCACCACCGCTCGCGGCGCATCGGTGCCGCAGCCTTCAAACAAAACGCGCTTGGCCGCGAAGTATTTCTCCATAGTCTCGTGATAATCGAGATGATCCCGGGTGAGATTCGTGAATGCAGCCACGTCGAAGGGCACGCCGTACACGCGCTCCTGCGCCAGCGCGTGGGAAGAAACTTCCATCACCGCGTCGGTCGCGCCCTGGCCCAGCGCTTCCCTGAGAATTCGATTCAGTTCCAGCGACTCCGGCGTGGTGTGCGGCGCTGGCAAGACTTTTCCCGCGACGTGATACTCGATGGTCCCGATCAGAGCGCTCTTCCGGCGCGCCGCCGACAGAATCGATTCGACGAGAAACGCCGTGGTGCTTTTGCCATTCGTTCCGGTAATTCCAATGATGGCGATTCGTTCGGCAGGCTTCTTATAAAAATTCGCGCTCACGCGCGCCAGCGCGCGACGACCGTTTGAAACCACCGCCCAGCCGACGTCGGCACGGGGCATTTCCGCGGAGGAATCCGTTATCACAGCAACCGCTCCGGACTGAATCGCCTGATCGATAAATCGGTTGCCATCGCTCGACTCTCCGCGCATGGCGACAAATGCGCAGCCCGGCTTCACCTGCCGCGAATCGTATTCCACACTATTCACGACGGGGTCTCCGCTTTGCGCGAGAACCTCCGCTCCATACAGCAACTGTTGGAAGGTCATTGCCGAGAATTATAGGGCAGGACGGCAAGAGCGTTCTTGATCGGTGATTGTTGATTGGTGATTGAAGGACCCGAATCCTTCGGTTCGGCCTGCTTTTTTATCGACAATCGGCAATCTTCGATCTTCAATCAACAATTTCGGCTCCGGTTACCAAGGGAATGTTTCGCCGAATGACCACTCCGGGTTAAATTGCATTCATGTCAGCTGGAACTGGCCGTGCCAAATACCGTTGCGCGCAATGCGAAATGGCGGAAGAACAGTGCGAGTGCGATAAATATTGCTGCCTGTGCCAGACCGTGCTTGAGGTCCGGATCTGCCAGGATGGGCTGATGTATTGCGAACCTTGCCGCACGGCGTGCGGGTATAAAACATCGGATTAGGGCAACCACGCGAAGCCAAATGTCCCGTCCGAAAGGCGATTTGGAGGCCACAGATCAATAATCTGCACTTCCGGTATCGGGCAAACACCCTAGATGGGCGAGTTAAATCTTGCCTCATGTTTGAAAATAATTACACTTCGGGCTGAGCAGTTTCTGACCCAGAGCCGTTACTTCCGTCAAGATTTCAAAAAACAAGCTAAGGAGTTCCTGATGCGGGCGAAAAAAATCTTCGCAGCGAGTGCGCTAATCGTCGCCTCGGTCTTTCTCATCGGCACTACGTTTGTGGCCGCTCAAGACGTCAATTCCGATAAAGTCACCTCCACGGTCATTCCCGCCAACTTTTTCGATATGTCGGCTCACGACGGCGTCCTCCATAGCACACCCTGGCCGACGATGAAACCTTATGGCATGCGGCTTTGGGAGGCGCATACGGGATGGGGGCAAATCAATACCGCCAAGGGCGTTTACGACTGGAGCACCCTCGATGATTGGACCGGTAAAGCCGCGACCAATAACGCCCAGTTGATCTATACATTTGGCTACACTCCCAAGTGGGCAAGTTCCAAGTCCAATGATTCCAGTTGCGATCATGCCGATGGCTCCTGCGACCCCCCCGATGATCTCAACTCCGATGGCACCGGAACCGATCAGCACTTCATTGACTTCGTTACGGCCATTGCCAAGCACGCTCCGAGCATCACCTATTGGGAGTTGTGGAATACTCCGCACGACATCAAGCAGTGGACTGGCACCAACGCCCAACTGGTGCGCATGGCTAAGGACGCGAACACCTACATCAAGAAATACATTCCGTCGGCCAAAATCATCAGTATGGCGAACGGGCAGTTGAATTACACCTATCCCGATGCAAATTGCACGATGGCCGACAAAATGGGCGGATATCTGGCAGCGGGCCTCACGCCTTACATCGACATCGTAGGTTTCCACACTTACTACACCACGACCGCCGAAGATATCGTGCCAGTGATCCAATGCTACCAGAGCACCATGGATACTTACGGCATCGGTTCGCTACCCATTTGGTCGACCGAAGGTGCGTGGGGCAACAACAGCGACCTTTCGACCACCGATCAAGCCAACTATCTGGCCCGATCACTTTTGCTTCTGTGGTCGAATGGCGTGGCGCGGCATTACTGGTACGCCTGGAACGATCCAGAGTTCGGCACGCTGGAATCGAACGGCAAAATTAATAATGCCGGCAGCACATATGACGAAGTTCAGAGCTGGATGTCGGGCCGCACCATGAATACCTTGTGCTCCAAGAGCAGCAGCAGCGGCATTTGGACCTGCGGCTTCAGCGGATCGAAAGGCTACGCGGCGCAGGCAGTATGGCATCCGGGCGGCAACAAGACCTATACCGCCCCGAATGAGTACGTTAATTATCTGAATCTCAGCGGTAAGAAAACTACTATTTCCAAGGGCGCCAAAATTACCGTTGGCGACGCCCCCGTCCTGCTACAGAATCAGTAACGTCGCACGAAGCCTGGGCTGGATTCGAGAAAAGCCAGCCCGGCTTTTATTCGCAAGAGCATTAATGTTTGGTGAAGTCAAAATATAAATTTCAAAAGAGGATCGCCACGACCTTTCGACATAGACCAAACACCCTAGATTAATCGATTATCTTGTTGCCGGAAATTTTGAATTATTTACACTCGGTTCTACGCTGTCCACCCTCGGTTGCCGCTTCGTCTAAATCGAAAATTTTAGGAGTTTTGTGATGCAGCTGAAAAATCTCTACGCAGCGGGCAGTGTGCTCGTTGCCGCAGTTCTGCTAATCGGAACCAGTCTAATGGCCGCTCAGGACGTCCAGTCTGATTCCATAACTTCCACTACGATCCCCGCGAGCATGTTCGATAATTCGGCCCATGATGGCGTGCTTTATGGCAACGCCTGGCCGAGCATGCCGACATATGGCATGCGCCTTTGGGAAACCAGTACTGCGTGGTCGCAGATTAATACCGCCAAGGGCGTTTACGATTGGACCACGCTCGACAGCTGGATCACGCAGGCCGCTACACACAATATTCAATTGATTTATACCTTCGGATTCACTCCAACCTGGGCAAGCTCCAATGCCAAGGATGAAAGCTGCGATCAGAATGCGGGCTCCTGCTATCCGCCGGATGATCTTAATTCCGATGGGACCGGCACCGATCAACACTGGATCGATTTTGTCACCGCCATCGCCAAACACGCTCCCAGCATCACGTATTGGGAATTGTGGAACACTCCGCACGACGTCAAGCAGTGGAATGGCACCGACGCTCAGTTGGTGCGCATGGCGCAGGATGCCAACACGTACATCAAGAAGTACATATCCGGCGCGAAGATCATCAGCATGGCAAATGGGCAAATGAGCTACAGCTATCCCAGCTCAAACTGCACCATGCCCGACAAAATGGGCGGATACTTTGCCGCGGGACTCACGAAGTACATCGATATTGTCGCGTTCCATACTTACTACACCAGCGTGGCCGAGGATATCGTTCCCGTGGTTCAGTGCTACCAGAGCACCATGGCGACATACGGCGTGAGCAAGCTGCCGCTGTGGTCCACCGAAGGCGCGTGGGGCGCCAACAGCACCCTTTCCAGCAAGACCGATCAGGCCGGCTACGTGGCGAGAACCTACCTGCTGCTCTGGTCGAACGGCGTGGTTCGGCACTATTGGTATGCGTGGAACGACCAGAACACTGGGACGCTCGAATCAGGCGGCAAAGCCAATACTCCTGGAGACGCTTACACGCAGGTTGAAAGCTGGATGTCAGGCCGCACCATGAGCACCCTGTGCGCAGAAAAGAGCAGCATCTGGACATGCGGGCTCACGGGTTCCGGCGGATATGAAGCGCAAGCGGTATGGGCGCCGGGCGGAAACAAGAGCTATACCGCTCCGAGCCAGTACACCAGTTACTTAAACCTGAGTGGCACGAAGACGACCATTAAGAAAGGTGCCACAGTCACGGTTGGAGTCGAACCGATCCTGCTGCAAAATTAGTACGCTTAAGTTGGAAAGGGCTGGTTCCAAGCGGAGCCAGCCCTTTTTGAATTCCGGCAACATCTCAAGCGCGAATGACCTCTAAGTTTCAGACGAGGACAGGCGCATGCCGCAGCAAAACCAATCCGCAGACGAGTCGCTGGAACGCGACCCTCTTCTTGATCGCAACGATGAAGCGCAGATCGACGAACTTGGCGATAGCCCCGCCCAGGTAGGAGCGCGCAGCGCAGGGCAATCCGGCAGTTCGCAGGATTGTCGGAAGTTGCCGACGCAAACGAGGAGAGCGTCGAGGAACTGGCGGACACGGATCAAGCTTTCGAGAGCGCGGCAATTGAGGGTATTGAAGACGCCGCCGATCATCCCGAACGCCCGACGCATACCCACGAGGAATATGGGCGTCCGGAGGATGTGCCAGCCCGTAGAAAATCAGCCTGAGTTTCTGGCTACCAGCCAGTGGAGATGTCGCCTTCAATTCACTTTGGTAGAAGCGGCCTCAGGAATTTCATGCACTTCCGTTTGCGCCACAAATTCTTGGGCTGTCAAATCCGGCGTGCTCTTTAACAGATACTTTCGCCCGCGGAGGGAGGCGGGTAACGCGGAGGGATCGACGTCTCGGGAAACTACTGGCACCAACGGCTTTCCCATGCCCATCGCGGCGCCGATTTCAAAAAAAAGATTAGGACGCTTGAGGGCATCTGACGTAACCAACAGAACTATAACGCTGCTTTCCCGCAATCCCTTCTCAACCGCTTCCGACAGAGACTGCCCGGAATGAATCGCATTCGAGTCGAACCAAACCTTAAGTCCGCGCTGCTGGAGTGAGTGGCCGAATTCTCGGGCCCAAGCCGCGTCTGAAGAGGAATGCGAAATGAAAACGCGCCCTTTGCTCATAGCTACCTTTCTCAATTCTATACCTTCGATGCTCGGCCGCGCAGTTCCTCAAAATAGCCGCTAATATCGTTGAGATCAATTAGATTTCGCTTCTTGATCAAAACTGGAATTCCCTGCCTGGATTGCAGTTCCTGAGGCGTTATTCCGTGCAGTATGGCGACAATTGGGATTCGGCGACCCCAAGCCGCCCCAATCTCGGCCCAGATATAGGGACGATCAAGCGCCCATGGTGTGAGCAATACTGCGAGTTCATGTGCCTTAGAAAGGAACGCGAGAATTGCATCCTCAAATTCCGCTCCAGTTTCTATATCCGCTTCATCGAGAAAAGGTATAGCTCCGCAAGCACGTATTTCTCGGGCAATTTGCTTCGCCACCCAAGTGTCCCGGCTACTGTGGCTGACAAATACGAGCCGCTTTTCTGCCTTGCGCCGCTTCTTTGTCGCCTTTGCTTTCAAACCACCACCGCTTCCCGATATTCTCCAAACACTCGCCGCATGGCATCCGAAATTTCGCCAACGGTCGCGTAGGCCTCAACCGCGGCCACAATGCGCGGCATCAGGTTCGCGCCGGATTTCGCGGCTTCCTCGATGCCCGTTAACGAAGCTTGCCAGGGAACGGCATCGCGTTTTGCCCTTAGTGCGCGCACCCGCTCGATCTGTTTTGGCTCGAGCGCAGGGTCGATCTTCTGTATCGGAATCGGCTTCTCTTGTTCCACTTCGAAGCGATTGACTCCCACAACGATTGCCTCTTCGCAATCGACCGCCTGCTGATATTCATAAGCCGCGTTTTGAATCTCCTGCTGCACGAATCCCCGCTCGATCGCCTTCAGCATTCCGCCCATCACTTCGATCTTTCCGAGATATTCGGCCGCGCGCTTTTCGATCTCGTTGGTCAGCGACTCGATGTAATACGACCCGGCCAACGGATCGACGGTTTGGGGCACGCCCGATTCGTAGGCGATCACCTGCTGCGTGCGTAACGCAATTCGCGCGGCCTGCTCGGTGGGCAGCGCCAGCGCTTCGTCGTACGAATTGGTATGTAGCGATTGGGTCCCGCCCAGAACCGCAGCGAGCGCCTGAATCGCCGTACGTACAATATTATTTTCCGGCTGCTGCGCGGTGAGGGTCGAACCCGCCGTCTGGGTATGAAAGCGCAGCATCCATGAGCGCGGATTCTTCGCTTCGAAATGTTCCCGCATGATGCGCGCCCACATTCGGCGCGCGGCGCGGAACTTCGCGACCTCTTCCAGAAAATTGTTGTGAGCGTTAAAAAAGAAGGAAAGGCGCGGGGCAAATTTATCCACATCCAGCCCAGCCTTTATTGCGGCCTCGACATAGGCCATGCCGTTGCCGAGGGTGAAGGCCACTTCCTGCACCGCGGTCGACCCCGCCTCGCGCATGTGATATCCGGAGATTGAAATCGTATTCCACTCGGGCACATTTTCCTGCGCCCAGGAGAACATGTCGGTGATCACTCTCAGCGCCTGCCGGGGAGGATAAATATAAGTCCCACGCGCAATGTATTCCTTCAGCACATCGTTCTGCACCGTGCCGGAGAGTTTGCGGATATCAGCTCCCTGTCTTCGCGCCACCGCTACGTACAACGCCAGCAGAATCGAGCCGGTGGCATTGATGGTCATCGATGTCGAAATTTTCGTGAGGTCGATCCCGGCGAACAAACGCCCCATGTCTTCGATGGAATCAATCGCGACGCCGACCTTGCCGACTTCGCCTGCGGCCAGGGCGTGGTCGGAATCCATGCCAATCTGCGTGGGCAAATCGAAGGCTACGGAAAGTCCCGTGGTTCCGTTCGCCAGTAAATATTTGTAGCGTTTATTCGATTCGTCGGCGTCGCCCATGCCGGCATATTGGCGCATGGTCCAGAGGCGGCCGCGATACATCGTTGGCTGCACGCCGCGCGTGAAAGGATATTCCCCCGGGTAGCCAACCTCGCTCTCGTAATCCGAGCCTTTGAGATCCGGCGGGGCGTAGAGAGGCTTGATTGGGATGTGCGAAGAAGTTTCCACATCCGACGATTCCGGGCGCGCCGTTTTTACCGCATCAGTCATAGAATGCTTTTTCCGATCCCGCAAACCTTCTGTCATTTCGAATCGGCTTCAGCCGGTGAGAAAACAGCTCTCTTGTACGCGCGTCCCACCGATTATCGGCCAATCATCGGACGCCCTTCGCTTTTTTCTTCACTCTCCAAAACGAACTTACCCCAAACCATGCGAATGTGACTGTGAAACAAATTGCAACTACCACTCGGCTGAAACCCGTTTTACCGGCGTGGAAGTTTGCATACTCGTGGGCTGAGGCGATGGCTCCGCTCGCTGCCATGAGAAGAAACACGAGACCCGTAACTTCAAGCCACAATTGGTGCAATACGCGTCCGAAGGAGCGCGCCGTGGCCGCAAAGGCTCCGCTCAACGCGCGGAAGGTGCGGCTGCGCCTCGCCTGCTGGCCGGCTACCCGCGCCACCACTCCTAACTTTCGTGCCGCAGAAACCTTATTCACCGCTCGATTTTAACAGCCTCTGGAGCTACAATGGCGCAAACCTGCGACGGCCATAAAAACCGTTTCGACGGTCGACGGCATCTAAGTGGCAGGCGGCAGGTTTAGCCACGGCTGTGACATGATCGGGGGAGACGCGTGGATCAACAACTCAAGCAACTTATGAAGGAACTGGGCGAAGCCATTAACGAGTCGCTCTCCGATTCCGATCAGATCGCCGAAGTTGTCTCCCGCATTAAAGAGGGAGGATATGACATTTTTCTCGTTCTCGAGGCCACCATCGGCGTGAGCAAGCAGGGCGAAAAAACCTCCGATAAAACTTCTCTTGTGACCACGCTTTCGACGAACCCCGAGTTTAAGATCAACGACCAGGATATGAAGTTCTTGAAATCTTTGCGGATTAAGATCGAAGAAGAAAAAGAAAAATAGCCGTTGGAGTCTCTCGCAGGCAGATGCCTTCAGCTTCCTGCGCGAGCGGAACTTCCGCTAAAGACCTGGGTTTTAACCGCATATGCGGCGCGACATCACTGTCCTATCGTTAACTCTGGCGGCGCTGGCCGCATCCTCTCCTTCAAGCGCTTCCTCGACTCCGACAGGCCCTTTGGTTGTCGATGGCTCCAGCAATGTTGTCGTAATGGAATACGAGGCGTGGTTTGGCCCCAATGCAGTCACGTTTCAAAACAGCGCAGCCATGCCGCTGCTGCAATCGGCCGACATGCAAAGCGTAGGCGGCGGTTACGATAGCGCCGATCCTCGTGTCATTCAGCAGCATGTTGCCTGGTTCGAATCGATGGGCGTGGACGCGGCCCTTAGCGATCTGACAAATAATGTGGCCTGCATCTTCAACACCGATTGGTTTGCCAGGAAATATATTCCGGGCTGCACTTCTTCATTCCGCGCCTACAACCAAACAATTCGCGACAACACCGGCAACCTCTATCCGGCGTGGACCAAATTAGGGACTCGGCTCAAGCTCATCCCGCTTTTGGGTGGCGTCGATGAGAACGTTTTATTCAAGGACTTGGAGGGAAAGAATGCGCTCGAAAAAGAGATCGACTACTTCGGGGCATTGATGCAGCAATTTCCCGACCGGCGGGTCATCTACGAGGGAAAGCCTCTCATGCTGATCTTCCTTGGGGCGGCGCAAGATCCTAGTCGAGCCGACAATCCGTTATGGTTCCAGATCGTAAATTTTCTCAAGAATCATCCCGAACTTGGCCGCAGATATACCTTCAAATTAATGGCAGGATATCTCGACAGCCAACCATATTTGTGGCTTCATCAGGGAACTCCGGACGGCCCGGTAGAAGTTAATCCGCAATACGGTTTCTGGAGCTGGGTTGACCGGCTGAACGCTTCGTGCACGCTGCCGTATTGCCCATACTATCCTTCGTACAATAAAGCTGGGGCGCGAATCGAAAATCTTACTGTCTCGATCGCGACAGCCGGCCAGTACGGATGGGGATGTCCCAATCCCAACGCTCTTCCTTACTGCCCTGACGACGCGTTGCGCTACGGCGCCAATGGTTCGTACGTCACATTCGACGCTTTCATGGTTTACGCGCGGCAGCTCGATCCGATCTTTTTGATCATTCATCAGTTCAACGAATTCGTGCCGCCTGACGAAGGCTTCGACGCCAACACCGACGACGATACGGAGCCCGCAAATCTGTGGGGCCTCGGAGCGCTCGACGCGGTCCAACGCCAGATCGCGATCTATCGCGAACAATCGAGCGCGTCCGATATTGGAACCGCATCGCAACAGCAATAGCCAACGCAGCAAATTAAAGACTCTCGGCTTTGGATTCTCTAATCGCCGCCAACCCTTCGCTCTGTGCTACCATCTACTGTTTCTCTGGGATGGTTCGATGAAAGACACTCTCGGAGTTCTTCTTGCCGGCGGCGCCGGAGAGCGCCTCTATCCTCTTACTCGCGACCGCGCCAAGCCCGCCGTCACCTTCGGCGGGATGTACCGTATTATCGACATCACTCTTTCCAACTGCCTCAACTCCGACCTGCGCCGCGTCTACATTCTCACGCAGTACAAAGCACTTTCCCTGAACCGGCATATTCGCGAGGGCTGGAACGTATTGGGCCGCGAGGTAGGCGAATTCGTCGAGGTGCTGCCGCCCATGAAGCGGGTCAGCGATCAGTGGTATCAGGGTACAGCTGACGCGGTCTACCAGAATATTTATTCCATCGGCTCCGAGCAGCCCAAGTACGTCATCATTCTTTCCGGCGACCACATCTACAAAATGAATTACGGCAAGATGATGAAGCAGCATCAGGATTCCGCCGCCGACATTACCCTCGCTACTATTCAGATCGATCTCGAAGAGTGTCCGCGCTTTGGCGTGGTTGACGTGGACAAAGACGGACGCATCAACGGTTTTGAAGAAAAGCCTAAAGCCACGAAGTTGCGGTCTCCGTGGAATCCCGAGAAGGTCGCGGGATCGATGGGGGTTTATCTATTCAATGCTGACGTTCTAATCCCCGCGCTATTGAAAGACGCGGAGGATCCGAATTCCAGCCACGACTTCGGCAAAGACATTCTGCCGAAGATGGTCGACGACTACCGCGTCTTCGCCTACGATTTTATCGACGAAAACAAGAAAGAGGCGCTTTACTGGCGCGACGTGGGCACTCTCGAAGCTTATTACGAGGCCAACATGGATATCGTTTCCGTGTCGCCGATCTTTAATTTGTACGATCAGGACTGGCCAATTCGCACGCATCAACGGCAATATCCGCCGGCGAAATTTGTGTTCGCGGAAAAGGACCGGATGGGCACCGCGCTCGATTCCATCGTTTCGAATGGATGCATCGTCTCGGGCGGCGCGGTCAAGAATTCCATCCTGTCGCCCGACGTGCGGGTGAATTCCTATTCCGAAGTCGACTCCTGCATACTTTTTTCGCATGTGGCCGTGGGACGCCATTGCCGCATCCGGCGCTGCATTATCGACCGCAATGTTCACCTTCCGGAAGGCACGACAATCGGTTATGACACTGAGGCCGACCGCTCGCGTTACTTCGTCACCGATAGCGGAATAACCGTGGTCACGCGGGATTATTCGTTATTTGAGAATCCGGTGACGGTCGACTATTTCACATCGGAATAAAAGTTTTCTCAGGAACTGACCACAAAGGGCACGAAGGTCTACGAAGGCAGCCCAAGCCCTCGTGATACCTCGTTGTTCTTCCTGGTGAATAGTTTTGGCGAGGCTGACTGAAGCACCTAAGGTTTCAATCCTTAATCTTTAGGGATAACCCCGCATTCCCGCCAATCGCCTGGTTTTCATAAATTGATTGTGGACGCGCCCGCCTGTGGCGCTTCTCGGCACGACCGCTCCCGTCCGGACTTCGTTCTCAGCCTGGAGATTCCAATGAAGTATTTCGGTTACGCCTGCTTAAGTTTGCTGCTGGCCTTACCTGCGGTGGCGCAGAGTCAATTTGTCTACACCAACGACAACGTGATTACTGGCACTCCTAACTCCCCGAACACCGTTTCAGCTTTCAAAGTGAGCGACGACGGAAGCCTGAGCTTGCTTGCCAACTCCCCTTTTAAAACTGGCGGCAACGGCGGCGGAAACAATATCGATCCCGAAGAGATCGCCATTGCCAATGAGCAAGCCAATGCCTATTTGTACGCGGCAAATGACGGCAGCGGCAACATCAGCGCGTTTCGAATTGCGCCAAATACCGGCGTTCTCGCCCACGTCCCAGGATCGCCTTTCCTGGCCGACGGTGCGCCCGGCGGAGATTATTCCCTCGCAACAAGTCCGAACGGCAAATTTCTATTTGCCACCGCCGACACGACGACTGTGATTCACGTATATTCCATCGCCAGCACAGGCGCGCTGATTGAAGTGGCGGGATCTCCCTACGAAACAGGCGCGAATTCTCAGGGCTTAAAGGTTACGCCGAACGGGCAATACCTTGTGGTTGGAGAAGCTTCTCTAACTGCCGTGGGAGTTTATAGCATCAGTACGAGCGGGGCTCTCACTGCGGCGCCTGGCTCGCCTTTTGCCGCCAGCGCCAGCCCATTCGACGTTGCGGTGAACTGCGCCGGAAATTTGGTTTACGTGATCGATAACGGATCGTTCAACGGCTCGTTTGCGACGATCGATGCATACTCGATGTCGGGCAGCGGAGCTTTAACTCCGGTACCGGGGGAGCCTTTTTACAACGGAACTTCTTCTACCAGCGGCGGCCTGGTGCTGAGTCCAAACGGGCAGTTCTTATTTGTAACCGATACTTTTTCCCAGGACATTTCGTCGCTGGCAGTCAGTTCGGATGGGGCGCTGGCTCAGGTTGCGGGGTCGCCTTTCACAACGGTGGATTGGACCGGAGGCGTCGCGATCACTCGATCTGGAAATTACCTCTACTCGGTTTATTTTGATAGCGAGCGAGTGGACGGCCGCGCGGTGGGCGCGAACGGCGAACTTACGGCGGTACCGGGAACGCCATTTAGCACTGAACACAATCAGCTCGGGGTTCCGACTGTAATCACATTTCCGCCGCCCGCGTGTCCGGCAGGATAGGCCGATACAAAATAAGCCAGCGATTGCCAAGAGGGCACCCAGTGAAACGGGCGCCCTTTATTATTTCCGAGAATAGACGGCAAAATTCTCCTAAAACGTTTGGTACTTTTCCAAGGACGTTCACTACAATGAGCTAGCTGTTCCAGATTCGTGAGGCATGGTGCAGTTTGGCCCCGCCAGACCGTATCTGCGGGAGATCCCCTTCGACTTCGCTCAGGGCAGGCTCTCGTCCCGCTGGTGAAAACGCGGAACTTCGGAGAAGATGGGCCTCCAAGCTGTCGAACTGCACTACCGATTCGTCCTATTAGTTTTTATGAGACAAGGCTTAAAGACGGTAGCCGTTTGTATCAGCGCGGTGGTCTTCGCCACGTTCGCGGGAGTGTGCGCTTTCTGTCAATCGCCATCTCCGGAGTGGGCATTCGCGGTTTCCGGCGATTCGCGCAATTGCGGCGATGTGATCATGCCGGCGATCGCCGGCGGCGTCCTGCATCAGAATGGCGTCGCGTTCTACTGGCATTTGGGCGACTTTCGTTTGATGTCGAATGTCGACGACGATATGCGCCAACGGTACTCCGAAAAGCTAAACGTGCCAGACTATCGCCGCGAAGCGTGGGGCGATTTCATCTCGAATCAGGTCGCGCCTTTCGGAACCTTGCCTGTCTTTTTGGGAATCGGAAATCACGAAGTCACTGGGGGCAAGACGGCGGCCGATTTCACCAGCCAATTCGCCTACTGGCTCGACCAGCCGGAAATTAGAGCGGAAAGATTGGAAGACAAATTAGGCCCCATCACCACCTACTACCGATGGAAGCATGGCCAGGTCGATTTTATTTATCTGGATAATTCCGGAGACAAAGGCTTCGAAGGCCCGCAGATAGAGTGGTTCGAGAGCGTGCTGGCACGCGACCGGTCGCATGCGAATATTAGAACCATCGTCGTGGGCATGCATCGGGCGCTCCCCAACAGCTATGCCTGCGGTCACAGCATGAACGGAGATTTCGGCCACGAGAGCAAAGAAGGCATTGAGAGCGGCCGCAGGGCTTACATGGATTTGGTGAAGTGGAAAAAGGAAAGCGGCAAGTTTGTTTATATTCTGGCCAGCCACTCGCATTTTTATATGCAGGATATTTTTGCCACCGAGTTCTGGAAAAATCCGGCGCATGGCGGCGCCGTTTTGCCCGGCTGGATTATAGGAACCGCGGGGGCACAACGCTATGCGCTTCCCGAGGATGTCTCTGCCGGCATTCTAAAGCAGCACAAGGCGGAAACGAAGGTGTCGGGATACCTTTTGGGAATTGTCCATCCGGACGGCTCGATCGAGTTCGACTTCAAGAAAGTGAAAAAAGGCGACGTTCCCGAGGCAGTTAACAAGCTATACGAGGACAAGTTTATAAAGTGGTGCTTTGACGAGAATTACAATGGAAGCCCGCATCCCCCGGCGGCCTCTTGCAGCGACAAGTAGTCGGCAGCAACTTTGTCCCATCCCTGGGGTTTCACCAGAACCGGCCGCGCCAACTAGTCCGGGTTCTTGAAGGCGCAAAGGTTTCCGATGTCACAGTGTCAAGTCAGGAATCGCAACCGGAAAGACCAGAGTATTGTCCCAATAGTAAGTTGACGGCAGTGAAGGGTCCGGTCACTATGGTAATACGAGGCCGAGGCAGGCGGATTTCTTCGCGCCGCAGTCTTGACCGGGCGTTGGCGCGGGCCTCAATTAGCTCAGATTGAATTGACGATGGTGATGAAACGCGTAGCGACAATCTGCCTTTTTCTTCTGTTTCTCAGCCTGCCCCTCATGGGTCAGGGAAACGGGGGACCAGCGGCAGCGGTTTCTGGGCCTGCGGTCGAGGCAAGCCTTGGCTATGCCTATGTGAGCCTGGCCGGCCCATCCTCTCAGAGAATTGGGCTTAATGGGGGCGATGCAAGCGGTCTTATTAAAGTCGACCGTCTCTGGGGCGCCACGTTAGACGTGACCTATGCGCGCGCGGCCGACGCGCTCGGCACCAGGCACAGCGATACCCTGGTCAGCGGCCTGGTTGGACCCGTTTTTTATATTATGCAGTCGAGAAAGATTTCAGTCTTCGCTCGCGCTTTGGCGGGGATGAGTTGGATTAATGGCGCGGTCCCCGTCAGTGCAACGTCGTATTACAGCGGGTGGGAAGATCGCTTTTCGTATGCGGCGGGGGCGGGCGTGCAGCGGTCATTCTCTGGACCGTGGGCCGTACGGGCCACCGGCGATTATCTTCGCACGACCTTCGTAAATGCCACCGGCGCGACGCAGGGGCAAAATGATTTGCGCGTGACTCTAAGTTTGGTTTACCGGTTTGGAGCACGCTAGCCGGACAACAATTCTTCCTTTTGGAACTGGCCTCGCACAACCAATCAGAAGCAAGCGCAGCGCTTCCCGCCTTTCTATCATGCGAATTGCCGAATCTGCCCGCTAGAAATGATCGAGCGCTTCCCGGCAATATCCGGGGTGGTGCATTGATTGGCAAGGATGGATCAGGTCGCCCTTGACCGCTAGGGGGTACAAAGCTATAGTTGGCACTCCCCCTCGGCGAGACTCCCCTAAGGCGACATCGCATCCCCCGTCCTGAACTCTAAGACCTGCCCTTCGCCTCTCGCAAACACCCGGGCCAAGCAAGACACAATCATCCGTCGCCATGCGACTGAAGGAGAACTGTTCATGCGAGCCAAAAAACTTTCTATTGGGTTGAGCGCGGTGTTCGCAATTTCTACTGTGACGCCGTTCATTCTGGGTACGTACGCAACCGCCCAGACAGAAAAAGTGTTGCACAACTTCAAACTCGGGGCGAAACCAGGCGGCTCAGGGCCGGAGGGCAACTTAATTTTCGATACCGCCGGCAATCTCTACGGGACAACTTTCTGCGGCGGTACTCACGCCAAAAGCGAATGTGCCGATGGCGGAACCGGTGGTGGCTTCTCCGGCTCCGGCACGGCATTCGAACTAATGCCCAAGACCGGAGGGCGCTGGACGGAAAAGGTGCTGCAGAACTTCGGCGCGGCGAACGACGGGGCCGGCCCGTCCGCTGGGATGATTTTCGACGCTGACGGGAATCTCTATGGCACAACACTTGCCGGAGGTTCGAAGGGCTACGGAACGGTCTTCAAGTTGACGCCGAAAGCGGATGGTAGCTGGACCGAGAAGTTGCTGTACAGCTTTTGTTCGCAATCGAACTGTGCGGACGGTTCCCAGCCCTACGCTCCGTTGGTTTTCGATCATGCCGGAAATCTATATGGCACAACGTCTGGAAGCGATGGCTCTTTTGCTGGCGGCACCGTATTCGAGTTATCCCCGCAGGCGGACGGGAAGTGGACGGAGAAGGTGTTACATAATTTCGTGGGCGCTCCAACCGACGGGTCCTATCCTCAAGGTGGGCTGATTTTCGATGCCGCCGGTAGTCTTTACGGCACTACTCTCGTGGGCGGAAGTAGTAGTTGCAACTACAAAATGGGCTGCGGCACGGTCTTCGAGTTATCGCCCGACGGGAGTGGCGGCTGGACAGAAGCCTTGCTGTACGTTTTCGAGGGGAGTGAAGAAGACCCTGCTCCGGGGCCTAACTCCGCTGTGATTTTCGATGCCAGGGGAAATCTTTACGGCACCGCCCTCTATGGTCCGTGCGGGTTCGAGTTGCTGCCGCAAGCGGGCGGGGGTTGGGCCTTCGAGGCGTTACCTGTCCCCTGCTCCTACCCAAACGGCATGACGATGGACACCGCCGGTAACCTCTACGGAACCAGCGCGGCGATTGAAGGCGGTGGTTGTTGCGGAAGCGCGTGGGAGCTGTCGCCGCAGGCAGACGGGGGCTGGGGGGAAACTGTGTTGTACGCGTTTCCCACCAATGGAGAGAATGGGTTCTATCCATGGTCGGGTCTGATTCTCGATAAGGCGGGAAATCTCTACGGCACCACCAGCCAGGGCGGTTCTTTTGGGCAACTGAATTATGGTGACCCTGCGGGAACTGTGTTTGAAATTACTCCATAGAAAGTGCCGAACCTGAAATTCGATACGTGTGCGCCGTTCTTGTCTCTGCGCTCTATGTAGGGCCGGACGGCGCATCCGCCGGTTGTGCTCCTCACAGCCAAGCCCATGCCCGCTTTGCGTGCATCCACCAGCTAGCTCTCCACTGCTACTATGCCTTGTTACTATCAGCGCATGGCGTCCGCAAATGAATAATTAAGTGAGCTTGGCGCTAGGCTGCCTTTCCGCTCCATACCATTTGCCGATATCCGCCAGGAAATGATCGAGCACTTCCCGGCGGGATCCGTGATGGTGCATTCAAAGGCCGATGGGCTAGGGTAGTGTCCTAATAGTGCGTTCTTTCTCCGATGCAATTTTGTCGAAGCCGTCATCATCCAAGATTGGGTGGACGGGTAGGCCGACTTGGGTTCTGCGGCTCCCAAATGTGAGACCGTGACAGTTGTAAACTGGACATGCCTCACTGACTCTCTCGGCATCTTTAAAGCGGATAAGGGCTTCGTCCAGCAAGTGCCAGTCGAGGCGCGAGTATTCCCATACCTAGCAACGCACTATTAGGACACTACCTGGGCTAGGCCGCCCTTGACGGGCAGGGGGTACAAAGCTATACTTGGCACTCCCCCTCGGCGAGACTCCCCTAAGGCGACATCGCATCCCCCGTTCCGACCGCTGAGACCTGCGTTTCGCCTCTCGCAAACACCCGGGCCAAGCAAGACACAATCATCCGTCGCGTTGCGACTGAAGGAGAACTGTTCATGCGAGCCAAAAAACTTTCTATTGGGTTGAGCGCGGTGTTCGCAATTTCTACTGTGACGCCGTTCATTCTGGGTACGTACGCAACCGCCCAGACAGAAAAAGTGTTGCATAGCTTCAAACTCGGGGCGAAACCAGGTGGCTCAGGGCCGGAGGGCAACTTACTCTTCGATGCCGCCGGAAATCTCTACGGAACAACTTTCTGCGGCGGCACTCACGCCAATAACGACTGCGCTAATGAGTATCAGGGCTACGGCATTGACGGCTCCGGTACGGTTTTCGAGCTAATACCCAAGTCAGGCGGGGAGTGGACGGAAAAGGTGCTGCACAACTTCGGCGCCGCCAAAGACGGTGCCGGTCCAGACGCTGCCATGATCTTCGATGCTGCCGGTAATCTCTACGGCACGACGTTGCAAGGCGGCGCAAAAGGCGACGGCACGGTGTATGAGCTGATGCCGAAAGCGGATGGCAGTTGGACCGAGAAAGTGCTGTACAGCTTCTGTTCGCAGTCGGACTGCGCGGATGGTTCCCAGCCCTTCGCTCCGCTGGTTTTCGATCATGCCGGAAACCTCTACGGCACAACCTATCTGGGCGGCTCAGCGGACGGCGGCCTCGGTACGGTTTTCGAGTTATCCCCCGAGGCAGACGGGAAGTGGACGGAGAAAGTACTGCACATATTCGCGGGAGCCCCGGGCGACGGGGCCTATCCTCAAGGCGGGCTGGTTTTCGACGCCTCCGGTAATCTCTATGGTGCCACTCCAGTCGGTGGCAGCAGCAATTGCGACTACAAAATGGGCTGCGGTACTGTGTACGAGTTATCATCCAGCAAAAGCGGCGGCTGGGCGGAAACTCTGCTGTATGTTTTCGAGGGGAGTGCAGATAGCTTTGGTCCTGAACCCAACTCGACACTAATTTTCGATTCCGCGGGAAATCTCTACGGCACGACCTCTGGCGCTCCCGGGGGGTTCAGACTGCTGCCGCGGGGGGGGGGCTGGGCCTTCGAGGCGTTACCTGTGCCCTGCTGCTTTCCAAATGGCCTGACGGTGGACGCCGCCGGTAACCTCTACGGAACCAGTGATGCGGACGAAGGCGGCAGTTGTTGTGGAAGCGCTTGGGAGTTGTCACCGCAGGCAGACGGGGACTGGGGCGAAACCGTGTTGTACACGTTTCCGAGCAATGGCGAGGAGGGCTTCTATCCATTGTCGGGTCTGATTCCCGATAAGGCTGGCAATCTCTACGGCACCACCAGCGACGGCGGTCCTTTTGGGCAGCTAAATTACGGCGAACCAGCGGGAACCGTGTTTGAAATTACTCCATAGAAAGTTCCGAACCTGAAATCGATGCGCGTGTGCGCCGTTCGGGTCTCTGCGTTCTTTGCAGGACTGGACGGCGCATCCGCTGGTTGTGCCCCTCACAGCCAAGCACATGCCCGATTCTGCGTATACTTTCCTCACTGCTACAATGCCCTGTTTCGAATAACTTGAATGAGCGCGGCTACCCTGCGAACTTAGGGGAGCACATGTGCGTACTGTCTTGTGGGGAAACGCGTCTCTGCGTGGCGAGCGAACAGCAGGTTCCTCCACTGCGCGTTCCCTTCCTGACGGAAGGAAACGCTCCGGTCGGAATGACAAGAGTTATTTTTGTCCCGGATCATAAATGGAAGACATCCAGGTAGTTGCGATGCTGGTGCGCCGGTGTGTTGCCGGCGATGCGGCTGCCTGGGAGGAGATCGTGCAGACCTACAACCGGCGTATCTATAACATCTGCTATCGTTTCGCGGGATCGGCCGACGACGCCGAAGACCTGACCCAGGAAGTCTTCATCAAGATGTACCGCACGCTTGCAAGCTATGACAGCTCGAAAGGAGCGTTCGTCACCTGGGTGACTACGATTACCCGCAACCTGCTGGTCGATCACTTCCGCAAGACCAAGCAGGACCGCATAACCGACTCGCTCGACGCCGCACGTCCTCGCGCATGAGGACGCGCTGCCGCTGAGTGAGCAAATTCAGGACCAATCTGCGCCTCCCGACGCCCGCGTACGCAGCCGGGAGGTCGGCGAGACCGTTCACGCGGCTTTGGGGAAGCTTTCGCCGGAGCTGCGCGAGGCAGTGATTCTAAGGGACTTACAGGATATGGACTACCGTGAAATCGCAACCGTTTTGAAGGTTCCGGAGGGGACTGTGAAATCTCGAATAAATCGAGGCCGGGCGGAACTAGCGCGCCTTTTACAACGTACCTATAGGCAGGTGATGTGATGCCAGATCACACGACCAGATAACGGAATGCAGTGCGACGAGTTCGACGGCCTGCTCAGCGGACGCGATCGATGGCGTCGCTGACGGGCAGCCGGCTCGACGGCTTCCAGGCTCATGCGCGGAGTTGCTCCGCGTGCGGGCCGCTGTTCGCCGAAGTCGAGGCGGGCCGCAACTGGCTGAAGGATCTCACGGAGGTGGAGCCTCCAGCCGGACTGGTCACGAATATTCTGGCATCCACGACGGGCGTTGACACCCAACGCCTGCGGGTGAACGTGTCTGCGCCGCAATCGCAGCGTCGGATTGTCGTGGCTCGGAGAACGCGCGCAAGCGTGGGCCTCGGCAGCGATGCAGCCGATCTGGGCAACGGTCCGGCAGCCGCGATTCGCCATGTCGTTTGGCATGGCGTTCTTCTCGCTGTCGGTGGGCGTTGAGCGTGCTCGGCGTAAAGCCCGCCGACCTGCGCCAGATCAGCTTGCGGCCGGCGGCGATACGGCACACGCTACTACAACACGCAAGCCCGCGTAGTGCGGTATTACGAGAACATCCGGTTCGTCTATGAGGTGGAGTCGCGAGTGCGCGAATTCAAGCGCAACATGACTCCCGCCGAACCCGCGCCGGCCAAGAAAGAAAGACCATAAGAACGACACAACGCAACAGCCCGAGCAGAAGCAGGAGCGCAATTACAGCCAGACCGAAAACCATCTGATTCTGGCTGGCGCTCCTCTGGGTCTCATCCGCTTTGATGCGACAACGTCGGTCTTCAAATCGGATTCTATCAGCCTTTCGTCGATCAACGAACTGCCTGTAGTGTCGGTGACCACGTACAGGAGGTTCGTATGAACTGCGCCAACCACGATACCGCCGCAGTGGCATTCTGCCGCACTTGCGGCAAGCCACTCTGCGGCACCTGCACCCGCGACGTTCGCGGAGTGGTCTACTGCGAGCCTTGTCTCGCAGCCCGTCTGGAAAGCACCTCCGGCTGCGGGGTTCATGGCATCCGCCGCCGCCGCAAACTGGCTATCCGCCGGTCTGGATCGCTGGCACCATCTGCGGCCAACGCTCGGCCCCGAATCCGCGGTCGCAGGCATTCTGGCAGGATTTTTCCCCTTCGGCGTGGGAGCAGTTTATTGCTCGCAATACGCCAAGGGACTGGCGCATCTGCTGATTTTCGTCTTGCTGATTTTCGGTTCCGATCATGCCGGAAGCTCTGGTATGTCGCTGTTTGGCATCGGCATCGCATTTTTCTACGTTTACCAGATCATCGACGCTGTGCGAACCGCCACGAGCCATGCAGGAAGGCCAGCCTGCGCCCGATCCATTTGGCCTGGCTCAGACGTTCAGCATGGGAGAGAAGGTCGAGTCTAAAAACATTCCGACGGTTGCTGTGATTCTGATCGGTCTGGGCGTGCTTTTCCTGCTGCACACCATGAACATCTTTGAGTTCGGCCTGGACCGCTTCTGGCCGCTGATTCTGATCTCTCTTGGGCGGATGGATGTTTGCCAAACAGTGGGGAATGATCGGAGTCGCATCCGCCGGACATGTGCCTGTGCGACCGCTGCCGCATGCGCAAGACGGTTGATGGGCCGCTGCGATCGCTGGATCACAATTGGGCGTGCTGTTTCCTGCTCGATAATGTCGGAAGCGGATTGCAGATTCGACCGTACCTGGCCGGCGATTCTGCTGGTGATTGGCGTGGTGAAGCTGTTGCAGAGCAACGCTTCGTCGGCGGGACACGTCGAGTCCGCTTTGCGGCAGCCGCTCCCGCACCGGCTCCCCGGCTGCGCCGCCTCCGCCAGTTCCGACCGTCGTCCGATGCCGGGATCAGACATCCGTCTTCCGGGGAGGTGCGCAATGTCTAGCCAGGTGTCCGACCGCCGTGCCGCCACCTTATCAACCGCCGACTTCCGCCGCGCCGCATCGGCGTTCTTTCGCCGGTCCGTTGGTGCTGATCATGCTCGGGATCGTGTTCCTGCTGGGCAACCTGCACATGCTCTCGTGGGCGCGCCTGGGAATCTGGTTTGCCCATTACTGGCCGGTGCTGCTGATTCTGTGGGGAGTCATCAAGCTGATCGAGCATCAGCAGGCGCAGCGCGACGGCGCTGCCCGCGCGCGGCATCGGCGCGGGCGGAGTCTTGCTCGTCGTTTCGATTATCGATCTTCGGGCTCGATCGGCGACGCAGGCCACGCGCTTCAACTGGGGCGAAATCCGGGACAACATGAATATCGACGACAGAGACCTCAACAATATTTTCGGCGAGACTTATAACTTCGACGATCATCTGGAACAGGATATTCCGGCCGCGGTAACCAGCCTGCGTGTTGACCGATGAACACGGCGCGGTTCGGGTGAGCACATCCAACGACAACAAGATCACGGTGATAGTGCGGAAACGCGTGGGCGCGGAGAGCCAGAGCGACGCCGACAAATACAACAGGCAGACCAATCCCGAGATGACCGTGGCGGGCAAGTGCTGGTGCTCGACGCGAGCAAGCAAGCCGCCGGCGACCACTCCATGGAGAGCGATCTGGATATTTCAGTCCCCCGCAAGATGGAAGTTCACATCGCATCGCGCAAAGGCGACGTTTCCGTGACCGGACGCGATGGCGAAGTCGAGATCAATGACCAGCACGGGGACGTATCGTGGAAGACGTAAACGGCAACGTGAAGATGAATCTGGAAAAAAGTTCCGCCAAGGTCGAGCAGATCACAGGCGATGTCCATATCGACGGCCGGTTGAACGAAGTCTCGGTAACCGACGTGAAAGGGACCGTGCAACTCGACGGCGAATTCGGCGAAAGCGTAAAGCTGGCGCGGATCGCGAAGAGCGTAACTTTCAAATCTTCCCGTACTGATCTGGAGTTTTCCCGCATCGATGGCGAACTCGCTCTCGATTCCGACGATCTGCACGCCGATCAGGTCACGGGCCCTGTGCATTTAAGCACTCGGTCCAAGCAGATTCGCCTGGAAGATGTTTCCGGCGATGTGCGGGTGCAAAATGAGAACGGGGGAGTCGACATCGGCATGCGTTCGCTCGGCAACGTACAGATCGACGACCGCAACGGCGATATTAATCTGACGGTGCCCGACAAGGCTGGATTCCATATCGACGCCCGTACCCGCGACGGCGAAATCCAAACTGACTTCCCCGAATTAAAAGTCGAGAGCGGGGACCGCGAGTCTAAAGTCAGCGGCACCGTTGGCAATGGCGCGGCGCACATCGTGATCAACGATGAGCACGATGGTATTGAGATTCGTAAAGCATCGGCGAGGACAGAACAGGCAACGCCCGCCCCGCCCGCGACTCCTGCCAAGCCGGCCCGAACGCTGCCGACGCCCAAGGCGAAGGTTGAACCCACGGAGAACTGAGAGTTCAGTGCACAAAGTCGAGAGCTGAGGTGACGTCACACTCCCTGGATTCGGCCGGACCCGAAAACCAAATCGGCTTGCGGTAGCGGGGGGAACCTTGCATTCTGTATACTATAACCATACAATGCACAGGTGATACTGAGCTATCGGCACAAAGGGCTGAAGAGATTCGCCGAGACTGGTTCAAAATCCCGGATCCAGCCAAGACATGCGGAAAGGCTCAGGCGGCTGCTCACGGCTCTTGATGTCGCTAGTCGAGCCGAAGACATGAATGCCCCGGGGAGTGGGTTGCATCCGCTGAAAGGCGATTTGCGAGGCCATTGGGCCGTGACGGTGAGCGGCAACTGGCGCATGACGTTTGCGTTTGAAGGAGAAGATGCGGTTCTGGTGGACTACCAGGACTATCACTAAGTGGAAACGCATGATCTTTAACCCAGCCCATCCCGGAAAGGTTTTGCGCGAGTATCTTGGAGAGATGACGGTTGGCGAGGCCGCGACCCGTCTAGGCATCACGAGGGCCCATCTTTCGCGGATTCTCAACGGTCATGCAGGCATAACCGCGTCGATGTCGCTACGCTTATCGGCTGGCTTGGGGACCTCGGCCGATTTTTGGATCAAAATGCAAGTTCAGAGGGACCTCTGGCTGGCGCAAAAAGCGCGACAGCCGAAGGTTCGCCGCTTCCCGGGTTCGCCCGCCAGGCGTGCGCCGGCCACCGGATCGAGCCGTTCGGAGTCGACCATATCGGGTTAGAACTTCGCCGAGCAGTTCTCTTCTTTCGTCAAATCTCTTCTTTCGTCAAATCTTTTCGTTCGTTTGCGCGGCCAGCTTGGTATTACTCTGGCATGTACAGCCCATCGTAAGCCTGCCTTCTTTGCCTTCCGCTTCCCCATCTGCGAAACTGGCCCTGTCCCCAGACCTAACTGAGAACTGAGAACCGAGAACTGAGAACTGCCTCATGGGCCGCATCCACGTACTTTCCGAACAAGTCGCCAACAAAATCGCCGCCGGCGAGGTGGTGGAACGGCCTGCCTCGGTAGTAAAGGAGTTGCTCGAAAACGCCTTGGACGCTGGCGCAACCCGCATCAAAATAAGCATCGAGGCCGGCGGCAAGAAGCTGATCCAGATTACCGACAATGGATGCGGCATGGTCCGCGACGACGCCATGCTGGCCTTCGAGCGGCATGCGACTTCGAAATTGAAAGATGCCGAAGACTTGCTGCGCGTAGCCACGCTGGGGTTTCGCGGCGAGGCGTTGCCCTCGATTGCGTCGGTGTCGCGGCTGCATCTGGAGACGCGCTCTGCCGAGTCAGCGGGCGGCACCATCGTTGAAATCAACGGCGGCAAAATGGCGCGCGTGGAAGAAGCCGGACTGCCCGAAGGAACGTCGATTACGGTGCGGGACCTATTCTTTAACATGCCGGCGCGAAAAAAATTCTTGAAGGCGGAGTCGACCGAGCTTTCGCACATCGCTTCGCTGGTCACGCATTACGCGCTGGCGCATCCGGAAAAGCATTTCGAGCTGCACTCGACTGCCAATGCCATGCTGGTCGCGCCTCCGGTTGCCGGGTACAGCGAGCGCGTTTATCAGGTATTCGGCAAAGAAACATTGGACCAGTTGATTCCAGTGGCGGCCGTGCAACCGCTGGAGCATATTGGCCTGCCGCAGCCTCCGCCGTGGCGAAGGGCCGCCGCGGCGGAGAACGATGACGAAAGCCGGCGGGTCGCCGGCGCTACACCGGGCGAGATGCGCCTGCACGGCTTCGTTTCGAAACCGGAGATTCAGAAGCTGAACCGCAATTCGATTTTCATTTTCGTCAACGGGCGGTTGATTCGCGATCGATTGGTGCAGCATGGATTGACCGAAGCCTACCGCAACATTATTCCGCCGAGCGTATTTCCGGTGGTGCTGTTGTTTCTGGAAATGCCGCCCGAGGAAGTGGATGTGAACGTTCATCCTTCGAAAACCGAAGTACGCTTCCGGCAATCGACCGTGATGCACGATTTTGTGCGCGATACGGTGCGCGCGGCATTGATGAAGGCCCGCCCAGCGCCGCAGTTTACTACGGAGATTCACGCGCATGCCACGGCAAGCTCGGGATTAACCCCGGGCGCAAGAGAGTGGGAGCCGCCATCCGATCTCGGGTCCGCTTCAGCACAACCGGCGCGAGTTTCGTTCGAACCCGCGGGCGGCGCGGGATTCGCTTTGCAGGCCCCGGTTGTTCCGCCAATTTCCGCGCGTCTTCAATTCGAAGGCGGAATTGCCGTCGAGGCCAATGCCGCTATTCCGGTAGCACGCGGAATGGAATCTCGGTTCGCCGAAGCCATACCGGATAATGGCTGCGCACCGGCTCTCGATAGCTGCGAACCGGAGGAAGAACCTACGCTGGCCGCGCTCTCGACTTTGCGGCCCCTCGGCCAGGTCCGCAATTCGTTTATTCTCGCGGTGAATGAAGATGGATTATGGATTATCGACCAGCACGTCGCCCATGAGCGCGTCCTTTTCGAACGCATTTTGAAACAGCGCGCCGCGCAGAAAGTCGAAAGTCAGCGTTTGCTAATGCCGATCATATTGGAACTCTCACCTGCGCAACAGGCAGTCTTCGCCGAGATCGCCGAAGAACTCGAGCACAATGGCTTCGAGGCCGAACCATTCGGCGCGCGCAGCGTTGCGGTAAAACTTGCGCCGGCGGGCGTGGACGCAGCCGCGGTCGAGCACGTTCTGCACGAACTGCTCGATCAGATTTCGCGGGAAGAACAATCGCTGAATCTGGAAAAGATTCGCGGGCGCATCGCCGCCTCCATCGCTTGCCACGCTGCGATTAAGATCAACATGCCACTGGAGCAAAATAAAATGGAGTGGCTGCTCGCCGAACTGGCCAAAACCGATCATCCCATGTCGTGCCCGCACGGCCGGCCAGTCGTTCTGCGGTATTCTGTGAAGGACATTCAGAAGGCGTTTAAGAGAATTTGAAGCCAGTTCTCAGTTCTCAGAAAGCAAGGATTCTATTTCTGCGTCCGTGATAAACATTCCGGTCGCGATCTGAGAACCGAGAACTGAGAACCGCTGGTTATGACCGAACAAGATCTTCATCAGCTCCGGCGCGAGAAGTGGCGGCTCGATGGCAAGCCCATCCGCACCATCGAAGAGGCGCGCGCGTTTGTCGAGGGCGTGGGATTTTGCCTGATGTATCCGGTACGGCCGGCGATGCCCGTGCCTACATTCATCGGCGCATTCGTCGGCTCCGACAATCGTTTGCCCACGTGGCAACATGCATATTCCGATCCGCGCGCGCTGGCGGCGATGGACCTCATGGTGCGTCTGCTGCGCGAGCGTTCGGCCTACGAAGCGAGCATCTTCGAGGAAAATAATCCATTCCTCGTCACGGCTTCGGCTTTCCCTTTCTTTTACGCGCTGGTGGGTGAGCGCAATCCGAAACTCTCGCCAAAGCAGGGGCCGCGGTCGCCTTACTCGCCGCTGGCTTGCGATGCGTTTGAACTGATTGAACGTGACGGTCCCATTTCGAAGCAGAAATTGCAGGAGGCGCTGGGCGGCAGCATCTCGCTTCCGGCGCTGGACAAAGCTTTGGGCGAGTTGCTGGCCAAACTGCGCATCACGCGCGTGGATTATAAAGAAGCCGAAGGCTCGTACTGGGACGTACTCTACCGCTGGTCGCCGGATGCGGTCCGCGAGGGGGTGGGGTTGTCGGTGCAGCAGGCGCTCTCGGCGCTGCTCTCGAAATATCTGGACTGCGTGATTGCCGCCGATCAGGCAGAGCTGGAAACTTTTTTTGGCAGGATCGTGGCGCGGTCGCGAGTGAAAGATGCGGTGAATGCGCTGCTGGCGGCGCGAGAGCTGAGCTTCGTTCACGTGAGTGGGAGATCCATGTTGCAGATCACGCCGGAGAAAGAAGCGCCCGCGCCGAAAGTCATTCAACCGCCGCGGGCGTCCTCTGGGCCACGGCCCTCATCACGCCCAGCCGTCCGCCCGGCGGCAACTTCCTCTGCTCCATCTAATGCGCGGCCATCCCGCCGTCCCTCCGGACCTAACTCGGCAAGACCGCGTACATTCACGCGGCCGCGCCCGAAAAGCGGAGGGACGCGTTGAGAGGTTGCCCCGTGTTCTCCGGCCTGGCCTGAGCCCAGTCGAAGGGCGCCTTCTGTCGCAAAGGTTTTGACTCCCGCCAATGTACAATGCTGATTCGACGATGACGGATTCCGCTCCACGCAAACTCATCATTGCCATCGACGGCCCGGCGGGCGCGGGCAAGAGCACCATTGCGTCGCGGCTGGCTCGCAAGCTCGGCTACGTGAACCTTGAAAGCGGAGCGATGTACCGTGCGCTGGCGCTGAAAGCTATCGACAACGACGTATCGTTTGATGACGAAGCGGCGCTGGTGAAGCTGGCACAGGACTCCCGCATCCGGCTGGAGCCGACCTTGAACGGAAACCGCACTCTGCTCAACGGGCACGATGTTTCTTCGCGGATTCGTGAGCGCGACGTGACCGAGGCGGCGTCGCGAGTCTCGGTACATCCCAATGTGCGGGCGTGGATGGTGGCGCGGCAACGCGAGATGGGCGCGGGCGGCGGCATTGTGATGGAAGGCCGCGACATTGGAACGAAAGTCTTTCCCGATGCCGACCTGAAGATTTTTCTGGATGCCGATCCGGTGGTGCGCGAGCAGCGCCGCATGCAGCAGCAAAAGATCAAGGGCGAGGTCGCGGCGACCGTCGCGGCCGACCTGCGCGAACGCGACCGCCGTGACCGTACGCGGGCGGCGTCTCCGCTGCAAGCGGCGGAAGATGCCGTGGTTATCGACTCATCCAAGCTCTCTGAAGAGGAAGTGTTGGCGCAGGTGGAAGACCTGGCCCGGCAGAAGCTAAACCTAACTTTGTCATCCTGAGCGAGGAATTTGCCTTGCGCCAGTAAGGCAAATTCGCAGTCGAAAGCCTGCCCTGAGCGAAGCCGAAGGGATCTCTATCAGTTCGCGCGAACTCGCGGCTACTCAGGGAATTTCTATCGCCGCCAAAACCCTCCCGGACACGGCATCGTGCGCGCCAGCAGGAAGCGGATTCCTCCTGTCTCGCTTCGCTCGCGCGTCGGAATGACAAGAGGCGACTGGATTCGCAACGCTAGAAGCGCTGCGCCACTCCTGAGTCAAATTCCTCACTCCCTCGCCTTACGCACCGCAATTCCCAACTCCTTCAACTGCTTCTCGCTGACCGGCGTCGGGGCGTCGACCATTAGATCAACGGCCCGCGCGGTCTTGGGGAACGGAATCACTTCGCGCAGGCTTTCTGCCCCGGCGAGGATCATGACGATGCGGTCGAGGCCAAGAGCGATGCCGCCGTGCGGAGGCGTGCCGTATTCCAGGGCTTCGAGGAAGAATCCGAAGCGCTCGCGGGCTTCTTCATCGGTCATGCCCAGGGCGCGGAAGATTCGGCTCTGCACATCCTTGCGGTGAATACGGATCGAGCCCGAGCCCAGTTCGGTGCCATTCAGCACCACGTCATACGCGAGGGCGCGCACGGCGCTCAGCGGCGAGAGCGGATCGTTCAACGCCTCCACGCCCGACTCGAGCTTCGCCATGTCTTCCTCGTGCGGCGAAGTAAAAGGATGATGCGCGGCGTTCCAGATTTTCTCGCCTTCATCCCATTCAAACATGGGGAAGTTGGTGACCCACAAAAAGCGGAAGTCTTTTGCGGCGTCGCCGGTTTTCTTGAAAATTCCGTGACGCTCGGCGTATTTCTGCGCCAGGGCAAGGCGCAGTAATCCTGCCGAAGCGTAAATCGCCAGTTCCTGCGGCGTGACTTTACGTTGGCGAAGTTCGGAAAGCGGCGGCTGCGGCCCGCTTTGCCCAGAAGAAGCCTGCACTGAGCCAGATTGTCCTGACCCGGCGACCAGGACAATCAAGTCACCATCTTCCATTCTGGTCTTTTTTGCGATCGCTACGGCGGCTTCGGGAAACCTATTGCCAATGCGTTTGAAATCCTCAAACACCCGCGCCCCGCCCTTAGCGTGAAACATGGGCTTGATGTCGTCGCGTTCTTTACGCGAGAGTTCCCCGACTTTGGGCGTGCGGATGGCAATCACCGGAAGGGTCGGATTGATCGCCAGTTCCTGCAAATTTTCCGGCGAGAAACATTCGCGCACATCGGTGAAGGCGGGCAGACGCAAATCGGGCTTGTCGATTCCGTAGAGGCGGATGGCTTCGTCGTAGTCCATGCGCGGAAACGGCGGCTTGATCTCGCATCCCGCGGCGGCGAATGCGGCCGTTAGAAATCCTTCAACCACTTCCCAGACGCTCTCGGGCTGCGGGTAGGACATTTCCAGATCGATTTGGGTGAACTCCGGCTGGCGGTCGGCGCGCAAATCTTCGTCGCGAAAGCAGCGAACGATCTGAAAATATTTGTCGAAGCCCGAGATCATCAGGATCTGTTTGAACATCTGCGGCGACTGCGGCAGCGCGTAGAAGGTTCCCGGCTGCACCCGGCTGGGAACGAGATAATCTCGCGCGCCCTCGGGAGTGGAGCGGGTCATGAATGGCGTTTCGATTTCGAAAAATCCCTGCGCCGATAAATAGTCGCGAATCGCCTTCGCAACTTTATGGCGGAGTTCGATGTTGAACTGCATGACGTCGCGGCGGAGATCGATGTAACGGTATTTCAGGCGCGTTTCTTCGTTGGTTAAGGCTGTATCGGAAGGCAGGAACGGCGGCAGCTTTGACTCGTTCAGAATGCGCAACTCTTCGGCGACAAGTTCCACTTCGCCGGTGGGCATGTTTGGATTAATGGTGTTGGCGTCGCGCAGACGCACCGTGCCCCGTACTGCGATGACATATTCATTTCGTAGCGCCTCGGACTTTTCATGAATCGCCGCGTCGCGCTCGGCGTTAATGACCACCTGCGCCACGCCCGTGCGGTCGCGCAGATCGATAAAAAGAAGATTGCCGTGATCGCGGCGGCGATTTACCCATCCCATGAGGACGGCCTTTTTGCCTGCGTCGGAAGCGCGCAGCGCTCCGCACATATGAGTTCGCCGTAGATCGCCTAAAAAATCGAGCAAAGCGTGTCCTTAATAGTGAGAATGCGGCGGAAAGCCGGATCAGAGATTATAACTGGTGGCAGGGGGGCGATGACGCGATGGTTAGGGATCCGTCGACTGCGGTTGCGCTTCGCTGTCGCAAAGCACAATCTTCGCTCAGGATGACAAACTGTATTTCTTATTTCTTTGTCGCCTTGCCGTCCATTACGGTCGCCCACTTCGATCCGTCTGGCGACATATCGAATACGAAATCGTAGGACGAAGACGAGGTCATGTGGATGGTGAAGCGGCCTTTCACGGTTGCGCCGCCCATTTTTTCGTCGTTATTCCACGTCCAGGTGTCGCCGTCGAGCGCGCCGCGCGCATCGTCGAATTCGCCGAAGCTGTTGAACTCGCGGTAGGTGTAAGCTTTGTCGTCGGTGGAATATCCCATTACCGACAAGCCCACGCCGTTGCCCATTGAACTCTTGTAGTCGGAGTGGCAGACGAGGTAAAAGTTGCCTTCCATCCACTCGCACTTTTCGTTTTCAGTCATCGTTCCGCCGGGGCCCATGGAGCTAGGCTTCATGTTTCCGTCCAGCGTCCAGGCGCCAACGAAGACATCGAGCTTGCGCAGTTCCGGGGCCGGCTTGGGAGCGCCGGACTGCGCCACTGCCGCGGCCGCCAGGATTAACATCGCCGCTAATATTGCTGCTCGTCGCATATGCATCTCCTCAAAATGAATTCCTCTGCGTCTTCGGGTCGTGCAATCGAAGATACATAAGCGCTACGCTGACACGCCCGGCAGGCCGTCGATACTCCGCCGATTCCTTTTCTCGCGATATGCCTTCAATCCTTCGGCGCCGGTCTTGCGCGCCCAAGCCTGGAGTTGCGTTCGCTCGCCTTCATACTTGAACAGAGGAACGCCGTATCCGCATGAATCCGTAACGTGAGTGACGTCGACCACGATGATCGAACGCACATTTTCAAAAACGGGGAATGAATCCATTAGCGGCCCAAACTCGGGCTCGAACGGCTCGACCACACGGCCCTGACCATACAGCCGGTAGATGTTTGGCGGGCCCTGAAAGGCGCAGAACATGAGAACGATTCTGCCATTTTCTTTCAGGTGAGCAATAGTCTCTACGCCGCTGCCGTTGAAATCGAGGTAGGCGACCGTGGTGGAACTCAGGATTCGAAATGTGTCGAGACCCTTTGGCGAGAGGTTAACGTGGCCGCCGGCATCGAGCGGCGCGGAAGCGACGAAGAAAATGTGTTGCGTCTCGATGAACTTTCGGGCTGCATCGTCGATTTCAGAACGCATTCTACCCATAGCCAGCTCGCAATCCTTGCGCTTTACCAGGCTGTCATTCGACCCGTCTGTCATCCTGAGCGAGGAATTCGCTTTGGGGCAGCAAAGCAAATTCGCAGTCGAAGGATCCCTTGCTCCTCTATCTGCTCCCGGCCGCGCAGGGAATTTCTATCCCGTCCGCCATTATTCCGATCCGCGAATTTTCTGCCCCAACTTGGCGCGCGGCACGGACACCTGTTCTCCGGTCGCGAGATTTTTCAGCGCGAACGCGCCGGCCTTCACTTCATTCTCGCCTATAATTAAAATATATTTCGCTCCCGCCTTGCTCGCCATTTCAAACGATTTCTTCAGCCGGAAATTTTCGTCCCCAAGCTCGATCGTGAGATTATCGCGGCGCAGCTCGCGAGCCAACCATGCGGCTTCGCCGTTCATGCCCGCACCCAGTGGAGCGATATAGGCATCCGGCTTGCGCAAAACGCTCTCGGCCGATTCCTGTAACGACATCACCAGGCGGTCTTCGCCAATGGCGAACCCAATGCCCGGAGCGGCAGGACCGCCGAGCGCCTCCGAAAGTCCATCGTAGCGTCCTCCGCCAAGAATCGCGTTCTGCGCGCCCAGCGCGCCGTGCGTGAACTCGAAGGCCGTGCGCGTGTAATAATCCAGGCCGCGTACGAGCTTGTCATTCAATGTAAACGGAACTCGAACCTTCGTCAGAATTTCCTGCACCGCATCGAAATGGTTGCGGCAGCCTTCGTCGAGAAATTGGCTGATGCGCGGCAACGTTTCGATGATTGGCTGATCCGCCGGAACCTTGCAATCGAACACGCGTAGCGGATTGGTCACCGCGCGCCGCTGGCAATCGGCGCACATGTCGCCGACAACCGGCTCCAGAGCCTTTCGCAGCGCCTCGTTGAAGGCTGCGCGATCGTTCGCGCAGCCTACTGAATTCAGTTCCAGGTTCCAGCCTGCGATTCCGAGGCGGTCGAGCACGGTCGCCAGCATCTCAAGTAACTCTGCGTCGCGTACGGGGGAGTCGCTGCCTGCCGACGCCGGGCCGATGACTTCGGCGTCGATCTGATAGAACTGGCGATAGCGGCCCTTTTGCGGACGCTCGCGGCGAAACATCGGTCCGATGCAATAGAGCTTGTTGAGGCCCCGATCCCAAAGTTTGTGCTCGATGTAGGCGCGGACTATGCCCGCTGTGGCCTCGGGGCGGAGCGTGAGGGACTGCCCCTTATCGCTCTCGGCGCGCCCGCGATCTTCCCACGTATACATCTCCTTCGAAACAATATCAGTCTCTTCGCCCACGCCGCGCGCGAACAATTCCGTCGACTCGAAAATCGGCGTACGAATTTCCTGGAAGTTGTAGGCGCGGAATACGTCGCGCACCGCCGTTTCCACAAAATTCCACAGCGCCGTTTCCGGTGGCAGCAGATCGCGCGTTCCTCGGGCAGCTTTAATCATTGGAAACAGTTCTCAGTTCTCAGTTCTCGGTTCTCAGTTCTCAGTTCTCAGCCAAACCATTGTCATCCTGAGCGAGGATTTTGCTCGGTGACAGCCGAGCAAACCCGCAGTCGAAGGATCCCTTGCAGCTTCATTTTTCCTCAGGCTTCTCAGGGAGTTCCGTCCACGATTGTCGACAACTCCTGCCGCGAAAACTCCTCCCAGCGCCTTCCAATGCGCGCGAGTTAGCAGGGGTCCTTCGACTACGAGAACCGATTCGCAAAGCGAATCGGCTCTCTCCGCTCAGGATGACATAGCAATGATAAAGCCTAGCGCTCCCGCAAATATTCTTCGGTATATCCAAGGTAATTCTGCGCGTAGCGCAGGATCAATTCCTGATCTTTGTCGTCAAGCTTGCGGCGGAATTTGCCGGGAGAGCCCATCCAGAGCGATCCCGGCTCGACCACGGTGCGCTCGGGGATCAGCGTTCCGGCCGCGATGATCGATCCCGCGCCAATCTTCGCGCCGTTTAGAATGATCGATCCCATTCCGATCAGGCAGCGGTCTTCGACTACGCAGCCGTGCAGCGTCACGGAATGCCCCACCGTGACATACTCGCCGAGAGTTACGCCATATTGATTTTTCATTCCGTGCAGCACACTGCAATCCTGCACGTTCGAATGCGCTCCGACGCGGATCGCGTACACATCGCCGCGCAGTACGGCATTCATCCACACCGAGGCGTGGTCGCCGAGAACGACATCGCCAATAATCTGCGCGGAGTCATCCACGTAGCACGTGGCGGGAATCGTCGGCTTCATGCCTTTAAACGATCGGATCATAATTCCTACGCGACATCGAGTAAAAAGCGTTGGGCGAAGATAGGGTGAACCCTCAGCGGCTGGAAGCCGCATTTGACCTTGCAGCACTTACGGCACGAGTAAACTCGTGCTCTTCCCCTTCGCACCGAACCTTAACCGCCTTATGCCACGAGCGGGCCGCCACGGGCAATCATTGAACATAGCATGTCGCCAGCATGCTTCGTAAAGCCCGAATTCCCACTCCGGCACTCTCCCAAAAAGAACTCGGCTCCGTCACCGTTGTAGCGGCACTCCCCATGTTACAAAGAATCTGGTTTCCCAGCCTGCCCGGCTCCGGTTGTCGGCGCGGGATTTGACGCTCCGAGCCTCATCTCGACTACAGGTGGGCTCGCTATGCTGTGTACTACGCTTCGTGTCCTGATCTTATCTTTACTTTTATTATTATCGCCGCTGCTACCATCGACGGTCGCGACCGCCCAGGATTCCGGGACCGGCGCGATTCACGGCAGCGTGCTGGACCCCAGCGGAAGTCGTGTCGCGCAGGCTTCCATCGTAGCAGTGAATGCCGCCACCGGCGTGCGCTACGCGGTCACGTCCGACGCCGAAGGACGCTTCTCGCTCGACCTGCTGCCTCCCGGCGACTACTCCGCCCGCGCCGTCGCACCGGGGATGTCGCCGGAAGTAACTCCACAATTGCACGTCGAAGTCGGCGCGGCCGCCGAACTCGAATTCCACCTCACCATCGCCGGCGCTCAGGAGAAGGTGACTGTCTCCGGTGCGCCGCAACTCGTTGAGACTCAGCCCACCGGCGTTTCAAGCCTGGTCGACGAAAGGGCCATTGCCGATCTTCCTCTGAATGGACGCCGGTTTTCCGATCTTATGTTGCTCTCGCCCGGGGTAACGCAAGATCCCCGCAGCCTGACGTCGGCGACGAATGGCGATCTTTCCTTTGGCGGACTGCGCGGATTTCAGAACAGCTTTCTGGTGGATGGCGGCGATTTCAACAACGCATTCTTCGCCCAGGCGCGCGGACTCTATCGCGCTCCGTACCAGTTTTCCAATGAAGTGGTGCAGGAGTTCCGCGTCTCGTCGAATTCTTACGGAGCGGAGCAGGGCCGAGCGGGCGGCGCCGTTATCAATGTCGTCACGAAGTCCGGCTCCAACCATTGGCACGGAACGGGACTTTATTACATACGCGATAGCGGATTCGGCGCCGCCGACGCCTTCATGACCTTCAAGCCGCACAGCCGCCAACAACAGGGCGGAGGCACGCTCGGCGGTCCCATCAAGAAGAATAAAATTTTCCTCTTTGCCGGATTCGACCAGCACTATTTCCACGTTCCTGACGTGGTCGAATTTCTCAACGACAGCATGCAAGTCGTCCCGCAGGCGGGCACTGGCCCGCTCACGCCCGGCGACTACGACGCCACCGATCAGGCGCTGGTTTTCGCAGCTGCATCGCAACTGAATGGGCTCGCTGGAGCTTATCCGGCGGCGCAGATCGGTAATGCCGGCTATGCCAAGCTCGATATCAACCTCACGCCGCGCAATCAACTCGCCCTGCGCTACAACTCTTCGCGCTACTGGGGATCGAACAACGTCTTTCTCGACCCCGCCAGCCCTGTCAATTACGACTCGATCTCGAACAACGGCACCGAGGATGTTTCAACCGATACCGGTTCGGTTTCGCTGACTTCCGGCATTAGCCTTCGACTGACCAGCCACTTGCGCGCGCAGTTCTCGCGCGATCTGCGGCAGTCGTTTACCAATACGAGCGCGACACTGGTGAAAATTTCGGACATCATCGACGGCATCGGGCGCTCCGACCTGCTTCCGCGCTCCACTCGAGAGCACCGCGGCCAGCTCGCCGAAACTGTCAGCTTCGATACCAGCCGGCATTCTCTTAAATTTGGGGGCGATTCCCTGATTACATGGATCTACGATTTTTTTCCCAGCCAGCAGAGCGGCGAATATCTTTTCTATCCGATCAAGGTCGATCCATTCACCTACGAACCCATGGAAGCGGGACTGCCGCTGACGCCGCTACGCGCCTACGCCCACGCGGTTCCAAAGTATTATTTACAAAGCTTCGGCCCGTCGGCCTCCAATCCCAACAGCAACGATTACGCCGCTTTCGCGCAGGATACGATACGCGTCACCGACCATCTCGCACTGAATCTCGGCGTGCGCTGGGATCTGCAAACGTTTACCACTGCGGGGCTGATTTCGAATCCGCTTTTCCCGCCCGCCGGCAAAGTTCCGTTTAAGCCATACAATTTTGGGCCGCGCGGGGGACTGGCTTACTCCCTGGGAACAACTCATCCGCTGGTGATTCGCGCCGGATACGGAATGTTCTATGTTCGCATTCCGCAGATCTACAACTCGGCGATTGCAACGGAAAACGGCATCACCGACGGCCAGGTTTTTCTGAATAATTCCAACTATTACGACCACCTTCTATTTCCCACGTATCCCAATCCGCTGGTGAACTGCCCGGTGGTCAATGTTTCTTGCACTCTTCCCTCTGGATTAACGGATGGCGTAACCCACGATGTCTCGGCATTCGCGCCAAATTTCGTTACGCCGCGCGTGCAGCAAATGAGCCTTACGCTTGAGCGCGAAGTAGCTAGCCACACCACGGTCGCGGTTTCGTATCTCTACGTGCGCGGCGAGCATCTGATTCGCGCGCTTGACGTGAATCTCTTACCGCCGGTCGCGCTTAGCTATCCCATCTTCGATTCGACCGGCTCCATCTTTCAGGGCGGATACTATACAGTCGATTCTTTTGCGACGTGGCAGTACACGCAATCGATCACCTGCCCGTTTCCGCCTTGCATCAATCCCCTGGGCAGGCCGATCGCGCAACTCGGCTCGATCGACGAATTTCAGAGCGCTGCGTCCAGCCTCTACAACGGCGCAACTGTCTCGATCAACCGGCGCATGTCGCGCGGAACGTATCTTCGGCTCTCTTACACGTATGCGCACGCCATCGACGATGGCCAGGACGCTCTTGTCGCGGGCTCGCCGGCCACGGTGCAAAACTCATACAATCCCAATGGCGAGCGAGGGCCCAGCGTCACCGACCAGCGCAACCGCTTCGTCGCCGCTTTTTCCATCGAGCCTCGTCCGTTTCACCGCGAGCATCCGGCTCTGGGTCACATGTTCAACGAATGGAAAATTTCCAGCATCGTCAGCGCCGGCAGCGGCCGCCCGGTCAATGCCACCGTCGATGGAGACCCCAATCAGGACGGCAACTACGATAACGACCGCCTGCCCGGCTACACTCGCAACGCATTCACCGGCCCGGACTACTCGTCGGTGGATCTGCGGCTCGTACGCAAAATTCACGTCGGCCACGCCTACCGGCTCGAGTTTACCGCCGACTCTTTCAATCTTTTCAACCGCGACAACCAGCGCGTGGAGATCACCAGCGACGGCCTGACCGCCGAAGCTACAACGTTCGTGCAGTACACGGTCTACGTCAACGGAGTTCCCAGCCCCGCCTACTATCAGCAACCGCAAAATTTCCTGAAGCCCAATGCCGCCTTCGCGCCACGGCAGATTCAATTGGGGCTTAAATTCATTTTCTAAATTTTCGATTTTCCAAATTTCGATCTAAGGATGTGGTTTGCGTTCAAGGGGATTTCCTTTCAAACAGCAAACGGCCCGCAGGATGGATTCTGCGGGCCGTCCGGTGGACTGTTTGGGATTGACCAAGAGGTGGTCACTCTACGTGGCCTCTCACGGCAACTCCCGGGTCAGGGACTGAAGACTTTTGGCCGAGGCCCAAAGTCGAAAGCCTTCGCGCGACCGACGCGATGCCTTCATCCGTACTCACCGGCTAGTGTGCGGGCTGTAGCTTCGTCGCGCCGTTGTTAAGGCTGCGTCCAAAGCCCCGCTTAGAGCAACCAAGCTCTAAGTCTCAGCCACCTCACCTGGTCTTAGACTCCCACAACAACTACCACTTGAATCAGAACTTGTCATTCGACCACCTCCTTCCCGGTGTAAGAGCAGAATAAAACGAAGAGCGAGCGGGAGTCAAATGGATCGCCCTCACGAATATTTACCACTGTGAATCGTCCTGGGAATTTTTTCGAAATAGCAGCCGGCAACTATTTTCCGACTGCTATCGACACGCGCGAAACGTTTCTGAATCTGGCGTCACTATCTGGTGGAGGGCAGTTGTTCCGTTAAGAAAAGTGCATCGCAGATTCACTCCGTTGGCGGGCAATCCGTCCTAATTCTGTTCAGGAGAATGCAAAATGAGCGCAGAAACTTCACGTCCAACTTGCCCGTTTAAACACTCAACACCTTACGTACCGCCACGGTTCCAGCAGGGACCGATCACGACGGCGTTGAATCTCGGTCCGCTGGCGTCGCTGGCCGGCAGCTGGAGAGGATATGGCTTCAACGCCATCTGGCGACCCGACAATCCGGAATCAGAACCGTTAAACGGCGACACGAAGCGGTTCCTTGAATTGAACCTGACCAACGACTCCTTTGACTTCCACGTGATCCCGGGAGTTGTGCCCAACCGGGGGCTAAACCCGCAGACCGATCTCAGCCTCTACGGCCTGCACTACCTTCAGCGGGTGAGCGATTCGGATGCGGTGCCGTTTCCGACCGCTGGGCAGGCCCTGCACATTGAACCGGGGTTGTTTATGAATGTGCCGGCCAGCGTCGTGCCCGAGCACGAAGCCAGCATTGTGCGCATGGCCAGCATCCCTCACGGGGTTACGGTGATGATGGAGGGAAAGACGCCGAGCGCCACGCCTGTTCCCGGTAAACCGCACATACCGGACATGTTTCCGCTGCCGGAGTTTCCGACCTTCAGTCCGGGGATTCCGCCGCTTCCAGGGATTCCGCCCGCTCCTTTTCCACCATTACCTACGGTGCCGGGAACGACCAAGGACGGAGACGGTATTCGGCCGGTGAATGTCCCCGCCGCGCAGCCGCCCATCGAGCATCTGGTTCCGGAAGTAGTATTAGCCAACGATGCTGCGGGCTCACAGAGCGACGGGCCCTTTCCGCCGACGATCCCGCAGAAATATATCGACAATCCGAATATCGTGTTGAGCGAGGCGATCGCGCATCAGCACATTCTGGGCCACATCACGATCCATCTCGATTCCAAAGCTGTGCGCCACGAGATTGCCAACATCCCGTTCCTCGGCAACATGGAAAGCGCTTTCAATACGCCCTTCGCCGCCAACGCTTTTGTGGAGTCGGCGCGCGCGACCTTCTGGATCGAGTGGGTGCGTATTCCAAATTATCCGATCCTGAAAAGCGAACCGTGCCCGCCGATCAAGGAGATTGAGCCGTTCTGGCCGGAAGGAAGCTACCTGCAACTTCAGTACTCTCAGGTGGTGATCCTGGTTTTCAACAAGGTCCGCTGGCCTCACGTCACGGTGGCGACGATGACACTCAGCGCCGGGTAGACCTCCAGAGCCGGGCGGCGGGTCGTGGAACGATGCAGTGAGCGGCCAGACGCTCACCGAGGTCCGGTTTTTGGGCGAGGTGGAAGCCTGTCGAGCTTCGCTTGACCGGACAGCCGCGGCTGTCCCTACATGATCCATTCAAAATTCCGGCAGGGAACGCATCGCGCCCCTGCCGGATTTACTAAAGGTTAAAGGCTACTTTTTCGGGGCAACCGTGCTCCATTGGTTGACCAGGTTGGTGGCATTGACGGTGCCGATGCCGGTGGCGAAGTCCCATGCGGTGCCTGCGGCATACGCCGGCTCATAAGAGTGATCCGAGGTGGAAAGCACTCCGATGGAACCCGAAGGCGTGTAGCAATCGCGGAAGCCGGTGCAAGGCACGTCCATGTCGCCAAGCGTTACGTCGTAGAAGACGCAATTGCTGCCAACGGCATTGCCCAGAGTGGAGTTGCAGGTTGTGCTGCCGGTCGTACCGTATTCGTTGTTCGCCAGCGCATAGTAAGCCACGTTCGGATTGCCCTGCTTGGAGCCGTTCTTCTCGTTTACCAAAGCCTGGAATCCAGCCATGATGGGCGAGGAGAACGAAGTGCCGCCGCCACCGAACCAATTGTCCGGCGCGCCGGTGCATGGAACTCCGCCAAGGGAAGCGACCGAGAAGCAGAAGACATAGTAGTGTCCCCACAACCCGTTGGCCGCGAATAGCGAGACATCGGGAATGTCGCGGACGCCGTCGTTAGGATTGCCAAGGATGTTCTGCCATGAAGGCTTGGCGTAGCCCTGGCAGTTTTTGCCCGCGACCGAGCCGGTGGCGCAAGTGCTTGGGCCGCCGCTGCCGCCAATGATGTCAAGGAAGCCCGCACCGGCGGAGCTGTTGCAGAATCCGCTCGATCCATAGGTGGTCGAGTAGCCCTCCACAGTTGCGAGCAGCACGCTGGCGCAGGAGTCATTCCAGGGAATTTCCGGAACGTAGGAAAGCGCCGACTCATAAGTTGAGGAGTTGGTCGCGCTCCAGTAGGTGCTGTTGTCGTTGAAGTAGCTGTCGGCGTAATCCGTGCCGCCCACTGACACGTTATACGGAGTTTCACCCCATCCGGTTACGGTGATTCCAGCGATGGCTTCTGAAGATCCGCGATCGCATCCTGCGGCATTGGCGTCGCCGGAGGAAACGAATACCGAAACGCCTTCCGTAACCGCTTGCTCGAAGGTGGAATTAAATTCCGCCCGCATCGCGGCAGGAGTCACTTCCTCACACAGACCGTAGCTCATGCTCATAATCGAGGGCGGGGTGGTGAGGTTCAAGGCGTTTTGGATGGCGATAAGGCCGCCGAACGTGGGATAGGAACTGGCGCACGAAATCATTTTGATGGCGGCATCCGGAGCGGCGGCGGTAGCCCACTCGGCATCGAGCGAGGCTTCGTCCGCGTCGCCATTGACGCCGGGGTCAGCGCAGTTGCCGGGCTGAACAATACCCAGACTCGCCGAGGTGTAGGAGGTGAGACCGAAGGTCGAGCGGAAGCTCTGCCAGTCGGCGGGGTCCATGTTGGTGTCTTCGACCACCGCAATCGTCTGGCCCTTGCCGGTGGTTCCCGTGGTGAACAAGGGATTCAGGTTGTAGATGGTAGCCAGATCGCCGGGAACAACCGCGTAGTAAGTGAAGCCGCCGGAGTTGAACGTGTACTGCGACTTCGGACGGTACATGGGATGGGGACGGAAATCAGCTAACGACGCGATGCCCGCAACTGCAGGCGCCAGAGCGGCCGGAATTTTCGGGTCGCTCATGTTCGCGATGTGGCTCTCGCCCTTCACGTTGAGGTTGTGGATCTCCGTCTGGAAGGTTTCGCGAACCTGGCCAGCGGTGCCGGAGAAATCGATCATCATGCCGCTGGGGTAGATGATGTTGACTTTGAAGCCGTGGCCCTGAAGCCATTTGGAAATCGTATCGAGATCGGACTTGGCCAGGCCGTAGCGCTCGCCGAATTGCTCGGCGGTGAGCCACTGATGGTAGCTCGGCGAAGTCGGTTTTTGGAGATCGGCGATGTAGCCCTCGAGGGCCTTTTCCTGCTCGGGGGCGCGGCGCAACTGAAGCTGCATGTGCTCGAGCAAAAGACTATCCGAGACGCGGCCGCGGTCATTCTTTGTGGTTGCTTCAGGATGAGTGTTGCCGGTAAGCGCCACCACGCTGCCTTCGTTGATTGCGCTGGTGATAAGCGGGCGCGATGTGCCTGAAGCCTCCGCGCCAAAAGCAAAATTGAAATTCAAAAGCAGCGCCAGGGTAAGCGCCGAGAATGGGAGAAAGAGAGTCTTACGCATTCAGAATCCTCCTGGGTAAAAGCTGGTTGTTTTTTTTTGGACTGGGTTGGTTCGAGAACATTAAATTTCAGAAAAAAGCCGCCAAAACTCGCAAGAATTATGAGGTGCTAGGGATACAGGGGGACCTATCACCGGGGGCCATGCCGCGCGAGAATCCACGACTGGCCTGGCATTTGCTAGTAGGCCATTAAAAGATTCGCGCGTCAATCAAAAACGTGCGTCTCAGGTTTTATGCGGGAGACGATGGACTCTGAGAAATTAGGCTCAAAGTGGCGAAATCGCGGCAGATTTTTCCAATTTCGAAAACGCCTTCGCCAGGCAGCCTCTAATTTCGACTGGCCTTTCTTCGCGATCTTCGCGAGTCCCTTCGCGACCTCCGCGGCCAAAAGCTTTGCCCAAAATTGGGCCACTACCCTTTTTCCTGCGGCGCTTCGGACTTCGCAACCGGCTGCGACGGCGTTTCTTCTTTTGCCTGCATTGCGGATTTGAATCCCCGAATGCCTTCGCCTAGGCCTTTGCCGAATTCGGGCAGCTTCCTGGGGCCGAAAATCAGCAAAGCGATTCCGGCGATGATCATTAAATGCATGGGTTGAAACAATCCTTCAATCATTGGTTTTTCTCCGGCAGAAATGAATTCCGTGATGCAGTATGTTCAAAACGATAGTCAAGAAACGGGCGCTGCGGCCCGGTCTCGACGCGCAGCGCCCGGCAGTATCACCGCATCGGTTTCTACGATCAAAAACCGCGTTGCGCAGCATCCGCCGCCGCGGCCAGTTCGTTCAAGGTATCGAAGAACTCTTTCGATTGCCCGGAGAACAGGTTCATGTCGGTGAGAAACTGAACTACATTTCCGGCAATTCCAGTCGGGTCCGTCGGCCGAATGATCGCGCACAGCGGCAACGATGGATCGATGAACTGGCACGGAACCGGGAAGATCAGGCTCGGCTGAACCAGCGGATTTAGCGGATCGAAGAAATTCGGAAACGTCAGTCCACTCTTCGGGTCCGTGAACGGCGCCACCGGAGCCTGCACGCCATTGCCGGCAAAATCGACCCACTCGAGGAAGTGAGCGACTTCATCGCCGCCGATGCTGACCACAATGCGCAGCACTTCGACGTTATGCGCCTTCTGCGCCATCGCGGAATAGAGGCTGCTGCCGCCCTGTTCGATCGTGCCGAAGTGGAAGGCCGCAACGTTGGCGATCGCCTGAATGTGATCGTTGCCGGGAAAGTTAGGATTCGCTTTACCGTGATAATCGGCATTGGTTCGAGGAATGGCGGTAACCCCGTTTAGAGTAATCGCCTGCGGAAACGTCGCGCCCAGGTCGGGATTTGTCGTGCTGCGATAACGAACGTACCAACTGGTGTCAACGTTGAGATTCATCAGGTTCGTAAGGCGTAGTTTGCCGGACGATCCCTTGGCCGTGCTGCCTGGCAAGGTAGCAAACTTGCTGAGGTCGACCGCGGCGGCTCCTTTGGATACGAGGTAGGCATTGAGGAACTCGGCGTGGCTGATCTCGTCCAAAGTATTGCTGGTAATGTATTGCGGGCCATCGCCATCGAGGTTGGAAAACGCGACCTGATAAGGATTCAACGGCTCGTTGGGATCGATTTCAATGGGCGGAAGTTTGCCGATGCCGCCCAGTTCGGCGTACTGAATCCAAAGATCGGATTCGATAAGTTCCGCTGCCGCCAAGAATCGAAGGATGGCGGCGTCTCCCTTGGTGATCGACGAACTGCTGGATTCCTGGGCGAACGCGGGAAGGCCGCGGCCTAGAATGCCGGCTCCTACGGTCGCCGCTGCGCCGGCGACCACGCTGTTTTTGAGGAACGAGCGCCGCGAGGCAGTGCGTTCCGGAACCTCTGTGAGTTGCTTCATGACTTTTCTCCCGTTTCACCGGATTCTTTTGCTTGCATCGATCACGGTGTAAACGGAGCGTAGCGTGGCGGGATCGCGGCGCATGTCAACAGCAAGTCAAATATTTGTATTTAATTGGTGAAATTGTCTACGGACGTTTGCAAATAGAAGCGGAGGATTATCGGAGGGAAGGACGATTAGGAGCGCATTTCGCGTGCATGCAGGCGCTGAGCGCAGGTGTTATTAAAGAACACAACGGCATCATCGGAGTTTCCAACAGGCCAGCTAAGGACGGTTTCCGGTAAGGTCGAATCGCACGGGAGAACTCGATTGAAGTGGCCGGCGGGAACGTTCAGCCATCTCCGCCTCCGGGTAATCCGTCGCTTGGCGATCCAGCGTTTGGCGATCCAGCGCTTTTTGTAATAGACCCCAGTCGCGTGTAACGTCACTTTCTGAAACCTTTGGTGGAGAGCCGCGGCGCAGCTCTTGACGCAAGCGGGCTTCCAGCAGCTCGAGCGTAATCGGCTCGGGAGCGCCATTGGCGAAGAGGTTGCTGGGGGCCGCGCCAACGTTGGCAATTTCCTCTCCGCTGCCGATCCTAAAAACCGGACGTCCTTCCATATCGAGATCGGCGGTGGCGTTGCGTAGAAGCCGTCCTAACTTCTCTGAGGCGGGGCCGATTTCCTCCGCGGGATTGTTCCCCAAATGTTTCAACCCGGTTTGATATGCCCGGCGGTCTTCGTCTCCGATTGGAGATTCCAGATTGCGCTCGGCGTTAAATACCAGGGCCTGCCGCGCCGGATCGAAGCGTCCGGCACCTGTTCCGAAATAAACCGCCACCACGCATCCCGCAAAAACGGGGCTGGCAATCGCGCTGGGGACGATATATTTCTTCGACTTGAGAAATGATTCCACCACTCCATGCACCGGCGTGCTGCGCGCCTGGCTGCCGGGAATCTGCGGGATTACGAATCGAGTGAATTGCAATCCGTCATGACGCTGGCTGAATTTGATCAGCATCTTCGCCATCTGTTTCGGCGTAGAGATTCCGATGTCGGCGACCACGCTTCGATGCAGCGCCTTCGGAAAATAAAAGTTGATCGCATCCTTGGCGAAGTCGGCGCAATTGCGGTAGGTGATATGGAAGTGCGAACGGTTGGGAGACGAATTGTATTTCCGGATAAACGCGGCGTCCTGCGCCGGGGTGGTTTCGATTTGAAAGCCGTAAGCCGCGCGGTCGTAAGCGGAGCCTACCAGTTCATACCAATTGCCGCCCGGAGTTCGTCCCTCCGGAAGGTCGGGGGCCACATCTTCGAGATAGTTGCGGCGGTATTGATCGCGCAGAAAATTCACCATCTTCGAGTCGACAAACAATGGGATATCTTCGGGCCTGTCGACAGCATACAAATATGGAATCAGCGGAACCGCAACCCAGTCGTAGCCGCCCACTCCGTCGTAGCGGCTAATGACAATCCCCAGTTCACCCGGAGCACAACGGCGAAGCTTCACCGGAGTCGCGGCGCACACTCCCGATAAATACACGGCAGCGTGGCCTGTGGCGGTGAAGAAACCGAGCTTGCCGTAAGGCTCTTCGAGAAGAAGGGTCGCAGAGGCGCGGGCGAATCCGGCGCAGCCCAGCAGCACCACGAATAATGCGCAAAATGAGCGGCGGATTTTACCCAGAAAAGACATAGCTATGCCCACTATGGAGCCGTTAGTAAGAACCCATTATTCAAAGTTTAGTTGCCGGGAATCGTTAAGGCGAGTTACGGAAGTCAGGCAACCCTGAGGGCATGCGGGACCACGCGTATTCAATGGAAAAATAGGGAGATAGGCGAGTATGAAAATACGATTAATTTTTTTCGAGTCGATTCACTTTAAATTTGTGATTCCGACCGAAGTCCGGAGCGGCAGCGACGGCGAAAATTTGTCATTCCGACCGAAGTCCGGAGCGGCAGCGACGGCGAGTGGAGGAACCTGCTTATTACCGATGCCACGACATTAGTCGTTCAGCTTCCCGCTGGCCCAAACAGCGCTCTCGCGGACCACTTCGTCTTCATCAGTCTGCAACTTCTCGAGCAGTGGAAGAAATTTCCGGTCGCCGCTATTTCCCATGGCAATCACCGCATTCCGCCTGACCCCGGCAAGTTTCGCTCGCTTCACCGGCGACCCGCGAAAAGTTTCTCGAAATTCTTCCGCACTCATCTCGGCCAGCCAGTCGAGAGCGGGATTTAACAAGTCCTCGCGCGGCTGAAATTCCGGAGCATTCGTGGCCGGAGCTTTCCGGTTCCAAGGGCAAACATCCTGGCAAATATCGCAGCCAAAAACATGGCGGCCCATGCCGGCCCGAATCTCTTCCGGAATCGCGCCGCGCTTTTCTATCGTGAGATACGAAATGCATTTATTGGAATCGAGCTTATATGGCGCGATCAAGGCATCGGTTGGGCAAGCTTCGATGCAGCGCGTGCAACTGCCGCAGCGGTCGGGCGCAGGCAGCGTTCCGTTATCGGATGCAAGATCGAGCGAGGTAAGAATCACGCCGAGAAAAAGCCACGAGCCCAGCTTCTGATTGATGATGCAGGTGTTCTTGCCGATCCATCCGATGCCCGCGTACTTCGCAACCACGCGTTCGACAATCGGGCCAGTATCGATATAGCAAAGAGTGATTACATCTTCGGAGTTCGCAACATTTCTTAGCGCCGCTTCGACTTTCCGCAGACGGAGCATTACCGACTCGTGATAGTCCAAGCCCCATGCATAGCGCGAAATCCATCCGTGTTCCGAGTCGGAAACCTGCGTGGAATAAGGGTGCGCCGTGTTGTAGTTGATGGCGCACACGATCACACTGCGAGCCCACGGGGCGGCATGCGCCAGCGACGCGCGCTTTAACCTTCCCTGCTCATCGCGCGCTTCCAGATATTTCATTTCCCCGGCGTAGCCATCGGCGATCCAGCGCGGAAAATATTCTAATTCTGGCGAGTCCTCGACCGGCGCGACACCAGCGAGTTCGAAACCCGCATCTGTGGCGGCTTGCGTGAGAGCGCCAATAATTTCGGAGGGGGAAAGCATGATAGAAGGTAGCCTACGGTGCTCGGAACTCCAGCAAAGCGATGTTCCAAATTGAAACTCCGCTTCACTTTTAGTTCCGCGAAGGCGATTGCCCTTGCCGATCAGCGTATAAGCTTTTTCTAACAGAGTCACGCAACTCACGCTGCGCGTTCTCCAAATTCTTTGCCAAAGGAGACCCATCTATGCCACAAACCACCCACGCTCAAACTCCCACCATCCAAATTTCTGTGATCAACGAGAGCACGATTTTGGCCGATACCGATGTCGCGCCGGTAGTAGCCGCGCTTCAGAAGCAAGTGACGAATGACTTCCGCCCCGTGTGGGGAACCGACGCCGAACTTAAGATTGTCGCCAAAGGCGTGCAGCCTCCCACTGGAAGCTGGTGGCTCGTGCTGCTCGACGATTCAGACCAGGCCAACGCGCTCGGTTACCACGATCTCACCACCGACGGCTTGCCGATCGGCAAAGTTTTCGCCGCCAGCGATTTGAAAGCGGGCACGTCGTGGACAGTCACCGCCAGCCACGAATTGCTCGAGATGCTCGGCGACCCCAACATTAACCTGACCGTGTTTGTCGAGAACACCGACACCGCGGGCGTGCTCTATGCCTATGAAGTTTGCGACGCCTGCGAAGACGACAGCCTCGGCTACCAGATCGATAATATTCTGGTTTCAGATTTCGTCTATCCCGCCTGGTTCGAAGGTTTCCACACCGAAGGCTCAACGCAGTTCGATCGCGACAACAAGATGCGGACACCGTTTCAATTGCTGGCGGGCGGTTACATCGGAATCTACAACGTGACCGCCGGCACCGGATGGACGCAAAAGACCCAGGAACAGAGGCCGATGAATTTACTGCATCGCGGCGCGGTGGGCACTCGGCGCGAGCGTCGCACAGTTCCTCGCGATCTGTGGGTCAACAGTCTGCCACCGCGCAAGATTGTAAGCAACGCGCAGAAATACCGCCAGCAGTTGGAGACGATCCAGCAGCGGCGGAAGGCTGCCTGAAAAAATTCTCCCGGAAAAATGTTGCCTCTACTCTCACTCCCGCGCCGAAAGGCGCGGGCTTTTTCTTGGGGACGACGGCTCGAGCTAATCGATTTCGAAGATTGTCCCATAGGCGAGTGGCGACACGGTTCCACCCTGCGCGGTGCCATAAATCTTGTGCCCCATAAGAAGCAGGGTGGAGTCCGGATACGAGCCGTCCGCATACGGGCCCTGGAAACGATGGAGAATCATTTCGCTCCAGCCGGCCGCACCGGGGGTCAGCCTGAAAACCGTGCCACATCCTTGATAGGCAACACAGATGTTTGCCGTGCCGCCGCCAAATGTGGTGCCGTACAAATTCCCTGCTCCATCGAAGGTCATCTGCCCCAGCGGGAGATATCCATCGTTGCCGCCCTTGAACGAATACAGGACCGTCTTGGTCCACGAGGATCCACTCGCCGGAGGCGACAGCTCGAAAACCGTTCCTCCATTTGCGGCGCCTCCGCGTCCGGTCACCCCATAAATATTGCCCATGCTGTCAGGATTCAATCCGCCGAGATCACTTCCGTCCTCGCCTGCATGAAAAATGTAGAGAGTCTTCCCTGTCCACGTGCCTCCAATTGAAGCAGGCGGTATCAGTTGATAAATTGATGAGAGGGTCGCGCCGTAGAGGATCCCGCTGCCGTCAATTGTGAGTCCGCCGTAGGGAAAAGTCGCAACACCCCCGGCCTGCGTGAAAGATTCAATCCAGGTACCGCCCTCGGTGGCAGGTGGCGACATTTCGAAAATGCCACCGTCGTCGTATCCTTTCGGACTCACACCGCTGAACAGAGCTCCGCCGTAAGCGGCCGCACCGAAGATGTTCCCCTTGCGATCCATCACCAGAGTGCCAGTCGCATTGCACCCATCGTTACCTCCTTGAAAGGTGTAGAGGACAGTTTCTGTCCACGCGCTTCCAGTTTGCGCCGGAGGCGAGAGCTCATAGAAGTTGCCGCAGCCGTAGTTTCCGTCCACGCCGCTCGAGCTATATTGCGTCACGCCATAGAAATTTCCCATTTTGTCGCGCACCAGGTTTCCTACAGGGTTCGAGCCGTCCCCCGAATTGGCGCCGAACTGGTAGATGACGGTTTCGGTCCATGCCCCACCCGCAGAAGCCGGCGGAGATAGCTCGAAAACAGTCCCGCAGTAGGACCCTTCGCCTCTTCCGGCAATGCAAAGTCCGCCGCCGGTGGTGACTCCGTACATATTTCCCTTGGCGTCAGAAATCAAAGAGCCAGGCCCTTCACCATCCTGCCCGCTTGGCGCTGACGGGCCCTGGAACGAATAGAGCAATTTCTCTTGAGGACCGGAAGCGAACGCCGATCCGGCAAGAACGAGAATCGCAAAAGCGAGGCCCAACAAATGAATAAATTGTGTGCGGAGGCGAGAATTCATGGATGGATCTCCTCTTCGGTCAAAATCGGGGGAGCGCCGCGACTGAAAAGCAAACTCAGGAGAGCAGAGCCGGAAGTTTACCACAATTCTTAGCCGTTCCCCGCCTGTAACGCGCCCCCGGTAGGGGGCTACTTTGAATTGCTAGGGCACCCTGGCCTTGCTTTACCTCGAACCCAGAGTTTCCCGGCACCTGGATGCTTATGGGGCGATCTTGAACACCGTCCCACAAAAGCAGGTTGACGTGCCACCCTCCGCCGTTGTGCCATAGAGATTGCCCGCCGCGTCCTGAATCACGCCGTAGTAGGCCCATTGCCCATCCGTTCCATCAAAGGCGTGCAGCACGGTGTACTGGCCGGTTGTATCGATTTTAAATACCACCCCGCAGCCGGGAGTATTGTTAACCTCGGCGCAAAGGGACGTGAGGTCGCCGCCAAAGCCCGTCGAGCCGTAGACGTTGCCCGCCGTGTCCACGACCACAGGTCCGTACGGGAAGCCTCCATCGGTTCCGCCGGTGAAACTATACAGCACGGTCGTCTTGCCGGACGGAGCCACCTTAAATACCGTGCCTGGGCCGAATTCTCCGCAACTGGAGGTCGTGCCATAGAGGGTGCCCGCCGCATCCCGGAACAAACTTGCGGATGAGTCGCACCCGTCGCTTCCGTTGAAGCTATGGAGCACTGTGAACTCGCCGGTCGCATCCAGCTTGAACACCATTCCGTAAGAATTTGCACCGCCTCCCTGCGTGGTGCCATAGAGATTGCCCGCCCCGTCCAGGATCAGGCCACCGTAAGGACCCAGCCCGTCGGCTCCTCCCGTGAAGCGGTGCAATACGGTTTCCTTGCCGCTCACATCGACCTTGAATATCGTCCCGCACCCGTCTCCGCACAAACTCAGAACGCCGCCAGTGTAGGTCGTCCCGTAAAGATTGCCAGCGGCGTCCCGGATCACGCCGGCGGTCGGAAATGTTCCATCGCCCTTACCCCCAAAACGGTGCAGCACGGTCTCGTTGCCGTTCGCATCCAGCTTGAATAACGTTCCGCAGCCATGTTGACCGGGGCAACCAGTCCCGCCAAAGGAAGTCGCTCCGTAGAGGTTGCCCGCCGCGTCCCTTACCACGCCGTCAGGGCCATCCCCATCCGCACCCTTAAAGCGATGCAGTACGGTTTCCTTCCCGGTCGCATCCAGCTTGAACACCACTCCGTCGCTCGACTCGTCACCGCCATAGTAGGTCGTACCGTAAAAGTTGCCCGCCGCATCCCGGATTAAACTGTCGGGCCTATCGCCGTCCGCTTCGCTTGCGAACGAATAGAGCACAGAGAACGTCTGACCGTGCGCCGACGGCGAAAGCGCCACCAGCCCGAGCAGGAAGCTGAAAGCTAGCGCCCAAGGAAACCCTTGTTTCAAAGTCTTTTTCGCCGGCGCGCCTGCGAGCGAATACAAAATTGTTTGACGATTTAGGTTGTTCGAGGCTGCCTTATTGGCGGCATCTGTGGCCTGTATAGACATGGAATCCTCTGTCAACAATTGAAATACGTTCTCGGCCCGAGGGCAGGAGAGATGCTTCTGTATCAGTGAAGCGCGTCATCGACTCGACTGTCAGAGGGGTACAAATATGTAAGTAACTTACCGAGTTGTCAAGATGAAAAAATCTGCACTCCTTTCATAAGGAAGAAAACAGGCCTTTGCACCCATTGACCCATCCCGCCGACCTAGCGTCAATCCTCCGAAACCTGACATTTACCTGCCGACTGCGCGAGCTATAATTGCCCGAACCCATGGCTCTTACCTCCGGCACAAAGCTCGGTCCCTACGAAATCATCTCCGCTCTCGGGGCTGGCGGCATGGGCGAAGTTTATCGCGCTAAAGACACGCGGCTTGACCGCACTGTCGCCATCAAAGTCCTGCCCGCTCACCTTTCCTCTAGCCCGGAACTGCGGCAGCGCATGGAGCGCGAGGCCAAAGCCATCTCCGCGCTGCAACACGCCAATATCTGCACGCTGCATGACATCGGCACGCAGAACGGCACCGATTTCCTGGTGATGGAGTATCTCGAGGGCCAAACCCTCGCCGAGCGGCTGAAGAAAGATCCCCTGCCGCTCGATCAGGTTCTGAGGATTGGAACTGAAATCGCACAAGCTCTGGAGAAAGCGCATCAACGCGGCATTATCCATCGCGACCTGAAACCGGCGAACATCATGCTCACCAAAGCCGGCGCGAAGCTGATGGATTTCGGCCTCGCGAAGCCTGAGGTGGCGATTGGTTCGCAGGCTGTTGGCGCATTTACGCCCTCCACGCCGACCATGAATTTGGCTTCGCTCACATCGGCTTCGTCTCCCCTCACTCAGAAAGGTTCGATCGTCGGAACCTTTCAATACATGGCGCCCGAACTTCTGCAAGGCGCGGAAGCTGACGCGCGCAGCGACCTCTTCAGCTTCGGCTGCGTTCTCTATGAAATGATCACTGGCCGCCGTGCCTTTGAAGGCAAATCGCAACTCAGCGTATTCAGCGCGATTCTGGAAAAAGATCCGGACACGATCATCTCGACCCAGCCGCTTGCTCCGCCCATGCTCGATCGCGTGGTCAGTGCATGTCTCGCCAAAGATCCAGCCGACCGCTTTCAATCCGCGCACGACGTGGCGATGGAACTGCACTGGATCGCCTCGCTTCGTCACGCTCCCGTAGGAACAGAATCTCCCGCCGCGACTGCTCGAGGCCGCGCTCTGTGGCTCGCCGCAATCGCCGCCGCAATTATCCTGGGACTACTTGCCGGATTTTTCCTTCACCACCCCACTGTCTCAAGTCCTAGCATTCGTGCGGCAATCAATCCCCCGCCCGATACGCACTTCCGCCTAACGTCCGACGTCGCCGGCCCGCCAACATTTTCTCCCGACGGCGTTTATCTGGCTTTCACCGCAACAGGCACGGACGGAAAGACTTCGATCTGGGTGCGCCCCATGAATGGCGCCGACGCGCGTGAGATTCCGGCCACGAACGATGCGCTTTTTCCTTTCTGGTCCCCGGACAGCCGTTCGCTCGGGTTTTTCGCCAACGGCAAAATGAAAACCATCGAACTCACTGGCACGACTGCGCAGGAACTCTGCGACGCCCAACTGGGGCGCGGCGGCGCGTGGGGTCCGGGCGGCGTCATCGTGTTTTCGCCGTCTCCCATTGCCCCGCTTTTTCAGATCAGCGCCAGCGGAGGCTCTTCCGTTCCGCTCACCAAGCTGGACACCGCCATATATACCTCCCATCGCTGGCCGTTTTTTCTTCCCGACGGCAAACACTTTTTGTACTTCGCCATGCATCACGATGCATCGAAGGTTTCGAACAATGCGATCTACTACGCTTCTCTCGATGGCCGCGAGAACCGGCTGCTGATTCACTCGCAGAGCCATGCGATTTATGCGGCTGGCTTCCTCCTCTTTGGCCGTGGCGATCAGTTGCTGGCGCAGCCCTTCGATCCCGCAAAAGGCGAGTTAAGCGGCGAAGCGCAAACTATTTCCAACGGCGTGCTAAACGACGTCACCACCTGGCGCACCGGCGTCACCGCGACTGACAGTGGATTGATCGCATTCGGCAACGGAACGTCCGGGGATCTAGAGCTGGTTTGGATAGATCGCAATGGAAAGCAGATGAGCGTCGCTGCCGGCAATTTACAAAACCTCCAGTTTGCCCGCTTGTCGCCACAGGGCGACCGGGTCGCCCTCACGATCGATTCCGGCGTCAACGACATTTGGTCGCTCGATCTGGCGCGAGGTGTCCGCACGCGGCTCACCTTCGGCCCCACCGGAAATACTTTTCCTGTCTGGTCGCCAGACGGTAAGTGGGTTGCGTATAGCTCTCTACGCACAACCGGCAGCGGCATCTATCGCAAGCCTGCCGACGGCAGCGGGGCGGAGGAATTATTAGTTCAGAGCCAGAATGGAATTCTGTTCGCTCCCAGTGACTGGTCGCACGACGGCAAGACCCTGTTTTTTTCGCCGAATATTTACACGCAAAAAGAGGATGGAGTCTGGGCAAGTTCTCTCGATGGAGATCGAAAACCACATCAGGTACTCACTCACGGGACCAATGCGGTGATCTCTCCCAACGGCCGCTGGCTCGCCTACAATTCAACCGAATCCGGACGGGATGAGATATACGTGGAAGGTTATGGCGGCGGCCAGGGCAAGTGGCAGGTCTCTGCCAATGGCGGGCAGTTTGCGCACTGGAGCGCGGATGGCAAAGAGCTTTTCTACTTCGATCTCAACCAGTCGATTCTCTCTGTGCCGGTCAAAGAAGCCGGCGGCGCGCTGGAGTTCGGCGCAGCGCAAACACTCGTCAACCGCTGGACAGTGCTGACGATCCCTTTCTACAGCGTCGCTCCCGACGGCAAACGGCTCCTGCTCGAGCGCGTGTCGCAGCAGGTAAACCAGCCCTTAACGTTAATAACCAACTTTACCGCCGGATTGAAAAAATAGAGGATATCGATCATCGTCCGCGAACGCTCGTCATTCGGAGATATTTTGTAATTCCGAACCAGCGTTCTGTGCTGGTGAGGAATCTGCTTATCTTCCGGTAATATCCTGGCAGTAATATCGTGGCCATGGCTGCAATCCTGATAGCGGGCGGCGTCATTCTTCCCCTGAAGATTTCCCTCATCGTCTTCGTGGCTACTCTGATTCGTTCAACCTTCGGTTTTGGCGAGGCGCTGATTGCAGTGCCGTTGCTCACGTTCTGCATTCCACTCGACCAGGCCGCGCCCCTCGCCGTGCTGGTGTCGATTACCGTCGCGGCCATTGTTGTCGCACAAGATTGGAAGCATATTCACACCCGAAGCGCCGGCTGGCTGATCCTCGCGACCCTATTCGGCATTCCGCTGGGTCTTTTGCTTCTCACCAGCACTCATCAGCGATTCATGAAAGCCACGCTGGGACTGGTGATCGTAGCGTTCTCAATTTATTCGCTGCTGGGCCGCTCCGCGCTCGAACTGAAGCGCGACCATCGTGGATGGCTGCTGGCATGCGGCTTTTTCGCAGGCATTCTCGGCGGCGCTTACGGAATGAACGGACCTCCGCTGGTCGTGTATGGGGCTATGCGACGCTGGTCGGCGCAGCATTTTCGCGCCACGCTGCAAGGATATTTTCTGCCCGCCAGCATCATCGGGATGGCTGGCTACTGGCTCGCGGGCCTGTGGACTTCAAACGTCACGCACTATTTCCTGCTCTCCCTGCCTGCCACTCTGCTCGGCGTGATTCTCGGCCGAGCCATCAACCGCCGTTTGCATGGTGACGCTTTTCTAAACTATGTCTACCTGGGACTAATCTGCATTGGCACGATTCTTCTGATCCAGGCCGTTGCAAGTAAAGCGTGAACCATTTCAGCCTTAGCCGCGAAGTGAACCAACGCCGCGAAACCATTTCTTTCGATTCGGCACCATAAAGAAGGACGACGGGGTTCCAACTTTCGCGCGGCAGCAGGGTTGAACCGCCAAGATCGTTTCGCGGAATTCGCGAATCGTCGGGCGAAAAAGCAGGTGGCGGGGTGCTTGAAATCAAAATTTTGGAGGAGGCGCCATGGATCAGGATCATTACTTATTCCTCGAACCCGACCAATCGGTCTACGTAGTTACCAAATGTAAAGAGGGCTACGAAGTATTCCGTATGTACGTGGACAAAGCGCGGGGCACGTGTTCCGCCTTCGTCGAAAATATTTCCGAAGTCGAGGCAGCCAAGCTAACCAGCGCAGGTGATTCGATTGTTGAAGGCTATCGAAAACGAAAGGCGTCGTCCCGAGCTGAACTTGTCGAAAAATAATCGCGGCGAGGGCAACGAGAACTAGAACCCGGGTAAACTAGATTCCCAGCTTCTTTACTTCCTCGTTGTAGTACTTGCGGTAAAGAATGTCCCACTCCTGTGAGCCTTCGAGAATGGTACGTTTCTGGCTTTCGATTTTTTGGCGGGCGGATTGATCGATTCTCGCTTCGTGATTGAGAAGCTCTTCGAGGATCTTGCGGGTTTCCTGCCGGATAGTGTTGGGGTCTTCGATAAACTCCACTTCATCCATCTGTTTGAGTGCGTCGGCAACGGCGCGCGCCAGCACGTTCACTTTGTCGCGGCTCAGCCTCACAGCACCGCCTTGTATTTGCGCACCAGTTCGCTCTTTACCTTGCGGAACATTTCCTGGTAGTTGGCTCCGGTCTTGTTCATCTCTTCGGAATAAGCCTCGAGGATCACGCGAACCTCATCATTAATGCGGTCTTCGAGGGTGAGTTCTTCGAGCAGCGCAGCATGCACACGCTCGGTGACTTTAGGCACAGCCGAGGTCTCGATAGCCTTGCCGGCAATCAGTTTTTTGGTAACTTCGCGGGCGAGGTAGCCCACATATTCCTTGGAAAGAAGCATGTGCGGTTGAAGGTTCTGCGTTCGGTGGAACTCGTCTGTGAATTTTAAAGTGTAACACAGAGAATTGTGGCGTGAGTGTGCCGCACATGCTGGTCGCTGCCCGCTGCACCCTATCTGAGACCCCGCGCATCGAAACCGTTGCAGTACTGCGGAATCGCGCCACCTCAAGGAGAAAGTATGCCTCTCGCCCGAATCGATATGTTGGAAGGAAAGACTCGCGAGTATCGCGCTCACATCGGTCAGGTAGTCTACCAAGCGATGAGAGAAACGCTCAACGTTCCCGAGAACGACCGCTTCCAGGTCATCACAGAACATGCGAAGGGCGATCTCGTATTCGACTCCGACTATCTCGGCGTTCATCGAACGGACGACTGTATCTTCTTGCAGATCACGCTGAACAGCGGCCGAACGACGGAGATGAAGCAAACCTTCTATAAAGCTGTCGCCGACGGTTTGCACGAAAAACTGAAGCTACGCCGCGAAGACATTTTGATCAATCTGGTTGAAGTTCCGAAGGAGAACTGGTCGTTCGGGAACGGGGAAGCGCAATACGTGTCTCCGAAATAAAACGTCCGCCAGAGGGCTGGCGGACGTTTGTTTGGCAAACCCCTGACAGAAATCGTGGCGTGCGCTTCTACTGCTCTTCCGGTTGCTGTTGCGGTTGCTGCGCCTGGGGGGGACGCATCGGCATTCCGTTGGGAGCCGGGTAAGCGGGTTGTCCCGACTGTTGCTGCTGCTGTTGCTGAAGTAAGAGTTGCCGCTGCTGCATTTCCTGCAACATTTGCTGCGGAGTCTTTACGCCCGGCTGGTCGGGGTTTGGGGTTTGCTGCTCAGCTTCGGCGGGCGGCTGGTCGTTGTTATCTTCGGCGGCATCGTCGGCCGCTTCGGCTTCGGGAGTTTCGCCTGCATTTGCGGCTGCGGGCGCCGCCCCCTGGGCATTGTCGCCAGTGGGAGCAGGATTATCCGGGCCGGACTTCGGCACCAACACCACGCGCACCAGCGAATTGGAATTGGTGGGCGAGCCCAGCAAAATGTAATTGAAGCGCGATCCATTGAGCAGTTCGGCCATCACCTCGCGCGCAGGCCCAGGTCCAAGGTGCGTGGCCACGCGCTCGTTAGCGGAAGAAGGAATCTCAATTTCGGCGGCGGTGTGCTTGCGCACTCCGCGCAGGATTTCGCTCAAAGTGGAATTGGGCGCCACAATCGTCAGCAAACCATCCTGATAGCTTACCTGGGGCGCTACGGCCGGCAGCGCGTCGAGAGGAACCTGAGGCACAGGACCGCGCGTTCCTGAAGGCAGCGGAGGCGGAGGTGGCTGCTGTTTCTTGGCCTTGTGTACGCGATGCGTCGTCTGCGGATTCGGAGTATCGGCCCAGCTCGATACTGCAAAACAAAGCAGGCCCGCCGAAAGTAACGCGGCAATCTTACTAATTCTTAACCCGCTAATTTCTAATCCGCTAATTCCTAGTCCGCTAATTCTTAATCCGGCAATTTTCAATCCGGTCTTCATAAATGGTGCCTCCACTCAATCGGGTCCTTGCCACTTTTTCGGGAGCGATGGCTATTTGGAAGCAATTCTAGCACCGCTCCGCGACTCGTTTGGCCAATCCGCGATCGCCCATACTATATAGAATGTATTGACTTTAGTCTCTTGCAAGCAGAAATTTGAGGGTCGGGAAGACCTTGATGTGCAATCTGTTGCACTCTGTGGTTAGTCCTATGGAGCGTACAATTCTTGCCCGGAGGGTCGAAAGTGTTTGACGCAAGCCGCTTCCTAAGAGCGTTGGTTTGCCGGTTTTATCCGAGAGTCCCCCATTGGCGACGGTGGGACGAGGGCTGCTTTGGGCGAGATTGGGGTGAATTTCCGGTTAGGATACCGGGCCTTTCGTCAGACCGGATGCCCACTCTTTTTTTCCCTGCCTCGGTCCTGCTGGCGTTGGTGGTTTGTTCGAGCTTAAGCCCGGCTGAGAGCTGCCTGACTTACAGCGATATGGATGTGGCCACGCGAACCGCCTTGACCAACGTTGGCCAACGTTATTTCGGTTTCGTCGCCGCAGCCGATGCGGCCTCGTTGCGGCAGAACGCTATTCCGAGCCTGGCAGCCGATTTCTCCAGCGTCGAGACCACCGTGAAAGCCAATGCAGCCGCGTTGGCAGGAGCGAAGGCAAATGCTCGTCCTCCGTTCTTATTGGAGGTCGACGGCACCGCGCCCATTGCGCGCGCGGAATTTTTCTGCGGCGTTTTCGGAAAGACTGGCCAGACCAGCGACAGCGCAGCCTTCTATCTCAACAACCTTGCGCCAGGAAAATATGGCGTCGTGATTTTGGACGCGTCGTCGGCCAAAGCGAGTTACTCGGTTTCGCTTATCCTGCAACTCCAGGGAACCGACTGGAAGTTGGGCGGACTTTACATCAAAGCTGGACAATTTGAAGGTCACGACAGCAATTGGTTTATCCAGCGGGCTCAGGAGTATCAGAAGAAAGGGCAGGTACACGACGCCTGGCTCTATTATTTGGTGGCGCGGTCATTGGCCTCTCCGCTGCCATTCATGAGCACTGCCGCGACCGACAAGCTTTACGACGACTCGCAAAAACTCGAGCCCGCCGATATTCCCGTCGAGGGCAAGACCATCGATCTTCCGGCCAACGGAGCTACTTACAAGCTGACGGCGCTGTTCCCCGAAGTTGTCGGCAATGATATGGATTTGATTGTGAAATATCAGGCGACCGACGTATCGAACACCAATCAGACCTATCAAAGCAATGTTGCCGTGATGAAGGCTCTGGTAACTAAGTATCCGGAGTTGCGGGACGCATTCGCTTCCATGGTTGCTCGCGCGGTCGATCCCAATGGGCGCGATTACGGAACGATGCTGGCGATGAAAGACATCAAGTAGCGGTTCTCAGTTCTCAGTTCCGGTTCCAGGTTCTCAGAAGCTATCTGATAATGGATGTGGGAAGGCCACGATGGTTGGTCGCGTGATCCAGAGCCGACAACCACGAGCTTTATCACGGACGGATCGGACTGCTCACTTCCCATGTTTGTCGTCTGATGTCCCGTCACTTCTGAACTCCTGATTCAGCCGGCATTCTTTTGGGGCTTTGTCGTCGCGCAGGCCGAGGAATACCGGCGCTCGCAGCTTTGGGCCGCTGCCGCCGGCAGCGCCCTCGGTCCATTCGGCGTATTCGATTTCCGCGACGAGTTCGGGTTTGACCCATGCCACTTTTCTTAGGGCTTCCACTTCGCCATAGAACGGCTTTTGTTTGGTCTCGCGTTTTTTCAGCATGCCCCAAATTTCGCCGAGAGACTTTTGATTGAATCCGCTGCCGGCTTGGCCGACATGAATCAAGCGCCCTTGCTTGTCATACATTCCAAGCACAATCGAGCCGAAATGCGCGCGGCTGCCTTCGGGCTCGGTATATCCTCCGATCACCGCTTCCAGGCGGTGACGGATTTTTATCTTCAACCAATCGCCGCTCCGGCGCTCCTGGTAAACGCTGTCGCGCCTCTTGGCGAGAATTCCTTCGAGGCCCTTTTCGCGGACCATTTTGAACAGCGCGATGCCTTGCCGCTCGTAGTGGTCGGAGTAGCGCAGCGAATCGCCGGCCACGATCAATGAAGATAGTTTCTTCTTGCGTTCTTCGAGCGCCAGCTTTCGCCAATCGTAACCATCGAGATAAAGCACATCGAATGCATAGTAAAGCACGGACACACCCGCATTCACGGCGCCGCGCTTTCCGCCCGGACGGAAGCCCGTGCGCTGCTGCATCAGGCTGAACGAAGGCCTTCCCTGCCCGTCGAGCGCGACCACTTCGCCATCGAGAATTGCAGTTGTAGCGATAAGAAATTTCGGGAGATCTTTCAGTTCGGGGTAACGGGGGGTGAGTTCAATCTGATTGCGCGAGACCAGCCTGACTTTTCCGTTGTCGATGAAGGCAACGGCCCGATAACCGTCCCATTTGATTTCAAACAGCCAATCCGGTCCGTCGAATGGTTCGTCGATAGACGTAGCAAGCATGGGATGGATTTCGCTCGGCATTGGACGCTTGACCGGCGAGGAGATCGTCGCCGAGGAGATCATGGGAACAGCTCTCGCGATCGGGGACGCCGAAGGCGCAGGACGGTTCTTAGGTGCGGTTTGTTCTGGTTTACTTCGATTTGCGCTGTGCTCCTCGGCGTCCGCAGCGTTTATGTCTTTTGTTTTTTTTTAACGCTCGATTTCTTCGCAGCCTTTTTCTCGTCGAGTTTGGCGACCGCGTCGGCGAGCCACGCGGCTTTCAGTTTGCCGCGTCCCGCGGAGGGACGACTTTTCCATTCTCTCGATCCCTCATCTCCGGCGATCTCGGCCAGGCTGCGTTTGCTCAGCACCGATTCGTCGTAGTCGTCTATGTCGTAGCCTTCGACTTCGTGATCGTCGTGTTTCTTGATTAGCAGCCACTCGTTGCCTTTGCTTCCCGGTCGGCGGCCCTTCATCTTTATGATGGCGAAATCGCCTTTCAGTTTCTTTCCGTCGAGGCGAAATTTCAGATCGCCTTTGGCCAGCATCGCGGCGGCTTCGGCCTGGGTGCCGGGAACGTATTTTCCCTCCACCGGAGTGGGCGACAAAGGCTGCCAGGTGCCGACATCCCAAACCATCACGGTTCCCGCACCGTAATTGTTTTCGGGGATGATGCCTTCAAAATCGAAATACGAAACCGGATGATCCTCGACCTGCATGGCAAGGCGCTTGTCGGCGGGATCGAGCGACGGGCCTTTGGGCACAGCCCACGATTTCAAAACCCCCTCCATTTCGAGGCGAAAATCATAGTGCAGTCGCGTGGCGTCGTGTTTCTGGACGACGAAGCGATTACCCGCTTTGGTTTCGAGCTTCGGAGGCGGCTCGGGCGTTTGCTCGAACTTGCGTTTGCGTTTGTATTCTTCGAGGGGCATAGAGGATTTATTTAACCACTAAGCGCACCAAGTTACACGAAGGAAAAATCGACGGGCCCGCCATTGTGCAACCCGCGCCCCCGGTCGCGATGCTTTTTCGTTCTCTGCCATGAGATAAAATCTTCTGGCATGCAACGTGAATTCCCCGAAGTGCCGCTGGTTGGCGTGGGCGCGATCATCGTGGAAGATGATCGCGTCGTTCTGGTGAAACGGGCGCATCCGCCGCTGCAAGCGGAGTGGTCGATCCCCGGAGGCGTGCTGGAAGTGGGCGAACTCGTGCGCGAGGCGGCGATCCGTGAGGCTCGCGAGGAAACCGGACTTACCGTCGAACCCGTGGAACTGCTGGGCGTGTACGACCGCATTCTGCGCAATCCGGAGAAGAGGGTGCAATATCACTATGTTTTGATCGATTTTTTGTGCCGCCGGGTTGCGGGAGATATCTCCGCGGCGAGCGACGCCGCGGAGGTTCGCTGGGTAACGCGAGAGCAGTTGCGGATGCTCAACCTTGCGGAAGACACGCTGGACGTGATCCGCAAAGGCTTCGCCAAATACTCGCCGCCGGAAGCTCCCAGGGCGTGATCTCGCATTCGGATAGATGGAGGGCATTCCGCCGACATAAGGTATGCTCTAAAGGGAAGCTGGTATGTTATTCCTGTGCGGCATTCGGGAAAATGAATCCGTCTTTTGAGTTATCCATGCAAATCTTGTCGTTTGGCTAAACCCGTCGTCCGAGGCATAACAAGTGCAAAATGAGTCCGCGGAGTTGGTGCTCACCGAAGCCCGCGAAGGAAAAGATACCGCGAAAAGTCCCCAGCAAAGCGACGAGATTTTCCGTCTGCTGGTGGAGGGCGTGAAGGACTACGCTATCTTCCTGCTCAGCCCTGAAGGCAAGGTCGCCACCTGGAACCAGGGAGCCGAAAGGATAAAGGGGTACGAAGCTAAAGAAATCATCGGCCGGCATTTTTCTTGTTTTTATTCCCAGGAGGCTCAGGAAAGCAGATGGCCGGATCGCGAACTGGAGATAGCCGCCAAAGAAGGACGGTTTGCCGACGAAGGTTGGCGGGTAAGAAAAGATGGCTCGAGTTTTTGGGCGAACGTGGTGATTACAGCTCTCCGCGATAAGAATAGCAAGTTGCAGGGCTTCTCGAAGGTCACTCGCGATTTGACTGAACGCAAGGCCCTCGAAGAGCGCAGCCGTTTGCTTAATAAAGAATTACGAGCCCGCGTGGCCGAATTAACCCGGTCGCAACAACAAGTCGAATTGCGCACTCTCGAATTGCAGAGGCTGTCCTCGCAATTAATGCGGGTACAGGATGAGGAGCGGCGCCGCATGGCCCGCACCCTGCATGATGATCTGGGCCAGGAACTGACGGCGCTGAAGATCGAGCTGGATGTGCGAAATTCGGATACGGACGGAAAAAATAAACTCGATCACGCCGTCGAGATGGCCGCAAGCGCGTTGAACAAAGTTCGCAATATGTCTTATCTGTTGCATCCTCCATTGCTCGATGAATCGGGTTTGCTGCCGGCTTTGCACTGGTACGTCGAAGGACTCAGAAAACGGAATCCGATGCGGATCGCGTTCGATTACAAGCCGGTAGTTTTTTCCCGTCTTCCGCCCGACCTCGAGGCGGCGATCTTCCGCGTCATTCAGGAATCTCTTACCAACATCTATCGGCATGCGGAGAGCGAGGACGCCCGCATTGAGATTAGCCAGGAATTTGACCGGGTCATCGTGCGGGTGCGCGATTTCGGTAAGGGCATTCCCAGCAACCGGGACGTAGCCTTTCTCGGCGCTGGCGTGGGAATCAGCGGAATGAAAGAACGCATTAAACAATTAAACGGTGAACTGCGAATTTCGCGAGCCGAGCCGGGAACTCTGGTGGAAGCCGTCCTGCCAATCGTGGAGGGCCTGTAGCCGAAGCCGCACCCTTGTACAGTCTGCAAACAAAATATGCCCCCGAAAGCGAATTGCGCCGGGGGCTTTTTGGCGGTCGAGCTGTTTCGGCAAGTTCACGGCGACAACAGGCGCAAGAAATTCGATTTAATTCAACTGTAGGAACGGCATAACGGAAGGCACGCCGTTCGAGTTGACGATCACCAGCATGTAATACCCCGGAGGAGCTTCGTTGCCGTTCGGGGGCGCCGTCGCCGAAATGGCGCCGGAGCCGACTGTGAAGGTTAAGTCCACATAGCGCTGGTCAAAGTTATCCGCGTGAGTGGTCGCGCTGGGCCGGACCAAGGCTACGCGCGTAATCGCGGCGGCGTTCGGGGTTGCGATCTTGAACCTGGCGCCATAGGTCAGCGTGGCCGGCGCGGATTGGATAACCGGCCTCGGGCCCTTGAACATATAAGGCGGACTATAGATTTCATAGCTGACCTGGGTGGGCGCCCCGTTATCGGAACCAGCCGAAATCACGCGTCCATCGGGCAACAAAACCGCCGTCGAGTGATAGGTTCGTTGAACCGTCTGCGAAGCCATCACGGCCCATTGCGCGGTTGCGGGATCGTATAATTCGGCGCTGAGCACGGGATTTGCGTATCGCCCTCCGCCTCCGCCGCCGCCGACCGCGAGCACCGTTCCATCCGCCAGCAGCACGAGGTTTTCGTTATAGCGGGCGTAATTCAGGGAGCCGGTGTAGCTCCATGCGGGCTTGGCTGCGGATAAGTCGATGATCTCGGCGGTATTTGTCGCCGTGCCGCCACCGTTTTCCTTCGTCGCCGAACCGCCGGCGACCATCACCTTCTCCTGCCCCGGCAGCAACACGTGAGGAGCGAAATAGCGATAGCCAAAATTCACTGTGGCCACATACGACCAGCTATTCGTCGCCGTGTTAAACAGGTAACTTTTCTGCGCCGGCGACGACAAAAACACATTGCCGCTGGGCATCAACGAAAGCCGCGGATAAACCTGTGAGACCGCACTGGGAAGAGTCGCCGAGATGGGCAGAGTTGTCCACTTACCCGTGACATAGTTGTACTCTTCCAATGCGGTCTGAACCCAACTGCCGGTCGAATCGGTACCCGACAGCTCCAGAAGCGTGCCATTGGCCAGTTCAATACTGCTGGGATACCAGCGCGCGAAACCCATCGCGGTTCCGGCCAGCCAGGTGGAATTGGTGGGAGCGAACAGCATCGAATTCGTCGTTCCGCAGCCGCTGCCGCCGCCATCCTGGCCACATTTCACGCCTTCGGCATTTCCTCCCGTAACCAGAACGGTGCCGTTTTGCAGAATTGACAAACCTGAGCAAAAAATGTCGGCCGATTGGGTTAGCGTGACACTGGTTAGGGCGCCGGTTGCCGGATTCAGCAGCGTCGCCTGCGAGTTAAGCGTATTGGCGGCTGGGTAGTAATAGAACAGAACGTTTCCGGTATTGAGCACTGCGGCGTTGGCGCCGACCAGGCAAGGGTAAACGCAGAAGTTTACCGGCGCAGCCCATGCTCCCACGGTGGCGCTCGATGGGGCAGGCGGCTCTTTGGACGCGGCTTTCGATTGACCGAACGCGGCTATCGAAGTCAAACCAGCGCAGAAAATAAGACCACAAACGACTTGTTTCACCGTCCGGCGGAGAATTTGAGATCCCAGAATGCTCGAGGAGCTTATCTGGATGAATTGACGAACTGAGTGCATGATGTGGCTCTCCCATTTTCAGCGGGCGCGCGAGGGTGGGTAAGACGAAAAAAACGCGTCTCGCACAAGGGTATCCACTTAACCACCGGGGAAAGCGGGTGTCAAGATGCAGGATTTTGCACTTGAAAGTCATCCGAAGCTCTCGAAGAGTAACTTCGATTGACTCCTTCAAAGCCACATCGGGCTATTCGAAGCCAGGCCAGGTGCGGCGTTTCGACTCCTTCGTCCTGAAGTTTGAAGGCTACCTTCTCTTGGACTCGGCGGGCTCGTCGTCTTCCCATTCCGCGTCGCAGGCATGGCAACGCCAGGCCGGCCTCTGCACCGGCAATGGTACGCGAAGAAACGCGCTCATGTAGGCGATGGGACGGTCGAGTTCCTGGAAGTTTACGTCGAGCGATTGGCACCGGGGACAGCGCGGCTGCTCGTAGAGTCCGATACCGTGGACATAAAGGCCTTCGGGAATAGGCTCGTCGAGAATCTTGCCCGCAATCTCCGCGTCTGCGGCGCGCACGTTGAGTTTTATCCCGCCGATGAAATTCGAAATAAACCAGTCGAGGCGAACCAGGTTTTCATCGGCCAGGAAACACTCGATTCCCGAAGATTCCAGGCTGCCCTTTGCCAGCAGCGCCTCCGGTAGATCGCGAAACTTCCGTATCGTGACGAGCTCGCGCATTTCCATTTCCTGCCGCGGCTCGGCGGTTGGTTCATCGGCAAATTCCAGGTGCCTGCGCTCCAGCTCATCTTCCAGCGCATCCCAGGCCTGTTCGGTCAACGACTCAGCATTCCCGGCCAGCCGCTGCAATTCACCGTCAGCCATGCCGGCATAGTTCGCCGCCAGGCGCCGCCGTTCGCGTTGGTCGTTCCAAAACGACTCGTCGAGGTTGGACACTTGGCCAGCATACTGCGAGAGGCGGCATTCGGCCAAATCGCCTTATCGCGAGGTGGTGTCCTAATTTCCGAGTCGGCGCCTCACCGCTTCCAGAGATCCAGGGTTCTGGAGTAATAGGGAGGCAACATCTTGCAGGTCTCTCTAATCTTCGAGGACTGCTGAGGGCCGAGCTGGAGAAATTCAAAGCCATAGAATTTTCCCATTTGACGGCGGACCGTTGCGGCGGCGGCGCCTCCGCCTACCGGTTCCAAAGTGACTTTGTCGCCGACATTCAGCGGTGCGCCGAACAGCGCCGACATTCCTCCCTCACTGATCTCGACAGTCATACCTATCGATTCCGAACCGTCGGAAAGGCGGACAGTGACGGGAGCACTCAGCCTGTGTCGAGCAAATTTTCGGCGCTCGGCTACGCCGGCCGTCGGCTCCGTTGCTGCCACATTAAGGTTCATAGCGATCCTCATTTCTGACAGTCATGTTCGTTCTCCTTAAAACTCCGTCCAATGCCAGGTCAAGGCCGCCGTCGGAAGCGGCTTCGGCCCTTCACAATGGCGCGATCGCTTTCTCTAGCTCCGTGCCTTCAAAAAGCTCTGACGAAGTCCCGTAGGTTCCATCGAACAATAATGGCGCGGACTTTAGGCAAAGCTTGCAAAGTGATATCGAGCCAACCAATATGCAAAGTTTTTTCACACCACCCACTTGACTTCCCGCCAAATCCTTGTAATAACTATTCCGTCCTTCCGGACGGGTTTGGGGGTGTGTCTGTTTGGCGGAAATTCGGCTGCAAGAGGGGGAATCCCTCGAGAATGCTTTGCGCCGTTTCAAGCGCAAAGTGCAGCAGGAAGACATTATTAAAGAAGTAAAGCGCCATTCCTTTTACCTGAAACCCGGTGAGAAGAAACGCGTAAAGGCGGCGCTGGCACGCAAGCGCGCCCGCAAGAAGGTTCGCAAGGAGCAAGACTAGAGCATGAAAGGGCCGCCCCTTCCCGGGGTGGTCCTGCTCCATCTGGCCCCCACCAGAGAGAGTTGCGGCAGGGATTTTTCAACACCATCATTAAATTATTCGGCATTCTGTGGAATGTTGTATCCACGCGCCGTTCCAGGTGTGTGGCGGGCCGAGTCCAGGGGCAGTTTGAGGGGGGATGTACAACCTGTGTTGCTCTGCGCTATACGCCTTCCCCGCGTGTAGCAGGTGCACCACGGGCATAAGGGATCGGCAGTTTGCCTCCTGAAACGGGAGTATTTCGCCCGCCGAAGGTTAGGCGAGCCAGCATTGCGGCGCATCTCGCGAGGCCGTAGTGCTGACCTCTGTGCCAAATTGACTGATTCCCTAAAAGGGAGCCATCCTCAATGGAATTTCAGGATAAGGTACTCACCTGCATAGACTGCGGCGCTGACTTCGTCTTCACGGCCGGGGAACAACTGTTTTTTCATGACAAACAGTTCAAGAACCAACCGAAGCGCTGCAAGACCTGCAAGTCGAAGCGTATAGCCGTCCTCTCCGCCCATCCCTCCCCCCAGGGCAACGGACATCACTACACTCGCGTGGAGACTCGAGCCACCTGTTCACAATGCGGCAAAGAGACCACGGTCCCATTTCGGCCGACACAAGGCCGACCGATCTTCTGCCGGGAATGCTTCACCCAGAAGAAGACCGCCGCCACTGCCTGAAGGTGGTCGCGAGAATCATGGTCGAGGAGGGTTGCGAAAATCTTCCTGAGAGCCAGTGTGTCTGCGGCGTATTTCCGCCGCAACGTGCGTTACCATAGTTCCGTGCCTACCTTCCACGTCGAGAACTTCGGATGCCGCGCCACCCAGGCCGACGGTGCCGCGATTGAATGCCAGTTCGAAGCCCAGGGCTTGGCGCGCGCTGGCGGCACCGAAGCCGATCTGGTGATTTTGAACACATGCACGGTCACGAATGCGGCGGACCAGGACGCCCGCGCCGCGATTCGGCGCGTCCAGCGCCAGAACCCGCTGGCCAAGATTATTGTCACCGGTTGCTATGCGCAGCGCGCCCCGGAAGAAGTCGCAGCTTTGCCCGGGGTCTTGTGCGTGGTCGGTAACTCCCACAAACACAAACTTGCCGAAATTGCTTTGCTGCTTCTTACGGACTTGGTGCAGCCGGACGATTGGGGCCGCGATGATTTGGGTTGGCACGGCTCCTCCAGCGCCGCGATAGCACCCGGCAATGAAGCGCTGCCTTCATTCGTTCCCCTGGCGAGTCTTACTGAAACAAAATCGCGGAAGCCGGAAGCCGAAGCCCGAAAGCCGAAGCCCGAAGCCCGCCTTTACGTCTCCGACATTTTCGCGCATACGGAATTACTGGCCGCGCCTGTGTTCGAATCCGAAACAGCGCACACGGCGGATCGGACTCGCCCCAACCTCAAAGTTCAGGATGGATGCGACAATCGCTGCTCTTTCTGCGTGATTCCCAGCGTGCGCGGGCATAGCCGGTCTTTAGCGCTGCCCGAAATCATTCGCCAGGTGAATGATCTCGTTGACGCCGGCTTCCGCGAAGTCGTGATCAGCGGCATTAATCTGGGGCGCTGGGGCCAGGATCTAGATTCCGGCTCCGGGCTCCGGGCTCCGGGCTTCCGGACGCCGGAGGCCGAACGCCGGAAGCCGCGTTTTGAGCCTCTCATTCGCGCAATTCTCTCGGAAACGTCTCTCGAAAAACTGCGCATTTCATCGGTCGAGCCGATGGATTGGTCCGACGAATTGATCGGGCTTGTCGCTTCGTCACCTCGCATCGCCAAGCACGCGCATGTGCCGCTGCAATCGGGTAGCGATACTGTGCTGCGCCGCATGCACCGAAAATACCGCCCCTGGCATTATCGCGACAAGATCGAAAAAATTCGCGCGGCCATGCCAGACGCTGCCATTGGCGCCGACGTTATGGCGGGATTTCCCGGCGAAACCGACGCTGAATTCGAGGACACGCGCCACTTCGTCGAAGAGCTGCCTTTCACTTATCTGCATGTTTTCACTTATTCCGCGCGTCCCGGGACCCCTGCGGCAAAGATGCGCGATCAAGTCCCAATCCATATCGCGCGCGAGCGCAATAAAATTCTGCGCGATCTGGCGGCCAGGAAAAAGTTCGCGTTCATGCAATCATTTGTCGGCAAATCGATGAAGGCGATTACGCTGAATGTCGTTCACGATTCCCCCGCAGGCGAACGCACGGAAGCTCTTACCGACAATTATCAGAAGCTCTTCCTCCAGGGCAGACACGCCCCGAATCGGTGGATCGCTGCCGATATCGAGGCCGTTATCGACGGGAATCTCGTCGGCAACCTCCGTGCGGAACACTGAAGTTGAAACTCAGATGGCATTGAACAGCGGCCACTTCACATCTGTGCGGGCTGATTCGGGTCGGGCTCTCGAACTGGCGCGTCTGGATTCTCCAAAGGGTCCAGCGGAGGCTCTTTGATGGGCGGCGGCGAAGGTTCCGGAGGAGTACGGAGATCGTACCGGATTGGCGAAGCTGGCATATACAAATCTGGAGCGGACAGTGAAGTTGACATGGCAGTCTGATGCGGAAACCGGGCAAATGGAAGCTGTGAGAAGATTTGGTCGCTTCTCATATTTCATACGAGGATTTGTCCGCCGGATGCAAAATAAAGCGAACTACTTGCGTACCGAGTCGTGGATGCGTCGCGGTAAGGCGAACTGTTCCGGGGTGCTCTGTCCCGGGTTTCCCCGTCCCGAGTTGTTCATTTCCAGGTTGTTCATTTGCAGGTTGTTCATTGGCGCGAATCCAGACCGCGCCGGTGCCGCCGATCAGCGCGAAAGGATTGTCGCCGATGATTTCGGCCGGCCCTTCAGAGTGGAGTTTAATCGGATCGTTGGCAGAACGGACGGATCGCGCCGAATTCGTCGGTCACGCGCAACACCACGCGCGTCGTATCGGCTCCGTCGGCAACAAGTTTCGTATCATCCGGCAGCACCGCAAATTTCTGATCGACGCCGCGGCCGGAGTAGCGTCTTCGCGATCACTTGCTTGCCGCCGATGTAGCCGTCGATGCGCAGATCGCCCCAATTGCGCGCGCGCTTTGTCCAGATCGGCGACGAACGGCGCGATACTTCAGATGCTTGAATCGCTGCGGTCCGGATCGAGCTCGGCCAGCAACTCCATGCATCTTCTGGCGGTGTATATACTTGAGGTGCTCGCAGTTCGAGCACACCAGCGCCTTCGTGAAGCCGACGACTCGTCGCTCGCGCGCCCAGTGGAACGCCGGCTCCAGCACGATCTCTTCGTCCGGGTCGCACTGCGATTTGTAAAAGCCCGCGGCGGGTTTCGGCTCGCGGAAAATATCGGTGACGCCGTGGTAGCAGATGCGGTCGCCCGAGCCGAAATTCGCGTGGGTGTTGTAGTCGAAGGCGCACCAGCCGATGCCGCCGGCGTATTGCGGATCCGACGCGAGCTGATCGTGAACGCGCGCATGGCGCAGCGTGTGTTCGCGCAGACGCTCGATCGTTATCGATCGTCTTGGTCGGGATAGGTATGGCCGACAAATTCGGTGTTCAGATAGCGCGGATGATTCGGCGGCTTCAGCGGAAAGCCGAAGTCGTTCATCGTGAAAACGTCTTCCAGAAATTCCGGACTCCTGGAAATAGCGGATGCCGCCGGTCTGCCGCGTTGGATCGAGCTCGTGCGCCATCGCGTTGGTGCGCGTGTAGAAATCGTGATTGTCTTGCGATTCGTTGATGCGCACGCCCCACAAGAATGATGGACGGATGGTTCCAGTCGCGGCGAATCATGCGGCTCACGTTGTCGACCGAGATATCTTGCCACGGCTTGATCGCCGATATGCTGCCAGCCCGGAATCTCTTCCAGCACCAGCAGGCCCATTTCGTCGCAGGCGTCGAGAAAATGCCGCGACTGCGGATAGTGCGAGGTGCGCACGATGTTGCAGTGCAATTCTTTGCGCAGAATATTCGCGTCGCTGCCGCTGCACGCGCGCCGGCATCGCCTGGCCGACGAAGGGAAACGTCTGATGACGATCGAGCCCGCGCAGCTTGATCGACTTTGCCGTTCAGCTCGAAGCCATGATCGGTGAACTGCGCCTCGCGAAAACCGAATGCTGCGGGTATCTTCATCGATGACTTGACCGTTTTGCAGCAGGCGCACGTGAACCGTATAGAGCGATGGATGCGATCAGATCCCACAGCCTCACTTCCGCTGCAGTTGATCGAAACTGTAACGTGTGTCGCCGTCGGATCGTCCGCCGCTGCGCGGCCGGCGGGAATAGTTTGCTTTGCCGACGCCAGTTCGCCTCTCTCCGTCCAGCAGCACCGCTTCCAAGGCGATCGAGCATCGCTTGCGGTGCGCGGAGTGTTGGAGGAAAGCAATCGACATCCAGCGAGGGATGACTTCGCTCAACACATCTTTTGGATCGGGCAAAAATATTTTCGATAAAGGTGGCCGGAACGATGCGCAACGCGACTTCGCGATAAATTCCGCCGAAGGTCAGGTAGTCGATCTGATATCCGAACGGCGGAATATCCGCGCGCTCGGTAGAATCGACATCCACGGCGAGAAGGTTCTCCCCGTCGAAATCCAGATGCGGCGTCAGCTCGAAAGAAAAAGGCGTGTATCCGCCTTTGTACTCGCCGAGACTCTTGCCGTTGATCCAAACCGTCGACGCCGTCATCACGCCTTCGAAATCGACGAAGACACGGCTTGCCGCGCGCCTCCGGAGGCAGCTTGAATCGTCTGCGATAAATCGAAACAAATTCGTAGCTCTTGTCGTCGAAGCTATGCCAGGGCAGTGGAATATTCGTAGTGGGGAATGACAACGCGATCGAAGTGAGAGTCGTCAAAGTTCAGGTCATGCCCGCCCTCTATAAAGCGCTGGCTATAGCGCCACCCGCGATTCATGGGCAGAACCAGTCGTCCTGGAATTTCTGCACCGGCATGCTGAGGAAAAGCTTTCGCGCCGAGAGCCGCGCTTGCCAGCACAGCTCCGGAGGTCTTGATGAATGCGCGTCGATCCATGAACCGCTTTCTTAAAATCAAGTTGTGAAGTCAGGATAGGACGATACACGATTTAGCCGCCGGAATGATCCAACTTTGGTCGTAGCGGTCGACGTTGAGTACCGTCTCGATTCGGCTACAAATGAATCAAGCCGCGCTGCAAGGCGGTTACCACGGCTTGGGTACGGTCGCTCACGTTGAGCCGCATGAGAATCGTGCTGACATGGCATTTCACGGTGGCTTCGGTGATTCCCAGTGCGCCGGCAATTTCTTTGTTGCTCTTGCCCGCGACCAAGAGACGCAGAACTTCCCGCTCTCGCGAACTGAGGTCCGAATCCGGCATGCGGGAGGCGAGCGCGTTTACCACCGGCGGCGGCAGAAACCGCCCACCGGCATAGACCCGGCGCAGGGCCTCAATCAAGGTTTGATAAGGCATTCCCTTGATGACGTAGCCTTTGGCACCCGCTTCCAGCGCGCGGTGAATATCTTCGTCGCCTTCATATGTAGTCAGCACGATGAAACGCGCGGCGGGAGTCTTCAATCGAATGGCGAGAATTGCATCCACTCCGCTCATTTTCGGCAGGCGCAGGTCCATCAACGTGATATCGGGCTTGTGCTGGTGATACAGAACTACGGCTTCCTCTCCTGTGCCCGCCTGGCACACCACCGTCATATCCGCGCGCGCGTTAATGATGGAAGCGATGCCGACCCGCATGAGCGGATGGTCGTCGACAACCATTACTTTAATCCTATCCGTGGGATTCATAGTTTCACGTAGCGCTCTTCAACGGACGATGCCGATTGTTTTCGCGGAACCTCAACGATCAGCTCTGTCCCCTCCCCGGGAGAGCTGTGCAGGGTCAAGCGGCCGCCAATACGGTTCACTCGTTCTTGAATGCCTATCAATCCGTAATGCCCCCTGGGCAGGGATGCCAGCATCGCAGGATCGAATCCCGACCCGTCGTCGCGCACCTTGATACTGCAAGAGTCCTCGTCAAAGCAAATCCCCAGCTCCACCTGATTGGGTTGGCCGTGCCGAACCGCGTTGTAGATGCCTTCTCGCGAGATCATCAGAAGCTCGTGCGCTACCGACTGCTCAAAATCAAAAGGCTGGCCCGAAATCCGGCATTCAACGGGGACCCCGAACTCGTGGCTGACCTGTCCCGCCATTCGGCCCAGCAAAGGTCCGATGCTGGTACGCACCTCGGGAGCGCCGCGCAAGCCAAATACCGCCTGCCGTGCTTCGCCAATGGTGGAGCGCAACTGCGTCCGGGCATATTCGAGTAGATCATTTCGCGGGTCATGTTCGGTCTTTTCGGAATCCCCAAGACTGGAATGCGCTTCGAGCAGCGCCGACACGCTCACGCATCCCTGAATCAGAGTATCGTGCATCTCGCGCGCCAGGCGGTTCCGTTCGCTCAGCACGGCTTGAAAACGGGCGCGCACCTGGCCTAGGCGAAACTGATAAGCGCTCCAGGCCGTTCCCGCCAACAAAAGAAGGCAACAACCAACAAACCAGGCACTCCGATAGAAAGGCGGTCGTTGCAAAATCTCCAATGAAGTCTCCGCGATTTCATTGGGATTATTCATCTCATAGGCAGCCACTCGGAAGTGATAGTTGCCCGGCGGAAGATTGGTGTAGTATGCGACGCGATTGGGAGGAGCGTCGCTCCAATTCTCATCGAAGCCTTCCAGAATGTAACGAAAGCGAATACGTTCCTGCGAGCGCAACAGCACGACTCCGTAATGCAACTCCAATTTCGCGGTTTTCGGCTGGAGCGAAATCTGCTTTCCCGCCGGAACCTGAAGGCCATCGACCATGACCTGGTCGATGACCACGGGCGCGGGAGCCGAGGGTTGGGATTGAACTACCGAGACGCGAACCGGGCCTTTACTGCTGGGAAACCAGACTTCCCGCTGGGCGGTCAGGATGCCCGCAGGTTTTTCGCCTCCACACATCTGAATCGTTTCCAGGCCTTCGGAGATTCCATAAAGCGTCACCGGGACAGCTGGCCGGGCCGCCCGGCGGCCAACTCGAGTTGGCGCCGGCTCATCACGGAAATTCCATTCGGTCCACTAGCCCACAGATTTCCGTTGCCGTCTTCGAGAAGCTCGTAAATGCTGTTGCTCGCCAGGCCTTGCGCGACAGTGAAATGGTCTAATTTTCCGGACCGCCAATGGTAGAGGCCGCCGGTGCGGGTTCCAAACCATAATCCGCCTTCCGGATCCTGGTGAATCGCCCAAACTTTTTCTTCGGCCAGCGCCTTGACCGCGTCGTCGGTTTCGAATTGGTCGCCGTGCAATCGGCTGACACCCCGGTCTGTGCCAATCCAAATATCGCCGCGGTTATCTTCCAGCAGCGAGCGAGTGCTGAAATAACACAGGCCGTTGCTCATCCGATAGTTGATCAAGCCGCGCGGCGTCCAGCGGCTTACGCCTTCATCGGTCGCGATCCAAACGCTTCCGTCCCGGCTCTGCAAAAAGGCTCGGATAAAATTGTTCACCAGCCCGTTCGCCGTGTCGTAGTGGACAAATCCAGCTCCGCCCTGTCGATACACGCCGCGGCCATCGGTTCCGATCCAGAGCATTCCCTCGCGATCACGGAAGACATTTCGCACCCTGACATGGGGAAGGCCCGGCAAGCGAAAGGGGGTGGCCTTGTCTTTTTGAAAACGAAACAAGTTGGCCGCCGCGATCCACACATCGCCATTCGTATCTTGATAAACAGTTTCCGCGTCGGAATCGGACGCATCCGGTAACACGATGGTTCGCACGGGAGTCTTGCTTAAGCGCAGCATCCCCGCCTGGGTGCCAACCCAGATATTTTTTTCGGCGTCTTCAAAGAGGCTTAATACGGTGTTGCTGGGCAGTCTTTCTGGAGCGGTGATTGGAAGGAACCGATGATTCTCGTAGACATAGAGTCCGTGGCCAATGGTTCCAATCCACAACCTGCCGTCTGAAGTTTGGCGGAGAAATCTGACAGTGCCGCTAATTCCAGAGACCCGATGAAAAGCCGCCGTGCCGGGGAGCATTCATTGCAGTCCTGAAACCGTGCCCGCCCAAACGGCGCCATCGGCGGTCTGCACCAGCGATTTAACCCGGTTTTGGCTGGTTTCGCCCAGGCGATATTCGGTTACCGACCCCCCTTGCAATCGCAATAGCTTTGAGCCGCCGACCCAAAGACGCCCTTGCGAATCCTCGATGATGGCGTGTACCGCGACCGCCGGGACGCCGTTGTTGCCGTCCACGCGCTCGATGCGATCCCCCGACATCTTGAATAATCCATCGTCGGTGCCGATCCAAAGCCGCCCACCGGAATCTTCATGAACACTGCGCACAAAGTCGTTGGTCAGGCCGTCGCTCGCGGAAAAAGCCAGAAACTGGCCGGCGCGGTAACGGATTAGTCCACCGCCCTCGGTTCCAATCCAGAGAGTATTGTCGCGAGATACGGTGAGGCAAAAAATATTGTTGTCGCGAAACGCCGAAGTATTCTCGCGGTCGAACAGCACAAAGCGCGCGCCATCGAAGCGAAGCAAGCCGCCGGTGGTTCCGATCCAAAGATAACGGTCGACGGCCTGGGCAAAGGTCTGAACAATTTGCTCCGGCAAACCGTCCTGCATTTGCCAGGTGCGTTCGGTGTAGGCGTCAAGCGGAGAGGATGCAACGATAGGTGGAACGAAGGAAATAAATGCCGCCAATGCCGGCAGCGCGAAGATCACGAACTTCGTTAGCACTTCCATCCGCAGCACTTCGTGGCTCCCGCAACCTGCAACAGAACGAAATCCGCCTGTAGCGCTGAGCAATTGCGTATTTCACCACTTCGAAGGAGCGGGGTCAATGCGCCTCGACTGAATCGTTTTGCATGCAGGTTATCGTTTTTATGCCACTCCTACTTTCGGCGGATTCGCCAAAAGCCGCTTCGGCATAAGATTCGTCGTCAGTTACACGCAGCAATGGTACGGCCCAGCGGTTTCGCAACTACGACGGCTGGGAATGTAGCTTCATTTGAGTTTATGCGTGCCCATCAGGTCCAGGTGGAACCGGGCAATTGCCGAGATGCAACGTTCAAGAATTCTGGAGGCTGCCAATGAGTTCTGAAAAAGACTGGAAACGCAGTCAAAATTCCGCCGGCAGATTGGCCACGAGATGGATTTGGCTCTGCCTGCTGTTGATTGCTTTTTCGATGTCGCAACTTTCTCTCGGACAAAATGCCAACACGGGTGAACTTAAGGGAACGGTGACCGATAGCAGCGGCGCGCTCATAGCCGGCGCCACCGTCACCATCGTCAACATCCAAACCGGCATCAAGACCATTGTCACCACCAACGGCAGCGGCATTTATGATTCGCCATCGGTACCCGTCGGCTCATACGAGATGACTTTTTCCAAATCCGGGTTTCGCACCTTTGTGCGCAAAGGAATCGTGCTGGAAATCCAGACTCTCGGTATCGACGCCGTGCTGCAAGTCGGAAATATCTCCGAGCAGATCGTCATCACGGCGGAAAGCCCGCTTGTGGAAACCGAAACCTCCGAGCAGCACGTCACCTTTGACACTCAGGCCGTTCAGAATGCTCCGATCGTCGGCGGAGTTTGGTACAACGAACTCACTAATGTGCTGCCTGGCGTCAATCCCGGAGGCGCGTCGGGAAACGGTACCGGCCAGGATCCCTCCGGTCAGGGCATCGGAATCAATGGAACGCAGGGATTCAACGCAACCTGGCTGCTGGAGGGCGCGAACGCAACTGACATCCGCGACTACAACCCGAGCGACAACTATCCCCCGGTCGATTCGATCCAGCAAGTCACGGTGGAGTCAGCCAACTTTGGCGCGCAGTATGGAGGCGTGGCTGCCCTCAATGTGATTCTGAAGAGCGGCACCAATAAGTGGCATGGATCGCTCTTCGAATATATCCAGAACGACGCCTTCGATTCCAAGCCCTATTTCTTTACCTCTGTAGATAAAGTTGCGCCGGTGCGCTGGAACATGTTCGGCGGAAGCGTGGGCGGTCCCATCAAAAAGGACAAACTTTTCTTTTTCTTTACCTATCAGCGAAATCCCAGCCACACATCGCAGGTGCAGTTGTATTACTTCCCTACCCAGGCCATGAGGAATGGAGATTTTTCCGCCTCCACGTTCGCGACAATTTACGATCCCACCTCGTGCAGTCCCGCGCCTTGCACGCGTACGGCTTTTTCGGGCAATCAAATACCTTCCGGAAGCATCGACCCCGTGGCCGCCGCAATTCAGAATTACTGGCCTCTGCCAAATTATTCCAGTTCGCAGAATACGGATAACTTCTCCACGGTGGTGCAGAACCCTGATTTGTCGCAATGGTATGTGGGCAAAGTCGACTACAACATCTTCCGCACCAACCGACTGTCGGGTTCGATCAATTACTATCCGATCGACATCGTCAACGGTGCGGCCGTTTGCAGTCTCTATTGTGATAACGCAAGTCCAAACAAAAATACCGCCTTTCAAATGACCGATACCTGGACCATAAGCCCCAGGATAGTCAATGAAGCGCGCGTCGGCTTCATGCGGGAGTTGGATAAGTATCAGTCGCCGAGTTTCGGACAAAGTCTTCCCGCTACCATCGGGCTGGAGCCCGCCTACGGCGCAAATGCGCCCGGAAACATCTTCCCTTCCATTACGATTGACGGAGGAAACGGCACCCAACTGCTCGGCCAAAACGGTACTTTGCGCCGGGCATTCACGCCGTCCTCGCCGAAAATCATTACATGTTTTCCGACGTGCTCACTCTGATCCGGGGCCGGCACACGGTAAAGGTCGGAGGCGAATACGACAAGGCGCAGCAAAATTACACGAACTGGGGCGACGTAAGTTCCGGCAGCTTCACTTTTACGGGGATCGCAACCGAGCAACTGCAAGGCTGCCCCAGCAGTTGCTCAGCCGTTTCCGGCACCGGCATACCCTACGCGGATTTTCTTTTGGGCGATGTGCAGACCTGGTCGGTCTATGACTATGACGAAACAGGAGCCCGCGTGTGGACGGCGGGCGCTTTCGTGCAGGATGACTTTAAACTCAAACCCCATTTCACCCTCAACCTGGGATTACGCTATGGACGCCAGGCGGGATGGAGCGTAGTGAATAATCTTTTTGGCACGTTCGATCCTACCCTGGTCAACACCGGACAATTCGTCGCTCCCGGAACCCTGGGTGCCGTCATCTATGGCGGACAGGACGGTCGGAATACCATTCAGGACGGGGTGAATGAGTGGGCGCCCAGAATCGGATTCGCCTGGTCCCCGAAAGAACGCTGGTCGATCCGCGCCAGCTATGGAATTTTCGACAGCCCGCGGCCGGCGGAGACCTATACCGACGGCGCTTTGGGACTGGGACTCAACCCTCACGGCTATGAGAGCGCGCAATACAACAGTTGCATTTTCTGCCCCATTTTTCAGTTGCAGACTGGACCGCCGGCAGGGTCGGTGAGCTATCCCACACTTTCGAGTTTTTCCAACTCGGCCTACAACTACGATTACGTCAATTATTATCCCGAGCATATGCCGGTGCAGTATTACCAGGAGAGTTATTTCGACATTCAGCATGAAGTCCTCCCCAACTTCCTGGTAGATGTGGGCTACGTATTTACCAAAGGCACTCATCTCAACTTCGAACGGGATATCAACCAGGTTCCGCAGAACTTACTCGGTACCGGCGCGGTGCCGTACTCGCAGTTTGGCCCGATTGCGGCTGCATTGTTTGACGGCTATTCAAACTACAACGCGCTACAAATACACGCCGAGAAGAGAATGAACCACGGCCTGTACTTCATGGTGAACTACGCATGGTCCAAAACGTTGGATACGGGCACCGGAAATGGGCATGGCGAAGGCATCGATGTATGGCAGAACGCTTACAGTGTCGCAGCAAACTACGGCCTTTCTCAGCTGGATGCGCCGAATACTTTTAATGGAACGGTCACCTACGAGATTCCCGTGGGCACCGGACGCTCGTTGCCGCTGCACGGGTTTTTGGACGAAGTTATCGGCGGCTGGCGTGTGACCACCATCTTCCAGGCGCGATCCGGAGTTCCCTTCATGCCCGAGGCGCAGAATGGCGTAGGGCAAGACGTGAGCGGCTCGGGCGCAGTATCCTGCGGTTGTGGCTACGCGCTGTATCCCAACCTGGTAGGCGATCCTTCCGTAGCCCATCCCAATAAGGGCGAGTGGTTCAACCCGGCCGCATTTGCCGTGCCCGCGGCCGATACCTTCGGCGATGCCACCCGCAACCTGCTGCGCGGTCCGGCGTGGCGCAATGTGGATGTAAGTTTGGGGAAAACTTTTAGCCTCCGGGAAGCTCAGAAGCTCGAAATCAGGGCCGATATGTACAACGCCTTCAACCATCCGCAACTCGGGCAGCCCAACGACAATATTGGTACCAGCGCGGCGGGCACGATTACCAATACCACGAACTCTGGCGGTCCGGAGCGCGTAGTGCAGTTCGGAGCGCATTTCTGGTTTTAAAGCGGTCTCCGGTTTGTGCGGAACAACTCGGGATTGGAAGCATGATTTGGGAAGGGCACGAATTTATTCGTGCCGCAAAGTCCCTCCAAAAATACCCGCGTTTCAGCGCCTGCGAGTAGCCTCGGCATCCGAAGGTTTGTTGCCGTCTCGTAAGGCTCGAAGCGCTTTACCCGGTCACATTCTGCTACCCTGATGGAAAATCGTTCAGCCTGCCGTCCATGCGCACAGCAAGCACTCAAGCTCTCGCTCTATTCGTTCTGGTAACGCTGAGTCCGGCGATTGTCGCAGCTCAATCGGCGAGCGCCGGAAAAAGTGATCTCGGCAGTCATCTGCAACGGGCACAGGCGGCGCTCCAGAGGAACCAGCCTGAAATCGCGAAACAGGAACTGCAAGCCGCGCTCGCGCTCGACCCAAAGAATGCCGATGCCCACACGAATCTTGGAGTGATCGAATTCTTTCAGGGCGACTGCAACGCCGCGGCAAACGATCTTCGCGCAGCACTGGCCGTCCGTCCCGCTTTAGCGAAGGCTCAGGCTCTACTCGGAATCTGCGATAGCCGCTTGGGAAAGCGATCCGCTCAGGCCGAACTGGAGTTCGCATTTTCCAAACTCAAAGACGCCAAACTGCGCACGCAAGTCGGCATTGAGCTGGTTGGCATTTATGATCGATCTGGTAATCTCGACCGCGCAACATCGGTTCTGAAAACCCTCGTAGATATGAATCCCGAAAACCCTGATGTCCTCTACATGGCGCAGAGGCTTTACACGGAATTGGCCGACGACACGCTCAATAAATTGGCTATTGTAGCGCCCGACTCCGCGCGCATGCAGCAAGTCATCGCCGAACGTTTGGTAAATGCGGGAGATTTGCCCAATGCGATCATCCATTACGAAAAGGCTCTCGAGATTGACCCGCATATTCCCGGCGCGCGCTTTGAGTTGGCCGAAGCTTTTCTGGAATCGTCGCCCTCGAATCCGCAATCGCAGGCCAGTGCAGTGAAGGAACTGGAAGCTGAGATCAAAGCTGGCGGCGACAATGCCAAGTCGGAATGCCTCTTCGCTAGAATCGCTCTGCTTCAAAGCGATCCGGACCAGGCGTTCGCCCGTTACACTCGCGCTCTCGCGCTCGACCCCGCGGAAAGTGAGGCGCAACTCGGACTCGGAGGGGTGCTTCTCGAAAAAGACAAGCCGGAAGAAGCGTTGAAATATCTACGCACGGCGGTTCAATCGGACCCACTGAACTCGGAAGCCCACTACCGCCTGGCCACGGCATATCGCCGCCTGCATCGGACCGAGGACTCCGCCCGGGAAATGAAATTGTTTCAGGAGATCAAGCAGACGAAGGATCAAGTGAAAGAACTCTACCGGCAGATGAACAAGCGGTCACCTGCTCAACCGGGCGCTGCTCCCGACGAGGATACTGTCAAAGCTCCGCAGTAATAGTCGCGGGGGGCACCTCTTAGTGAAGAGTGAAGCGGTCAAAGACTGTGATCGCTGGCAGGGCATTGCCATTGTCATCGAACATTCCTCGCGAGTAGACCGCGCCGCCGGCAACGGCCGGTTCCCACCAGAACACTCCTTTGCCCAGGCCGTGAGGGGTTTCCTGCACGATTCGATTCACTTCTTCGAGGAACCAGCGCTGCCCCTGCGGAGTTTCGGCGAACGGCCCCGGTTTCTTTATGTATTCCGCCGGCTTCCAGTTGTAAGCGGTCTCGACGACAAAAATATCCTTCTTATATTCCTGCGCCATGAAAATCAGATTTTCACGCAGATCGTTTAAGCTGCCGTGCCACCACGGATAATACGATTGCCCGATTACGTCGTAGGCAACATGATAGGAGTTGAGCTTGTCGAAGAATTCTTTGGTTCCAGCTTTGTCGCCTCCGCGGTCGATGTGAATCATGATCCGCGGCTGCGGGCCATCTCCAGCCCCGGCTTGCACACCGGCGATCCCGGCATTCACCAGATCGGCGAAATTGTCCCAGTTTTCGGGGAGATGACCGTCCGGCCAACACATGCCATGGATGATCTCGTTGCCGATCTGCACCATGTCGGGCAGCACTCCGGCATCGCGAAACGAAGCGATGGTCTGCCGGCTGTAGTCGCGGAGCGCCGCTACGAGCTGCGCGTGAGAAAGTCCCACCCACGCTTTAGGAGTGAATTGCTTGGCAGGATCGGCCCAGGTATCGGAATAGTGGAAGTCGAGCAGGATGTGAAAGCCGAGGCTCCGGGCCGACCTGGCCATCGCGATTGTGTACTTGAGATTGTTAGGGAGATCGGTTGGCGAGTGAAAGATTCTAAGCCGCACCCAGTTGTAACCGTGGTCTTTGAAAATCTCAAGGGCCGGCTTGGCCTTGCCGTTTTCTCGAAATACTTTGCCGTCGTCCTCCGCCGCTTTTAGAAAAGAAACGTCGGCGCCGACCGCATATTCAGCCGCGTGCAAGCGACTCGGCAGCATCGATAGCAACAACAGGAGCACGATGGCGGTGTTTTTCATGACTGTTTATCCGCAGGGTTTCCGGAAGTTCGAAACGACACGATCTAAACCTCGAAGTCATTGTCGCGAATACTAAGGCTTGGGGTTCATCACTACCTCATACTGGGGAATCACATCAACTTTCTTCAGCCTCGCGACGGCGCGCTTTCCGCGGAATGCCGGGCGAGCCTCAGGCGCAAGATAGATCGGGGCATTCCGCCGCAGCGGCAGAATCTCGATTCTTAGCTCCGGATCGGATCCCAATCCACTAGCCTGCTCTAACCCAATTTGGCGTGGCGCGCCGTGGTAAAAATCGTCCGTGACAAATCTGTCTCCGGAATAAATGCGGGCAACATCGCCTTCATAAGTGATCTTTACAAAGAGATTCTTGAGGGCCTTTGAATCGACATTGGGAACACGAATGGACCATTGAGCCGCCTTGTCGAAATCCGACTCCGCCGGGGCGAGCGCCACCTCCTTGCCCAATTTTATGGGAGCGGGATCGCGCGCATTCTTCAGTTTATGCACTTGCGCTTTAACTCTTACATTCTCGACAGAGGTTACAAGTTGTTGAAATATCCCGTCGTTAGCCCCTTCCGAGAAACCGTCCGGCGCGTGCTCCAGCTTTGGAAATACTCCGAGCCTGAAGCCGGCGGGATCGGTCGAAAGCATGTGCACGCGATTTTCGTCGGCAAATATCTCGGCGGGAGAGAGAAGAAACCGCGGCCTTCCCTCGATCGTGGCCTTCCAAAGGTTGAGCGCCTGTTCTTGCGAGAGTACGATGATCGATGTCTCGGCGCCCTGAGAGCGAATTCGTATCGCGGCGTCCTCGCCCGTCTGCATTTCGTCTATGTATACCAATCGCCCTTCACGTCTGACTCGGGCGTGAGCGGCCTCGACAACGTTGCCTTCCGGTTCCTCGATCGCAAACTCCGGCGCAATTCCCGGCGTTGCGAAAAAAACGAATGTTTTCGGATCGTTCAACTTGCATAGGAGTTGAGCGGTCGCATACCGAAGCAACGCTCCGTGAAGGTCAAGATTTACGGGCCAGATTGTATAAGCGCCACTGGGAAGCGTAATCGGATGGCGCGGCACGTCAATAACATCCGAGGGCAGTTTCATCCGGACCTGAAAGTTCTTGTGTTCCGGAAGATGGTAAGTGCGCTCATAGTTGTTGATGAAGATGAAACCGGCGCTGTCCTTAGCCCGGACGGCCACGCGAGGAGTCTCAATGTCGTGCTTGCTTTCCGGCATTTGCTCCGGAAAATATGGCGTCATGGGGGCAAGCTCGGCTCCAAAATCCTCCAGAAATAAATGAAACGCTTTCAGGACGCGAAACGACTGATTCTCCTCCCCAAATTCGCCTAAAGGAGCCTGAAACTCGTAGGACTTAATCGGAAGATCGTTGGGATATCCTGTAGCTTGAGTCTCTTGTAGGTCCGTGGTTTTCCCTTCCGGATTAGCGCCCCCGTGGAACATGTAATAGCCATACATCGTGACTCCGGAACCGAGTTTCACCACTTCCATGGCCGCCGTATCGTCCACGCTAATCAGCGGGCGCCGATGGTAAGAACTCTCCATGCCCGCCCCCATCTCGGCCGTGAGGTAGGGATAACCGGAGCGTAGGGCGTCGATCTCAGGATGTTTCGACCGCAGGTCTTCCCCAACATTCTCTTCACAGCGGATCTTTGTAAAAAAATAATTCGGATTGGGCGGCAATTCGCCCACACTGCGCCACCAGAAACCATCCGCGTAGCCTCCGAAAACGGGAAGTACTCCGCGAGGTGGAATTACCGCCGCGTCCCACGCGGTCACTGAGTAAAAAGGCGCGTCCAGGCCGCCCTCGCGCGCAAGTCTCAGAAGCGAGAGTATGTGTTCGGCCCCTTTGCCAGCGCCCGTTGCCGCGTATTCGTTTTCAAGCTGAACCCCAATGACGGGCCCGCTGTCCTTCCAAAACAATCCTTTTAGCTGCGCGCCGATTTCCCCATAAAAACGGCGAACGTACTCCAGATAGAGAGGATCGTCCTGGCGTGTTGGGGTCTTGCGGAGCAGCCAGTCCGGCAGCCCGCCATTGCGCGCTTCGCCATGGTCCCACGGCCCCACCCGGATCCAAACGTACATGCCATGTTTGGCGCACAGCTGGACAAACAGGCGCAAATCCCGCTGTCCAGTCCAATCGAATTGACCTTCGATTTCTTCGTGATGAATCCAGAATATGTAGGTGGAGACGATCTGGATGCCATTCGCTTTCATGCGCAAAATTTCCTGCTCCCAGCCGGCGTCTGGATAGCGTGAGAAATGAAATTCTCCCATGACCGGAAACCAGGGTTTTCCATCCAGCGTCAAGTAGCGGGTGTTGGCTGAGAGAATATGGCCATTGGACGAATCGCCGGCGATGGCAAAAGGAAGCGCTTCCGGCGGCGAAGGCGGCGCCGTTGCGTCGATCACAACCTGACTGCTGAGGCCCTCGCGCTGTAACGCAAATCCCGGCTGCCCCATGAAAATTGGCAGCATTAGGATTGCAATGAAACCCAGCCCAGGGATGCATTTGATAGCCAAGTTCGCTCACCGACCTCGAAGCTCGACTCTAACAGCAGGACCTCCCGCCGTAATCCGACTAAGGTCGGAGCGCTACCTGTCTTATTGAAATCCGTGGAATTCTTTGATCGGAGATATTCGGCGAACCGAGCCGCATTCAATCGCGGCATCGGGCCGCGGCGAGTTCGCGGAATTCGGCAAACCTGGGCAACACTCCCAACGTCTCAAGGCAAGCGCGGTCAGACTTATCGATTTCAAGTCCGGTTGCGCCCTGTGGCTGAGCATCCAACTCGTGCGCTAAAAGATCTGCCACATACACAGCTACCGTGCAGTCGAAACCGGAATGCGGTATGCGGGTGGGATAGTGGTGATGCGCAACAGCCTCAACCGCCAGGCTGGGGATGCCCCACAATCCCAGCAGATAGGAGCCTATTTCCGCGTGAGAAGTACCTAGCAGTTCCTGTTCAACTTCAAACACCTTGCATCCTTGCTCCTTCGCAAGGGACTGTGCAGAGCAGAATTTGTCGGGCATTTTGCTGGTCAGGATCAGACTCCCGATATCGTGAAGAAGGGCAGCCACAACTGTAGCGTCGCGATCTCTGCGTTCTACGGGTAGCGCGGCGGCGATGGCGGCGGTCCGGTGCGCATGGCGCTGCATGGATTCGTAAAATGTCTGCGGAATACGCGAGTCAGGGACGAAAACTCTGAAGGCTTCCGAAGCTAAAGCCAGATTTTGGATGGTTTCCATCCCCAGGTGCGCGACGGCGTTCTGCACATTGCTAACTTTGTGCGCGAGCCCAAAAAAAGCGCTATTGACGAGTTGCAATACTTTCGCCGACATTGCGACGTCGCGTCCAATGATCTCCGCCACTTCACTTATGGAGGTGCTCAGGTTCTTCACGGCCTCGGTTAGGACTGTATAGGTACGCGAGAGGGAGGGAAGTTCACCAATCGTTCCAACAATAGTACGAATCTCCGGCGCGCATTGTAAGTCCTGGAGCACGCACACGCGCTCGATCATGGATTGAAGTTCGACGGGATCGCATGGCTTGGCGAGAAAACGGTGGGCCATGGGAACGGCACGCGTTGTCAATGCGGCGTCAGAATGCCCCGATAAGACAATTCGCGCGGTGCCGGATGCCCGGAATGAATGGCGCGCAGTTCCTGGCACAGGTCCGGCAGACCACGCCCGACACTGTGAGGATGCTGCTGACCGGCTATACCGACCTGGATGCGGCAATGGCCGCGGTGAATGAAGGGAACATATTCCGCTTTCTTACCAAACCCTGCGCGAAAGAAGTTCTTGCGACGGCTATCACCACCGGATTGGTCCAGTACCGCTTAATAACTGCCGAGAAGGAACTCCTCGAACGCACGCTCATGGGAAGCATAAAAGTGCTGACGGACGTTTTGAGCGCTGCCAGCCCGGAGGCGTTTGGAAGGTCGATGCGTATTGCTCGCTGCGTTCGCCATTTAGTGAGCAAGTTCAATTTGCCCTCTCCATGGCGGTTCGAGGCCGCGGCCATGCTGTCGCAGTTGGGTTGCGTGACCCTCGCTACCGAGGTCATCCAAGCGGCATACTTGGGAGAGAATCTTTCGCCGGAAAATCAAGCCCGGTTCGCCGCTCATCCTCAAGTGGCTCGCGATCTTCTGGTTAACATTCCCAGGCTGGAACCGATTGCATGGATGATCGGCCAACAACTGCTCCAGGAAACACCGCAACCTGCTCCTGAGATGCCGGCGGCAGGCGCGGAGGCGATTGTGTGCGGAGCCAAAATGCTCAAGCTCGCGGTTGCCTTTGACGATCTTCGGATGAAGGGTTTGTCGGACGAACATGCGATTGCCAAGCTTCGGGTTCGTCGCGGGGAGTTCGGACCGGAGCTAGTCGACGCGTTGGGAAGCATTAAGCCCGAAAGCGCCAAAATGGAAGTGCGTAAAGTTCCCAGTTCGAAGCTTGCGACTGGCATGATTTTGGAGCAGGAAATTAGAACTCTTACAGGCATGCTGGTGGTCGCGAAAGGGCAAGAGATTACCCACGCCCTTCTAATCAAACTTGACAATTTCTCCCGAGCGGGAACGATCGAGAAAGAAATCATGGCACTCGTTCCGGTTTAGCTCCAACTCAGACCTCCTAGTCCTCCCTCAGATGCACGCTATTTTTCACCACCGGGTTGGCCGACCATGGAGAACCTGCGGGAGCGTTGCTTGGACCATTTAGCAGCAGCCATTTTCGGGAACTTTTCCTGTTCCGAAATCCAGGGATTTACGAACGGACACTTCATGTGTGTTCTTAGTGGAATCCCAAACCGATTGAGACTAGAGATCAAGTATTGCCCCTGCGGAAAAAACAGCATTCCTTCAGGGAGAGGTATGTCCGCTGAAGGCGTTCCGAAAAAGTCGGGAGACGTGACAATGCTCCCTGCTGCCTGAACCCGCGGCAACTAAATGGCCGGTGCCCCCAACGCGCAGAGTGTCATGGCGAATCGACTCGTTGTTTTCACTCTTGACGCACGGAATTACGCCCTGCCGCTGACGAGAGTGAAACGGGTTGTGCGCATGGTCGAGGTAACACCTTTGCCAAAAGCTCCGGAGATCGTGCTCGGAGTGATCGACCTTGAGGGAACAATCATTCCGGTCATGAGTATGCGAAAACGATTCGGCGTGCCCGAGCCGGAAACCAGTTTGAGCGATCAGCTCATCGTGGCGGACACGGCTACGCGGAGGGTTGCGCTGCTGGTGAACTCCGTCACTGGAGTTGTAGAGCGGACGCCGGAGGAGGTGACGGACGCCGGGAAGGTCGTACCCGGCGCGCAATACGTTGCCGGCATGGCCAGATTGGAAGACGGCATTTTATTCATTCACGATCTTGATCGCTTTCTCTCGAAGAAAGAAGAGCGCCAACTGGAAGGTCTGTTGGGCCAAGCGGCGGGAAGAGGATGACCGCAAAGATCTCAGACTCGGCGCTCTTGCAACTCAGCGAGTTTGTGGCAGCGCGTCTCGGTTTGTACTTTCCTAAAGAACGCTGGCTCGATCTTGAGCGTGCGGCGGCCGGGGCCGCACAGGAATGCGGTTTTCCCAAGCATGATGGGAGTGGCTTCGTCGAGGGGCTGTTGTCAACCGCCCTCCCGCAAAAGCATCTGGAGGTGTTGGCCAGCCACTTGACGGTTGGCGAGACTTATTTTTTCCGGGAGAGACGCAGCCTCGAAATCCTGGCGGAGCGCATCGTGCCGGAGCTGATTCGTGGGCGCGCAGGCTCGGGCGCGCCGATCCGGATCTGGAGCGCAGGTTGCGCCACGGGAGAGGAGCCTTATTCCGTCGCGATCGCGCTCAGCCAGTTGATGGCGGCCATGACGAACTGGAATGTCGAGATTCTGGCGACCGACCTGAATACCAAATCGCTCGAGAAAGCGTCCGAGGGAACTTACAGCGAGTGGTCTTTTCGCGGAACTCCACGTTGGGTGCGACGCACCTACTTCGAGGCAGCCGGGAAAGGCCGCTGCAGCCTCGTTCCAGCCATTAAGAAGATGGTGCGTTTCGCGCCGCTCAACTTGATGGATGACGCCTATCCTCCGCTTGCGAACTGGGCCGGCGGCTTCGACGTGATCTTCTGCCGGAATGTGCTCATGTATTTCTCTCCCGTCGGGCTGAGAAAAGTCATCCGGAAACTCCACCTCGCCTTGGCCCGGGATGGATGGTTGATCGTAAGCCCAGCCGAAACCTCGCACCAGCTTTTCTCCGAGTTCGCAGCGGTCAGCTTTGGCGACGCCACGTTTTACCGAAAGTCAATCACCGCCGCCGGTTTACCAACAGAACCCTCCTTATTCGGGTTCGAGCAGAGCGGATCAGTCGTTCCCTTGCCGGAATGGGTTATGCCAGCTCTCGAGCCGGCGCTAATCTCATGCGGCGAAATCCGCCCAGGAGCTCCCGATAACGCTCCCTGTTCGGACCGTGCGGAACCTTCGGCGGTCACCTACCTAGGGGCCTTGGCGCTTTACGAGCAGGGGCGCTATGAGGAGATGGAGCGGATGATTGTTACGCGTCCCTCCGAAGGCGGAGATTACGCGCCGTCCCTGCTTCTGTTGGCGCGAGCTTACGCGAATCAGGGGACGCTCGCCGCGGCTCTCGGCTGGTGCGATAAGGCAATCGCCGCCGACAAGCTGGACGCCCATGCCCACTACCTGCGGGCGACAATTCTGCAAGAACAAGGTTGCCTGCCCGAGGCCCTGCTCGCGCTGAGGCAGGCGGTCTATACGGAGCCTCAGTTTGTGCTGGGACACTTCACCCTGGGCAATCTTGCCTTAGGCGAAGGAAGGAACAGGGAATCCGAAAAGCACTTCGAGAACGCTCTCCTGCTCCTGGCAGAATGCGAACCGGAAGACATGGTGCCGGAGTCCGACGGCCTTTCAGTCGGCAGTTTGAGAGAAATGATCGGGCTTCGTTCCGCAACAGGCCGGAGATTCCCAACGGCCAACAAGCTGGGTCTATGCATTTAAAAGGCACAATGCCGGAATCGGCTGCCGCCGCTGCTTCCGACGCGGAGTACACGGGCGATCTGTACTGGGCCGGACTGCGCAGTCGTCTGGACGCGTCTCAGGCGGCGATGGAACGAAAGCTTAGTCCCGGGCCCAAAGAGAAGCGGGAAATCCTTCAGGCGCGGACCCGGTTGCTGGCTGCATGGGGCAAAATCGAGGCAACCGCTCCGGACCAGCTTTTGGAAGTCGTGGAGTTCGTCCTTGGAACCGAACACTACGGCATCGAATTGAGCCATATTCGCGAAATACATCCGCTCGGCGAATTCACACCCCTGCCGTGCACGCCGGCTTTCGTCCTGGGGCTGGTCAACGTGCGGGGACAGATTCTCTCCGTCATCAACATCAAGAAACTGTTCGATGTGGCGGAAAAAGGTCTCACCGACCTGAACAAGATCATCATTGTGCACGCCCATCGCATGGAACTCGGCATTTTGGCCGATGCCATTCCTGGCGTGCGGTCGATCGCGCTGAAAGAACTGCAACCCGCTCTGCCCACCTTGACGGGTATCCGCGCCGACTATCTGAAAGGGATCACGAAAGACCCGCTGGTGGTGCTCGATGTGGAGAAGCTGCTTGCGGACGAGAGCATCCTGGTGGACGAAGCGGTAAACGCCGCGACTTGAATTTGAGGGCTGTGAAACGGAGAACCGCGATGAGATGGTCGATTGGGAAAAAAATTGGGAGTGGCTTCGGGTTCGCGTTGCTGGCGCTGATCGTTGTCGGCGCGATCTCTTACGACAGTACCAGCAAGCTCATCGATTCCGCCGAGTGGGTGCGGCACACGCATGAAGTGATCAACGGGCTCGACGAAGTGCTCTCGGGCATGAAGGATGCGGAAACCGGGCAGCGCGGCTACATCATCACCGGTGAAGCCCGCTATCTGGAACCGTATCAGGGAGCGCGTGCCGCCGTGGAAGAGAAACTGAAATCCCTGCGGGAATTGACTTCCGACAATCCCATTCAGCAGCAGCGGCTCGCTGAACTCGGGCCCCTCGTCGCGGGCAAGTTTGCGGAGATGCAATCGGTCATCGATTTAAGGAACGGAAAAGGTTTCGCGCAGGCGGCGCAGGAGGTTCTGACCGATAGAGGCAAGAACCTCATGGACTCCATCCGAAAGATGGTTGGCGAGATGCAGGAAGAAGAGGCTGGATTGCTGGCCGCACGGTCCACGGAGGAAAAAGAACGGGCGCGACGCACCGAGATAGCCATCGTTTCGGGAGGTCTCGGTGCGTTCCTGCTTCTCGGCTTGGTCGGGATGTTCCTCACTGGGCATATTGCCGGCCCACTCCGGGAAGTTTCGGCGGCCGCGCAGAAGATCGCCTCCGGGGACTTGTCGGTCAATGTCATTTCGAACGGCCGGCGGGATGAGATCGGGATCCTGGCCGCGAGCTTCACGGAGATGACCGGGTCGCTGAGACAAATGGCAAGCGTCGCCGAACAAATCTCCGGCGGCGACCTTACCGTCGACGTGAAACCGAAATCGGACCAGGATGTTCTCGGCAAGGCCTTCGCCGTAATGACCGGCAAACTTCGGCGGGTTATGGAAAACATCCAGGAATCGATCGGAATTCTTTCGTCTTCCGCGCAGCAGATCGTCGCCACCACCACGCAGGTAGCGTCGGCGGCGACAGAAACCGCCGCCGCAGTCGCGGAAACCACAGCCACCGTCGAAGAAGTAAAACAAACGGCGCAGCTCGCCACGCAAAAAGCCAGGTTTGTGTCGGAGAGCGCCCAGCGGGCGGCGCAGGTTTGCGAGAGCGGGAAGAAATCGGCCGCGGAGTCGATTGATGTGATGAAGAAAATCCAGGAACAAATGGAATCTATCGCCGAAAGCATCGTCCGATTGAGCGAGCAGAGCCAGAGCATCGGGGAGATCATGCTCTCGGTCAACGACCTGGCGGAACAGTCGAACCTGCTGGCGGTGAATGCCTCCATCGAAGCGGCGAAAGCGGGAGAACAAGGCAAGGGCTTCGCCGTGGTGGCGCAGGAAGTGAGAAATCTTGCCGACCAGTCGAAGCAGGCAACCGTTCAGGTACGAAGTATTTTGAGTGACATTCAGAAAGCTACCAACGCGGCCGTGATGGTGACCGAGCAAGGCAGCAAGGCGGTGGATGCGGGAGTGAAGCAGTCCGCACAGGCCGGCGAGTCAGTCCAGAAACTGGGCGAGAGCATCGCGGAAGCGGCCCAGGCCGCCACTCAGATTGCGGCTTCGAGCCAGCAACAGATGATAGGCATGGACCAGGTAGTACAAGCGATGGAAAACATCAAGATCGCAAGCACGCAGAACGTGGCCAGCACCCGGCAAACCGAAAGTGCGGCAAAGAATGTCGAGGAGCTGGGGCGAAAACTCACCGAGCTGGCGGCCTTGTACAAGGTAAAGGAGCGAAGCATGGCCGCGCGGGCCTCCTGAGAAACGCCATGGGAGCAAAGGACAAAGAACTGCTCAAGAAGCTGCTTGAGACCTTCAAGGTGGAGGCGGAGGAGCACGTTCGTGCCATTTCCTCGGGCTTGATCGAACTGGAGAAAGCGTCTTCCCCCGAGGAACAGGGCGGGATCGTGGAGACAGTGTTCCGCGAAGCGCACAGCCTGAAGGGCGCCGCCCGCGCCGTCAATCTGGTTCAAGTCGAAGGTGTATGTCAATCGCTAGAAAGCGCATTCGCACAGCTCAAGTCCGAGGAGACGACACTTTCGCCGCAAACGTTCGACCAGCTTCATCGAACGGTGGATACTCTCGGCGCTCTGCTTTCCGGTGGCAATACCGAGACTGCCCCCTCCGACGAGGCTCGGAGATTGCCCGCGCCGGAGAGCTTGGAGCGTGAGCCGCCGGCTTCTGAAATCGTTTTAACGCCTCTACAGCCTCGGCATCCACAAATTCGGGAAGAGAGAAAAGGACTATCCGAGACCGTGCGAGTTCCGGCATTCAAGTTGGACTCTCTTCTCCGTCAAGCCGAAGAGTTGATTCCGGTCAAGGCCACGGGCGCCCGGCGGGGAGCTGAGCTGCGCGAGGCTGGCCAAACAATGGCAGCCTGGGAAGCGGAATGGAGAAAGGTCAGGCCGCAGGCCCACGCCCTGCGCGCCCTCGCCGCTGAAGGCCCGCGGTCCAACAGCGAGATCCAAGCGACCAACAGAGAGGCGCCCGCCAGAGCGCAGATTGCGAAGATTTCCGCCTTCCTCGATCGCAATGAAACCATTCTGCGCTCCATTCAGAACAAACTCGCCATTTTAGCCGGAGATTTCGAAAGCGATCGCCGGACATTGGAGCGGAGAATCGACGATCTGGTGGAAGACGCGAAACGGGTTTCGACAGTCCCCTTCTCCGTGCTGCTTGAATCCTTTCCCAAGCTGGTTCGCGACCTGTGCCGGGACTGCGGTAAAGAAGCGGACTTGCTGATAACGGGGGGCGAGATCGAAACCGACCGACGGATATTGGAAGAAATGAAGGACCCGCTCATCCATTTGCTAAGAAACTGCGTCGATCATGGCATCGAGCGCCCAAAGCAGCGGGCAGAGGCGGAAAAACCGGCGCGAGCAACCATCAATCTCGCCATCTTCCCCAAAAACGCCGACAAAGTCGAGATCTGCATCTCGGACGATGGCGCGGGCATCGATCTACTGAAGGTACGCGCGGCGGCACTCAGGCTGGGGCTTGCGTCCCCGGAAGATACTGCGAAGATGGATGAGCGGCAAGCGGCATCTCTGATCTTCAAGTCCGGCGTCTCTACCAGCCCGATGATCACCGAAGTCTCCGGCCGGGGCTTGGGACTGGCCATCGTGCGCGAAAAAGTCGAAAAGGTTGGGGGATCGGTGTCGATCGAAAGCGCGCCGGGAAGAGGGACAACTTTCCTGCTCAGTCTGCCCCTCACTCTCGCCAGGTTTCGCGGAGTCCTGGTGCGGGTGGGGGAAAGTTTGTTTGTGCTCCCCACTCGACATGTGCAAAGGGTTCTGCGAGTGAGCCTCGACGAAATCAAGAGCGCGGAAAACCGGGAAACCATTGAGATCGACGGTCGCGCCGTTTCCGCCGTTCGCCTGGCTGACGTTTTGGAAATTGGGCGCCGAAACCCCGACCCCGATCCGAAGCGCAAAATTCCCGTGCTGGTCCTTACCTGGGCAGGCGAGCGAATCGGATTTATCGTCGACGAAATTCTTGACGAACAGGAAGTTCTGGTAAAGGGCCTGGGCAAGCAGTTGCGGCGAGTACGCAACATTTCCGGCTCTACAGTCGTCGGCAACGGAAAAGTGTTGGCAGTCCTTGACGTAGGCGACTTGATGCAATCGGCGGTGAACATGGCCCCCGGCGCTGCCCGGCATGAGGCCCATGAATCCCCCAAATCCATTCTGGTCGCCGAGGACTCCATTACCGCCCGCACTCTGCTGAAGAACGTCCTCGAGTTCGCCGGTTACAAGGTCAAAACCGCGGTCGACGGCGTCGAGGCTTTGAGTGCGCTTGCGAACGGGGGTTTTGATCTGGTGGTGTCGGACGTCGAAATGCCCAGGATGAGCGGCTTCGATCTTACCTCGAAGATCCGCGCCGACAAGCGGCTCTCCGAATTGCCGGTGGTGCTGGTAACGGCGCTCGAATCCCGCGAACACCGGGAACGCGGAGTGGATGTCGGAGCGAACGCATACATCGTGAAAAGCAGTTTCGACCAGGGCAATCTCCTGGAGATTGTCCGCCGTTTGATTTGAAGTTCAGGAGCTGGGAATGATTCGAGTTCTGGTGGTCGAGGATTCAGCCACGGTGCGGGAGTTCCTGCTGCAAATCCTCCGCTGCGATCCGGAAATCGAAGTGATTGGCACGGCCGAGACGGGAGAAGAAGCGCTCGAAGCGGTGGGGCGCACCAGACCTGACGTTATCACCATGGATGTCCACATGCCCAGGATGAACGGCTTCGATGCCACCCGGCGCATTATGGAGAGCCATCCCACGCCCATCGTTATTGTGAGCGGAACGGCCGATATTACCGACACGGCGAAAGCCTTCCGGGCCATCGAAGCCGGCGCCCTAGCAGTATTGCACAGGCCCGCCGGGCTCGGACATCCAGACCATGCGCGCGACGCCGCAGAGCTGTTGCGAACCGTAAAGCTGATGTCGGAAGTAAAGGTAATTCGACGCTGGCCGCGCTCGCGGCCGATGGAAATTTCACCGAACACTTCGGTTTGCACGGAATTCCGGCGCAAAGCCGCACAAACGCATGTGAGCCTGGTGGCAGTCGGAGCTTCCACGGGCGGTCCCCCGGTGTTGCAAACGATCCTGGCGGCACTGCCCAGAGACTTCTCCGTTCCTGTGCTGATCGTGCAGCACATCGCGCCGGGGTTTACCCAGGGTTTTGCCGATTGGCTGGCACAATCCTCCAGTCTGCCGGTCCAGATAGCCATGCATAGGCAACCAATCCTGGCCGGGCACGTGTACGTGGCTCCGGACGGTTTTCACATGGCGGTTGGTCCCGAGGGCCAGATTCACCTCAATACAAGTGAACCCGAGAACGGCCTGCGTCCGTCGGTGTCGCATTTATTTCGTTCGGTTGCGCAAGGCTATGGGGCGCGGGCGGTCGGCGTCTTACTCACCGGAATGGGCAGGGACGGAGCGTGGGAGTTGAAGTTGATGAAGGAGCAGGGCGCGGTAACCATCGTGCAAGACAAGGAAACCTCCGTCGTGCACGGTATGCCAGGAGAGGCGATAAAGATGGGGGGAGCAACCTATGTTCTTCCTCCGGACAAGATTCGTATGGCGCTGGCGAATCTGGCGAGTGGAAACGGAGCCGGTAGAGAGTCGGAAATCGCAAACGCAGGCAACAACGTGCTAGAGACCGGCAATATATTCCTGGGACGACCCGATCTCTCAGGGAAGTACTGAAGGAGGCGGGAAACCCATGGGCGAGTTTAGTGAAAGTCGTTTCAACAGGGTGACGATACTCATCGCGGAAGACAGTCCAACTCAGGCCGAGAAGTTGAGTCATTACCTGAGTGCGCGGGGGCACGGCGTAACCGTCGCAAGAGACGGAAAGGAAGCGTTGGCGGCGGCCCTCGAAAACAAGCCCGCCATGGTGATTACCGACGTGGTCATGCCTGAAATGGATGGATACAGCCTGTGCAAGCGGATCAAGTCTTCGCCAACCCTAAAGGATGTTCCCGTTGTCTTGCTCACCTCCCTTTCCAGGCCGCAAGACATCGTAAAAGGATTGGAGTGCGGCGCCGACAGCTTCATCCGCAAGCCCTATGAAGAAAAATATCTGCTTTCACGGGTTGACTACATTTTGACCAACCGGGAAATGCGAAGGACGGAGCGCCTGCAAATGGGAGTGCAACTCCAGTTTGGCGGCCAGGCACACTTCATTACCGCGGAGAAGCAGCAGATTCTCGATTTATTGATCTCAACTTATGAAGGCGCAATCCAGATCAACGAAGAACTCGAACTGAAGCAGCGGGAACTCCGGCAGGCCAATGGGGCCCTCGAAGCCAGGGTCGCAGAGCGAACCGTCGAACTGGCCCGAGCCAACCGACAGTTGACGACCGAACTGGAAGAGCGCAAACGGGCCGAAGAAAAGGTGCAAAGACTGAACGAGGACCTGGAACATCGGGTGGTTGAACGCACCTCGCAACTGGCGGCCGCGAACGAGGAATTGGGGGCTTTTTCCTACTCGGTTTCCCATGACCTTCGCGCGCCGTTACGACATATCAGCGGCTTTATTCAGACACTGATGGAGGATTACAGCTCACAACTGGAACCCGAGGCCAAACTCCAGTTGTCGCGCATTCAAGAGGGTTCCGGCAAAATGGCTCGGATGATCGACGATATGCTCAATCTCTCCCGTTTGGATCGTCACCAAATGGTTTTGAGCACGACCTCGCTGGACTCGGTAATACAGAGCGCCATCATTGACCTCAAGCCTGAGTCCGCGGGGCGGGAGATCGAATGGCGTGTCGGGTCGCTGCCCTCCGTCGATTGCGATCCGGGATTGTTGCAGCAAGTGTTCGCAAACCTGTTGTCCAACGCCGTGAAATATACCCGCCGTCGAGAGCGGGCGGTCATCGAAGTCGGCCAGACGACCCTCAAAGGCCAACTCGTAATCTATGTGCGCGACAACGGTGCGGGTTTCGACCCCAGGTTCGCCGACAGGCTCTTCGGAGCCTTCCAGCGGCTTCATAATGCGGAGGAATTTGAAGGCACCGGAGTGGGACTCGCCACCGTGCAGCGCATCGTTCGCAAACACGGAGGCCGCATTTGGGCCGAAGCGGAGCCCGGCAAGGGAGCGACGTTCAGTTTCACGCTCGGCATATCAAGCCCGGCTATCGTCGAAGCGGAAACCCTCCAAGCCGGGGACGAAGATGGCCTCGCAACACAAAGTCGCGGCGCTTCTTCAGGAGTGTGACCGCTGGAACCGGAATCGCCCGGTAGCGGTCGCTGGCAACTGGACACGCAGAAGTCGAGTCGCGGCCGGGCCGGCCATTCTGAAGTCTACTCCTGCGGGTGCCCCGTCCTTGTCCCTGCGTTTTTTGCAGGGACAGGGCGGGGAATTTGATTTCCCGTAATCTGCGGCACAACTCCAAGTTGCTCCCGTCTTCGCGCAGTCCACTGCGATTCAATTTCCACAACGCCCTCAGCGCCCACGAGATAGTGGCGAAAACTGCTCCACGCCCACAGTTCCGGACTCAATACCAGCCCTTTCCGCACTAGATTGTGGTGGATGTAGCGCAGCTTCTCGATGCGCCTGGCTTCGCTCCAAACATTGAAGTCGTAGTATCGCGGCTGCCAGATCTTGGAGCATTTACACAGCCACGGGTCACACTTGACACCCTTCCACACGAAGTGTAGAGTCGTGACCTCAGTCGCTTCCGGCAGTCAATGTTCCGACTGACCTCCCCTCCTATAGTAATTACCATCCCCGTCCGCCGTGGTGCTCGTGGGAATCGAATTTGGGCCCAAAGACTCCTAGTTCGATAGATAGTCAAATCAATTAAGCGAGACCTCACATGAAAATATTAAGACTTACCCTGGGACGCATGCTGCCTCTGCTGGTCGTCGTGGCTACGACTTTGACCCAAGCCCAAACCTACAAATACAGCACACTTTACAGCTTTACCAATAACGGGACTGACCCCACATTCCCCCAAGCACCGGTAATCCTGGACAACGCTGGCAATATTTACGGAACGTCCAGCACGGGGGGTAATTTCAATTTTGGGACGGTTTTCAAGCTGTCAAAAACCGGCAAGCTAACGGTACTTTACAGCTTCCAGGGCACGCCGGACGGACAGACCCCTACTGCAGCGGTTGTCCGGGACGCCGCAGGAAACTTGTACGGAACCACCAGCGGAGGTGGAACGCCCCCCAACGAGAAGAGTAATTGCGTCACCAACTACAGCGGATGCGGCACCGTCTTTCAGGTAAGCCCTTCGGGAGATGAAACAGTTCTTTACAGCTTCACTGGCGGCAACGATGGAGTATTCCCAGGGGGACCTCTTGCCCTGGACTCCGCCGGTAACCTCTATGGCCAGGCGCCCGACCAACTCATTGTCACTGGACCATCGGGCTACGGCACGGTATATAAGATCGATACACATGGTGCATTCAGCACTCTGTACGATTTCTGCCCGCTAGGTACGACGACTGGTGTGTGTCCTGCTGGATACCTCGGAAGGCAGGACTATAACAGCGTCACGCTCGACAACGGGAACCTTTACGGTAGCGCTTGGGCCGACGGCAACTCCGATGACGGCGCCGCTATCTTCAAGATAACGCCCGTGGGAGTTGAGAGGGTTTTGCACACATTCACTGGGGGAGCTGACGGCGAGGCGCCGGGAAATCTAACCGCTGATGTGCACGGCAACCTGTATGGCACCACGCCGGGAGGAGGCAATCAAGCTCCCACGCTTTTCAGGATCACAACGACCGGCGTAAAAACGATCCTTTACACCTTCTGTTCGCTAACAAATTGTGCGGACGGGCACTACCCGTACAGCGACGTGCGCATCGACAAAGATGGAAATCTATACGGCTTTGTGGAGGACGGAGGAGCTTATGGCTGCGGGGGTCTATTCAAGTATGACACTGCCGGCAAGGAAACGGTTCCATTCAGCTTCGCCTGCAATGGCCTATCCCCACTCGGCGGGCCCGCCATGGATTCCATCGGAAACTTCTATGGAGCTTTTCTTGAAACCAATAATTCAAACGGCGGAATATTCAAACTCACGCTGGTGAAATAGCCGACGGCGACTCGGCAGGAAGTGAGCAGGGTAACGCCGGGCAAGCGAACCGATGAACGTCCCGCCATAAGCGCGGATGCACAAATGCGCCCGCGCTCCGATGATGGAGCATGTTGTAATACCGCGGCGGGTGGCCCACCTTTCGCGATTTCTCCCGTCGCCGTCCCCACAGAGGGTGCCCCATCCTTGCGTTTTTTGCAAGGGTGGGTAACGATGGTGCACGTGTTATTTGGTTCGTCGCGGCGGCGCGATCAAACCCACTCGGCTCATGCATTCCCGACTCCCGCCCTTCGCAAAGTGCGCGAAGGACGGGGCACCCACCGCGTTCGTATGACAACGAGATCAAAAGCCTGGGCCACCCGCCAAAGTGCGCGAAGGACGTCGTACCGCTTGATCGGTTTAGCCCGCGACTGTCAAAAGTAATGGGCTACCCTGCCGCGCTCAGGCGTCCGAGCGTCTTGTGCGAAATCCACGCATAAGATCTATGCCCGGGACGAAGAACAACACCAAAAACCAAACCAACCACAAAATTGCTGCTACCTTAGCGCCAGTATAGTTCGCAAACCCTCTACTATCGAGAATGGGTGCGGCACCTATAAGAAGCACCAGAATGCCGAGCAACATCAACGCGACATCGAGAAGTGATCTGGTGATCCTTGATGCCATGCGCCACGGTGCCAGCCAGTCCTGTCGATGGTCAATCGCACGCCCGACAAAAAACCAAAGAAGAATCACGCCAAAGAGAAAGAAATATTCCCGCACTCCAAAGCCTACAACAGATACTGGTCCCTCTGGGGGCAGCAAGGAGGCCCCCAACGAGAAGAGCGCGGCAGGCGCGCTGATCCCGTTGCAAATCAAGACGGCGGTAGGAGGATGCGGGAAGTCCAGCCCTGACAACCGAGAAGCCCTTCGACCGGATGCGAGGAGTCCAACAGCGAGGACTAACTGCGCGATTGGCAGGGCGATTTGGAATCTCAATTTGGACATTGCATCGGCTCCGCGTCGGTAGGCTCGTCGTGCAAATAGGTGAGGTACCCGCCTGCAACGTTGTTTTCTAAGTAATAAGTAGGCGGGTGGCCCACCTTTCGCGATTTCTCCCGTCGCCGTCCCCACAAAGGGTGCCCCATCCTTGCGTTTTTTGCAAGGGTGGGTAACGATGCTGCGTGTGTTATTTTTCGTCGTGGTGGCGCGATCAAACCCACTCGGCGCATGCATTCCCGACTCCCGCCCTTCGCAAAGTGCGCGAAGAACGGGGCACCCACTGCGTTCGTATGCCAGCGAGATCAAAAGCCAGGGCCACCCGCCCACGATCTGTGGAATTTGTATTCGGATTTTCGGTTCCCTGCCCAAATGTCCACCTAATAGCGATAAGGAACAGGAGCAGAATATAGTTCATTAGCGAGTTGTGTATGGTTCAACGCCGTGGAACCATCTGGCGCATAATCTTCGAGCTAGCTGCCGTATCGCAATTTAAAGCACAAAGCCCCGATACGGGGCCAGTTAGCTATGCCAAGTAGAGTGACGGCGTAAATGATCGCCGCCGACAGCGGCCATGTCGCCTTGCGTTCACCCGCGTTGGCAGCAGACCGGAGTAACGCCCGTAATTGAAGAGCCCCGTAACAGCTCGAAACTATTAAAGAGATTACCGCAGCGGAGGTCTCTGGGTGATACGTGAGCAGCCAAAACCAGTTGGGTCCGAAGGTCGCACCGACTTGCCGCCAGAGGAGCGGAAACGAAATGACGGCCGCAGCCAAAGCGCAGATAGCCGCCCATGAAAGGCTCAAGAAAGACAACAGGCAAGCCATCCCGACTAGCGCCGCCCCAGCCACGAGGAGATAGAGCGAGTGGCCTATCCCTGAGGGCTCCAGCCGTGAAAGAAACTCGATGTATCCGAAAAGACAAAAGCCGCTAGTGAAATACATGAGCACTGCAGTGGTTTTTCGGTTTTCCATGATATGCCATTTGCTAGTAGCAGGAAAATCTTCTTACGTGAGAATCTTGTAGAAGCCCCTGATTGTCCAGAGGAAGCAACGGGTCGTATCCAGGCTGTCGAAAGCTGTAATCGGTCAGCGTAACCGTGCCCCTTACAAAAGATGCTTGGCGGGTGGCCCACCTTTCGCGATTTCTTCCGGCACCATTCTCAGTGAGGGTGCCCCATCCTTGCGTTTTTTGCAAGGGTGGGCGGCGATGCAGGTGACGTTGATTCCTGCGGAATAACGGTTTGAAAAGATTGGTCGGGGAGAGAGGATTTGAACCTCCGACCCCCTGGTCCCGAACCAGATTCCAACGCTTATTGAACTCTATTGAATTTTGTAGACTACAACTGATTGTTATTGAATGAGTTGAGGCCTCGCCTTGGCAAGTTGTGGCTCTCTGTTGAGCTTTGAGGCTTTGACCGACGCAGAATCGTCTACACTCGTCGGACTTCTGATCGGTCGCTATAGAATTATTTCTTTCGTTCCCTTTATGTGGTGCATTCTGCCGGAAAACGGGAAGCAGACTACGTCGCACGTGCCCCTTCGCCAAAACCTCGAAGCAATCGAAAGCGTGCGCCACCCGCCTTCGTTGCCGCAAGCGTTCCCGTACCCGCCCCTTCGCAACGCGAAGGAACGGGGCACTCGCTGAACTGGTGGTGACAGCAAGATCAAAGCCTGGGCCACCCGCCCAAATGTAACGATCGAAGTGGGGCCACTTCAGGGTAGCGAAATCAGCGCATAAAGATATTTGTGCAGCGTGCCCGGATCAAATATCTTTCCCAGCTCCGGGTCCATGGTCTCGAACCGGCCAGTCAACATATTGTAGTACCGCGCCCGCAGGTGGTAGAGGTTGATGTTGCTGTCGTAGCGCTCACCGCTGTAGAGATACGGGTTCTGCGTGGTGCCGGTGCTGGCGATCTGCATGCCGAAGGCGTCGAATTGATAGGTGTTGGCTACGGTTCCAGCGGTGGTGGTGAGGAAGCGCACGTTGCCGTGGCCGTCGTAGCCATAGAAGGTTGGCGTCCAGGTGCTGCCGGAGAGCTGATTCTCGCTGATGAGCTGCAGGCCATAGGTGAAGGTTCGGGTCACCGCGCCGTTGGCCAGTTCGTCGAGCACCTGCGCGTAGCCGGTGGGATTCAGCGTATCGACCAGAAACTTCTTGGCGTTGCTGCCGAGAGTTTCGCTGACTCGGTTTCCGTCTCCGTCGGAGGAAGTTTCATGCGCAAACGAAGCAAAAACGACGACGCTTGCGTTAAGGTAGCTGCTGTTCGCTATCAGCCTCAGTTAGGATTGAGGGAGGATAGAGATCGAGAACTAACGGCACACCGAGCCTCGCAAGCCTTGACAGTAAGACCGCATCGAGGGTAAACCCACCCTGCCCGCTGCCTGACGAAAACCCACAGAAAAAGTCGATGCGAAATTTTTCAGAAAGCGCCGCCAAAGCATCAGCCTTCGCCTCAAGTGAATCCAGCAGCCATCTCAAATGGTCGGCTATCTCCCGGTCGGGGCCGAGGGGACTTTGAAAATACCAAAACGACTTATCCCACACTCCCTCGTGCCTCAAGCTCCGCAGTTGCCCCTTCCGGTGCGTCCGCGTGGCCTCAAGGCCAAGAATAGCCCCGACTTCATCTGGGGTAAGCTCTTCCCCAATCATTCTTAATCCTGCCGCTGACCAACTACTATCATCTTCCATATTGTGCCTAATGATACCTAATCTCCAAAAGGAGGATAGTCGAGAACACAGCCCAGAAAATCGAAGGAACCAGGAAGAAAAGCATTCCCATTCGTGACATCTATAAGAATAGGATCGCCTCCAAGTCCATACTCAGCTTTCAAGGCGTGGATTGCGCATCGGAACGGCTTTACGGCGACCTTCAACCGGCGCGCGGCCCTTGCCTCGTTCAAGGTCAAATTTTGAAGATCAAAGGTATATTCTTCGTCAGCGTCCGTACCACGAGGATCGATCAAGTTTACCGGATTGCTCTGCGCGTAAATATACTTGTGCAGCGTGCCAGGATTAAAAACCCATCCCGATATCGGGTCCATGGTCTCGAACCTGCCCGTCAGCATATTGTAATACCGCGCCCGCAGGTGGTAGAGGTTGATGTTGCTGTCGTAGCGCTCGCCGCTGTAGAGATACGGGTTCTGCGTGGTGCCGGTGGCGGCGATCTGCATGCCGAAGGCGTCGAATTGATAAGTGTTGGCTACCGTTCCCGCGGTGCTGGTGAGGAAGCGCACGTTGCCGTGGCCGTCGTAACCATAGAAGGTTGGCGTCCACGTGCTGCCGGAGAGCTGGTTTTCGCTGATGAGCTGCCGACCGTAGGTGAAGGTTCGGGTCACCGCGCCGTTGGCAAGCTCGTCGAGCACCTGCGCATAGCCGGTGGGGTTCAGCGTATCAACCAGGAACTTCTTGGCGTTGCTGCCCAGAGTCTCGCTAACTCGATTTCCGTCTCCGTCATAAACCATGGTCACGGAGCCGTGGGTCAGCATGCGATTCTCGAAGTCGTAGGTGCTTGCAGTACCAGCTGATGAGATGGTGTTGCCGTTGTTATCGTAGGTGTCGGTCGTCAGCCGGTCGTTGGCGTCATAGGTATAGCTGGGGACTCCGCCAGGCAACGACGGAATGTTCGAGGTCAGACTCGTCCGGTTTCCCACGTTATCGTAGGTATAACTCTCCTCGCCATTGTTGCCGCCGGGATCGGCAGTGATTGTCTCGGATTGCAGATGGTAATCAGGGTCATAGAGATAGGTCACGTTACGGCCGCTCAGTTCAACCACCTTGTTAACGTTTCCCGCCGGATATGGCGTGTACGTGAAGCTCGACAAGGGAGGATTGTTTCCGATCGACGAGCCAATGGCCTTCAGACGGTTCAGCGCGTCGTATGTGTAAGCAGTCTGAAGCGAGTTCGTCGAATACGTATATCCAGAGAGAGTGCCCACCGGATAGTAGGTATATGTAGTTGTTGCGGCGGAGACCCCCTGCGATACCAGGCGATTATCGAGCACAGTGCCAACCCGGTTCAGCTTATCCGGGGTATAGGTGACCGAAGCCCCATTCGCATTCGAAGAGAGGATCGTGAGGAGATTGCTGTGGGGGCGGGTGGCCCACCTTTCGCGATTTCTTCCGGCACCATTCTCAGTGAGGGTGCCCCATCCTTGCGTTTTTTGCAAGGGTGGGCGGCGATGCAGGTGACGTTGATTCCTGCGGAATAACGGTTTGAAAAGATTGGTCGGGGAGAGAGGATTTGAACCTCCGACCCCCTGGTCCCGAACCAGATTCCAGCGGTTGTTGAACTCTATTGAATTTTGTAGGCCGCAAGTGATTGGTGCTGAATGAGTTGCGGTCTCGTACCAGTGTCTCGTTGATCTCTGTTGAACTTCGGTGCTTTTGCTGCTACAAAATCGTCTACAGTCCGAAAATCGTTCCGCTGACGATCTGGCTGAACCGAACAATTCCTTCGTATCTCCGATGTGTGAAAAACGGGGAACTGGTCATAGCTAGCCTATCTCTCAGTCGCGGATGAGCTTGTACAGAATTCTCGGAACTCAAGGCGAGGACCCATGGTCACAGACATCCGTAAGACGCCAGTTGTAAAACTGTTGTTGCTTACACTAGGCGTTCCCGCCTTGTAACTCTTTCCTGCGTCTGGCCTCGCTAGAGATGGTGGGTAGTGGGTATCGGGGCTAAGAGGAAGATCCGGTATGGAATAATTCAAATACGCAGACGACAAAATGATCGTCAGTAACAAATTAATTTGAAGCGTAACTCCCGAGCGTTGATAGACCGAAATGATCTCAGCCCGGAGGATTAGCGGTGTCACCAGCATTAGGCCTATGCCACCTACCGCAACGGGATAGACACATAGAGCAAGTGCTCTCGGAACTTGCGCCTTCGAGACGATAGCCGCGTTCCCACCCGAGTCTGTCTGCTCTCCCTTGCTTAGTGCGGGGACAAACGCGGATTGCCTGCTTGCGAAACGCAGGTTAAGTTTCCGGCGGCGGCTTCGCGAAACTTGATAGGCTTGGGACATTCGACAACAATCGTGTCGCCGTCATCAAACACTTGTGGATTCGCGCCCCAACCCTCCAAGCTCGCACCCTCGTCGTCGAACCACACTGTGAAAACGTCTCCTCTGCCAGTGCTCGCGAGGCCCCCCGCTACGTCGTTACGGTCTGTACTTAAAGCGTACGAACCTTCGTACCAGGCATAGAACGGCTTCTTATCGGCAAATGCCTCTAGAATACATTTATTCATGGGACTTGGCACAGTATCTACGGCGTACCTTGCAGGGCCACAAGGTACCGCATGCTCACCGGCGATTGCGTGTACCCTGCGTTCAACGGCTGAGACATCATGAAACTTAGAACACGACGCCGGATCGAAACGAATTCCTGCTGCGGTCGGCTTGAACTTTTGCAGTTCAGATTGATGAGCGTCAATCCAGGCTTTCCATTTCAACTTGAACTCGCCGGAGTGTGCTTGAATCTCCAGTTCAGTAAGCTTTGAAAAGGGGGAATCAGGCACCAATTTACAAAGTTCCAATAGTGCTGAAAGACTTGGTGGGCCGGGTACTACGCAGTCCACGGCTTTCTTGTCGGTATGGCACTTCCTGTTCGCCTCTTCAATAGCCGGAAGAAACCTCGGATCGGAATCGAGCAGCCGCTTGTATGCTTGAATGGCGAATTCGCCGTCAATTTGATCGAGAACGCCACTCATGAAGATGTGCGACCCACCAACCTGTGTCAAGCTTTGGCATGCAAAGAATTGCAGCGAATCATGATCGCCCAATTTGGCCAATGCCAATCGCACTGCTGGTTTGCCTCGAAAATCAGGATCGCGTATCAAAGTTTGGAGACCTTGTAGATCGGTGTCTCGTTCCATTTTCGATATGGCGGAGTAGTCACCGCTCCGAGCGCGATTCAATAGCGAATCCTTGACTGGCTGGCCATCCTGGGCAAATGCCGCACCGAGCAGAAGCAGGACGATAATCGGCAATCTTGTTTTCATTCGCTGCCACCCTTTAAACATTACTGATCTTGGGGTTGAGGAGGAGCTAGTTCCCATTGGGCCGGGTTTGTCGAGCTTCCCGTCGCATTCAATTCGTTCCACTGATCCGCGTGAAGTCGGCACGGAGCTGTACCCGGATCGTTTCCTGTCATTAGATCCTTCGTGTCTTTATACTTCGTCGGTAAGCAGTTCACGCCCTGAGCATCAGGATGACATAACCCCAAGAGATGTCCCGTTTCGTGGGCTGTCACCCAAGCTTGACCGCTCAGGGTTGTATTCTCGACCCATTCGGTCTGCCCCGTGACCTGCTCCCCTGTTTCCGAACAAACCTGAGTATGATTTCGTCGAAGGAAAGGGGAAGGTGGCATGTCGAGGAGCAATCACACGGAGGCGCAGATGATCGGGGCGCTGAAGCAACTGGAAGCGGGGCGCAAAGCGGAAGACGTGGCGCGGGAAGTTGGGGTATCGAAGCACACGATCTACGCCTGGAAAGCGAAGTATGGCGGGATGGACGTCAGCGAGGCGCAGGAAGCGAAGCAGTTGCGCGATGAGAACACGAAGTTGAAAAAGCTGGTAGTCGATCTGAGCTTGGACAAAGAGATGCTGAAGGCGCTGATCGCAAAAAACGGGTGGAGCTCGTAGACCGGAGGTCGGATGCGGGCTGGCTGCGGAGTGAGTACGGAGCCAGCCATCGCCGGGTTTGCGGGCTGATCGGGATCGCGGTCGCGAGTTACTGCTATCGGACAACACGCAGCGATGAACCGCTGCGCACGCAGACTGGTGGAGTTGGCGCGCGAGAAGCCGCGCTTCGGGTATCGGCGGCTGCATGTGTTGCTGGGCCGATCGGGAGAGCATGTGAATCACAAGCGAGTGCATCGGATCTATCGCGAGGCCGGGTTGATGATTCGTCGGAAGAAGCGGAAGCATTGCGTGCGCCAGGGAAGGCCGCTGCTGGCGCGGACTGCGGCGAATCAGGAGTGGGCACTGGATTTTGTGCACGACGCGGTGGAGTGCGGACGAACGATCCGGGTGCTGAGCGTGGTGGATGCGTACACCAGGGAGTGTTTGGCCTTGGAAGTGGATACGAGCTTTGCCAGCCGGAGAGTCACGCGAGTGTTGGACCAGATCATCACGGAGCGAGGCCGGCCGGAAGCGATCCGCAGTGACAACGGGCCGGAGTTCACCAGCCGGCATTTTCTGGCGTGGTGCGTGGAACGGCAGATCGCGTTGCTGCACATTCAGCCGGGCAAGCCAACGCAGAACGCGCGCGTAGAAAGTTTCAACGGACGATTGCGGGATGAATGTTTGACGGTGAGTTGGTTTCAGAACTTGTTCGATGCCCGGCGCAAGATCGCGGGGTGGAGGATCGAGTACAACGAAGAGCGTCCGCACAGCAGCTTGGGATACAAAACCCCGAAAGAGTTTGCGGCGGCGCAGGCAGTGGGCTTCTACACAGCTGAGCGAGGGGCAAGGGACTCAAACGCCGTCCCTTGCCCCTCGCGCTCCCCCATCCCGGCTCAAACCGGAGAGGGAGTTGAGCAAAGTTGTCGTATTCTTACGTGAACGGAAATTGGGGGCAGGTCACCCGGAACATTATTCGAGAGGCCTTCTGTAGAAGCTGGGGACATGGAATAAACGTAAGATACCCATTTATCGCTTGGGTTGCTTCCCGGAATGCCGCTTATATAGCTGTTTATAGCCAAGACTTCGACATAGTTATTGGGAGGGGGAAATTTCGTAAAGTCGTTCAATCCGCCATTGTGATCAAGGTCATACGCTACGCTGATCGGGACCGGAGCATTTACGGTGAACGGTATGTTGGCGTACGTTCCGAACGTGATTGGCGGGTGGCCCACCTTTCGCGATTTCTTCCGGCACCATTCTCAGTGAGGGTGCCCCATCCTTGCGTTTTTTGCAAGGGTGGGTAACGATGGTGCGTTTGTTATTTGATTCGTCGTGGCGGCGCGATCAAACCCACTCGGCGCATGCATTCCCGACTCCCGCCCTTCGCAAAGTGCGCGAAGGACGGGGCACCCACTGCGTTCGTATGCCAGCGAGATCAAAAGCCTGGGCCACCCGCCTGATGAGCTTGCCGACCGTAGGTGAAGGTTCGGGTCACCGCGCCGTTGGCAAGCTCGTCGAGCACCTGCGCATAGCCGGTGGGGTTCAGCGTATCAACAAGAAACTTCTTGGCGTTGCTGCCCAGAGTCTCGCTAACTCGATTTCCGTCTCCGTCATAAACCATGGTCACGGAGCCGTGGGTCAGCATGTGATTCTCGAAGTCGCCGCCCTCCAGACCGGTTCGCACTCTCAGGACGTTCTTCGCCTGTCTCCCCTTCTTTCGGGCATCAAAACCACCAAATCATCGGCAGACGGAGGAGTAATAATCGGCGCCGGTCCGTATTTGATGATCTCAAGCATGGTCATAAAGCCATCTTTATTGAGGTGAAGCATGACGCTCACGTCCCCGCCGTCGCCGTCCTTGCACGCGCCCTCCGACACGAGCGCGAATTTTCCGGATGAGGGAAGACCTGAATCGCATAGCAGGCGTAACGTTCCGTCTTCCTCGATTTGCTTTGCCTTTATCGAAGCCAACTGGGTACGCAATTCGTCACGGCCTGGGAAGTCAACCTCCAAGAGCTTCTCGACCAACCTTCGCTCTCGACCCGTAAGCTCTCGAAATCCAGAATTCACTTCAGCTCCCTATTACTTATTAATCGGGAAATAGGTTGTCACCTCAATGAGCGCATCGGCAATAATAAATATCCTGGCGGCCCAAGGGACATTACCTAACTGACTCATCAAAAAAGGTATGTCGATTATTGCGCCGGGGAAACCCCCTCTTCTTGGATAATCTCCCGGACCAATTGTTCGACATAGGCTTCGACCTCCGGCTGTGTCAATTCTAATCCCTCAGCCAGGAGATGGTCCAAGCCGTGAGTCTTGAACACCACTTGAAGGTCGGCCGAGTATTCGAACGCGTCCAGCCCAAGAGGGTCTACCCTGTTGGTCGGGTTTCCGTTCGCATAAACATATTTGTGCAGCGTGCCCGGATCAAATATCTTTCCCAGCTCCGGGTCCATGGTCTCGAACCGGCCAGTCAACATATTGTAGTACCGCGCCCGCAGGTGGTAGAGGTTGATGTTGCTGTCGTAGCGCTCACCGCTGTAGAGATACGGGTTCTGCGTGGTGCCGGTGCTGGCGATTCGTCCGTTAACAACATCATCTACCCTCGAGTCTACGGCCAGAACCGCAGCTTTGTATTCCTATCGCTTCCGTCCCATTTTGTTCGCATGATTATTGCGGGGACAATAATTTCCTGCTCGGCTCAAACCCGAGATGGAGCGGCAGAAAGTGTCGTGTTCTTACGTGAACAAAAGCAGGGGCAGGTCACTCCCTACTCCAGATTTGTCACCGTCAGTACGTCATCAACGACCACAGCAAGTCGATGCCCGTCGGGGCTGAGCGCAAAGTCGAAGCCGTAGCGCTGCGTCGGGTTAACAGAAATGTCGGCAAGCATCTGACCTGTCTTGCTGCTGTACACTGCGACTCGATGTGCTACTCTGCGACCTGAAATGTCCAGCGCCTGCAGGCTGCCGCGGAGGGTCCAGATGTCAATTGCGAACCGGTCGCCCCGCTCACTGTTCCGAATCCTGTTCATGAAGATGTCATGCTTCGCGATCGCCTGTCGAAACTTGACATGCCCATCGGGCGACAGTATTTGAATTTCAGCGGGGCGATGGCGGTTCACAAAATGCGCGACAATAACCAGCGATTCGTCATTCAGCGCACGCAAGAACCCACTTGCTTCCAGCGGGATTTGGATACCTTGCTCATGTTCACAAAAGGGCCAACGGTAGAGGAAGGGAGTATATGTAGGTCCTCTCCCTTGGCCTGAAAAGTAGGCGTACTCATCGGTGATCGACTGTGGTGAATATGGAGGTTTTGCGCACCGATTTGTGACAGCCCCCTGAACAGCATCAACAATAGTTGCGGGAAAGTCAGCGTCCCAATTCTCCAGCAACAACGTGCGACGACTAGATGATTGCTCGATTCGGCAACGCAATCCACAAGGCGCAATAGCTTTCCAAGAATTCCTGGTGGGGCTTGCGTCAGTTTCACCCGCGAACATCTGAAGGGCATCGTTCGCACGCGCAATGATTTGGTCGGAGTCGTTTAGGTAGATGCTGTTGTTCCGCCAGCCATTGGCTGGCAATGCGACTGAAAGATCTACTTTTCCTTGTGGCGTCAAACCCACTATGTGGAGTGACAGGGCTGGCTGCTCACGGGTTACGAGGCCGTGGCGCTCCCTGACCGGGAAGCCCACCAGGATGCGGCCTTTGTGATCAATCACCAGTGAGCGCTTTTCAATCGTATCGAGCTCGTGTGGGTGGACCGACTCTGGCTCCTGCCAGCCATAGTCTCTAAGTTTCAGCTCAGCGATCTTCGTCGCGGATTGGGCGGACATGCAAGGGGCCGCGCAAAAAGAGAAGAGTGCTAAAAGCCAAACCAGCCATTGTCGCAGCCCACGAAGCATGTCTTACCAGGGACCCATCGGCACTCTTGGGTTGATATTTCCGAACCCCACGTCAATCAGCCCATGCAGGAAGGCACCCAGTCCGAAACCCCACAACGGATTGGCACTATCGAGGTGCAAAATGGCCAGGCCGTCGTCGGTAGCGCCAGGCATGTGGATCGACGGTATCCCCCCTTCTCTAGAAGAGTTCCCTCCACCAGTGTCATAGTCAGGGATGAAGGATAGATCGTTCAAGTCGCCTAAGTACACAAAGTTGGCATTGCCACCTTGTGTATGGTCGTATTGTAAGTTGCTGTACACGTTGTCGTACGTCAGGTTCGGATTGGCGGCAACAATCGCGTCCGCGAGCGCTTGCCGCTGAGCATCTACAGCATCCGTCAAGAACGTGGCCCATTCAGCATTTGAGTACAGAACTCCATTCCACTCGTTCTCGTGTGTGGCCACGTACTGATTGCTCATGTAGCCACAGACCGCATCGAGGCACTGATAAGGTGTTGATGTGCCGATACCACAGTTGTTCTCCGGGCACTGTGCCGCCCCGCCGCCTTGGAGTTCGGCGTATGCCATTTGACACGAAGCATCTAGACCGTCAACTTGGCAGTCAAAGCCACCGCTGCCTTCTGCCCCCATCATTTCATACGTAAATCCGGGATTTATGTCGACCGTTCCGCCGGGATCGACTAGGGTCAATGGACTGTTTCTAACATAAGTATAGCGGTTCCAGCTTTGGGGATTGCGAAAGTCGACTGCGCTGAATCGTGCCATCCTTTTTTTCTTGGCCAAAGTGAACGTCCGACAGATGCAAAAACCGATGTACCACCGCCTCTTTTTTCGGCGTTGCCATTTTGTTAGTTGGGGTTTCAAAAGGCCAGCATAACATGTGCGGATTAGACAAGAAGATTGGGCGAGAATCGGCCCTGCCCGATGCGCGAAGACACTATCGTGCGAGAAGTGAGCTTGGGAGGGCCTGTTAGGGAGACATTGGCGTTTATTTCGTCGTTGTCCAGAGTGGCGGGAAACAGGCCCGAGGTACACTCCTCCATTTGCGCACTTTCGGCATATCAGATGGTGAAAGCCGGTTTATTCTATGCGGCCCGCGAGAATAGTCGCGTGACCGTCCCTGGCCCTCAGAACGGGTCGCTCGTGGTTCACAGGCAAAATGTCTGTATGGGAGTTCCACTGGGAAGATTAAGAGGGATTCTTGCAAAAAGATCAGTTTGTAATTCTCAACGGAAATCCTCAGAAAAATCAGCGAAGCAGGCACCGTCTACAAAATCGACACCATCGATGTAGACGGAAAACCAGAAACGCAGTTTAAGTGCTTGAAAAGATTGGTCGGGGAGAGAGGATTTGAACCTCCGACCCCCTGGTCCCGAACCAGGTGCTCTACCAGGCTGAGCCACTCCCCGACGCTGTTGCGGGCTGGCCGAGAATGGCCATGGCCCGCTTACTTCTCGATAGGCAACCCGATTATAACATCGCAGCGCCACCGCTCCTCCCCGGGCTGCCGACTCAACTTTCGCGTTACACTGTTGACGCAACCGGGGTCGAGCGGCTCCGGTTCGCGCGCGACATGATCGTTATTTGCGCCAGCCGTCTCTATACGCCGCGGGAGGAAATACGCGATCCTCTCGTCTTCATTGACGAGGGTTCGATTGCGGCCATTTCGTCGCGCGATCGAAAAGAAATCCCCGGGAACGCCACCGTCGTCGATTTTCCTGGCGCAACGCTGGCGCCGGGGTTCGTCGATATCCACATGCACGGGGGCGCGGGGCTCGACGTTATGCGCGCGACGGCTGACGAGCTTCCGCAGCTGAATACATTTCTGACCACGCACGGCGTCACCGGATATTTTCCTACTACGGTCGCGGCGCCGCTCGATGAAATCTGCGCGTCGCTCAATCGCCTGGCGAATGCAATCGAAGCGGAGCGGGTTTCGAGCAGCGGGGATCCAGTGCAGGCGCGGCCGCTCGGGATTCATCTGGAAGGTCCATTTCTTAGTCATAAGCGGCGCGGGGTTCATCCGCCGGAATATCTGGTCGAGCCCACGCTCGAAATCTTCGAGCGATTTTGGCAGGCCGCGCGCGGGCATGTCCGGATGATGACCATTGCACCTGAACTTCCGGGGGCGCTCGAAGTGATTGCGGAAGCGGCGCGGCGACATGTGTGCGTAAGCATCGGCCACTCCGATGCCATGCTTGACACGGCGCGCGCAGGAGTGCGGGCTGGGGCTCGGCATGCCACGCATACGTTCAATGCGATGCGGCCGTTGGATCATCGCGAACCTGGAATTCTGGGCGAGGTGCTAACCAATTCTCAGCTCAGCGCCGACATCATTGCGGACGGAATTCACATTGCGCCCGAAATTGTGCGGCTTTTTTTACAGGCGAAGGGCGTCGAGCGGACGGTACTGATTACCGATGCCACCGCGGCGGCGGGTATGCCAGATGGCACTTACCAACTCGGTCCCATTCAGGTCGAAGTCAAAGACGGCCGCTGCACGATGGATGGGAAACTGGCGGGCAGCGTGCTGACGATGGACCGCGCGGTTCGCAACGTCATGCAATTGGGCGACTGGAGCCTGCAAGACGCGGTGCGCGCAGCAACGCTAAATCCGGCTGCGACCGTGGGTCTGGAGCAGCACGGAAGACTCGCACCCGGCGCGGAGGCGAATATTGTTGTGCTGAGCCCGGATGGAGAAGTTCGCAAGACTATCGTGCGCGGGCGCTATCAGCCTTAGTGTTTGTTTTGATCCGTGCGATCCGCGAAAATCCGTGGCGAGGAATCTTGTTCTAGTTCGGCTTGCGCTCTTTTGCGTCGGCGAGATAGCGCAGCAGCACGGCTTCATCGGCGCGCGTAAGTTGATCGAGAAAAGAAGTATCGATTTTGCCGTCTTCGATCGTTTTCGAAGCGTTCGATTGGCGAAGCTTATCGCCAAGTTCCGGATCGTTGCTCATAACCTGGGTGTAGAACCACAAAAAGTGTCGCATCTGATCGAGCGATTTGCACAGCACCTGGATCGCTTCAGTCTCGGGCAGCGCGCTTAGAGCCTCCATCAATTCGGGATCGCTGGGCGCCTGCATGGCGGCGCAATTCAACTCCCGCTGAATCACGCGCAGGTCTTCGGTGACGCGCACCATTCGTGTGTGAAGGTCGTCCATCTGTGAGTTGATCGACATGTCTATGTGGTTTGAACATCTCATCGCAATGAAGGAGCGGATAGATATCCCACGATCATGCGCTTTCGTAATTCAAGCAATTACTTTGGTCTGCAAGGTAACCGCTGGTGGACGATGATGCTGAACACCGCATCTGGCAAGGGTTTTGAGGCTTTCCGCGGAACGTTGGCGGGCCTCGCGGAGACGCACCGCAAATCGGAACGATTGCAGCGCGGGCGACGAAGTTACCTTTTTGCTGGAGACCAGACGCGCTTCACGCCGCTCGGAAGCGCTTTTAACGAGGTTTTCCGAACCGCTGCAAGTTGTGATACAAACGCGCGATGACGGGATCCGCATGGGCAAGCCCGCCGCGTCACGGATTAGTGCGCGCAATAGGCCGCTGGAGTCTGGCGGCGCTGGTGGTGAACTCGATCATTGGCAGCGGGGTTTTCGGGCTGCCGTCGGCGGTGGCCGCTCTTATCGGCGATTACAGCCCTTATGCGGTGCTCGCGGCCGGCGCGGGAATGAGCCTGATTGTTGCCTGCTTCGCCGAAGTTGCTTCACGCTTTCAGGAGGCGGGAGGCCCGTATCTTTACGCTCGGGTTGCCTTCGGACGCTTCATGGGCATTCAAACCGCCTGGATGCTTTGGCTCGGGCAAGTAGCTGCGCCCGCCGCCAATGCGAACCTTTTCGTAATTTACCTGGGCGAATTTTGGCCGCATGCCAGGGATACGGTGCCACGGGCCATCATTCTTACGCTGCTTGTGGGTTTGCTCGCGTTCATCAATATCCGCGGCGTGCGCGCCGGATCGCAAATAAGCAATTTGTTTACGGCGGCCAAACTTGTGGCGCTCTTCGGCGTAATTATTCTTGGGTTGATCGTCCTTCGGCGTCATCACTGGATGCTTGCGGCGGTTCCGCTTGCCGGTCCCACTACCAGCCAATGGATGAGGGCTATGCTGCTTCTCGTCTTCGCTTATGGCGGATTCGAGACTGCGCTGGCCCCGATGAGTGAAGCGAAGAATCCGCGACGCGATGCTCCCTTTGCACTGTTCGCCGCGCTGCTGCTGTGCACTGCAATCTACGCGCTGATTCAATTGGTGGTGGTAGGAGTTTTGCCGAACGCCGCCGCCAGTTCGCGTCCATTGGCCGATGTGGCACGGATCGCGGTCGGTCCCATCGGCGCCGCGCTGATTGCGGTTGGGGCGCTGATCTCTTTCTACGGATATCTCAGCGCAAAAATTCTCGCCATGCCGAGGGTTTCCTTCGCCCTGGCCGAGCGAGGAGACTTTCCCAAGGTTTTTGCCGCCGTGGATCGCCGCTTCCACACTCCATATGTCTCGATCCTTGTGTTTGCCGCCATGGTGTGGGGATTAGCGCTGACCGGAAATTTCACCTGGAACGTAACGCTCTCCGCGGTGGCACGCCTGCTTTACTACGGCGTAGGCTGCGCGGCGTTGCCCATTTTGCGCCGCAGGCCCGAAGGAACGAGCGCACTATTCCACCTGCCCGCCGGGAATCTCTTCGCCGCGCTGGGCGTGGCTTTGTGTTTGATTCTGGTAACGCGCGTGGACTTCGGCCAGTCCCTGATTCTTATTGCGACAATCGGCCTAGCATTCGTGAACTGGGCGGCAGTGGCGCGAAAGCAGCGTGGCAACCCGTAACGCCGAAGTAAGTGAATCTCGGCGTTAAAGGTTTCCTGCTTATCATTTCCGCTTATCAATTCTGCTTATTAACGGTGTAAGTCAATTACAGGGGCAAGCTCTCGATTGATTATTGCTGCGACATAACTCAGCGACAAATAAGTTTACTTACACCCCGACGCAGGCTTACACTTCTGTCGATTTCAATAGCCTGCGGATTTTGGGTGCAGAACTTCGATTGTCGGAGGTCCCGCCGTGAGAACCTTCTCTTCGCGAGTTTCGTATTTCGTTACCACCGTAGTTACGTTTCTCCTGCTGATTGGAATGCTGCCCCATTCCGCCAGCCCCGCGTTTGCCCAGGAGCATCCTTTCGACGCCAATGCCAATCTGGCGACGGTTCCACCGGATCCATTCCTCACGAATAATGGGCTGATTCCCCCGGCATCACAATATCCGGGGCCGTTCTTCGCGTTGAGTCACAATTGGCCGCAGAAGCCGCTGCCTCCAATGAAAAATCCTCCGTGGCTCAAGGCTATCGGCGGCGTCCAAATCACCCCGCAGAATGCCGGAGCGTACGTGGAAGCCGTGAAACAATTTGTCGCGCCGAACGCGCGCCGGTTACTGTTGGATTACAAGCGTTGGGACGCCGCGAAGGCGCACTGGTATAACGAGCCGTGGCTGGGATCGCAACGGGAGAGTATCCACGGCACCTATGGCGCCGCCAATTTGCGCCTCAGATTTTTCCCGGCACCGGGTTGAAAACTATATTCGACACCCAGGTACTTACTTATTATGACGAGCGCGCCGCCTACTCGCTCTACAAGGTGTGGGGCGAGGGCGCAATGCAGCCCAATGTGCAAACCGCTAATTTTCAGTTTGACGAAGGCTCGGTCGTCGTGAAGGCTGCAATATTCCTATCGGACGATCCCAAGATACAAAGCAACTGGTGGCCAGTGACGGACGGAGCAGCCAAATGGCCCGTCTACGTGGGCATTCCCGTGCGGCCGGACACCAATCCGCCGCCCGCCGTGCTCAATGGTTACATCATGCAGTTCGACCTGATCGTGAAGGATACGATTGCAGCTCCGAAAACCGGATGGGTATTTGCCACCCTCGTTTACGACGTCAACGCCAAAGGCGATGCGTGGGACAAGATGGTGCCATTGGGCGCAATGTGGGGCAACGATCCAGGAATGGACTCGGCCAAGGATCCGAATGCCAAGTTGTCGGAAAATTGGATTAATCCCAAAGCGCCTTTGTACTCGACTCAGACCTTAGGTTGGGGAGGACGGCTCTCGGGTCCGAACGATGGCGCGAGAAACGACATTCAGGTAGGAACGAAGGTCCTGATAAACGAACCCGATTCTTCCTGCATGAGCTGCCACGGGCCTGCGGAATGGCAACCGGCGCAACACAAGATGCTATCGTTCCTGTTGCCTTCGTATCCCAACCCAAATCCCGGCCCACCGTTTAAGACGTGCCCGAATGGACAGCCGAACGATCCTTACATCTGTTCCCCGGCGCAGGGTTCGGCGGATTGGTCCAATTGGTTCCAGAGCCGCCCGGGCACCGAGCCGCAGGATCCGAATACGGGCTCGATCGCGACCGATTACGACATGGTCTTCGCATTCAAGACTCTCCCGGCGTGGTGGAAGGCGACCGGAGGGCAGGGACAGCCCACGCCTTTCGGCCTGCGTGGACTGCGCCACGGAGTTCCAGAGCCCCAGCAGTACAATCAATACAATGGCGCGCCGTTGAAGAAACTTCCCTAGCCGGCCCGTCGAATCAAAACCTTAAAAGTGAACCCCGCAACCGAACTTCGGCTGCGGGGTTTGAATTGCACGGGTTCATCCTCCCACACGTCATTGTGCCGCATATCATTGCCTGGATATCATTGCCTGGATATCATTGCCCAGACATCACTGCCCGAGGTATCTCAGGGCATATCCTCCGCCTTGGTTTCTGTTTTATGCGCACAGAGGGCTCTCCTTGCTAATTTCACTTTAAATTTTTTTCACTTCGATCTGGGGTCTTCTCCAGAAAGGTTGAGAGGGTAGATTGAAATCCGTCGCCGTTCGTCACAAGATTGTAAAACTATTGTAAAAAGATGGGGAAGAAAATCCTGGCGCCAGGCCCACCAAACCGCATCCAACAACTCTTCAACAACGGATTAGCGAAAGAATCGACCATGAAGCTTGGCGGTAAAGTAGCAATCGTGACTGGAGCCGCGACCGGAATTGGGCAGGCCATCGCGTTGGCTCTAGCGAGCGAGGGAGCGGCTGTCGCAGTCGACTACGTGGGCAAGGGCGATCTTGCCGAGGAGACGCTCAAGAAAATCGTCACGGTTGGGGCGCAGGGCATCTGCATTGAGGCCGACGTTTCCGATCCAACGCAGGTGCAAAACCTGGTGGACCAGACCGTGGCCAAATTTGGCCGACTCGATATCCTGGTAAGCAATGCGGGGATCGAATTCAAGCGGCCATTTGTCGATTTTCCATTCGACCTTTGGAACAAGGTGATCGCCGTGAACCTCACGGGATCATTCTTATGCGCGCAGGCTGCGGCCCGACAGATGATCAAGCAGGGCAACGGCGGACGCATCATCAATATCTCTTCCGTTCACGAGGATCTTCCCATGCCCACCAACGCTCCCTATTGCGCATCCAAAGGCGGCCTTCGCATGCTGATGCGAACCATTGCGGTCGAGCTTGCGCCGCACAAAATCACCGTTAACAATATCGGACCGGGCGCGATCTACACTCCGATCGATAAGGATGTTGAGGCCAACGCTGAAATCGAAAAAGTACTAATGGCGGAGATTCCGTTGGGACGGTGGGGCAGGCCGGAAGAGGTGGCGGACTTAGCGGTGTACCTGGCCTCGGATGCGGCCGGCTATATCACCGGCAGCACGCATTTTATTGACGGCGGAATGCTGCGCCAGGCGGGAAGCTTGTGATCGTGGGCCAACAGCCCTTTTTTTCAGATGAGTAACAATAGCCCCCGCGGTATTTCTTAAAGTCCGCGTCGCTCCATCTTGAGCAGCGTGTTTTTGCGCTCGACGCCCCAGCGGTAGCCGCTGGCGGTCTTGTCTTCGCGAACCACGCGATGGCATGGAATCTCAACCGCGATTGGATTGGTTGCGCACGCCCGCGCCACGGCACGGCAGGCGCTGGGCTGCCCGATGGCTTTCGCCACCTGTTTATAGGAGCGAGTTTCGCCGAAGGGAATCGACTGCAAATAAGTCCAAACACGCCGTTGAAATGCCGTGGCGCGGATATCCAGCGGCAGCGCCGCGTCGAGTTCCCTGCCGCTCATTTTCGAAAGTAAAGCGCGGATCCAAAGTTGTAATCCGCCCTCGTCGGGCTTGCGCGCAGCAAAGGGAAATTCGCGCTTCAAACCTTCGATCAACTCGCCGTCGGATCGTCCGAATTGGATCGCGCAAACACCCTTGTCGGTGGCCGCGATCAGCATTCGCCCGATCGGCGAATCGGCCAGCGCATAGCGAATGGTGGCGGCGATTGCTCCGCGGCGGTATTTATCGGGCGTCATGCCCAGTTGCGACGTGGTCTTCTCGTAGAGGCGGCTGCTGGAGCCATAGCCCGCGTCATACATGGCGCGAGTCACATTATCGCCGGCCTGCAAATTGCGTTTGAGCAAACGCATGCGGCAGGAATCGGCATATTCGCGCGGCGTGATTCCGAGCGCCGCTTTGAATCGGCGCTGTAAGTGGAAGGGACTTTGCCGAAAAGCCTTGCCCAGAAGATTCAACGTGACTGGTTCATCGACGTGCTGCTCGATATAGCGGCAAATTTCTTTCGCAAGACTTGACCGGTGATTGCCAATAAAAGAGTTCGGCCGGCAGCGGAGACAGGCGCGGAATCCCGCTTTCTCGGCGCTCTCAGGCCGCAAGAAAAATGTCACATTTTCGCGCCGGGGACGGCGCGCCGGGCACGATGGCCGGCAATAAACACCGGTACTCGAAACGGCAAAAACAAATTCCCCGTCTCGAGCGGAATCGCGCGCCAGGATTGCGCCCCAGCGCTGCTCGTCCGTCGAACGCTCGTCTGTCGAACGCCCGCCGGTCAAACCTCGGCTTCGGCGCGGCGGATTGGAATGGGCGGGTGACATTCGGTCTGGCGCTTCCTTTGCGAGTATGGCATTTGCGAAGATTGCCGGATAGATCGTATTGGTGGAAGTCATGATGGAAATAGCCTACGGCAGCGTCAGCAAACGCACTATCCGAATCTTGCGGCCAAAGTAAGAAGGCCACTGAAAAACTTCCTGGCAAACAATTTTGAGGGCGTTAAGATTCGATAATATCGACAGCCGCTTCAGCCGCTGGAGTGAGCCTTGGCCCTTGAAGGAGTTTTTCAGCGGCCTCTAAGGTTGTGCTACGGTTCTGCCGATAGCCTTAACAAGCCAAGGAGCGGTGGCTGAGAGTTGCCGGCCCCGCCCCACAAACCAGACGACAAGACCACGATTCTTGCGTTATGTCGATCAGCTCAATCTCGGCGGCGGGTCTCAGCCAATACGTTCTTTCGACGAGCAATTCCACGCAATTGCAACAGGCGTTGCAGGCGCTGCAAAATAGCCTGGCATCGGGCAATCTGACAAGTTCTCAGTCGGCATTCCAGAGCTTGCAGACTCTGCTGCAAAACTCCGCAGCGGCGGCTGGAAGCAGCTTGTCGAGCGATACGCAGCTCTCCACCGACCTTACGTCTCTCAGCAGCGCGCTGAGTTCAGGCGATCTTTCCACCGCTCAATCGGCGCTTGCAACGGTGCAGAGCGATCTGAAAAGCGGGTCGCCGGAGCTCGCAAGCGAAGCGGGCGCGGCATCGCAATCGGTGCAGTTGGTAGAGGATTTGCTCAGCACGCTGAATTCGAATGTCGCTTCTTCGAGCAGTTCCGACCTTACGACCTCCATACTGGAAAGCGAATACGGAGCTCGGAGCGGGCTCAACGTCTACGCGTAGAGCGAACTCCGAGGTCGAAATCCAAACTCGAAATCCAGCGTCGAAATCCGGATTCAGTTGCCGAGCGGCTGGAACGGTCCCAGCAAGGTGGAAACTCCAGAGCGTCTTCGCAGCTCAGTGAGCAGTGCGCTGGCCGCGTTGGTGTAGGTTTTGCTGGGGTCGGATGGGTCGGCCCACACGGCGTCATAAACGATTTGCGCGGCGTCTTTTACGTCGATGTGCAGCGCGGCTTCGCAAACGTCCACGCGCTCCTGGATGCGGTCGTAACAGGGTTTGCAGATTGTCGCCGCTTCGGCGGCCTGGGCGTGATGCTCGCCCAAAGTACACGTTGCCGGTGAAGGCGAATTGGTGACTTCCGCGTGCGCCGCGAATAATTGCGACTTGAATTCCTTTAGAAAAGCTTCCCTCTCCTGCTCGACCACGGCTGCTGGCGGCACTGCCTCGGCCGCAGCCTGCGACTTCGGTCTCGCCGGCACTACGTTGGGAGAAACTCTTTCTTTATTGTTGCAGGTCGGGCAAATGTCAAGGTTCGCGGGATAGTAAAGACGGCACTTGGCGCAGGGCAAGCCGTAGCCGTTGGACTTGTGAGCGGCCTCGCCCGGGGCGGCGGCCTGAAGCCGTTCCAGATGACGGAGGTCGGTTCGCATATCGTTTTCTTGCTGTGGAACCGACGTCGCCGGCTTTGCGGCTGCGGCTGCTTTTCCCGATTGAGTCAAGTCCATTGGTCAGTTTCTCCAGAAAGCGGCTGTTTCTTGCGCGAGGCGCTCAATCCCGTCGCGGTGCTGCACCTTCGCGACCTCAAGTCTAAGAAAGAGCGGGCGCGATTAAAAATGACGGTAGTACCATGCGGGTAATGGCCCGGTGGGGCCGACTACCTTGAATCCGTTTCCTTCGTTTGCAACTCCATCAGCTTCCGCAGTTCCTCGAGCCGCGCGCGATACAGATTGCGCTCGGGATCGAGCCGGGCCGCCAGTTCCAACTCCGATAGAGCTTCTTCGTAGCGGCTCATGGTCATTAAACAGGCCGCAAGCGCGTAGTGGTTTTCCGGGGAAGCGTTGAGGCGCAACGCTTCGCGGAACTCTTTTTCCGCCGCCGGCAATTGCTGTTGCTGAAACAGGGCCGTCCCCAACGAACGGTGAGACGCGTCAGAGTCGGGATTGAGGGTCACGGCCAGCCGCAACTCGCGCAAGCCCTCTTCCGGCTTCTTGTCCATTAACATGGTCTCGCCGAGAACCCGGTGTTGCGCGGAATCCGTGGGATTCTGCCGCACCGCCAGTTCCAGTTCCCCGATCGCGGAGGCTAAATCGTGCTTCGCCATGTAGGCGCGCGCCATGCAACCGTGGCCTTGCTCCCACTCGGGATGCTCCCGGTAAAGCTCGCGTAACTCCGATACGGCAGCGTCGAAGTCCCCTTTATCGCAATAGGTGTTGCCCAAATTGTTTCTTACCGAAGCTTCCTGCGGAGCCAGCTTCTTGGCCTCGCGATATTCGGCGATGGCTTCGTCGAGCCTGCCTTGCTCGTGCAGAATCAACGCGAGATTGGAATGCGCCTGCCAGAAAACCGGATTCAGGCGAATGCTCTGGCGATAGGCTGTAGTCGCGGCGGCCTGATCGCCATCAGCATGCAGCGTGATGCCGAGGTCGTAATAGGTGTCCGCGTTTCCGGCATCGCGGGAGAGCGACTCCATAAAGGCATGAACCGCTGGGCCGTATTCTCCCACCGAGTAGAGACCAAGACCGAGGAACTGATAGGCCTCGGAGTTCTTCGGATCCATGCTGAGAGCGGTACGCGCCTCCGCAATAGCATTGGGGCCATCGTCGAGACGATAGAAGATATAGGCCAGGTTGCTGTGATTTTCCGGAAAGTCCGGCATTAGTTCGGCGGCCCGGGTGATCTCGTCGAAGGCATCGTCCCATTGCTCCTGCTGGCGAAGCATGGAACCCAGAGCGAAATGCAGGGCGGCATTTTGAGAATCGGAAGCCAGGCCTTGTCGCAGAGCGACTTCGGCTTCGTGAAAGTGTTGGCTACGGGCATCAAGGGCAGCTTTCACCAGGAATGCTGGAATCGCAGGGGCGGATGCTTCGGAGGCGTCCGAAGACTTTGAATGGGTAAGCGCGTGGATTAAGCTCGTATCAGCTCCGGCGGCCTCAATCTGATGGATCTGCTCCCTATCGGGCACGCTGGCCGCGCCGCGCTCCTGCACCAGCCGCACAATGCGCTGGCTGCTCATGCCGGACATGAGCCAGGCTACGATTTGAACAGAATTTACCGGCTGCGTTTCGCTGGAAGGGGCGGCGAAAGCCGTTCCCAAAAGAATCAGAAATACTGACAGCCCTTTGCGCTTCACGCAGACTCTCCGGCGACGAATGGCTTTGCTGGTTTGGGTTGGAATCTTCGCGGTTCCGGGAGTCGAACCGCTGATTTACATTAGTCCGAGGGCAGAGCCGGAGGTAAGATCACGGAAGTAATAGGTTGGGACCTTGCGAACAAGGCCCAGAGCGGTTCAGCCACGTCCTGCTACATAGTGGGTAGTGTCCTAATTTAGGAAGCCAAAGCTTTTGACCGCAAAGGGCGCGAAGGACTCGCAAAGGTCACGAAGAGAGGCCCATCGAGATTAGCACAACACCTCTTAGGTGCCTCCGGTTGACTAAGCTCACCCGCTCTTATACCGTATAAAAAGCGGCAGTGTTTGCCTGGAGGTTTCTATGCTCGAGGGCCTGTTTCAACCCACGCATCTGATTATTATCTTTGCCATCGCCCTACTGGTGTTCGGACCCAAGAAGCTTCCCGAACTCGGTAAAGGGCTGGGCGAGGGAATCCGCGCGCTGAAAGAGGGGATGAAGGATAATCCTCCCGCGCCCGCCGATTCCACAAAAAGCACCGACTCAAAAGATACCAAGGCCTGATCGCCACGGAAGTAGCGCGGTCTGAAGCCAAATGCCGCTTTGTGCTCGTTTCCCATCTCGTTTCAAAAACTGATCCCGGGTCGTTTCAATAGCATCTGAGCTATTGCTTTCACTCTACATATGCGGAGGTACGCGGTGTTACATAATTCATTGCGCAAAATCAAGTTAGTTTCGCTGGTTGTATTTCTGGGAGTCGCGTCTTCATTATTCGCCGATCAAATCACATTAAAGAATGGCGACCGCCTGAGCGGAAAGATCATGAAGTCCGATGGCAAGACTTTGGTTTTGCATACGAACTTCGCGGGCGATGTAACCATACAGTTCCCTGCCATCACAGAGATCAAGACAGACCAGGAATTGCACGTCACCACATCCGCAAAGAAAACTGTCGTGGGGCCGGTCACCGAGACTGACGGCAAACTCGAAGTCGCCACTAAAACCAGCGGTACGGTCGAAGTGCCGGCAGGAAGCGTGGCGCTGATCCGCAACGACGCCGAAGAGACCGCTTACGAAAAATCGCTGCATCCAGGCTTGCTGCATGGGTGGAATGGCGGGGCGAATGTCGGCTTTTCGCTGGCGCGCGGCAACAGCCAAACCTCCAACCTCGCTCTGGCCATCAATGCCGTTCATGCCACGGCGAGCGACAAGATCACGATCTATACCACTTCGATCGACACCAACAACGAGCTGGCGACTCCCAGCACGGTGGCAAGTCTGGTGACGGCGGGAATTCGCTATGATCGGAATTTCGGCGTACGCACCTTTGCCTTCGGCAGCGCGGATTTCATGAGCAACGCGCTTCAGGATCTCGATCTTCGCGGCGTGTATAGCGGCGGCTTGGGCGTCCACGCCGTCAAGTCAGACTACACCACCTTTGACATTTCCGCCGGCCTGAACTACACGCACGAAACCTATTCGAATGGAACGGTCGTGACGCCTGTGACGACCCCGCCGACTTTTACCTCGTACGGGGTCACAAACCGCTTCGCCGCGCTTACGCTCGGCGAAGACTTAATGCACAAAATCGGCAAGACCACCGTGATCGCGGAGAAGCTGTATCTTTATCCTGACTTATCGAACACCGGCGAATACCGTGGAGAATTCGATCTGGGAACGGTAACGAAGATCAGCAAATGGCTGGGTTGGCAGAATCAGTTCAGCGATATTTATGTCTCGAATCCACCAGAAGGAACAAAGCAAAACGATTTGATACTGACGACGGGGCTGAACGTTTCGTTCACGCACTAATCGTCTAGATAATGAGTGCAGTCGAAATCAAAAGCCGTGCCGTGATGGCTTTTATAAGCCAGTGGCTTTTCTAAGACAGTTCCAACGCAATCTTCTTGGCGGCGGCATCCAGCTTCGCGATCCGAAACTTGCGAATCTGCCCTGCGCGGAGCTCCTCCGGTTTGGCGTCCGCTACACTCGCGCCGCCTTTCCACCGCGCTTGCAGCATCGAGCCGAGGGACGATAAATCGGGCTTCGCGTTCGCGTGGCCGGCGGTAGCGGCAGGCGCACTGAATTCTCCGGCTGGGCCGTTCTTCCTTAGATCGCACCTCGCGTGAATGCCTTCGCCGAGTTCCACGCTGGCGCTCGTATCCGAGACCTCGACCAGCCGGCCCGTGACGATGTCTCCTTCTTTGTGTTCCGCGATGTATTCGTCCAGACCGCTGGGAACGAGCTGCTTCATGCTCAAGCGGAGCTGCCTTTTCTCCGTATCGACCGCGAGCACCTGCGCCTTGACGATCTGCCCCATCCTAACCACTTCCTGCGGATGGTTGATGCGCTTTTCGGCGCTCAGTTCGCTGATGTGGAGCAATCCCTCCACGCCCTCGGAAAGCTGCACAAAGGCGCCGAACTTCTGGATGCTGACGATTGGGCCTTCAACCACCGACCCGGCGGGAAACTTCTGCGCAACTTCCGCCCAGGGATCTCCCAACGCCTGTTTTAATCCCAGCGACATGCGGCGCTCGGAGGTGTTCACGCCGAGAATCACGGCATCCACAATCTCTCCGGGCTTCACCAGAGTGCCGGCACTTCTCAGCTTTTTTCCCCAGGACATTTCCGAAACGTGGATGAGTCCTTCGATTCCAGGCTCGAGTTCCACGAATGCGCCGAACTCCGCTACGCGCGTAACCGTTCCCCGCACCCGTTCGCCGGGATTATATTTTCCAGCCACAGCATCCCAGGGATGCGGCAGCAGTTGCTTCATGCCCACGGAGATGCGACGCTTGCCTCCTTCTTCCGATATCTTAAGAATTTTTGCCTCAACTTGCTGTCCTACCGAAAGCGCATCGGAGGGCTTGCTAACGCGGCTCCACGAGATATCGCTCACGTGCAGCAGAGCATCCACTCCGCCCAGGTCGACGAACGCTCCGTAATCGGTTAGGCTGCGCACCGTGCCGCTTACGTCATCGCCTTCCTTCATCTCCGAATAGCGGCGCTCTTTGGTTGAGCGCTCTTCCTCTTCGACAACGGCGCGCCGGTCTACCACAACGTCTTCCTCGGCTACGTCGAGCTTGATGATGCGGCAAAGGATCTCCTGCTCGACCAGTTTTTCCATCTCGGCCGCGTCGTGCGCCCCGCTGCGGGAGGCTGGCATAAAAGCTCGCACGCCTACATCTACGCTGAGGCCGCCTTTAATCACGCCGGTTACGGTGCCTACAATCGTTGCCTTATCCGCGAAAGCTTTTTCCAGTGCGGCCCAATCTTTGGGCCTATCAACCTTGGCGCGGGTGAGTTGGTAATAACCTTCGGGATCGCGACCTTTGACCGAAACTGGCAGCTTGTCTCCCGGCTTTAAGCTTTCGCCCGCATGGAGGGGTAAAATGCCTTCGCTTTTGAAGCCGATATCGAGAAACACCGAATCGGCAGAGGCGGAAATCACCGTGCCAACGAGCTGTTTGCCGCCGTCATTAGTTTTGCGGGAATGGCTTTTTTCGTACTGCGAAAGCATTTCAGCGAAGGATTCGTTCGTGTCGAAGGATTCGTTAGCGTCGATCGAAGGCGCGGCGGACGATTCAGGAACCTGTGACTCTGGAACGCTTGGGTTGGACATGATTAAGGAAGCAGCCTTATCGCGATTCGGAAGCGGGGAAAAATGGTAGGCACGAGGAGACTCGAACTCCTGACCTCTACCGTGTCAAGGTAGCGCTCTAACCAACTGAGCTACGCGCCTACAGTAAGCCGTTTCAATAGCTTACCAAAATCTTGCTGACCGCCGATGACGGAAATCACCTGTAAAACATCACGGCATAAACATGTTTTGCTTTCTGTTCAGAAAAGAGGGACTGTCGCTGTGATGCGCTCCAACATTTCCGGTCAAACTCCAGTTTACCGCGTCGGAACCGTTTCGCAAAATCGCGGCGAACTCAGTCGGCAAGCGGCGATTGATCGGTTTACTTTCTGTTTTGCCGTAATGCGGCGAAATGCGTAAGCGCGGCGCAACAAGGCGCAATAACGTGTAGCGCGTTCTCAATTGACAACTACAAGCACCGTCGCAGATACTGCAATCCGCGCATGTAGGATGCAACGGTTTGTCGCCGAAGGGCAATGCCCACCTACGATCTCATCGTGGAGGTCTACATGCCAAATCTAGAGAACCTCAAGAAGCAAGCCAAGCTCATATTGCGGTGGCATCGCGAGCGCCATTATCCCGTCGCCGCACAAATCCGAGAGCAATTGCCTCGTTTTCTGAACATGCCCGATGCCGAAATTCTTGCGGCGAACTTTAGGCTGAGCGACGCGCAGCAAATGGTCGCCAGAGAGCAAGGCTTCGATAGTTGGCAAGCCCTGAAAACCGGGCTTTCTACCACACCGCCCAAAGTGAAATCGTCACCATCCGAATCAGAGCCATCGAAGGCCACGATCGTCAATGCAGAACCGCAACTGTTCGTCACTGATATCAAGAGATCATGCGAATTTTTCCGTGAAAAGTTGGGCTTTTCGCTTGCCTTCAGCTCCGGCAAACCGCCCTACTATGCGCAGGTATGTCGCGACGCGGCGCGTCTCAATCTAAGGTGCGTCGAGCGATCGGCAATCGAGTCGACGATCCGCGACCGGGAGGAATTGTTGTCGGTATCCATGACCGTCGCTACAGCGCACGAGATTAAACTGCTGTTTCTCGAGTTCCAGTCCGCTGGAGTTGTCTTTCACCAGACGCTGAAAAAGCAGCCCTGGGGTGCCAGGAATTTCGTCGTCAAGGATCCGGATGGGAATCTGCTGCTGTTTGCTGGACCCGCAAGCTAACAGCTCCAGGGGGAAACGCGCCGAGCGAGCACGTAGAACCGACTTGGAGGTACGGCGATTGCAGTTGCCAAGTCGCGGCTGGGACGGCGACAATCGTTGCATGGTTAAGGACGTTCAAGAAGGAAAACCTGACGCCGCGATAGCCCGCGGACCCTTCGTGCCGGGAGCAATCGCACTCGTGACATTGGGCGCTCCCCGGGACAAATTCTGGGGCATGATTCTGGCGTTGGGGCCGGAGGGGATGAGCATCAGCGGAATCGAATTGGCTTCTTTTGAGGACCTGGTTGTGATGGTGAAGAACGGCGAGCCATTTACTCCCGCCGTGGTTTTCTTCCCCATGCACCGAATTGAACGCATCGAGCTTGATTTGTCCGATGGCAGTTTGCCATCGCTTTCGCAGCGATTCTCGGCGAAGACCGGGCTCGATCCAGGGGCGGCGCTAAGCTCTACTGCGCTCACCGGCGCGGAACCGAACGGCGCCGAGAAAGACCGTGTTGAGACCGGAGCGGTAAATCATTTCCGCAAGGACCCCGCGTGAAACTTTCGCAAGTTCTTACCGCGCCCAATCAACTCACGCTGCTGCGAATGATTTTTGTTCCGTTTACCGTGATCGAACTGGTCGAGGGCCGCTACTTCTGGGCGCTGGTTCTCTTCGTCGTTGCCGGATTCAGCGACGGCCTCGACGGCTTGCTGGCGCGCAAACTGCGCCAACAAACTCTGCTGGGTCAATATCTCGATCCAATTGCGGACAAGCTTTTACTGAGCACAATGTTCCCGGTGCTTTCGATTCTGCACAAGATTCCGTGGAAGTTTACCGTGCTGGTTTTCAGCCGCGATATTTCTATTCTTGCGGCGAGCGCGGTCTTATTTGCCATTGCGGGATTGCGGAATTTCCGGCCCAGCATTTTCGGAAAGGCCAACACTTTTTCGCAGATTGCGGCGGTGTTTTTCGTAATGTTGTATGCGATCCGGTCTGCACGTTGGATATGGATCACGCGGACCGTCTTCTTGCGCGCAACGTTTGCATTCACCATCGTCTCGGCGCTTCACTACGTTTTTCTGGTGCAGCATCGTCTACGGCAGCCCACGCATACTCTGGCGGCAAACTCCTCCGTCGATGCGCCGGTTAGTTGACCCTTTTTCCGGCCTCACCCTAGAATTAAAGATTCACTCGACTAACGCTGGTCGCCAATCGCTCGCCTATGACTCTTCGCCTTTACAACACCATGTCCTCGCAGGTCGAGGAGTTCCATCCCCTTCGCAACGACGAAGTGCGCATGTACGCCTGTGGCCCTACGGTCTACGATTACGGCCACATCGGCAACTTCAGAACCTTTATTGCGGTCGACGTGTTGCAAAGGTTTCTGCGGCAGTCCGGCTACAAACTTCGCTATGTGATGAATATTACCGACCTCGACGACAAGATCATTCGCAATGCCGCGCGCGACGGAGTCAGCGTTCAGCAGTACACGGCGAAGTATGAAAAGGCGTTCGTCGAAGACTCCGCAATGATCGGCATCGAGCAACCATTGCTGGTGCGCGCGACCGAACATATTCCAGAGATGGCCGATTTCGTGGCCAAGCTGGTGGAGAGAGGAATCGCTTATCGCACCGACGATGGATCCTATTACTTTCGCATTGCTCGGTTTCCACGGTACGGAAGATTGTCGAAAAAAGATTTCAGCGGAATGCTCGACGGCGCCCGCGTCGACGTGGATGAATATGACAAAGACAGCGCCCGCGACTTCGCGCTGTGGAAGGCACCCAAGCCCGGCGAGGCCTCGTGGGATACTTCGCTTGGTCCGGGGCGTCCGGGCTGGCATTTGGAATGTTCCGTGATGTCGATGGAGGAACTGGGCGAGAGCTTCGATCTGCACGCGGGCGGGGAGGATCTGGTATTCCCGCACCACGAGAACGAAATTGCGCAATCGGAGTCGTTGACTGGGAAGACTTTCGCGCGCTTCTGGTTTCACGTTCGCTTTCTGCTCGTGGAAGGCGAAAAAATGTCGAAAAGCCTGGGGAACTTTTATACGCTGCGCGATCTGGTGTTGAAAGGCCATAAGCCTTCTTCCATTCGCTATCTGCTCGCGTCGGTGCCTTACCGCAGCCAACTTAATTTCACTTTCGACGGGCTGAAACAAGCCGCGGTTTCGGTGGAACGGCTGCGCAATTTCCGCCAGCGGCTGTCGGCGGGAACTTTTTCCGAGGGCGGCAACTCGGAAATGCAATCGCTGGCCGCGGAAACTGTAGACAAGATGCGGGCCGCGCTCGACGACGATCTGAATACGGCGCAGGCGCAGGCGGCAATCTTTGAAATGGTCCGCAAAACTAACATTGCTTTGGACGCGAGCGCCGTGAAAACTGACGACGTGAAGCCACTACTTGCAGCACTGGAGAAATTCGACGAAATTTTTGCCGTGATTAAAGATGACGACGCGGCAAAGACCATGCTAGTCGTCGATTGGGCGCGGAGTGAAGGCCGCGAGCAAGATATCAGTCCGGAGCTAGCGGCGGCTTCGCGGAACGGACATCTCTCAGACGCGGAAATCGAAACGCGCATCGACGTGATGAAAGCGGCCCGCACCGCCCGCGACTTCAAACTGTCCGATTCTTTGCGCGAAGAGCTGACCGCTGCAAACATCGTGGTCGAACAAACAAAAGACGGCATCCGCTGGCGCAGAAAGTAATTCTGCGGATGTTAAGCTGATGGCTGAAAGCTGACAGCTTATTTATGAAATCCCTCGACGAATATCTGCGCGACGCCGAGCAAGCTCATGGACATCTCTGCGCAGGGCAAGTTCTCGGAGTAAGGCTGGCGATGCTGGGATTAGTTAAGCTTGGCATCGACGACCCGCGAGGAAAGGATCGCAAGCGCCTTGTCACCTTCGTTGAAATCGACCGCTGCGCCACTGACGCAATAGGCGTGGTAACCGGTTGCCGCCTGGGCAAGCGGGCGCTAAAGTTTCGCGATTGGGGGAAAGTTGCGGCAACTTTTGTGGACGTCGGCACGGGCAAGGCGATCCGCATCGCCGCCAGGGAATCCTCGAAAGCTCTCGCCCGCGAAATGCATCCCGAACTCGCGGATAAGAATCGGCAGCAGATGCTGGCCTATCGCGAAATCTCTGATGATGATTTGTTCAGCTTTCAGTGGGTGAAGGTCGAGCTTCCGCCCGAGGAATTTCCCGGATATAAAGGCGAGCGCGTGGTGTGCGAAGCTTGCGGCGAGGGGATCAACTTCAGAAGAGAAGTTCGCTCGGAAAATAAAGTTCTCTGCCGCGCCTGCGCCGGAGAATGCTATTACGAAATAGTTTAGGTGGCCTGCTCGAAGGCGTGGGCTACGCGTAATACGGTGCCCTCGTCAAAGTGCTTCCCAAGGATTTGAAGACCGATCGGCAATTTTTCGCGCGTCTGGCCGCAGGGTATAGAGATGGCGGGAATCCCCGCTAAATCCGCCGTCACCGTGTAAATATCCGCGAGATACATTGCCAGCGGATCGTCGGACTTCTCTCCCAAACGAAAAGCCGCTGTTGGGCTGGTGGGCGTAACGATCGCATCCACTTTGCTGAAAGCATCTTCGAAATCGCGCGCCAGCAAGGCGCGAACCTTCTGCGCCTTCAGGTAATAGGCGTCGTAATAGCCGGCACTCAATGCGTAGGTGCCGAGCATGATACGGCGCTTCACTTCGGCGCCGAAGCCTTCGCCGCGGCTGCGACGGTACATCTCCGAAAGCGTCTTCACCCCCGAGGCGCGATAACTGTAGCGCACGCCGTCGTACCGCGCAAGGTTTGAAGACGCTTCGGCCGTGGCGATCAAGTAATAGGCGGGGATGGCATAAGGCGTGTGCGGAAGCGATACCTCAACAATTTCGCACCCGAGATTTTTAAGCTTATCGATGGCGGACTCGACGGCTTGGCGAACTTCATTGTCGAGACCTTCTCCCAAGTATTCTCTCGCTACTCCGATCTTCAGACCGCGAACCGGTTTTTCCATCTCAGCTACATAATCAGGTACGGGCACGTCGGCTGAGGTCGAATCCATGGGATCGCGCCCGGCGATCGTTCTCAACACAATTGCCGCGTCTTTTACAGTTCTCGTCAGCGGTCCGATGTGATCGAGCGAAGAGGCAAACGCGACCAAGCCATATCGAGAGACGCGGCCGTAAGTCGGCATCAAGCCGACAACTCCGCAGAAAGATGCCGGCTGGCGAATCGATCCGCCGGTATCGGAACCGAGCGCGGCGACCGCCATATCTGCGGCAACTGCGGCCGCCGAGCCTCCCGAAGATCCTCCGGGCACGCGGCTCAAGTCGCGGGGATTATGCACAGGATAAAACGCCGAGTTCTCGTTCGAAGAGCCCATGGCAAACTCGTCGCAGTTGGTCTTACCCAGCACCACGGCGCCCGCCGCCTCCATTCGCGCAACTGCGGTGCAGTCGTAGGGAGGAATATATTTGGCTAGCATCTTCGACCCAGCGGTAGTGCGAACGCCGCGAGTGGACATTACATCTTTGATTGCGACTGGGACGCCTGCCAGCGGCGGCAGCGCTTTGCCTTCGGCAGCCATGCGATCAATGCGGTCCGCCTGCTCACGAGCGCGCTCTTTGCAGAGAGTCAGAAATGCGCCTATCTGGCCATCTTCTTTTTCTATTCGCGCGTAGTGAGTTTCGGCGAGCGCGAACGCGGTTGTCTTGCGCTCGCAAATAGCGGCGCGGGCGAGGTCAATGGTTAGAGAATTGAGGGTCACTTATCTAGCCCTCAGTTTGAAGCACCTTTCTTTTGAATCCCAGAGCACTTGGCTTCTATACTGAGTCCACACTCGCAGCCATCTAACTTGCAAGGCAGCGCTTCTGTACTTCCTGATGAAACCATGCAATTGTTCCCACGCTGCACCGCTATTTACTGGACTCAGGAGGTCGTTCCAATCTGCTCCGGGCACTGTCATCTTTCTCTCCGGATCCGTAAACATGTCGCCGAGCAGACAAAAAGCGATATCGCCGATGGCCATGCCCGGCCAATAGCAGATAAGCGGTTCTCTCGTAGGTGCCATGTGCCGGTCGGCGATCATTCCGATAAGAATTGGCACCGCTTTCGGGCCCGCCACGATTATTTGATCCGCCACCAAGGATGGAAAATCCTGGAGTCGATTCCCGGTGTCATTGCATATTTGCTGCCCGTTAACCACCATGCCCAGTTTCGAGAGATCGAACTGTGGAAGCCGCTGATGCGTAGATTCAGCCACCGATGAAACCGCAATCAACAGCCACACCGCAATGAGGCATGCCTTATTCAAGTCCGACTTACCTTTCAATTACTTTCGGCACGCGAAAGAAAGTTCCATCCGCATCAGGAGCGTTCTCCAGTGCCGCTTCCTGCGGTAACGACTTGCGCAACCCCTCGACAATATCCTCGCGGCTTGCATATCCAAATCTCTCGCTGCTTCGGCCTCGATTCGCTCACCCGATTTTCGCTTGCCCCATAGCGATCCGAAACCTGCGCCATCGGTTCGACGTTGGAAGTGTCGAGTTCGTTGAGCCGGTCGATGTAATCGAGAATCGAATTTAAGTCGCGCACCATGGCGGCCGCGCTCGTCACTTGTAAGCTCGAGATTCGCCAAATCGGCGACATAGACTGACGTCTTTTTCTGTGACTTTCATATTTCTGCGATACGGCTTAGTGCAAGAGGTCAAATAAATGCTCCCGCTTAGCTCTTACGAATCACAAACTCGATCCTCTCCACTTTCTGCCCGGCGTAACGATTCAGCGTAGCAAGATAGCGCGGCGCCAGATTCTGCATCTCGCGCTTCCACCCGGCGTCGGCGACTTCGACGCGCAGTACCGCATCGACAAAATCCAAAGCTTGCGTACGCTCCGCGACTTTTGATCCGCAAACCAGCGGCCACGCCAGCATGGGCGCTTCGGCCCGCGGGACGCGCCGCAGGGAGTTCACCACGATCCTCTCGAATCCCGCGCCAGCTTGTTCCAAGTTAAGTCCCCCAAGAAATATCAAGCATTGCTCAGCGATTAGGAGTTCGATTCTAGCACCGCGTTCGCCTGGCCCGGGTTGAGGAAAATACCTGCTCACAGTGGGAAATTCGCGCTTGATGAAATCGAGTGCCGCATCTCGCGAAATCAATCGCCCTTCAAGTTGAGCGTCTTCCACAGCTTCTAAAATCTCGCGAAACTTGGGACCGGGCTCGCGTCCTGCGGCGATTAAATCGTCACCGGTGACCAGGGGTTCCGGACGAATTATTTCCGGCGGCGTTTCCGCAAGTTTCTGCTGAAGAAATTGATAAGTAGCTAAATTGCCATGACTCGCCAAACTGTCGGCTCGATGCAATGCAAGATGTTGATCAAACGCGGGCATACGGAGAAATTTCTTAAGTGTCGATTCTTTCATGCGCGAGACGTGCCCGAAGCGCATGTGATTATCGACGAGGGCAAGAATCTGAGCCGTATCGTGTTTGGAAAACCGCAGGCGCTCGCAGATTCCTTCGGCGATCTTTACCCCAACATCGACGTGCCCATCGAAACGAATACGGTCCGGCGCACGCGAAAAGTTGCAGGCTTGCCAACATCGTGAAGCAGCGCACCCCAAGCCAGAGTGGGTGGGCAAGGCCGCGGCAAGTTTTCGAGCAACAGTAAAGTGTGCGCGAACACATCACCCTCGGGATGAAATTCTGGCGGCTGCGCGACTCCCTTCATCGCCAAAGATCTCGGGCAGCGTTTCTTTGAGCAGTCCAGTTTGATCCAAAGAGAAAGGCATGGCGGCCATTGCCCTCCGTGAGCATTTTCGTGAGTTCGTCGCGAACCCGCTCGCGCGAGACCATTTCGATTTCGCGCGCGTGTCGCTGAATGGCCGAGAGTGTCTGGCTCTTCGATCGCATATTGAAACCGTGCGGCGAAGCGCACAGCGCGCAACATACGCAATTTGTCTTCCGCAAAGCGCCGGCCGGGATCGCCGATGGCGCGGATGATCCCCGCTTGCAAATCCTGGCGGCCTCCGACAAAATCAAGAACCTCATTCGTTACCGGATCAAGCATCATGCCGTTGATCGTAAAATCCCTGCGCGCGACATCTTCGCGCGAATCCCCGCTAAATCTCACTTCATCGGGATGCCTTCCGTCGGAGTAGCTGAGGTCGCTGCGGAAGGTCGCTACTTCGATGGTGCCGGCCCCGGCAGATGCGCAGACTTCTTGAGGGCTTTGGTGACTTTCGGCAAAAGGCTTTAACACAGAGGGCACAGGGGACACGGGGCAATTCTCGAGCACCGGGATCAATACAACGCCAAAGTGCGCCCCGACCGCATAGGTGTCGGGAAAGATTTCCATCACCTGCGCGGGAGTAGCGCTGGTCGCCACGTCATAGTCCGCAGGATCACGATTCAGCAAAAGGTCGCGCACGCATCCGCCGGCCAGGTAGGCTTGAAAGCCGCGCTGGCGCAGGGTTTGGATAATGGAGATGGCGAAGTTTTTCAGCATGTGTCGGAAATTGAACGCCAGCGTCGCATATGAGCTAAGCTGGAATTCAGAGCATCTCACTGGAAGAGATTATGCCAGACGCATACATCCTCGGCATCGAAAGTTCCTGCGACGAAACTGCGGCGGCGGTGGTTCGGTCGGGCGAGCAGGTTGTTTCTAACGTTGTCGCATCGCAGATCGCAACCCATCAGCCCTATGGCGGAGTCGTGCCGGAACTCGCGTCCCGCGAGCATTTGCGGGCGATCGTTCCCGTGGTGCGTCAGGCGCTGGCTGAAGCGAATCAGACTTACGAATCCGTTGACGCCATCGCGGTCACTCAAGGGCCCGGCCTGGCCGGAGCGCTGCTGGTCGGCATCAGTTATGCAAAAGCGCTGGCTTTCGCGCTCGATAAGCCGCTGATCGCAGTCAATCATCTCGAGGGGCATATCCATGCGGTTCTCCTGGAAGAGCGGCAGAAGGGAAATCGCGAGCTGCAATTTCCGGCGCTCGCTCTGGTGGTTTCAGGAGGACACACACATCTTTATTTGGCGGCACAAAAGAACGAGGGTTGGACTTACGAAAACATTGGCCATACCCGCGATGACGCGGCCGGCGAGGCGTTCGATAAAGTTGCCAAGCTGCTGGGCCTCAGCTATCCGGGTGGGCCGATCATCGACAGGCTCGCTCCGCATGGCGACCCAACGGCGGTAAAGTTTCCCCCAGCGCAGATTAAACATCGAGACCGCCGCGAACATCGCGGAGAAAAAGAAATCGACATCGAGCGGCCACGTTTCGATTTCTCTTACAGCGGCATTAAAACGGCGGTGCTGCGTTACGTTCAGGTTCACGATATGCAACAAGGCATCGACGCCCGCAAGAGCGCTCTGGCGAATATTCCCAAGCCCGGCATCGAGGATTACCTCGCCAACTGCGATAGGAAGACGCGCGACCTGATCGCCTCATTTCAGCGCGCGATCGTGGGAGATCTTGTGGGCAAAACGCTGGCGGCGGCTCACGCCTGCGACGTGGCTACTCTTTTCGTCACTGGTGGAGTGGCGGCGAACGACGAATTGCGAAGAACGTTCGCACGAGATGCCGCGCGGGAGGGACTGCCGGTGTATTTTCCCTCGCGGCCGCTCTCAACGGATAATGCGGCGATGATTGCCGCGGCGGCGTATCCCAAATTCCTGGCCCGCGATTTTGCTTCGATGGATTTTTCGGCAGAGGCGAATTTGGTGTTACGGTAATCCGATATTGGGGGGCAGCGATATTGTGCCCGCTCGTTTAGAAGCGATGCCCGGCGGCCTACTTCCCCGCGCTGTGCCCCTGGCTTTTCCCCATGACCGCATCAATCGCCTTTTCGAGCTGGCCTTGAATGTCGATATCTTTATAGATGGCGAAGTTTGCGCGTTTTTCTTTTTCGTCGAAGCCGCTGGAGCGCCCAGCCACAATAATGATGGGGATGTTCGCGGTTTCCGGATTCTTCTTCAGTTCGGTAATCAGTTCGCTGCCCGACATTCTTGGCATCAGCATGTCGGTTACGATCAGGTCCGGGCGTACCCGCTCGAGAATCTGCATTGCCTCTAAACCGTTCGTCGCGGACTCCACTACAAAGCCCCGCTCTTCTAATGAGCGGCAGACGGTGTAGCGAATCAGCATGGAATCGTCCACGACCAGCGCAACCGCAGGCATCAGTTTTCACGTGCGCGAACGCACGCCCCCGGCCCGCAGACTAGCAGGGCAATTCAAGCTGGAGCAAGCGGGAAACGACCCGACGAGATTACTAAAGTGACTTCGGTAAATGCGCACTTAAGATTCCGCCGCTTCGTCTTCCGTCTTTTCCTCGATGCTCATATCCTTAAGCTCGCTGGATTCGAAGACTTCGCGGCACTCAAGGCACTCCACGAACTCGGCATCTTCTTCACGGCTGACGATTTGCACGCGCGGATGTTTGCAGGGCATTTTGGCTGCACTTTGCGGCTGCGGGAACGGCTTTGAGGTCATAAATTCGGAAGCGATCTTGTTCGAGGGCGGTTCGCCGGAATTTCCGGTATTTTAGCCTTGCTTTTTCACTTGTCAAGCCCTTCCGCGTTACAACGAGCGATTCAGAATGAGCCAGCACAGCCTTCCTGTTGGCTCTCCACTCACTCCAGAGCGTTTGCAGGACTCCGAGCAAGATGCTCGTCTGATTTAAACCATTCAATCCTCAATAGTTACCGTTTAGCTTTCCTCCTCTCCCACTGCCTGCAAGGGGTTGCCAAATTCTGGCATGCGGGGGTAGAATCGAAGTACGACATAAAAGGTCGTAATTAACTGCGACCTCATTAGTCGGATTTCGCAAGAGTCTGGAACGAGCAGTTTAGAGTCATGCTCAAGTTAACCAAGAAGGCGGATTACGCGCTCATGGCCATGAAACATCTGGCCGACCACGCCAACGATTCTGGCAGCGCCAGCGCGAAAGATGTCGCCGATTCGTTCGGGATTCCGCCGGAAGCTCTCGCCAAGATTTTGCAACGGCTGGCGAAAGCCGGCCTCTTGCGGTCGCAGCATGGAACGAACGGCGGCTACCGGTTGGCCCGCGCCGCTCATACGATTTCCGCTTTCCAGGTAATTGAAGCGATCGACGGGCCTTTGTTCATCACTTCCTGCGTTACAGTTCGCGGCGAATGCGGCCAGAGCGACCGCTGCAATATTCGCGAGCCATTGCGCAAGGTGAACGAAAGCATCGAAGCGGTTTTGAAGCGCATCAAAATTTCTCACATGCGGGAAGAGCCGGAAGTCGCGGAAGAGGCTGCCGTCAAAGCTTCGGAGTTGGTAACGATTATCTAGAAACAAGCTTCGCAAAAAGTTTGGCAGGCAGGGTAGGCGATATTTAGGAAATCGAGATCGAAGGCAGGAGAAGCAATCATGAGCACGGATGTAAGAATCCCCCAGGAACTTTCAGTCACGCAGCATGCCGCACCCCAGGGAGTGAAGCTGCCCATTTATATGGATAACCACGCCACCACCCCCATGGATCCGCGGGTGCTGGAGGAGATGCTGCCCTATTTCATGGAGAAGTTCGGCAATGCCGCGAGCCGTAACCACTCGTTCGGCTGGGCTGGCGAGGAGGGCGTGGAGACTGGCCGTGAGCGCGTTGCAAAACTGGTTGGCGCGACCACGAAGGAAATCATCTTCACCTCCGGCGCCACCGAAAGCGACAACCTCGCAATCAAAGGCGCGGCCGAGATGTACCGCGAGAAGGGCAACCACATCATCACCGCCGTCACCGAGCATAAAGCTGTGCTCGATACCTGCAAGCGGCTTGAGAAATATGGTTATCGCGTTACTTACATGCCGGTACAAAAAGACGGGCTCATCGATCTCGACGACTTGAAGCGCGCTATGGATGATAAGACGATTCTCGTCACAATCATGGCCGCGAACAACGAAATCGGAGTTCTGCAACCGGTGGCCGAGATTGGCAAACTCTGCCACGAGCGCGGGGTCATTTTCCATACGGACGCCACGCAGGCCATCGGCAAGGTTCCTGTGGATGTGAACAAGCAGAACATCGACTTGATGTCGATCTCGGCGCACAAAATGTATGGACCGAAGGGCGTTGGCGCGTTGTACGTTCGCCGCAAGAACCCGCGCGTGCAGATCTCCGCGATTATCGATGGCGGCGGCCACGAGCGGGGCATGCGCTCCGGAACGCTTAACGTTCCGGGAATCGTCGGCCTCGGCAAGGCTTGCGCCATCGCTTCGGAAGAGATGACGCACGAAGCGGCGCAGTTGGGCGCGTTGCGCGATCGGCTGCGCGATCGAATCATGAACCGCCTGGATGAAACTTATATCAACGGCTCGATGGAGCATCGCCTGCCCGGCAACTTGAATATCAGTTTCGCCTATGTGGAGGGCGAGTCGCTGCTGATGGGGATCAACGATATCGCGGTTTCCAGCGGATCCGCGTGCACCTCCGCGACGCTTGAGCCATCTTATGTATTGAAGGCTCTTGGCACCGGCGACGATCTGGCGCACAGCTCGATTCGTTTCGGCATCGGCCGCTTTAACACGCAAGCCGAGGTTGACTACGTGGCGGATCGCCTGGTGGAAACCGTCGAGCGGTTGCGCGAACTTTCTCCGCTCTACGAAATGGCGAAGGAAGGCATCAATCTGAAAGACGTAAAGTGGGCGGGAGAAGCGCACTAAGATTTAGCGGTTTGTATCAGGGCACGGCTTCAGCCGTGCCGCCAGATCAGGGATTCAATGGGGGCTTTAGCCCCTGAAGACAAATCGAGTTTCAGGAGAAGCGAATGTCATATAGCGATAAAGTAATCGATCATTACAACAATCCCCGCAACGTTGGCTCCATGGACAAAAGCAGCGCGGACGTAGGCACCGGCCTGGTCGGCGCACCTGAGTGCGGCGACGTCATGAAGCTGCAAATCAAGGTTAACCGCGACACCAACGTCATTGAAGAAGCCAAGTTCAAGACGTTCGGCTGCGGCTCCGCGATCGCATCTTCCTCGCTCGCCACCGAGTGGGTTAAGGGCAAGACGGTGGATGAAGCTCTCTCCATCAAGAACATGGATATCGTGAAGGAGTTGTCGCTGCCTCCAGTGAAAATCCATTGTTCCGTGTTGGCGGAAGACGCAATCCGCGCCGCGATTGGCGACTGGAAGAAGAAGCAGGAGAGCGCCAAGCCGGTCGCAACAACGGTCGCGCAATAAGTTCGCCTTGAGGCCGAGCGCGGTTGGGGCACGACTTTAGTCATGCCATGAGCGTCGCCTCTCTGTTGCGGCTTTAAGCCGCTGAGGGACTGCGTAAGGAATTCGCAAGCAAATGACAACGGCAACCGAACAACTCGTGCAACCGTCGCAATCCGCGCCAGCCAAGGGCATTCAGGTCACAGATAAAGCCCTCGGCAAGGTGCGCAGCGCGATGGCTAAAGAAGGCATTTCGCCCGAGCAGGGCGGGCTGCGGCTTGGCGTGCAAGGCGGCGGCTGCTCCGGCTTGAGCTATAACGTGCGCTTCGATACGCAGCCCCGCGAACGCGACCGCATTTTTCAATTTGGCGATGTGCGCGTTTTCGTCGATCCGAAGTCGTTCATCTACCTGCATGGCATGATCCTCGATTATCAGGAAACGCTGATGCAGCAGGGATTCGTCTTCGTGAATCCTCAGGCCACGAAGTCCTGCGGTTGCGGCACGTCTTTCTCCGCGTGATTTCAAGGAGGAAAGTCGACCGCCGAGGACGACGAGCGCGCCGAGATAAAACTGGGCTTGCCTCCTGGTTCTCTGCGCCCTCTGCGTGCTCGGCGGTAAAGTTTTTTGGCAGTAAGGTCCAGTAGCGATGCCTTCAGAGTTCACCACGATTACCGCGAAGCCCGCAAGCGAGGAGACTCAATCCTGCTGGTCTTGTGGCGCCGTGCGCGCGATTCATTTCTGCAAGTCTTGCGGCAAAGTGCAGCCCCCCGCATCCGTGGATTATTTCAGGTTCTTCGGTCTGGCGCGCAAGCTGGATCTCGATGTCGCAGCGTTGGACAAGGATTTTTATCGGCTCAGCCGAAAGCTGCATCCCGATCTCAACGCCCGCGCCGGCAGTCGGGAGCAGGAGTGGAGTTTGCAACAGAGTTCCCTGCTCAACGACGCGCATCGCACCTTGAAAGACCCGGTCAAGCGCACCGAGTATCTTTTGAAGCTCGAAGGCGTCGAACTTGAAGAGCAGTCGAAGACTGCAAGCGAGCGGGCGCGGTCGACCGGCCAGATGAAGAAGCAAATCGTTCCTCCTGATTTGCTCGAGGAGGTGTTCGAGTTGAACATGCAGCTCGAAGAATTGCGCACGCAGAAGAAGATGGGCGAGGACGATCCCGCGCTGACGGAAGAAATCGGACGGCAAAAGTTGGAACTCGAAGAAAAGCAGGAATCGCTTCTGGATGAGTTGAAGGATCGCTGGAAAATGTGGGATGGAATGATCCAGCGCGAACAGAATGGCCAACCCGTCTCGGAAGAAGAGCGCAGGCAGCAACGCGACAAAATGGTGGACGTTCTAAACCGCCGCAACTACATCCGGAACCTGGTTAGGGATGTCAGCGAAGTCTTGGAGAATTGAGAAATTTAGTCATTGAGTAATTTGAACTCCAAGGGTTTTCAATTGCTGAATTACTAAATTACCCAATTACTAAATGCCTTCTGACCGCATCCTCGGAATCGACCTCGGAACCACGAACTCTCTCGTGGCCTTCATGCAAGGGGAGAGTCCTGTCGTTATCCCCGGGGACGACGGGTCGAATCTGGTTCCGTCGGTGGTCGCGCTCGACTCCAACCATCAGCCGGTCGTCGGCAATGCTGCGCGCGATTCGCTTATTTCGACTCCCGAGCGCGCCGTGTATTCGATCAAACGGCTTATGGGGCGCGGGGTTGACGACGTTGAGGAAGAGCTTAAATTCTTTCCGTTCCATCTTGCGGAAGATCTGCAAGCGGGCGAAGTCCTTCGCATCAAGCTCGGAGATAAAAGCTTTACGCCTCCGGAAATCTCGGCGCTGATTCTTCGCCAGCTCAAGCGCAACGCGGAACGTTTCTTCGGCGCGCAGGTGAACAAGGCGGTAATCACCGTTCCAGCTTATTTCAACGATGCGCAGCGCCAGGCAACGAAAGATGCGGGACGCATCGCCGGGTTGGAAGTCCTACGCCTGGTTAACGAGCCCACCGCGGCCTCGCTCGCCTACGGCCTCGACAAGAAGCAAAATGGAATTGTTGCCGTCTACGATCTGGGCGGCGGAACGTTCGATATTTCGATTCTCAAGTTGAACGACGGAATTTTTGAGGTCATCGCCACGAACGGCGACACCCATCTCGGCGGCGACGACATCGACAATCTCTTAATCACGATAGCGCTGGACGATATTCAAGGCGATCTCGCGCTCGATCTGCGCCGCAACGCCGAAGCCGTACAAGCCATTCGCAAGGCTGTGATCGAGGCCAAGATTGCGCTTTCTTCGCAGCCTTCGATCAAACTCGATGTCGAACTGCCCGGAGGAAAGCGCTACCTGCGGGAGATCACACGAGAGCAATTCGAGCAGCTTATCCAGCCCATTATCGACCGCACCGTCGGCCCCTGCAAGCAAGCGTTGAAAGACGCCGGCCTCAAGCCGGAACAGATTGATGAAGTCGTCCTCGTCGGCGGTTCCACGCGCATCCCCAAGGTTCGCGCTCTGGTCAAGGAACTTTTCTGTCGCGAACCGCACACGGATTTGAATCCAGACGAAGTGGTCGCTCTCGGCGCGGCCGTTCAGGCGAACATTCTTGGCGGAGGGTCGGAAGCCACCGAGAATATGCTGCTGCTCGATGTCACGCCGCTCTCGCTCGGAATCGAAGTTGCCGGCGGAGTCACCGACAAAATCATTTTGCGGAATTCAACCATCCCCGCCTCGGCCACGCAACATTACACCACGCAGGTTGACGGCCAGGCCAACGTCGCCATTCACGTTCTGCAAGGCGAGCGCGAACTGGCGAAAGATTGCCGCTCACTGGCGCGTTTCGATCTCAAGGGAATTCCGCCCATGGCTGCTGGAATGGCGCGCATCGAAGTCAAATTTCTCATCGATGCCAACGGTATTTTGAACGTGTCGGCGCGCGAACAACGCAGCGGAAAAGAATCTGAGATTCAAGTTCAGCCCAGCTACGGTCTCACCGATGAACAGGTCGAGGGTATGATCCTCGATTCTTTCGACAGCGCCGAGGAAGATTTCAGGCAGCGCCAGGTTATTGAAGCGCGAAACGAAGCCGCTACGATTTTCGCGGCGCTCGAAAAGGGAAAGAAGAGTGCGGCCTGGGGCCACTTAACCACCGACGAGAAGAAAAAGATCGCCAAGATGGAAAGGGCGCTGCTTGCGGTGAAAGCCGAAGACGATTACCAGGCGATTCGCAAAGCCATCGACGCGCTTAATCAAGGCACAACGCGCCTGGCTGAGTTAATGATGGATAGCGCCGTTTCTACAGCGCTCAAAGGCAAAACGATGGACGAAGCCGACATGGGCGAAGGGCCGACGGCTCCGCATCCCATGGCGAAAGCGGAGTTTGAATGAACTGGGATTGTCATCCTGAGCGAAGCACCTTCGCAGTCGAAGGATCCCTGCTGTCACAAATGATGTGAGGACGTGGGGATCCTTCGACTTCGTTTGTTTCGCGCGTTTGCGCGAAACAAACTACGCTCAGGGTGACAATAAAGGGTGAAATTGAGGTGAAGATGCCACAAGAAAAATCACAATCCGCCGGCACGTTGATTGAAGACGCTCCCGGCGAAAACACGGTGCAGATCACGTTTCTGCCCGAAGGCAAGACCGTGCAATATGAGCACGGCAAACTCCCCTATGAAGATCACGGCAAGGAAGAGTCGATTCTCGACATTGCGCTGAACTATGGAATCCCGCTCGACCATGCCTGCGGCGGCAACTGCGCCTGCACCACCTGCCACGTCTGGATCAAAGAGGGCGCGGAGAATCTCTCTTCCATGGATGACGACGAGGCCGACCGTCTGGACATGGCCGCGGACTTGCAGTTAAACTCTCGTCTCGGTTGCCAGGTGCAGATCACGAAGCCGGGTAAAGTTGTGGTTGAGATCCCCGCCTGGAACCGAAATTATATTTCGGAAGAGCATCACTGAGAAGCGGGCTTCGGGCTCCATCTATCGGGCTTCAGCTATCGGGCTTCAGCCTTCGAGAATTGCCGAAGCCCGATAGCCACACTTAAAGGAAACTGGCCATGCCGAAAACTCTTGACTGGGGCGATGCCGAAGATATCGGCATCCTGCTCTCCGAAGTTCATCCCGAACTCGATCCGCTCGCTGTTCGCTTCACTGACCTTCACAAATACGTCACCGAACTGCCCGATTTCAAAGGCGATCCAAAAACCTCGAATGAAGGGAAGCTCGAAGCCATTCAGATGGCTTGGCACGAAGAGTTTCAGGATCGCACACAAGCCTAGTCCCGAGAAATACCAACAAATCCGGCGCGTCTCACCACAAAGAAACAAAGGCCACCTATGAGGCGGCCTTTGAAGAATTTAAAAACACTTTCAATTGCCTTCGTTGCTGGCACGTTTCCAGGAGATAAGCTCTCCGATCGTGGAGCTGGTGCTCGAAACCGGCTGCTTGTAAGCCTCGACTTCAGATCGTGACGCTTCTTCGCCAACCGCGCGGATGCTCAACCCAACCTTCTTTTCTTCCGCGCTCATTTTGATGATCTTGAAATCGTGCTCGACGCCCGGTTCGAGATGCAGAGGCTGGCCGTTTCCATCGACCGCTTCCGATTTGTGGCAGAGACCCTCAACTCCCTCCGCGATCTCGACGAACGCTCCAAAAGCGGCCACGCGAAGAACCTTGCCATGAATCACATCGCCGACATGATGAGTCTGGAAGAAAGTCTCCCAAACATCCGGCTGCAATTGCTTCACGCCGAGCGATAAGCGGCGCTTGTCCGGTTCGATAGCCAGAACAATTGCCTTCACGCGATCACCCTTCTTCAAAACTTCCGAAGGATGCTTCACGCGCTTGGTCCAGCTCAGATTGCTGACGTGCACCAATCCGTCGATGCCATCTTCTATCTCGATGAAGGCGCCGAAGTCGGTCAGGTTGCGAACGCGGCCTTCCACCGTAATGCCAACGGGATATTTATCGTGCAACGCATCCCAGGGATTCTCCGCCAGCTGCCGCATGCCAAGAGAAATCCGCCGCTCACCCGGATTGACGTTCAGCACCACGCATTCGACCTCATCGCCCACATTCACGAGCTTCGATGGATGCTTCATCCGTTTCGACCACGTCATTTCGCTGACATGCACCAAGCCTTCAATCCCCTGCTCGAGCTCGACGAACGCGCCGTAGTCGGTGACGCTAATTACGCGCCCCGAAACATGCGCACCCACGGGATAGCGGTGCTCCGCATCAAGCCATGGATCGGGTGTGAGCTGCTTGAAGCCAAGAGAAACGCGTTGCTTCTCTTTGTCATACTTCAGAACCTTAACTTGAATCTGATCGCCGACATTGACCAAGTCGCGCGGATGCGTGAGCCGGCCCCACGACATATCGGTGATGTGCAGCAAGCCATCCAGGCCGCCGAGATCGACGAACGCGCCGTACTCGGTAAGATTTTTCACCACCCCGGTAAGAACCGAACCCTCTTCCAAATGCTCGAGCGTCTTGCTGCGCTTCTCGTTCTGCTCGCCTTCCAGCAATTCCTTGCGCGAGACCACAATGTTGCCGCGCTTCTTGTTCACCTTGATGACGGTGACTTCGAGCGTCTGCCCCTTCATGCCATCGAGATTGCGAATGGGCCTCAAATCAACTTGCGATCCGGGCAAAAACGCCCGCGCCCCCAGAATATCGACCGTCAATCCGCCTTTGGTGCGCTCAATCACGGTGGCCTGAACCGGCCGTTTCTCCTGATGAGCTTTCTCCACTTCGTCCCAAGCGTGAAGGCGCGCAGCTTTTTGATGAGAGAGGTTGACGTACCCTTCTTCGGTCTGTCCCTTCTCGCGCATCACTTCGATTTCGTCACCAGGCTTGAACTTCGGCTTGCCCTCGTGATCGAGAACTTCCGAGAGCGGCAACATGCCTTCCGACTTGGTTCCGATATCGACGACCACATGCGTTCCCGTCAGCTTCAGCACCGTGCCCTTGATGACGCGGTCTTCCCCGACCGCCTCTTCGGTCTCGGTAGTGAAGTTTTCGAGCGCCGAGGCGAAATCTTCGCTGGCGTGCTTGTCCTCCGCCGCGTGCGATTCCTGATGCGCGTTTTCGTGCGTTTCTTGCGCTTCGGAATGCGTATGCTCAGAGTCGGAGGCTGTGGTTGCGGCCGGCGAATGCTGTTGCCCGGCCAGGGTAGGATCGGCAGCCGTCGGTTCTGTTTCGGTTGCGACAGCGCTGCTGGAATCGGAATGGTGGGTGGTGGTGTCGTCGAACGTGGTTTCGTCGAACAAGATTATGCCTCTCTGCTGTGCCTCGCACTCGGTGCGGGGAGGATACGGGGCCTGCCTGGCGGACTGCTGGAGTGAGTCGTTTGGTTGTGGTGGGCTCACCCTGGCGAGTGAGCTTGGACAATCCCAGCTGCCGGACGTTTTACAGAAACCCGCGTCCAAAGGGAACTTCTCGACTATAGCAACGCCCCGCAAACAGTGTCAAACCCAAATTCAGCGCATGTTACGGGAAGATTTCGAGCGTTCGGATTCCGTAACACGCCGCCTTCTGCTACCCTGCCCCTTGCATGGATTATCTCTGGACCCCGTGGCGTTACGCCTACGTTTCCTCCGCCGAGAAGACGACCGGTTGCGTCTTCTGCGAAGCCGCTAAGGCCGGTGACGACGCCAAAGTTCTCATCGTTTATCGCGGGGAGTATTGCTTCGTAATCCTGAATGCTTTTCCCTACACGCCGGGGCATGTCATGATCGTGCCTTACGCGCATCTCGACGAGCTGCGTAAACTTCCCGCCGAAGCGGCGCATGAAATGATCGACCTTTCACAGCGCATGGAATCTGTATTGCGCGAACTCTACCGTCCCGACGGAATTAACCTTGGCATGAACATTGGCAAAGCAGCCGGAGCTGGAATCGCGGGACACATTCACATGCACGTGCTGCCGCGCTGGGTTGCGGACGCGAATTTTCTTTCGGTGGTTAGCGAGACGCGAGTTCTGCCGGAGACGCTGGAGGAGACGTGGAAGAGGATGACGAGAGCGCTTGGAAGATAGCGCCAGCAGCACCGGATAGCGCCCGCGGCATTGGATTGGCGAGGCGCTTCACCATGCAATCCGGCCCTCAGGCATTGCAGGAAGTTCAACTGATTCGCAGAGCAATCTGGAGCGTATCGATGAGTTGTGGCTGGAGCAAAACCTCCCCTTTAGAATTAACACCATGAATATCCCGCTTATCGTACGGGATATTCATGGTCCAGTGTTTCTTTTATTTGGCTTTAACAAATTTCGCCAGCGGCACAACCTCCACTTTCTTCCCCAGCGAATAGGCCTTGTCTCCGGGATACAGCACATAGAGGTGATCGAGCTTTAGATCGGCCAGCGCGGTCCGCATCGATGGCGTAAGCGTCGGCGCGTCGGCACGCTTGCATTCGATGCCGATGCGGCGTCCGTTCTTGAACAGCAGCAAATCTAGTTCGGCTCCGTTATAAGTCGCCCAGTAGTAAGCCTCGTCGGGACGGAACGACTTCAGCACTTCTTCCACCGCATAGCCCTCCCACGATGCGCCAACTTTCGGATGGTATTCCAGATCGCGCCGGTCGCTAATGCCCAGCAGCGAATGCAGTAGGCCGCTGTCGCGCACATAAACCTTCGGCGATTTCACCTGGCGTTTGCCGAGATTTTCAAACCACGGCGGCAACTGGCGAAGCATGAAGACACCCGCCATCAGATCAAGATAGCGGCGCACAGTAGATTCGTTTACGGCCAATGCGCGCGCCAATTCCGCGGCATTCCATATCTGTCCGTGGTAATGCGCCACCATGTTCCAGAATCGCCGCAAAGCGACGGCCGGAATTTCGATGCCCAACTGCGGGATGTCGCGTTCGAGAAAAGTCTGAAGAAATTGCCGCCGCCAACTCACCGAGTCCGATTCCCGGCGCGGCGTGTAAGCCAGTGGAAAGCCGCCGCGCAGCCAGTGACGGGTTTGAGCGGCTGCCCCCAGATCGGAAAGCCGGAAACCTTCCAGCGGAACGGTTTCGAGCCTTCCTGCCAATGTTTCCGACGACTGGCGAAGCAGGTTCGTCGACGCGCTGCCTAGAATAAGAAAGCGTGCAGGCAGCGGCGTCCGGTCTGCCAGCACACGCAAGACGGGAAAAAGATCGGGCCGCCGTTGAATCTCGTCAATCACCACCAGCTTCTTCAGCGGACGCAGCGCGATATCCGGTTCGGTCAGCCGGGCCACGCTTCGAGGGTCTTCCAAGTCGAAGTAGTTGAGGGAGTCGGACGGCACGAACTGCCGCGCCAGCGTGGTCTTACCGCACTGCCTCGCTCCCAGCAAAGCCACCACACGGCTGCGGCGGAGGGCGGCGCGGACCGACAAGAGGTCAGCTTTGCGGTTAATCATGAATAACATAATACCATGAATATCCCGCATTGTGTGCGGGATATTCATGGTATGAAAATTTCATGTTTTTATCATTGTCTCCATGTCCCGTTCGCCGATTACTTCGACGCCAAGTTCCTTCGCCTTATCCAGCTTCGATCCCGCATCCGCGCCCGCCACCACGTAATCTGTCTTCTTGCTAACAGATCCGGCGACTTTCCCTCCCGCGTCTTCGATCATCTTCTTCGCTTCGTCGCGCGTGAAGTGCGCCAGCGTACCAGTCAGCACAAACGTCTTGCCCGCGAGTCTTGTGCCGCGCTCTTTTTTCTGACCCGTCAAGGTGAGCCCAGCTTCGCGCAACCGCTCGATTAGCTTGCGGTTTGCCGCAATGCTAAAGAACTCAACAATGCTCTCGGCTATGCGCGGGCCGACCTCGTTCACATTTTGAAGCTCCTCCACGGTGGCCTTTTCCAAAGCGTCCATCGATCCAAAATGTTCCGCGAGAAACTGGGCCGTGCGTTCACCGACCATTCGAACACCGAGTCCATAGATCACGCGCTCGAAAGGAAGCTTTTTCGAATTCTCGATCTCGTCGAGAATGTTCTGCGCGGATTTGTCGCCCATGCGCTCCAGGCTGACAAGATCGGCCTTGGTCAGCTTGTAAATATCGGCGACATTATTTACTAAGCCGCGCTCGGTAAGCTGACTTACGAGCGCATCACCCATGCCGTCGATATTCATCACACCGCGCGAGGCAAAATGCAAAATGGTCTCGCGGAGCTTCGCGGGACAATTGGCGTTCACGCAGCGGTAATCCACTTCGCCCTCGCTGCGCACAATATCGGTGCCGCATTCCGGACATTTTTCCGGCATGTGAAATTCTTTGAGATCATCCGGGCGCGGGTGTTCCTTGTCGTCGATCACCTTGGCGACCTTGGGAATCACATCGCCCCCGCGTTCCACCTGCACCCAATCGCCAATCTTCACACCCAGGCGTTCAATCTCATCCATGTTGTGAAGCGTGGCATTGCGAACGGTCGTGCCGCCAATCAAAACCGGCGCCAGCATTGCAACCGGAGTGAGCTTTCCGGTGCGGCCTACTTGCACGCGAATGTCTTCCAGTTTCGTAATCCCCGCCCGCGCCGCGTACTTGTAGGCGATCGCCCAGCGTGGAGCTTTGCCAGTGAATCCAAGCTCGTCCTGCAACGAAGTTCGGTCTACCTTCATGACAATGCCATCGATCTCGTAGGCCAACGAGTCGCGCCTTCCCGCCCACTGCTGAATAAAATCCCAAACCTCTTCCATGTTGTGGACGAGTTTGCGGTTCGTGTTGACCTTGAAACCGGCTGCATCGAGCGCGTCCAGGGTTTTCCAGTGGCGGTCGAAATATGTATGGCCGTTTTTGAGCAGGATATAAGGGAAGAAGTCCATGCGGCGTTCCGCCGTAACGTTCGCATCCAATTGCCGCACAGTGCCCGCGGTGAAATTGCGGGGATTGGCAAATGTCGCGAGCCCTTTGCGTTCCCGTTCCTCATTCACTTTCTTGAAGGCAGCGGTCGGCATCAGAAGCTCGCCGCGCACTTCAAAGTTCTCAGGGATTCCAGATTTTGCCAGCCTCTCATTGGGAATCGAGAGTGGAATCGACCGTACGGTGCGGATATTCAGCGTGACGTCTTCCCCCACGCTGCCATCGCCGCGCGTGATTCCGCGCACGAGTTTTCCTACTTCGTAAATCAGCGCCAGCGACATGCCATCGAGCTTCAGTTCGCATACGTAATCTACCTCGCTGCGGCCACTGATCTGGTGCACTCGCCTTTCCCACGCGCGAAGTTCCTCTTCGTTGTAAGTGTTGTCGAGCGACAACATGGGCGACGAGTGCGCAACTTTTACGAAGCCTTTGCGCGGCTTGCCTCCGACGCGCTGGGTGGGAGAATCCGCCGTGATCAGCGCAGGGTGCTCCGCTTCCAAATCTTTCAACTGCTTCATCAATCGGTCGAATTCGGCATCGCCGATCTCGGGCTGGTCAAGCACGAAATACAGGTATTCGTGGTGACGGATTTGTTCGCGGAGGGCTTCAATCTTTTTTTTGGCGTCTTTTCCGGTGGCGGCCATCGCAAAAGATTATAGGCGGACTGGCTTGCACTCTCACAGCCGAGAGGTCAGGTAGAATCCTGTTTCACTTCGTCGGTCTTAAAGCCATGCGCAAGGCAGCTCTACTTTACAATCCCGACTCCGGCGGCAGGCGACTCCAGCGCCAAGCCGAGCTGGAACCCGTATTGAGGTTGCTGCGCGGCGCAAATGTGAAGGCGGAACTCGTCCTCACCCATTCTGCGGCTCATGCGGAGGAACAGGCGCGGCAGGCCATCGGGGACGGTTGCGATACGATCTTTGCCTGCGGTGGAGACGGCACCATTCACAACATGGTTCAGGTGTTGGCCAACACGCCCACCGCGCTCGCTATTCTGCCGATGGGTACGGCCAACGCATTGGCCCATGACATCCGTTTGCCCAGGAATCTTATTAAGGCTGCGCAAGCGGCTCTGGACGCGAGACCGAAGCGGATTGCCCTGGGCCGAATTGCATTCATCGGCCTCGACGGCAAACCGGGCAAGAGATTTTTTATCGTTGCCGCCGGCGCTGGAGTGGACGCGCACCTTTTCTATAAACTTCACGCGGGGACGAAGCGGCGCATGGGAATGGCTGCGTATTATGCGAAGGCCTGGCGCCTGTGGGCAACATACCCGATGACGCGCTTTGACGTTGAGTTTTTCGAGAGCCCCGGCGAAATTCGGCGCGCTAGCGTCACGGAATTGATGGCAGTCCGCATTCAGAATTTTGGCGGCGTATTGCAGGAGTTGGCTCCCGGAGCTTCCCTTGATCGCAACGATCTGCGATTGGTCTTTTGCGCTACCGCAAGCCGCTGGGCGTATCTACTCTATGTAACGCGCGGGTTGTTGCGGCGTGGCTGGAAGGTAAAAGGGATTGAACTGGCGCACAGCGAGCGGGTTTCCTGCGCATATCCAGGCGCTTCATTTTCGACCAGTCATCCGTTGTCCTCCCAGTCGACGGTTTATGTCGAAGCTGACGGTGAGCTGGTCGGCACGCTGCCCGCGGAAATCGATGTGGTAGCGGACGCTCTGACCTTGCTTGTGCGCATACCTTGAATAAGCTGAGGAAAGAATCGTTCGACCTGCGCGTTAAACCCTCAGACAATCGAGAAAACGAGCTCAAAATCAGGCAGTAGCAATTGGCAGTCCTTCCACATAGTATGGTCGATTGGAACCCGTCACCCACTTCTTAACCGGCGCTTGTATGGGGCGCGCTGGACTCAACCGCAAGACGGCGCTGGCCACGGCGGTGTTGACGCTGGCGGCCGAGGCTCCCGATCTGGATATACTCAGCCGCTTCGGCGGACCGGCGTTTGGATTCGCCCATCATCGTGGCTTCACGCACTCGTTTCTGGGCGTTCTAATCGATGCAGCGGTGGTGCTTGGCTTTGTCTACCTGATATGGCGTTTGCGCGGACGCAAGATAAAGAATCCGAACTTGCCTCCGCGCTGGGGCTTGCTTTTTCTTTATGCGTGCCTCGCTGGCTTGAGTCATATCCTGCTTGACTTCACAAATAATTACGGGGTGCGGCCCTTTTGGCCGTTTTCGGAGAAATGGTATTCCTGGGATATTGTCTTCATTTTCGAGCCGATCATGTTCAGCGTCTTGTTGCTCGGACTGATCGTTCCATTATTTTTTTCGTTGATCGATAGCGAGGTCGGCGCGCGCTCCCGCGGCCCGCGCGGCCGGATCGCGGCTGCACTCGCGCTGGTTGGCGTGGTCTCGTTATGGGGCCTGCGCGACTTCGAGCATCGGCGCGCGGTCAGCGCGCTGGCATCGCGCACCTATCAAGAGGTGGAACCGCTTCGCGTCTCCGCTTATCCGGCGCTGGCTGATCCGTTTCAATGGTACGGGGTTGTCGAAACTCCCACATTCTTTGCGCTCGCTCCGGTGAATTCTCTTGGGCCGGAAGTCGATCCCGAAGGCCGGATGAGCATTCGCTACAAGCCGGAAGAAACTGCTGTAACCATGGCCGCGAAAAACTCCTATCTAGGGCGTGTATATCTTGATTGGGCGCAGTATCCCATTACCGAAACGGAGACGCTCGCACCTCCCGAGGGCGGATACATTGTCGAGTTTCAGGATTTGCGGTTCGTGCAGTTGCCGGGCTTGCTCAACCGGGGAACGCGCAAAGCGTTAGGCGCCGGCGTGAAACTGGACGAGAGTCTGCGCGTCGTCGGCGACGTCTACGGCTCTGGCGAGAAACGAACCGTCGTGCCGGAACCATAAGTTTTTATCCAGGGACAGCCGCCCCGTCCGAAAATTACAAAACCACGAAAAACCCTAAGTACGCGAAGGAGTTCGAAAATATTCCTTCGTGTACCCTGGCAGGCCGCTGAAAAACTCGTTTCGGCTACCTAAAGCGAACCTCGGGCGCTGAAGCGCGCCTAGTTTTAAATGACTTAACGGCACGACTGAACGTCGTGCCCTTCCCAAAACCAGCCCGACCGAGGTTTTTCAGCAGCCTGCTAGTGCCCGTCGTGTTCCATGATTTTCCTGCCAAGGCGCACAGCGCAAATCAACAATCGGCGCAGACTTCAGCGCTCTGGAACGCAGCCAGAGCTTCGCCGAGGCTGGGATGAATCTCAAGCACCGAGTCAAGGTTGGTAAGGTCGAGCAGTTCGCGCACCAGCGGGCTCGGACTTGCGCACTTCAGGTCGGCGTTACGCGATTGCGCCTGAGTGTGCAGATAAACCAGCTCGCCGATGCCCGCGCTGTCTATGGAGTGCACTCCGCTAAGGTCGAGAACAATTTTCCCTCCACTCTGGAGGATATCGCCGACCAGTTGCGAAAGTGCCGCGGCCTCGTCGCGATAAACGATGCGGCCTTGGCAGTGAACGATCATAATGTCGCCGCGATTTCGTGTTTCCAAACTGAGCTTCAACTGCGACTCCTTGTGTGGTGGTACGAGGGCGGGCTGGCGCAGCGGCCAAAACCCAGGTTGCAAATTTGTCTTCGGAGATTGCATGCTAATAGATAGACGCTCCGAAATGGGTTTCGGAACCATGAAAACGATGTAATTTTTTGTGGGAAAAGTGCCGATCTGGCATCCGTTTAATTTTGGGCGCAAGCGGACATCCTGCGCGTCCATTACACTGCATCTAACGGATTTCACGCAATCATGTAGAATTTGCTGCTGGCATCGAATGCCGGGGAGGACTTATTTTCGTGTCGAAAACCGCCGCCGTGGTTCTGGGTGTTCTGAGTTTCATGTTGTTGCCAACGATTTCGAGGGCTCAACTGATACCCAGCGGAAACGTGTATGCAGGCGTGGGTTACGCCGATTATGTCGACGTAGTCAACCGGCTGACGTTCCGCGGCTGGGAAGGCTCGGCGGAGGCATTTCCTTTTAAGCGCTACTCGTACCTGGGAATTGTGCTCGACGCCAGCGGCTTTTACCGCACCGGCGTCACTCAATACGACCTGGTTCTCGGCCCGCGAGTTTCGAAGACTTACGGAAATTGGCGCTTCTTTGTTCACGCCATGGGTGGAATTCAGCAAACAAATTCGAGTGGCGCTACGTTTCATCCGGTGCTCGAAGACGGCGGCGGAGGCGTGGACCGCAAACTTCACTTCAAGAATTTTTCGTGGCGGGTCCAGTTCGATTACATCCACAGCCACCTGCTCAGCGCGAATCAGAATGACTACCGCGGAACGACGGGTATTGTCTGGCGCTTCTGAAAATTTCTTATACGCGTGTCATCCTGAGCGGAGCCGCTTTGCAGGCGTAGCGAAGGATCTCCGCCTAATGACGGTCGTCCTTCTAAACGGGAAACTAACACTGCTGCCGGAAACCCGCGCTTTTTGCCGCGCATCCAAAAAGCTTGGCAACATCCATCAAAAGAAAGCAGGATTTGTATGCGCAAGATTGCTCTTATAACCCTGGCGCTCATCGCATCCGCAGGCATCGCGAGCGCTCAGGTTCCCACTAGCGGCAACGTTTTCTTCGGCTACTCCTATTACAACACCGATCTTTCTTCGATTGACCGCGCAAACACCAACGGATGGGAGGCCTCGGTGGAAGGCAAGGTTATTCCCTTCCTTGGCTTCGTCGCCGATTTCGATAGCCATTTCGGGTCGCAAAACTTTCCGGGCGGATGCGTAACCAGCCTCAATGGCACTTCCTGCGGGACGGTTAATGCCAGCGTGACTGAGCACAATTTTCTGTTTGGCCCGCGCGTCTCTTTCTCTGTAGGCAAGTTTCGCCCCTTCGCGGAAGCGCTCTTCGGAGGCGCTCATGTCAGCGCAAATAACAATATCGGCTCCGATACTTCGTTTGCCACTGCGCTGGGCGGAGGCCTCGATTACAAAATCATCAAGCCGATCGCCTGGCGTTTCCAGGGAGACTACGTGCAGACGCGCTTCTTCGACACGACGCAAAACAACATCCGTTTGTCGACTGGCATCGTGCTGCGCTTCTAACCGAAACTGGATTGCGGACGGGCAGAACAGGATCCGGCTGGTTGACTGGATCCCGCTTTGTGGTCACCAGGAAACTCTTTAACGAGATCAAGAATCGGACGGCGCGGGTCGGACTCCAGCATGCGGCTGAAGACCCTCGATAGGACATGGTTTTCGGAAGGGCGCGACTTCAGTCGTGCCGTTAAAATCCTTCAGGCCCAACCGCCGCTTCAGCGCCTGCGGAGGGCCTTTAAGTAGCTAGGTCTGCCAATATTTGTGATCGCGCAGGAAGTAATTTTCGTTCCAGTAGTTCATCGCCGTTTTGAGAAATAGCCAGCCTACGCGCAGGTGACCCATCTTCTGGAATCGGCGGTTCGTCGTGTAAACGCCCCCCCGCACGATTCCAAAACGTTTGCGCTCGACCTGCTGGCTGAGCAAGTAATCTTCGGCAAATCGCACTTGTTCGTGAAATCCGCGAAGTTCGCGAAACTTCTTCAGGTCGAAAAGCATAAACATTCCCGTGGCGAAGGGATGATGTAACTGCGAGAGATACTGAAAGAAATCGTTGCCGGCATAAAACAACTTGTCGATCCAATTTCCATCGCGGCATAAAATGTTCGTGGTCACGCAGTGAATCTGTTTGCGCTGCGCCAGTTCCACCGCGCGGCGAACCACCGATGGATGCGCCAGTTCAATATCCGCGTCGAGAAACAAAACATAGTCGCTCTCGGCATGCGCCGCGCCCAGATTGCGGCCAACGGAGGGCATTCCACCGCGGATTACGCTGACATTCAGCCGGTCGCTAAAGCTCATCACGACCTCGCGAGTGCCGTCGGTCGAGTTGGCGTCAGCTACCAACACTCTCGTATTCGGCATCTTCGAGTAATCCTGATTCGTCAGCGAAGTCAGCAGGCGGGGAATCAACTCCGCCTCGTTCTTGGCTGGAATCACGATCGTCAGCTCGCTCGTTGTCTGCTTCGAATTCATGCTGCGTATAGTCATGCTGGTTAAATTCGTGCTGTTTAAATTCATGCTGTTTAAATTCATGCCGGTTAAATTCATGGATTTGAACCCCCTGTTCGCCAACCGTGAGATAGGTCAGGCGGGAATCGACCCATCCGCCCGAGTTGTAGTAGTGAATCCCATCCTCTTCGACGTGGATAGCTTCATGAGTGTGGCCGCAGAAGATGCGATCGGCATTGTGTTGGCGCGCATATTGCAAGGCTCCAGCAGAGACTTTTGAAGACATGCGGAGCCAGCGCGTATTTAGCCGATCGATCAAACGCGCGATGGGCTTGCTCTTGAAATCCAGCTTCTGCAACCTAAGATAGAAAGACGTTCCCAGCCGGCTGAAGCGGAGATTATTTACCTGAAAACCATCGAATTGATGGCCGTGAATCGCGAGGTGGCACAAGCCGGCGTATTGCCAGGCATATTCCTGATAGACGCGCACGCCCACCAGATGCGACATGATGTCGGTGAACCCGTGATCGTGATTGCCCTCCACCCAAACCACTTCGATCTTGCGCTTGGGATTCGAAAGCTTGCGAATATATCCCAGAAACTTCCAGTGCTCTTTTGTGAGGCGGGCGAAGTTCAGGTCGGCGAAGATGTCGCCCAAAAGAATGAGCCGCTGAAAGCTATTTTCCCTGAGCACGCAGGTAGCTTCGCGGGCATGACTCGTTTCTGCACCGAGATGCAGGTCGGAAAGGATCAGCGTGTTGTAGCCATGCAGATCCACACCTCTATTTGTAACAACCCAATGTTAAGGGGTGATGAAATCTGCATCGAAATCGGTGCAGCGTTCCCCTTAAGGTAATGCCCCGATAAACAGAGCGCTTTAGCTGAACGAGCGTGGGAAATGTTGCAATCGTGTGAATGAGAAAGCTTTCACGTAGACTGAAATTCCTTTGAAAACTATCGGACACATTTTGGCCCGCTACTCCGCGTGGATATGGATGCTGCTACAGCACCTCGGAATCTGGGGAGTATTCGTGATCGCCTTCGCGGACTCGGCATTGCTCGGCATGCCGGTGGACTTAGTTGTTGCTACCTACGTTTTTCGCGACCGGCATCGGCTCTTGTTTTATGTCTTGATGGCTTCGCTGGGATCGGCGCTGGGCAGCGTTCCGCTTTACATCATCGGATATCTTGGCGGCGAGACGTTGCTGCGCAAACGCATATCGGAGGAACGCTTTCAGCGGATTCATCAATCCTTTGAGCGCCACGAATTTCTCGCCTTGATGCTGCCCGGAATGCTGCCGCCGCCCACCCCGTTCAAAATCTTTGTGCTTGCGGCGGCCGTGTTTGAGATGCGGTTCCGCGATTTTCTTGCGGCGGTTTTCGCAGGAAGATTCGTCCGCTTTTTCGCGCTAGCCTTGCTGACGCTTTGGTTCGGCCCGGAGATCGTGGAGCTTATGGCGAAGGTTATTGGGAGGCATGTCTCGTGGCTGCTGGGAGCTGTGGCGGGAGGGGTGCTGGTGTGGCTGTTGATGCGGAGGAGCAAACGGCGCGGCGTGAGCAAGCCTTTGTAGGGACAGCCGCCCCAGCTGTCCGCCGCCCGGGATTCTAAGGCAGAATCCTCAATTGCATACGTTGTTATGCCGCGGCTGCGTGATCGCTCGAGGTTCCGCGCATCGATCGCGAAAGCGCGGCCAGCAAAACGGGTGTTCCGAAAAACGCTATCGAGAAAAACAGATCGCTTTCAACCGTGCCACGGAAGAACGGCAATCCCGCAGCATAGGACATCATCAAACCACTAAAGGTCTTGGGATACATCTCCCACGCGGCCCATACCGCGAAATTGCTTACCAGGAAGAACGAAACTGAACTGGCGAGAGCCGCTCCCACAACCCGTGACGGCCCCGATTTTTCCCGTAGATTCGTTCCCAGCCAGAGAATCGCCGCATACCACGCCCAGGTGACCAGATGGTCCCAGGTCAGAGGATACGAGTAGATCACCTTGGTCAGAATAACGTCCGTCCCTACCAGCAGCGCCAAAGGGATCCACATCTGCCGCCGCGACCCTCGCGCTCCAAAAAACAGCAGCGACGCCGCCACCGGGGTAAAGTGCCAGGCGTGAGGCAGCACATTCAACGGCCCCATGAACGGCAGGAAGCGCACGGCAATCGCCAGCAGAAGAAATAAATAAGGCAGCATAAGAACACCTCGATAACTGAATGATTATTCTGGGCGCGGGAAGGCGAGTACGTCAAGCGCCGAATCGAATCGGGTTGCGTCGACCGAAAAGGCTTCGCTCCGCGAAGCGGACAGCCGGCCATACTGATTTAGCTTTCCCGCTGAAAGCGGTAGCGGCCGGTATGATCGAGCGCTACCGCTTCCGCGACTTTCAAGAACGCCCGCGCCGCATGGGAAGAGCTTGCCGAATTACGCAAGATCAACCGCAGCTTGCGGCTTAGACTCAGTTCGCGCACCGGAATGTGGACCAATTCTCCGCGGGCCAATTCGTCCTGAACGCTGATCTCCGGAAGAAAGCAACGCCATTGCCGGTGGCAACGAACTTTTCATCGCCTGCAAGGTAGGAAGTTCCAGATCCATGTGCAGAGGTGTCTTGTAGCGTTTGAAATACCTCGATCACTTTTTCGCGGTACGGGGACGAAACAATGTGCGCAACAAATGATTCGGTTCCGAGCTGCCGAATGCTGACTCTGACGCTCCCCCGCCAACGGGTGTTGCGGGGGCACCACAAAAACGAGTTCATCCTGATAGACAACGATCGACCGCAAACGTGGATCCTGGGGGTCATAGGTAAGAACACCAATTTCTGAGTTGTGGCGCAATACATCATCGGGAATCTGGCTGCCCAATGAACGTTGGACCATCATCCTCACCATGGGATGCAGCCGGCGGAATTCGGCTAAAATGGGAAGCAGATAGAGCGCTGTCAGTTCGTTCGCCGCGATGGCCAGCTTGCCCTGTTGCAAGTGGCGCAATTCGCAATGACTCGCGAGCATCGCTACGCAGATTGATCAGCCTCTCGGCGTATTCATGCAACACATGTCCCGCGTCGGTTAGGATGGCCTCCCGCGACGAACGATCAAGCAGGGATTCACCTAATTCGTCCTCCAGCTTGCGGATAGTCTGACTCACCGCAGACTGGGTGCGATGAAATTTTTCTGCCGCGCGTGAAAATCGTCCTCCCGGGCCACCGTAAGAAAAACCTCCAGATGGAGCTAAATCTTCTCATGGTAGCGAGCATTCCTTATTAACTACAGAGACCATTAAGAATTTCTGATTATAGAAGAAGAGCTATGGCTGGATAATATTATAAGTTTTTTTTAGGTCGGAAGCGGTAGCATGGAGAAGTAAAATAGGAGTTCAGCAGACACGTTTCGAAGGAAGCCAATGCCGGCATGGCAGTCCGCATCGCGATTTTCGACACCACTCTGCGTGACGGCGAGCAGTCGCCGGGTTGCAGCATGAATATCAGGAAAAGCTGCGCCTGGCGCATCAGCTCGATCGCCTGGGAGTCGACGTGATGGAGGCCGGATTCCCCATCGCCTCCGAAGGGGATTTTCATGCGGTGAAGGCGGTGGCGGCCGCGATCCGGCGGCCGGTGATTGCGGCATTGGCCCGCGCTTGCAAAGCCGATATCGAGCGCGCCTGGCAGGCGCTGAAGAATGCGGAGCATCCGCGCATTCACGTCTTCCTCGCGACTTCCGATATTCATCTGAAGTACAAGCTGCGCTCACCCGCCAGGAGTGCCTTGAGCAGGCTCGCCAATCAGTGGCATTTGCGAAGTCATTTTGCGATGACGTGGAATTTTCCCCGGAAGATGCCACTCGCACGGATCCGGAATTTCTATGCAAGGTGTTTGATGCAGTGGTTGAGGCCGGCGCAACGACAGTCAATATTCCGGATACGGTTGGTTTCGCGGTTCCTACAGAGTTTGCCGAGATGATCGAGACGATCTGAAAGCGCGTGAAGGGAATCGAGAGGGTTACCATCTCCGCGCATTGCCACAACGATCTCGGTATGGCCGTCGCCAATGCGCTGGCCGCCGTCGCCGCCGGGGCGCGCCAGGTTGAGTGCACCATCAACGGGATCGGAGAGCGGGCGGGCAACGCCGCTCTGGAAGAGGTTGTCATGGCCATGCGGATTCGCCAGGATCGTTATCCCTATGAAACCGGCATTGCGGCGGAACATCTTTTCGCCGCCAGCCAAGTGCTAAGTGAGATCACCGGAGTTCCAGTGCAGCCCAACAAAGCCGTCACCGGACGCAATGCTTTCGCTCACGAGGCCGGCATCCATCAGGATGGCATGCTCAAGAACCCGTTAACTTACGAGATCATGACCCCGCAATCGGTGGGCGTTCCAGATTCGAAACTGGTATTGGGCAAGCATTCCGGACGGCACGCGCTGGCCATTCGCTGCGAACAACTGGGCTACCAGTTCGACCGCCGCGCTCTCGACGATATCTATCGCCGTTTCGTCCGCCTCGCGGACAAGATCAAACATGTAGAAGATCATCATCTGCTCGAGCTGATCCGCGACACGCATAAGCCCGCGGCGTCGGCCACGCCGTTGTTCGAAACCGTTGCCAACGGCAATCGCGGCCGCGGCCTGCGTAGGCAATTCAAACTATGAGACGCCTAAGCCATTCCCGTTGGCACCCCAAAGCAATGCCTTCGGTGCGGCGCTGCCGATCCCGGTGGAGCATCACGAGCAGCAGCAGGAAGATTATCTCTGGGGCGTTTAGCCGATTGGGTAATCTGGTAATTTGGTAATTGAGTAATTTGAAACCGGAATTACACAACTACAAAATTTCTCAATTACAAAATCCTATTCATGCTCTTCAACCTCACCATCCTTTCCGGCGACGGCATCGGCCCGGAAGTCACCGAACAAGCCGTTGCGGTTCTACAAGCAGTTTCCGAGGCCTTCGGGCACAAACTTCAACTCCAGAATAAGGTCATCGGCGGCGCGGCGCTGGCCGCCGTCAGCGATCCATTGCCGGCCGACACGCTCAAGGCTTGCCTCGATTCTTCGGCAGTCCTGCTGGGCGCCGTAGGAAGCCCCGGATTCGACCATTATCCGAATCATCTGCGCCCCGAAGCCGGACTGTTGCGCCTGCGCCGCGAACTTGGCGCGTACGCGAACCTGCGTCCCGCAGTCTGTTTTCCGGCACTAGAAGATTGCTCTCCTCTGCGCGGCGAGTTGGTTCGCGGCACCGACATCATGATCGTCCGCGAATTGCTGGGCGGACTTTATTTTGGGGAGCCGCGTTCGATTCGAGGCACGGCAGGCGAACGCGTAGCGGTCAATACGATGACGTACGACGAGCCCGCCATCGAACGCATCGCACGAGTCGCGTTCGATCTGGCGATGAAGCGCCGCAGGAAAGTTCTCTCAGTCGATAAGGCGAATGTTCTTGAGTGCTCGCGCTTGTGGCGAGATGTGGTTACGCGTTGCGCAAAAGATTATCCAATCGTGGAACTCTCGCACATGTATGTGGATTCGGCCGCGATGTCACTGGTGCAGCGTCCCAAAGACTTCGACGTGATTCTCACGGAAAATATGTTCGGCGATATTCTTTCCGATCAAGCGGGCGGCGTTGTCGGCTCGCTCGGTCTGCTGGCTTCAGCCAGTATCGGCGGTGCGGTTGGAATATATGAACCGGTGCATGGCTCCGCGCCCGACATAGCCGGCAAGGGAATCGCGAATCCCCTGGGCGCAATTCTTTCCGTAGCGATGCTGCTGCGCCATTCGTTTCAACTGGAAACCGAAGCGGAGCGTATCGAAAAAGCGGTCAGCGCCGTGCTCGATCAAGGCGCGCGGACAGCCGATCTTCTACGATCGGGACAGATCCCGGTTTCCACGACAGAAATGGGGAGAAGAGTTATTACGGGAATGTTGAAGCTCGGCACTTAGGAGCAGCGTGTAAAGAAAATACGACGGACTCGCGCTAAAGGCTTGGCCCGCTAACGTCCTGCAACATTGCCGCTCGAAGCAGGGCGTTAATTCTTGTTTGATAACCTTTCCCCTGCTCTCGCAGCCAGGCAACCACATCTGCGTCGAGACGGACGGTGAACTGCCGCTTCACCGGGCGATAAAACGGATTGCGAATGGCATTCTTCCAAAATCGCTCTTTCAGCGCCGGGATATCGGAATAGTCGATGTTCTTATCTGGCAGCGCCCCCAATGCCGCAATCTCGCGACGCTGCTTTACGGTTAGCGGTCTAGCAATAGTCTTTTTGACGCTCTTTTTCATAACGACTTTTTTCGCCTCGGTTGGCCCGGCGCGCCGAAATGATGCGAATTGTTTCGTCCAGCCCGTTTTCGCCCGTCTCGACGGTATGGGCTACCAAGCACCAACGTGCCTCCAACCCTGCCAATCGTTTGCCAGCGACGCTCACCGCCTTCAATTCGGTCCTGTTCCATGAGCGCATCGGCATCGTCGAAGACGTACTGGGCGATTTCGAAGCTGATGCCGTGCTTTTTCCGGTTCATCCATGCTTTGGCATCGTCCCACTCGAACCGCATCATCGCTTAATGTCACTATTGTAACAACAGATTTAGAGCTACACGCAAAAATGAAAGGTAGGAATTCCTACGTGCGAGGGCTGGATCTTCCGGGAAGGGGTTTGACCACAGGGGCCGTCGCGAGGGGTCCACTGTCATATTTTCCGGTCACATCATTCCAGCGAATGTGCATGATCTCCTGAAACATCCGCGCGCCATCGACCACAGGGTTGATGCGCGTACCGCCGGCGTGGCCCCAATGCACCGGAACCTCTTGCACGCGAAAGCCGAACTTCTGCGCGAGAAACAGGATCTCCGGATCGAACCCCCAGCGCTCAATGTGCTGAAGCGGAAGTATTCTCCGGGCGGCTCGGCTGGTGAACGCTTTGAATCCGCACTGTGTATCTTTGAACGCCAGGCCAAGAACGATCCGGTTCAGGGCATTGAAGACTCTTCCAAACAGTTGGCGGTGGAGGGATTGGCGTTGGGTCTGCAACTCCGCCCGCAACCAGCGCGATCCAATGGCGATGTCCGCGCCTGCTGCCAAAGCTTCGAGAAGCTTCGGCATTTCTTCGATCGGCGAAGACAGGTCCGCGTCGCTGAACACCACGATATCGCCGCGCGCCGCCAGCATGCCGTTGCGAACGCTGTACCCTTTGCCGCGGTTACCGGCGTTCTCCACCAAACGCACCCGAGGATCTTTGGCGGCAAAACTGCGCACGACATCCGCCGTATTGTCGCTCGATCCGTCGTTCACTACGATTACTTCCGTATCCCACCCCTGAGCGCGAACATATCCCAGAACTTTTTCGAGAGTCGGCCCCAGCCGCTGCCCTTCGTTGTAGGCCGGGATGACGATGCTGTAGGTCAAGTCTGTCCTTGGTGTCCACATAGGTCCGCCCACCCAAATGCAGGATGGCGGACGAATAAGATGTTTCCAACCCCGAAGCCGTTGCTCCCAAAATGGCTGGGGACATTGTACTTCGTGAAGGCATTGGCCGTGAGCCAGATCCAATCTGGGCAACTCTGAATGGCCTCAACTTTGTCATTTCGAGCGAAGCGGAATTGCCAGTTTCCGGGGGATTCGCGAAGTCGAGGAACCTGCTTTTCGCGCCGGAGGACTTAATCAGAGCCGCTCTAGGCCACGTGGCGTTTTTCCGCCAGCATGCCAAAGAACTCGCTTACCAGTTCCGCGTCCCATAAACCCTGCCGGGCTTCTTCGCGCATGGTTTGCGCGGCGTGGTCGTGCGACTGCGCGGGCTTGTAGGGGCGTGCCGTCCGCAGCGCGTCATAGACATCTACCACCTGCAAAACTCGGGGCAGAAGCGGAATCTCGCCCGCGCGCAATCCATCGGGATATCCCGATCCATCCGGGTGCTCATGATGATGGCGAATAATGGGGAGCACCAGCCGCAGCGATTTCAGCGGCTTGCAGATATTTTCTCCGATCACCGGATGCCGCTTCATAATTTCCCACTCATGCAGAGTAAGATTGGCCCCTTTCTTCAAAATCGCATCTGGCACGGCGATCTTCCCCAGGTCGTGCAGATAACCGCCGCGCTGCAAGGCTAAGATCGAATCTTCATCCAATCCGAGATATCTCCCCAGCCCGGTGGCGTGATCCGCAAGTCGCTGGCAGTGGCCTTCGGTATAAGGGTCGCGGCCTTCGACGATCAGTCCCAGCGTGCACAGCACCGAATCCGCCGTCTCCAGTTCGTCGGTAAAATCCTTTAGCCGCAACAGCGACTTTACTCGTGCGATCAGTTCCTCGGCGAGAACCGGCTTATTGAGGAAGTCGTCTGCGCCGGCTTCTATGCCGCGAACTTTATCGGAACTGTCGGTTAAGCCGGTGATCAGGATAAAAGGAATCAAACGAGTCGCCGGATTGCTTTTAAGATCGCGACAAAAATCGTAACCCGATTTTCCCGGCATCTTCACATCGGAGAGAATCAGGTCGGGAGCCCGTCGCTTCACCTCCGCCTCGCCCTGCTGTGCGTCGGCCGCGGTCACCACCTCATAACCACGCATGCTGAGCAACTGGCTCATGAGCGTGGCGATTCCAGGATTGTCGTCAACCACCAAAACCCGCGGAGCCTCACGCCGCGGCAAAAGTACACCCATATTTGGTTCAGAACCCGAAACCGCCTCGGAAGTTGCTCGAGCGTTGGACTGGGCGTCGGAGCGATCATCGGGTTGGGCGTCGGAGGACTGGGCGTCGGAGGACTGGGCGTCGCGATGAGGGCCAGGGTCAGCGGGCGGATCAGGATGGGCCGAATCGGAATCGCTGGATGACTTCATGATGTAAACGGCTCCTGACTAATTTTACTGCAATCGCTTTCTTTCGCGGCGGTGGGGAATCCACATCTTCACGAGCTGCGAACGGAGTACCACTCGGTTCCAATTCGGGAACGCGTTCTTCCAGTTGTGACGGGTAACCTTGCCTGTAACATTTCATTCTGCCTAGTCTCTGGCATGACCGTTCTGCGCCAGGTTTGCCGCGAAATCCCTCGTGTCTTCACGATCATTCTCTGCTTCTCAATGTTTGCACAGTCCGCTTCAAAAACTCATACGATCAGCTTCGGCAAATGGGCGAGCGTTCAGTTCTCCTCGGATTCCGACGCCGGAGGAGTGGAGAGCAGAGAAGTGGAGAGCAAAAGTTCCGCGGTAAAAGTAAGGCCGCTTTTTATTGACTCGCGCGTGAAAGAGTTTACGATCGGCTCGCCCCACGATGTAACCGAACGCCTCTTCGTAGTGCGGCGCGCTTTTCGGGTGAATGACAGCCTGCCTCAGGAAGCCGCCTCTACGCCGCGCTGGAAATGGGAGCCGGGAGGATGGCTGATGGTGGATCGCACCACCGGCCACGTTTCTGCAATCAGTTTGCCCGATTTCGACGCCGATTCCTCCGAAGCCAGTTGGTATCGCGACTATGCGGCCTACTGCGGAGCGTCCGACGACGGCAGGAAGACTTATGCGGTGGTGGCGCAAATCAACCGGCGCAAGCCAATTCTGAAGAGGCCGCTCGCCGGGCCAAAGGCTGCGAGCGATGCCGAAACTGAACGATCTTCAATTGGACGACCTTCAACGGAACGACCTTCAGATAAACAATCTTCAGACGAAGCCTGCAAAATGCCCGAATGGCAGCGCGCTCCGACGCGCGTTACTTTCGCGCCTGGTACTGCGGAAAAAGAGACGTTCATGATTCGCGGGCGCTCGGTTGATCTGGTGAGCGACCAGGAGGAGGACGAACAAGCGTCGAGATAGCGATAACCGCTGTGTGAAAAAATCGGCCGGGAGATGTGTTAGCCCGCCTCTGTTGCCGGCGCATTCGCCGGAGCGATCTTCTCCTTCACCTCGGCGCTGGTAACCAAAATTACCGACAGCACCACGATCACGCTTCCCATCAAAATGAACCGGTCAACGCGTTCGTGAAGAATCAGCCAGCCCAGAAAAACCGCGATCACGGGATTCACGTACGCGTAGGTCGAAACTTTGGAAGTTGGAACGTGCTTTAGCAGCCAGATATAGGCGGTATAGCCGATCCACGATCCGCACACCACCAGATACAGCACCGCGCTCAGGCCGCGCATGGTCCAGGTCACGTGCGAGAAGTCACCGAACAATAAGGCAAGCAAGAAGCTGCCCGCGCCAGCAGCCGTCACTTGCCACGCAGTGGCGCTAAAAATATCCATGCCGGATTGCCAGCGCTTTGATAACACAGAGCCCAACGCCCAGGAAAAAGAGCCGCCAAGTAAGCTGATCGAGGAAATCAATTCGCGCCGGCCCATGCTCGAGGTCGCGTGCAACTCGGGCCAAAACAAGACCAGCAATCCGACTATCCCAAGCGCAAGTCCAGCCTTGCCTCGCCATGAAATGCGATGATGGCCGAGCAAAAGCGAATCCAAGACGAGAAACCAGAGGGGTATAATCGCGACGATCAGCGCCGCCAGTCCGGACGGCACCGCAAGCTCTGCCCAGGACAAAGTGAGATTGCCGCCAACGAGCAATAAAATTCCGACCAACGCTGCCAGAGCAAGCTGCCGGGCCGAGTACCAGATTGGATGTCCGGTAAGCGCGCACGCAGCGAGCATCGCTGCGCCGGCAATCGAGAAACGCACCCCGCACATCAATGCTGGAGGAATGCTCTGCACCGCGATGTCGATGGCGAGGTAAGTCGATCCCCAGAACAAATATACGAGCCCGAAGGCGAGAATTACCGCGAACCGGCTCGGGCGCTGAGTAATGGACATATCGGTGGGGAAGCGGGAAGTTAGAAGATATCAGAAGAGATTCAACTCGGCGCTGTTATGCCAATGCCATTTTGCCATCCTCATTCACATTGTCATCCTGAGCGAGGAGATGTGATCCGCGAAGCGGAGCGCATCTCGAAGTCGAAGGATCCCTGCAAGCTCTTCGACGATATTCGCTCGATGGCCAGACAGCTACCGATGCCGAAAGTCACCCGAGGGTGCTGAAGCACGACTGGCGGGGTTAAACTTTAACGGCACGACTAAAGTCGTGCCCTTCCCGAGAGCGCAATCTGAGTTTTTCGACTCGCTCACATCGAATTTGAGTCTACTTCAGCCTCTCATACTCCGCCTTCGCATCGTTGAGCACCGGCAGATCGGCATCCGCATCCTTCCATGCCGCGAAGAAATCCTGATAGGCCGTGCGCGCCTTGGCCGTATAGCCCTGAAGCACGTAAGCCCGCGCGAGATTCAACCGCGACAACGGATATTCGGGATCCCACGCCTCAACTCCCTGATGATCCAAAATACGCTGGAATTCCGCTGCCGCCTTGCCTCCGTCATGCATCTCCAGATACGCGCGCCCACGCAAATAAATGGGATCGAAGCCGGCCCCACTCGGGCCAGAGCCCAGTTCATAGGGACGCAGCGGCTCTAATGCCGCAATCGCTTCCTCCGGCTTGTTCTTTTGCAGCGCGATAGCTGCCAGCACGCGGCCCTGTTGCGAGTGCGTATTTTGCGGGAACTTACGATTCAAGTCGCTAATGATCGCCGCCGATTTTGCGATGTCCCCTTGTAGGGCCAGTTCTTCAGCGGCGGCTGTATGCGAGTCCAGAGCGTCCGACAGTTTGAGCGCCTCTTCGGCCTTCTGCCGCGCTTCGGCGCCGAATCCGGCCAAGCCGTCCGCATATGCCTCGAAATCGAACATGGCGGCGGCAAAATCTTTTGCTCCGGCGCTCAAAAGCGCCGTCCGCAACTGCGCCAGAACCTCGTGCTCTTCTTTGAGCTTCCCTCTTCCGGCCAGCCCCGCGCCCTTCCAGAAAAGCATCAAAGGCTCGTCGGACGTATCTTTGACAAGGGCGACCTCATGGTCGACTGCCGTCCAATTCTGCCGGATGTACGCCAGATCGGCCAGAGTCATGTGAATGACTACGCTGTCCACCTTCCGCGAAACCGCCTGCTCCGCCACGCTTCTCGCTTCGTCGAAGCGATTCAATCCCAGATAGGCCGAAGCCAGGTTGGCATATGCGTAACGATCGTTCGGCTCGATCTGCGTCGCGCGGCTGGCAAAATCCACTGCTTTGGCCTGCTGCCCTATCGAGGTGTAAACGAGCGCCGTGTTATCCAGAGGAACGGTATCCCGCGGATAATCTCGAATCCACTCCGAATACACGGTCAGACTCCTGGAGGGGTCGCTTAGAACCAGGTCATAGTAGTGCGATTGAATGTAAAACTTCTCGCGTTCGCTGGCGCGATCCCGTAAGTCATAAGCTTTTTTCAGCGCGTCGGCGGCCTCGGTGGTGCGGCCTAAATTGTTGTAAACCACTCCCAGCGTGGCCCACGCCATGGCAAAATTCGGATCCAACTCCACCGCGTGCTTCAGAGGAGGGATTGCAGCATCGTCGTCCGTCTTCTGATGTGCGGCGTGCCCCAGACTAAATGCCTGCAAGGCTTCTAAGGACGATGTAGTCGCCGATTCCAGCGGGGTCGCGAACTTCTGCACCGAAGAAATCGACTCGCCCAGCTTCTCGCGCAATTGGGACGCAGCCTGGTCGAGCGACTTCAGCACCTGCTCCTTACTCTCAGCCTCGACTTGCTCGCGGTCCAGCGAATCTCCGCTCTGCGCGTTGATGGCTTCCAGTGCGATCACGTAATGAGTGCCCAGAGTCGAAATCGATCCCGTCAGCATCGCCTTTACGTTCTCCCGCAGGCAGATTTCGCGCGCCACATCGCGCGTCAGGCGCTCGTCTGCCGGACGCCCCATGAACTTCAAAGCTGTCCGGATTTGCGACTCGGGCAAAAGGTTCAGATAAGGAGATTGCTCCAATTGCACGGCCAGCGCCTGCTTCAAGGTTCCGTCGAAAACCGGATCCGCCGTCGTATTCACGAAATCAGCCAACAGCACGCTGTCCTTGCCGGTCAATGTTGCGGTCCGCCGCGAACGCCAGTAGAAACCTCCGCCGATCAGAGCGGCAAGAAGAACGAATACCAGCGTGATCGGGACCCAGGGCCTCTTCGCGGGAACGATGGCGGATGGAGCGGCGGCCACAGAAGCCGAAGCCGCCGCCGCTGTGGCCGCACTATTCGCTAGGGCAGGTGGAATCGCCGGCGAACTTATCACCGCCGCGGGCTGAATACCCGATGCTGAATCGGTACTCAACGCCACGGCTCGTCCACTTTCCGTATCCCGCTTCAGGCGCTGCAAGTCGGCGCGAATGTCGGCGGCGTGCTGGTAGCGCAGATTACGGTCTTTTTCCAGCGACTTGTTGATCAGGTCTTCCAGCTTGGCGGGAAGATCGGGATTCAGGCGGACCGGCGAAACCGGAGCCCGGTCGAGAATGGATTGAAAAATTACCGCCGACGTTTCCCCCCGGAATGGCAACATTCCGGTCGACATTTCATAGAGCACCACACCGAATGAAAATAGATCGGTTCGCGAATCGAGTTCTTTCCCTTTCGCCTGTTCGGGAGACATGTAAGCTACCGTGCCCAGCGTAGAACCGGGACTGGTTAAATGCTCTTCGATTACCGCGCTGGCCGCGGCGGTGACTTCGGGAATCGCCGCCGACGTCGCGGGTCGAGACGGTTACCTTTGCCAGGCCAAAGTCCAGAATCTTGGCATGACCGCGCTTGGTGACAAAAATATTCGCGGGCTTGATGTCGCGATGCACGATGCCTTCGGTGTGGGCCGCGTCCAGCGCATCGGCGATTTCGATCCCCGAGCGCAAGAATCGTTTCCACCTCCATTGCCCGCGCGCCAATCAGATGTTTGAGCGTGGCCCCGTCGAGGAATTCCATGACGAGATATGCGCGCCCGTTTTCCTCGCCAATATCGTAAATCGTGCAGATGTTGGGATGGTTGAGCGCGGATGCGGCCTTGGCCTCGCGGCGGAAACGATCGAGCGCCTGACGATCCTGTTGCAGCTCCTCGGGAAGAAACTTCAGCGCGACGAAGCGGCCAAGCCGCGTGTCTTCGGCTTTATAAACCACGCCCATGCCGCCGCCGCCAAGCTTTTCGAGGATTCGGTAATGGGAGATGGTGTGGTCGAGCAAGGAGAATGATCCGCCTTTTGAAGTGCAGCCATGCTACGGCCCGGACTGGCAGAAGTCAAAATGCGCTTTTTTCGTTTTAAGAAAACAAAGAATAATGTGGACAAAGAAAAATGTAGGGACGGCCCCCCAAGCCCGCCCTGAGCGGAGCCGAAGGGGCTGTCCGCCGGGCGCAGCCCGGCTCCCACTATCCATCAGTAATGAAGCCCACTTCTTTGGGGGTTCCGCCGGCCCGCGACTCCAGCTATAATGATTCAGTAGAACCGGCGTCTTCGCGATGCAGCATAACATCTCCAACTCGTACCCGCCCAACGCCCCACTCCCCGAGTGCTGGCTGCACTGTTTAGTCTGTCCCCGGCGTTATCGGGCGAGTCTGCCGTCGCGCTTGCGTCCCAGCCTCTTCGGTAGCGACTAACAATCTTCCCGACAATCGTGTTCGTATCGTTACACTTCCGGATGTGCCATCGCACGCCACGCTGACGACTAAGACCCACGACGAAGGACCAACGACCGTCAGGAGGACTCCCATGACCGCTCAAACCATGACCGCTCCCGCGAAAGCCGCTCCCGAAAAGAACGACAGCAAACTTTAATCGGGCCAAAGATCAAGACTGCCCTGCCCGGGCCCAACGCCAAGCGCGTGCTCGCCGGCGATGAGAAATATATTTCGCCGTCCTATACCCGATCTTATCCGCTCGTCGCCAAGAGCGGACGCGGCATCGTGGTCACCGACGTCGACGGCAACGAGTTCTTCGATTTCTCCGCCGGCATCGCGGTGACCTCGACCGGCCATTGCCATCCTGAAGTGGTCGCCGCCATTCAGAAACAGGCCGGCGAACTGATTCACATGTCGGGCACGGATTTTTATTACGAGAGCCTGGTCCACACTCGCCGAGCGCTTGTCGAAGATCGCGCCCATGCCCGGCCCGCACAAGTTTTATTACGGCAACTCCGGCGCGGAGGCGATTGAGTGCGCGCTGAAACTCGCTCGGTATCATACCCGACGGCCGAACATCATTGCGTTCTTCGGAGCGTTTCATGGACGCACCATGGGCGCGATGTCGCTAACCGCTTCGAAACCGCAGCAGCGGCGGCGCTTTTCTCCGCTGATGCCGGGCGTCACTCACGTTCCATATCCCGATCTTTATCGCGGACGCAAAGATGCCACGCAGGATCCGGACGCGTTCGCGCTCAGTTGCGCGCGCTTCATCGAGGAGAAACTTTTCAAGACCACGCTGCCTCCCGAGGAAGTGGCGGCGATCTTCGTCGAGCCGGTGCAGGGCGAAGGCGGCTACGTAGTCGCGCCGACCATCTTCATGCAGGAGCTTCGCCGCATTTGCGATCAGTCATGGAATTATGCTGGTGCTGGATGAAGTGCAGAGCGGCATCGGGCGCACCGGCAAGTGGTGGGCGGTCGAGCACACCGGCGTCGAGCCGGACATGGTTTGCATGGCGAAGGGACTTGCGTCGGGCATGCCGCTCGGCATCACGATGACGCGCTCCGAAATCATGGACTGGGTGCCGGGTTCGCACGCCTCAACTTTCGGCGGCAATCCGGTATGCATCGCGGCGGCGCTGGCTACGCTCGATGTGATCGAGAAAGGAAAATCTGCTCGAGCACACCACCGAGGTGGGCGCGCACATGATGAAGCGCATGTCGAGCTGGCCGGCGAAGACTGAAGCTCGTTGGCGATGTACGCGGCCGCGGGCTGATGATCGGCGTCGACATCGTGAAAGATAAAGTCGACGAAAGAGTACGCCGCCGCCGAGCGCGACCTGATCATAGAGACGCGCCTTCGAACGCGGCAGTTCTGTTTCTGGGCTGCGGTCCAAGCACGATCCGCCTGTGCCCGCCGCTGGTGGTGACCAAAGAGGAAGCGGATGTTGCGCTGGATGTGCTGGAAGAGTGCATTCGGGAAGTGGGGAAGTAGCGAGTCCCAAAGCAAGCTCAGGCGGAGCGATGGGTATGGCGGCGCGGGGAGCGCGCCGCCCGTGAAGCAGTCGCCTTTCGCGGAGCCTGTCGTGACGTCTGAATCAATACCTCAGCGGGAATTTCCAATTCATGATGAAGCTTGCGAATCATGTTGAGGGAGAGAGGCCGGGCGCGGCGCATCACTTCGTAGACCCGGGTGCGCTGGCCGATCACTCCGATTAAGGCGCGGTAGTTCTTGCCTTCCTGCTCCAGCCGGAACTTGATGGCTTCGACAGGATCGGGCAGGTCGATGGGATAGTGCCGGCGCTCAAAGGCTTCGGCCAGTGTGGCCAGGACGTCGAGTTCGTCGCCTGCGGGAGTTCCCGGAACCGCGCCCCAGGCCGCCTCGATGCGGCGCATGGTCGCCTCGTAGTCGGCTTCGGTTTTGATCGGCCTAATCTGCATACTTTACCTTCTTGACATCAATCGCATCGTATTGCGCATGCGTCCCTAGCCATTTGATGAAAACGATCTGCCGAGCGTAGTCGACGGCTACCACCAGTCTATAGGCGTTGCCCTTGATATTGAACACAACTCGGTCGCTACCAACTATGCTGGCGTTCGCATACACACGGGTAACGTCGGCAGGCGTACGCCAGTTGGAACTTTGGGCTTCATGGAACCACGAATCCAGCGCCGCCTTGACGGCCTTCTGGTCTTTGCTGCCACGCAGCGAGTCCACGAAGTCCTTTAAAGTCCTGCGGGCGATGATCCGCACGGGTGACTGCCATCTGTCATGGGATCATAATAACATGTGCCCAAAATGGGCACAATGAAAAAGAAGCGATCATGGTAAGGCGAGAAGCGTGGAGCGAAGCGACCATAGGAGTCCCGGAGGGGCGGCAGATAATATTCCAGGACGCAAGTCCTGGGTAGGCTCACAGGAAATAGAACGAGTCCCGCCGGGGCTACACTGGGCCCCGCATCAAACTTCGTCCCGCGAGGGGGAAACCGAATCTCGCCAAATGACTTGATATATCGCATTACAAACGCGCCGTCCACGACGACGCGATCAGCATTGATCCCCTTCCTCAGAATACATTCCAAGAGTCTGATCTCATGTGTTTTTGCCGCCACAAGTGAGAGAGGCTCGGCAAAATCGCATCCGCGAAAATTCAAGGGAAAAGGTATGTGGCAATCCGAAAGACTGACTTCCTCCGCTATAACTGCACACCAGATGCGGATGCCCCGCGGATCAATAAATTTGCGCGCTTCTTCGTCGCTAATGACCCAGCGGATGAATTGCGCGCGAACAGGAGGATGCGCGCTATTGGCATCCGCGATGACGGGAAACATTGAGCTTGCAGAATCCTTTAGGACTCTCTCTTCCGCCTCTTGCAAGTGGTCCGAGAATCGTTGATGGGCGAGTTCAATGAGTTTCTGAGCGCGGATTGCATCAAGCTTCGGAATTAGCTCGACCGCCATGGCGTCGCACCTTCGGGAAGTATCGAGTAATGATAACTCTTGCATTTCCCCCGTCGGCGGGTGGCTCCTTTTACACTCTTTGCGAACGGCTTGGAGCGTGCGGAGAAACGGTGTGCCGTCCCTGCGGGACTTGGTTCCATCCCTCTGCGGGCTTACCCCGGACTTACGTCCGGGGCTATTATCTGCCGCCCCTCTGGGGCTGGAATCCTGTGCGTGCCTCATGCCGTTCCTCCGGGACTCGGTTCTGGTTTTAGGGTGGCTTACTCCGGACTTACGTCCCTTCCGCAAGCTCAGGGCAGGCCCGGGGCTATTATCTGTCCGCTCCTCCGGGGCTGGCGTCTGATAGGTAGAGACTTGGATTTTCTGGGACGAATTTCTACCTGCCCAGCACCAGATCGATCCCCGAAAAAAGTAATTCCAACTTGGGCCGCGGGAGTTTGCCGACGCGCTCCGTCAGCAGTGATTTGTCGAGAGAAATAATTTGCGACACGTTGGCGACCGAATCTTTTGGCAGTCCGGTAACCCGCGCGGATAAGCTGACATTGCCCGGAGCAAGAGCCCATTTCAGATTACTCGTCAGCGGAACACAAACCGCTGTGGAGATTCGGCTCTGGTTGAGCGCGTCGGCTTGAACAACCGCGACCGGCCTGCGGAACCCTGGGCCTGAACCGGTCGGAGCGGGCAAATCTGCCCACCAGATCTCGCCTTGCGAGATCACCACTCGCTCTGCTCCAGCCGTCTGCGGGAAGCCGCCGCTACGAAGGGATCGTTACTCTCACCGATTTGAGCCATAGCTTCATCCATGGCCTCGGTGATTTTGTCGGGTGAGCGGCGCGCCACATACTCGCGTAAGGCATCGCTAAACAGCCGACTCCGCGACTTCCGCGAACGCCGCGCCAGGCGTTCCGCCATGTCGAAAAGTTCATTGGGAATGGAAACCGCCGTTTTCATACCCAAAGTATAACCGAACCTACGACGGTGGGCAAGACACGGACGAGTGTCCCACTGAAGCCCGGTCAACCCTTGCGCTGTGATATAATATATTTATAGAGTAAATCTTTAAGTTAACAAGCCCTTGGCCGCGGTTACATCGTCCTCAAGCCATGGGGCGACTCCCAACCGTTCGACGTCGCCCTCAACTTCGGCAACTATATCGTGCGAGTCCAGGTGAAATCGACAAGCTGTCTCGCAGGCACAGGATACCGATGCGAGTTTGAACGAAGCAGTCGCAGCTCGTCCTATACCCTGAAGCAGACTATTGACCACGATATTCCCCGTATTGCCGCCGTGTTTAATCTCACAACTGTTGGCATCTACATCGTAGCGCTTGGCGGCAATAGCGGGGGCGTGCCAATCCGCCGTCTTGCCGTTGGGGTATCCGTTACTTTCATAGCCACACCGGCAAACGGCGATGTTAAGACCTGCGGGAAGTCCACTTATCCCTGCAAATAACCGAAGCGTCCACGACTTCAATCGCCGAAGCCGGGGTCCGTGGTGCCCAGCTTTGCAAAACCAGCAAAGCTGGGGCAGCCTCTTTAGTGGCGGGGGGTAGGAAAGATCAAAGATGGGCCAGCCCCGAGCAAAGTCGGTTCTTCAAGAGTCAAACCCGCAGGATCATTACGTCGGTAGCCTTTATGAGGGCCGCGGCAGTTTGTCCCCGCTTTAGCTTCATTTCTCTGGCAGACCGTGCCGTGATGATCGAGGTGATTTGCTGACCACCGATTGAGACCCTGACCTCGGCCATCAAACCGCTAATCTGTACGGACTCAATTCGTCCCACCAGCTGATTACGGCCACTCACGCGCTGGATTTCTTCTTTGCGTTCTTGCTCAGTCTTGCCCCGGGTTCTGAAAAGCAGTCTGTCCACTTCGGATTGCGGGATCCGATGATGTCCTCCCGCAGTCCGATTGCTTCGAATCTTCTCCCTGTAAATCCACTGCTTAATCGTTGGAAAGCTGATCCCCAGTTGCAAGGCCGCGTCTCGAAGCTTGAGCAGTCCTTCCTGATTCCTTTCGGATTTGCCGTTCTTCTGCATCGGGACGCAATCGTAAAACCTACGAAAGTCCGGGTCAACTCCGTGGCATGCGCTTGAGCGAGGCCGCGAGGTCATCGCAGAAAATAGACTATATCGTATGCTTCTGGACAACAGAATCGTATCTTCTGTACACTTCGGTTTCTATTCCCAAACGAACGATTTTTCGAGGTCGAAATGCGCAAGCGTTTGCTATTTATTGCCGCGGTTGGTTTCTTACTTTCTTCATCCCTGACTTTTGCTCAGAAGACTCCCGACCCGTGCGCGAGCGGCCATGAGTTCGCCACCACCGATTGCGCGCTGACATGGCACGGCATCACGCTATACGGCGCATATGACGTCGGCCTCGGCTGGGTGAGCCATGGCTTGCCGGAAAATGGATCCAACTACGAAGGCGAATCGCTGGTAAACCGGAACGGCTATCAACATCGATTCCTTGTCGCACCGAACAACCTGTCGCAGACGGGTTTCGGCATCAGGGGTAAAGAAGAGTTCCGGCCTGGCTGGTCCGTTGTGTTCAACGCGACGACTGGAATTAATCCGCAATCCGGCCTGCTCGCCAACGCGTCAGAAACCGACACCATGAACAACGGCCTTCCGCGCAGCAGCTATTCGATCGCCATCGACGGCGCGCGCGCGGGCCAACCCTTCAATGACCAATACTATGGCGGGATATCCTCCACTCACTTCGGCGAGCTGACCTTCGGCCGGCAGCGCTCTCTCGGTACCGACGCGATGCTGCTGTACGATCCGGCCAACGGCGCCTATGCCTTTTCCTACATCGGATATAACGGCACGATGGCGGGCGGCGGCGATACCGAGAACAGCCGTTGGGACGACGCAGTGAAGTATCGCATCGCCTATGGCCCGGTCCACTTTGGCGCGATGTATAAATTCGCCGATGGTTCCGGTGGCTGCTACTCGGCCTCCTCAGGCTGGACTGCCACCACCTGCACGCCGGAATCGGCGCATAACAACGCCTATGGATTCAACCTGGGTGGAACCTCCGGCGCGTTCTCCGCGGACTTCGTCTTTCAGCATTACAACCAGGCGATCAGCGTATTGAACCCCTTGCTCGGGCCCCAGAGTCTGAGTTCAGCGGGGCAATATCAGTCGACCACCGACAGCATCAATACCAATCCCATCAACGGCGGACCGGGCATGGGGCCTAATCTGATCGACACGAACAATACCTTATATGGCATCGTGACGGACAATAACGCAGCGATGTTCGCCGCCAAGTATGCGTGGGAGCGGTTCAAGTTGTTCGCCGGCTACGAATACATCTGGCAGAATAATCCGGCGAACCCGCTGGGCGTGGGAGCGTCCGATCAGGGCGGCTATTTCATGAGCGGGGTCGAAGACGACAACCTTGATTCGGAAAAGCTGGTGAATATCTGGTGGACGGGCGGGAAATACGCCATCGACAGCAAAACCGACGTTACTCTCTCCTGGTATCAACAGCGGCAGAACGACTTCCGTGTTCCGCAGACCTGCTCGCCTTCGGCCGGCTTCCGCAGTTCCTGCGCGGGTACACTCAATGAAGGGTCGCTCTACGCGGATCATCATTTCACCAAGCGCTTCGACGGTTATGTAGGGATTGCGTATTCCTACGTGCGCGGCGGTCTGGCGATCGCCATTCCCCATGGCCCCGGCGTTCCTTATAACTACAACAATAATTGCGCTCCGACAGTCGGTGGCCGATTCAGCTTCTGATTGTTTTGTTTCGCATACCGCTTGGCTGTTGACAGCTCCTCGGACCTTCCCGCTTCGGGATAAGAGTGGCTTTCCTTAGGGACAATAAAATTAACGTGTCACATCTTATTGCTCTCGATCAGGATACAGTAACGTGGAAGTCCGCTTTCCCTCCTCGACTTATGCTTTCGCGGCGCGCATTTTCCGGACGACCGACGCTGGCAATTCTGAGCTTTCTGGATTGGATCGCAGAACACACTCTCGCGCCCAACAAGCTCGCTCCGCACTACCGCACCGGCCGGCGAGGTGAAGAGGCGGCCTATTTTCATCTCCGAAAACTCGGGTACACCATGGTGGCGCGAAACTTCCGCTCGCCGCGCAGCCGGGGAGAAATCGACCTGATTGGGTGGGACGATGACGTTCTTTGCTTCGTGGAAGTGAAGACCCGCACCACGCGCGACGTGAAGCCCGGCGAAGCGGCGGTGGATCGGCATAAACGGCGGCTGGTGGCGGCGGTGGCGCGAGACTACCTGCGGCGGTTTCCACCTTCGTGCCAGTGGCGGTTCGATGTAGTAAGCGTATACTATGCGGAATCGCAGGCCAGCCAGCCGCAGATCGAAGTCTTTCGTAATTCCTCCCTGACGGCCTGAGAATAACGATACCTATCCCGATAATTTGAGGTCGAGTCGTGCCTGAGTTGAGAAAAGATCCTATCGTTGGCCGCTGGGTGATTATTTCCACCGATCGCGCCAAGCGCCCGACGGATTTTGCGCGGGAGAATGTGAAATTGAAAGGCGGCTTCTGTCCGTTCTGCTATGGGAACGAAGGCAAGACGCCGCCCGAGATTCAGGCGTACCGTCCGGGATCGAATGGCGGCCCGACTTCGCATCGCGACACGCCGGGATGGACCGTTCGCGTAGTGCCGAACAAATTTCCCGCCCTGGGGATTGAAGGCACATTGAACCGACAGGCCGAAGGCATGTTCGACCGCATGAATGGCATCGGCGCGCACGAAGTGATTATCGAGACCCCTGACCATACCGCCAGCCTTGCCACCCTGCCTCCGAAGCGAATTGAAGATGTGCTGTGGACCTTTCGCGACCGCATTCTCGATTTGAAGAAAGACCGGCGCTTCAAATACATTCTGCTGTTTAAGAACCACGGCGAGGCTGCGGGCGCTTCCCTCGAACACGCGCACTCGCAACTCATCGCGCTGCCGATTCTTCCCATCAATGTGGTGCAGGAATTGGAAGGCGCGAAGCAGTATTACCTGTATAAAGAACGCTGCGTCTTTTGCGATATTGCGAGGCAAGAGATGGAAGCGGGCACGCGCGTAGTCGCCGAGAACGAAAATTTCCTGACCATCGCGCCTTACGCTCCGCGGTTCCCGTTCGAGACGTGGATTCTGCCGAAGCAGCATGAGTCGGCGTTTGAAAATTCGTCCTCGCACATGTTTGAGAATCTGGCCAAGGCGATGAAGACGCTGCTGATGAAGGCGGATCGTGTGCTGGATAATCCTCCGTACAACCTGGTAATCCACACTTCGCCGGCGCAGGACCCGACCAACGACCACTACCACTGGCACATGGAATTCATGCCCAAGCTGACCAAGACTGCGGGCTTCGAGTGGGGCACGGGCTTTTATATCAACCCCACGCCGCCGGAAGAGTCGGCGAAGTTCTTGCGCGAGGCCAGCGTGGAAGAGCAGGTTCCGGCGAGCGTCGGATAGGAAAGCCCGGTGCGTTGAGGCGTTTCAGAGAGAAAAATAGGGCACGGGCTTGGCGCGCCGTGCCCTTTGCAGTTGGACGGAGAGAGAACGTTGATAGCGAAAGGCCGGGATCAGCCAGCTTTCGCCCCAACTTTGTGAAAACAGATTAGAGAGACGCGACGGCCGAATTGTCACGGAATTGTAAATTGTGAGCGACATCGAGAATCTGAGACACGATTCGGGATTTTTGCATCCCGGGTTGGATGAAAATCTGAACGGTGGCTCCGGCAGATATGAAAATCGTGGACAAGGAGGACGTAAGGTACACCGAAGCCACCGAAGTTGGAAGTACCAGCTGAGGAAAAAGACTATTCCACGAGCCTTCGTGTGCCTCGTGTCCGGCGTGGATTTGAATTTCCCGACACCATCGTTATATCCGCTAGTGCCTCAGTTCGAATTTCCGGGTTACTGATTCGGCGTCATCCTGAGGGGAGCCGTTTTTCAGGCGGAGCGAAGGATCTCGGTCGACTCGGCATTCGCAGGAGACCCCTCTCGCGGCTGAAGAACGCCGCGCTTCGGGATGACCCATAATCATTTGGATAAAATTCAAACTGAGATACTACCTTATACCCTGCGCGTTTGGCGCATTCCTGCCGCTGTACTAGAATCGTTGGTTCCTCTTGGGCATCTGTTCTAACTTGTAAGGAGTGTACCTTTGGCTGATTCCACCTACGACATTGCTATCATCGGCAGCGGACCTGCCGGTTACACTGCGGCTATCCGCGCGGGCCAATACGGACTGAAGACCGCCCTCATTGAAAAAGACGGATTTCTTGGCGGGACCTGCCTTCACGTCGGCTGCATCCCGACCAAGGCGCTGCTGTTTAATGCGGAGCTGTGGGATCACCTCAAAGAGGCCAAAGAATTCGGCATCGAGGGAGTGGATGGCCGCAAGCTGAACTGGGCTGCGATTCAGGAGCGTAAGTCTAAGATTGTCGCCAAGCACACCAAAGGCCTTGAGTTCCTGATGAAGAAGAACAAGGTCGAGACGGTGAAAGGTTTCGGGAAACTCAGTGGACCGGCGCAAAATAGAATTCATACAATCGAAGTTACGAACGGCGGCAAGACAAGCCAGATCAAGACGAAGAATGTCATCCTCGCGACCGGTTCCGAAGCGCGCATGCTTCCGGGCTTGGAGGCGAGCGATCGCATCCTGACCAACATCGAGATCCTCAGCCTGAAAGAAATTCCGAAGTCGCTTGTGATTGTTGGAGCGGGAGCGGTTGGGGTGGAGTTCGCTTCCATCTATCGCTCGTTCGATTGCGAAGCGACGATTATCGAGATGCTGCCGCGGCTGGTGCCGGTGGAAGATGAAGAAGTATCGAAGGAACTGGCGCGCGTTTTTCGCAAACGCGGAATAAACTTCCACACCAGCGCCAAGGTCGACAAGGTGGAGAATACGAAGGCTGGAGTCGCCGTTACCATCACCGTCGACGGCAAGCAGCAGAAGATTGAAGCTGAAAAAATATTGATTGCGGTAGGCCGCAAACCGCGCACGCAGAATATTGGTTTAGAGCGCACAAAGATCAAGCCCGACCGCGAATTCATTAAGACCGATTCGTGGATGCAGACGACGGAGCCGGGCATTTATGCTGTTGGCGATATTGTGCTCGGAACGCCGCAGTTGGCACACGTTGGAGCTATGGAAGCGCTCGTGGCGGTCGCAAAAATCGCGGGGAAACCGGCTAAGCCGATCAATCCCGAACACATTCCCGGAGCAACGTATTGCCATCCGGAAATCGGCAGCGTCGGACTCACTGAAACTAAAGCTCGAGAAGCTGGCTACAACGTGAAGATTGGCAAGTTCCCTTTCACCGCGAATTCGCGCGCTTCGATCGTCGGCGCGCACGAGGGCTTTATCAAAATCGTCAGCGACGCCGACTACGGCGAGATTCTCGGCGTGCATATCATTGGGCCGCAGGCGACGGAACTGATTGCCGAAGCCGTTGCCGCCATGGAACTCGAAGCCACGGTCGAAGACCTGATGTGGACCATCCATGCGCATCCCACCCTGGCCGAAGCCATGCTGGATGCGGCTAACAGCGTCTATGGGATGGCGATTAACGCGTGATTCCACCACGGAGGCACGGAGCCACGGAGGAAATCAAGAAATGAGTAGGGGTTTCTCCGTGACTCATTGTCTCCGTGGTGAAATGGTTGTAGTTTGATTTCCCTCGTCCAACTCGGCACGGTTGACTACCCCACTGGCCTGCGTTTACAGCAGCAATTGGTTGTGTTGCGCAAAGAAGAAAAGATTGGCGATGTTCTGCTTCTGCTCGAACACTCGCCGGTGATCACGTTGGGCCGCAATGCGAAAGCCTCCAATGTAATTGCTTCAGTAGAACTTCTTGCCCAACGCGGCGTCGAACTTTTCGAAACCGACCGCGGCGGCGACGTCACCTTCCACGGCCCAGGACAGATCGTCGGCTACCCCATCTTCGATCTGCGCGGATTTCATCGTGGAGGGGCGGACGCCCTCGTCCGCCCGGGTGAGCAAACCTCGACGGTCCGCAAGCACCTCGGCGCAGTCGATTTTGTCCGTCGTCTGGAAGAGGTTCTAATTCGCACCTGCGCCGATTTCGCGATCCCAACAAAGCGGGTGCCGGGCCTGACGGGTGTGTGGACGGACACCAACTGCTTGTCATTCCGAGCGGAAGAGAACGATTCGGAGAATCGTTCTCTGGAGTCGAGGAACCCGCTTTGCCCGAATGAAAAAGAAACACCGCCGGAAAACAGCAAGTTCCTCGACTGCGCTCGGAATGACAATAATGGGGGAAGGCAGCATGGCGTAGATGCTGGCGAGGCCAAACTCGCGGCCATTGGCATTCACATCTCCCGCTTCGTCACTTCGCACGGCTTCGCCCTCAACGTGAACACTGATCTTAGCTATTTCAACCTGATTATCCCCTGCGGCATCACGGCGAAGCCGGTCACCTCGATGCAGAAAGAACTCAGCAAAGAACTTGATTTGAACACAGTCGCCGAATCGATCTCTCGCAACATCGGCACAGTATTTTCCAGCCAGATGCTGTGGGTTGAAACGCTCGACGCGCTACTGGGCCACGCGGTTGGAGTTCCGTTGCGGCTCCCCGCAGAATTGCGCCTGCTTCACGAAGAGGATGACAGCGCCTGGGCGTGAGTGGTGTCCAATTTCGAGTGCGCTTTTCTTCGCGACCTTAGCGAGTCCTTGGCGATCTTTGCGGTCAAAAGCTTTGCTGCCACAATTAGGAGACTACTAAGGGCGTGAGCCCCTAGCCCAATCCGCTGTTCTCGCGATAGCATTGAAGATTGAGCAAAGGCGCGGCCTTATCATGGTAATCAAGAAGAAATCGAAGCAAAACTCCAATGGCAGCCGGCGGCGCAACGGTGCGTCCCGGTCCAAATCCCCAATTCTCGCAAAAGGCGCGAGACCCTTCGGCGCGGCTCAGGGCAAGAATGGGCCCCGGTATGAAAGCTCCGTGAGCAGGGCGGACGAGGGCGTCCGCCCCTCCAAAAACCTTCGCACCTACTCGATCCCCGACACGCGCCTCGAACACCCCGATCTCTCAGTCAGCCAGCGAGTAGAAAAAGCCAAAGACGGCGTCGAGCACGTTCGCTACGAAGTCACCGGCGATCTCGATGCTCCGGTCCCGCCCATCCGAGATTCGAAGTATCTGAACAAGCAGCAAGCCATCGAGATCTACCGCTACATGCTGCTGAATCGCAAGATGGAGATCGCGCTCGAAAATCTTTACAAGCAGGGCAAGGTCGTCGGCGGAGTTTATTTCGGGCTCGGCCAGGAAGCCTGCTCCTGCGCCTCGGCCTACGCGCTCGATAAGGACGACTGGTTCGCGCCCATGATCCGCAACCAGGGAGCGCTGCTGGTGCGCGGCTTCGCCGCCAGCGACACCATGATGCAATACATGGCCAAGGCCGATTCGCCCACGCGCGGCCGCGACGGCACCTCGCACTTCGGCGACATTGAAAAGCGCAACATGGTCTCGCCGATCTCGATGCTCGGCGATTTAATTCCCGTGCTTTCCGGCGTCGCGTTGGGCGCGCGTTTGCAAGGACGCAATATTGCGACGCTCACCTGGATCGGCGACGGAGGCCAATCCACCGGCGTCACCTACGAAGGCATCAACTTCGCCGCCGTGCAAAATCTCGGCCTCGTGCTCATTGTTGAGAGCAATCTCTGGGCCTACTCCACGCCGTCGGAAATGCAATACCGTTGCAAAGATCTTGCCGAGCGCGCCATCGGATACGGCATCCCGGCCGTAATCGTAGATGGCACCGATGCCTGCCAGGTCTACGACGCCGCCCGCGAAGCCGTAGAGCGCGCCCACCGCGGCGAGGGCCCGACCATGATCGAGGCGAAGATGATGCGCATGAAAGGCCACGCTATCCACGACGCAGCCGCGTACGTGCCCAAGCCCATGTTCGACTTCTGGAAAAAGCGCGATCCGATCTCCCGCTTCGAGAATTATCTGGTTCGCGAAAAAAAATGGCTGTCGGCGAAAGAGCACGCGGGTTTGGTTGCGGAAGTCGAGCGGGTGATCGAAGCCGAGCGCGAGATCGCCGTGAACTCCCCAATGCCGACGCCGGAATCGGCCGAAGGCGGCGTCTTCTGCGAAGATGGCTGCCATGATATCAAGCCGAAGTATGGGATGCCGAAGGTGAGGAAGGGGACGGGCGGATTCAAGCAGACGGAAGCAGCGGTGCATTTGAAGTGACAAGGGGCTGCCGCCTCCGAGGTATAATGGATTCGGCGACAGCAGTGCGGCCAGCGACAACCAAGCAAGACGCCCCGCCAAGTCCTGATCCTGCCACAGGCCCACATCCTTCCCGATTGGGCGTTCCTCATTCCTAACGAAAGGTGGTCATCATACAATGCCCGAACTAGGCGCTGCATTAGACCGTCTTGGCATGGAAGCTTCAGTTATCCAACTCAGTCCGGCGCAGGAACAACGTGTGCGCGAATTGGTTAGAGAACTTGAATCGATCTACAACCAAGCAAAACAGAAACTGGCAAGCTAACCTGCCCCGGAAAGGCCCGGCTCACTGCTTGGGCCTTTTCCGCCTCAACGCACATTTCAAACACTACCGAGCCTCCGTGCTTGACAGTCTCTGTTTCGCAGTCTAGATGTATAATCCCTGTCCGTATCGCCCCACGCAAGATTTTCGAGCGTGTGGACGGATGGAGGGGCATGAAACGGGCACTTTGGTTCTCCGCCATCATTTTGTTGTCGGCTTCGGGGGAAGCCGCATCTCAGTCGGACCTGCAGAAGGCTCAGAATTTAGCGACATGCCTCGAAGGCAGGTATCCAAGACTCTGTCACAAGGATTGGCTGAATCCAGACGAGCGACAGAAGACCGCGGTAGCGGAGGAAAGAGAGAACCTCCGCACGTGTCTTACTGGAAAATATCCAGCGCTTTGCAACAAGGCGCTCCTCTCGTCCGACGAGGCTCGCGAGGTCGCAGCAGCCGAGAAGCGCGACAATCTGGACACCTGCCTGACCGGGCGATATAGATCGCTCTGTAAAAAGCAAATGCTTAGTCAATCCGAACTAACACAGGTCCTAGCCGCGGAGCGCTCTGAAAACCTCCACACATGCCTAACAGGAAGGTTCCCGTCATTATGCGACCACGCCCTTCTCACTTCCTCGCAGGCAGAACAAGCGAAAGCTGCTGAGGCGCAAGCGGCCCAACAACGAAGCACAACCGCTCGCACGAGGCCCGCTCGGCGGTCCGGTTCGTCAGGATGCGAGTCTGGGCATTGGATCGATTCCGTTAGCGACGACGGTGAGATCGTGAAGCTAGAGGATGGCTCTGTATGGGAAGTTGATGCCGGCGATAACGTCGACTCAGCGCTCTGGTTGCCGACGACGGAGATTGTTGCCTGCGACGGCAAGCTCATCAATACCGATGACAACGAGAAAGTATCAGCCACCCGCCTCAAGTGAGGTCGGCCGTCCTAGTGCGACACATTACCGATAAACCTCCCTCCGATGCCCGATCCGCACAATGACAATCACCACCCGTTTCCCGTCGATACGGTAGATCACGCGATAATCGCTGACTCGAATCCGAAAATGGTCGGGCTGTCCCTTGAGCTTCTTGCTGCCCGGAGGAAAGGGATCCTCACAGAGCGCAGTAGCCTTCTCGGTAATACGCCGTTGAAGTTGCTTATCGAGGTCACGGAACTCCCGGGTGGCGGACGCCGTGAATTCGAGAACGTAGCGCATAGACGCTGAAAGGGATTACAGGCCAAGGTCTTTTTTTATTTTCGTCCAGGGAATCGTCGGTTCGTTCAACCGCTTGCGTGCTTCCCGAACATCGATGCGATCTTCCAGTTGCTCAAGAAAGTTGTAGTCCTCGATCGGAATGATTGCGGCCACTGCTTTTTTTCCACGATGTATGATCACTCTTTCCGCCCGAACGCGGCACGGTTTAGAATGTCTGAGAAGTTCTGCCGAGCTTCGCTGGCGGTAAGTTTGTCGAGCATTCTGGATTCTCCCTGTAGCCATGGTCGCAACGTAATATACGTAATATATTAACATTTTGTACAATTTGCAACAAGCGTAATCATAAGGCAGCCCAACCCTATGCAACTCACCTATCTCGAAGCCATCCGCCAGGGAATCTGGGAAGAAATGGACCGCGATCCCTCCGTCTTCTGTCTCGGAGAAGACATCGGCATCTACGGCGGGGCGTTTAAAGTCACCGACGGCTTCATCGACCGCTTCGGCCCCGAGCGCGTCATCGACACGCCCATCGCCGAGTCTGCCATCGTGGGCGCGGCTTTCGGAGCGTCGCTCACCGGCATGCGCCCCGTCGCCGAATTTCAGTTCATGGACTTCATCGGTTGCGCCTTCAACCAGATCAGCAACATGGTCGCGAAAACGCACTACCTTTGGGGCGCGCCCGCTCCGCTGGTTCTGCGCGGACCCAGTGGCGGATACGTCCACGGCGGACCGTTTCACTCGCAGAATCCCGAGATGTGGTTTGTCCACAATCCCGGCCTCAAAGTCATCTGCCCAGCCACGCCCTACGATGCCAAAGGCCTGATCAAGGCCGCCATTCGCGACAACAATCCCTGCATTTTTTTCGAGCATAAATATCTCTATCGCCGCATCAAAGGCGAAGTCCCCGCCGACGATTACGTTGTTCCTATCGGTAAAGCCAACATCGTCCGCGGAGGCCGCGATCTCAGCATCATTACTTATGCGGCGATGGTTCACTCCGCGCTCGAAGCCGCCGAAATCCTGACGAAAGAAAACATCGACATCGAAATCCTCGACCTGCGCACCGTATCTCCGCTTGACCGCGAAGCGATCGCGCAGACCGTGAAGAAGACGAACAAAGTCATCATCCTGCACGAACACTCGCGTACCGGGGGCCTCGCCGGCGAAATCGCCGCCATCATTAATGAAGAAGCCTTCGACGACCTCGACGGCCCCGTCATTAGAATTGCCGGCCTGGATTCGGCGATTCCATTCTCGCCCCCACAGGAGGAACACTTCTTGCCGAAGGTTGAAGATGTAGTGCGGGAGGCGCGGAAGCTGAAAGCCTACTGAGCATGCACATGGAGCGGCGGACGCCCTCGTCCGCCTGCACGCGGAAATCACTTAGTAGCAACTTTCCCCTCAAACTCCAGCGAAACTAGCGTTGCACCCACTTTATCTGCCACAATAAGCGATTCCGGAGGGAATCCCATGGGCAAGTTTTTATTGGGCTTCATTGTAGCGATTCTCGTACTGATTCTGGGTGGCCTGGGCGTGGCGATGCTGGGACTCATTCCCACGAACGCAAATTTGGAACCGCCGCGTATTGAGCGGCGCATCGCTAACGAAGCCGTGGACGCTTCTATGGAGCGGCACGCGCCCCGCGTCACGAATCCCGTTCCGCCGAACGATCAAAATCTTGAAGATGCCATGAAGCTTTATTCGATGAATTGCGCGCTCTGCCATGGCGACCTGGACCGTAAACCCGCCGCGCTGGCCAAGTCTTTCTATCCTCCCGCGCCCAACCTTATTGCCGATCCTCCCGACGACCCCGAGTGGCATATCTTCTATACGATTCGAACCGGAGTGCGTTACACCGGGATGCCCGCGTGGGAAAAGACGCTCAACGAGCAGGAAATGTGGAAGATCACCAGCTTTCTCTCGCATATGGAAAAACTTCCGCCTGCGGTTCAGGACTATTGGAAGACAAGCTTCGGAGTGCGGCGCCGAGCGGGGAAGAGGAAAAGAGATAAGAGTGATGAAAACTATGGCGTGCCCCCTGTGACTTTCCAACTGCACTCCGCTCCCCGCTATAATATTCGTTTGCATAGAAGCCAAGTTTGAGAGGTAGTCGCGTGGAAGGAAATCATGCCAACTGACATCATCATGCCCCAGATGGGGGAATCCATCGTCGAGGGCACTATTACGAAATGGCTCAAGAAGCCTGGCGACAAAGTTCAGCGGGACGAACCGTTGTTCGAAATCTCCACCGACAAAGTTGATGCGGAGATTCCCGCGCCCGCCTCCGGGGTTCTTCAGGAAATTAAAGTCGCGGAGGGCACCACTGTCGGCGTAAACACCATCGTCGGCACGATTGCCGCGGATGGCGAAGCCGCTGCGGCTCCGAAAGCCGCCGCCGCGACTCCATCGGCGGCTAAAGAAGAAAAGAAGGAAGAAAAAAGACCTGCCGCAGCGCCCGAACCGGTCAAAGCCTCCGCCCCGGCGCAGGAGCCATCCGACGAAGAGGAGGCCCGCTCTTCGCCGCTGGTCCGCAAGATCGCTCGCGAGCACGGAGTAAATCTCTCGCAGGTAAGCGGTACCGGGCTCGGCGGCCGCATCACGAAGCAGGACATCATGGCGTTCGTCGAGCGTCCAGCGACTTCGGCACAGAGCGCCGCTACTCCTCCGCCGCCCGCAGCGGCGCCGAGTTCTCCACCGACAGCCGCGGCATCGTCTCGTCCGGCTCCTGCCGCTCCGGCAGCTTACCCTGGCGATCTGGTTCCGTTGAGCAATATGCGCCGCATCATCGCGCAGCGCATGATCGAATCGCGCCGCGCCAGCGCGCACGTTCACTGCATGTACGAGGTGGATTTCACCCGCATCGTGAACCTGCGCGCAAAGCACAAAAACGGATTCGAGCAGCGCCACGGCGTTCGCCTCACGTTCATGCCGTTCTTCGTTCGCGCCGCCCTCATCGCCGTGCAGCAGTGGCCTATCATCAATGCGTCGCTCGAAGGCGACAGCATCCGCTATCATCGTCAAATCAATGTCGGCATCGCCGTCGCCCTCGACTGGGGACTGATCGTTCCCGTCCTCAAGAACGCCGGCGATCTCAACTTCCTCGGCTTGCAGCGCGGTATCACCGATCTTGGCGAGCGCGCCCGTAGCAAGAAACTCAAGCCCGACGATGTCGAAGGTTCCACATTCACGGTGACGAATCCTGGCCAGTTCGGCGCGGTCTTTGGTCTGCCGATTATCAATCAACCCAACTCGGCGATCATGGGAGTTGGGGGCATCACCAAGCAGCCGCTCGTGGTCACCGATAAAGAAGGCAACGATTCGATCGCCATCCGCTCTGTCGTGCACCTGACACTGGGCTACGATCATCGCCTGATCGACGGCGCGGTGGCCGACCAGTTCATGGCGCTCGTGAAGAAGACGCTGGAAAATTGGAATGAGGAAGTGGGCTAAGCTATTTTGAATGCACAAAAGCGGAGGTCATAGCTGAAAGCGAGCCGACCAACTGTAGAGCAAAGCCGATGAGCACCAAGTAAATTCCAAAAAGAGAGGTGGCTTTGTTGTCCGGATTTAGTAACTCGGAAAAGTTCGCTTGACGTTCAATCTCGCGGATTGCATTACTCTTTCTACCCGTTACCAGCTTTCCCAATATCTCGAATAAGCTCGCTACGAGACCGAGAAAACCAAAAGGTTGATACCATCGCGTAAGAAGGTAGGTTCCATACGCTCCCACAATTGCCCCGAACAACCCGAATGCAGCCGCCAGCGCGTCGAGCATAGTCTTAAGCATCGGGTCACTGTTATTCCGTATCTTTATCGATGAGGACGACAAAAATGCCGTCCCCCTCTTTTTGTAAATGATAAGCCACTCTTCCGACCAAGTAAGATAACAGTTATCCCATTGATTAAAAGGAACGGGTATTCCTGCTTCTTATCCGCTTGCGAAGCGATCCAAAGTTCCTCTCGGACGCGTTTCATATCGTCTGGGGACGGCGCAAGCTTGAGGAAATTCTTCCACGCGGCCCTGGCAAACTCTATGCGGGCTTCTTCCATGAAAAGGTGGTACAGCCACTACGGGGATTTTTAGCGGGGCCGGGGTGAAGCAAAAGCTTCTTCGAACGAAACGGTTAAGTGCATGGCAAGATCGTCCATTGAGGCACGAACCGACCTGAGAACCTTGGGATCAGTCGCCATTCTCGTTGCAGTTTCTTTGGCTATATCCCGGGCACTCTGAGCACGAATTACGTTTTCCTTTGGCATGCGTTTTTTCGCCCTTCGCTTCCGGATGCTCACGTTACGCTCCTATTACAACCATGTCAAGACTAAGGCTATGCGCTCAGTTCAGCGAACTCAACAACCGAGCGGACATACCTGTGCCTAGACTTTGGCAGACTTGGTAGCGCAAGCGTAATACCAAAGCTGGCACCCGTCCGATAGATTTGATGCCAATACTAATAGCGCAGGATTCGTCGGGCCACGGTGATAAGTTAACTCTTTTATTTGTAACCGCTTAGATGGTCACTCGAGGCGAGACTTAACGCCGAAGGTTCTCGGCGTTTACATCAGCCAGGAATGTCTTCGCGAGTCTCATTATGAGATTTTAGCGAAAGTATCTTAGCTGAAACCAGTCTCATTGTGACGCGGCGCCTCGCGTGGGGGCTTTGCACCACGTGGAGGCGTTCAAGCATTCCACCGTTCCATCGATGATCATCGATATGCCGTCCTTGAACTTGGCAGGATCGACGATCTCTCTTTGAGCGACGGCATCGACGGTAGCCAGCGCACTTTCCAGAAAGGACATTGCAGCATCTTTCTTTTCGCTGCCCGGCTTATTTCCGAAGAGCCCTTCAATCCCATTCACCAATGCGGGAACGAAAGCGATCCCGCGCAGCAGTTGCGACAAGAAATCCATATCCTTCTCCTTCTGAATGCTTTTGTAAACTCATGCGGCGCGGCGCCGATCAGGCTTCGCGTTATTCGTGGCTTTAGCTGAGGCTGGCCAGAATGTCATTCAGCGTGGCGAGATTCGCGTCGGCGCTGTCTGTAGATTTGACGAGCAGGGTGAGGCAAACTTTCAGTTCGACGGCCTTGGTCAATGCCAGACTCAGCATTCCGGGCATATCAACTCCGCCCGCATTCGCGCTCTTCAGCGTGTTTGCAGTGGATGCGGTTAGGGTTTTCAGGTTCGTAATAATGGTAGTGCTCGGTATCGTGCTCATAATTCTCCTTTGACTTCTAAAATTGGATTTTGAGTTAAGTGTTTCGCGGTGAGGTTCACTTTAGCCAGTACTTGTGCAGTGCGATGGCCACGCTGATTGCGGCGCTGATCGCTCCATTGAGCATTCGATTGTGAACGCTGTTGCGAAGGTCATTGCGCTCCAGTACCGCAACTTTGTCTTCGACTATTTTCATGCGTCCCGGCTGGCTGTTTCCTACCAGCGCGTCCATCTTGGTTTCCAGCCGTATCAATTTATCGAGCACTTCGCGCTGGAACTCGAGGTCAATCGTCCGCAGCGCCAATTCCCGATCGCTGACTGTCATTAAAGCCCTCCTCCGCCGAAGGTTCCACCGAGCGGAATGTCCACATGCAGCGCCGCTGAATATCGCGAATATCTTGGCGGAGACGAGCTGTCATACATCCGCAGAAAATAGCTTTGAGTTGCCGCGAGCCGCGCCAGGCTGAACGTCTGCGTGCCGAAACGTCCCAGCAGATTTCTGTCGTTGGCCGGGCCGAATCCATAGTCGTTTGCCCGGACTTCGATGCCGCAGCCGCTGGGTGGCGCGACTCCCGCGTCGATTTCCACCGTAGTCGCGGTCGCAGACGTAATCTGCGCCAGCGTCAAATCGGCCTGGTAATAAGCGCCGACCTGTGCGGTTTCCTGGAGCGGAGGCGTGTCTTCCACCGATAGGACGGTGACGCTCGCCTGATACTCGATCCCCAGCGGCTCCGCGAGATCGTTCGCGAATCCAATGGTGTAGTAGCCTCGATCGTCGGAAGGATCGGAAATTTGGATTTCTACTTCGCGCACAATCGCGCTAAAGGCCGCGCCGCGCGATGGAATATTCAGCGTAATCCCATCGCCGGGAAAAATATCGGTTGCCGCGCCCGGCAGGAAATCACTCCATGTTTCGTAAACTCCGGACCAGGCGGCGGCTGTGGAGTCGTCCAGAATCGCCAAAGCCGCGTTTTCGCAATCCACATCGGTTCGCGCCGCAGGCGTCTTCGCCACCCGAACGCTTCCTCTCGTTCCATTGTCCGCCCCATTCTGCAACGACGCTACGCTCGCCGCGTTCTGCACCTGCGCCACGGCTCGGCCGGAGCCACGATAGCTGGCTATGATGAGCTGATTCAGAGGAGGTACATATTGAGTATAAAAATCCAACGAAGGATCGCTGCTGATTTCGCATGCGGCGCCGTCAGCCAGAGATCCGACCAATTGCGTCACATAATTCGCGCTCGGCAACGCGGTTCGAACCTCGGCCAGGGAGATATGCGCAACATATGTATAGGCGATGCTGCACTGCATATCGATCGCATTGGCCAAAGAGTAGGCGCAGAATCCCGGCGCGTTTTCGATGATGTCGTCATACAGTACGATAGCGGGCGCTACCAGCGTCTCCGGATTATTCGGGTCGATATCCTGGACTTCCAGAACAAACCGCACGTCGGCCGGAACCGCAACTCCGCCTAATCCGCTCCCCGCGGGATGCAGCGAGGAGTGATAGGTTTCGCTGGAACGGTAAAGCTCCAGCGAATAAAAATAGGTCGTGAAAAAATATTGGTGCCCCGCGGTCGTAGAAATAACCGACCCCGTAAGCGATCCATTAATCAACGCCTGGATCGTGGAACCGGTTCCAGCGGGCGTGATCTGAAACCCCGCCAAACATCCCGGCGCGGAAATCGTTCCGGCATAAAGCCCGCCCAGCACGCCTTGCGATGCCGCGGTGAAGATCACGTCGCCATGCTGCAACTCGAGCGCGCCGCCCAACTCGATCTGCTCGACGAAGTTTACGGTGGTCTGACCATCCACTCCAGTCCCGCCCGCAATTTTCAATGTCTGCGCAACAACCGAAATTGCCGACGATGGATCGCTTTCAGTCCAGATGGTCGGATCCAGGCCCGGTCCAAGATATTCCTCGTCAATAAGAGCCGCCTTGGGCTGCGCAAAGGGTTTTTGCGAAAGATAAAACTTCAGACTTTCGCCGTCGCCCACAAAATAATCCCGCACATAGGCTTGCGGCTCCTCCTGACCGATGATCGTCACCTCATTTACCAGGAGATTCGGACCGTTCAGAGATAGTCCCGCCGGGGAAAAACTCGCGTCGCTTTCGTTCAGCCCATAAGCGACCGCGCCCACAGGCGAGAAAATTAGAGCGCTATTCATGGTGCGAAAGCTGGCCCGCGCAGAAAGGGCTATTTCCGCGGCGTGAAACGAAAAATTCTCTTGCGGGTTCACCGCGTAGCTTGCCAGCGTGTCCAGTTCCTGCACGGCGCTCGTGTCAAACCACCCCGGCAACAAATCCTGCGCTAATTGCCGGAGCGCGTCACCCGCGCTCCGTTCGACAAAAGGGGAGCGGTTGGGCAGCGCCTTTTGATTGAGCAGCATTTCATCGCTCTCGGCGACTATGTTGTAACGGTACACCGGACCCTGCTCCCCCCAGCCCAGGTATTCATATTGCGGATCGCCTGTGACGTATCCCAGGAAAACGTCACTTCCGTTTGTCCGTCCCAGGGTCACTCGCGCGCCGCTCACCGGAATCACAAAGCCGGGCGAGTTTGCCACGAGGCTGAACTGCAACACCGCCGGCCGATTGATCTTGCGCTCGACCTGAGGGGATTTTGTTCCGTCCAGCGCCCCGGTATAGTCCAGCGGTCCTTGTCCTTGCAAATTATCGATGGTTAGCTTCATTTCAGTTGTTGCGGCCTACCTTTCCCCCTTCGCGACACCAATGCCGTTGGCCTGGCAACGGCTCTCCGCCGAGGTCACTTTTCTTTTGTCATTCGGATGTCTAGCAAAGGACAGTATCTTCAGATTGGCATATTCCCGGGGTTCTAAGGCTGAAGGCGTTCGGGCTCGGATGACATTTGTCCCGGCGTGGGAATTTTTTGACGACTCCGCATCTGTTGATCCTGCCGGCACGAACTTGTCGGAGTTAGTAAATCGCCGCCATCATACTGGGGAAGTAACTGCGATAGCACAGCACTGTTTGACCATCGTTTGTGTCGGTGAATGGCAGCGCGATAAATGATGCGTGCAGTCCCACCGCTGTCAGTGGCTTCGAGATCTCCGCAAAACTCTCTCGCGAAAATTTCTGCGACGAGCTTTTCGCGCCAGCAACCGCCGTCGTTGACGACGCACTGCCGTTCGCGGAACCTCCGCTTTTTGGCGGCTTCCATCCGGCATTTGACTTTAAACTGATCCCTGCCTCACTCGCGCCGGGATTCGGACTTAATCGGGGATAGTAAAAACACACCCGCCCGCCCGATTCCGCCTCCACCACAAACAGCGCTGACCACTCCTGGAAAAACGACCCACCTTCGCGGTCTACAAATGCAATCACTACCTGTGCCGCGGCCCCGGCCGCTGGCGTTCCCGAGAGCAGCGGCTGAGCCAGAATCGCTGAAGTCGCGGTCACCTCGACCACTCTTCCAACATTGAATGTTACCCGCCGCACGTAATTCGGATCGCGATTGACCGCCGCGGGATTGCTGACATAGGCTGCGGAAATTCCCGACCCCACATATCCTGTCTCCTGTTGATAATCCACATCTACGGCGACAAGATTTCCCGGCGCAAACCCGTTGACTGCGCCGAGACCGAAGACCAATTGACTCGAGGTTGAGCCTGGCAACAGCGCGGCGGCGGGAACCGGCGTTCCTCCCGAAGGCGCCGGCGCTGCGCTGGGACTGGTCGCCAGCACATTCATGTGCTCCGAACCGCCAGCCAGCGCCATCTGCAACTTGCCCCATTCGCGGAAGTCGAATTCCACTCTCGCCTCGATGGGTCCTCGAAATTGCAGCGAAGGAAGCGTATTCGCGCCCGATCGAACCACGTCTGTCGACGTGTCGTAATAGCGCTGGAAGCTATCGATCCACCCCAAATCAAGCCACGGACTCGGCGGTGAATCAAGCGGGAACAAACCACTCCCAGCGGGATCGAAAATCGTCGGCGTTTCAGTCGTACGATTCACGGGCGCAAAATACGCCCGCATTTGCCGCGTTACCGGAACCATCGCCGGCCGCACTGGAGAAGTGCTCATAGCATCGTCACCTCGGCGAAAAAGAAAATCGTGAGCGCCGCCCGCCGCTCCACGCGCCCATCCTGGTAAGCCTGCGTATACATTGCCCTGCGCGCCGCGCGCGACTGATACGAAGCCGTATTGTCTTCCACGCCGGTCGTGGTCGCCTCTTGAAACAACGGTTGATTCCACACGACGGTGGTGCCCAGGTCGGCGCTCGGAGATTGCGTGTAGTCAAGCTTTTCCGTGTTGGTGGGCTGGCAGATACTCAGCAGTTCGTTGTCAAGCTGTCCCAGCACGCGCCCGCGATCCACCATGCTTTGCACCGTGCCCAGCGTGTAATACGAAATCACGCATTGCAGGGTCATCAAAGGCGCATCGCCGGCGTGGCCGTCTACAACCCCTGCCGCGCCCCATTCGAGATAGAACGTGTTTGGTTGAGGCTCTGCCGCAGCAGGTGGCAGGTTTTCGATGACCAACACCGCCGGCACGGTAGCCCCGTTGATTGTTACCGTTCGCGCTGGGTTCAGCCCCGCCAGCCGTTGCTGCAAAGCGAGAAAGAAACTGTCTTTGGCAAATTGCATGTACACCAGCTTCTAGCTGCTAGCTCCTAGCGTGGAACTACAGCTCGTAAGTTTCCAGGATTGAACAAACAGTCGTTATAACTGAGAAGTCCCAGTCACTGGCTCCTTTTGAAATGCATTGAGCAGTAGCTAGAACTAGCAGCTAGAAGCTGCCTCTTTCACTCGACTGCCGTAACCACGTAGAAGTACGCCGTGCCTGCGAAATTCTCATTGACTACAGCTTCAATGTGAAAGAGGTCTCCGTCATACAGCAACCCCAAAGCCGAGCTGAACAATGCGTCCGCCGAACCCAGCCCCAGCGAGGGTAGTTGAACTTCAACCGCCGACGCCGGCAGCGTGAACTCGATTCTTCGAGTCGGACCTAAATTTCCCGTCGGCAGGTTCCGCGCCACTACCGGTGTGACAATCACGTTTTGGATCCCAGGATCCACCAGTCCCAATTGGCCGGCGGCGTCGCTGGCCATTGCCGTGGCCGGCAATAGCAAACTAACCTGATCTCCGCCCAGTGCCGTCAGCATCGCGTTCGCCGCCCGTACGAGTGCCGAGCTACAAATTCCGCTTCCCATAATTCCTCCATCAGAAACTTGAAGACCTTGGCTCGTCGGCCAACGACTAACGACGAACGGCCAACGGCGTTCTTCCCTACGCGCCTTTTTGCGCCACGTATGGCGCCAACAAACTGCGCACCATTTCATCCACCAGCGTGGGGCCGAAATATTGGAGCCGCAGATTGTTAATCTGGCTGGATTGCACATTCAGTCCCGGCGTCGCTTGCGCATTCTTCACGATCTGCGCGCACGCCACCTGGACGGGAGTTGGAATCGTGCTCCATCCCGCGTTGTAGATCACATCCACTTCGTTGAAGAACAATCCCAGGGCGTTCATCGGAAATGTCAGCTCTCCGCTGCTCGCCCAGATGTCGATCGTTGTCGGGTCGATCGTCGTCCACATTCCCGGCAGAGAGAAGACGAGGGCAAACTCCATGGCCATCTCCGGGAAGGGCCATTCTCCTCGGCGTGGCATTCCGTAGCGGCCTTGCAATGTAACAATCGGCGTAGTAGCAGGCGCAACTGTCACCATGGGCAGATAACTTACTCGCACGGTGTTTAATTCCGGAGGCATTTTGAGCCGTTCTTCATATTGATTAACGGCAAGAGTCGTCCGGCGGCAGTGCGAATCGATGATGGCGGAAGCCGCCGTTATCCACGATGGATCGGTCGCCGCATCCAGCCCGTAGGTCAGGTAATCCGTTGTAGCGAGATAGTTCATAAATGAGTTCTCTGTTCTCAGTTCTCGGTTCTTAGTTCGCAGCAGCTAATCTCGTGAATGAATTTGGGAAGGGCATGACGTTCAGTCGTGCCGTCCAGCGCCAACAATTACGCGGACTCTAGCCCTGAGCGGAGCCAGCCTACTTCTTATTTTCATTTTGAGAGGACTTCTCAGTTCCCGGCCGCAGTCTCAAACAACTGAGAACCGACAACCGGGAACTGAGAACCGTTTTCCTACCTCTGCACGTTCACCTGGTAATGCGCAAAGTTCGCCCCCTTCACTACAGGCGCGCCGAACTTCACCACCACCATTTGCTGGGTCAAAGCATTGGGCAATCCCAGCTTGAACACCCGCGGATTCGGATCGCTCAACCAGTGATACTCGATCAAATCCTCGGTCACGATGTACACCGGATACGTTCCCGGCGATCCCGCAGTGTAGGGAATTGTCCAGTCTGGAATCAGGGGCAATTCTCCCGCTTGGGTTGTCAGCGCTTTCACTCGAAACCCTCCGGTAATGTCGACGGTGTTTAGCACCACGTTGTATTCCGTCTTCATTTCCCGGTCGATCAGATCGAGGGTCACAGGATTGGAGTAAATCGCAGTTGGCCGCACAGCATAAGACGAGTTCGCCACCATGGTTGCAATTGTGGTCTTGATGCCATCCACAATGCTTGCCGAGGTGCCGATGGTCGTCGTGTTTCCGCCCGCCACGATCTGCCCGATCACGCCGAAATACTGAAGCGTGGTCGGAGAGCTGAGCGAAGTGTCGCTGCCGTTCCACAACGCCACGTCGTGAGTACGCAGCAAGCCGTCCACCGAATCGGCAAGGTCTTTCGCTTGCAAGTAGGCGAACTGGCTTTGTTGCGCGGTGACTTCCAGGTCAAACAGGTTGTAGTTGATCTGCGAGACCAGCGCTTTGAGCGGTACCGCCAATTCAATTCGAGTTGGCGAACCCACTGTCGGCGCGATGTTTCGCGGATCGACAAATGCCTGGGTCGCGGTCGGCGAGTTGATCGCTGTCTCTTCGAAGAACCGCGATGGATGCCCGGTGGCTGGGACCTGTTTGATCCTTTGGCCAAAGACGCCGCGCCGCCGCACGATGTCGAAGATTTCTGTCTGATACCGGTCGATCTCGATCGCGCCCGGCCCAAGGTAGTCGGCGGAGGCATACAAATCTACAAATTGTCCCTGCATGTTTTTCTCCTTATTGATTTTTCCAGCGATTGCAATTCGATTGAATGATTTTCTTTGCCGTTTTTGTGGCTCTGTCATCCTGATCTCAGGACGCGCTTCACGAAGTGAAGCGCATCCGAAGTCGAAGGACCCCTATGCGCGTCGCGCTTGCACTAACGTCGCAAGGGCTTCCGCCACGAAACAGTGCTCGGTATTACCTGGTGCGACCGTCGGCCAAAACAAAAGGCACGACAATAGTCGTGCCTGCTTTTGCCGATTCCAGCAGCCGGCTCTACTCGATAATTCCCGCCCGCGCCAGTTCCGACTTCACCGCGATCCTCTGCTCGACACTTAAGCTCTGAAGCGTCTTGTCGAGCACGGCCTTATCGAGCTTTTCATTGCCGGACTCGTCACCGCTCTTCGCCAGAATCGCCGAAACCAGCGGTGGCAGCGTCTTCCGTGACAACCGCGCCGCCTGCGCTTTCAGATCCGCATTGGATTTTTCCAACTCCGCCACTCGCTCCTGCAAATGACGTCCGCTGTCGCCGCGCGCGGCCATCTCCCGGGATGGTTGCTCTTCCACCGCCGCGACAATCCGATCAACCTTCGTGTTTAACGCGTCCTGCTGCGCATCCAGCCGCCCCAACACACGATCCAACGATTCGGCCGCATTCGCCAGCCGCTCCGCCGTCGTCATCAACTGCTGCACCATTTCTTCGTTCATGTTTTTCTCCTCGGTGATCTCACCGCACAAAGCTTCTGATTTGCCACCGCCCCGCACTCGCAACTAATCGCCCAGCTCAATCCACGTATCCCGGTATGCCGCTTTATCTCTACGCAGGATCGCGGCTCCCGTGAAGGTCACCTGCTCCAGCTTCCACACTTCCGATCTCGTATCGGCCAATTGCACGTCGGTTACCTCGTACGACAATCCAAGTCCGCTCGCGCCCGCATTTGCGACGAAGGCTTCGGCACGGATGGGTTCGCGGCATTTTGCGTCTCGTTCGAGATTGCCATCCGACCCATTCCTCATGGCGGCGGCTGTCTTCTGAATGCGTTCCGCCGCAGTTTGCAGGAACGATCTGAATAGATAAGCTTCGTCCCACCTTTCATGCGCCCGTCGCGTCGCTCCGGCGTGTAAAGCGCGCGTGAGCGTGAATTCCTGAGAAGAATCGAGCGAGGTTTGTTTTTGGCTGCGCGTCGATTTCGCAATTTCCTTTACGATTTCGGGGAAGTCCCTGGCGAATAGATATCCACCCAACTCCAAACTTCGTCCCACAATCTCCGCGCGTGTGATTACACCGACTTTTCGGCGCACATCGTGCCGGTCCAGAGACGGAGCATAGTCAAGCGCCATACCCAGCAGCGAAGGCAGCGCCGCTTCCGCCGCCCGTTTGGTCAGCACGACGAGGTGCCCTTTAGCGCCGGATGGCGGCCGTTGCGAAGGCATATCGACAGTGGTCAATACACCGTGGAACGCCGTTCGATTCGGGTGCCCTACCACCTCCGGCATTGTCACCGCCATACTTTTCAAATCAATCATGCGACGTCCCCTTTTTTCCTCTTGTCATCCTGAGCGGAGATTGCGCTTCGCGAATGCGAAGAACATTCGCAGTCGAAGGATTCCTGCAACTTGTCAATCATTCGCGCGGTTGAAGGGAGTTCTCTCTACGAATTGCCCGCCGGCGTCTCCAAATCCCCCAGCCCACGCATCCTTCTCACCTCATTCACTGTCAACACTCCGTTCTGCAACAGAATCTGCTGAATCTGCGCCTCTTCCAACGGGTCTTGCGTATCCAGTTCCGCGAAGACAAACTCGAGATCGTTCCATCCCAGCCTCTTCTGAATCGCATCGCGCGTGAGGTGCTCAGCCAGCAACCGCGCCGTCGGCACAATCGCCTGCCGGAACGCGAGATCGTTATATTCCTCCGCCGTCGAGCGGTTCACATCCGCCTCCACTCCTAAATAAAAAGGAGGGAGATCGAAAGCATCCGCAATCACGCGCAACAGAAATTCCTGCCACTGCAATCGCAGATCGGCGTCGGTGCCGCCGCCAAAGCGCAGCACCTCCGGCTTGCTTTCGACCGAAAGAATTGGCACCCTCCCCGTGCCTTCAATTTCGTCCTGCCACCAGCGAATCAGGCGCTCATGATGTTCTGGCGTAAGATCCTGCAACCAGAGCGCGTATTGCACCACCGAGTTCGAAGCCAGCCGCGACGCGTAGCGATGCGCACCCAGAAATGCATTGATCGTTTCAAATGCAACCTCGAGCCGGCCCAGGCCGAACGGTGTGTGGGTGCGCGGATTCAGCCGAATGTAAATCAATTCGTCGTCATCCAGCGTGATCTGGCTCTTCGGGCCCGACTGATTCGTTACTTGCAAATAGCGCGCCCCTTGCGGTGATCCGTCCCAGTTCAAATTCATTCGGATCGAGGCGCCATCCACCGGCCACAACAGCAGCGGCTGTTTCGCGTCGCCGGAGTCCTCAACTTCGATGGCCCCATACCCGCCGACGATGATGTCCTCCACCACCTGTTCTGAGAACGATCGAAACGAATCGTCGGGATTCGGCGTGTGAAAGTTATCGGTGAGAATCTGCGCGCGCTCCGCGCCATCGGGAATTGTGTCGAGCGACAGTCCCTGGCGCGCCTGAATTCGCCATCGCATTCCGGCGATGCGGTCCTTTATGCAATTAATCGCGCGCCGCGGAACCGGAATTTCCGAGAACCGGCGCAGGTTGTAAGCCGTCGGCTTGGGCATGATGTCGCCCGGCGGCCCGTACGAGTTGAAGATCGAAGGCAACGGCAATGTCCGCCGCTTCTTTTCAGCCTTCGCCAGTGATGACGAGGCCGAAGACACTCCCGCAATCCGGCGCATCGCGCCGCGCAACGTCTGTTTGATATTCATAGTTTTTTCGCTAGATATCGTTTAATGAGATCTTCCTGGTATCGCCCCCGCGGAGAAGTTCCGCAGGTCCGCTTTACTTCCAAATGAAAATGCTCCTCAATAAGAGGAGCATTTTTCTAACCGGACGTTGCTGGCAAGCGAAAGTCGTCTACATCATAAGATGCTTATCGGAATTGCAATGACGAGTCCACCCACTGCCAGCCCACCGAATATCAGTCCAAACCGCACCAACCCTGGCGCAAAGGCTCCGAGCAGCATGGAAGCTAAGCTGGCAAAAAGGCACAGGGAAAATCCAAAATGCTGCCAATCAAGCGGAGTGAGCGCGCACAGAAACGGACTCGCAAACGCGACCGATAAGGCAACACACCCGAAAAGTGATACTCCCAGTCGCCACCCACGCAAATCGCCACTTCGGCGCAAAAGTTCAAAAGCGGTCCATGCCATTCCAGGAAGTCCAAGTGCCGCGAAGACCAGGACAAAGAATGCGATATCCTGCAAAAACATTGGCGTTCGGCTTCCCCAGCGGGAAGAAATAATCAGCGAAGCGATTACCGCAAGACCAACGCCCCACTCCCACCGCGGCAACCAGTGCCACAGTCTTGCCCCGCTAGATTCTCGATCTTCCTCGGATACTTTCTTCATGCCCCCAAAGCTCGCGCCGCCTCCTCTGCGATCTCCGGCATCTCCCTCAGCGGTCTGACTTGAACCTTCTCGTCTGCCATGAACGCCAAAATCATCTTCACCGCCTTATTCTCCGCATCGAACCGATCCTCGACCACTGCGGTGAAATTCGGCGATATCTCTTTTTCCTTCATTCTCGAAGCAATCTTCCCGACCCGCCACGGAAAAACGCGCGTCTCCGGTCCGGGTGCTGCCAGCGACACCGCATGCAAAATCTTTAACTCACTCCCAACCGGATAGGCGAAGTCGAGCACAAAGTCATCCGCCGGATTCGTGTAGGTTGATGCCGGAAGATCTTTGATCAGCAACTCCCAGACTCCCGCCGCCCGGAAAGCCTCGCTCATACCTGCATGAATCCATCTTCTCCCGGCTCTCTTCGCTGGCGTTTCCGTCGAGGGGCTCCACGTTGCGGGCATTTCGACTAATTTTCGAGACAAGTCTTTGAATTCCTCCGCCGGATTCTCCGCCACGCATCGCCGTATTGGAGAAAGCTGTAACGTGTTGGAATACGAATCCATCAGCTCGTGCAGCAGCAACGCCCGCTGCTGCACATCATTCAGCCGCCATTCCATTTCGCGTCCCAAAGCCTCCAACATCTCAACATCGATATTCGGATCAAGACACCGCGCGCGTCGCCAGTCTGCGGTAAAGTGAACTTCCGCAAATCCCCCGCCATCGCCGCCGCTCTCGGTCATCACCAGCCCAATGTTGACAAACTCTTCCCTCGCCACGTTCGGTACATATCGCAGCAAAAAGAATTCGAGTTGTCTCCGATCCGCCATGTTTTACCCTGTGGTCCTCAGTGTGTTCTGTGATGAAGATTTTGACTCACGCTTGTTCTTTCCATCCCGGAAACGGCCGTCGCGGCGAAAGCCGGAAGGCCTCAATCAACTCCCGCACCACTTTTCGCCGCGCAATCAGAGTCCTCACCAGCTTCTCCAATTCGTCCCACTCTCCCCCATACCATTCCGGAGGAATCTCTCCCGCCACGTTCCACACCACATCTTCTTCCATTCCCTCGATTCGCGAAAGCCACGGCTCAAATGATTCCCATCCGCGCACGCTCTCATATACTTCATTCCGGGCATAGACTCCACGCAGCGGATAATCCGGGAACGTCCACTCGCCCGCGTTGAAACAATATCCCTGATCGATAAAGGCTGCGGTGTATTTCTTTTCCCTTAGTCTTCTCCAAAATGCCGCCTGGCGGCCATTCGCATTTCCGGTCCACTTATCAACCACTAACATGCCCGCAAATGTTTCCAGATTGCGCACTAATCCGAACATCTCTGCCGGAAGATAATCGAACACCTGCCCCTCCAGCGGACTCACCGCGTATCGCGAGCCAAATTGCAGTCCCGCGTCGCAACGAATCACATTGTGCGCCAGTTGAACATGCAACTCGGCCGTATGCTCCACCAGCCAATCTCCCACTTCGACCACTTCGGTGGCCGGCACCGGCAAGCCCGCGCGCTCCGCCAGTCGAGTCGCCAGCATTTCATTCGTGAGCACGCGCAGGTGCTGCGGATTGTTGCGAAACTTCACCACGTAAAATTGGCCGTCTGAGCAGCGCATTAAATGTCCCTGCGCCCCGCCCCGCATCCTTCTCACGTGTTGGACTGCTTCCACCAAAATATGCAGCGCGAACACTCTGCCCGCGAAAGCCTCAAACCCTTTCAACACAAGGCCTGACATCTTACTCCAAGTTCGCCGATTTCGATGTGACGGATGAACAGTTTTCCTCGGCCTTTCATCCCATCACGAGACTCCCGATCTCCAGTTTCCTCTTCTTCACTCCCCGCCCCGCGTCTTCCCTGCGAACGGCGAGCGCAATCGCCATCGCCATCACGCAATCGTCATGGGCTCCGTCGGCCGCCGCCGCATTTCCATCCGAACGCCTGACAAAAGTTCTGCACTCTTCCAGCAGCCGCGGACTATAAAACAATTCCGGATTCGTACTCATCACCGCCGCCATGTTCTCGATCATTGCCGGGCGGTTCGCCGCCGAAGTGAGCCACCCCGCCTGCCCGCTACTCTCGAAGACGTTCTCATATCCCATGTTCCGCAAGTGCGCCAACACACCGTAACCGTGATTGTTACGTTCTACCGCCAGAAGCGCATTCGCGTAACTCCGCCCCAACTCAACTGCGCGCCGCGCAAGTTCAAGCGGAGGAAAATGTCCCCGCAGCTCCGCGCATTGCAGCCCTATCGCTCTTTCGATCACCTCCGCGCAAGCGTAGTCTCCGTTCGAGCCGCCGCCCGCCGAATCCACTCCGATGATGTATCGCTTGCCGTGCTGCGGAGGAAACCAAATCATCAACCTTCCATTGTCCTGCGATTGCCCCGATGCACCCAAATTTCTCGCCGCGAGTTCCACGGTCTCCAGATCGAACACGCAGTCTCCCGACGAAAGGAAGCAGGAACTCGCATCTTCCGCATACTCCTGTCCCGCCAGGGCGCGGAATGTTTTCCACTGGTTGCGCCGCCATGTGATCTGCTCCGCGGTTAAACTATTTTTTTCCGCCAGTTCTTTCTCTTCGGGTGTCCAGGCCGGCGCCTCGCGCGGGTTCACAGCTTCCCGATAGAGCTCTTCGAACCACCAGGGAAAGAAATGTTGTGCGTGCCCGGTTTCGTTGGCGGTTTGCCACTCCTCGTAAAATGCTCCACTCGCCCCATTAGGCGTCGATTCCAAAACAATTTCGCCTCCTGGCACCACTGCGGCCCGCAGTGAAGCCAGAGTATCCGCCCCGCGGGGCCAACGGGAGACCTCCGAGCAGTGCAAATTGTGGATGGTCATCCCGCGCCCCGCGCCGTCGTCCGCCGTCTCCACTCGATATTCGCTGTCGAGAAATGGAAAGACAATCTGGCGGACATTGGAGCGCGACTTGAGCAGCGCTCCGTTCCGCAGGTAACTGGGCAGGTTCTCCCAGAAACGCTGTACGATGCGGAAAATCGATTCGGCCGACTCCTGGCTGTGCGCCACTTGCACCGTCAGCGTTCCCGGCCGTGTTATGGTTTGAACGAAAAATCGCGCCGCGACATAAGTCGTAATGCCCAATCTGCCGAGCCTTTAGGACGATGTTCTTCTGTGTGCACCTCCGCGAATAATCCCGCTGAGCCCGGTTCAAACGCAGCCGCCCGATACTTCCAGTCTTAAGGCGAATTCTTAATAGTTCCGCGATCAGAAAGTCGCGCAAGCTTTGGCCTTCTACTTGTAGGTCAAGAAACGACCCAAACTGGCGTAGCAAATAAAGGTCTTCCTCCACTATTTCGCCTTCCTGGGCACGCCGATGCGTTCTTCAGTTTGCGCACAGGAACGGCGGTCGCGGAATCTTCGCCATCCACTCGCGCTCCGTTGAACACGCCTGTGGAGGGGCGGACGCCCTCGTCCGCCCCGCGGAGTCTCTTCAGACCTCCATCGAATCCTCGTTCCGCATCCGCGCGTACTGGCGGATCCCATCTCGCAACAGCAGGCTTCGCTCCGTAAGCCGATACAAGCCCTGCCAATCTCGTTTCAAGTCGACGTTCGGGTCATATCCCGATTGAGCCAGAAATTTCCAGCGTTGATCGTAGGACCGGTTCCTCTTCGCGCCGTGAAACAAATGATTTACCAAGCCCGGCAGATAGCCCACATTGCGCCTGATATATTTTTCTGCCCGCTCCTGCCACTCGCGGCACAAACCGATATATGCCGGCGAATATCCGCTGTACAACGAACGGCCAACCTGCCCCACCAGCGCCGAAGCCATGTGCCAGTCGCCCGAGCCGAGAATCGCGTGATCGATCAGCATGCCCACGCTCTCGAGCGCGGCTCTCTTCGCCGCCCAGGCGAATCCCGGATGCCAGAACTTCCCGCTATTCGCGCTGTAATACCCATACGCCGGCCTGGCATTCATAAACGATTCGTCGTGGGGCGTCGGCCGGTCAGTCACCCATTTGTAGAGAAAACCGGGAGTCGTTGCCAGCGGCTCGTAATTCGGCCCAACGTCCTGCGCATGGCTGAACATCTGCAACACGTCGTAATGCTGCAAAAGCTGCACCGTCTCCTGAGCCCAGTCCGGACGGCTGAATTTTATGTCCGCATCGATCCAGGCGACATATTTCGCCTCCGCAGGCAGGCGCTGAATCATCAGGTTCAGCGCATTTTCCTTGTGCCAGATTTCACTCGACGTTCGCAATTGCAAATGCCTCGGGTTATGTGACTGCGTTACCTCGAAGGCGCGCTCCCCAAAGGCCACTTCGGCCGTATAAAGGATTGCGCCCGCCGCTTCGCATTCCCGCTCGAACATCCAATAGTTCCAGTAGCGCGACCGCCAGCGTAGCGGGTTCTCGAGCATCGTCACCACATGCAATCGCTCCGGAAGCGGTTGCACTCCCGGACGCGCATGTGATGGATGATCGATAATGCCGCGGCTTTGCCTGGGGTTACCAGGTTGAAACTTCCAGTCTTCGATCACAAATTTTGTCTCCCAAATACTTTTCGCATTTGCTTTTCTATTTCAGAAGTCCGGCGCTTGCCCAGCGCGCTAGTTTTCCGTGCAAGTGAATCCGCATTCCCTCTGTCGCATGGTCCAGGCCGGCATTTCCGGTTTTCGCCGTGATCGTCGCGTTGTAGGAGTCGACGAATTCACGCGCACTTAGAGGCGGCTGCTTCTGTGTCTGTTTCGCCGCCAATGCCATCATTCCGGGGGACGCTCCGGCGCTGACCAATGGCACGATCGCCGCTATCGAATCAACCTCGGAAAGCAGTATCCCAATTACCGCCGCAATCTTCGTCTGAGTCGCCGTATCTTTGATATGCAGTGATGGCAGAACGCTGTTTAACGACGTTTGCACCGCGTTTATCGCAGTTTGAATCTGAGTCAGCAACCCCGGCTGTGCCGCGGCGTCGGCCTTCTGATATTGCGCGATCAGAGATTGCATGAGCTGCAAATCCGTCCCAGCCTCCGCGCCTGCCTGCTGGATTGTCTGTAAATCCGTTGACGAAATACTTTTGCCTTGCAGCGCCGCCACCAGCGCCATGAGATTCGCTGTCGCCGGAATCAAGGCCGCAACAATCTGCTCAGCCTCCCCGATCCATGCGGTTGAACAAGCCGTCCACATTGCCGTCGTGCACAACAAGGCCACTATCAGAACATTTGCAGTTGCTGCTGTCTTTTTCACTTAGCTGCCTCCATATTCGATTTCTATCTCCAAAACAAAAAGGCACGGCTTTCACCGTGCCCCAAAAGCTTCAGTTCCCAAACATCACGTCTTCAGTTAACGTCTCCTCAGTTAACGTCTCCTCAATTAATAAGGACCGGCTTGATTCCCACCGGCACGATGTTCCCCGAGATCGCAACCGGCGTGCTCGCCGTAGTCATATCCCGATAGTGCGACCATTGTTTTCCCACTGACCGATTCGCCGTGCTGCAAGATCCGCTCGAACAGGTTTGCGACGTGTCCCACATAATCAGATATGGAGTTCCGGAGTTGGTAATCTCGCATGACCACAGCGTGCCCGCCGCCGCGCACGGCGAAGTCAGGATCGCTCCCGACAGCCAGTTGTATGTTTGCTGGTACGATGCCACTGCGGCGCTGGGTTCCGCCTGCGAGCTGGCCGAATACCATGCCATTCCCGAAAGCCCGAGCGACCAGTTCAACAGATAAAAGCGCGGCATAAAAGACGCCGCGAGATCTGGAGTGTTGTACGTTCCGCTGAACCCGCTTGAAGAATATTGTGCCTCTCCATCCCACAGTGGCTTCGCCAGCTCAGCCGGCTGAAGAATGCCTTGAATGTTCGAGATGTACCATTGCATCGCCGATTCCGGCGTGCAAGGGATGGGCGCGGGACAATTGTTCCCGCTCTCGTTCCCAGGCTTCATATGGAAATTAATAATGTCAACCGCCGCGGCTATTGCGTTAGGAGGATTCGGACAGGGAAACTGGTATGAAGGTATTCCCGCCGTGTTATTGCAATACAGTTCGTTCTGTCCATAGGTCAGCGCGACCGTTTTCGCATGTGCCGACGCCATCACGATCTGCGCTGTCGTGTCAATCGGCGTAGCTGTGCAGGGCGTTGCGCTTCCATTTCCATTCTGATGGATCACTCCTCGCCCTGTGATGATGCAATTCGCATCTTCCGTAAGTCGCGCCAACTGTGCGATGCTGCCGGCAAAGAATGCCTTGGTATCGGGCTCGTTCCAAATCTCCCAATACTTTATGTGTGCGTGGTTTGATATGTAACCGGGACTATTGACGTGCGTCGCGATCGCCGTGACCCATGCTTTCCAGATGGCGTTAGCTCCGCTGCCGTTGCTGTTGAGATCGCTCGGCGCATCGCACTCTCCCTCGCCTCCGCCGATCCCCGTCGTGTAATTGCATGACGAATCCGTTGGGTGAGAGCTCGCCCAGGGTGGGGTGCGCGCCAGCGTGTACATTCCTTGCGTCGCCCCTTCCGAATATGCCAAGGCTAAATCCGTATCTAAGTTCGTGAAAGTAAATACGCCCGAGGATGGGTTAAGCGAGGGCCACTGAAGCGGTGGCGAATCCCAAAACCGTTGCATGTTGTAACTCGCGCTCGGCCACCCGCCACCGTTTGTGTCGGACTCGGAAAATCCGAAAAAACTCAGGGCAATCGGCTGCACAATGCTGTCTGGATAAGGTCCCGGTGATCCGCACGCCGAACCGCAAACATATACATTCGCCGTTTGCGCAGCGTCAATGGCCGGAATATTTGCTCCCATGTCCGTTCCATCCGAGGCCTGCTCGGAAGCTCCGGCCTTGAAAATGCTACCCGATAGAAGCTCGAAACCGTGATAATCGGTTAACGTCATTGGCATTGACGAAGCGCTCATCGCGCCGGCAAATCCTACACAAGCGGATGTTGGTGTCGCTCCCGAACAATAATCGCTCGCCGGGAAATACATAGTCGCAGGCGGCGAGCACCCCGCCGGCCGCGCGCAGGCTCCCGTCGATTCGTATTCGGTATATTTCGACGCGGTTCGAGTGGGCCAAACCATATGCCCCGCAATCAGGCTTCCAACGTCCCATCCGAATAATTCGGTATTAGTTCCTTCGCCCAGTGGATTGTTATACCAGCCGCCGCCCGTCGTTATGCTGTCTCGCAAAACGTTATTGCGCGCGTAATTCGGGCCCGAGGCAAATTCATCTTCATCTGTTATCGACCACGTCAGGTTATTGACGAACGTGTTGTGAAGATATTGCATGTGATTCGGCCAGCCTTGAATATAGTCAAGCTGGCAGGTCCCGCTGTTATCCGCTACAGTCGCGGCGCTGGAGAATGTAACGGTCAAACCGGAAGACGGCGTGTTTGCCAAGGCCGCCAATATCGGAACCGTATGTCCGGCAATCGTAGTAGTCGCGGTGTTAAACGCCGTATCCGCGGTGCACCCGCTGATCAGCACCGCATCTCCGGCATTGATTCCCATTTGCTGAAAACCAATCGGAGGCGGACCCGAGGGGCAATTCCCCGCTACCTGCGGCGCGCATATCCCGGTGAATGTTGCTACCGACCCGTTGCCGGTTATCGCTCCCAGCCATTGCGCGTTGTTCGATTGGTACTCGTTCCCATTCGATCCTCCCGAGCATCCGGGGTTGAATTCCGTTGCGTTATAAAACAGGTCGTTCTGAAAAGTAATGTTGTACATGCCGAACGAAGGATACGAGAGTGAAGCCGCGGCGCCATTGGACTTGGCTTCCATCTGCGTTCCGTTGCACGCATTGCGGAAGATATTGTTGGTGATCGTAATGTTTGCCGTGAGCGATTGATAATTTGTCCCCGTCCCGACGCTGGTGTTAACGGATTTCCAATCGGCATAAGGGCCATTCTGTCCGCCGGAGTTATCCACGTTTTCGACAATGTTTCCGTCAACGATGTCGTAGAGTCCTTCTTTTTGCTCAAACGCATTCTTGCGGACGATACTGATCGTTCCCGGCCAGTTCGGGTTGGAAGTTATTTTCTGCCCAAGCCACGCATAAGGAAACGTGAATCGATTCCTCCGCCACTCCATGTTCGTGCAGGGAATTAAGCCAGGAATCGACGGAGGGTTCGACAAACCGCCGCACAGCGATCCAATCGACTGCCCGCTGATCCAGTTGTGGTCGATCTTGGCGACTGTCGTCCATCCCTCCTCGATACTGTGACCTTCCGCTCCGGGCCGGAGATTCTGACTTGTCTGACTGTCTGTTAAAGAACAGTAGTAGCAGGAGAGAGCCAGCGCGGCGCTGATGGAATTAGCTCCCGTTTGCACGCCGGCCGCCGTCTCCGTCCAATCGCCGTGTACCCAAATCTTCCGGAAGTGGATGTGATTCGGCAGTTGCGCGAAATCAGTCTCCGTCGCCGAATGCATATTTATTACGTCGATGTTCCCTTTATTCCCTGCGGCCGGCCGAACCTCCGAATCCATGATGAGCCAGTGGTCTGGCCCAATCGTGGTTGCAGCGCCGCCGTTACACCACGGAGGATTGGTAGAGGCCCCGGTCGCCGTCGGGCTGCAAAATTGCAGCGCGTAAGGTGTCGTCCCCGAAGCCTCCACCGTCCACATGAACTGCGCATCGTCGTAGGCGGATGTATTAGTGGCCGTACCGTTCGCCAGCGTGATCGAACCCGCTGGAACCGCGCTTACCGTATTGCCCAACTGATAACTCATCGCATCGCCCGCACAGTCGGGATTGTCCAGGCCGATATCGGTTGAGGTCGCCAGGTTATCTTGTATCCCGTGCGAACAAATCGTCTGCCCATTCGGCAGATTCGAGTCCATGGTCGAGTCGAGAATTAGAAAGTTATTGGCCATCGTGCTGCTGGTTTGCGGTATCACAATTCCATTCGCCGATGTATACAGCGCCGGGGGAATATCCAGTTTCAGCCCCACTCCGCTCGTCGTGCGGCAAGCTTCAATATCGTTGATTGCGCTTTGTAATCCCGCGCTGGTCGGCGTCCCAGTCCAATATGGCATATGGAAAGTGCAGCCCGGCGCTGGCCCCGTCACCCATGTGCTGGGCAATGAAAGTTCGTAACTGAAGAGCGAATCGCCTTCGTAGTTGTTCACCCATACTTGTGGAAGCATCCCCGCCGTCAGGTTTTCCGCCGCTCCAATCGCAAACTGCCCCGGACCCGCGCCTCCGCCATACGCGGCGTACCCCTCGTACGCATGCGCGCCAATCTCCCATCCGCTCCCATAGGCGTTTTGGTTCACCCCATTGATATCCAGCGCATAAGCCGTTCCCAGATTCTCGCCCGCATCTACAACCGGAGAAGCTTTCGTTGGCCGAAAATCTAAAGTCATGCTCGCCGCGGGAATCTTGTAGTAGTAACTGCCGTCATCGCCTGTTTCCTGCGTTCCGCTCAGTAGCCAGTTTACTAATCCAGTATTTGTCTGGACTGTCGCCCCGCTGTTCTTAAAGTCCTGAATCAGATTTGTGATCTCCGTACCGCCAACCGGATCGTCATCCGTCAGTTCATCCAGGTGCCAAAAAATTCCCCATGGCACTCCCCAAACCGCTTCTTTCCAGACCAGCGCTTGAATCTTCTGGTTCAGAACTCCTGGTTGTAGTCCCATCCACGAAGGATTCACTCCGAAACTCGTTATGTTCTCGGCATTGAAACCATCCGCGTACGTGTCCTTGACGCCCAGGTCTTCCTTCAGCGCCCCGCGCGCTCCCGTAAATGGCACGCCCTCCGCGATGCCCTGCATCGCCGTCGTTTCGTAACCTCCGGGATACACATAAACCGGCGTCGCCGGCAGCCCCGTCAAGTTTGTCGTCATCCACTGCCGCGACAGCGTAATCTCGTCGCTCGTCAGTTGCGTCACATTCAACTGCATGTGATAAACCGCGCTCTTCACATCCTGCCCGCTGACGTTCGCAAGATCTTGTGACAACAATGCCGCCGCCGTGTACGCCGCACAACCCGTTCCATAAGGCCCCTGGCACGGAGTAATAAACGAATACGTATATTTCCCCGTCGCTGCCAGCGCCTGCGCCAACCCCAGCATCGTTCCTTGGGGCTGGCCCTGCGCCAGGTTGTAACTCACGCTGTCACTGGCGCCAGTTACCGTGATCGTCAACATCTTGTTGCTGACGCTTAATGCCGCCGCCGATCCACCCCCCGTGTACTGGATGTCCAGTGCATCCGTATTCACATAGTAGGTGTGGGACATCGAATGCGCAGTCACATCGCGTCCCGCATTGATCCATCCCTGAAACTCCGAAATCAGCGTCTGCGCCAACGGATATCCCACCGTAATTGCCGCGCCCACCGGCACTCCCGCCGCGTCTGCGACCGGCAACACTGTCCCCGCGTAATAGGTATCAGCTCCCGGCGTCATCCCCGCATCGTCCACCGTCAATGTAATTTCGGCCGGATATCTCTGATACACCTCGACCGCCGGAGCCGTATCTGCCGCAATGTTCCCTACTTCCGCCGTCGGTCCGCTCCCACTTGTCCACTCCACATCGGTCGATCCCGCGACCGCCAGGCTCGACGCATAAAAGTGACAGTACGAATAAGTCACCGCGCCCGTGTTATCCACCAGCGCCCCGTCGCGATTCGCATACGCCTTATCGTTCACCATTGCGATCGCGGTCGCAGTCCCATCAAACCGAAATCCGTCGTAATTCAGGTGAGCTTCGGAGTTATAGATCTTAATGTCGCTTGGCCCCGGCGCGTTTTCATTTACATAAAATCCCAGAGGTTGCGTGCCTTGCGGAATCATCGAGTCCGCTTCCATATTGGCAAATACCAGGTGATCGCTTGCGCCCTGCACATACACGCCATACTGATCGAACCAGTTCACCAGAAAATGCTGGAACGTCAGCCACGACTCGCCATTCACGTTGATCACCGGAACGTTGCTGAGCGCCATCGGCACAATCGCTTCGCTGTAGTAGCTCGCCGGGTTTCCCACCGAATAAACATAGATATACCCATTCGCCAGGTAGAAATCCCACTGCGCCGTCAGATTCGAAGAAACAGCCGCGACCTTCTGTCCCCATATCGAACCGAAAAGGCAAAAATTAACTGTCGTGTAAGTCGCGGGCATCGGCGCCTTCCACGCATTCCCCGCCACCAGCACCCACGCCGTCGCCGGCACCGCGTAATATCCCGAGAGGTTCGGCGCGGCACCCGTACCGTAAGCATCGAACGTAATCGGATTTCCCGAACTCCCCGACGACGCAGGCGCTAAACTTTCATTCCAAACATCTCCGCGCTTGAATAGAACCGAATCCCCCGGCAGAAACGATTGCGCATTCACATGCGCAATCGTCTGCCAGGCCGCCAGCGACGAAACCCCGCTGTTCGCATCATTCCCGGTGCTGGAACTCACATAGTAAGTCGTCGCCCAGCCTGTTAGGCAGCACATCAACATGAAGAGACAAATTGCGCCGATCCGTGTCATCGCGCCGATCCATGTCATCCTGAGCGGAGCAAGACGATTCGCAACGCGAATCGCCTCGCGCAGTCGAAGGACCCCGCGCTTGCATGCGCAACCAACGGCCTTCACGGGAATTTTCACCACGTATTCTCCTGATTCACTCGCAAGTTCAATAGCAAGTTCCATAGCCATAAAAAAGGCCATCGGCTCTTGCCAATGGCCCGCACTAGCCTTCGCTATACACCGCGCTGGGTGCCCCACTTCTCGCGTTCTTTGCGAGAAGTGGGAGCTCAACGCTTACCCCTGCCCTTCCGCCTCGTTCTCCACGGCGTCGGCCGTGTCTCCGGTGTCATAATTCTGTAACCCCGCATTGGGCGACACCGCTGATCCGGGGGGCGTCATTCGGCTTTCTCCGGCGCTCGGCGCAGTCATCGAACCGCCTTCGGCATCGGTTCCCCCCAACTGGCAACCGCAGGATTCCGATCGCTCTGTTCGAATGCTTGCGTAGTGGTTGGCTGTGCAGCTTCAGGTTTGATCCCGCTCATAATTTTCTCCTCAATAGAAATTCCAATGTAGGGACAGCCGCCCTCGGCTGTCCCTCGAGCGCAGCTCGATGGGTTTTCCCCGCCCTTAGAACTAAGTCGCGCAATAAAAAAGCCGCCGGCTTTCGCCGACGGCTGCCACACTTCCCTCAGCCCTTAATGAATTTCCCACGCCATAATCGTCGCTTCCGTGGGATTGTCCGCAGGAATCGTGATCCCGTTATTCAGCGTCCCGCCGGCCGTTACGCTTTCCGCCGTGCCGCCGCTCCCGCCCAGGAAAGTAAACCCGCCCGAACTTCCGCCGTAAATCTGCGCGCACGAACTTGTGCAACTGCTGGTGATCGCCAGGTAATACTTGCCCGGCTGTAAGGTCGCGCTCGCGGCCCAGTTCAACGTTTTCCAACCTGTGCTGGCGGCAAATGTTGTGCCAGCCGTATTGCCGATGTGCGCCACAATGTTCCCCGAGCTGTTCAGCACTCCAATGTCATACGTGTTGCTCGTGTTGTCCGCCGTCGAAACGTCATATGTCACCTGCGTGGTGGTCAGGGGAAATGTCAGCACCACTCCCCACAACTCCGTCTTATTCGCGGTGCTGGAAAAGCCAATGGCGGTTCCCGTCGTGTTCGTCGTAAACCACGGGATCGAATACGAAGCGCTGTTGCTCACATTCGAGCCCGGCATGTCCAGAAACATCTGCACCGTGGCGCTTCCCGAACTTGCCTGCAACACTCGGCCCAACACCTGCGTGCCGCTCGGCTGCGTCGCTCCCGCATCATGGCACAGAGGATAAAATCCGCTGCTTGCCGTACTCGACGGCACAACAAATCTCCCACCACCGTAGCGCTGGCGTCAAAGCTGCAAAATGCCGATCCCGGCACGCGCCAGCGTAACCACCCCCGAGGTCCCCGCATTGGCAATCACCACCCCAATCGCCCCGCTGCTCAGCGCGTCGAAGGCTTCGCCGCGCACCCCGCCGACGTCAAGTACCGCCAGACCGTTCACGATCGTTCCATTGGTCGTATCATTGCAAAGCTCATAACTCACGTTGGCGAATTTGCCCAGCTCAAAGCCGCTGCCGCTCGTCGAGTTCCCCGCCACATAGACTGTCCCCGGCCGCAGCCCACTTCCGCTTCCCGCGCTGTTGAACGACCCGACGTTATAGCTTTGATCGGTCCAGGGCTTGAAATTGCCGCTCGCGTCCACCACCCATTTCAACCCGTTGTTAATCCAGAACCCCAAGCCCGGCGCGCTCCGGCAGTCGAATTTTCGCTGCGCACAACCGCATAGTTATCCGTCGCGTCATATCCCAACGAAGTCCGCTGCCATGTTGAGCTATTCGTATAACTCGAATACACATGCAAGTTTTGCGCCGTTAGACCGTTGTACTCTCCAAGGTCGTTCGCATCTTCCTGAAAGAGATTCGAGAAGTAGGAACTGCTCGCGGTCGTCGCCACTTTCTGCGGAGTTCCCGCATTCGCCGAGATATAAAAATTTCCGTCATTCGAAATTCCCAGCGCCGAAGTCCCCGCTCCCGCCGCCGCCATCGCCGTCCCCGGAATCGGCGTGCTCACCAGCCATGGCCCCGCAACCAGCAATTGCCCGTTCACGGTCAAGTTCCCGCTGAATGTCCCTGCCGCTGCCGAAATTCCATTACTCCCGGCGTAGTTCAACGTGGTCCCGCTATCCGTCAGCGCCGCTGTCTCCGCTCACCGCCGCTCCGCTCGCGGCATACACTGCAAGCTGAGTCGCAGAACCACTATTCACCGTACCCGTTCCGCCGCCGCCCCCACCGCCGCCGCATCCTGTGCAACTTCCCGTTACCGTCAAGTTTCCGTTGATCGTCACCGGCACATTAAATGTCTTCCCCGTAGCCGTGAGGCGTTCCAGGAAGCTCACATTGTCCCCAATATTCCCGATGTAGGATGAAATCGCAGCCGGCGCTCCGAACGCGAGCTGCGCCAGGCTTCTCACAACATTGCCATTGTCTAACCCTATATAAGTGTCATTGGCATCGTTGGAAGGTCGAAACAGGGTCGTCGCCAGAGTCTTCGCCGGATTCGAATCCACCAGCGTGATGATGTGCTGGGACTGTAGTCCACTCGCGCCCGGCGACATTTCGAAGTTGAGCCTTCCTTTTACGTTCGCCGTCTGGCCGCCGCTGTTCGGTCCGTTATTCATCAGCGTTGCGCCCACTTCCGCAAAACCGTTTCCGTGACTGTCCCCTTCGATGCACTGCACCCACGCTCCTCCGTAGGAAACTTGCCCGCCGCCGGAGCACTGCCGCGCATAAATCGAAGGCCGCAAGAAACCCGCCGTCGAAATCCAGGGCGAGCTGTTTGCGCTTCCTTCGTCCGTGTCGACAAATGCCGCGGCCAGCGCTCCGGCATTTTGCAGGCCGAGTCCATTCAATACCAACCCTCCGGGCCAGAAAGTTAGTGCTGGAAAGTAACCCGGTGTGGCAATCGAATAATTCGATGTGCTCGCCGAAGCGCTATCCGTATACGAGCAGACAAGTCCACTGCATTGCGCCAGATTCATCGCAACGCTGCCGCATGATGACGCGCTTCCACCGAGGCACGCCCCCTGCGTTGGGAACGTCGCGCTATTCGCCGCAAGGCTGCCCGGCACCATTCGCACCAGGTCATAAGTCACGGTTCCAACCGGCGCCACGTGCGGCCATTGCACCGCGATGTTCCCGCTCCCATTGCTCATCGCGTATCCCGCATAAAGAGGATACGAAGTTCCCTGTGTCGCATCGTGAACCACAACGTAGTAGTTGTATTGCGTCGAGCCGGTATTAGAAAATTCTGGCATCCATCCGTTCGGTTGCTCGCCGCCCCGAATCAACAGAGGGGATCCTCCCGAGGAGTAAATGATCCCCGCCGCCCCAAATGCATTGCCCATGTAAGGATTCGGGCACGGCCCCGCGCCTTCCTCGTTGTAAACGTTGTCAATTTGAGTTCCGCCAAAGCTGCCCAGGATTGTGGACGTATAAACACCCCACATCCCAAACCCTTGAATCACGCTGTCGTTAATGTGCGTGCTGTTGTTGGCGTAAACCGTTACGCCATTCCCCCCGCACTGCGCGCTGATGTTCAACTTGTCCAGCCACAGTACCGGCGTTGCAGCCGTCGTTCCCGCGGAATAGACGAACGATCCGCAATGATTCGCCGTGCATAGCAGCCCTTGCGCGCCATTGTCGAAATTTCTGATCGTCGCGGCCTGGTCGTTGTCGACCACGAAAAACTGGTTGAACTTCCCTCCGCCCGCCGAAGTGTACTTAATATCTTCCATCGTCCCCGGAAGCGCATTGTCTTCGATCGCCGCGTTCTGAATCGCAATCGTCCCCGGACTCGCCACCGGCGCAAGATTCGCTCCCGTCTGCGCATACGTGATCGAATTGCCGGAAACCGTCACCGGACCGTGACTTCCCCAATAGCCCGGAACATCCGTGAAGTTGATGTTGACTAAATCTCCCGTTTGAATCGTGCTGCAACCCGATGCAACGGTGATCGTCACAACATTCGATTGCCGTTGCGTATTGGTAATCTGGCATCCATCGGAGTTCACAGTCGAGGTCAGGTTAATTCCCCGCACTGTCACAGCTCCGTAGTGATTGGAATTCAGAAGATCGCCAAGCACTACGCACCGGTCCCGCGTGGAGCAGGAAAGCAGCGTTCCATCCCCTTCAATCAGCGACCGGCTACAGTGCGCAAATATCGATCCGTAAACCGGCAACGCGGTTGAAACTCCGCCAGTCGCCGGCAGCACAACATGCGCATTTGGATTTCCCCCGCCGCCGGTCGGAACTCCGCACGCATCGTTGATCGCCTCTTGGATTCCGCTCGACGCGCTGCTCAACAAATAAGTCGCCGAGTGCGTATTCTTCGGAGTAAATACAATCGTTCCCGAGGCCGCCCCGCTTGTGCACGTCCCTCCCGTCACCATTGCCGCTTCCGGCGTTCCTTCTCCGCTGAGGTAAACGAAGTACATCGAGTTTCCGCTCGTATCTACTCCGATGGGACATGGCGTCAGCGTTACCGTGGCCGGCGTTCCTCCAACCAGGCTGCCGGTTGGGTTCACGCTCCAGTTGTCGGTCGGCGTTACGTAACGAATTCCGCTAAGGTTGTTCACAGTGAGTTGCGTTCCCACCGGCTGTGCGATGTTCTGGCTTGCTCCTGGCCCCGTCACCACGCCGCCGGCGGCTCCGCTCGGAGTGGAAGGCGAGTACTGCCCCAACGACGACGAATATGTCAGCACTTGCCCGTTTGCCGGCGCGCTGGTAGAGACTGGCACACTTTGAATCGCGGTCGCGTTCGCGCTCGATCCGCATGGACCCCACGTCCCGCTTCCCAACAAGCAGTTCAACGGAGAAGCTGTTCCGGTGCCTAACTCGATCACCGGAACCAGCCCATCGACCAGGTCCGCTTTCGACGCGGCCGACAAATCCACGTATTGTTTATCAGCCGCCTGAAGAGGCGCCGTTGGGCTTCCGCTAAGCGTCAGCGGCCCAGTCATCGCCCCGCCCGCCGTCGGTAAATAGTTACCGGCTCCGACAGTTGCCACGCTTGAATCTACGTAGGCTTTGTTCGCGACATCTCCCGTGCCTACTGGCGTCGGCACACTCGGAGGAACGACGAAGCTCTTCGTACCCGTAATCGTCTCTGCATTGGCCAGATGCACCACCGCATCGTCATTCGCCTTCGCTGCCAATGCCGTATTCACATACTGCATCGATACCGGTTGCGCGGCCGTGCCCGATCCCGGCGTCGTACGCACTTGCGCCAAAGTCGCCGGAGAACTTGTCGGCACGATCCAGTACTCGGTTCGCACTTCTCCCGGCTCCAACTGGTACACCACCGTGTAATAAGCGCCCGGCGGAGTCGCCCCCGCATTCGACTCGAGTTGCACGTTTAGCGCCCCGTTCGTTCCCAGGGTTAGGTTCAGCACTCCCGCCGCCACCGCCGCGCCGCTCGACGTAACAAACGCCGGCCATGAAATTACAAGAACCCCTTGGGCCGGGCTCCCATTCGCCTGATAGACCGTATCGATCACGCTGGTGAGCGCCGAACCGCTCTGGGGTGAGGGCGAAGCCGAACCCGGCAAGACTTTGGCCGTGTTCGGCTTCGCGGCGGGAGAACCTGGTTCCCTTCCGGCGTTCCCCGCGGAGACTTCTTCGTGCCCGGAAATCACGATGCTTGCCGCCAGCGCCACTCCCAGCACCAAATAAGAAAGCCGCCCCGCCGGGCGGCATGCCTGAAACATACTTCCTCCTCAAAGCCTTTTGTCATTCCGAGCCAGGCATGCGAATTCGTTTCTATGAATCCACACGCGCAGTAGAAATATCACTCTGGTTCATCCCCGACCAAATCCCTTTGGCGTCCCACCAGACTATCCATTCCCAGCGCAGGTGCCTCCATCTTCAGCACCCTTCAGAAAGTCTTCCACGCTCTTCACGTAGACATCGGCAAAGTCGGCGGCTGGCCGTTTTCCACCGATCAGACCCATTGCGTCTTCTATCGTCCATCCCATCACTCCCAACAAAGCCAATGTCATCATCGGCGCCCGATGCACCCCAGCCGCGCAGTGAACGAATATCTTCGCATCGTCTTCATCCAGAGCCGCCAGCGCGAAATCCACCCCCCGCGCAAAAACTTGGGGAGCTTTCGGCTCGAAATCATCGTCCACTGGATTCCAGCACACCGCGATACCGTGCGGCCTCGCCAGCGGCGTGTCATCAAACTCGATTTGCATATCGATGATGTGCGTGATTCCCGCGCGCGCCACCGCTGCCATGTTTTCCGCGTTCCAGATTCCGCCCCCAACCGCGATCCGATCGGTCACCCACGTAATATCCATTCCCACCTTGCGCCGCGACCACGCGAATATTTTATTCGCTCCAGAATTTCAAACACTCTCGATAATCGGACTTCGCTCGGCCCGATAGCGAAGAACTCTTTCTCGTTTCTCGCAATTCCTCTTGCGGAGAAAACGCAACCCAGATACGCACTTGGGCCCTGTAAATCGGGATATATAAATAAGACGCCAGCGCTCCATTCTATGGCACCCTTTGCCTTCTATGCCTGCACTTTGGATGCCTCCTCCTCGCTCACGCAGGAAGCGAATCGCTTCGGCATCATTCTGTTCTCTCTGGTTCCTCGGCGCCGGCCGGTTCGGTTGGAAGACCAAGTCTTCTCAATAACGTCTGCGCCAGCGAATCTTCCGCTATTCCCTGCTTTGCTCCCTCCAAAGGAGGGTAGAGTCCTATCATCTCGAATAAGTACTTCGCAGGGCCCGCTTCTCCGGATTTCGCAACTTCGATTAGCTCCATGACAATGGCTTCGGCCGATCTTCTCACGAGATGGTCTATGCTCTCCCTCACCTGATTCAGATTTCTTGGTGGCGCCGCGGCTTGGTCACAATTTCCGGATGATCGTGTCTTATCGACTCTCTCATCGTCTTGAGCAATATTCCTAGCCGCCGCCCTTACTCGCTTCTTCGGAGTCACAGCCACCCCCCATCAGCTTCCCAGGAGCCGGCGGCGCACATTACAATCATCCCGATAAATCCGGTTAATTCGCCCACGGCATCCCGCAAAAACAAACGGCGCGCCTGTTGGCGCGCCGTCGCAGAGTATTTCTTTTTTCTTAACTCTATAAAACAAGTATATCATACTGCAAAGGGCATTTGGGACATTTTCCCAAGTTTATCTTCTTCACGTTTTCAACCACTTCCGTCAGCTTCGAACTCTTTACCCTCTTGACAGCTTTTGTCCACAGATTTTCTCCGTTCATCCCGCCGTCATTGTTCACAGCTCCTCCGTTTTCGCTTGCGGCATTCGCTCCAGCAGTTTCGCCTTCAAGAAAGCTTCGCTCAATTCATCGATCAATTCGGGCAACCGCCGCTCGATAGTTTTGCGGTCGCATTGAAGAATACGCGCGGCAGCATGGTGGTCATACTCTTGCAAAACGATACGGCCAATGATCTGCCGGTCGAAGGGATAAAGCCGGTTCAGGCACCGCTCCACATCGTGCAAAAATATAACTCGGTCTTCAAATGTGGTTGCAGTATATGCCGTGATCTTTGCGCGGAACAGTTCCCGGCCAAGCAGTGAAGGCAATCGCCCAGCCTCCAGCGACCATCGCATGTATCTCCGTAGCAATGTGGTTGTCCTCTTCCGGTATAGCCATATGTCCGGGTCCAGATCCCAATCCCGCCGCCCATGGCAGTGCATGTCCGCGCGATCCAAACCTTTCGAGGGGACTTGAAAATTATGGGCCGGCAATCCCCGCCACGGCGCTTCGCGTTCAAATGAGGCAGCACGTTTGACTGTACGGAAATTCCTTTGGTCTGGGTCGCTGATATCCCCGCCCACCTCCATCCCTGCACCGGGACCGCTCATGCGGCACCTCCCTGTGCTTTCCCTTCTTCGCAGCCGTTTCGATAAGCCTCCTCTTCGAAACCCCCAAGTTCCAACGTCCTCGCCGACCCGGCTTCATGCGAAGCCGGTGGCAGTTCGGCCATCGCGCGCGCGCAAGTCGTGCAGTAGATTTGTCCTCCACCCACTGGCCTCACCCACAATCCCCCGCATCTTTCGCAATACTTCAGTTCGAACTCGGAGTCGCTCGTCGGCGTTCGTCCGTGTTTCAGTCTCATTCGTTCCTCCTGCCCGGTGTTGGCGGGCGGCTGTAAGACTTATGGTTTTGCTGGAGCCGAAGGGCCCGCAGCCGAAAAAAAAGCCCTGCGTCAGCCTCCGCCTCTGGAGCGGAAACCGAACGCAGGGCTCGTTTCTCTTACGATGGCCTGCTTATCTATTTAATTATGATCGACTTCTCAATCCGCCTTCCTGCAAGAGGGCGGGATGCTGAAACTCACGGTTCCAGCATCCCGCCCGAAGCTCGTTGCCTAAAAAATCCCTCTTCGTAACCCGATTTCAAAACTCTGCCATTCTGCACCACAACGCTGATCCGCCCGCTAAAATTCACCGACTTCAGCAATTGCTCCATGGCGGCCGAGAGCACTTCCGCTGCCCGCACTTTTCGGCGGAATTCTACAAAATGTCTTTCCTCATTGGATTTATCGATGCTAATCATGAATGCTGCTCCCTCGAAAGTAACTGAGTTATACGGTAGCTGGATCGTATAGCTCTCATTTTTCGCAGTCAAGGTTGTCACACCCTCTCGGCTGTGGAAAACTTCTGGCGATTAGCGTAATGCTATACTCGGCGTGCTATACTCCATGCTATGAAATTTCGAGTGCTGCAAGATAACCTCCGCGATACTCTGTGGGAGCGCATTGAAGAAGGCGATTTGACCGGCCTGCGCTTGGCGCAACAGACCGGATTCAAGCAGGCGCACATCTCCAACTTCCTGAATCGCAAGCGTGGCTTAAGCATCGAAGGCATGGACCGCGTGCTCGCCGTCCAGCATCTTTCCGTACTCGACTTGCTCGATCCCTCCGAAGTCAACAAGCGCGCTTCGATCGTGCCTCCTAGCGACGACGAATTTCAGAACGTCCTCTTGACCGACCCATCGGTCGCCGCCACGCATCAGATCCTCACCAGCATGAACGTGAAGGAAATCTTAAAATTCAAGAAGGGCTTTCTGAAAAAGCTGAAGGCCGAAACCGAAGGCGACCGCGATCAATGGGAGCGTTTCGTTGTTATCAAAGCCGATGCCCGGGAAGGAATGAGCATGTACCCCCGCCTCTTGCCCGGAGCTTCCCTGCTTATCGACCGTCACTACAACTCCCTCAAGCCTTATCGCAGAGGCGAATCCAACATGTACGCAGTTCTCAAAAACGGCAGTTGCACCGTGAAGTATGTGGAAACGGCGGGCCAAAATCTCATCTTGCGGCCGCACAATCAGGCTTATCCGGTCGAAGTAATGACCATGGAAGAGGGCAAGTCCCACTCCGACTATTTGGTCGGTCGCGTCTGCCACATTGGGATCGAAACCTAGACATCGAAACCTGGACATCGAAACTTAGAGATGGAAGCTTAAAGATCGAAACTTTACCTGCGCCTCTCGGTTCTCAGTCCCTGCCGCTCCCGATTTACCGAGAAGAGAACTCGAAGCTGTTAGTCCCGCTCACTCAGGCTGTCGAATATTTTCCATAACCTGTCCGCCGTGGCTCGATAGATCACGAATCCACTTCCCGCGTCCGTTGTTTCTCTGAACAGTAATTCCCCGCGCCCATCTCCATCGGCGTCCACAACGTCAATCAAATCAAGCCGCGGCGTAACGTCAAGATGGAGTTTGTCCGTCACTCCGGAATAAATCTTTCGCAAGTTGCCGTAAATATCGGTACTTGCGACAATCGTCACATCGTAGGTCTCTGGCGTCGCTTCGTTCCCGGCCGCCTCCGGAAAATGGGCTTCCGCGCTCAGAATCATCACTGGCTGATTATTTTTCCAGGCATCGAAGGCCTGAAATCGGATATTTCCCACCACCGGTTCGACCGGTTTCGCCGTCGTCTTATGCGCCGCAGCGCGACCCTTCGCCGCAGTTGCGTTGGCCGAAATGCGATTCTTGGCTAACGTCGCCATGTAACTCCGAACTTCCTGCGAAGCCAGGGCGAGCATCTGTCCTCGGCGCTCATCGGCTTCCCCCTCCTTCCAGAAAAATTTGTAGGATTGCGGCTCTGGACCTCCGGCGTCCGAAATAGCCGGCAAAAGCTGTAGCGGTCCCGAACTAAGCGCCAGGGGCACCGTCACTGAAGTTGTCGATCCGGCTTTCGCCCCACTATCAACTTCCTCCGGTGCTGCTTCGGTAGGCTTGCCGCGGCGTAGCGTAGGACGATAATAATTCGCTGCCTGATTGGGTGACCCAGCGGTCGGCTGAGCTGCCGCCTTTTGCGAATCCCTGCTCGACCCCGTATCGGCGGATGAATTGCCCGCCTGTTGCGAAGCGGCGGTCGATGAGTTCTCACCAGGCTTTGGCGGGGATGCTGCGCTTGAGGTCTTATTGGCGGCATCGCTCTTAGAAGCATCCGTCGGAGCGGCCGGCGCGGCGTTTCCTTTTGTCAATCGCGGCGGCGCGTCGTCGTTGCCGTCCAATCCTCGTGGCTGATCTTCGGCTTTGCGAGTTTTCCTCGCAACTTCTGTCCCGTTCAGGACATAAGGGCCCGTGCCAAACCAAATCTCCGCGGCGTTCGGGTTCTTGCTGTGCAATGCCCCGTTCACCGTAAATAAACCTTCGGACGCACCCCCCTGCTCCGCCTCGTACACTGTGCCGCTCTCCAGCGCCATAGGCACCGGATCCGCTTTATAAGCGCTGGCATCGTAAAATCTTCCGTCGATCAGAATGGCGATCGGAATCAGCGTCGCCTTCCCGTTGCTCGCGATCTGCAACAGCCCGACTGCGCGCGGATCCTTGCCCTTTTTCGGCTTCTTAACTTCGACAGGTTTTTCCTCCGGCATCTCCTGCTGCGGGCGTTTTAGTTGCGGTTGCTGCGCCGCCGACTGCGGAATGCGGACGACAACCATCGCTAAAAGCAAGGTCGCAGCCAGTCTTGATCCGTAGCTCATAGCCTTGCGCAAGCTACGGTTTTGCCGATTCACGCTTGGCCACGTTAGACTTGTATGTAGGTCCGACCTTTGAAGAAATGAGATGCTCATGAATATCAATGATAAGGCTCCCGACTTCACTTTGCAGGATGAGAACGGCAATGACATCTCGCTGAAAGACCTGCGGGGCAAAGTGGTGGTCCTGTACTTTTATCCCCGGGCCGATACCCCCGGATGCACCGTCGAGGCCTGCGAGTTTCGCGATACGTACAAACAGATGCAGAAAACCGGTGTCGTGTTACTCGGCATCTCCCCGGACACGGCCAGGGCGCAAAAGAAGTTTCAGGACAAGTTCCATCTGCCTTTCTCCCTTCTTGCCGATGCCGATAAGAAAGTTGCGAATGCATTTGGAGTCGTGCAAGAGAAAAACATGTATGGCAAGAAAGTGATGGGCGTCGTTCGGACCACCTTCGTGATCGGTCCCGAGGGAAAAATTCGGCACATTTTCCCCAAAGTCAAATCCGAAGGCCATGCGCTCGAAGTGTTGGCCTACTTGAAGGAATCGGCGAAGGGAGCGGCATAATAACGCTTGATGCGCCACTGAAACTCGGCGAATCCAGATTGCCCTTTTTCGATCTGGGTTTTTGACTTTCATCTGTTCGATTTTGCATGCTGACTTGTGCTCTCGCCCTCTTCGCCACAACAAATCCTTCCCCTCGATCGCGCCTTCTTCGCGCGCTCTCCGCGGCTTGTAGCTCGCGAACTTCTTGGCAAGGTCCTGGTGCGTGCCAGCGAGAACCTTCATCTCGCGGGCCGCATCGTCGAAACCGAAGCCTACCTCGGAGAGAACGATTTAGCCGCCCATGCCGCGGCGGGCAATACCGCCCGAACCTCAGTTCTCTTTGGCCCGGCGGGACACGCTTACGTTTATTTCATTTATGGCAATCATTATTGCCTCAACGTGTCGTGCGAACGCGAAGGTAAAGCCGGTTCTGTTCTTTTCCGCGCGCTCCAGCCCCTCGCTGGGATCGAGGAAATGGCGCATGCTCGGGGAATCGCGCCTCCAGAACCTCGGGATTTGCCGAAGCTCACCTCGGGCCCGGGCCGGCTTGCGCAAGCCTTTGACATCACACGCGCGCGCGACAACGGTTGCGATCTCACCTCGCCTCAATCGGGATTGTGGATTGGCGGCGATGGATTCCGTGCCGGAAAAATAACAGTCACCCCGCGAGTCGGAATCCGCAAGGCGGCAGAGCAGCCACTCAGATTTTTTCTTGCCGGAAACGCTTTTGTCTCCGGCCCAAGATTTCTACCAGGCGCAGATTGAGTTTTGGTGTCCTTAAACGGTCACCACAACAAACAGGATCGCCGATTTGACTGCGGGTGTAGACTATCGCTCGGGTCAAATGTGCGGGAAACCGCGCGGGTTAAGCTATTTGAGGCGAAGGCCGATGATTCTACCTAAAGCCCGGATCAAGCTCCCTTTTTCCAGCATCTTTCGAACGCAGCCATTCATCTGATTTAAGAGTAGCCGGCATGGGGTTCTCTGCCTCAATTCGTGCATCACTGGTCGCCCTCGCAGTTTTCACATCCGCTATCTCAAGCTCCGCCGGAAACCCCGCGGTCGTCCATTCCGATGCAGCTTCGTCTACGCTTCTCATCGGCTTCGTAGGCGGCTTCGTTTCTCACGATAATTCCCATCATGGACCAGTTCGCCTCGCGCAGCGAATCCGGACAACAGTTCCCAAAGACACCTACATCCGAGTATTCGAGAACCGCCGGAGAAAACAGGCCTATGACGATATTCTTCGCCGTTTGGACACCAATCGCGACGGCTTTCTTTCTGCCGAAGAAAAAGCTCGCGCGCGTATCGTGCTCTTCGGCCAGAGTTGGGGCGGATCTGCCGCTGTCTTACTGGCGCGCGACCTGCAACGCGTGGGTGTTCCCGTCCTGCTTACCGTGCAAGTAGATAGCGTTGCGAAGTTATGGCAGAACGATTCTGTAATTCCCGGCAATGTTGCGGAAGCCATTAACTTCTACCAGCCCCATGGGTTTATTCATGGGCAAGCCCGAATCACCGCTGCCGACCCTGCAAAAACCCAGATCCTGGGCAATTACTTGATGGATTACAGAAAGAATCCGGTCGAGTGTCCCGAAGCTTCCTGGGCCGACCGCGTTTTTACTCCGGGTCACATGGAGAGCGAATGCGATCCTCGCCTCTGGTCGCAGATTGAAAATATGATGCGCGAACGAATTTCGCCTCCTACCGCTTCCGCCGCATCCAGACCCCCGACCATAAGGCTATTCGTGCGAGAGCGCGACATTATCGATCAGCCGAGTCGTACCGATAAAAACTGCGCCGGCCACTACCGCTCCTGATTCCGCGTTTTCTAGAGAATCCAGACTGTCGGGATCTACAATTTCGAAATCGTCGAGCCGAACCGATTTTTCTTTGCTAATTTCCTTCCGGCCCAAAGCCACTAGGGTCGCGGAATCCCGCTCACCCGCTTCCCACCGTTCCTTCACTAGGAGCAGTGAACGATGCAACACGAGCGCCTGCGGCCTCTTCTGCGGATCGAGATAGGCATTACGCGAGCTCATCGCCAATCCATCCGGTTCGCGGAAAATTGGACAAGCTGCTATTTCGACGGGGAAGCTTAGATCGCGCACCATGCGCCGAACGATTGCCACTTGGGCCGCATCCTTCTGTCCAAAGAACGCTACGTCCGGCGCGATGACGTGCAATAGTTTTGCCACCACCGTCGTCACCCCTCGAAAGTGCCCGGGACGGGAACGTCCATCCAATTTGTCGCTCAGGCCTTCTACCGTAACCCAAGTCACCGCCCCTTCCGGATACATTTGCTCCACTGCTGGAGCGAATAGCAGTTCGATGTTTTCCTTCTCCAGCATTTCGCGGTCGCGTTCGAAATTGCGTGGATACTTCGCCAAATCTTCATTAGGGCCGAATTGCGTGGGATTCACGAAAATCGAAACCACAACCACATCGCAGGAACCCTTCGCCGCGCGCATCAGCGAAAGATGCCCCTCGTGCAGCGCACCCATCGTCGGTACGAATCCCACTCGTTGTCCGCCCCGCCGAACTACCCGCAAAGCGGCCCGCATCTCATCGATGGTGTTGCAGATTTTCATTGGAGTGGCGGATCGATAACCCAGCCCTTCGGAGTCTCTTACGAAACTCGGAGGCGTTGGCACACAGGCGGAACAAAATCCTCTCCAGTCGCGAAACGACGGTATTCATCTGCCCAGCACGTGAGTGCTGGGAGGGCAAAATCAGGGAAGAATCGAGTCCGCGTTAGCCGACGGCACAAGTTTCCTAACAGTTCTTAGGACGGCGGAATCCAATCAATCGCAACGTGCGCGCCCCGCAATTCTCCATCGACGATGCCGCGATTCCGGCGAAGCGCGGCCTTTCCTTGTTCGGAGGAACTTCCCCGTTCATCCACAAGAATCGCAACCGCGCGGCCGTAAGGCCATACCGAGGCTGGCAACTCCGCCAATGCATTCAGTACTTCGTCCTGCTTTAACATTTGCTCTTCGTTAGCGGCGGCGCCGCTAAGCAGCCCCACTCGATCCGCGCGAATCACCAGATAAGGATTGCTCCAGTGTTTTGCTTCCCCCAGCGCAGGATACTTGGCCGGATCGGCGTCGACAATCGATTGCAACCGCGTCGCGGCATCCGGTGGCGGCGGTGCCTGTTTCGAGCATGCCGTAACCCAACTTGTCAGCGAGACAGCCGCTAAAAGCCAGGTCGCTCCAGACTGCGTAAGACGCCCAGCCCGGAACAAACTCAACGCACCACCATCGGAACGTCGGTCTTCGCCGCCCAAACCAGCGCCACGATCCATCCGATCACCGTCCATCCCAAAAAGAAATTCAGCAGTACGATTGCCGTGATGTCCCGCTTGCTACGGGCCAATGCAATAATCGACGGCAGAAAATACATGACAAATCCGAAGCCGAAAAACGGAAAGAAAAACGCGGGCAAGAGGTGACTCATGAAAACCTCCACATTCATAGCCTAGCACTATGAGCAACGACTTAAAAGGCCGATAAAGGCCCACGCAAACGCGGCTCGATGCATGGTTTAGCCGCGCATAGTTTAGCCGCGCATAGTTCAGCCGCGCGAAATCCGCCGTCACTATCGCTGCATCGCTCGTTTCCGCGCCAGGACCGTCTCCAGCCCGGCTTTCGTTTCCTTTGGAAGATGATAGGCCTCTCCATCCGAAGGATATTGCGAAGATTTTACATCCGCGCGGAATCCCCGCACTGCGCTGGTGATTAACCCTGACGCATCTCCATAGCGGCGCACAAATTTCGCCGGCGGCGCAAACGTCAGGTTCAAAAGATCGTGAAACACCAGCACCTGGCCATCGCACTCCGGGCCTGCGCCGATTCCTATCGTCGGCGTCGCGACCTCGGCGGTAACCATCGCCGCAACTTCGCGCGGAATGCCTTCCAACACGATGCAGGCCACTCCCGCGCGATCCAAAGCCACGGCGTCGCGCATCAGTTGTTCGATCGCGCTGAGGCTTTTTCCCTGCACCTTATAGCCCCCCATCACGTTGACCGACTGCGGCGTCAGTCCAATATGGCCGGCCACCGGAATTTCGGCGTCGATGATTCGGCGAATCAAATCGGCGCGTTTTTCTCCGCCCTCAATCTTTACCACCTCCGCTCCGCCTTCTTTCACAAAGCGGGTGGCATTGCCCAGCGCGCTTTCTGCATCGACATGGTAAGACCCATAAGGCATGTCGGCCACTAGCAGCGCGCGCTTCACTCCGCGCCGTACCGCGCGCACATGGTGCAACATTTCGTCCATCGTGACCGAAAGCGTGTTCTCGTAACCGAGAATCGTCTGCGCGAGCGAATCGCCCACCAAAATCATTTCGATGTCAGCCTCGTCCACAAGGCGTGCGGTTGCGTAATCGTAGGCCGTAAGGCAGGTGATCGGTTCGTGACGGAGTTTTAATTCCCGCAGAGTTGCGGTGGTGATCTTCTGGCGCATCGCGTCGCTTCCCGGCATTCCAGGACGCGCGCCAATTCCGGTGATGCTCATTTCCCCTCCAGTGCCCCTCCGGCTACGCCGGATAGAACCTGTACGCATCTTGTTGGATGCTGGGGCCATTGTAGTCTCGGTGTAGTATGCTCGTCGACGACATTTTTCGTGCCCAATTCCTGGAAGCGGATCGAAAAAACAACATCGTGTAAGACGATGTATCTTCGTCTTACTTTGTGGTAAGATTGACGCATGGCTAGTTATCGAACCACTATCAGTTCCAAGGGCCAAGTGGTCATCCCATCGGAATTACGAGTGAGATTAGGCTTGGAAAGAGGAACCGCCGCTATCTGGAACGAGGAGCGAGGGCGACTCGTTCTTACCCCAATGACGAAACAACGATTGCGGGAAATTCGTGGTTTTCTACGTCCTAAGCCTGGCGAGCCATCCATGTTCGAGGAATTGTTTGCGGAGCGGCAACACGAGCGTGAGAGGGAAGACCAATGATTCCGCCCCAATCGAGCGGCAGGCCGCGGCGACATGTGCTCGATGCCAACGCGCTGATCGGGCTATTTGAGGATCGTGAGGGTATGGCCCGGAAGATTGAAAGTCTGTTGGAACAGGCGCTCGAAAAAGAGATCCCGCTTTTAATGTCCGCGGTGAACTGGGGCGAGGTCTTCTACATCACGTGGAGAAGGCACGGCCAGGCTAAGGCACAGGAAGCCGAAGCCAAGCTCCGCGAGTTGCCCATTGCCGTTATCGATGTGGATCGAGAACGAGCTTCACGCGCAGGCGGGCTGAAACAGAAACATGGCCTGGGCTATGCTGACGCCTTCGCCGCAGAGCTGGCTATCGAACGCGGCGCGTGGCTCGTTAGCGCTGATCCAGAATTCTCCAAAGTTGGACAAGTGCTCTCGATCTACTCGCTGCCTCGATACGAAAAACTAAAACGAGATTAGCTCGCCGAGTCTTCACGAAACCTCTCCTGAGGCGAGGGCGAAAGGCCAACGACTAACGATCGACGACTAACGACCGACGACCAACGACGGCTCTTACGCCCCCACCGCCTCCTGCCCACCCAGCGGCAGAAAATATTGTGTCCCCTTGATCGGCTCCGTCACCTTTCGCAGCAGTTCCTGCAAGTCTTCGTTGCGGTCGACAAAATCGATATCCGACGTATTGACAATCAGCAGATCCGACGAAGTGTAGTGAAAAAAGAAGTGGTCGTAGGCCTTCACCACTTCCTCAATGTATTCCTCGCTCACCGCTCGTTCGTCGGGGACGTTTTTTTTCTTCAAACGCTTTTTCAGCACCTCGGGCGTAGCTTGCAGGTAGATTACGAGATCGGGGGTCGGCAACTGGTTGCGGAAATGGTTGTAATAACGGTTGTAAGTATCGAGTTCCTGATCGGTGAGATTGAGGCACGCGAAAAGCTTGTCCTTCTCGATAATGTAATCGGCGACCACGGTTTTCTGCGACCGCGCCCCGAGATCCAGCGCCCGCAACTGCTCGAAGCGCCGCACCAGAAAAGCGAACTGCGCCTGAAATGCCGCGCCACGTTCGCCTTCATAAAAAGCTCCTAGAAAGGGATTGGATTCCGGCTCCGTCACCCGCTGCGCGTTCAGGCGCTCAGCCAGAAGGCGCGCCAGCGTACTCTTTCCCACGCGGATCGGACCTTCCACAGCAATATAACGGGGCAACTCAAATAAATTGGCCATGGGCTCGCAACAATCGGAATTGGCAGGATAGCTCGGATAGCGCCGGGTGACAATTGCGGGAAGAGTTAACAGCAATTTTCGCTAGTCGATTTCCGATTGCCACTACTCGATTTCGTTTGTGGTTGCGACGCAAACCGCTGTCGCATACCGGCAATTGAAAATGCCTTTACAATCGCTCCATGCTGGAACTCGCCTTGACCTCTGCCGTCTCAGCGGCAGCCGCCGCTGCCGCGGGTTATCAGTCCATGGCTCCGACTGGACAGTGGTATGGGCGAACTTTTGCGCGGGGAGAACCCAGCTCCCGCCAGATTGCCCTGACTTATGACGACGGCCCGAATGATCCGCACACTCTTCGATTACTGGAAGCATTGGCGAAGCATAACGCGCACGCAACCTTCTTCCTGATCGGGCGCTTCGTGCAGCAGCGTCCAGATATCGTTCGTGAAATCGTTCGCGCCGGACACGACGTCGGCAACCATACTCTCTCCCATCCCCTGCTGATCTTCAAAAGCGTAAAAGAAGTCAGGCGCCAGCTCTCCGAATGTCAAGCCGTTTTGGAAGATGCAATCGGTCAGCGCTCCAATCTTTTCCGTCCCCCATTCGGAGGCCGCCGGCCCGCGGTCTTACGCATCGCTCGCGAACTGGGCCTGAAACCGGTCATGTGGAGCGTGACCGGCTACGACTGGAACGTCCCGCCTGCCCACGAAATCGAGCGCAAAGTCGCAAAGCGCATTCGCGGAGGGGACGTGATTCTGCTGCACGATGGCGGTCACCAGCAGATGGGCGCGGACCGCTCACAGACAGTATTAGCCACAGATCGACTGATTGAGCGATTCAACGCAGGCTATGCCTTCGTCACCATTCCACAAATGATGGCAGATGCAGCGTCCACTCATCCGCCCTCCCCAGGCGGCTAGAGGCCATGTTCATAAATGTATCCGGGACGCGCATAATGTTCAGGGGCTGCTGAAAACCTGCTTGGAACCGCTTTGAAAGGGCGCGACTTCGAGTCGCGCCGTCAAACTCGAATCAAATCAACAGCGGGCTTCAGCCCCTGAGGGAGTTTGTGAGCTTCTTCGAGTATTGATGAAATGTCCTCTAAAACTTAGCTGGCCGGCCGGCCCTTTTATCCTTTCACGGCCGCGAACGCCTCTTTCGCTGCGGTAATCGTCCGTTGCACATCCTCCTCTGTGTGCATCGACCCCAGGAAAGCCGCTTCGTATTGCGAGGGCGGCAAATAAATTCCGCAATCGAGCATGGCCCGAAAGAATTTTCCGAATGCCTCCGTATCGGACTTTGAGGCTGAGTCCCAATCCGTGACCGGCCCCGCTGTGAAGAACCACGTGAACATCGAGCCGACGCGGTTAAAACTAAGCGGTACTGCGGCATCCTTTGCGGCCCCTGCAACTCCTTCGACTAGTTTTGCGCTGAGCTTTTCGATTTGTGGATAAATCTCGTCTTTGCGATCGCGCAGATGCTTCAGCATCGCGCATCCCGCCGCCATCGCCAGCGGATTGCCCGAAAGTGTCCCCGCCTGATACATCGGTCCCACCGGCGCAACCAGGTTCATAATTTCGCTCGAGCCGCCATACGCTCCGACCGGCAATCCTCCCCCAATAATCTTGCCCAGCGTCGTCAAGTCGGGACGAATACTGTAAAGTTCCTGCGCCCCTCCAAAAGCCACGCGGAACCCGGTCATCACTTCGTCAAAAATGAGCACCGATTTTTCGCGCTCAGTGATCAACCGTAATGCGACCAGGTAATCGTCAGCCGCGGGGACGCATCCCATATTTCCCACAACCGGCTCCACAATTACGCACGCTATCTGATGCTTGAATCTTTGAAACGCGTACTCCACCGCTTTAGTGTCATTAAACGGGAGGGCCAGCGTGAATTGGATGAACTCCTCCGGAACGCCCGCTGAACCCGGAATTCCCAGCGTCGCCACTCCCGACCCTGCCTTCACCAGCAGCGCATCGGAATGCCCGTGGTAACAACCCTCAAATTTGATGATGTATTTTCGCTTCGTATAGGCGCGGGCCAGGCGTATCGCCGACATCGTCGCTTCGGTTCCCGAACTCACGAAGCGAACCTTCTGCATGGGCGGAAACGCCGCCAAAACCAGTTCGGCAAGATCGGCTTCGGCTGGCGTTGAAGCTCCAAAACTGGTGCCGTTGCAAGTGGCGCTTACGATCGCATCCAGCACATCGGGCGCGGCATGGCCAAGAATCAAGGGTCCCCACGAGCCGACATAATCGATATATTCGTTTTCGTCCGCATCCCAAATGTGCGAGCCTTTGCCCCGAACGATGAACGGCGGCTCGCCGCCTACCGAGCCGAAGGCGCGCACCGGAGAATTCACCCCTCCGGGAATCATGCTTTCGGCGCGTTGTTGCAACCGGCGCGACTGCTCGACCTTTCGAGAAGTTATGGAGGGCATCGAATGCTCCGCGACGCAAGTGATGTCAACCGATTAAGCTCTTGGGCAACCGATTACTATACAGTGCGAAGTCCCGCGAATTAACCAGATATTCACCATTTCGCCATCATTTTGCAACATCCCGCGGATAACGTTGGCTCATCACGTTGCCCTTCTAACCGGGAGGGTCAAGGACAGCTTCGGGGGCTCCGGGCTGTCCTTCTTTACTTTTTACGTCATCCGTCTCCCGTCGTTATCGTGGGCGTTTGCCGATAAGCCGCTGTCGAAGCGGACCTTTGCTTTCTTCTTTTCGAAACTCAGCCATTTTGCTCGCAAACATCTGTAACAATCCCTTAACGAACTCTGCGTAGGCTCATTCCAATCGGCTCTCAAGTTGGAATCTGAACTTTGGGTGGCGGCTCAAATTGAATTTTCGTCAATAGAGTTTGATGTGCGGTGAAGAAGTTACTTACGGTCGTATAGAGATTGACGGACTCCCAGATTATTAACTATAGTTAATCTTTGCAAATATACCGATGTTAAACATTTAGAGTGCCGGCCCTTGTTCTCTGACGATGAACTTCCTCTTCATTAATATTGGTGGCATTGGCTGCGAGTGCCGGGCAACTGCCCGCCGCAGGTCGGCGCCCCAGTGCCAAGTTGCCCTTTACCTGGCTCTTTGCTTGATTGTTGCCGGACCTGCCATTCATATGGCACGAGCCCAGCAATCGGACGCCCCATCGGTTGTGAGCGCTGCTTCAGCGCCCGAAAAAGACCCTACTGATGCGCCGCCCGACGACAGTACCGAATCGATGTTCCCCCACTTTAATGACTCGCGTTTCTGGCTCTCAGGTCAAGCCAATTTCATCTTTCAGACTCATCCCCCATTCTATGCAGCCTACAGCGGCCCTCACAGCCTGAGCCCCAACTACGGAAAAGCCACTTCCCGCGTTCTCACTCTCTATACGGGAGTTCGCGTCGACAATTCCACGGAAATTCTAGTCGACATTGAAGAGGCCGGCGGAGCCGCGCTCACGCAGGGATTTGGCCTTGCGGGCAATACCGATCTCGATATCGTAAGAAATCCCCTGCTCAGCAAAACGCCTTATCTCAGCCGCGGCATGATTCACAAAGTATTCGCCCTCAGCAAAGATAAAATCGAAAACCCGCGAAGCTATCTTTCGCTCTTTCCTGAATTGCCGGCCCGCCGTCTCGAGCTCCGCTTCGGCAAATTTAGTATGCCGGATTTCTTCGATATCAATTCCGTCGGCTCCGACACTCACTTCCAATTCATTAACTGGACCACCGACAACAACGGCGCATGGGATTACGCCGCCGATACGCGCGGCTACACCGTCGGCGTTACCGCCGACTTCGAAGACCGCAACTGGGGCTTCCGCTTCGCCGAAGCCTTGATGCCGAAGGTGGCCAACGGAATCGACTTGGTGTGGAAGCCGTGGCAGGTGCACGCCGAAAACTTCGAATACGAATTGCGTCACGGCGTGATCCCCAGGAAATCGGGAGTTGTCCGGCTCCTCGCCTACGCCAACTACGCCAATATGGGCATCTACCGCGCCGCTATTGCCAATTTCGACGCGGGACTCACGCCCACTCCGGACATTACCGACCATCCCTGGCACATCACCCGTAAGTACGGATTTGGAATCAATATCGAGCAGAATCTTGCCCGCTATCTCACGGCATTTACCCGCTTCGGCTGGGATAACGGCAAAACCGAGTCCTTCGCCTACACAGAAGTGGATCAGACCTTCGCCGGAGGCGTCGGCGCGAACGGAGCCTGGTGGCATCGCAAACAGGATCGCGCAGGCATCGCCTTCGTCACCAACGGAATTTGCAAAGATCACCAAACGTATCTCGCCGATGGCGGCCTCGGATTCTTGCTCGGCGACGGCGGACTCAACTATGGCCGCGAGAATATTGTCGAGAGTTACTACACAGTTCACGTCTGGCGAGGCATCTATCTCGCTCCCGGCCTTCAACACATCAACAATCCGGGTTACAACCGCGACCGCGGTCCCGTGCTCGTGCCCTCATTCCGCGTCCACGGCGAGTTCTAGAAAAATAAAGGCGCTCCCGTACGCCCTACTTCTCTACTGTCACGCCCTTCCAAAACGCCACGTAGCCCTTGATCTGCTTTGCCGCTTCCTTTGGCTCAGGGTAAAACCAGGCCGCGCCGGCGTTTCGCTTCCCGTTAACATCCAGGTCGTAATAACTCGCAGTCCCTTTCCACGGGCACACCGTGTGCGTGTCGCTCGGTTTGAAATATTCCTTGCGGATCGCATCCGGCGGAAAATACTGATTGCCTTCGATCTCGACCGTTACATCGCTTTCGGCCAGTACCGCACCTTCCCACATTGCTTTTGCCATGATGCTCATTATAGATTCCAATCTGCTTCGGCAGTTTCATAAGGTTTGGGGCAAATGGGACTGACAAATGGGACTGGACAAATGGCGTTAACGGCTGCGAAAACGAATTACAACGGGCACTCGATGGTTGACGCACTGGAGCGAGTAATGGTCTGTTCGCCCCGTACGGCAGGCTGGGATCAACCCGACCGCGCCGCAAATTGGCAGAAGCTGGGCTTTCAACATTCTCCCGACTTCGCCGCGGCTCAGGCCCAGCATGAATCTTTCTGCCGTGAGTTAGAGGCCGCGGGTGCAGAAATTATCGAAATTCCTCCTTCCGCGGGGCTCACGCTCGACACCGTCTATGCCCACGATGCTTCGTTTCCCACCGATTTCGGTGTGATCGTGCTGCGTCCCGGCAAGGCGAATCGAATCACCGAAGCCACCCATCACGCCGGGTTCTATCTGCGGCTCAATATTCCTACCCTGTACACCATGCCTCCCCAAGGCACGGCCGAAGCGGGAGACATGCTCTGGCTCGACTCGAAAACCCTGCTCATTGGCCGGGGGTACCGGACCAACAAGTTCGGCATCTTGTGCTTGCATGCCTTGCTGCATCGCAAGGGCATCGCAGTCCTTTCCGCGCCGCTGCCTTACGGCTCGGGACCATCCGCCTGCCTGCATCTCATGTCGCTGATTAGCCTGCTCGACGATCACACTGCCCTCGTCGATCTCCCGTTTCTCTCCGTAGATACAGTCGAACTTCTCAAGGCTCACGGCTTCAACTTTATCGAAATCGATCCCTCCGAGCGCGATAGCCTCGCCTGCAATGTGCTGGCGCTGGGCAACAATCGTCTCCTCGCCATTGAAGAGAATCGGAAGACTAATGCGCGCCTCAGGCACGCCGGATTCGACGTTCGCATGTTTCCCGGCAGCGAACTCTGCATAAACGGCGGCGGCGGACCCACGTGCCTGACGCGGCCGCTGCTGCGCGGATAAACTTCCAAAATGGCTGCCCCATGTCTCGCTTCCTATTGCGAGACATGGAGATTTTTTCCTTTTATCCCATTCACCTCGTCCTTAACTACTCCTGTTAAAATAATTCTGCATGCTTCTTCCCTTCGTCCGCGAACTCTTCGCGGACGTAGAAACGCTTCCCGCCTTTGCGCGTGTTGCCTCCCACCTCAAGGAGGGCGCGGGGCGTATTCGTGTCTCTGGCCTCACTCCTACGGCAAAAGCCCTGCTGCTTGTGCTTTTTCAGCGCGCCGCATCGCGTCCCATCATTTTCGTCGTCAACGATAATCGTGCTGTCGAAGACTTTCTTCCCGTCATCCGCGGCTTCTGCGAACTTACTGCCGCCTGCGACCCGGATTCCATCGTCGCTCTGCCTGCGCGAGATGTATTGCCTTATCAGAATCTTTCCCCGCATCCAGAACTTCAGGAAGAACGCGCCACCGCTCTGTGGAAGATCGCCACGGGAGCGGTATCGATCTTGGTTTCTCCCGTCGCTGCCACGGCTATTCGTTTGCGATCGGCCGATTATTATTCGGACCTCGCCCGCACGATCCGCCGCGGCGAGTCTTTCGATCTCGAGTCCTTGCTCGCGCACCTCAACACCGTCGGCTATGCCTCCACGGACGTGGTCGAAATGCCCGGCCAGTATGCGGTTCGCGGCGGCATCCTCGACGTTTATTCGCCCGAAGCGGACCGGCCCTTGCGCATCGAGTTCTTTGGCGACGAGGCCGATTCCATTCGCAAGTTCGATCCCGCTTCGCAACGCTCTTCCGATCCCGTGGATGAAGCGTTGCTGCTTCCGCTCACCGAAACTCCGGTCAACGAGCATCTGCTGGCCGCAATTCACACGCGGCTCAGTGGCAAGAGAATCGTTGGCTCGGGTAAGCCGGGTTCGGAAGAAATTGTGGAAGCAGCAGTCCGCGCCGGTGGGGTAAATGTTTTTCCCGGCTGGGAATTTTATTCGCCGGTAGCCGGGGCTGAGAATACCATCTTCGATCTCATCCCTCACGCCGCCGTTCTGCTCGACGAAACGGATCAACTCCAACAGGAATTCGACCGCTTCTGGACTCGCGTCACCGAAGCCCATGAGCGCAGCGGCGTTGGCAACCTCGTTCGCCCCGAAGATTTATATCTGCCGCCGAATAACTGGTGGGAAACAACCGCAACCTTGCGCGGCGCAGACATCGAGCATCTGGGCATTACGCGCGGCGCGGACGACGCTTCTGAAATTTCGTTTCTCACGCAACCCTCGCCGCGTTTTCATGGCGCGGTTCCCGCCATGCTCGCGGAAGTGCAGAAAATCAATGCGGACGGGAAGCGCGTGCTTTTGGCCGTACCGAATATCGGCGAGGTGGAGCGCCTGGCCGATGTTTTTGGCGAATATAACGTTTCATTCAAGCTGGGAAGCCGCACCCGTGGCGGCGAAAGCTATGCCGATGAAACCAGCTACTTCGCCGGAGAGATTTTCACCACCACCCTGGCAACCGCTTATATTCCGGAAGGCGTGCTGCTGCCGGAAGCGAATCTCGCGATTTTCGGCGCGCGCGATTTGTTCGACGAATCCGAATCTGTCGCCGCTCGTCCGCAGCGCTCGAAGTCCAAAGTCTCGGCTTTTCTTTCCGATTTCCGCGATCTGCAAGTCGGCGACTACGTGGTTCACGTCGAACACGGTATCGGCCAGTATCAAGGCTTGAAAGAAATTAACCACGGCGACGGTCCTGCGGAATTCATGCTGCTCGAATTCGCTGAAGCCGCGCGCCTCTACGTTCCGCTCACGCGCCTCGATCTAGTGCAGAAATACCGTTCCTCCGAGGGCGCCAAGCCGGCTCTAAGCCATCTCGGAACGCAATCGTGGTCGAAGACGAAAGCCCGCGTGCGCAAGGCCATGAAAGACATGGCCGACGAACTGCTCAAGCTCTACGCCGAGCGCAAAACCGCTGTCGGACATGCCTTTCCGCCGGGCAACGAGTGGTTCCGCGAGTTCGAAGACGCCTTCGAATTCAGCGAGACTGAAGATCAGGCGACGGCAATCAAAGACGTGATTCGCGATATGGAATCGTCGCAGCCCATGGACCGCCTGCTCTGCGGAGATGTCGGCTACGGCAAGACCGAAGTCGCCATGCGCGCCGCCTTCAAGGCGATTGCGGACAACAAGCAGGTTGCCGTTCTCGCGCCCACAACCGTTTTAGCGTTTCAGCATTTCGAAACTTTCAAGCAGCGCTTCGCGCCGTTTCCCGTGACTATCGAAATGATCAGCCGCTTCCGCAACGCGAAGCAGCAAAAAGAAATCCTGCAAAAAACCGAAGCCGGCAAAATCGACGTTCTGATCGGCACCCACCGCATCCTTTCGAAGGACATCAAATTCTCCGATCTTGGCCTGCTCATCGTCGACGAAGAGCAACGCTTCGGCGTCCGCCACAAAGAGCGCATCAAGCAGATGCGCAAACAGGTGGACGTGCTGACCATGTCGGCCACGCCCATTCCGCGCACGCTGCACATGTCGCTGGTCGGCCTGCGCGATATGAGCGTGATTGAAACTCCGCCCAAAGACCGCATGGCCATACAAACCGTCGTCGCCAGTTGGGACGAAAAACTAATCCAATCCGCCATCGAACAGGAACTCGAGCGCGGCGGCCAGGTCTATTTCGTCCACAATCGAGTCGACACCATCTGGGAAATCGCCGCCAAACTTCAAGCCTTAGTTCCACCCGCGCGCATTATCGTCGGCCACGGACAAATGTCGGAAGGCGAACTCGAAAAAGTGATGCTCAAATTCATGCATCACGAAGCCGACATCCTGGTCTCAACCACCATCATCGAAAACGGTCTCGACATCCCGCTCTGCAACACCATCCTCATCAACCGCGCCGATCGCCTCGGCCTCTCCGAGCTTTACCAGTTCCGCGGCCGCGTCGGCCGCTCCAACCGCCGCGCCTATGCCTATCTCATGCTCCCGCCGGAAATCGAACTCACGCCAATCGCCCGCCGCCGTCTTGCCGCGCTAAAAGAATTTTCCGATCTCGGCGCCGGATTCAAAATCGCCGCCCTAGATCTCGAACTTCGCGGCGCAGGCAACATGCTCGGCGGCGAACAAAGCGGCCACATCGAAGCCATCGGCTTCGAGCTCTACACCCAAATGCTCGAGCGCGCTGTCCGCGAGATGAAAGGCGAAGCCGCCCCCGATGAAGCCGAAACCCAACTTAATCTCGGTCTGAACATCCGCATCCCCGCCGATTATGTTCCGGAAGAAAATCAGCGCCTGCAAATGTACAAGCGCGTAGCCCGCGTAGAAACCGAATCCCAACTCACCGACGTAGCCGCCGAACTGCAAGACCGCTACGGCCCACCCCCGCCCGCAGTCCGCAACCTGCTCGACTACGCCTCGCTAAAATTGTTGTGCATGAAAGTAGGAGTCAACGCCATCGAGCGCAAGCGGGATTTTGTAACTCTAAAGTTCCAGCAAAACGCCGCCGTTGATCCCGAACAGTTGGCCCGCTTCGTCTCCGCTCAGCGTGGTGCGCAGTTTACGCCCGATGGAATGCTGAAATTTGTTTTGAAAGCCGCCGCCGCGGACGAAGTCCTCCGCGCCCTCCGCACAGTTTTAGAGCAACTGGCAACCTCGAAAACGGCATCAGAAGTCGGTTCAAGTGCGGCCAGGAATACATCTCAATAACCAAGGTCGTGCCTACAACTGAATTCTCGCTTAGAATCGTAGAGGCATGCGCGCATTCGACATTTCTCTCAACGGCAAGAAGCTCTGTCGAGCCGGAATCGGCGATGACGGCGTTCTCACCGCCATTGTGAACTGGGTTACAACAAGAAAGAGCAGCGGCGATTTGTTCCTTGAAGTCGGAGGCCTCATCAGCCCCGTCGAAGAACACGTCTCATGGGTGAATCAAAAGCCGATTCAAGTCGGCGATACGATACAAGTCACCGTTGTTGAAGCTAAGTCGGTCGACGAGCCAACGAATAAACCGCGACCGAGTGAGGCAGTACTTCTCAAGGCTAGAAAGCGCTATGTTCGCAAGATGGCAAAGCAGTTTGGCTGGAAGATTGAGACCGGAAACTAACGCCCAACATCCGACCCATGCCCATGAAACTCCGCAAAGCCGTTTTCCCCGCCGCCGGCCTCGGCACGCGTTTTCTGCCCGCAACCAAAGCCCAGCCCAAAGAAATGCTCCCGCTGGTCGATAAGCCGATCATTCAATACGGCGTCGAAGAGGCGATGGCTTCGGGTTGCGACCAGATTCTCATCATCACCGGTCGCGGCAAACAATCCATCGAAGATCACTTCGACGTCAGCTACGAACTCGAAACCATGCTCGAGCAGCGCGGCAAGACTGACCTGCTCCAGATCGTGCGCTCCATCTCCGACATGATTCACGTCGCTTACGTCCGCCAGAAAGAAGCCTTGGGACTTGGCCACGCCGTGCTCATGGCCCGCGAACTCGTAGGCAATGAGCCCTTCGCCGTTCTTCTCGCCGACGACGTGATCGACGCGAAAGTTCCATGCCTGAAGCAGATGGTCGAAGTCTTCGACCAGGTGCAGTGCTCCGTGCTGGCCGACTCAAATCATCGAAGGCAAAATGATTTCTTCCTACGGCGTCCTCGACGTGAAGCCAGTCGAAGCAGCCGGTTCGGCGACCGCCTCTTCGAGATTAAGAATATGGTCGAGAAGCCGAAGCCGGAAGAAGCGCCATCGAACCTGGCGATCATCGGCCGCTATATTCTTACGCCCGCGATTTTCGACTGCCTTGCCGAGACTCCAACTGGCTCCGGAGGAGAACTCCAATTGACCGACGGAATGCGCCTTCTACTCCAAAAAGAAAAAATGTACGCCTACGTCTACGAAGGCCGACGCCACGACGCTGGAGATAAACTCGGCTTCCTGAAAGCTACGGTCGAATTCGCGCTCAAACGCGAAGACCTCGGAGGGCCGTTTCGCGAGTATTTAAAAGCATTGAAGCTATAAGACTTTTCGCAGCAACCCCTTTTGTCATCCTGAGCGAGGATTTTGCTTCGCGAACGCGAAGCAAAACCGCAGTCGAAGGATCCCTACCCGCCCACATGATCCCTTCAGCTTCTTCGACTTCTCCTCGACCCCCCGCGCCAGCTTCTCCTTATGCGCCTCAAGCTTCTTGGCAATCCCAGCATCACTCAACCCGATTATCTGCGCCGCCAAAATTCCCGCGTTCGTAGCCCCCGGCTTGCCGATCGCTACCGTAGCAACCGGAATGCCCGCCGGCATCTGCACAGTAGCCAGCAACGAATCCATTCCCTGCAACGAGGTCGAAGGAATCGGCACGCCAATCACCGGCAGGGTGGTATGTGCCGCAATCACTCCCGCCAGATGAGCCGCCCCTCCGGCGCCGGCGATGATCACCCGAATGCCATTGCTGGCGGCCTTCCGCGCGAAGTCTGCTGTGCGATCCGGCGAGCGGTGCGCCGAGGTCACATCGATCTCATAAGCGATGCCAAACTCCTCCAGCGCCTTCCCCGCCTCGCGCATAATCTCAAGGTCGGAATCACTCCCCATCACCACCGAAACCAGAGTCTTACTCATTTCTCTCCCCTAAACTAATCTCTCCCCTAAATCCGCGTTCGGTCAAGCGCCTGTCATCCTGAGCGAAGAATGTACTTCACGAAGTGAAGCACATTCGTAGTCGAAGGATCCCTTTTCGCTTAACGCACTTATTAGCCGCGACAGGGGATTTCCATCACTGGCGTTATTAATTCAGCTCAATCTGCGTACAAAAGCGCAACCTATTTCTTCAACGCTCTTCCCGCAATATCCTTCCGATAATGTGCCCCATCAAAATGAATCTTTCCGCAGGCCTCATACGCCCGCGAAACCGCGAGCCGCAAGTCCGCCGCCCGCGCCGTCACTCCCAGCACACGGCCACCTGCGGTAAAGAACTCGCCATCGCGTTTAGAAGTTCCGGCGTGAAATACTTTCACTCCCTCCACTGCCGCTGCGTTCCCCAGGCCCACAATATTCTTCCCCACATCGAACGTGCCCGGATAACCGCCCGAGGCCATCACCACGCATACGGAGGCGTCAGGCGACCACTTAAAATCCCCATCGCTTACCCGCCCTTCAATCGACGCTTCCAGCGCGTCTACTAAATCGCTCTCCAGCCGCATCAAAATCGGTTGCGTCTCCGGATCGCCAAAGCGGCAATTGAATTCCAGCACCATCGGCCCGCGCGCGGTCATCATCAGTCCGCAGTAAAGGACGCCCCTATACTCCGCGCCCTCCGCCTTCATACCTTCCACCACCGGCTTTGCAATATGATGCACCAGCCAGTCGCGCATCTTCTCGTCGACAAGCTCGGCGGTCGAAAACGCTCCCATACCCCCTGTATTCGGCCCCGAATCGCCATCGCCAACTCGCTTGTGATCCTGCGCCGCCACCAGCGGAGCAACCCGCTCCCCGTCGCTCAACACTAGAAACGAGAGTTCCTCGCCTTGCAGGAATTCTTCCAGCACCACGCGCGCGCCCGCGGCTCCCACCATCTTACCGCTGAACATTTCCGCCGCTGCGCTGGCCGCTTCTTCTTTCGTCGCCGCGATCACTACGCCCTTGCCCGCCGCCAACCCGTCCGCCTTCACCACCACCGGAGCATGAAAGTGCGCCAGTGCCTCTCGCACCTCATCCACCGAATCGCAGATCGCATAAGCGGCAGTCGGAATCCGATGCCTTTGCAGGAATTCCTTGGCGAAACTCTTGCTTGATTCCAGCTGCGCCGCCGCTTTCGTCGGACCAAAAACCGGCCAGCCTCTGCTCTGGAACTCATCCACCACGCCCAATGTCAGCGGCAACTCTGGACCGACTACCGTCAGATCCGGCTTCACGCGCTGCGCCACAGCGACGACCGAATCGACGCTTTTCAAATCGACAGGCAGGCATTCCGCTTCATCCGCAATCCCACCGTTGCCCGGCGCACAATAGAGCTGCGACACTCGCGCCGACTGCCGCAATTTCCAAACCAGCGCGTGCTCGCGCCCACCGTTGCCGAGAACCAGGACTTTCATAGCTGGCGAAAATAAAGGTTAGGGCAGTGTGGGAATGCTGTCAAACAGCCCTGCTCAAGCGCCGTCATAATTCCAGATTTATCTGGCTGCAGCGGCGTCGAACAGATTCAAAAACTCCAGCTTTTTTTCCGCTGGCAGAAACGACGCTTCGAAAGAATTGCGGGCCAACTCTCGCAGATGCTCGTCGGTAAATCCAAAGCTCTGCTGGGCGATCTGGTATTCGCGGGCCAGGCTTGTCCCGAACATGGCCGGATCGTCGCTGTTTAGCGTGATCATTACGCCATGGTCGAAATAATTCTTCGCGGGATGGTCATTCAGATTGGGACAAAGGCCGGTTCGCAGATTACTGGTTAAACAGATCTCCACCGGAACCTGACGTTGCGCCAACTCCTCCACAAGATCCGGATCGTGGAAGGCGGTCAGCCCATGCCCGATTCGCTCGGCGCGCAGGTTTAATGCTCCCCAGATTGATTCCGGGGGCCCAGTCTCGCCGGCATGGGCCGTAAGACGCATACCGTGATCGGCGGCCCAGTTGTAGCCCTCGCGAAAGAGTTCGGGCGGCGCTTTCCGTTCGTCGCCGCCAATACCGATCCCCACCACTTCCCGATCGTGATAGCGAACCGCGAACTCGAACACTTTCTGCGCGGCCTCCGCCCCGAACTGCCGCACGGCGTCGAATATCCAAAGCAGCGAGACGCCGAAGTCCCGCGCTCCGCGCCCCCGCCCACGGTCCAGCCCCTCGAAGATGTTCGCAAAATCCTGCTTGCGCCACAGGCAAACTCCGACGGAAACGTAAACCTCGGCATGCAGAATATTTTCTTCTTTCAGCTTCTGCATGAGCCGGTAAGTAATGAGTTCGTAATCTGCCGCGGTCCGCAAATGCTCGGTAATGTTCTTGAAAGCGGTCAGAAATCCGCCAAAATCTTCATAGCGGTAAAGCGCATCAACCTCCGCCCGCGTGGGATGTTCCCCATGCCTTTGCCGTAGCTCAAGCAGAGTCGCAGGTTCGATTGCGCCCTCGAGATGCAGATGCAGTTCCGCCTTCGGAAGAAGACGCAGAAAACTGCTCGGTGGCCGATCGGCTGCGTAAGGCATCGCTTCTTGATTGTAGATTCTCATCCGAAGATTTGCGAGGGAGCAGAAAATCCGGCGGCAGTGCGGTTTGCGTCTATACAACAATTCTCATCCCGAGCGAAGCCGTTTTTCAGGCGTAGCGAAGGATCTCCCGCTTAATCGGCGAAACGCGTGAGCCAAAATGCACCACTAGCGAAAATCCACCATTGAGATATCCGAAACGACGGACGCCGCATGAGTGCCATCATCTTGCTGACATCTGAAAGCTGACAGCTATTTCTTCGCGAACTCGCTGCGATGGCGGCTGTAGAAAATGTAAATCAGCAGTCCCAGCCCGAGCCAGATCACAAAGCGGAGCCACGTGATGATCGTGAGTCCGGTCATGAGACCGCCGCAAAGAATGATTGAGATCAAAGGGAACCACGGCACAAACGGCACCCGGAACGCGCGCTTGCGGTCAGGCTGCCTGCGGCGCAGAATGATCACTCCCAGCGAAACCAGAACAAACGCAAACAGCGTGCCGATGTTGGCGAGGTCGGCGGCGTCGCCGATGTCCACAAGGCCCGCGGGAATCCCCACGGCGAAGCAGGCAATCCATGTGGACCAGTGCGGCGTCTTATATTTCGGGTGTACCGCGGAGAAAAGCTTTGGCAGCAAGCCATCGCGGGACATGGCATACCAGATGCGCGCCTGCCCATACTGAAATACGAGCAGCGAAGAGATCATGCCGGTCAGCGCTCCGATCACGATGACCGAGCGGAACAGCGGATGCACACCCAGATACTTCATCGCATAAGCCACGGGCGCTTCGGCGGCTGCGCCGGAGACGAAGGTTGTGTACTTCATCATGCCCAGCAGGACGACGGCAACCCCGACATAAAGCACCGTGCAGACAATCAACGACATGATGATGCCGAAGGGCAAATCCTTTTGCGGATTGCGCGATTCCTCGGCCGCCGTGGAAACCGAATCGAACCCGATATAGGTGAAGAAAACGATCGCCCCTCCGGTCACGATTCCGGCGAAGCCGGAAGGCGCGAAGGGCGTCCAGTTCGCGGGCTTCACCAGCATTCCACCGACTACCAGGAAGGTCACGATCGCGCCGATTTTGACCAACACCATGATGTTATTGGTCTCCGCCGACTCTTTCACTCCGCGCACCAGCAGCAGCGTGAGAATGAAAACGATGAGGAAGCCGGGGAGATTGAAATACGCGCCCGTCCACTGGCCGCCCGCCCAGACTGGACTGGCAAATTTTTCCGGCAAGTTGATGCCGAAAACCGCCAGTTGCGCTTTCGTATAACCGGCAAAGCCAACCGCGACTGCCACATTCGAGACCACATATTCGAGGATGAGGTCCCAGCCAATGACCCAGGCAAAAATCTCGCCAAGCGTCGCGTACGAGTATGTGTACGCGCTGCCGGCGATGGGAATCATCGACGCCAGTTCGGCGTAGCAGAGGCCGGCGAAACTGCATGCAACCGCTACCAGCAAGAACGAAATCGCAATCGACGGCCCTGCCGGCGGGCGTCCGTGCATGAGCGCTCCCGCCATGCTGCCAGTGCGCAGCAAATTCACGATCACGTCGAGCGCCTGCGCGTGGAGGATGGACGGAGCCTGGAAATATTCTCCCGCCGCCGCGGTGCCGGTAAGAATGAAGATTCCCGAGCCGATAATCGCGCCGATGCCGAGCGCAGTCAGAGACCACGGGCCGAGAGTTTTTTGCAGCTGCTGGCCGGGAGCTTCAGATTCGGAAATCAGCTTATCGATCGACTTGCAGCAAAAAAGCTGATTGTCGCTGGTTCGAACGGTTGCGGTACGAACCGATGACGTGCGAACTGTTTCGGCTGGTTCCTTAGACGACGATCGGGACAAGAGTTGGGTTGTCTCCTGAGAACAAGCTATCAGCGATCCGAAGCTATCTCATAAATGATTCGGGAAGGGCACGACGTTCAGTCGTGCCATCCAGAGCCAGGAATCACGCGGGCTTTAGCCCCTGAGGGTTCGGCCCGCTTACTCCTGATGTCCATTCTTAGATGACTCAGCACTCAGCCGGTCTTAGTTCCTGTCGGATCACTGTTCCTGTCAGATCACGAAGAAACGGCCCCGGCTAAGTGCCTGTTGCCATTTGCCGCCTTACCGTTTCGACTGGCCGCGAGCCAACTTCTTCACTTTTCGCTTCTTCGATCCGCGGGCGTAGTCGCGGGGTTTCTTCGGCTTTTCCGCCTTCGCCTTCTTGCGCGAGGTGCGTTTCGATTTCTTGCGTTCTTCTTTACTAAGTTCCGCTGTATTTGCCATGACTGCTTTCTTGAATCCTGATTTTGTAATTTGGTGATTGAGCAATTTGGTAATTAGAAACCCCGGGGTGCGGCTGTTAAAATTGCCAAATCACCCGATTACAAAATTACCAAATTTTCTCAAGCCCGCTCCAACTGGGCATATTTCTCCACCAGCTTTTTCAATCCGAAGCGAGGAAATTGTACAGTAATCTTGGCTTCTTCGCCTTCTCCTTCTCGCTGGTAAACGGTTCCCTCGCCATATTTCGGATGGCGCACCTTCTGTCCCGGACGAAATCCCCGCTTGCCGTTCGGCTCCTCGGCCGGCATCTTTGGGACGCTGAATTTTTTGCCCCGGCTGGCGAAAAACTCGGCAATGTTTTCGATCGAGTTATATGGCTTGGCGGGAGCGGTAGCTTTTTGGCGTGCTGCCGCAACGCCACTGCGTTTCCAGTTGACGCTTTGGTCTTCGTCTTCGTAGGAATAGTGCCTCTCCGCTGTATCGTAGGCTGAGGAGCTTCTCCCCGATGGGCGCACAAGGGCATCCGCCCCTCCACGGGCCGAATTCGATCTGCGCGTTCCCAGCTCTTCGATTAATTGGATTGGAACTTCCTCCAGGAACCGCGAAGGCACGCTGGCCTCGGGCAGATCGGTGCCGTATCTTCGCCGGTAAACCGCCCGAGTCAGAATTAATTGATCCATCGCGCGCGTCATCCCCACATAGCACAGCCGCCGCTCTTCTTCGACGTCATCGGGCTGAAGCATGGTGCGAGAATGCGGAAACAGGCCTTCTTCAAGCCCGCTCAGAAAAACCAGGGGGAACTCCAGGCCCTTGGCCGCGTGCAGGCTCATCAATGTGATTTGTGACCGCTCGTCGTAGTCGTCGGTATCGGCGATCAATGCCGCATGGTCGAGGAACTCGTCGAGCGTCTCTCCCCGGTCGCGCGAGTCTGCCGCGGCATTCACCAGCTCGCGCAGGTTCTCAATGCGCGAAAAAGCTTCGGGCGTATCTTCGGCTTCGAGCAGCTTGATGTAGCTCGTGCGGTCGATCAGGAATTTGAGCAGATCGGCAGTCGTAACGCCGGCATCCTGCCGGCCCGGCGGCCGAATGGACGCCGAATCTTCTGCGGGCACAGTAGCCGGCGGGACGCCAGCGCTACTGTCGAACTTGGCGATTTCTTCATCTCCTCCGGTATACGCGCCACCAAAATCGAAGGCCGCGTTTTCGAATTCTGTTGGATCGAAGGCCGCGGCGTCGTCTTCGTCCTGCTCCTCTGTTTTCGCTTCGGCGTTCGCGGGCGATGGCGCCGCACCTTCGTGGTCCACACTTTCTTCGAGCTGCTCGACAAATGTTCCGGCAAGTATTGCTTGCGCGTCCAGAATCAGTTGCCGAAAAGTTTTCAGCGCCGCCAGGGCTCGCTGCGGCAGCAGTTCGCGGCGAAGGGCTTCGCCGATCGCTCCCCACAGCGACAAACCAGTCTCAAGCGCGAGCCTCTCCACGGTGTCGATGGTTCCTTTACCAATGCCGCGCGTAGGCGTATTAATCACACGCAAAAGCGAAATCGAATCATCCGGATTCTGAATGACCTTCAAATACGAGATCATGTCCTTGATCTCGGACCGCTCGTAGAACGAAAATCCGCCGACAACTTTATATTTCAGGCCATAACGGCGCATCGCCTCCTCAAACAGGCGCGATTGCGAGTTCGTTCGGTAGAGCACGGCCGCGCGCGGAGTGTCCCCGCTCGAGTTTTCGGCTCGACCCGCTTCGCGCAGATACTTCGCCACATGGTCGGCGGCGAAAAGCGCTTCGTTTTCTCCGTCTGGCGCCTCGTAATAACCAATCTTCGTTCCTCCCTGGCGCGAGGTCCAAAGATTCTTTCCCTTGCGCTTCAGGTTATTCGCCACCACCGAAGATGCCGCCTCCAGAATATTCTGGGTAGACCGGTAATTCTGTTCGAGCCGTATGATCTTCGCTTCGGGAAAATCCTGCTCGAACTCGAGAATGTTGCGAATGTCCGCCCCGCGCCAGGAATAAATCGACTGATCTTCGTCGCCCACCGCGCAGACGTTGTGGCGCTCGCCCGCCAACATGCGCATCAATTCATATTGCGGCCGGTTCGTATCCTGATACTCGTCGATCAGCAGATATTGAAATCGTCGATTGTAATACTCGCGTACGGCCGCAGAGGTTTTCAGCAGCCGCGTCGCTTCCAGCAGCAGGTCGTCGAAATCGAGTGCGTTCGCTCTACGCAGTTCTTTTCGATATTCCTCGAACAAATGCACAATCTTCTCGGTCTTAGGATCGGCCGATTGCAAATAAAGTTCCTGCGGATCGAGCATATGATTCTTCGCCCAGGAAATGCGCGAGAGCACGATGCGCGGCGTGAGTTGTTTGTCATCGACGCCGAGCCGCTTCATTACCGACTTGACGACCGACTGCATATCGCTCTCGTCGTAGATGACAAATTTCTTCGTATGCCCAATCGGCGGCTTCCCCGGCGTGGCGGAAGGAATCTGCAAAGCATCAATGTCGCGCCGAAGAACCCGCACGCAAAAAGAGTGAAAGGTCGAAATTACCGGTTTGGCGATGCTGAGTCCGCCAACCAGCTTTTCCACGCGCTCGCCCATCTCGGCGGCGGCCTTATTGGTAAAGGTCATCGCCAGAATGGATTCCGGCATCACGCCTTTGTGCTCGATCAAATAGGCGATGCGATAAGTAATAACGCGCGTCTTCCCGCTCCCCGCCCCGGCGAGAATCAGCACCGGACCCTCGGTAGTTTCGACGGCCTCGCGCTGCTGCGGGTTGAGTTGATCGAGAAAAGACAATGCGGAAGTGGCTCCGGGAGTGATGATTCGATTTTACAGGGACTCGAGATGGACGAGCCATTCCTCTTTCGGGACCGCATCAACTCCAAGAGTTGTTTTCCTCCGTCATCATCCCGTTACTCGCGGATACACTCTTTCACGGGCCCGTGGTGTAACGGCAACATAGCGCCTTGCGATGGTCGCAGATGCGGGTTCGAATCCCGCCGGGTCCACCGCTCCGGTTTTCCGGAGCGCAGGTTCTGTGGGGAGCGAAGCAAGGATAACTTCCTACAAAAGTAACTTGACTGAGAATAAATGCGGCATATACTTAGGGTTATCGCAAGGCGCTATTTGCCTGAATCTGATTGGCCCCGAGTAATCGGGGCCTTCGTTTTTCAGACCGAGGGCGTGCAACCTCTCTACTTACACCCAAGCCCCCATCAAATGCCCCAGCCCCCCGCGCACCATTAAACCGTCCTCGCGATCTCTAAAGTACCGTTCGTTAAGCTGCTTCCCCTGAAGTAACTCCGTCCGGTTAAATCCCATCCTCTTTAGCTCGTCCTGCAACTCCGCCGGATCGAAGAACAGTTGAAAAGGCTCTCCCGCCGCAGCCACTCGTTTCGAGAGCACCCCAAGCGCTATCCTCTGTCCCACACTTAGCAGTTTGTGATCGACCGCAAAGTCAAACACCACGCCACTTCCTTCCGGCATTTTCCCGATAAAGCTTAAAGTCGCCATGCAAGCTTCGCGCGTTAAATAAGGAGTCACGCCCAGCCAGGAAAAAAATGCCGGCTCCTTCGCGTCGAATCCCGACTGCGCCAAACCATCGGCAAGCGTTTGTTGCTCGAAATTAATGGGGACGAACGTCAGAGAAGCCGTTATCGCAATATCCGCTGCCTGTAATTGTTCGCGCTTCCAGCCCTGCGTTGCTGGATGGTCCACCTCGAACACCCGCAGCCCCGCATGCGGATTGCGATAAGCGAAAGTATCGAGTCCCGCGCCGAGCACAACGTATTGCCTCACGCCCTGCCCGAAGGCGTGGGCAAGTTCGTCCTCGGCGTAGCGGCTGCGCGCCGCCATGAACGCCCGGAACGCGCGGGAAAACGCGTGCCCCTCTTTTTGATTGGAGCGCAGCGATTCCGCGGCTTCACGTCCAATAATGCGCAAAGCCAGCGGATCGTCAAACACCCTGGGCCGGTCAAGGAGCTGATGCGCCGCCCGGCGAATGGCTACGCGCTGGGCCGTTCTGCTGAATTTACCCTCTTGCATCGCGGCGCGCCTCGGATTCTAATTCCCGGTTCCCTTGCATTCCGCGCAAGGACAAACTTCCCGCAGAAATTTCCAGGAATAAATTCCGAGGTCATGATCGTCGTTCCACTTGAACCGGATGGCATACTTGCCCATCCCTTCGGCCGAGATCGGCTTGGCAGATGGCTTAAACATGGGCAGCGCTCCGGGAGCCAATTTGGGAGGCTCTCCGCGCTTCCGTCCAGTTTTGCCACGTTCTTCTTCGCACATCGCGCACGGACAGGCATCGCGGAGAAATACGAAACTGTAATGCGAAGAATGGCCGTCGGCCCATTCGATGTCCACACCGGTTCCGCTCGATAAATTCACTTTTACCGACTTGGGATCTGTAGCGGCGGTGGGAGCTTGAAGCGGGGACTGCATGAATTCAGTATCGCATAGGACCGAACGAGTGCGCGGACGCCGCGTGGCGCTGCAATCGCGCTATTTCGAGGAGGATGTGGATGAAGACGTCGTCTTGGGACCGGTGGCAATTCCAATCGCCAAGCCTCCAATCGCTCCCGCCAAAATTCCCATCAATGCCAAAAGCAGCGTGCTCTCCACCAGCGTAGCTTTTCCCTTGCTCGACATAATTCCTCCGTCCGCGCCGTTTGTAGTTTAGCCTGCTGGCCTACTTCGGTGGTGTCCTAATTTCGTTTGGCCTTTCTTCGTGACCTTCGCGAGTCCTTCGCGTCCTTTGCGGTCAAAATCTTTTGCTTCCGAAATTAGGACACTACCACTGCCTCGGTAGTGCCTCAGTTTGAATTTCCGTTACTAATTCGGCGTCATCCTGAGCGAAGCCGTCTTTCAGGCGCAGCGAAAGCCTGCCCTGAGCGAAGCCGAAGGGGATCTCCCGATTAACCGCCCCAACACGTAAGCCAAACTGCACCGCTACCGCTGACACTACCGCCAATTGTCTAAAACGCCTGTAATCCGTTAGAATAGTTCTTCCGTAAGCTTCCTGAAAGGATTTCATTCGCAGTCATGGCACAACAATGTGATATCTGCGGCAAGAAGCCGCAATTCGGAAACCGCATTAGCCACGCCCACAACGTCACCAAACGGCGCTGGAATGTAAACCTCCGTCCGGTGCACGCTCGCGTGGGCGCGGCCACCAAGCGCATGCGTGTCTGCACATCTTGCATACGCAGCGGCAAAGTTACAAAGGCGTAAAACAGAACTCACCGCCGGGATGGCAGATCCCGCCGAGATTCTTCGTCTTTTTGTTTCCATAAATATTTCGCCTCAATTCCTCGGCGTCCTCTGCGCGCTCGGCGGTAAAAGTTCCTACTGCACCGCCAAAAGTTGCACGTCAAAGATAAGGGTTGCGTTCGGCGGGATCGGTCCATCCGGCGTTCCTTCCGTCCCATAGCCCAGCTCAGGCGGAATCTTTAATTGCCGTTTGCCACCCACCCTCATTCCAGCCACGCCTTCTTCCCATCCCTTGATGACTTCGCCGTTGCCAATGGTGAAATCGAAGGGTTTCCCCGCATCCACCGAGCTATCGAATTTCTTGCCGTTGGTGAGCCAGCCGGTGTAGTGCACGCGCACGCGGCTGCCTTCTTTGGCGGCTTCGCCATTGCCCATCCGAATCTCCCAATATTGCAGGCCGGAATCCGTCTTTATTCCGGGGCCGGTCACTTTCGTGGGTGCGCTGGTCTTAGGAGGGATAGACTTTCTAGCCGCGGTTTGCGCAACCGCAAGGCTCGCGCAAATCGTGATTATGATGGCAAATACTTGAAAATGTCGGATCATGCTAGCCTCCTTCTTGCTATAAATCCTATTATAGGAAGCGGCCGAGTGCCCACGGGTTTTCTCTGCGATAGCTCTGCGGCGTCTGGGAAGGTTAAGAATTCTTATTCCAAGGCGATGACATCAATCTCTACCAGCACGTCTTTGGGCAGCCGCGCCACTTCCACGGTCGACCGAGCCGGCGCGGAACTGAAATATTTTCCGTAGACCTGGTTCATGGCGGCAAAGTCATTCATGTTTTTCAGGAAGACGCCGCAGCGCACGACCTTCTCCAGCCCGCTCCCCGCCGTCTCCAGGATCGCCGCCAAATTCCGCAGTACGCGCTCGGTTTGCGCCGTAATGTCCCCTTCGACGAGTTGCTGCGTGGCGGGATCAATGGCGATTTGACCGGAGGTGAATATAAATCCGTTGGCCTTGATGGCTTGAGAATATGGCCCAATCGCCTGAGGAGCATCCTTGGTGGCAATCACTTCGCGCATACGAATTCTATTGCAAGCCAGTTACCACATAAGCTTCCGACAGAACCTGCACATAAAGATATGCATAGGCGTTGCCGTCATCCGAAAGAAGAGGCGCTCCCACATTGGTGACGCTTGCGCCTTTCTCCTCACCGAATGTCTTCCAAGGGTCCATCTTTCCGGTCTGTATGTTCACACGGGAGACTTTTCGAAACCTAGCCCCGGATTGGATGGGGCTGGCATATACCGATTGCCCGTCCGGCGTCCATCCGACAATTCCGTAGTTCGCCGGAAAGCCTGGTATGGAATGGAGGGTGCCGGTTTCCAGTGACCAGATTGCCCGCTTTCCGTCGGGGCCGCGCACTACCACGCTGCGGCCATCGGGCGACAGCAGTGTTCCAGAGATGCCTTCGGGAGTCACAGGCTTGGCATCACCGCTGCCAACGTCGATCAAGTAGTCGCGCCCGCCATGCCCGGCCTCGATCCCCCACGCGAGCAGTTGTTTGCCATCCGGAAGGAACGTTGCATAATCATAAGTTACGGTATCGTGCGTGATCTGCCTGGGCTCACCCGGCCCCGTCGGTAGCAGGTTCAGGGGTCCGCCCTGGGCCGCCCTGGCGATTGCCCATTTTCCATCGGGCGAAATCGCCATCGCGAGTCCTTCGCCAATGCGCGCGGGAGGCGAGCCGTCGGTATCGCGCAGAAAAACGGTATAGTTCGGCCCCCCGCCATCGCCTTCTTCTTCGAACAGAATCTTCCGGCCATCGTGGCTAATGTCACGCAATTCCGACCATCCGAACCACCCTAGCTCGTGTTCTTCTTTTCCCCCGGGGCCCATGCCGCGGATTCCGAGACGCGCGTGATTGGTCACCGTCAAAACTTTGCCCTCGCGCATGTCTTCCAGCCACACGCCTCCGGGAACGTTTGTAATAGTTCGCAGCTTACCGGAAAGGTTTACTGCGCGCGGGTTCGAAGCTGTGCCAGTATTGGTGCACGTGAACCAGATTTCGTCGCCGACTGGCGACCAAAGAATTCCTTGCAGCGAAGTCCAGCCGGAAGAAAGCTTCTTTTCTTTCTCCCGGCCGTCGGCACCAATTATGGCGAGCGAACCCTCGTCGTCTCCGCCTGGATTTTCATGGTCAGCAAAGGCGATCCATTTGCCATCCGGGGAAATCTTCGGATGACTCAGCCAGTTAATGCTGTCGAGCAGAACCTTGCCGATGGGATACTCCAAACGCCAGTGATTGTTTTCGGGTATGTAGTGGACAATTGCAAGATTGTTGCCGTCGGCGGAAAATTCAGCGTCGCCTACATTTTCCAGCACCTCGTGGGGCGTGCCCCCGCTCAACGGTACCCGCGCCAGTGTTCCGGTTCGCGCATAACCACCGTGCCCCAAGGTGTTGAGCCGGATTGCCAGTTCTCCGCCCTTGGAGATCGAAAGCAGTTCGGCGTCTTTGATTCCCAGCTCCCGCGCGCCCGGATCGTCGGTTCGGGAAATATAAAGCTGGTTGTCGTTACCCTCCCATGTCGCGCTGTAGACAATGCTGCCATCGGGAGTAAAGCGGGCGTTTCCGATGGAACCAGTGCGAAAAGTAATCTGCTTATACTCCGCCTGGGAAACATGCACGCTTCCGCGGCCCATCCACCACCCGAGCCCCAGCATGACAATCGCGACTGCAACGCCAGCCAGCAACGCGGGTAACAGCCGGTTGCGCGGAGCTACGCCTGACATCGGCGCGAGCTTCGTGGAAGTGCTCGATACTCCGGAAAGATGCTCCAGATCGAAGGCAATATCGCTGGCGGAATGAAACCTCTGCTCGGGAGCTTTCTCCAGGCAGTGCTGCACAATCCTTTCGAGCGCCGGAGAAACATTGCGATTGGTCTCGCTCAACTCCGGAGGGTCTTCGCGCAGGATCGCGCTCATGGTGTCGGCGGCAGTGTCTCCGTGAAAGGCGCGTTTGCCGGAAAGCATTTCATAGAGAATTGCGCCAAAGGCGAAAATGTCGGATCGGGCATCCACCGCCACGCCGCGCACCTGCTCGGGCGACATATAGCCCGCCGTGCCCAGCACCACGCCCGCTTCGGTGGCGTGGGTCATGGTAGGCTGCGAATCGTGGTCGCCGGAATCTCGTTGAGTTAGCTTGGCGAGGCCGAAGTCGAGAATCTTGACCCGCCCATCTTTCACCAGAAACAGATTCTCCGGCTTCAGATCGCGATGGATAATCCCTTTTTCGTGCGCCGCCGCCAGCCCGTGCGCAATTTGCAATGCGTAATCCAGCGCCTTGCGCATGGGAACCGATCCGTTCCGCAGCCGCTCGCGCAGCGTCTCGCCCTCCAGCAGTTCGGAAACCACGTAAGGCGAGCCCTCATTCGCGCCAATATCGAAGACCGCCAAAATATTGGGATGGTTCAGGGCAGCGGTAGCCAGCGCCTCCTGCTCGAATCGGCGCAGCCGGTCGGCGTCCAGCGAAACCGCCTGAGGCAAAATCTTCAGCGCTACTTCGCGTTTGAGCCGGGAATCCCGGGCGCGATAAACCTCGCCCATCCCACCCGCGCCAAGCGGCGCAACAATCTCATAAGGACCAAGTCGAGCGCCAGATGCCAGGTTCATGTGTGCGGGGATTATAAACCACGGGATTATGTAGGGACAGCCGCCCTGGCCTGCCCTGAGCGGAGTCGAAGGGGCTGTCCGACGGGCGAAGCCCGTCAGGTTTCCTTCACGACTTCCATCTTGTTCCCTTCGGTATCGCGAATCAGGAAGTGTTTGAACACCGGGCAGCGATATTCTGAGCAATCAAAAATTGACAGAACCGCCAAAGACAAGCTGGGATTCATAATCTGGGATTCATAATCTGGAATTGGTAATCTGGATTCGTAATCTGGGATCGTCCGCGGCAAACTAGATCTTCTGCAACCTCTGCACCTCATGCACCCCCGGAATCTTCCGCAGCCCGGCCATGATCTGCTCAAGATGTTTCAGGTCGGAGATGTCGAGCACGATCTCCACGCTGGCCTGGCTGTTTTCGGTGCGCGCGCCAATATTGCGGATATTGCTTTGCGCATCCCCGATCACGCTGGTGATGAGTTTCAGCATCCCGAAGCGATCGTCGCAATAAACCGTAAGCTTCACCGGATACGCCGTCGGAGTGCTCTCATCGCGCGCCCATTCGACGTCGATGCGGCGCTCCGGCTCGTACATCAGATTCGTTACGTTGGGGCAGTTCACCGAATGCACCGCGACTCCCTTGCCGCGCGTGATGTAGCCGACAATGCTCTCTCCGCGAATCGGATTACAGCAGCGCGCGCGGTAGACCAGCATATCCCCCTGGCCCTTAACCATGATGGCGTTGTGGTCGCCAAAAACACGCCGCACCACGCTGGCGATTGCGCCCGGCTTGTTGGATAGGCCCTCCGCTTCGATATCGCCCGCCATCGAAGGCGTGGCGCCCGCCGGCAACAATCGCGCGAGTACCTGCCGCGCTGAATATTTTCCATAGCCGATTCCGGACATCAGGTCGTCTACCCTGCCGAGCCCATAGCCCGAGGCAACTTTCAGCAGTTCCTCGTCTTTAATCTCCTTCAAAGCGATGCGGTACTTTCGCGCCTCCTTCTCGATCACTTTGCGGCCAATTTCAATCGCGCGCTCACGCTCATGAACATTCAGCCAATGCTTAATCTTGTTTCGCGAACGCGAAGACTTGACCAGCCCCAGCCAGTCGCGGCTCGGCTTGTGTCCGGCTTGCGTAAGGATTTCGACAATGTCGCCGGAATGCAGCTTGTGGCGCAGCGGCACCATCCGCCCGTTCACTTTAGCTCCGACGCAAGTGTGTCCTACTTCCGTATGAATCGTATATGCGAAGTCGATGGGCGTGGCGTCCCGCGGAAGCACCACCACTTTGCCCTTGGGCGTGAATGTGTAAACCTCTTCGGGATAAAGATCGACTTTTAGCGCGCTGAGAAATTCATTTGGATCGCTAACGTCGCGCTGCCACTCCACCACCTGCCGCAGCCATGCCAGCCGCTGCTCGTCCTGCGCCGAGACCGGCCCGTCTTTATATTTCCAGTGCGCCGCAATACCTTCCTCGGCCATCTTGTGCATCTCTTCGGTGCGAATCTGGATTTCGAAGGGCGTTCCATCCTCGGTGATCACCGAAGTATGCAGTGACTGGTAAAAATTTGGCCGCGGCATCGCGATGAAATCCTTAATGCGCCCCGGCACCGGCCGCCAGATGTTGTGAATGATTCCAAGAACGGCGTAACAATCCTGCAACGAGCGCGTGATCACGCGCATGGCGAAAAGATCGTAAACCTGATCGACCGAAATCCGCTGCCGTTGCAATTTCTTGTGAATACTGAAAAGTCGCTTGATGCGGCTCTCGACCTTCGCCTGAATGCCCGCCTCCTTTAGCTTGTCGGCGATAATCCCCTGCATTTTCGAAAGAAACGCCTCCCCCTGTTTCCGGCGCGCATTTACAGCCTTTTCGACTTGTTCGTATCCTGCCGGGTCGAGAAAAAGAAATCCCAGATCCTCAAGCTCACCGCGGATCTTTCCCATGCCCAGCCGGTGCGCAATCGGGGCGTAGATTTCCAGTGTCTCCTCGGCAATCTTGCGCTGGCGGTCCGGTTGAAGGTGCTCGAGCGTCCGCATGTTGTGCAGGCGGTCGGCGAGTTTGATGAGCACCACGCGAATGTCGTCGACCATCGCCAGCATCATCTTGCGCAGGTTCTCCGCCTGCGCCTCCTCGCGCGTGGCGAAATCAATCTTGCTGATCTTGGTCACGCCCTCGACGATGTGCGCGACCTGCTCGCCGAATTCTTTGCGGATGTCATCGATCGTGACGGAAGTGTCTTCGACCGAATCATGCAGCAATCCGGCTGCGATGGCCACCGGATCCATCTTCATCTCAGCCAGCACCAGCGCCACTTCCAGCGGATGAACCAGATACGGCTCACCCGACGCGCGAGTTTGCCCTTCATGATGCTTCAGCGAGTAGTCGTAGGCTTTTTTGACGATGGACAGATCGTCGTGGGGACGATTTTCCTGAATCCGCTTCATTAGCTCCCGGAACTTAGTGAGCGTGAGAGCGGTGGTCGCGATCTGTTGGCGCAAGCTCGCCATGTACGATTATAGCCCGTAAGCCATGACCAACTTCGTGGCCAGTCGGCGAACTACGCGGGAAAGCAAAGAGAAAAGAGCAAAGAGAAAGGGAAAGGAAAGAGAAAGAGGAAAGAGAATCGCTCCGGGGATGATTGCTAAGTTATGGCCTCCTCCCGAGCAGTCGATCCAGAGACGCCGCACCCGGGCCGGCTATTACTATCGCGAGCAACGCTCCCATATAAAGCACCATCAGTTCGCCGTGATCGCTTCCCGGTCCCTTCCCGAAAAATGCAAAATGATGCACGAATGCCCAGGCTACAAAGACATTGCCAAAACAAAAGAGTGCAGCCCAGCGTGTGCCTAACCCGACAATCAGCAAAATGCTGCAAACCAAATCGGAGAAAAATGCGATAAGAAAAGAAGGGTGAGAGCCGATTCCAATGGGATTCGGAAAGTGCGCCATGAATTGCGCCCAGTGAGCCGGTTGTTTTTCCCACCCATGCCTCAGAAATAGTGTCGCGCCGGTGTACACACGCAACAGCGCGAGCCCGGCTAGCGTTCGCTCGGGAACAAACCGCATGGTTATAAAATCCTTAATGCCGCGCATCTCAGTCTGCCTCCATATTCGCGAACCCTATTACGGGCGAACCCTATTCCAGGCGAACCCTGACCTCACCGGGACCCCGCCGCTTTCCGCTTTTTCTTAGATGTCTTCTTTGGCGCCTTCGCCGCCACCATCTCATAAGAATTTCGAACTAGTTCTTGCAAGTCATTCCACGGCGCCGCGTTCAGCCGCTCAAACATTACCACTTGTAGCGCCCCACGTAGGGCGCGGCATGGATGTCCTCGCGCTCGATCAGTTCGGCAAAAGTCTCCGGAGCGCACTTAAGACAAAGACGCGGATTATCCAGGCCATGCGAACGATAAAACTCTTCGACCTGATCAAGATCGCCGGATCCGAACTCCCGGTCGAGCCCCGCTGCCGTCGCTCTCCCGATAGGCGAGCCCACACCAGCGAATGCCATATGTCCGCCACAAATCTCTTGTTCCTGTGCGCCAATCTCCGGCCGCGTTTTCTGTAGAACGCGCGCATAGAAAACCTGCGCCATCTCTTCCACCGCCTCGAAACGGCGCGCCAAAGCCTTATCCACGAATTGCATGGGAATCATCCTTTCTGAATTTGTAAAAGAAAGAGCTAGGATGGAAACCAATCGCGCAGAACTCCGCGCGCGTCGTTCAAGCACAACCAGCGGCGAACCTGGCGAACGGCAGTCATAGGCAGGAAATCAGAGTACGCGGAAACTGGTCAGTCTTCAAGCCACTTCCATCGGAACGAGATACTAAAGCGCGCCGCCCTAGAAATAAATCACAAAGCTAAATTTCGAATATGCTTTTTCTTCGCGACCTTCGCAAGTCCTTCGCGGCCAAAAGCTTTACTCCGAAATAAGACACTGTCAGGAGCGCCCTGAACTTGACGCTGACACCGACAACTGAGAACTGAGAACCGAGAACTGAGAACTGCACCGAGGCCCCAACCCCTACACCTGCTCCCGCGCCTCGCCCAGCGCCACGCTCACATCCATCTTTTTCTTGTTGCGATAGATCGTCACCTTTACCGTGTCTCCCGCCCGATGGTTGTTCATCATGTGCGCGAGGTCTTGCTCGTCTTCCACCTTCTCGCCATCGATCGCCACAATTAAATCTCCGCCGAGCATGATCGGAATATTCCCCAGATACGCGCGTTCCGTCCCGCCGCGCAGCCCCGCCTGATCCGCCGAACCGCCGGAGATAACCTGCACGATCAGCAATCCATAATCCGCGGGCAGTCCAATCTCATCCGCGAGTTCCGCGCTAATCGGAATCGTGCGCACGCCCAGCGCCGGTCGCTTCACCCGCCCCAGCGTCATCAGATCGTTGAGCACAGCCTTCGCCGTATTAATCGGAATCGCAAATCCCACGCCGGAATTCTGCCCCACGCTCGAAAGAATCATCGTATTGATGCCGATCACTTCGCCGTGCCAGTTCATCAGCGGACCGCCCGAGTTGCCGGGGTTAATCGCCGCGTCCGTCTGAATAGCTTCGTCAATGGTCGCCCCATTCGGCTCGCGCACTGGCCGAATCGAACTCACAATGCCGCGCGTCATCGTCCCCGCCAGTCCAAAAGGATTTCCAATGGCATACACTTTCTGCCCCACCTGCAAATTGCGCGAGTCGCCCAGCACCGCCGGCACCAGGTCCGTAGCTTTGATCTGAATCACCGCCAGATCGTGCGCCGGATCGGTGCCCACCACGGTCGCCTTATATTTCTTGCGATTGTGCATGGTCACTTCCACCTGCCGCGCGTCGGCAATCACGTGATAGTTGGTGAGAATGTGTCCATCCTTGTCGATGACAAAGCCCGACCCTTGCCCCTCCTGCGGCACCATGCCATAGAAAAAATCGAATGACATCGCGCGCGATGTAACGTTCACGACCGACGGAATATTCTTCCGATAAACGAGGATATTGTTTTGCTCTTCGCTATCGAGCCCCTCGCCGCCGGAAGCTTCGGTGATCTCCACCTGCGCGGGATGCGCCAGCCAATCCACCGCATTCGACGCGGCGAACTTCCCGTTCGAGCGCCAGGTGGTGAAGTAAAAAAATGCGCCGGCAATTACCAGCGCCAACATTGCAGGTCGTATCAGTCTCATAAGAGCAAACCTTCGTGGCCGAAAACCATCTGCGGAAAAAGGCCCCTGATCAATTCTACGTTTGATTCTAAACAATGTTCCACCAAGCGGTATGCAGGAACGTGCACACTGTCCAACTCACCGCGGACGAAGTAAACTTCCCGATGCATTGGTCTGTGCCTGGCTTTGGAGGGAAATTATGAGCTACTGGAGAGCGTTCTGCGTTTTCTGCGCGATCGTCGGCGCAACTACGATGGCCGCAACCGCGCAAACTCTTACCGCCCTGGCTTACTACGGCGACGAGTTTACTACCTTTTCGTCCTTCATTCAGGGCAGGGACGGCAACCTGTACGGCACGGTGATCGACAGTGACTATGGACACGCATTGAAGGTAACTCCGTCCGGCATCTTGACCGTTCTCCATACCTTCTGCCCACAGTTGAACTGCATGGAGGGGAACTATCCCGGTGCGTTGGCGCTTGGCACCGACGGCAACGTTTACGGGGCGGCTTACGGGGGTGGCAACACCACGGGTTCGTGTGGCAATTATGGCTGCGGCACACTCTTCAAAATGACCACAGGAGGCACAGTCACTGTGCTTCACACGTTCACGGGCAGCGACGGCATGTATCCCGACTGGCTGATAGAAGGCGCCGACGGAAATTTTTATGGCACCACCGCTCTGGGCGGGACGGCTACCGGCGGCTGCGGATGCGGAACCATTTTCAAAATCACTCCCGGAGGCGGCCTCACCACTCTGCACAGCTTCACCTACACAGACGGATATAACCCCAACGGGATTGTGCAGGGCACCGACGGCAACCTTTACGGAACAACTTATGGCGGGGGAAAATACGACTCGTACTACTGCGGCAATGAGGGCTGCGGCACGGTCTTCAAGGCCACGACGAGCGGGGTCTTCACGTCTTTGCACAACTTCCAATTGACTGATGGCGCTCTTCCGTACAAGCCCCCAGTTCAGGCCAGCGACGGGACCTTCTATGACACTACATGGGAAGGCCCGAACGGAGGTGACGGCACCATATTTAGCATCACGTCGCAGGGCAAGGCAAAGACGGTCTACACCTTTACCGGAATTGAAAACTGGCTGGTGGTCGGGCTGTTTCCGGCCAGCGACGGAAACTTATACGGCACAACCTTGACAGCTGGCGGGTGTGGCGTCGGCTCAATCTATAGCATTAGCCAGGCTGGAACATTCGCCACCGTATACGATAGCTGCCAGACGGGCGGCTATACCGATACGGTCTTCCAGGGCACGAGCGGATTGTCTTATGGAGCGTACAACAATGACGGCGGTGTGATCTACAGCTTGAATACCGGCCTCGGCCCGTTCGTCACCTTTGTAGTTCCTGCGGCCAAGACTGGACAGACGGTGCAAATCCTCGGGCAGGGTTTGACGAGCACGACCGCTGTTACCTTCAATGGCGTCGCGGCGGCGAGGTTTACCGTGGTCAGCGATACTTATATGACCGCGGTTGTGCCGACTGGCGCGACTAGCGGGCCGGTGGTGGTGACGACTCCAGGTGGTGAGCTGACCAGCAATCCTAACTTTACAGTTGCCAAGTGAATCGGCGCATGTCTCGCGTTGAAGATTAAGATGGCGGCTTGACTGCCGGCGCCGGCCAAAAGACCCGTCTCGCTTCGCTCGACTGGACAGCCGAGGCGGCTGTCCCCACAAGGGCATCCGCTAGAATACGGACAGCTTCTCCCACACCTGCCGCACCTGCCCTCGCGTGTGATCGAGCGAGCCGGAGTTGTCGATCACATAGTCGGCGGCTTTGATTTTTTCCTCGTCGGGAAGTTGCGCCGCCATGCGGCGCGTCAACTTCTCTGCGTGCGGCCTCGATATCTATCTTCTGCCGCGCGGCGAAGCGCGCGCACTCGTTGCTCGTCGTTGCAGGTGACCACGATCAGGCGGTCGAAGCGCTTTGCCGCGCCCGCTTCCAGAATCAGCGCGGCCTCCACGATGGCGACGGCATGCCGATCCTCGCGCCCGATCTCCTCCATCCACTCTTCCTGGCTCCGAATCACCGCGGGATGCACGATGCGGTTCAATTCTTCACGCGGGATGACGGCGTTGAAACCCGGATGCCCCCGCTTTATCCGTGGCCGTAACCGCCAAACGCAGCTTCGGCCAGCTTCGCGCGGTTGACGCTGAGGTCGGGATTCAGAATCCCGCCGCCAAAATGGCGCACCACTTCGTTATAGACCGGCTTCGCCCGGCAGCATAAGTGGTGCGCGATCCGGTCGGCCTGCACCAGATGCGCGCCCAGCGCGACCAACATCTCGCCGACTACTGATTTTCCCGAGGCGATGCCGCCGGTGAGGCCAACTTTCAGCATGAGCCGCCTCCAGAGGAAGACCATTCACCACACAGACGCAGAGACACGGAGAAGAAACAGACAAAAAGATCTTCTCTGTGTCTCTGTGTCTCTGTGGTGAAAAGCCATTTCAGGTTTGCGTGAGATAGTTCCGGCACGCGGCTGCCCCGCCTCATTTTCGCCGCCTTGACGGTGTTGAACATCAGCATCGCAATCGTCAGCGGTCCCACGCCGCCGGGGACAGGAGTGATCGCTCCCGCGACTTCCGCGACTTCGGGATGAACATCGCCCATCAGCGTCGATCCCTTCTGTGCGAAAGTTTCTTCCCGCTTGGCATTTTCCAGCCAAAAAGTCGCTGGAATTCTGCCGGATCCGTCACCTTATTCATACCCACATCGATCACGGTCGCTCCCGGCTTCACGAAATCGCGCGTGATCATGCCCGCGCGTCCGATCGCCGCGACAAGAATGTCGGCGCGCCGGCAGACTGCCCGGCAGATCGTGCGTCTTCGAATGGCATACCGTCACCGTGGCGTTGGCATTCAGCAGCAGCATCGCCACCGGTTTGCCCACGATGTCGCTGCGCCCCACCACCACCGCTTCCGCCCGGCAATCGGAATATTGCTGCGCTTCAGAATCTCGATAACGCCCGCAGGCGTGCAGGGAACCAGGCCGGGCCGCTGCGTCGAGAGCAAATCCAACGTTCACGGGATGAAATCCGTCCACATCTTTCGCCGGATCGACCGCCATCAGCACTTTTTCGCATCCACCTGCGGCGGCAGCGGCAATTGCACCAGAATCCCGTCGATTTCGTCGCGGCGGTTGAGGCTCTCGATCAGCTGCCAGCAATTCTTCCGTCGTCGACCGTTTCCGGCGGGGTAGTGTGCTCGCTGTAGAGGCCAACTTCCTCGCAGGCCTTCACTTTGCCGCGCACATAAATTTCCGACGCCGGATTGTGCCCGACCAGCACCACCGCCAGCCCGGGACGAACTCCGGCCGCGGCCATGGATTCTTACTTCCGCCGCCACTTCGTTGCGGATCTCGTTGCGCGATCTTTGTTCCGTCGAGAATGGTGGCTGACATTTGCGCTCCAGGCTCCAAGCTTCGGGCTTCCGATTAGAGAAAGAAAATCTTACACTGTCGAAGGCCTCCCGGTAACTTGCCTGCGGGTCTTTGTGATTCAACTTTCACCTTACGCGTCCAGACAGCATTTGTCCGCGACACGGACGGCCTTCCAGCCCAGTTTTAGCGCCTTATCTAGTGTCCGTCGCCTGGCGTACAATGCCGTAATCATGATCGCTAAAGACCTGCTCGAAATTCTGGTATGCCCGGCCTGCAAGCAGCCCCTCGACTATCGCGAGAATCCCGAGAGTTTGAAGTGCACCCAGTGTCATCGGGTCTATGCAGTGAAGGACAATATTCCGATCATGCTGATAGATCACGCCACAATCGAGGCCTGAGCGCCTCCCGCCTGCCTACACGGCGATTGTCATCCTGAGCAAAGCCGTTTGTCAGGCGTAGCGAAGGATCTCCTACTCAATCGGCCCAACGCGTGAGTCAAACTGCACCACTACGGTCTATTTACAAATCTTGACAACCTTCACACACCCTAAAGGCATTCCGTGCCTTTTCCGGACACGTGTCTCTTTTGGGACTGAGAATTTGTCCCATCTTGACATTATCGACTTCTCCCAGAATCGCAACTTCCGTTATCTACAAGGGTTTATGAATCTAAACGGGCCTGTTTTCCGTATTTAGAACTAGAAGGCAGGCGCGGCAGCCGAATTGCATGCAACTTCCTTGGCTGCCGATGAGTCTAATACGCATGAGTTGAGGTCGGAGTCGGAGGTGATGACGGCCATGTAGGGAAATATGTTTGAAACGCCAGCTTCGAGCAAGGGATGAACGACAGAATCCATAACGACAAAGACAGGTTCACGGCCACCGAACTGGCGGCCCTGCGCAGCGATCTGCTGCAAGGCGGCATGATCGATTCTTACGAAGCCGCGGAGCTGTTGCAGGTTTTCCTGATGGGCCGCGGCTACGGCGTTTCGCCTAAGGCCGCACTGGATGCGGCGGGCCGCGTCGAGATGGCGGGCTGCGCTCTGCCGGTTCTTCAGCTTGAACTGGAGAATCTCGCAATGGTCATGTAAGCGGGTAAGCGAAAGTGGCCGCACGAATAGCCAGAACCTGACCTCAGAGAAAATTGAGATTAAAATCTGGTTTTGAGACGCGGCCTAAGTATCTGAGAATTTCACATCCTGGACGCCAGTTGCGAGACTGACCGCCCAGTTCCACGCAAAGAAGCCGGGCCAACCAGCCCGGCTTTGTGGTGTTTATGAGAATACTGTTGTCGCTTTGCCTTAATCAATTCGAGAACGTTAAGTTGAACTCGTTGACATAGACTTCCGGGCTCTGCGAAGAACTCGATGTCCCATCGAGCTGCACCAGCGCGCTGAAGTTTCCCTGAAGCGAGCCTGTGCCTCCGGCCTCGGTCGTGGGAGTGTAGTTAAGCGAGTAGGTCGTGCCGTCAAACATCAAAGACACATATTCGACGGAACCCGTATTCGATTCACCACTGTTGCGGATGAAGTTCCACACGATGTGATGCCAACCCGTGCCTGATGGCCCTCCGGACCATGGCAACGCGAACTGGCTGCGATCGCAGGGCACGATCTGTGAGCCGTTGGAGCCGTCCAGCATTTGCCATCCGCCGCTGCCTCCAAACACCGCCCAATAGCCGGTCCCGTTTCCATTCTGATTGAAGGCGCATTCGGTATAGAACTTCGTCCAAATCCCGCCCCACACATATTGCGCGTCGATTTCAAGAGCCTGGTTATCGGCCGGAGTCGGCACGTATACATATGCATCCAGGGTCCAATTGGAATAGAGCTCATTGGTCTTGGTGGGAGTGTCGGCCTTGAAGATCACATTCGAATAATCGACGTTAACTTCGGAAAACAGAATCGACTTTCCATTCAGGGTCGTATTGCCCGAGTCCGGGATCGTGCCGCTCTCTGTGATCGCCTGCGCGTTAACGCTCGAAGGTTCGTCCACGCCCTGGATCCCCGGTCCACAGTAGTTTCCAACCCACACATCTTCCGTGGGAATGTTGTCGCTGCCGGGGCACGGAGTAACTGGATTTGCAATCCCCAACTGATCGAAGTTACATTGCGCGGTAGTGCCTGTAGTGCAATTCTCCGCGACAGTGTAACTCACGGAACTTCCACTAAGTACCGCCCCACCCGAGCTAACAAGGTTCACTGTCGTAGTATGCGAGCCGTTGGGAAGGACATAAATGGCGTTTTCGCTCGAAGCGAACACGTTGCCGAGCTTGGTTCCGTTATCCCATACCTCAAGATGGTCGGAAGAAATGTAGCCGGTTGTGGAGGAAGCGATCTTAACTGCGCTAATACTGGTAGAGCCGGATGCGGGACTGGTAATCGTAACCGATGTCTGCGCGGCGGCCGGAAGGCCAATTAGAATGAACAGAAGCGAATATGTGAGCCTCTTTTGCCGACAGGCACACGATTGCGACCTGACTGAAGACATAACCTTTTCTCCTCTTACCCGACTTTCTCCGGGCCCCTGTGAGGTGCCCCTTTTCCCTTGTTTTGCAATATGCAGCGGTGCGCCCGCCTCCACCAATCGGAACAATTCCGTAGTTGGTTAGATAACTCGCCGTACAAATGTTAGTGAAAAACGATCTCAGAAGAGATAAACGCTTAGTTCCAGTGATGGGAGTGCCACCAGATTTTCTGTATGTCGAAGGTGACGCCGCGGCAAAGATAGATTGGTTGATTTTCCTCGCTCATGCCAAAGCGCTCGTAATGCTCGAAGGCTTGAAACGAAGTGCAGCTGTCGCGGACGTCGTCGAGGCTCCACTGGATCACAATCAGATTCTTGAAGACCTGAGGCGGCGGACCCCAGTACCAATGGTTCTGGTGGCGAGACCACGCGCGCGGCAATCCGTATTTCGGTCCAAACTCGTTGACCGCTCCGGCTTCGCCGTAATTGCCCGCCCAGATCCCGGTCTGGGCACGCTCCTCGGGCGGCAGCGCCTTGTAGATGCCCGCGATCTCACTTACCATCTCGGGCCATCCGAATTGGTCGGCAACCGGTTGCGGCAGCATTGACTCCTGGTGGACCTCGGCCTTCGCCGGTTTGTAGCCGATGGCGTTCTGATAGGCGAGGAGACGCTCCGGCGGCAGCATCCACGTCACCAGCGGAATAGCCGGAAGCGTGGCGAGCAGAATGACGGCGACTACGGCTACACGCGTCCACCTGGCGCGCGCTCCCAGCCAGCACTCGATCACAACGGCGCCTCCGGCGAAAAGCATGGGATAAATCGGGAACACGTAGTAGTTCTTAGCGTGCGCGACTTCCATCAATACGAAGAAAACTACGAAGGTAAGGCCAAGCACTCGCCAGCGCCGGTCGCGCAGAAACCAGACCAGCCCCGCGAGCCAGACCGGAAAAAGGACCGGATGCATGTCGATAATCTGTTCCTTGACGAATGCCAATGGGCCGAGCACAACATTCTTTCCTTCACGGCGGACGTTGGCCAAGTCCTCAATGGTCGGAAAGTGATGGCGGATCTGCCAGATAATGTTGGGCAGGAAAAGTGCCAGAGCGATCGCACCGGCGATCCATATCCACTGTTTCGCGAATTCGCGCCGATAACGGGTGAGAAGCAGGGCTATCGTAACTGCAAATCCGAACGACAACGTGGAGTGCTTGTTCTCGAGGCCGAGTCCTGCGAGTAGCCCGAACCATAACCAGAGCCGCGAGTTGCCGGTGCGCAAAATTCGGGCAACGACCAGGATGCAGGCCATCCAGAATAGCGGCTCGAAGGCATTCATGGTGAGAAGGCTGTCGCCCAAAAGAACGGCGGGGCAAAGCAGTACGGAAAAGCCGGCGAGGAATTGGGCATAGCGCCCACCGCCGAGTTCGCGCGCTATCAGAATGGAGAGCGCGACCAATCCTGCTCCTGCCAGCGCCGGCAGAATGCGCAGCGCGGCCAGCGAGCCGCCCATCCACAGCGCGATCCTGGCATACACGGCGATGAGCGGCGCGCTATCGACATAGCCCCAATCCAGATGGCGAGCCACATCGAGATAGTAGAGTTCGTCGCGAAAGTAGCCGTAACGCTGAACGCTGGTGAAAATATGCAGAAGCAGTTTGGTCGCGCAGAGCGCGATCAGAATGCCGGGGACGGCTGGCGGGAGCGAAGGCTGGCTGATATTTGGCTGCGCCATTGCAATTTAGGTTGACAGTCCGCCCGAGATCGATATCCGTACAGCGACGGTAGGAATTGCCCTCTTATTTTTTCTTTGCAGCCGCCGCTGCCGCGCGATTTGCCCGTTCATGCATCGCCAGCGCCACCACTTGCAGCATGTCGTCCTGCGGCGCCGGCTTGCCTGTCCAAATCTCGAACTGCCTCGCCGCTTGGTGAACGAACATTTCTATGCCGGGTATGATCTGCGCCCCTCGCTGCTTCGCCAGTTTGAGCAACTGAGTCTCGGCGGGATCGTAAATCATGTCGAAAACATACCGCGCATTGATTTCTTTCTCTTGCAGCGGAGTCTCGCGATCGTTCCCCATCCCCACCGGAGTCGCGTTGATAATCACATCGAAGACATGCTTCTTCAGATCGGCGCGTTTTAGCGAACGTGCATGGGCCCGCCGCGCAAGTTTCTTCGCCGCCTCCATACTTCGGTTGAGGATATAAACTTCCGCTCCCCGCTCTGCCAGTCCGAATACCGCGGCCCGCGCCGCGCCGCCCGCGCCCAGCACCAATATCTTCGCGTCCTGCAATGTATTGAGCCGCCGTTCCAGGGGACGAACTACTCCGGATGTATCCGTGTTGAAGCCGTAGAGTTTGCCATCCTGAGCCCGAACCACCGTATTGCAGGCCCCGATTTTCGTAGTGTGTGAGTCCGTGTTATCCAGATAAGGAAGTATGGCTTCCTTATAAGGCATCGTGACGCTAAGTCCATGAATGGGAATTTCGCGCACGCAATTCAGAAGGTCTTTGAGCGTTTTGGCGTGCAGCGCGAGATAAACCGCATTCACATTCTCGCGCCGAAAGGCTGCATTCATGATGGCGGGCGAGAGCGAATGCGCAACCGGGTCGCCAGCCACGCCGTAAACGCGCGTTGCCGCATCGACGGATTCGATCCGATATACGCTCCGCAGCTCCTGCGCCGTCGCTTGTCCGGGGGCAGTTTCCTCGCCCGGACCGGCGGCTGCAAATGTAAAGATGCTGCCGGCGCGAACCCCCAAAACACGGCTGATAATGCCTTGCTCGCCCATGCAGAGGCCCACAATCGCATGGTTGTCGCTTTCGCGGCCCAGGAACTGGATCATCGAAACGTTATCCGAGAGAGTTTGCGCAGTGCTCACGACTTTATAGTAGTCGGCGGGGAAGGCCCGCATTTTCTCCAAAGTTTCGTCCAGCTTTTTCGTGCCCTGAAAGTCATGAAAAGAAAGAATTAGAGCCGAGCGCTCCCGCAGTTTCTGCACCTGCGCGGGCTTGCACTTGACAGCGGTCTGAAGCTCAAGATCGACGATTTGGCAGCCTGCGGCCGACGCCTTCGACAGAACGTCGAGTTGGGACTTTATCGACCCGCGAAATTTCCCCCCACTGGCCGCGCGTCGGCAGGTTGCAATAAAGACTGTACCGGGATGAGTTTCAATGAATTGTTTGATTTTCGGAAGCGCCTGAGCCGGCTTCGAAATGTAGTCCAACCTGAACTCAAGAAAGGGGTTATCGCGAATCAAAAGCTCGGCCTTTTCGACTATCTCGGTCGAATCGGACGCGGTGATCGCAACGCAAACCCGCGGAAGCCGCAGGGGCAACAACCGGGATGGATAAGCCTTGGGGGAACTCATCTTAAAATCAACGGCTTGAATGAAACGGTTTGAATGAATAGGTTCGGCGCTGAATCTTACAGGGGCTGAATTGCAGATGCAACAGGGATTCGCAAATTTATCTCCAACCCCCGATTCCTCCTCCCACTAACACCCTCGTAACCTTGACCCCCTCTTACCCGGTTGTTACCGTCCTAATGAAGCCTCGCTTCCGTGGGATTTTGCTGGAGATGGGGGCGTGTGTCTCTCGTCTCGGAGGTAACATGAAGAAAACAGGACTTTTATTGTTGGTGCTATCCGCCGCCGCCTGGTCGCAATCGGGTCCGGTGGCAGCCCCAGCCGATCAAAACGCTCCCCAAGGGACGTTCCCAACAACGGAAACTTTCCCGATTCAGCGGGTGCAAATGCCCACCTATGCGGATGTTTACTGCGCTGGTTTCATCAACCGGCAAACCCTGCCCGACGCCAATTTTGTCGCCGGCGGACTCCAGACCCCCTCGACCACCAAGTTCGTGAGAGGCGATGTCGTGTATCTCATGGGATCGGGCTATACGGTCGGCGCCCAATATGAAATTATCCGCGCCCTGCGTGACATGAACGAATATGAGATGTTTCCCGGCCAGCGTAAGCTGGTAAAAGCGACTGGACAGCCCTACGAAGAAGTTGGCCGTGTCCGCGTAGTCGATACCCGCAGCAAAACGGCGGTCGCTCAGGTCGAATACTCCTGCGATCCATTGAATCCGGGAGACACGGCGATTCCCTTCGCCGAAAAACCCATGGTGTCCTTCCATCCACCGCTTCGCTTTGATCGCTTTCTGCCCTCGAGCAGCAAGGTTTCAGGACGCATCGTAATGGGCAAGGACTTCGATTCGGAGTTGGGAACCGGCCAGAAGGTTTACGTAAATGTCGGAGCGAATCAAGGCGTAAAGGTGGGCGACTACTTCCGCGCGGTGCGGAATTACGAAGAAGACTTGAACGATCCGGTCGATTCGCTCTCTTTCAAGGCCGCGATCAGCGAAGACACGCAGAAGAAGCAGCCATCGTTCGATCCTGGTATGTTCGAGAAGGGCAACGGCCCTGTCATCCACGTCAAAGACTTGCCGCGACGCGCGGTGGGCGAAATCGTAGTGATCGGCGTAACGCCAACCTCCTCGACTGGCATGATTGTGTTTGCCATGGAAGATATTCACGCCGGCGACGGTGTGGAATTGGACGAACAGACTCAGACAGCCCAGGCGCAGTAAGCCCGCTCGGATTGCAAATACCAATAAACGGGAACGGGCAACCGTTCCCGTTTTGCTTTGCGGTCACGAAAATCGCTTCTTCAAGTCCCGATTCACACCGCGAAGAGGCGGTTGCTAGAGGCGATCTCATAAATGTTTCGGGCAGGCACGGCCTTCAGAAGCTGCGAAGAACTGAATTTGGAACGCTTTGAAAGAACGCGGCTTCGCGGAACCGCCTGCGCCGCTTCGTGATCGATGTGGCCGGATTCTTTTCCTGTCATGCGATTCAAAAATCCCAAACTCGATGTCATCCCGACGAGAGCGATAGCTCTCGGGGGGACCTTACGAGACGTTTCAACCGGCAGTAGCGCGGATGAGAGCGGCACGCTGCACGCATCTTAAATATCCCCGCTTGCAGCATCGACGTTGCATTCCGACGTAAGGTCCCTCGCTCGCTTCGCGAGACTGCGGGATGACAAGCTGTGAATGTAGACAGCTTTCTACGCCCGCGTTTCGTGCAGGGATCCGGCCAGCATCGCGATCTGCACCAACGGATGTGCCGGAGCCTGATGCTCCTCCAACATCCGCTCTGCCTCCGTATCGCGATAGCCGGTAAACGGAGTGGCCTTCACCGTGGCGAGAGATCCACTCAGCGAACTGAAAGTCGCATTCACCGCCGACGCTTCATATCCGCTGTGCACCATGCAATTGGCGCAGGCCGGATTGCTTGACTCGGTGCCCTAGTCGAGCCGCGCCGTCGAACTCCCCCTCAAATCGGGTTGCTTATGAAATGACCCTGGCGATTGTCCCCGAACACTTCCGCCGTAAATCCCTCGATCAAAGCTCCTCGTTGCCATGCATCGCCCGGTAACCCCGCTTTGCGGCAAGTCTGCTCCAGAAACGTAATACGATCCCACTCGTGCTCAACTGCCACCTGCGGTAGCAACAACCCGCGTCGCCCCTGGTCGCTGATGAGCAACCCGTGGCGGCCTATCTCGACTTCGTCCGCCCGAATCGGCCGCGGCGGCGTGAGAACGCTTAACTGAATTTCGAGATCCGGGACTTCTTCTGCCGTAATTGGCGAAAAGCGGCTGTCGCCGAAAGCGGCCGCCCGCGCGGTCTCCGCTACCGCCCGATAGACGCTGCAAGTTGGCAACACGTAGCCCACGCATCCCCTCAGTTTCCCGTGCAGGTAAAGCGAAGTGAACACGCCCCGAGGCTCGGCTAGCTGGGGCGCCGGCGGTTCGCATGAAATCGCCCGTTGCAGCAGCGCCGAAGAAATGGAATCGCGCGCCAGTTGCAGCAGTATGGAACGCTCTTCGAAGGAAAATTCCTCATCGATAGGCTCCGCGGATCGAGCATCTGGAAATCGAGAATCAGGCTGTGGGAGCGACATCGGCATCTGCCCGCCGTGCGGCCGGTCTGGGGTTTCGAGCGGCGGCTGAGAACGAAAGCCCGGCGGCGGCGCTTGGAAACCCGCTTATCGATCTTCGACCAGAACGCGACGAAATAATCGATCGCCGATACCAGCGAGACGCAAACTACGAACCAGATCGCGGCATAGGCGATCCAGTGCACCGGAAAAACAAAGTTTCCATAAACCGGCCACTCTTTCCAGCGATGGTCCAGAATCACAGCGACCACGGAAACGATCTGCACCACCATTTTGAATTTTCCCAGTTCGCTGGCCTCAATCGTAAACCCGCCCGAAGCGGCTATCGAGCGCAGTCCGCTCACCAGGAATTCGCGTCCAATGATGATCACCGCGATCCATGCAGGAACCAGGCTGGAATTGAATTGCACCAGCGTAACGAATGCCGCGGCGATCAGAAGTTTGTCGGCCATGGGGTCGAGCAGAATTCCCATAGTCGTAATCTGGCCGCGTTTGCGGGCCAGATAGCCATCGATGCCGTCGGTCATCGAGGCCGCGATGAATATCGCCGAAGCCAGCAATTCCTTGGCGCCGTGCTCGCTGCTGAAATGATTGGAAGAAAGAATCCAGATCAGCAGAGGAATGCTGCAAATCCGGATCAGCGTGATGGAATTAGGCAGGTTCACTGCGGCTCAGCAGTTCCGGAAGCGTGTGACCGGAAGACAATTCGATTATGCTCCACGATGAAGGGGAACGCAATCAAGGATGCACTCGGGTAGTGTCCTAACTTTTATTGTGCTTCTTTTATTTGGCGACCTTCTCTGAGCGACCTTCGCGAGCCCTTTGCGCCCTTTGCGCCCTTTGCGGTAAAAAGCTCTTGCTCCCCACTCGGATGGCACAAGGGTTCGCGCATCTTTTGTCTACAGTTCCCGGGACAGGTGTGCAAAAAAGCAAGAAAGAAATAGGCGCCATTCCCCTCATAGACAAGTCAGCCACATCGTCTGTTGGAGTTAAACTCTTAGCCTTTATTTCGGCGCCGCCATTGCGCCTGCCTTGGGCTGCTTCGCGATGATCTGGTCCTTGATCTTGTCATACGTAGCCTGAGGAATGATTTTCTTGTGCACCAGATCGAGTTTGGTTCGATACGGGCGGCCGGCGATTATTTTCTGCGAATAAGCATCGCCGATCCCGGGCAGGGCTTTGAGTTGATCCGCCGTCGCGGTGTTGATGTCAAGTTTGTTGGCGGCTGAGGCTTGCGGCGCCGCGGCCGCATTCGAAGCAGTTGGCGTGAGGACCGCCGCCATCAGGCAGGCAAGCAGCAAAGGCAACATTCGCGCGAATATTTTCTTCGTGCGCAAACTCACAAATCCTCCCTCTGCAATCCTGATCTTCCATTCGCAGCTAACGGTTTTAGCCGGAAACTGGAAACTGGAAACTGACTCTACGCGTAGATCCCGCGCTGCCGGATCGTATAGGCCACCCGATCGATCGCCAGCATATAAGCCGCGATTCGATTGTTTACCTTGTGCGTCTCCGCGTAGCGAACCACATCGCCGAACGACGAAATCATGATCTCTTCCAATTGCTCGTTCACCACCGACTCTTTCCAGAAATAGCCCTGCCGGTCTTGCACCCATTCGAAATAAGAAGTTGTCACGCCACCGGCATTCGCCAAAATATCGGGAATCACGAATACACCCTTGTCGGTCAGCACATCGTCCGCAGCCGAAGTCGTAGGGCCATTCGCGCCTTCAGCCAGGACGCGGCACTTTACCCGGTCCACATTGCGCGAAGTGATCACATTCTCCGTGGCGGCGGGAATGAGGATTTCACAGTCGGTAATCAGCAGCTCGGCGGGATCGTAGGCCTCGGCGCCGGGAAATCCATGCACCGTTCCGTTCTTCTGGCGAAATTCCACGAGCGCGACCAGATCGATCCCGTTCTTGTTGTAAAGGCCGCCGCCCACCTCGGCGATGCCAACGACCTTATATCCGGCCAGATGCATCAGGTGTGCCGCGTTCGACCCAACGTTGCCGAACCCTTGCACAATCACGCGGCTGCTTTCGCGCGACAACCCCAGCTTCTTGATCGCTTCGTCGCATACCACCATCACGCCGCGGCCGGTCGCTTCGCGGCGTCCGCGCGATCCCCCAATATTGATGGGCTTGCCCGTCACGCACGCCGTCACCGTCTGCCGCATGTGCATGGAGTATGTGTCCATCATCCAGGCCATGATCTGCTCGTTGGTGTTCACGTCGGGCGCAGGCACGTCTTTTTCCGGTCCGATGAATTCGATCAGTTCCGACGTGTAGCGCCGCGTCATCCGCTCGATCTCGCCCATCGACATCTTGTGCGGATCGCAAATCACTCCCCCCTTCGCGCCGCCAAAAGGAATGTTCACCACGGCGCACTTCCACGTCATCCAACTGGCCAGGGCGCGCACTTCGTCCAGCGTAACGTCTGGCGCATAACGGATGCCGCCCTTGCCGGGACCGCGCGCAATCGAGTGCTGCACGCGAAATCCGGTAAAGACTTCGAGGTGACCGTCGTCCATCTGCACCGGGATGTATACGGTAAGCTCGCGGTTGGGATAGCGCAGAACCCGCCACAAGCCGTCGTCAAGGTTGAGCTTCTGCGCAGCCAGGTCAAAACGCGCCCGCTGCGATTCCCATGGATTACTTTCTTTATCGACGTGCGGTGGGGCAGTCATCGTGGTCATGATTTGTCTCCGGAATAATGGCGAGTCGTTATTATTAAGACTGTTGGCCGGCGCCGCGACGAGTTCCCGGCAAGATTGGGCAAGCGTTCAGAGTATATGAGGCGCAGTGGGTCAGAAGCAAGATAGATGAGTGACGTACCATGTCCGGACTCACTTCGGAACTCGCGTGGGGTGATTACGTTCGCCATTCGCTGATGCCCTACTGTGCCCCGGAATACGTCGACGACCGCCTAATCAACGCCGGCATCAGTACGGTGGATCGCCAGGATTTCAAAAACTCCTGGCGCCACATTCAACGCACGCCCGCGCCGAGGCCACGGCGAGATTGCGGATCGACCCCGCCTCGGACACAAAGGTTTGACCATCATGGTTCTTGGATGTGCCGTGCATTTTATCCTCCAGCCCATAGCGCTGCTTGAGAAAATAGAGCCATCTGTCCCCATCATTTTCACAGGCCAGTAATTCTATGGAGATTTGGCTGGACAAGGGCGAAACTACTAAAAGTTTCCCGGCCTGAAGGTATAAGGCTTCGCAGTCCCGGTTTGCGTCCAAAGTGCCCCCACATACCCTCCAATTTTCGGCCGGGCCGCAGGAATCACGGAACCAATCCGCCCTCACCAACGAATTTTCGTACCTCCTAAATCCATTCTCCGCCAACTTCCAATCTCCAGGCCAATCCCGGTTCATTTTTGTCTTGCCGTGCGCCGCTTCCTTTATCTCGGACTGAAGCCTTAGGTTCGCGTCATCACGCTTTTGAATCGCGGCATGCGCGCCTTCTAGCAATACCGCCAACAGAATTGCCAGAAGGACGATGATCCAGGTGCTCCACGACAGGTGCGGCGTGTTCGCTACCAGCGTCCAAGACTGATATTTTTCCGGCAGGATTTCAGTCTTGAACAAGTCCCAGGCCCCGAGAACGGCCCAAAGGGTAGTGCCGATTAGCGGAGCTTTTCCCCAAAACATTTCCTTCCACGAATGGAGCCTCTTGAGAATTTGTCGCCGCATTCAAGAATGATAACCCCATCTTCTGCCTCCGGTGACCGCCGTCGTGACGGCTAGCGCGGGATCTCCTTTTGCCATTTCCGTCCAGATTTTCTCCTTGTATATACTATTTGTCCTTGTATATAATCTATTTAATGCCGCTGAGCATCCGAAACTCGGAGGTCGAGCGTCTCGCTCGTTCGCTCTCTCGTTTAACCGGCGAGGGTCTTACGGAAACGATCTTGCGAGCTCTGCGCGAGCGCCACCAGCGGATTCGCTCCGCTCGACAACAGGAGCGATTGATGGAAGACTTGGTCGCCATCGCCCGCCGAGCTGCGGCACTTCCCGAACTTGATCGCCGCAGTCAGGATGAGATTATTGCCTATGACGAGCACGGGCTACCACAGTAATGGTGATCGACACCTCAGCCCTCGTGGCGATTCTGAGACAGGAGTCCGGAGCCGAAGGCCTGCTACATCGCTTGACCGCCGCCGGGCTCGAGGAAGATGTCCGCCGCAACCCTTCTTGAGACTGCGATTGTGCTCGAAGCCAAAGCTGGAGAGAAAGGTGGCGAACAACTCGACCTGTTCCTGGCACGTGCTCAAATCGAGATCGTGCCGGCGACTATCGAGCAGGTGCGGATCGCTCGCAAAGCGTGGCGCCGCTACGGCAAGGGAAAGGGCCATAAGGCTCAACTAAATTTTGGCGACTGCTTTAGTTACGCTCTTGCTCAAAGCCTGGCAGAGGAACTGCTCTACAAGGGTGCAGATTTTTCTCACACGGATGTTACGAGCTAAAACAGACACCGCGCCGTAGCGTTCACCGCCCACCCCTCGCTGACTAGAAACTTCGGGAAGGAACATTCCCCGAAGTTGCGGCCATCGGGAACTCGGCGGACCGTTGCCTTGGAGGCGGCTCTTTTCCTAAAACCTGGCCTGCGCCTGGCATGCTCCATAGATGCATGGCGGCGTAAGCCCGCCACGGACGCCAGCCCTCGGCCCGCCGCTCAAGCTCGCTTACGCTGCTTAGGCGTAGCGCACGCATCAGTCCGAGGTCGCTCGACGGAAAAGCGTCAGGCTCGCCCAACGCCCGCATCGCGACATATTGAGCCGTCCAGTTTCCAATGCCCGGCACTTCCTGGAGCCGCATCAGGAATTCGTCTGTGTCGGCGACGGATCCGAAGTTGATCTGCCCCATGCAAACCGCTCGCGCCAGCGCGCGAATGGTTTCCGCTCGAGCCCGGGGCAAGCCGATGCCGGCGACATTGGCTTCGGCAAGAACTTGAGCCGTTGGAAAAATGTGAGTGAGGCCGCTAACGGAACGAAATGATTCGCCGAAAGCCCCCGCCAAACGCCCGGCCAGCGTCGTCGCCCCCTTCACGCTAACCTGCTGGCCGAGAATCGCGCGCACCGTAAGCTCGAAACCATTCCAGCATCCCGGCACTCTTAATCCCGGGTCCAATGAGATGCGCTCGGCCAGCGCTCGATCGTTTTTGAGATTTTCCACGATGGCTACCCAATCGGCGTTCAGATCGAACATCGCGCGGATTCGCTCGGTAATAAAAAATAGCGAGCGAGGATCGCCAAACTGCACGCGCGCCGCTAGTGCATGATTCGTTTCGTCCAGTGAAACTTCGAAATATCCGTGATTTCCGTTTAGCGAAATAGAGCGCCGATAGCTGCCGGCTTCAACGAACTCTACGCCGGGCGTGGCGCGAACCGCTAGAAACGCCAACATACCTTTCCAGTCATACGGCGGACGAAAACGCAAACGGAACAGGTATTGATTTTCAGCTTCACCTTGCTTCTGCCTCGCCAGACGGCGAATCTGCGTGGGCGTTCGATGATAAACCTCGCGAATTCCGGCATTAAATCGGCGCACAGATCCGAAGCCCGACGCCACGGCGATTTGAGTCATGGGCAATTGAGTTTCGTCGATAAGCTTCTTGGCGAAATGCAGACGGCGAGTATGGGCCACAGCCGTGGGGGTGGCGCCGAGGTGCTTCAGGAATAGGCGCCGCAGATGGCGTGATCCCACTCCCAACCGGGCGGCGAGTGGTTCGACCCCGCCATCCTCGAGGCCAGCTTCATCAATGAGCCGCAGCGCCCGCGAAACTGTGTTGGACGTGCCCAGCCATGCCGGAGTTCCCGGCGAACATTCGGGGCGGCATCGAAGACAGGGCCGGAATCCCGCTTCCGCGGCTGCGGCCGCGGTCGAGAAATAGCGGACATTTTTTTCCTTGGCGGTTGGCGCGGGACAAATTGACCGGCAATAAACTCCGCTGCCCGCGACTCCGATAAAAAACTTGCCGTCGAATCGCGGATCGCGCGACAACCGGGCTCGCGAACAAATCTGCCAGTCGAGAGTCATAGCAGGACCAGATCATAGCTCTTTCCCGCAAGCAATGTGGACGTCTTCGGACCACGTTCCCGGCGGAGCTTGCAGTTGTCCTCTGGGAAGGTCGAACCGCACAGATCAGGTAACTTCGGCTCGGAAAGCTCACTCGGAGCGAGGTCCGAAAACGTCCAGCCGATGGTGAGCGAAGTCCGCAAACGTCCAACTCCGTTCCGCTATTCGATCTAAGTTGCATGCAATGAGGATCCATCCAATGGCTATCCGATTTACCCAGTCATTTCCCCAAGGAGTTTCCCAATGAAATCCACGTGGTGTCCTAATTTCGCTCGGCCTTTCTTCGTGACCTTCGCGAGTCCTTCGCGTCCTTTGCGGTTAAAAGCTTTTCGTCCTGAAATTAGGACGCTACCGAAATCCAAAATCCTCGCCCTTTCTATTGCGGTGGGAGTTCTTGCCGCGTTGACTGTTTCCAGCGTCTTCGCCCAAAGCAAGCAGGTTTCACAACCGGCCAATTATTTCTTGTTCAATCTCGGCACACCGCTCGGTGGAACCAGCAGCGCAGCCAGCAGCATTAATCGCGAAGGTTGGATTTCCGGAGGCGCGAACCTCGCGGGCAACGCAACGGAACACGCCGTATTGTGGATCGGGTCGGAGTTGGACTTGGGCACGTTGGGCGGTCCGAACAGCACCGTGGCATGGCCGAATCACGACAATCGCGGCGCAATCGTGGGCATAGCCGAGACTGCCGCTCTCGATCCTTTGGGGGAAAACTGGAGTTGCTCGGCTTTCTTTCCCAGCGTCACGGGTCACATCTGCCGGGGTTTTGTCTGGCAAAACGGCGCGATGACTGCGCTGCCTACGCTGGGCGGAAATAACGGTTACGCCGCGGGAGCCAACAATCGCGGGCAGGCCGTGGGATGGGCGGAGAATACTGTGCACGACCCAACCTGCGTGCCGCCGCAGGTTCTGCAATTCGAAGCCGCTGTATGGGACACAAAGTCAGGCCACTTGCAACAACTTCCGCCCTATAGCGGAGACGTAGACGGCGCTGCCACGGCAGTCAATGACAACGGCGACGTGGTCGGCATTTCGGGCACGTGCGATAACGCGGTCGGCGAGTTTACCGCCGCGCACGCCCTGCTCTGGCACAATGGCACGCCGACAAATCTTGGCAGCCTGGGCGGCGTTGCCTGGAATACTCCCGCTGCAATTAACGACGAAGGCGAAGTCGTTGGATTTTCCGACTTGCCCGGCGACGAGAGCGGAGCGCCGAACTTCCACGCCTTCTTGTGGACGAAGAGCACAGGCATGCAGGACTTGGGCACGCTGCCCGGGGACGTGATGAGCATCGCTTACGGCATCAACCAGGCGGGCCAGATCGTGGGCCAATCGATCGCTGCCGACGGAACCTCCCGTGCTTTTCTTTGGCAGAACGGCGTGATGACCGATCTCAATACATTGATTCCGTCCGGCTCGACGTTATCTCTGCTCTATGCCAACGACATTAACGATCACGGAGAAATCGTCGGCCAGGCCTACGATTCCACCACGACTGACACGCCTGGTTTCCTGGCGGTTCCGGAATATGCCAATAGCGAAAAAGCTGCGTCGACAGCACGGGAAAATGCAAATCTTCCGAAAGTTGTTCTCCCCGCAGCCGTTCGCAAGCAACTCCTGAAACACGTTGGGATCGCAGACGCAGGACAAAAGTAAAAACCGACTGGAGGGCGGGATCGGTTCCTGCCCTCTTTCTATGCTGTGCCGCATTTGACTACGCCTAAACGAATTTTTTCCTGGTTGAAATATGGCTACTCGTCTTCGGCACTGCGTTGAATGCCCGGAATGCGGCACCCGATATCTGTTCGGCTTTAGCCCTTACCGAAACGGCTCGCATCTGGTGAAGATGTTGAGCGCTAATTCAGACGAATATAAACTGATCTGCGCCTGTTCCCGGCCGCCGGTTTGCACCCGCAGAATATGGGATGAATTGAATCTCTACTCGGTCGGGAACTCGGCCTTTGCCCGCGGCTACGGTGGACCGGAAGAGATTTGGATTCATCGGCGCCATTCCGTTGCCGGTATATCTGAAAGCGCCGCTGATTCCGGCGGAGAGCGGCGGAGGAGCACTTGATAAACATTGCGCGTGAGCTGCGAAGCAACTTAAGGTTGGGAATCGTGCTGCTGTTGGGGCTGGCTGCGGCGGCAGCGGTTTCCAATTCGCTGCCTAGGAGAAAAGCGCCTGCGCGCGAGCTCTCAGGCCGCCCCTGCTCCGCTCCCGAATATGCGCAGTTCAACTTCTGGATCGGCGATTGGGACGCATTCGATATCGGCGGCACTGCTCCGGTTGCGCAGGCGAAAATAGACCGATTGCTGGATGGCTGCGTGCTGCGCGAGCAATACAACGGAGCCGATGGCCATCACGGCGAGAGTCTCAGCATCTATGACGCCTCCAGAAAGGTATGGCACCAGAGCTGGTTCACCAATCGCGGCGAACTGCTCGTGATTGAGGGAACATGGCAAGACGGAAAGATGACGCTACTTGGCACCGACCGTACCGATAGCGGCAAAAAAAGAATTGTGCGGGGAATCTGGAAGCCCGAAGGAGACAACGTGCGCGAGACTGCCGCGACTTCGATCGACGATGGCAAAACCTGGCAGCCCTGGTTTGACCTGATTTTTCGGCCGCGTAAATAATAGCCGAGCCGGGACTTTCAAAACACTTAGATTTTAATTTCCATTCCCTCAGCGGCCGCCCGCACCTTGGGATAGTAATTCCGCGCCTCGCGTACCACCTTATCGATCACGGAATCGGTGTGCTCGGGATCGTGGTGAAATAGCACAAGCTCTTTCGCGCCGCTCTCCATCACCACATTAACGGCTTCTCGCCAATGGCTGTGTCCCCAGCCGCGGCGGCGCGCTTCGTATTCCTCGGGCAAATATTGCGCGTCGTAGATGAGCACGTCCGCGCCTTCGGCCAGCTTGCGCACCGCCTTGTCGAATTCGGCGTCGCCCGGCTCGTTGTCGGTGGCATAGACAAAAATTCCATCTTTGGTTTCGAGGCGGAAACCCATGCATCCCTGCGGATGGTTGAGCCACGCGGTTTGCAGTTGCACGCCGTCTTCAATCGTGATGCGTCCCTTGTCGATGTCGTAGAAGTCGCGCTGCGCCTGCATCTGGTCGAGCCGCACTGGAAAGTAAGGCGCGGCCATCTGATCGGCCAAAACCTGCTTCAGGCTGCGCGTGCGGCTGGAGCATTGAAACAGAAAGCGATTCTCCGCATTCGCGTAAAGAGGGCGAAAAAAGGGCATGCCCTGAATGTGGTCCCAATGAAAATGCGAGACGAAGACGTGCGCGGAAAAAGGCTTTTCGCCAAACTCGCTTTGCAGTTGCTGGCCGAGCACGCGGAATCCCGTGCCGCAGTCGAAGATGTAAATGCGCTCGCCGACGCGCACCTCTACGCAGGAGGTATTGCCTCCATAGCGCATATTTTCGGGTTGTGGGGTGGGCGTCGAACCGCGCACGCCCCAGAACTTAATCCGCATAGGCTCGTGACCGCACGAGGGCCCGGCTGCATGGTGTGTTCCTCAATATCTTCCGACGAGCCAACCGAATCCGTCAATTGCCGCGTTGGTTCATCGGAGGGTTTTGGGGCGGTTGGTCCTCGCCGGAGTCCTGTTGAAGACTGCGGTCAGACTTTGGTTTTAGATGAATATATTTTAGGCATATGGCCTTGAAATCATATGTATTCAATATCATAGTAAAAAACGAGGAGATGACATGCCCACGAACGTGAATGACATCATCAAGAAGCTGAGCCCCGCACAACGCAAGAAAGTCGAAGCTCGCGGCGCTCAACTGATTGCCGAAGAGATGACCTTGCGCGAAACTGCGGCATGCACGCAAACTTACCCAGGTCCGTGTTGCAAAGACTCTCGGAATCACCCAGGACAGCGTCTCGCGTCTCGAAAAGCGCAGCGATCTGTTGCTCTCGACGCTGCGGAAGACCGTGAAGGCCATGGGAGGCAATCTCTCTCTGGCGGCTGAATTCCCCGACCGCGCGCCGGTGGTGCTGTCTGGTATTGCGGAAGACGACCCGGGGCCGCGGGCCACAGGCCGATGATCAGGAATGCAAGGGATGGGCAGCGTCAGTGGTGGCGTATCCTGTGGCAAGGGTAGTTTTGCATGCTGAGTCCAAGAGTTATTCGAGCGGAGGATAAGAAGGCAGTGTTCGAGATGGCAGAGTTGGTCCGCATTGCCAAAAACCAAGGTCACGACTTCCCAATCAATCACGACTATGAATTGCATTGTCGGCTGACAATCATCAAGAACGTGTTGGAATGGGTGCACACCTCGCTGGTCAAGACCATCCCGAATGGGAGAGGTCCGATTGAGCAATTGATTGGCGATTGCTACTATTACGGGATGGGCCCGGTCGACATGGAGATGGTCAAGCGTCGTGTGTAGCTGCACACTTGCTCAATCCACTCTAATGGGCGCGCTATGAAAATCGTGCTGTACGAAGGCGAGATCTCCGCGGACGTCCTTGGCGCGTATGAATCTGAATTCGAGCTACTGCCCTCGATGATGGTCGCGATTCCTAGCAGGCTGCTGAAAAACTTCGGTCGGGCTGGTTTTGGGAAGGGCACGACGTTCAGTCGTGCCGTTAAGTCCTTTAAAACTAGCCGCGCTTCAGCGCCCGAGGTTCGCTTTAGGTAGCCGAAATGAGTTTTTCAGCAGCCTGCTAGTGGAGCGACTATTTCGTCAACAAGACCGCGATCTTGTGTCTCGCGGCCGCAACTTCATCGATGAAGCGTTCGGCATCAGTGGACAATCTCTTGTCGTCGAACAAGTGCCACAGAGCCGTGTGCGTATCGGCGACGGCAGCAATCATCAGAAATCTTCCCCAAAGTTACGAAACATATCCGCGCGATTGGCGGCGATTTCTTCGACCGATGGAGCCTGCCCGTACTTGGCGAACGCCCCGCGCCCCGTCTTGAAAGGAACTCCGGATGACTGGCCTTCAACAGAGGAGGCCAAGGCACGCTCAAGAACCTCAGACACATAACCGGCGGGAGAAACGCCATGCGCATTGGCCTGGGCCTTCAGGGCGGCTTCGAGCTTGTTGGGAAGTTCAACCATCATAGCTGTCTCCTTGTCGTGAGTTGCGAAACGTCCAAGCACTGCTCACCTTGCCGGGCACGCTTTCTACAGCGGGGCCAGGGACCAATCGAGACTTGCCATCTGCTTACCGCCTGTCAAGGCATCTTACGATTCTCGGCATCACGCCGTCCGCATATCCAGCCGTTTGCCCAGCGCTTTCAGAGCGGCGGCGATGCCATCGATGCGCGAGGTATGCTGGACATTAGTGAGGCGGTTCACTTCCTGCGGCGTGGTCTTCAATCGCCGCGCCAATTCCGCGGGCCGCACGTTTTGCTCGATCATCTCATTCAGAAGAAAATCTTTTGCCGACAGGCTGGCGGGAAGCTCGACCACAGGCTGTCTCGGCTTGGCCTTCGAGGGCAGCGGCACCGCGCGATTATCTTCGAAATCGAAATCGAGCGCCATCTCCAGAGCGTCTTCGGCTGCAGCCAACGGTTCGGCTTCCGTTTCGCCCTGCGTAATAGCTTCGGGAATGTCTTTGAAGGTGGCGACAAATCCGCCATCTGGATCGCGCTTCAGCGTAACTGGATATAAGAACATTTAATCCACCGTTCTCACATCGTCCGGCAGCACCAGCACGAACGTGCAATTTCCCGTGGTTGTCGAACACGAAAGAATTCCGCGGCGCAGGATCTTTACTGGTTGATCGTCGGGAAATGTAACGCGATAGTCGGCGGTGCGAAGCGCTTCGGTGAAGACTTTCAGTTTCTCGTCGCCGCTCGCGAACTTTACGGCGTCAACTGTCGCAGCGGAATTTTCTTTTTTACTTGCCGAGACCGGTCCACGGCTGAGCAGCACGAAGAAATCGGCATTAGCAGTTACCTTCGCGACTTTTCCGAGGTCAATTGTGCGCAACGACTGCAAATCCTCTTTGCCGTTCTTCGCGGCGTCGTTGAGTTTGGCATCGCTCTTCTCCAGCGCATTGATTCTGTCTTTTGTCTCGGGGATCGGACGCAGGCCGGTGGTCGCCAACTCGTACGTGCGCAGCGCCCGGTTTTTCTTCCCTTCTTTCTCGTAAATCTGTCCCAGATGGTCGCCGACCTCGCCATGCTGGCCCAATCCCCAAGCCGCAGCGACATATTTTTCCGCCTTGTCGAGATTGCCTTCGCTGAAATAAACCCAGCCCAGTGTGTCCCAATAGGCGATCAGCGAGGGCACCAGCGGCAAGTCTTGCGCCGTCAGCCGGTCCAGCGAAACATTGCGCAACGCCGCAGTGGTGGCTGAAACCGCCGACTCCGCATACTGCTGCGCGCGATCCAGATGAGAATTTTTCAGCGAGAGCTGGTAGGCGATGTTATTCCAGACCAGCGGCGTGGCCGACATTTCCACCGCGTGATCGAAGGTGGCGAGGGCCTTCTCGTCCTGGCCGAGATTGAGATAAGCATCGCCAAGGCTTACCTCCAGCTCCGGATTGTCGGGCGAAAGCGAAACCGCTTTCTCCAGCTCAGGCGCGGCTGAATCGTATTTATGCCATTCGGAGTACATCGCGCCCAACCCGGCATGTGCGAACTTATCCAGCGGATTAATCTCGATCTGCTTGTTGAACGCCGTTACGGCGTCGTCATATTTGCGCTCCTGCCAATAGGCGCGGCCCAGCGCGTTGTACGCGTACTCGTCGTAGGGGTTGATCTCGATTTGCTTGTGGAACGCGGCGATCGCGTCCTCGTTCTGGCGCATCCCCAAATAGGCCGCACCAAGCGCATCCCACGCGTATTTATTTTTCGGCTCGACTTCCGTGGCGCGCTTCAGAAGTTGCACCGCCAGTGGGAAGTTATTGCTGCCCATTGCAGCGCGTCCGCTCTCAACGAGGTCGTCAGCTTTCATGTCGGCAGGCGGTCCAGGGGTGCCGGCGACTGTATTTTCCAGTGATAAAACCTGCCCAAGATCGGAGCCGACAGCATGGCGGAACGCCTCATAATCCTCGGCGCGCTGCGTCGGCAACTCGTCTTTACGCAGGGTAAGCGTTCGCGCGGCGGTAAACGTGGATCCATCGAGCTTGTATGTGGCCTGATATTCGGCATAGTCGCGCTTCACCGAAAATGCCAGCGGAGCGTGCGCCGTATATTTCGCCGGCAGTTCGAGCTTGATCTTGTAAACATATTCGGCTTTGGGGCCGAGCTTTAGCGCTTCGGAATCCGCATCGCCATCATCGCTCTCGCCATTGCCAATATCCGGCAGATTGAATTGACAAAGCGGCAGCGTGATATCCGACTTCTTCTTCGACCAATCCAGAAAATTCGGCTTCGTCACGTCGTAAGACATGGTGAATGCCTCGCGCGTCGCCGCCGGATCGCTCACCTTCAGATTCGTGATCTCGCCACCCATTCCGGCATTCACGTTTTCCACCACCCGCTGCCAGTTGGCCTCCGGTACGCGCCGGAAGATCGACCGCAACATCAGTTCTTCGTCGCCGCGAAAAGTGTAATGAACCTGCGCTTCGAGCTTGCCGATCTCGTTCACTTTTCCATCCACCTCGGCAACTTCGCTGTCGGGCATCGGCGTATCGGCGGGAGTTTGCTCCAGATGGGGCGCGCTGCCGTCAGCGGGAATCACCAGTGCCAGCTTGTTCCGCAGGCTATAAGCCAGAAGCCGGAACGGAGCCACTTCGCTGGTGGTATCCATCCAGACTTCTTCCTGCCCCATCGGAAGCATGGTGATGACGTGATCGAACTGCGATGGCGAAGGCACGTCGGGGTCGAGCTTCCGGCTGGAGTTAATCAGCACCGAAGACGCTTGAAAGCCTTCAGCCTCGAGCAGCGAAGCCAGCAGCGTGTGCTTGTCTTTGCAGTCGCCATATTGATTGTGGAGCACGTCGCCGGCGGCGTGCGGCTGATAGCGTCCCAAGCCCAGCGACAAGCTCACGTAGCGGAAGTTTTTCGCCACGTAATCGTAGAGAGCTTGAACCTTGTCCAGATTATTGTCGAGGCCTTTGGTAAGTTCTTCGGCCTTCGCGCGGACTTCCGGCGACGGCGCCCGCCGCTCCTTATCGAGCGATGCGTACCAGCGGCCGATCTGCTCCCAACTTGCGAATGTAGTGAGCTGAACGTCGGGACGCTCCTCGTCCGCCGGCTTCTTCTTTTTCTTTTTATCTTTTTCTTTCTTGTCGTCTTCGCGCTCCACGTGAGAACTCGCCCAGTGGTAGACCCGGCGCCCGTTGCCTTCCGAAATTTTCGGATCCATCCCCGGTTTGTTCTTCAACTTCAGGAAGCCGCTCGAAGGAACGTCGACATCGAGTTCCTCATCGAGCATGATGTTGCCCTTATCGAAGTCATAATCCGCCCAGAATTGTCCGGGAGCAAGAGCGGTGTGAATCACCGTCACCATGTCGTATTCGAGCACGTCGCCCGGTCGCAGCCCCGGCACCGTGACATGTTTCATGCGATAGTCGGTATAAACTGGAGCCTGCTGTTCGAGCGGCGCGCTGAGGTCCTGCACGGCGTCGTCGCCGGCTTTCACCACGCTGCCGTCCGGCTTGATCACCCGCACGTAAGCCACATCCAGCCGCTCGTTGGCTGAGTTATACCCCACTTGAATCTGCCCCCACTGCTGCACCCCGGCTTCGCTTTGCACATGAATGCGGGCGACCGTTTCCTTGCGCCCCGTGCCGTCGCTTTCAAACCGGTAGGTGGAGCGGTAACTCTCCACCACAAACGCCTCCTGCGAATAATCATGCTTGGGCATCTCCGGCTTGGAGGTTTCAGCGGTATCGGCGGGTTTTGCCTCGCTGGTCTTTGCGCCCTTCTTCGCGTTCGCCGGAACCGCCGAACTGCTGGGAGCCTGCCCCGATTGTGCCGGGGCGGTCCGCGGGATAACCAGAGCGCAAGCGACGAAAAGTGGTAAATAGAGACTTCGCATAGAGTAATAGTAAGGCCTGTGGTGGCTGTATCCCAAGGCAAGGTTTTAAGGGACGCCCGTAATACGCCTGATCCCCATCGTTTGCATATTAAGGACAAGTTCTTGCGAAAGCCGTAGGGAAACTCTGATTAACCTCGACTTTGTCATTTCGAGAGAAGCGAAATTGCCCGTTTCCGCGCGATTTTGCGAAGTCGAGAAACCTGCTTTTCCGCCGAAGGACTTAGTCAGAACTTCTTTAGATCACATTTCTATGGCCGCAGGTCACAAAATCGTAGTAAACTTTCGCCTCAGATAGTCTTGTCTGGCCACGAAGCCAGGCAAGCGTGACGCATAATGTACTTGCGCCACGATCCTTCCGTTCGGAGGTTTTCTGGTATGGAAGATCGGTCCCCTGTTGTCTCTCCTTCGGTTTCTGAGCAGCCAGCTCAGCCAACGTCAACCCGGCATTTAGCTGGCCGTGGCGCCTGGGTTCTCACCGCCTATGGCATTTCTGGATTGGCTCTGTTTGGCGTTCTGGCGTACTTCTTCTCGGACTTCATCGCTCATTAGCAGAAGAGTTCCGAAAGTAACGAACGGGCGTGCGCGCCCCCGGACACGTTGGAAGTGTATCGGCCAACCGCATTGCGAACGGCCACAGCCTCGCAGCAAAACGCAGCGAATAACTGATCTGCCGGTCGTGATGCACTTTGGCCCTTACACGACTTCGTCGTCCTGAGCGAAGCCGTTTTTCAGATGGGATGAGACGGCTGGTCTCGCGGAACGAGCATATGATGCTGTCCGCAACGCACTCGAAGTGCAAAAGGAGACCAGCCATGAAGAACAATAGCAAAAACAACCTGCGAAAGTCGCAACCGGAACACACCGTGGGAGTGGATTTGGGAGACCGTTTCAGCCACTACTGCGTGTTGAACCGCGATGGAGAAGTGATGGAAGAAGGCCGGATACGGACCTGCGAGGAAGGCTTTCGGCAACACTTTGAAGGCGAAGCGCGGCAGCGCGTGGTCATGGAAACCGGGACGCACTCGCCCTGGATCAGCCGTCTGTTGCAGAGTTTAGGCCACGAGGTGATCGTGGCCAACGCGCGCAAGTTGCGGGCGATCAGTCAAAACGAATCCAAAAACGACCGCCAGGATGCGGAGATGCTGGCGCGGCTCGGCTATAGCGACCCGAGATTATTGCGGCCCATCCGGCATCGCAGCGCGGAGCGGCAACGCGATTTGAATCTGTTGCGCGCGCGGGACACATTGGTGCGGGCGCGCACCATGCTGATCAACGCGGCGCGCGGATTGGTCAAGAGCGCGGGCGGACGTTTGCCGGCAGCCTCGTCGGGAAGCTTTGCCGCCAAGGTGGCGACCGCAGTGCCGGCCGAGTTAGCCGCGGCCACGCAACCATTGTTGGAGCAGATCACCAGCTTGACGGCACAGATCCGGGGGCTGGACGGGGCCATCGAAAAACTCGCGCAGCGTTATCCGGAGATCCATATTTTACGCACCGTGCCCGGAGTAGGACCGGTGATCGCAGCCGCCTATGTCCTGACCCTGGACGGCGTAGATGCGGTGCAGCACAGCCGGTCGGTGGGCGCATTTCTGGGCTTGCGTCCGCGGCAGGGCCAGTCGGGCGACAGCGATCCGGAACTCAACATCAGCAAGACGGGAAACATTTACCTGCGCCGTCTGCTGGTGCAAGCGGCCCACTATGTGCTGGGACGATTCGGGCCGGACTCGGCGCTGCGCCGTTGGGGACTGAAGCTGGCCGGGGGAGGACAACGCGCCAAAAAACGCGCGCTGGTGGCAGTGGCCCGTAAACTCGCGGTGCTGCTGCATCACCTGTGGCGGACGGGACAGAGCTATCGGCCCTTTCCCGACGCTATCTCAATCCCGGAACCTGCGGCCGCATCGTAAGAACAGAGTTTTTTGTTTGCCGCGTCATTTTGCCTTGCGGCAATCGGCGAAGTTTGCAGTGCAGCAGAAGTTTTTTTACGCAACCCAGCTCTTACACAGGAGTCAGCCACGGTTTTGTTAAGTTCATTGCCAATCCGAGTTCCGGCGACTGCGAGCTACGCCTCGGCCCTCCAAGGCCGGTTTTCAGATAGCAGCGCCACTTCATCACCAGCGGACACCAACATGCACCGCGCCCCACACCGGGCGCACTCGAGTGCGGATAGAAGCCCCGCGATGAATGAACCCGCGAACCAAAACCCAACCAAAACCCTCCATCAAAGGAAAATCAACCCCCAAATCTTTTCCCTTGACCCACACCAGCCGTCTCATAGAAGGCATAGCGAAAGCCTGCCCTGAGCGAAGTCGAAGGGGATCTCCCCCTTAACCAGCGGAACGCGTGAGCCAAACTGTCTGTCTCAATATTGGCAATCGCCGCAGAGGCAAAGCCATGCGTCGCTGCCAGCCGCCAGAGAATTTCGACCTCTACCTCCGATGTGTGAATAACGGTAATCTGGATGGACTGTTCTGTCCGGCTTCCTATCTAACTGCACTGTTATTCGCAAGGTTTTCGGTGTGCGCAAGAACCAGAAAATCTGCCCCTGGGAGGGGCCACGCATAATGTCACGCCATATCAGATATGCATTCCTGTGCTTCGCAATTTTTCTGCCTCTCGCAGCTTTTTCTCAATGCGCGTTGCCGGCGGCTCCATCGCCCGCCACCATCGATTCCTCCTTCGAAACCTTCTTCACGCAAAATGGCCCGGGATGGACCGGCGGCGACGGCAGCTATTCTCTGCTTCTACCCGACGGCACCAACCTTTGGATGTGGTCCGATTCTTATATCGGCACCGTCAACCCAACCACCCGCCTGCGCAGCAGCTATTTATTTACCGCGCATAACTCCCTCACCATTCAAAATCAGGCCGCCGGCACACTCACCACCGTAGGCTATCCGCCGCAAACCAGCTCCTATTTTGTTCCCACTAAAAAGACCGACTGGTTCTGGCAGGGGGACGGACTCGTGGTCGAGACTTCGCCAGGGGCTTACGAAATAAAAATCATGCTCATGGAATGGAATAGCTCTTTGAAACTGGTCGGCGAATCGGTGGCCACCCTGTCATGGCCCACCCTGGCGATTCAATCGATCACTCCGGTTGCTTTGCCCAACACGTCCATCGAATGGGGATCGCGCTTACTCCAGGTCGGATCCACGTTTTACATATACGGCCTGAAAGATCCCGGCACCGATACCAAGACGCCCTATCTCGCGAAAACCAGCTCAGTGAACTATTTGACGCAGCCTTCGAAATGGCAGTATTGGAATGCAACCCAGAATAAGTGGATTGCCGGGCAGGCCAACGCCACCGCGCTCACCGGCGTTAAGTCGATCACGCCGGAGTATACGGTCGATCAGATGACCTCGAGCACCGGCACGTTTTATCTGATGACCGGCATGAATCCCGTCACGCCGCCCTTTCCGCTGTGGGATCAGGTCACCACCTGGTATTCCTGCTCGCCGCAGGGTCCGTGGACAAATGAAACCGTCGTCTACACCTCTCCCGAGGCCGGCGCGAACGGATGCAAGGTGGGCACTCTGGTCACTTACAACCCCAAGGCGCACCCGGAGTTCACCGATTCCGATGGAATCCTGCTCACTTACAACGTGAATGCGAACGACTCCTCGGACCTGGTTTGCGCCAATGACTACATGCCCCGCTTCTTGCGCCTGAGCATTCCGGGAGTGACAGCCAAGCCGTAACTTCGCACCGAGGTAGTTTGGGTGCCCCATTTCTCGCGTCCTTTACGAGAAGTGGGGCTTTTGCTTTTTCAATCGGCGACGCAGGCTGCGGAAAAACCTGATTTGGATTCGACTTCGAAGGTGCTTGAAAGTGCTCGAAACCGCTTTCAAAGGGCGCGACTTCGAGTCGCGCCGTCAAAGCGCAATTAAATCAACAGCGGCTCCAGCCGCCGCCCATTAACTTTCGCAATTCCCTATTTCGCGATACCAGGATTCGGCACGTTCTTTCCCAGCGCGGTCGCGAGCGCAATCTGGTGATCCTGCTCGTCGATCAGGATATCCCGAATCTGTTCGCTCATGGCGTATTCCGCCAGCGCTTCGCATTGCCGCACGCGCTCGCGATAATTCCGGATCGTCTCGTTCTCGTTATCCAAATCGAACTGCAACATGTCCTTGGCCTTTTCCGACGTTTTCACCGGCTTCGGTTGAACCGTCGGCATGCCGCCGAGGTAATCGATCTGCTCCGAAATAATCAGCGCGTGGTTCAACTCCTGCGCCGCGTGCTTTTCCAGTTCCGTCGCAATGTTCATGTACTCGGCGCCCTTCAGTACTTTCGAATACACGACATAGGCGATAATCGCCTGATATTCTCGCGCCAAATCCTCGTTCAGCAATTTCACCAGTTCCTCGCGCGAAACTTTCGTAAAACCCTCCGCAGATGTTTGCTCTTTCAAAACTATCCTCCCAATCGGAATTTAAAATTTGTGCAATTCCCTGTTCCGCCTGCCCGGCTTCATTTTATGCTACCGGAGTCCCTATTGGCACCGCCGCGATTCGAACTGTGTTCTGGAACGGTGAATATCTATCCTTGCGGTCGACCCTCGTCAAGGTGGATTTCAATTTTCATAGCACGACCTAAACACATTTGCCCCCGGCAGTTCGCCCGTGACAAAATCGGCAAAGCATCTTCGGAAGAAGGATCGGATGGCCAAATTCGGAAGGTCGACGATGGCTCTTCTGTTATTGAGCTGCGCCTTCGCCTTAGGACAAAACATGCGGCTCCTAAGCCACGGCACGGGATGGAACCTTTCTAATCGCCATCTCTTTTGGACGGTAGACGACGGCGCTCACTGGAAGGACATCACCCCGCGTGCGGATGCATTCATCGCAGATGTCTTCTTTTTGAATGAGTCGCATGGCTGGGTCGCGTTCGGCACCTATCAGAAAGAAAGCAACACGATCTCCTTCCGTATCGCCCGCACCGCTGATTCCGGGCTGAACTGGTCGATCTCGCCAATAAAGATTCGCGGCCAGGAGCCGGACGAACTCGATGGGCGCAGTTGGATTAGCTTTGCTGACGGCCAGCACGGGTGGACCGTGCTGTATAGGAAGAGCAGCGCCGCATTTAGCCTCGCGCGCCTGTTCGCGACGGCCGATGGAGGCGAGTCCTGGCATGAGTTACCGAACCCGCCCGTCGCTGGCCGCCCCGCCTTTGCCACTCCGCAAGACGGCTGGATTTCCGGGCCCAGCTGGGCCGGCGGTTATAGCACGCACGATGGGGGAGAGAGCTGGCGGGTGGCCCTGGCTTTGAATTCCATTCCGTCACCAACACAGTGGGTGCCCCGTCCTTCGCGTTCTTTGCGAAGGGCGGGCTCCCAAGACAGTCTGCGGCGGCGAAGCTACGCCATCCGACCGCGAAACGAAACTTCGGCACCTGCTGCCGATCCCCGCGCTCGAATCCTAAAGCAATCGCGCTCACGCTCCAACCGCCGCCTCTGCGCCGGCCTCAACCGTGTCCAGCGTGTCGTGCAGGTATTTTTCGAACTCCGCCAGTTTGGGCGCGATCGGCTGCTCGATTTCGTAAACGCCGGCCAGCACATCCGTCGTCTTCAGGCCATTTCCGGTGATGCACAACACGGTGGTTTCTTCGGGCAGAATGCGGTCCTGGCGATAGAGCTTGCCGGCACAGCCCACGGTCACGCCGCCGGCGGTTTCGGTGAAAATGCCTTCCGTTTCCGCGAGCAGCCGAATTGAATCGATCACTTCCGGGTCGCTCACGTCTTCGCTCCATCCGCCGCTGTGTTTGATGGTTTTAATGGCGTAATGGCCGTCCGCGGGATTGCCGATCGCAAGCGAGCGCGCTATGGTCGCCGGTTTTTGCGGATCGATCTCCGCGCTGCCGGTTTTCACCGCCGTCGAAATAGGAGAGCATCCCGTCGCCTGCGCGCCAAAAAATTTTACCGGCTTCTCTTCGACCAATTCGAGCTTGATCAGTTCCTCGAACGCCTTCTTGATTTTTATGATGAGCGACCCGCCAGCCATGGGAACGACCACGTTGTCGGGCAAACGCCAGCCCAGTTGTTCGGCGATTTCGAAGCCGACGGTTTTCGATCCTTCCGAATAATAAGGGCGCAGATTCACGTTCACGAATCCCCATCGGCGCTCTTCCGCGATTTGCGAGCACAGGCGATTGACCTGGTCGTAGTTGCCGGCGATGCGGACCACATTCGCTCCGAAAACCTGCGTGCCGAGAATTTTTGCGGGTTCGAGATCGGACGGAATAAATATCCACGCCTTCAGGCCCAGACGCGCGGCATGTGCGGCCACAGCGTTGGCGAGATTTCCCGTGGAAGAGCACGCCACCGTATCGAAGCCGAAAGCCTGCGCTTGCGCCAGCGCCACCGAAACCACCCGATCCTTAAAGCTCAGCGTGGGCAGGCAGACCGCGTCATTCTTGAGGTAAAGATTCTGCGCGGCGATTTTGGCGTCGGTCGCACCGGCGAGGCGAGCCGCTAGGCGCGGCGCCTGAAACAGCGGCGTAAATCCTACCGGCAGCCCTGGCTCATAGCCTGCGGGAAGCGGCAGCAATTCGGAGTAGCGCCACATGTCCGGCGCGCGCCGCGAAATTCGTTCGCGGCTGCTCTTCGCGCGATCCGCCGCGCCTGCCGCCAACGCGATCCTTACCGCATCGTAGTCGTAGGTGATTTCGAGGGGAGAGAAACACTCGTCGCAGATGGAACGGGGCTGGTTGCCCCAGCTTCGGCCACATTCCCGGCAGCGTAATTCATAGTGAGTTTCGCAATTCGACATCGGGCTACTCGCTTTCCTGGGTTTCGACTCTTTGCAGCGCGAAGAGTGAAACCCGCGAATAGCTGGAGACGAGCCGGAGAAAAAGCGCCCTAAAACGGAAAGGCCTCTTTCCCCAGAAAAAGGAAAAAGAGGTTATCGGAATGCAAAATAGAAATTAAGCTTCGCATCCGAATCTCATGTTCCCCGTTTCCGGGCGGGAGTTGGCACCTGGCGGTCGGGATATATGATCCCGATCCGGTTGCCGTGGCGTCACAGGGCTCGTCCCTCAGCCACTCTGCATGAAATTCAGGTCTGCCCCGAAAGGCAAACTTGTCCCCATAATCGTATCGCGGAGAAGGGGGTTCGTCAATTACTTTTGGATGTGGCTCAAATTGAATTAATTCGGCGCCATCCTGAGCGGAGCCGTTCTTCAGGCGGAGCGAAGGTTCTCCCCCTTAGTCAGTCTTTGCCGAAAACCCTCACCCGCTGAAATACGCCCGTTTCGGGATGACGACGGTACATGGGAATCAATTCCAATTGAGCCACGTGCAAGCTGCTTTTGTGCAAGCTGCGCAAGAGCCTCCGTGCTAGTTCTTAGGCTCGTCTCCCGAACGCCGCATTTCATCCTGAAGTTTTTGCAGCAGTTCGGCGCGCTGCTCTGTGCTCAGTTCCCGCTGCAATTCTTCCAGGGCCAGCGCCACAATGTGGTAATGGTGCGCTCCGGCAAACTTGGGGTCAGTGGTGATGTTCAGCCAGAGTTGGTGCATGAGTTCAACGTCCTGCGGCCGCAGGCGCGGATTGTGCGGACCAATGGTGTATTCGCGCATGGTGCCGTCGGGAGCGCAAACCTCCAGGCACAAACGCGGACGCGGCTCCGGCATGCGCTCCCATGCGTCCCCGGTAAGTTTCGCCTGCTCGTCTGCCGTGAGTTTGTTCGAGAGGCCGCAGACTACGCGAACCGAGTCGAGCCGCTGCGCCGTTACCATGATCGCTTCGAATACGTCGGTCGCCGGAACCACCAGCAGTGAGATCGGCTTGCCTTCTTTTTCCGCGACCGCCACGGCCGCGGTGAAAAGCTCCTGCTCGTAATGGTCGAAAACCTGGCTTGCCTCAAGCACCGAGCTGCCGCTAAAGGTCGGTTCGCGATGATAAAGGCGCGCGCTCATGACCACCACATCTTGCTTTGCCGTATCCGTGTGCGCCAACACTTGCCGCAGATAGTAGAGATTTCTGGGGTCGCGCACCGCGACCAGAATGGTCCCCGGCCGCACTCCCATCGCTCCGCTGCCCAACTCCTGGTTGCCATAGACCCGGAACTGATCGAGTTGTTCCGGCTTGCCGTGGCGCTCCCTGGTAACGTGCCTCTCTGAGAACGTGAAAATAGTGAAGAAGACTCCGCTGAAAATTACGCCCGCAATCGTGGCTTCATACTTCGTAAATAAATTCACCACCGCAGTGATAAGAAGCACCGCTGAAATAAGAATTAGTCCCACCGGAATTTCAGTCTTGCCGAAATGCAGATTTCCCGGCACCTTCCACGCCCGGTTGCCCGGCTCCGTGAAGCGCAGCACCAACACCGCGATGGACTTCATGGCGAAGCTCCAAATCACTCCGAAGGCGTAGAGCGCCGCCAAAAGATACACATTGCCCAGGCTGAGAAAAATCACCAGCAGCTGCATGCCGACAATCAGGTTGATGATGCGGTAGCTGGTGCCGTAGCGGTTGTGCGGCTTCTGAAACCAACTGGTCAGAACGCCGTCTTCCGCCACGCGGTTCAAAACCCCATTCGCTCCCACGATCGACGTATTCTGGGCTCCAGCCAGAATCAGTACGCCCACCAGCACCACAAAGCCGTGAAACAGCAGCTTCAGGCTCTCGGGACCGGCCAGATACATGGCGATGCCGCCGATTAGGTTGGCGAAGTAGTCAGGCCGGACTTTGTCCGGAATAATCATCACCGCAAAGAACGAAACCAAGGACGTAAACAGCAGGCTGTAGATGAAAATAACCAGCCCGGTTTTTTCCAGGTTCTTCAGCTTGGGATGCTCGATTTCGCGATTGACCTGAGCCAGCGTCTCTTCCCCGCTCATGGCCAGCACCGAATGCCCGAATCCGACGAACACAACAATGGTGGTCAGAATTCCGAGCGGCAAATGCCTGAACCAGGTCGTGTCCAGCCATCCCAACGAATCCTTGTTCAGCGGAACTACTCCCGCATGCAGCGGATTGGGCGGCAACACAATCGGCGCGCGCAAAACCGTAATGGTGCACCAGATCAGCAGTATCACCACCATCACTGTGGTGATCGCCATGATTTGCAGCGCCTTCTGGCTGGACTCGTGCATGCCCTGCGTATTCTTCCACCAGAAATACAGCACCACGATGATGGCCAGGCCCGCCGCGAAGTGGTCGTCCGAAAAATTCAACGGGCGATGCAAATACACGCCCATATCTTTAATAAATCCCGCCAGATATTGACCGGCGGAAACCGCGCTGATAGGACCGGTCAACACGTAATCGAAGAGCAGGGCCGAGACCGAAAACTTTGCCAGCGTGCCGCCCATCGCCTCCTTTACCACGCGATAGACGCCGCCGCGGACGAACATGCTGCTCGACTCGATATAGAGCGCCCGCACTGCATAGCTGAACAACATCACCCCGAGAATGAACCAGGGCGCGCTCTTGCCGATGACTTTCTCGGCGTCTCCCCCCGCGTAGTAGGCCGAAGATGCAAGATCGGAAAGGACAATGGCGGAAGCCCGCCAGAAGGAAATGAAGGTCAGCATCACCGTGGTAGCGACGAAGACCTTTATGACCGGCTTGGAACCTTCAACGGATGTAGCCATTATCGGAAGACTGCGGAAACCGTTTACTCAAATAAACACTTTGAAGATAGCATAGGCCAAGTTCAACGGCCCATACACTCGAAGATGAGCCCTTAGTGCGCAATCGCGTTGCGCGGTCTGCGGTCTTCCCATTGAGCCTTTGCTTTGGCTCCCCTAAAAAACCCGGCGAAAAACTCTAAGTGGGCGCGTTCTTGGAGAGGCACGATTTAACGGTTCGGGGAAAGCCCAGTAGTGCTGCAATTGGAAAAAAGATTTGTATCAGGGCATCGCTCGAGCAATGCCGCCAACGGCTGAGCGCTATCGCCTTTAAGCCGCTGAGGTTTCGTTACGGGCTCGGCGGCTGAAGCCGGCTCGAAACTCTCACATTGGGCGGCAGACCTGAAGGCACGCCCTGATAATGAATCTCTTCTGAAACTGCGCCCCTTCCGAAAACTCAGTGCAGATCCTCGTTTGAAAAGCCGCGGTTTTGAAAGGGTCCGGCTTTGAAAGGGCGCGGCTTAAAGCCACGCCGTAAGCGCTATAAATCCGGGGCGGCATTTTAGCCGCTGAGGAGTTCTCGAATCCCTCACCAGGCTTTGTCCGCAATCTGTTTAGCCGCTGAGGGACGTTCGACGAACGTTCAAGGGATGTTCCTGGGGACCATTGGTGCTGGAGCCCAAGTCCGAAGGAACGGCAGCGGCCTTCAAGAACCTCCATCGGCGAACTCCCGAAACTCCCGCGTTGTCAAACCCTTTGCATCGCTCCACCATCTGATTAAAAGCATTCTTGTGCTCCAATCTATTGTCTTCCAGAAAGGCAAAGCCGGAACTAGACGCGCCAGTAATCCGGGCGCCAGGTCCGAATCGCCTTCTTAATATCGGCGCGCGAGAGTTTCTCGGACAGCGCGCGCTGCGTAAGCTCGGGCAGTTCGGCGTCGGAGGCGAAGCGCAGCCCTATCAACTGGTCTTCAGTTAATTCCGCAATATGCGAGCGCAACGGCTCCGGCAAAAGCGTAGCCAGACGCAGCCGCTCCTCGAGGCGAATCACGCGATCCTGCAACTTGGCCGCGTAGCGGCGCATTTGGAGAAGCCAGATCAGAACCGCGATCGACAATACGACGAAAGCCGCCGAATGCAGGTGAGGATGTGCGATGAAGTGGATGACGGCGGCTATGAACGAAAGGAAGAAAACCGGGAGCAGGAAAAAATGAAACACCGGATCGAAACGCGTGTGCGTGGCGAAAGTTTGGGGCTCGTTCTCAGCCATGGCAAAAACTCCTGCGCGGACCCGCCAGTTTACCAGACAGCGCGGACCGCTATGGCTTATGAAGGAAAGCTCAGGCACGGAGGCGCGGGTGTGCCCTTTCAAAACGATTATCATCCCGAGTCGCGGCTCTGCGCGACTCCGAATCGCCCGCATGGAAACGCACATCCAAGTATTCATGAAAGCGATTCAAGTCAAGCAAGTCGGCGGACCGGAAGCGATGCAATTGGTGGACCTGCCGGTTCCAGAACCGAAAGCCAATGAAGCGGTCGTAAAGCTCTCTGCTTCGGGCGTGAACTTTATTGATGTTTATTTCCGCGAAGGCCGCTACAAAGCGCCTCTTCCGCTGGTTCTTGGCCAGGAAGGCGCTGGCGTGGTCACCGCTGTCGGCTCGGAGGTGAATTCCGTCGCTGTGGGAGATCGCGTGGCCTGGAGCGGATTGCATGGCGCCTACGCGGAGTATGCCGCGGTTGCCGCCGATCGCCTGGTGGTGGTTCCGCACGCCGTGAGCGATCATCAGGCCGCCGCAGTCATGCTCCAAGGCATGACCGCGCACTATCTCTCGCACGACGCACATCCTCTGAAGCTGGGCGAGACCGCGCTGGTTCATGCTGCCGCCGGCGGCGTGGGGCTATTGCTGGTGCAGATGGCCCACAATATCGGCGCGCGTGTCATCGCCACGGTTTCCACGAAAGAAAAGGCCGAACTGGCCCGGGCCGCAGGCGCGGACGAGGTAATTCTCTATACCGAATCGGATTTCGAAGTCGAGACTAAACGGCTCACCGGCGGCAAGGGCGTAGACGTGGTTTACGATTCGGTCGGCAAAACCACCTTCGAAAAAGGATTGAACGTTCTGCGCCCCCGCGGCATCATGGTGCTGTTCGGCGGTTCGAGCGGATCGGTCGCTCCTTTCGATCCCATCATCCTGACGCAGAAGGGATCTCTGTTCCTAACCCGGCCTTCGCTGGGCAATTACATCGCGACGCGGGACGAACTGGTTATGCGATCCAGCTCGCTATTCGGAATGATCGCCGCCGGAGAACTGAGACTGCGTGTTGAACACACCTATCCCCTGGCCGAGGCCCAGCAGGCGCATCGCGATCTGGAAGGGCGGAAGACGACGGGGAAACTGTTGCTGCTTCCGTAGGACTGGATGGATTTTGTAAGACCCTGCTGTCAGCGTGAATGCTGATGTAGGGACAGCCGCCCCCGGCTGTCCGCCGAGCGCAGCTCGGTGCTTTGCTTCAGAAACAAAAGGAGCAAAGTCCTGCATGACCGCTGCGGTGTCGCGTCAAATCAATCGCAGATTCGGAAAGTCCTGGCTATAGCGGCTAGTGTCTCGGGTCATTAGCCGATCGGCCTTCAACATCGCATGGGCCGCGATTACAAAATCCGGCAACAACCGCTTTGGTGAGCCGCCGCCGGAGCGGCGTCGGCGAACGGCGTAAGCGGCAAAAGTCTCAGCCGCCAGTTGCCAGATATTTTCCTCAAGGGCGAAATCAATAGAGATGTCCGTTTCCCGGAGTGCTTTTGGAACCAATTGCACATTCAAGCCCGGTACCGCCGATAGCTCGACGAACACCGGTGCGCTGACTACTAGCGCGCCTTCGGATCTGGCCTTTGACAGCTCTTCGATCACCTTTGGAGCCGTCGGTGCCGCTGACCAGATTGGCGACAAGATATTCGTGTCAAGGGCGGTCCTCATTCGTAATCTTTATCGCTTCTCATGTCGTCAATCCAAGCCTTTATTCCCTCTTCACCGCCTGGGAAAGGCTCCGCAATTCCAATGAACTTCTCAAATGGATTGGCCTCTGTGCGGGCGGGGCGAATGACGGTTCTATCCGGCTCCATCACAAACTCCACCCGGTCGCCGGGTTCAAGGCCCAGGCGCTTACGAATCTCCTGCGGGACGGTGAGTTGGCCTTTACTACTGATTGTGCTGTAGTACCCCATCTTTACTATTATTCCTTACTGTAAGGGTACCATTCTTTACTTCTCAAAGCAAGGAATTAACTTCGATGTTCGGACCAGCCTATGGAGTAGCGGATACGGTCCGGGAATATTGCCGGATGTATTGGGGCACTTCACACCCCGGAGTGAGACGGGAATCGTCGATCGGCGTGCCAGCTTTCATCTCCAGCGGCACCACCCCCGCCCAGGTCGGAAACGAATAATCCTCCTCGTCGTCAATCGCCGGCCCTTGGCGGACTTTTGCCGAGAATTCTTCGATGGGCAGGCGCAATACGCTTGTCGCCTTCAGTTCGCGTTCATTCGGCTGACGCACGTCGGCCCAGCGGCCCGGAATGATGTGCTCGGAGAGCAGGCGCAACGCCTCGATTTTTTCCTGAGCGTCATCGACCCGCGATGCTTTCCCGAGCACGACCACGGAGCGGTAATTCATCGAGTGATTGAAAATCGACCGCGCCAGCACCAATCCATCAAGCAACGTCACCGTCACGCAGACCGGTAGAGCCTCCTTCATCTGGCGCAGCATGCGGCTGGCAGCGGATCCATGAATGTAAAGATGCGCCTCCTTGCGTCCGTAAGAAGTCGGGATGACAAACGGCTGTCCGTCGACCACGAAGCCGACGTGGCACAAAAAACCCTCGTCGAGAATGCGGTAAGCGGTGTCGCGATCATAAACTCCGCGTTCGGCCTCCCGGACCACACGGGTGCGAGGGGTAGGTGGGTTGGGCTGAGACATTAGGGAATGACTCCGGCAAGCGCCAAGGATGGGTGAAGAGAAAGTGTAGCACCGGGAGGCGGGCTTCGGGCTTCTGACCTCGGACTGTCAGACTTCGGACCTCAGACTTCAGCCTTCAGACTTTAGCCTCGGACTTCGACCCCGCATTTGTATCTACGGCGCGGGTGTCGAGATAAAATCCGAAGTCCGACGTCGAAGGTCTGAGGTCTGAAGTCCGATGTCTAAGGTCTGACGTCCGAGGTCCGAGGGCTGAAGTCCGCCGTCCGCTCGCCGCCGTACCGATTCTCCCGATACGCCCGGCTGAAAACTATGCCGACAATCAGCAGCACGATCGGCGTGAAGATGCTGGCTTCCGGTCCCACGCTTCCGCCGGTGAGCCAGGTTGGCCCATTGAAACTTGAGTTGAATAAGTTGTGATAGGGAGCGAGACCGCTATCGGTTACGCCATAGAAAAATGTTTGTCCCCAGTCCCATCCCGCGTGAAATCCAACGGCCCACCACAGATTCCCGGTGCGGCGCAGGAGGAAGCAGAACAGCACCGCAAAGCAGACTACCGAGAGCAATCCGAACTTGCTTTCGCCGGGATTTGCGGCATGAGCCAGGCCGAACAGCGCCGAGAGCACAATCGCGGCGGGCCAATAGCCCATGCCGGTGGTCAGCGTGTACTGAAGATATCCGCGGAAGGCGAATTCTTCTCCGAGGCCCACGAGCACGAACGCTCCACTCCAGGCGAGCGTGGCCGTGATCAGAGTCCCGCCATGAATGGCGAGGCCGGCGAGGTGAAATCCGTGGAGCGCAAAAATTGCCAGCAGGCTGCTGCTGATGGCGAGGAAGCCGATAAGAGTCCCGGTCCAGAAATCGCTGCGGAAAGCGAATCGCAGCGGCAAACCATATTGCTCCCACTTGCTGCGTTCGATCCGGCTCATGATTAGCGCGGCGAGGGCAGAGAAGACAAAGAGCGAGCCGTCGCTCAGAGCGGCCACGCTGGGGGTTAGCGATGACGCAATACCAATGTGAGGCGCGCTATGGAACAAGAAATGGCGCACCACAAAAATGGCGAGATTCACAGAAGCTACTAGGCCGACTACGATGGCAAGGAAGATAAGAGCGCGCCATCCTGCGCGAATTCCGTTGGGTCCGCGGAATACGGTGTTCGGAGGCGTGGGGGGCGAAGGCGCGGTTGCCAGGTGGGGCTCCGGCGGGAGAATGATAGGTTGATCTGCCATGGGATTTTATTTACGCGGGAATCCTCGCAAAGTTTCCGTAACTCTATAAGAGATTAGATCTTCAATTACCCCCATCTACCAATAAAACTTCAGCGCGAACTGAAACTGCCGTGGATCATATGCTGCCGTGGCCTGCCCAGCGTTGGTAAAGAGCGGGCTGACTGCCGCAACGTTATATCGGTTCGCAATGTTAAACATGTCGACGATCAGTTCCATGTTGAAGCGTTCGCCGAAATAAATTCGTTTGGCGACGCGCAGATCGTCGAAGACGGTCCAGGGAGTCACTCCCGAGTTGCGGCCCAGGTTGCCGTCGAGCGAGAGCAGCGTGCCGTTGTAATCGGCAATGCAAGGCTCTTGAAAAACTCCCGTGGGCGAATATTTCGACGAAACCGCGGGATAGCCAAGCGCCGTACAACCGGCGTTAACAAAGGTATTCGGCCGGCCTGTCAGCGACGACAACTGGAGATTGTCATCGTCGCCGGTGATGATGTTAAACGGACGTCCCGAGCCGAACTCGATCAGAGGTGCAATCGTCCAATCGCTGAAGAATTTGCTTTCGAATCCGCTGCCTCCGAGTTTGCCGGTCTGATAAACGCCGCTAAAGACGAAACGGTGGCGCTGGTCAAAGAGCGAGGTCGAACGGTCATAGGCCGGATAGTAGCTGTCCTGCGGCGTGAGCGTCGCTTGCAGATCGGTGGAATCGTCGATGGCATGCGACAAAGTGTAAGAAGCGAGAAACTCATAGTGATCGTTGAAGCGCTTGCGCAGATTAGCGCTGAATCCGTGATACACAGACGTGCCGTTGGAGAAATTGGCGTCCATGTCTCCGAAGGGGATGCAACTGGCGAGCGTTGCCGGATCGCAGTTGGCATTGAATCCCTGGCTGACCAGCGATTGCAGAATAGTTTGCGCCAAGGTCACGCAGGCTCCGCCGCCGCTGGCCAGGTAAGCGCCAGCGATGGATGCGTTCAATCCCGAGGGCCGGAAGAAATTCATCAGAGACGAATCGACATAAGGCACTCCCGTTGGGCTAACGCCACAGCCTGTAACCGTAAACGGACTCGCCGGAGGTGTCGTGCTTGCGGCAACAGCCGCTGCCGTGGCGGCCTGAAAATTATTGATCATCAAGTCGCCGCGAATGGTATCGGCATTGATGGGCCGGTTCAGATGGCGTCCGCCGTTGAAGTTGTAGGCCAGATTCAATCCGAAGCCGCCGCCGAGATCGCGCTCAATGCTGAAGTTCGCCTGCTGCGAATACGCGTAAACAAAATTCTTCCCCTGCGGATAGCCAAAGGGCTGGAACCCCAGCGGCATAAAAGTCGACGGGTTCAGGTAATTCTGGTTCAGGAAGATTGAGTTGGGCTGAAACGCGTTGAACTGTTGCTGGTTCGGCTCATAGCCGAGCGCCGCCAGAGTCGCCGGGTTGGCGGATGCTGCGCACGGAGAACCTGCGACATTGATCGGCAAACCCTGAAAAATTGGAATCGCATTCAGATTCCCCGGACTGCCCGCCCCACTGCAAACTCCCGTGCCAGCAAAGGCGAGTTGCGCGCTGCTCGAACCGTCGGACGCATCGCCAAGGAAATACAGCCCGAGCAATGGGTGGTCATAGAACAATCCATACGAAGCGCGAACTACGGTCTTGCCGTCGTTATGCGGATCCCATGCCAGGCCGATGCGCGGCTGAATATTATTCGTGTCGGTCTGAATGCCCTTCTGCAATCCAAGATAGTTATATCCGGCCTGCGCCAGAGGAGTGACCGGTTTGAACTGCGGCGGAAATTCAACGTCGTACCGGACGCCGTAGTTCAAAGTAATGTTTGGCCGAATGCGCCAGGAATCCTGCCAGAAAACTCCCAGCGGAACGTTGGGGAACGAGTCATGCGGATTCCCGATGCCCTGAATGAAATCCCCCGGCAGGCCCGCGCCGTAAGCTTGTACGGGCGACAGAACTGGGAATGAAAAGTTCGCGGCGGCATCGGAAGGGAAACCCAGGCTGGTGGCGCTGAACGAGCCGAAGTCATACACGCCGCCATAGTTCACGGTGAAAGTCGCGGTCGTGGGTATGTAATCGAAGTCCACGCCGAACTTGGTGTTGTGAGTGCCGATCGTCCAGGAAAAATTGTCGACTGCCTGGTAGCGCTGCTCGGTGCGCTGAATGTAGGAATATGGTTCGCGGCCGAAATATGCGTATCCCGGAATGTTTACCGCTGGATCCGAGCCGCCGGAAATATTCGTGTTGTAGAAGTAGGACAAGCCGCGGCGCGCGTATTGAAAGCGGAACTCGTTCACTTTGTTGTTGCCGATCGTCCAGGTATCCTGCACAACTCCGGCGACATCGCGGTAAGTTTGTTCCGAAGTGCGGGAGTATGCGTTCTGGCCGAAAGGTTGATCCTGGCCGCTAACTTCGATTCCTGTGACGGTGCTGGGGCTCACGTTGACCCGCAACATCAGCCGGTTGTTGGTATTGATGTTGTGATCGATGCGCAAAGAATAAAGACTGGTTCCCTCAAACACAGGGAAATTTCCAATCTGCGAATTCAAGGTTTGGAAAGACGCCGGCACAGGCGAGCATGGTCCCGGAGGCGCGCATGAAGTTGGGAAGCCAGCGAAGCTCGTAAGCAGGCCTCCGGTGAGACCGGCAACCAGACCCGAAGGCCACGCCCCCTGAACCCCCTGCCCGGAAGACGCGCCGACCAGCGTTTCATACGATGGAATTGCGGTGGGCGCGAGCGAGGCAAAAAGAGTGGGATCTTGCGCCGCAAGCTGGCCGAGCCCCGGGCCTAAGAAAGCAGCTTGTTCGGGCGTGACTTGAATCGTTCCGAAGGGGAGCGGTTCGGCCCCGCTGGCTGTAGTCGCGGTATTGAAAGGTACTAATCCGAAATTATTTGCGCCGATGTCGGAGAAGCCTGTCTCGTGGCGGCGCGTAATTTCGTAAGAAAAATAAAAATAGGTTTTATCTTTCTTGATCGGTCCGCCAAAGGCCGCGCCCGCCTGCACGCGGGTGTAATCCGGCTTCGAGCAAGGCGGGGTGGGGCAGTAGGCGAACGGGTTTACTGCTTGGAAATTTCGATTGCGCAGGTAGCCGTAAACGTCGCCGTGAAATTCGTTCGATCCTGAACGCGTGATGATGTTCACCACACCGCCCGAAGCGCGCCCATATTCCGGAGCGTAGTTGTTGGTGATGATCTGAAACTCCTGCACCGCTTCCTGCGAGACGGTGGAGCGAACCCCGTTGACGCCGTTGTCGGTCGCGTCGGCGCCATCCACGTTCACCAGGTTCGATCGCGCGCGCTGGCCGCTGATGTTCAGGCCCGAGGTGGGCGCCGCGCCCGTGTTGGGAGCGTTGTCGCGCTCGACTTGCGAATCCGTGAGAGTGAAGTTGATGTAGTTGCGGCCGTTAATGGGCAGATTGTCGATGCGGCGTTGCCCGATCGTATCGGTGGTCGAGGTGCGCGAAGTCTCGATCAATTCGGCCTGCGAGCTGACCTCGACCACTTCGCGGCCGGAAGCGACCGCAAGCGCTACGGGAAGCTCGACTGTTCCGCCAACGGTGATGCTTACATCTTTAGCTTCGGCCTTGCCGAATCCGGCGGCCTCGACCGTAACCGTGTAATTGGCCGGCGGCAATTGGCGAATGCTGTAGCCACCTTGACCGTCAGGCGTGCCGGCGCGTTCCAACCCTTTGGCGACGTCGAGAACTTTGACCGTCGCATTGGTCACAAGATTTCCCGCGGGATCTTTTACCGTGACCCGCAAGTCGCCGGCCGCGACGCCGCCTTGAGAAAAGGCGATGGGGGAAAGCACGAGTAGGAGCGTTGAGAATAAGAACAGGTTCGCCATGAGTACTGCTGCGCGGCAGGTCGTCCTCGGGCAGGTCACCCTTGAGCAGATCGTCCTCGGGAAGATCGTCCTCGGGAAGATCAGTCTCGAGCGGATTATTCTGGAGCAAATCGTTTCCTGGCAGATCGCGTCTTGGCGGATCATACAGTCTCCCTTGCTTCCGCCGGATCGGAAGCGGCGGCGGACGTAGTTCCGACGGTTACTCGGAATTGGCTGCGAGATTTTTCAGGGATGGAAGGTTCCCGCTGGTTTTTACACCAGAACATAGGACGAAAACAAGGATGGAATGTGCGGGGTAATGCGCGAGTAAACCGGATTTCGCTGGCGCACCTGGCGAGCCGTGGAGCGGCACGGCGACGCCGGGCACTATTATGGCAAGGAAGCCATCATCAAGTCTGTGACATCCATCACTATAGATATTCACAGGCTCATATTCACAGGCGCAGATTTTACGAAAGCGCCGCGAGCCGCACCGGGATCGCCGGATTCTGCAATCGGCCGAGCAGCATGGCCGCTCCACTGAGCCGCTCATAACGGTCGGCCACGCGCACCGCGGCGAACTCCGAGTTCGGCAACGCCAGGGCCAGATATATCCGCGCCATTGCGATGGTGGTATTGCGCCGCAACAAGAGTGCGTCGTTCACCAGTTGGCGCGCGGCTTCGGCCAGGCGCTCGTCGCCGCCAGCCAGCGCGGCTTCACCCACGCGCACAAGGACGGTTGCGTTGCTTCCCGCGACCTGAACATATGCGGCCATGGCGCGCAGGCGCAAGCGGCGCACTTCGCGGAATTGCGGCGGCGGCAGGCGCCTGCGCAGATAATCGTCCTCGGCGGGATTAACCAGATTGCGAAACGCTTCAACGTCGATGGGACGAATGGCAACGGCCAGGTTTTCGCTGCTCCTGGCCTGCAAAGTTTGGGTTACAGCCAGGCGCAAAATAACGCACAGGGCAACGGCGGCGGCGATGACGATTACGATGGCCAGATTCACGGTTGGAGTAAACGCTCCAGTTCCCGGTTCCACGCCGCCAGATTATTTTCCGGCAGCGAAACCGCAGACTTTGTGGCAACTCTTTGCGGGACGAGAAGATAGTAAAACCAGATCAAGACACAGACGTGGTAGGTGGCCATTAGAAGAAAATCGAGCAGGCTGCTTTTCCGTCCAAGAAGCCAGTCAGCCATCAAAGCCCAATAAGCAAGATGAACACTCGCAACGATGCCAAAGCCCAAAGTAATGCCGAGGGTAAAACGCGGCCAGGTTAGATGGAAGCGGGCGGCGAAAAGAAAAAGAAAAACTACCAAGCCGCATTGAACCACGCTCACGCTTCTTCCCAGGATTCGCGTGGCGGAAATTAGCCAGAAAGGACTCGGACTCGCAAGAGCCGCTGTGACCACAGCCCCCAGCACCAGGATGATGCCGATTCCACTGATTAGAACTTTCGCACTCCTGCCAAGCGGACGGTAATTGATAAGGAGGTGGGTGAAAACCTCGCCGATTACAATAAACTTTACGAAGGCTTCAACAATTAAAAAAATAAAATAGGTACGCCAATAGGTGGGGCCAGATACAGATGGACTAATGTCCATCGCATAAATGATTCCTGCTCCAACGGCCTCAAAGATGGCATAACAAAAAAAGGCAGGAAACTCCCGCTGTAGGCTCCGTCTCCACATTGAGACAGAGAGACCTACCAAAAGGATGCATGGCGCGACCCACAGGTAGTGCCACAAAAATGAATGGGCATGGAACATGGCCTGAGCCGACAACTATACTGCGATTCCAGTCGGACAGTAAACCCCTACGAGCCATGTTCGTTTTTTGTAACACCAGCCCGAACCTACGGCTTGCAGTTGCCGCTGCTGCCGGAGCAACGCGCCTCCGCCGTTTCCGGCATCGGCGCGGGCGATTGTGGAAATCGTCAGTGTATTCAAGAGCAGAATTGCTGCGGCTACTGCAATTAGGGTACGTTTCACGGTTATTTTTCTCCTTGTATTGAAAAACGAGCCGTGATAGTTTCATTTGCCTCGCCCCTCTGGAAAGGTCACTTTCGCCTAGCTACTGTTCGGAATTCGTAACAAAACACTGCGCGTTCAGCACACCGAAGCAAGCCGTGTTATGCAATCCCGTTAGAGGCATGTTTTTCGAAACACTCGGTATTGGCCACAATTGCCCAAGCTGCAAGATCGCACTTCACCTCCATGCAATTCGGATCGCAACCTAATAATCCCTGACCGGCCAAACCGGCATCCTTCCGCCCGTTTTTCCCTTTTCTCCCGCGCGCTTGCATGTTAGGTTTGTGGCTGCGCTATTGGCGGCAAAGTAATCTCTCGCCGCCCGCTTCCCGGGTTTGCGGAAACGATCATGACGCTGAAATCCGCATTGCAGGATCTCCGCGAGACCACCCTCGCAGCCGTTTCCGGCCTGCTGGCGAAGCTGGCTTATATCGCCTCCCTGCGCCGCCGCGAAGGCGGTTACACACATTGGGGTTTGTCGCTGTTGCACGGAGAAGACGCTTCCGACCGGGCTTTGAAGGCGGCTCACTCTCAAGCTTTATCGGCGGTGTTGCGCGCGCCGATTGCGGACCTGGTCGAAGATTTGCGCGAGTCCAACCGGGACGGCGATAAGACCGCCGGTGAGTATGCAAATGGCATGCGGGAACAGTGCCGCCAACTGCTCCCATCGGAGAATGACGAAGTCGCCGCCCGCCACCTTAATTCAGTACTGGTTGCGCTTTCGTCCCTGGAGAAGAACCAAAAGCCTGCCACTCGGTCAACTTCATAGCCACTCCCACCACCTGGCCAATAATTTCGGCTTCCTGCGGATGCCGCAAAACTCGCACCGCCACTGGCGATAGAGGATGCGGTTGCAGAACGATATCGTCGCGTCGCATATTGCACCAGCAGCAGGTGTAGCCGTCGCGGGTTTCAACGAAATAGATCGGCCGTTCGTACTCCGAGCGCCACATGCCCTCGGCCACTTTGTTCCTCGCCTCATCCACCTGAATAAAGCTGCCCGGCGGCAGGATGGGATACATGGTTAGATCCTGATTGCCGATGTATCCGTAAGTGAAATCGGTGTGCGCAAACTGCGCCAAATAGGAGAGCGGAACCAGTCCCCACTCCTCGACCATGCGGCCCAGGTTGGCGGTTCGATGCTGATCGAAGGCAGGATCCATGCGCACCGGCATTTGCACCGAGGGCAATCCCGCCAGGGTTTCGGAGATGTGCGAGCGCGGCGGCGCAACCATGCCCAAATCCGCCGCCATATTATTCATGTCGACGCCATACCACGCCAACAGTTCGCGCATGTCGCGGCGATAAAGCACCGCCAGCGTGTAGAGCCGAAATATGCTGGGCAAAACACCCTTCGTCTCGATGTCCGACAAGCGGCTGGGAGGAATGGAAAATTCCTCGTTGCGATATTTTTCCGCCATACGCGCGCTCGAAGTTTCGATGTCGCGCATGGTGAGCCCAAGCTTTTCGCGCAGGGTACGAAGGCTTTTACCGGCTGGTAGCATTGCACGCCTCCATGGAAAGTGTTCGACATCATAGCAGGATATGCGGCTTTTTGGCGACCGCATTTGCACTAAATATTCGGACGGAAGGTTTTGTTACGAAATCCGAACAAGATTTATCCGCGTCAGAATTGACGAATCTGCATCTTGCCTCGCCACTGTGAAGCAAGAGCTTGAGCGTCCCTCTCACGAAATTTCCCGACCTTGTTCGGATTTCGTAACACGGGTACCCGCTTTTTGCAAAATCGCGTTCCCAGCCTCTCCTAGGGCCGATCTCAAAAACGACCGAACTCAACCCCCACCGCCTCGCTTTTTACCGTTTTTCGCGCCCAAGCCATGCGGGGGGTATTGTGCGCGATCCCGATTTGACCCCGACGGTTAAGGACAATAATTCCCCCGTGGCCGTTCAGCCGGTCTTTTAGGTGGTTCATGGCTTCCAGCGCAGCCCACTCCGGCAGGTTCCCAGCCAAAACGCGATCCGCCGTCCACTTAGCGAGCACCAGCTTCATAATTGGTTCGCCCCAGCCCGTGGTGGATACGGCTGCGCTCAAGTTATCTGCGTAGCATCCGCATCCAATGAGGGACGAATCCCCCAGCCGGCCAGGAGCTTTATTCAGAGTCCCGCCGGTCGAGGTCGCCGCCGCGATGTCACCATTCCGGTCCAACGCCACTGCGCCAACGGTGTCGTGCGAAATGGCGGGGGCGAACATCTCGCTTCCCGGCGCTTGTCCCTTTTCTCGCCCGTCTTTCGCCTGGGAAGTGCTGGCTTTCGTATTCTCCTGATATTCCCGCAAGCGCCCAACTTCGCGCGCAATCACTAATTCGTCGTTTCCGCACAGCTCGATGCCGTGCTCGGCAGCAAACCGCTCCGCTCCTTCGCCTACAAAATATACGTGCGGACTATCGCTCAAAATCTTGCGCGCCGCGCGCACCGGATTCCGCACGCGTTCCACGCAGCCCACTCCGCCCGCACGCAGCGTGGCCCCATCCATAATTAACGCGTCCATCTGCACGCGGCCATCGCGGTTGAGAAAACTGCCGCGTCCCGCGTCGAACGTTTCGTCGTCTTCCATAATCACGACCGCTTCTTCCACCGCATCCAGCGCCGTGCCGCCGCGCTCCAATACGCTCCATCCCGCCGTCAGCGCGTTGCCCACTCCGCGCAAATGCGCTTCCACCATTTCGTCGGGCATGGCCCAGGCGCCGCCGTGCACCACCAACACAGGTTCGCAACGCAGAAGATCGCAAGCCAAAAGGAGTTCTCCCGTCGTTATCGTTATAAAAATGGAAGAGTCAGTCTAGCATTCGCGAGAGCGCCGCCGAAAAACGCCTGGGGGAGGCCGGTCGAACGTTACGCATCAAGTTTGCGGCTTGACAGGATTTTCCTGCCGCGTAGACTTCGCAGCAATATGCGCTTCCCCCGGAGGAAAACAAATGAATCTCCGGAACGCATTTCTTTTGTGGTTCACCATCGTCCTGGCCTGCGCTATGTCCCCGGCGCAGGAGACGGCTTCGGCTGTCTCGTCGGCAAGTGCGCCACCCAGCGCCCCCCGTTCAGCCCCCGAGGACTTGAAGATATACTTCACCGGTCATCTACTCGGATACTATCGCCTCCCCGAGTGGCAAAGCGCCGACTTCGAAACCGATTGCAAAAAGCCTGAAGAATATCCCGGCTACACGCAGTACACGGGCCATGAGGAGGCCGACGACCCGGACCACTTGAGAAAAACAGATTTCAACGCCGAGCGCAAACCCGATCTCTGGGACCAGCTTCCGCCGCAGACTCCCGCATACGCCTTCCTCAGCGATCAGCATCGGCCCGACGGCGACCTTCTCGTGGGAATGGGCGACAACTTCGGCGTGACTCTCGAATCGCGCTCCTACCGCGATCCGAACTCTGGTGAGATCCATGCCAAGTCGCGGGACTTGATCGACCCGTCGAATGGAAACCCGTGGTACCGGATGCCGATGGAGAGGATCGGCGACAACGTCGGCTGTTTTTTCTTCCAGGCTCACTACGACGCCCTGGTTCCCGGCAAGGACGATTTTTATTTCGGGCCCGAGCGCCTGCGGCTCATAGCGGCCCGCCTCGCCCGGGCCAGAGCCAAATTTATCGCCGACTCTGAACACACGCCCGAAGAAACTCATCCCGCATTTATGCTGGCGTCGAATATGGTTGTGAAAACGGCCTACCTTAAGAAACCAGCGACGATTCAGGATTCGGAAAAGAACCTTCAATTTATTCCCGGGATGCCAACCGGCGTGAAATCCCTCGACATCTCCGACAATGGAACCATTCCGCCCTTCACGCGCCAAATCCGCTTCGAGATTTCGGAAACATCGTCGTTTTATTCCATTTCCAATCCCAGCAAAGCGCCTTTCGATCCCTTCCTTTGTCCCGTTAGCCAGGAGGACGGTCTGGACTTGTTGAATCCGGAGGAGTGCGAAACCAGCGGCCAAACTTCCCGGCAAAAAATAGCGCTGACGAGCCGAACCAAGGAGAAAGACGACGGGTCGGCGAAAGATAAATCGGTGTGGGATTTCGATTTGCCCGCGTGGTCGCCCCTGCCGGCGCACTACGGCCTTTGTACCAGAATCGATCCGAAAGATTTTGCGCCGTGGGCGGGAGAACGCGATGAGCCAGGTTACTACGCCGCGCAGAGGAAGCAACATTATTATTGCGCGCGCTTCACCGTCGCAGAACCTCTATTCGGCGAAGCGGAAACCAGTCCATGGATGCTGAAAAAGTTGCGCCGTGCGCCAGATTCAGCACGGGCGAACATTCCCGCCTGCAAGGATTCGAGCGACACCGCGGCGCCGGATAAGCGCTGTTATAAGCCGGAATATGCCGTAATTTTCGGCGTGGTGGATAAAGACCTTCCCGGTTTGATTGGGCGGGATAATCTGGCGTGGCGCAATTCGCAACCGAAAATATCTCCGGGAAAGTCGGTTCCCCCTCATCCGGCTAAGCTCGGAAAAGAAACCTACGGCACTGTGGTCGATACGCTCGATGAAGCCACAACTCTGGGCATTGCAGTGCGAAGTTTCGACTTGTACTGGCAAAAGGAACATCCAGGCCAACCGATTTACAAAGTGCTCCTGGCTCAAATGACCCGCGGCAAAGCGGAAGCGCTGGCCGCCAATCTGGCCGACACCACAATCAGTGACACATCGTTAAGATTCGACGTGGTACTTTCGGCGGCGACCTCGTTTTCCGCCGCCACTACCGATGAGGAGGTCAATTTTTTCCGGCCGGTGAAGGCCGCTGCAAAAACTCCTCCGACTCCCGCCGATGCCAGCAAGGTGGAATCGAAAGAAAAAAAGAAAGAGGCGCTCCCGCCATTTCGGCAACTGGTTGTCGTACCCTGGCTGGCTTATGATACCGGGGCGAAACGCGCGCCGAATCCTTTGCGCTCCATCACTCTCACCGACGCGGATGCTCCGCCCAACGAACGCGACATTCGCAAGTTTGTGATCGCGGGCCAATACGACAAGTGGTTTCCTTTATCCGAGCCCGTCGACCCGGATAAGCTGCAAGCCTGTTATGACGTTCTCGCCCACCGCGAACTCGAGCTTAAGAAATATTGGAAAGATCAATTGCCGGCGCCAACCGTTTACAACAATCCTCCCGATTGCAAAACGGCTGCGAAAGATCCTTCTGGCCGGCCGCTCGCGCCGCAGTTTGTGAACGCCTTTGAGTTGGCGGTGCTTGCCGCCTTGCGTGACAAAACTCACGCCGATGTCGCCATGCTCCAGAAACGCTCTTTTTATTGGGGACCATTTCCCCTGCCCCTAAACGGCCACGCGGACCTCGAGCACGCCAACGGCGAACTCCTGGAGCGAATTCTGTGGGTGGGAGACTACCTCCAAGTGCTCTCCGTGAAAGGCAGCACTCTCACCAAGGTTTTAGACGATTCCGAAAAACTGGATGCGCTCGATGAGCAGGCCACCGGCGAGATCGTCGAAACCAAACGCGGCCTGCTGGCGCTGGGCATCGAAAAAACGCGCGACAAACAATATCTGCTGGATGGAATGCAGGTCGATCCCAACCGTCTATATACGGTCGCGACCAGCAACCACATTGCGGCGGGAGACACCGGGTATCCGGAGTTGGCCGACCCGCAGCTCGCCGATGCCCGGCTCCCCGGCGGGGCTAAAGATCACCAGGTGGTCGATCAACCCCGGCGCATCAGTGCGATGGTATGCGACTCGCTGGGAAAACACGATTGCCCCGATAATCCGGGTTTGCTTTTCGCCGAAGAGCAAAACCCAGGCCAGTTGCCTTCGCAACTTTCTCCCGGTCTTCCCGGATTCGTGCGGGCCTATGTGCGGAGCATACGAGGTTTTCCTGAGCTTCAGCGGGACGCCTTCAGCCGCACCAACTATCAGGCCCAGCTCAACCCCACATGGCGTTTTTCGTTGAAAGATCTTTCGTTCAACTTCAGCGCCGTGCGCAATAATCTCAGCGAAATGCAGCAGACCACCGAACTGAGTGGCGTGACTGAACCTGCGGCCGGCAATCTCCAATCCCACACCGTCAATTTTTCGTCGCACCAGGAATGGGTGCGCAGTGGACGCTGGTTCGATGAATTTATTCGCGGCCTCAGCGAATATCAGCAGACGGTTACGGGCACGACAGCTACCGTTCCAATCACGGGTCCTGCCGGTATTAGCAATGTCGTCTATCCCGCGGCCGCGCTGGTTTCGCTCAGCAAGAACCAGTTCGCTGTGGACTCAGGTTTCTTCTGGCATCGCGGCCACAAGTACTTCGACAAGCTCGGCTTGGTGTGGGAACCATTCCATTTCGATACCCAAATCGCCCAACAAGACCTACAGTTCGCAGCCCTCTATACCCCCACGGGCAGCCCTATGGTTCCCGCCATCTCTCTGCCTTTAGCCCGCAACCGCAATTTTTTCCAGCGCCTCGCTTACCGTTCCGAAAGCGACAAGAACCACTTTGAGATTGGTTATCAAGCTGGCTGGGAACTCAACGCGTTGGAATCTTTGAACACCAACCTCGGCTCTTGCTCTGCCGTTACCATCACGCTCTGCCTGGATACGAAAGAGGCACAAACCGGTTTTCTCGCGGACAGCCTGCATCAGGTGCTGGCCACCCGCACGCGCCAGGGGCCTTATGCCGACCTGGATTGGAGCTGGCCCGTTTTCTGGAAACTAAGCGTACGGACGCAAGACTCATTCGCCTACTACGGTCCGGCGCATCTCGACAACGCGATCGACACGCTCTATCGCAATGACGCAACCGAGACATTAAACTTCAAACTCCTGCCGAATCTCACGTTCGGACCCGCGCTCGAGAGATTCGACTATGAGAACAAGGTCGAGCGCGTCCACCTGAGCACCTGGAGCCCTTCGATCAAACTTACTTATAGCTTCGATTGGCTGGAGGGCGCCAACTGGAAGAAGTCGTTGCGTACCGCGTCGAGCGCGGGAAGCCCATCGCAATAGCGGGTCGCACGCTGTAAGTGTAGTGAGCCCTCAAGCTCAGGGTGCGCTCTAGCAGGCTGCTGAAAAACTTCGGTCGGGCTGGTTTTGGGAAGGGCACGACGTTCAGTAGTGCCGTTAAGTCCTTTAAAACTAGCCGCGCTTCAGCGCCCGAGGTTCGCTTTAGGTAGCCGAAATGAGTTTTTCAGCAGCCTGCTAGCGGTCCAGCGCGCCCGAAGCTTGATCGTTTTCCTGCGGCGGGAATCTTCGCCTCGGCCCACCGAGTCGCGCCCAATCGCGAAAGCGATTCGTAATTAGGCGATTCGCCGACGAGGCGGCCATCCGGCGAAACTCGCGAGGCAACCAACAACTATGAAAGATGGGTCGTGTCTTTGACTTGACCGGCCCCCGCTGGCGCGGAAAGGTCGTCTTCCCGTCCCAACAGCGGCGCGGCGATTCGCAGCGCTTCCACCTGACGTTTCACTTTCAACAATTCCTGTTCCTTCGATCGCAACAACTCCATCACATCTCTCATGACTGCGCTCCCAATGATTCCATAAAAATGATTCCCTTGAATAAGCGCGATCCGCCTTACCTTGATCGCCCATCTTACTTTAACCCAATACCAGGTCCGATGAAATCAGGTTAAGCCATGAGGCCCATCAGCCGCACCCGAAGCCGGAAGCCCGAAGCCGGAAGCCCGACACTTCAATGGCCCCTGTGATAAGGATGCCCCGCGAGAATCGTGAATGCGCGATAGATCTGTTCCAGTAAAACCACACGAGCCAGTTCATGCGTTAGGCTCATTTTGCCGAACGAAATCGTATGCTCCGCATGCAGCCGGGTGGTCTCGCTAAAACCGTCCGCCGGACCCACCGCAAAAACCACCGGCAGCGGATTGCGCTCCCGGTAGGCGGAAACAAATTGCGCGAACTCCTCCGAGGATAACTGCTTCCCGCGCGAATCGGTTAGCACCAGGGTCGATTTTCCGTCGGCTGCGCCTTTCCCCTTCGCCTTGCCGCACAGTCGCAGAAGCGCTTCTTCATCGCGCAATGGCTTGCTTTCGACCGCAGCGTAACGCGATATCCGCTTCAAATACTCGTCCGTCAGCGATTGAATCGCCGGCTCTTTCGTGTTGCCAATCCATGCGATCTTTATCTTCACGATCTTCACGCATGCACTCGCAACCATTCGACGACGAGATGGATCCCCGTTCCCATTTCTCAGCAATTCGTCGTCCAAACCCTCTACGAAAGTAGGCTTTACGCCGAGGTATGTTTCGCACCGAAGGACGTTTACCTCGAAGGACATTTTACTTCGAAGTACGTCTAAGCCGAGGCACGATTCGTATCAGGATATGCCTTCCGGCATATCGTAACCAACGCGCCAGGAAAGCGCCTTCAGGCGCTGGTCGCGGTGAACTGAGGTTTCCATACAATCCCTGCCGCCAACTGAAGGCTGGTCATAAGCAACTACGCTTTCTTCGACCGCATTTCGGCGCCCTCCTTGCGCGGTTTCGGCTTTGTCTTAATCACGGCCTTCGCTCTCGTTCTTGGTTTAAGCTCCGACGGCTCCAGTCGCTTGGCGGTCTTCCACAACCGCTCGAGATCGTAGAACTTCCGTGCCTTCTCGGAGAAAACGTGCACCACGAAGTCGACGTAATCCACCAGTATCCACTCGCCCTGCTTGTAACCCTCGACATGCGCCGGCCGCACTCCCGCGCCCTTCAGGCGCAGTTCCACCTCGTCCGCGATGGCCTGCACCTGCCGCGGATTCGTGCCATTGCACAGCACAAAGTAGTCGGTGAACGCGCCAGAGTTTTTTTCCATCTCGAGGATGGAAAGTTCTTCCGCTTTTTTGTCGAGACAAGCCTGAATGGCCGCCGTTACTTGCTGTTTCAGATCGTTTTTCTTCATGCAGAGGAGGAAGTTGGCCCTTCGTCGTGGTCGTTGACTTAAATCGAACCGCGCTTTCATTGTAAATGAATCGCCGATCAACGCTTAGCGATGTGACCCGAAAGAAGATAACAAGAACTCAGAAATGAAGAACGAGCGGACGATCTGACCGACGACCGACGACGAACGACGAACGACTAGCCCTTATACAACGCCTATCCCTTATACAACCCCATCTTCTTTATATAGTCCGCGACCGCCGGTTCCACAAAGCGTCCCACCGGCTTGCCGGCCGCGGCAGCTTGACGAATCGCGGTTGACGATATGGGTTGGTAAACCCCGTCCAGCAGATGAACGGTCACGCCGCTCAGCACCAGGTCTCCCGTAGCCGCCTGCTTGTGAAACGGTTGCGTCGCTTCTTTTCGCGGACGCAGATTCTCTGGCAGGGCATTGGCCACATCGGCCAGCGAGAACCCGGGCCGGCTCGCAACCACAAAGCGGCACTCGCTGAACAGTTCTTCGGCCTTGTGCCACTTGGCTATCTCCGCGAAAGCGTCGATTCCAATCAGCAGAAAAAGCTGGTCGGCTTTTTTGAAAGACCGCTTTATGCGCCTGACCGTGTCGATCGTATAGTTCGGTTTCTCCAGATGTATTTTTTCTTTTCGCGCGCGCTCCAATTCCGCCTCTTCCGGAGCCTCGAGCAGCGAAGGCGCGAAGTCTTTTTCCTGTCCGGTCGCGAGAGCGATCATTGCATAGCGATGCGCGAAAACCGAGAGCGGCTGCCGCTGCTTGTGTGGAGGAACATTCGCGGGAACGAACAGCACCCGCGAAAGCTTGCAGCGCTCGCGCGCCGCGCGCGCCAGCGCCAGGTGCCCGCGATGGATGGGATCGAAGGTTCCGCCAAACAGTCCAATGTTCATGCGCGTTAGTGTCTTCGTTTTGTGCGGCATTGGCAAGTTCGATCCCATCGCCACCTTCATCCTTGCCGCCGAAATTCGGACACCCATTTCGTGCGAAACACTGTCCTACCGTTCATCGTCCAACCGGCCTCGCGCGCGCCGTCCTGGAAAATGACGCGCCGCGAATCTGGAATGAACTCCTGTAATCTCGTGCGCCTGCCAAGGTAGCGTTAGTATTGTTTACATGCGAGTAACCCTCCCCCTACTCCGCATCCAGCCTGCCCGAGCGCCTATCCTGCGATACGGTGTGGCCGTCCTCAGTACAACGCTGGCGTTGATTCCAGCGCTACTGCTTCCCAACCTCACCGAAAGCCGCCTGGCCGTATTCGCGGTCGCAGTCATGGTGAGCGCGTGGTATGGCGGCTGGAAGCCCGGTCTGGTCGCCACTTCTTTCGCGCTCACCGTAAGCGCGTACTTCTCCTTCACCGGCGAACAAACTCCCGCGCAATTTCGCTCCACCATGCTGCGGCTCACTTTGTTTGTCGTATTGGCGGCGCTGATCTGCTGGTTCAACGCCGCGCTGCGAGCCGCTCAGGAAGGCCTTCGCCACTCGGAGATGAATTTTCGCTCGCTTGTCACCAACGCCCCCTACGGAATTTGCCGCTGCGATTCCGCCGGCAAACTCCTTGACGCCAATCCGGCGCTGCTTGCCATGCTGGGGTATTCTTCGGTCCGCGAACTGGAGGGCAAATATCTCTCCAGCCTCTATGCGGATGCGCAGCAATGGTTCCAACTCGCCGATTGCCTGCGCTCGAAAATCCCCTTCAATGGTCTCACCGGCGACTGGCAGCGCAAAGACGGCGCCGGCACCGTGGTTCGCGTCTCCGGCCGCGCCGTGTCGAATGGCGGCAGAAAAAACTTCTTCGAGTTGTTTGCCGAGGACGTAACCGAACGTCGCGCTCTCGAAGGTCAGCTTCAGCAGTCTCAGAAAATGGAGGCCGTGGGCCGGCTGGCGGGCGGCGTCGCTCACGATTTCAATAATTTGCTGATGGTGATTTCCGGCTACGCGGAATTCCTGCTCGACCGCTTGGGCAAGGAGCAAGCCCTGCGCGCTCCGGCGCAGGAAATCGCCAATGCCGCCGGCCGCGCCACCGCGCTCACCCGGCAACTCCTCGCATTCAGCCGCAAGCAGATGCTCGCCCCTAAAATCCTCAATCTCAACGAAGTCATCTCCGAGAACCTCAAGATGCTGACTCGCATGATCGGAGAAGACATCGAACTGGTGATGGTGCCGAAAGCCGGGCTGGGCGCGGTTCGCGCCGATGCCTTGCAAATCGAACAAGTCATCATGAATCTCGCCGTCAACGCGCGCGACGCCATGCCCTCGGGCGGAAAGCTAATCGTCGAAACTTCAAACGTCTCGCTCAACGAGGAATTCGCCCGCCTGCACGCTCCTCTTCAGCCGGGGGATTACGTGATGCTGGCCATCACCGACAACGGCGCCGGCATGGATTACGAAACTCAATCCCACATCTTCGAGCCGTTCTTCAGCACAAAAGGACCGAAGGGCACGGGTTTGGGCCTGTCGACCGTATATGGCATCGTCAAGCAAAGCGGGGGCTATATTTGGGTTTACAGCGAACCGGGGAATGGCGCCACGTTCGAGATTTATCTGCCCCGCGTATCGGAGGCGGCGCTGGGTTCCTCCCCGGCCATTTCAGCCGCGCACAGCGTCGCAGCGCAGCCGGGAACTGAAACCATTCTTCTTGTAGAAGACGAGGCCAACCTGCGCTATCTCGCCCGGCAACTCCTCGAAAAACAGGGGTATCGCGTGATTGAAGCGCCGGATGGCGTTGCCGCGATGCGCGTCGCTGCCGCCCATCAAGGTTCGATTCATCTGCTGCTGACCGACGTCATCATGCCCAACATGAACGGCCGCGAACTGGCGCAGCGCCTGTTGGAGGTTCGTCCCGAAGTGAAAATTCTTTACATGTCCGGCTATACGGAAAACGTAGTCGGCCGCAATGGCACGCTGGACGCGGGAATTCGCCTGCTGCAAAAGCCTTTCACCCTTCGCGACCTGAACCTGATCGTCCGCGAGGTGCTGGATACGAGGCAATCTTCGCGAGAAATTCTCGTACCCGTTCACAATATTCGCGGTTCATCTCCACACGCCCTGGCGCGCGCGAAGCGGTTCGAGCTCCGCCTGCCTCTGAAATACCGCCTTATCCACGAAGAGAAATGGCATGAGGGCAAGACTCAAAACATCAGCCGTTCCGGACTGCTTTTTCAAGCCCAGGATTTCTTGCAGCCCAATGCTCAACTGGAAATTAGCCTGGTTCTGCCCGCGGAAATCGCCGGCCTTTCCGCCACCGAAGTGGTTTGCCGCGGAGAGGTGGTACGCTCCGTGCAATCCGCCGGAGAAGAAATGCCGCCTGCCCTCGCCGCTAAAATTCTTCAATACCGCTTCCAACACGGCTCACAGTTGCCGCAAGCGTAATGGTCCCCTGATCTCGATCGTGCTTTTCTTCGCGACCTTTGCGAGTCCTTTGCGACCTTTGCGGTCAAAAGCTTTTCGCTTCCGAGATTAGGGCACTCCTCTGGTAAAGCCTCTTACTTTCGTATCCGATTTCCACTGCCTGTGAGCCTCTCGCTCGTTAGTTGGTCGGTGCGGTTATATAAAGCAACCTCCGTCCTCTCAACTTCATCCAACACGCACGTCAAAAACAGGGTCGTGGAGTGCACAAAATATTCCGGCGTGCGATAGCCAGCCGGCGGTTGGCGACGAGAACCCCGATTTGGGTGTGCAAATTTGAAGCTCTTACAAGCTTCTCCAAGGATGGCTTTCATGAATATGAAGAGGATCTTTTCCGTTCCGCTATTGACCGTCCCACTATTCACCGTCGCACTTTTGACCGTCGCGCTATCGGGCGCACTCTACGCGCAGGATAATTCCGCGCAGCCGATGTATCCCGCATCCCCTCATCCGGCGCAGGCGCCGGCGACCGGCCAGGATGCCGCCCCGACGCAAATGAACCAGAATACCGGGCAGAACGATCAGATGCCGGTCTTTCGCGTGAACGTATTCGCGCGCACGACCAAGGCGGTGAACTACCGCAACCGCGGCGGATCGACCAACGTCGATTTTCGCGGAACCGACTTAATGCCCGCAGTCGCAGGCCATGCGAAAGTTGACGGCAAGGCCGGGCATCTTGCCATCAGCGCCGAACTGACCCATCTGAGTCCGGCGAACAGCTTTGGCGGCCAGTACCTCACCTATGTGCTGTGGGCGATTACACCCGACGGCCGCGCCGTCAACCTGGGCGAAGTTCTCCCCGGCGACAATGGCAAAGACAAAATCGACGTCACCACCGATCTTCAGGCTTTCGGCATGATCGTCACGGCCGAGCCTTATTTTTCCGTTACTCACCCCAGTAACAAAGTCATCGCGGAAAACATCATCCGGCAGGAGACGAAAGGATTCGAGGAGCCCATCGACGCCAAGTTCGACGTGCTGGAAGGCTCGCAATACACCATCGACGTTCCCGCCGATCAGCTTCCTTCTTACCAAGCAGACGCCAAAGTTCCGCTCGATCTGCTCGAAGCGCGAAACGCCGTAGCGATTGCCAAGGCCGCCGGCGCAAAAGAATACGCGCCCGATAGTTTGACCAAGGCCGAAGACATGCTGCAACGCGCCGAAGATTACTACCAGCGCAAGCAAGGCCGCACGCCGATTGGAACCGCCGCCCGCGGCGCTACGCAAATGGCGGAAGACGCGCGCGTGCTGACTCTGCGCCGAATCGAGCAAGCCAAGCTCGAAGCCGAAAAACGCGCCCGCCAGGAAGCCCAGGAAAAGGCCGAAGCCGACGCCCGCGCGGCACAGGAGCAGGCTGCGCAAGCGCAAACTCAGGCGGCGCAGGCTCAAGTACAGTCCGATGAAGACGCCCGCAAACGCGCCGAAGCCGAACTCGCCACTGCCGAAGCCCAACGCCAGCAAGCTGCCGCTCTTGCCCAGCAGCAGCAGGCTCAAGCTGACGCCGATGCCGCGCGCCTCGCGGCGGAACAAGCTGCCGCAGCCACCGCGGAAGCCGAGCGCCAGAAGCAGGAAGCGATTCAGCAGAAGGAAGCCATGCGCGCCCGCCTGTTGGCCCAGTTGAATCAGGTTTTGCAAACCCGCGACACCGCTCGCGGCCTGATCGTCAGCATGCCCGACGTATTATTCGACTTCAACAAGTACACCCTCAAGCCGGAAGCCCGCGAGCGCCTGGCAAAGATTTCAGGAATCGTTCTCGCCTATCCTGACCTAAAATTGCAAGTCGAAGGCTATACCGATTCGATCGGCAGCGAGGAATATAACCAGACACTTTCCGAGAAGCGCGCCGAGGCCGTTCGCGACTACATTGTTGGCTCCGGCGTTTCAATGAACAACGTGTCCGCGCAGGGAATGGGAAAGGCTGATCCGGTAGCCGACAACAGCACTGCCGCCGGACGCAAACTGAATCGCCGCGTGGAGATGATCGTTTCCGGCGATGTAATCGGAAGCCAAATCACCCCCGGCGCTTCCGGCGACACCACCCCCGTCACTCCGCCGAACCCGCAATAACAACCGCTCATGTAACGACAGCCGAGGGCAAACCCTCATGTAGGGACAGCCGCCCTCGGCTGTCCCTCGAGCGCAGCTCGAGGCCTTTGGCCGGCAGTCAAACGAAAGCTATTAGGCCTTTGGTTCGGTAGTCATAGGAAACTCCGGCACTTCACTCGCTCTGGCTCTCCACCGCCTCACTCTGATCCCGTTCGCGCAGCGCCTCCACTTCCTTCGCCATCGCGAACGTTAGCTCCTCGATCCCTTTTCCAGTCACCGCGGAAATCTCATACAGCGTCATCTTCTTCTTTTTGCAAAAGCGCTTCAGCGCCGCCACCTTATCTTTATTCGCCACGTCGATCTTCGACGCAACCATGATCATTGGCTTATCTGCCAGCCCCGCCCCAAAGCTCGCCAGTTCGCCCAGAATCACTTCCACATCTTTCACCACGTCAGGCCGGCCGCTCGCGTCCGAAACGTCCACCAGATGCGCCAGCAATCGCGTGCGCTCAATGTGCCTCAGGAACTGCGTGCCCAGGCCCGATCCGCTGTGCGCCCCCTCGATTAATCCCGGAATATCGGCGACCACAAAACTGATTTCGTTCCTCGGATCGCCCACCGCCACCACCCCAAGATTCGGCTCCAGCGTCGTGAAAGGATAGTCCGCAATTTTCGGCCGCGCCGCCGAGATGCGCGAGATCAACGTCGACTTGCCCACGTTCGGATATCCCACCAGCCCCACATCGCCGAGCAACTTCAGTTCGAGCCGGTAGTTATGCTCTTCGCCGGGCCGTCCCGGTTCATGCTCGCGCGGCGCCTGATGCACGGAAGTGGCGAAGCGCGCATTCCCGCGCCCTCCGCGGCCGCCGCGGGCAATCACCATCCGCTGATCGGGCGCCGAAAAATCGAACACTTTTTCGCCCGTCGCCTCGTCGTACACAATCGTCCCGACCGGAACTTTCAGCAGTATGTCTTCGCCTTCGCGTCCGCTCTTGTTCGAGCCTTCGCCGTGACGGCCGCGCTCCGCCTTATATTCGGGATTGAAACGGAAGTGAACCAGCGTATTATGCCGCTCGCTCGATTCCATAACCACGTCTCCGCCGTTGCCGCCGTCGCCACCTGAAGGCCCGCCGCGCGGAACATATTTCTCGCGGCGAAAGGCCATGCACCCATTGCCGCCGTCGCCCGCCTTCACCCGAATTTTCGCCTCATCAATAAACATCTGCCCGCCTTATCGAATCACGCCGAAGTAGCGTCCGCTTCTTTTAATGTAGGGACAGCTGCCGCCGGCTGTCCATTCGAGCGGAAGCTCGGTAGTGACTCAGTTTGAACAACATCGCCTTTTGTCATTCCGAACCGGCGTTGTTTGCCGGAGAGGAATCCGCTTTTGGCCGGAGCAAAGCAGAGTCCCTTCGGCTTCGCTCAGGGCAGGCTCTCGCGCGATACCAACTGCGCTTCGGAATAACAAACTTTTTCAAACTGAGCCACTACCGGAAGCTCGATGCGCCACACCGCGCCGCCGCCGATTCTCTTTTGCGAAATTGGAAGGCCTCAAATTGGATAAGCCTTAGAAATTCTTCACGACTCATGCCGGCATATCATTTCGCCGATGACTTACGGAGCGATGCCTTGCGAAGCCAGGTAGGAAAGAGGGCGGTTAGCGATTACAAATGAGCTCTTCCCCGCAACTCCAAAAAACCGACGCGGTCGTGCCCCGCGACGCCTGGCCGAAAATTCTGCGCGAAAGCATAATCGAGGTCTTCGCCACCATGGTGGGCGCCATCGTCACCGCTCCGGAAACCAGCGACCTTCCGGTGATTGCTCACGTAACCGGCATGGTCGGAATCGCCGGCCCAATCTGCGCAACTTTTAGCCTTCGTTGCAGCATGGACGCCGCCAATAAGATTGCCTCGAAAATGCTGGGCGTTCCTCCCGAGGAGGCCGCCGCGCAAAAGTGCGATGCCGTCGGCGAGATTTGCAATATCGTCGCCGGCTACTTCAAAGCCAAAATTGGATTGGGGGACCGCTGCATGTTGTCGGTACCGACGGTGCTGGCCGGCATGGACTACCAGATTCGCACGCGCAGCGACGATGTGCGGATGCAACTTCCCATAGTGTTCGAGGAGGAACCGGTTTGGATCGCTCTCGATATTCGCCCGTAGCAGACTGTGGGCGTCATCCTGAGCGAAGCCGCTTTTCAGGCGGAGCGAAGGATCTCCCGTGAAACAGCTACTCCATCGCTTCCATCGGCTCAACCATTACGAATTTGCCCATCGATCCTTTATTGAGGAACTTGATGCGCCCCGTGATCTTGGCAAAAAGAGTGTCGTCTTTGCCGCGTCCCACGTTTAATCCCGGCTTCACGCGAGTGCCGCGCTGCCGCACAATTATGGTGCCGCCCGGGACAATCTGTCCGCCAAATGCCTTGAAGCCTAGCCGCTGCGCGTTTGAATCGCGCCCGTTTCGTGATGTGCCCTGCCCTTTTTTATGTGCCATAAGAATCAGTTTCCGGTGGCCAGTTGCCTGTGTTGAGCAATAAGTTAGCGCTCAGTTTGAATTTATTTCCATGATAACGTTGTCATCCCGAAACGCGGCGTACTTCAGCCCCGTGAGGGATCTCCGCAAATACCGGCTGGCTGAGATCGCCATTCCTGAAAAGCGGCTTCGCTTAGGATGACGTCCAAGCTTAACCGTTGCTTGTGCCCTTGTGGTCGAAAAGAAAATTTAAGAGACGAAATTACTTCTTCTTGGCCGATGCTTTCTTCGCCGCTTTCTTGGGCGCAGCCTTCTTCTTAGCGTGAGCCTTTTTCGCGTGCCCCTTGGGAGCCTTTTCTGCCTCGTGCTCCTCCGCTGGCACAGCCTTTTTCACCTTAGGCTGCTTCTTCGGCTGATCCGGAGCCTTAAAGCTCTGGCCGTCGAAAGCGATCTCCGTGATGCGCACGGCGGTGTAGGATTGCCGGTGTCCGCGCAGCTTCTTGTACTGCTTCTTGCGCTTGTAATGGAAAACCAGAATCTTTGGGCTGCGGCCTTCTTCCACCACTTCGCCGACCACGCGAGCTTCCGCTTCTGGTTTGCCAATCTTCCCTTCGCCGCCCGATACCGCCAGAATCTCCGGGAAGTCGACGTGCCCATCGGTGCCAGTCGCGAACTTTTCCACTCGAATCACATCGCCGGGCGCCACCCGGTACTGCTTTCCACCAGCGCGGATCACCGCGTACATACGTCTGCCTCCGTCAAAATGTCTTGAGAATCAGCCGCCAAACGCTGACACGCGCACACGGGCGCAGCCACGGGATCTGGCAAACTGCTCTGCTTGCTGTGTTTTCCGCCACGGCGCGTAAGCAGCCACAGCGAGCGTCCGAGAACGGGACGGCGAGTACAGGCAAACTCAACCATTCTAGCGTGCGCTGTGGAAAAGCGTCAAATTAGACCAGTGGCCTTTCTTCGTGACCTTCGCGAGTCCTCCGCGAGTCCTTCGCGTCCTTTGCGATTAAAAGCTTTTGCCCCCGAAATTAGGAGATTACCCATTTTGCGCTATTAGAGATCCTGTGCGAGAATTCCGCGGACCCGCTCAATCAGGCCGGAGCGACCTCCAATCCACTGGAAAAGGAACTCGACAATGAATCGTTTCCCCGCCATTCTGCTATGTCTTCTCGCACTCACAGTTTCCGCCCTGGCTAAGCCGGCCAGAAAATCTGTCACGTCGCCCGCACCCGACAAAGCCTACATGCAGAAAATTTGGGATGGCTGGTCCACGCTCGATCCCGCCAACACCGCCCAGTTCTACGCCACCGGCCCGCACACTTTCTTCGACATCGCCCCGTTGAAATACAACAGTTGGGAAGAATATGACAAAGGAGTGAAAGCCGAACTCGCCGACTACAAGAGCGCAAAATTTACCTTGAACGACGATCTCGCCATTCATTCTCATGGAGACCTGGTCTGGGCTACCGCGACCCTAAAAGACGAAATGACCACCAAAGCCGGCAAAGTTGAAATGGGTAACTTCCGCTGGACCGTCGTTTTCGAAAATGAGGATGGCAAGTGGCTCATCGTACACGAGCACGTCTCCGCGCCTTTGCAGTAGTAAGGAACGAATCGAAAAGCGATTGGTCTTGCTCGGCAAACAATTCGGCGGGCCAAGCCAATACGCTCCGGCTCACGGATAATGATTCGTATCAGGGCATCGTTTCAGCGATGCTGCAAGCCAATAAAAAATTAGCTACGGCTACAGCCCTGAAATCTTTCCACCGTTACCTCTGTAATGGCTCGTAACCTGACTTTTCTTGCAGAAACAACTCGACTGCGACAGTGTTAATACACCTAGACGTAGGAGAATTGCCATGCGCCACCATCTCGTCCTGATTTCAGTTTTCCTTTTCGCCGCCATCTCCTGGGGCCAGCAGACTCCATCGCAAAACATGCCCGGAATGAACATGCCCGGCCACGACATGTCGAACATGCCGATGAACAACACGCCCGCGGCGGCGGACAAGGAAGCCGATAAAGACAGCGACGCCGGCGCCCACGCCATGCATTCCATGGAAGGCCACATGGATATGGGCCCGCACATGAAGATGACTGCGCTGCGCCCCGCCAAACCGGGCGACGCCGCCCGCGCCGATCAGATCGTCGAGAGTGCCCGCAAGGCCGCGGAAAAATACCTCGACTATCACACCGCGCTGGCCGAGGGTTACAGAATTTTTCTGCCCAACGTTCCGCAGAAGATGTATCACTTCACTAACTATGGATACGGGATGGAAGCCGCATTCCGTTTTAATCCAGAGCATCCCACCTCGCTGCTCTACGAAAAACATGGCGACGATTACAAACTCATCGGCGTGATGTATACCGCGCCGAAGCGCTTTACCGAAGACGAACTCGACGAGCGCGTTCCGCTCAGCGTGGCGCAATGGCATGAGCACGTGAACTTCTGCACCGCTCCGCCGGGGCGCAAAGGCGAATACTTGATGCCGCATCCGCAGTTCGGCCTGACCGGATCGATTACCACGCAGGAAGCCTGCGACGCCGCCGGTGGAACTTTCCATCCTGTAATCTTCAACTGGATGGTGCATGTCTATCCGTTCGAAAAAGATCAAGCCGCAATCTGGTCGGTTGACCGCAAGCACGGCGACACCGATTAAACTGGCGCTCTTCTTTTTTGATTCGCGACTTTTTTGATTCGCGACGGTGGCCGCCAACTCAATCGCTGAGAACATGAAGTTCGCATCGGGACGCGGCTTTACAGTCTGCGGAAAAACTCGCGATTCGTATCAGGGTATGCCTTCAGGCATACCGCAACTGCGCTGTTTTCAGCGCGCCTTTGGGCGCTGCACTTAAAATTGAGTTTTTCTGCAAACTGTTTAGCCGCGCCGCAAGCTCGTCACTCTTAACAACACAACTCATCGCTGTCCGTGCGAAATTCTCCTGCGCCCCTCAAAGAACCTCCCGCTCTGCTAACCGACCTATCGAGAAATCGTCCAAAGCATTGCAGGACGATTTTCCAAGGAACTTTCGCAGGCGATTTTCCGTAGCTGATAGGAAGCGCTGATACGAAGCGCTAATAGAGAAGTCAATAAAGAAGCGCGGGCGGACGATCGATCCGCTTCGTGACCACAGATCTTTGCGGGGTTCAGGGGATTCTCTCACTCTCGGTTTGGCGGCCCAGTTGAGAAAACCCCCTTGCAAAGCGAGCCAAGCCATGCGGCTTGTCCGCTGAACCCCAGCGGTTGCATTCTAGGCGATTCGCGGCAAAACACAAGAGTTTTCTCGCGCCAGTCGTGAACCGTGCCGCCCCAACCGTTCTTCGCCGAAACGCGGAGAAGAAGGAGCAATCATGAAGTTAGCGACAATGACGAAATATTTGGCGGTCTGTTTTGCTTTACTGGTAGCCTCGAGCGCCTTCGCCGCTACCAAAGCCGATTTGCAACTGGATAATGCGGTCCTGGTGAACGGGACCACACTCAAGGCCGGCGAATACAAAGTTCAATGGGAGGGAAGCGGCCCCAACGTGGAACTCACCATCATGCAAGGCAAGAACGTGGTGCTCAAAGCTCCGGCGCATGTAGTCGATCTTCAAACGCCGGCCACGAACAATGCCGCGGTAACCCGCAAGAACGAAAGCGGACCCAATTCGCTCTCGGGCATTCGCTTTCAAGGCAAGAAATTCGAGCTTGAGTTAGCCGACGCCAGCCAGGCCATGCAAGCCGGATCGAGCCAATAAGCTCACCGACGAAACCCAACAAAAAGAACTTGCGAAATCGATGCCGCACAGTGAAGGCTACGAACAAAAAGTCGTGGCCTTCATTCTTCATTCTGCATTTCCAAACCTCATTCTCAGCTCGAGGCGATTCGCTGCGTCCGCATTCACTCCTAACCTGAAGCTTTGCGAAATCCCCAGCACCTTCGGGCCGTTTGTCTTCCACCTGAGTTGGCGCACAATAATTGTGCGGACAATGTTGGCGCGCAGGCTCAGAACTTCGCGCAACGTCGGGCTCTATCGCCTCATCCAAACCAATGGAGGCGGGCAACGGCAAAAGGGATTTTCATGAACTTTGGGGATTCGGAGAAAGACTCCGGGAAACATTCGGGGAAAGAAGATAAGCGTCCGCTTCCGCCGCCGAACGACTCGCTTGATTCCGAGGATGAAGCCAAAAGAATCCGCCGGCTTCAGATCATGATGAGCATGGTTTCTTCGGTGATCAGCCAGGACCCCAGCCTCACCATTGAAGAAGCCTCGGAACTCGCCGCCGGGGCCAAGCGCGCCGCCCTCGCCATGTTCCCCGACAAAGAACTCGCCTACGATCTGCTCTACAAACCGCGTATCCAGCGAATCATGCGCGAACGCTTCCGCCTGCAATAAAGCGCTGTCGTAACGGCGCTGTCGTGACGGCGCTGTCGTAAGGCTCTGTCATAACGCGCTGTCGTAACGGCACTGCAATAAAAGTACTGTCATTCTGAGCGAGGAATTTGCTTCGCCTCGCGAAGCAAATCCGCAGTCGAAGAATCCCTTGCATCTTAAATACGCACGAGGCCCTGTGAGGCATTTTCATTTCGAGCGCGACAACCGGCAGGGCTGTCCACAGCAATAAACATCCAACATCACCCGTGCCTACTCATCCGCCACCGGATTCCTCAGCGTCCCCACTCCTTCCACGCTGACCTCCATCACATCGCCCGCCACAACCGGACCCACTCCTTCCGGCGTGCCGGTCGCTATCAAGTCCCCGGGAAAAAGAGTCATCGCCCGCGCCGTATGGCGGATCACCACATCCACGGGGAAAAGAAAATCTCTGGTATTGCCCGCCTGCTTCACCTCTCCGTTCACCCGCGTCCCAACCGCAATTCCCGCCCACGGATCGATCTCGTCGGTCACCACCGGACCGACCGGGCAAAACGTATCGAAACTTTTCGCCCGCGTCCATTGGCCGTCTTTTTTCTGGAGGTCGCGCGTCGTCACATCGTTCAGGCAGGTATAGCCCAGAATGTAAGGCCGTACATCTTCGCCTTCAGCCAGGTGGTAACAGATCTTGCCAATTACAATGCACAACTCCGCTTCATAATCCACGCGCTGCGAAATCCTGGGCCTACGCACAACCCCGCCCGGCGCCAGCAACGCCGAGTTCGGCTTGAGAAACAGAATGGGTTCCGTCGGAATCTCGTTCCCCAACTCTTCGGCATGCGCCCGGTAATTCCGCCCAACGCACACAATTTTTGATGGACGCACCGGCGGCAGCAACTGCGCATCTTCGATCGCGATAGCGTCGATCTTTCTCGTTCGCAGTCCCTCCACGTCTCCATCCGACTCTTCTGGAGGCGTGAGCAAAATTCGTAAAATCGTGTCCCGCCCAGCCACGGACTCCACCAGTCCATACTGCGGCTGACCATTCAGTTGAAACCGGCAATATTTCATAAAATCTATCTAACCACGACTCCGGGAGATTCACTCAAAACTTTTTGCCCCTGGGATCTTGTCATCCTGAGCGGAGATTGCGCTTCGCGAATGCGAGGCACAATCGTAGCCGAAGGATCCCTATTCCCTTTCGTCTTCCGATGCCTCCGCAAGGCATTTCCATCCCACGCTGCATCTGACCCTACCATCCAACTCCCGCGTGCTCGCCTTCGTCAATCGCCGACTTGTGTCTTAATTTGGATTGTGCGTTTCTTCGCGACCTTTTGCTAGTCCTTCGCGTTCTTTGCGGTCAAAATCTCTTGCTCCCAAAATTAGGACACTACCAATTGCCAATCCTGTCACCTCACGGCACACTTTCGCTCGCCTCCTCCGACCTCGGGCTCTCATTGCCCCGCTGATCCACCGCCGATACCGAATAAAAATAAGTTCGCCCCGGCTCAACCCGCAAATCTCGATACGCCGGCGTTTTCACCGAATCTGAATTGATCTTCACCGCCACGGCGTGACCGTCACGGCGGTAAACGTTGTACCCCTCCAGATCGGCGTCCGTAACCGGCGCCCAAATCAAATCGATGAACGCCCGCCGCCCCGGACCCGAAAACACCGCCTGCAATCCCTCTGGAACCGCTGGCGGAAAAATATCGTGCGCAAAAAGTTCCACTTCGTGCGTGTCGTCTCCCTCCACTTCAACCGCGGGTTTTCCCGCAGCCTCCAACACGCTTACCACCGTTCCACGATAGAAATAGCTTTTCTCCCACTCGAAAGTTTGATCCAGAAAAGATTCCTGACTCTCATCTTCCCGTTTGGTTTGGTTCGCCGCGACGCTTGAGGAAGGATTCGACAACGCCACCAGCCCCGCCGGTCCGGCGGCGCACGCCGTGGCGTCAATATCGGCAATTTTCGTTGCGCTCGCGCTTGATTCCGCTCTCCGGTAGATGCGGAACAAATATTTCATGCCGGAGTTTCGCCCCGATATCGGCGGACACCGCCACGTAATCAGAATTCCCGCGCCCGTCGCCTTCGCCGCGAAATCCGCAAATGCCGGCAAAGTCGGAACCAGCGGCACTCGAACTTGATTCGATACGCCCGCTCCTTTGCCCGCCGTGTTCAGCGCTTCTACCGCATACGTCGCAAATTCGGTGGAGTGCTCCCGCTGCAACGTGCCAGGCAGCGCGTCGACGAAGCTCGCCGTTATCTTCTTGCTTGCATTCTTGACCGCAGATTTATTCGCGGCCGCAAAATTTGCCGCCGCTTCCACTTTTCCTATTGTTTTTTCGCACCTTCGCGAAATCGGATCGACCTTGATCGCCGCATCCAGGCTTCGGCAAATATCCGTTTCGCCTAAGTACCGCACTCGCTGCCGCTCGGTCGTGCGTTCTGGAACGCTCCAGGTAAGCGTGACTCTGTCGTCCTTGCGCGCGGCCCGCAGATCCTCCGGCGCTTTGGGCAGCTCCAGCGACGGCGGCTCTGGAGGCCCAATCGAAGCGCACCCCGTCAGCCCGCCTAACGCCATCACTCCCGCCAGCAAATGTATTCGCAGTCTCCCCATGCGGAATGAACAGAGTACATCAGATCGCGCGGCGCGACTTGGGACGGGAACGAGCTAGGAAGGGCACGATTTGGGGAAGGGCAGACTCGGGAAGGGTACGACTTGGGCTGAGCGCGACTGGGAAAGGGGCACAACTCGGGAAGGGCGACTTGGGAAGGGCACGACTTCAGTCGTGCCGTTAAACCCCTAAAAGCCAGCCGCGCTTTAGCGCCTGCGGCCTTTCTTTTCCGGCATGGGTTACGAGTTCCCCACGGCAGCGTCCGTCTCACCTAATTCCAACCCGCGCGGATGATGATCCGTTTGCCTGCAAACACCCTAACGCGCCGCAATCCACGCCTGATACCCCACCACGGCCACCATGAAGAGCAGATAGATTCGCAGCGCCCACAGCACCACCAGTTCTCCGCCTTTGAGCCGGCGCCGCGGGATTGGCTGCTTCTTCGCATTGGTGAACTGGTCGTGTTCCAACGAGGATAGGACCCAGCTTCGATCCGAGGGTTCCATTTGACCTTTGTCCCTATTCGCCATTTACCTTCCTCCCAGGGCGGCAAAGATATGCGGGGCGACGATGCTGAGGCCGAACAGTATTCCCGCCGCCGTCAAGATAAACACCACTCCCGCGGAGAGAACATTCGCCCACCACGGACTTACTAAGTCACCCATGATTTCCTTGTCGTTTACCAGCATGAAGAGGAACACAAGGGCCGGTGGCATGGCCAGCACCGCGACTACGTTTACTATTAAAACAACATACACGAGCGGCAAACCCGGGATTAACACGATCGCCGCGGCCGCTACCGCGCATAGCGTAAGGACGGCGTAAAAAGATTTTCCTTCGCCCATCGGCAAGTTGAGGCTGTGCGGCTTGTGCGTAACTTCTCCAAAGGCATAGGCGGAAGAAGTGGAAATTGTTATGGCCGCGACGATGCCCGCCTCAACCATGCCCAGAGCGAAGAGGGATGCGCCGAAGCGTCCAATGATGGGCTGGAGAGCCTGCGCGAATTCCGCAGCCTGAAAATTATCGGCAGTCATTTGATGAGCGAAGAGCGGGGCGGTCGCGAGAATTGTCGCAATGGCCGCGGCCGTAGCCAACGCCGCTCCCAGCACCGTATCGATGCGGCCGAAGCGAATGTCTTTGGTGGTCATGCCTTTGTCGACGGTGGCGCTTTGCTGAAAAAAAAGCATCCACGGCGTGACCGTAGCCCCAATGTCGGCGAGCACGATTAACAGAACATCCTTACTAAACCCCGGAAGCGGTTGCCAGGCGACGAAGGCGTGGCCCACCGAATGCCACGCCGGATGCGCCATGAGCGCGACAGGAACGAAGATTAAATTGAATATGGCGGCGGCCAGCGTGATGCGCTCCCACGTCCAGTAGCGGTGACTCATCAGGGCAGCGTAGAGAACCACGAGCGCAGTGAGAACCGCTGCCCACGGCGGCACGCCGAAAAATCCCAGGCCGGCGCGAATGGCGATGAACTCGGTAATCAGGGTGAGGAAGTTGCCGATGCCCAGGTCGATCATGGAGAACCATCCCCAGAATGGACCGAAGCGCTCGAAGATGAGTTCGGCGTGACCGCGATGAGTGGCCGCGCCAAGGCGGACGGTCATTTCCTGAACCACTATCGCCATGCAAAAAGTAAGAACGACGAATGGGAGGAAGAATCCTATGCCGAACTTTGCCCCGGTGGCGGCATAGGAAAGCATGCTGGGGCCGTCATTTTCGCCCAGCATGACGAGCACACCGGGGCCGATCAGCAGCCAGAGCAATCGAGCTTTCGAGGAGAATCCGCGTTGGGAACGGGCGGAGCGGACGCGGACGCGGTCGTGGGCGCGGTCTACGTCTTCGTGAGTAATGACAAGGGCGTCTTCGCTGGGGGCGGCGGATTGGGCGGCAAAGAACTTCATCGGCTGAGAAAGTTGCTGCTCTCCGCCGACGCGTCCGGCCGGACTTTTCCGGGGGAGATTAGCCTAAGTATACACCAAGAAATAAACTATAGTTAATGAGCATGTTAATCAGCGCGCGAATCAGCGTGGACGGGAGGCCGCTTCCGCCGGAGAAACCCAGACGCGTTCGGCGGCCGCGCGGCCCAAAGAAATATTGCCCGCGGCAGTCGAGAGAGTAAGGGTCTGGTCGTAGTTGCGTTCAATCAGGCGCAGCCTGGCTCCGGGACGAATGCCCCGCGCTTCCAGGAATTCGAGCAGACGGCGGTCCCGTTCATAGATACCGCTGACAGAGTAGTATGCGCCCGAGGCCGCGTCGGCCAGCAGCGAGAGTCCGCGATGGCGCCGGCTGCCGGGACTCTCCATTTCGCTAAGATTGCCGTGAGGACAGACCCCGCCCTTTCCGAGCTTGGCCAGAAGTTTCGCTTCAAAGTCCGGCGAGACGGCATGTTCCAGGCGCTCCGCCTCGTCGTGTACCTTCCACCACTCCATGCCGAAAAGTTCGGCCAGCATGCGTTCGATAAGATGGTGGCGGAGGGTGAGCTTCCGCGCGATCTTGCGGCCGGCGGCAGTAAGGCGCACGTGGCCGTCGGCCGGCACGCGAACCAGTCCATCCTTTTTCAGCCGGCGCACTGCCATGGTTACGGCCGGCGGCGATACTTTGAGCCAGTCGGCGAGGCGCGCCGAGATCACCGATTCGCCTTCGCTCTCAGCTTCGAGAATCGCCTTGAGGTAGTCTTCTTTCGATACGGTTATCATTGCACTAGATTATACGACGGGATTAAGCATGGTTAATACCGGCGTCGAAGAGTGTTGTTCCACCCCTCTTTTGTTTGCTCGATGCGTGATTCCGATACTCCGCTTTCTTCACTCTGAGCCCGCACTACAGTTCGGATTACCATCGGGTTCTCCGGCCGATTCGTTATAAAATCGATCTTTATCGACGGTTTGGAAAGAAAAATCAAACTGCGGCCTGAATGTCCCTTCACATCGGAATCGTCGCTTGCAGCACCGAAGGAGCCGCGCTCTGTTACCGCAGCATCTCGCTGGAAGGCGCCCAGGTGCTGGGCAAACACGATCATCCCGAGGTTTCGCTCCACTCGCACTCGCTGGCGAAATACATGCGCTATGTATGCGCCAACGATTGGGCTGGGGTTGCCCAGCTTATGCTCTCTTCCGCGGACAAGCTCGCGCGAGCGGGCGCGGACTTTCTTGTTTGTCCCGATAACACGATCCATCGGGCATTTGACCTGGTGGAGCACCGCTCGCCGCGCCCATGGCTGCACATTGCGAGCGAAGTCGTGAAAGAGGCGCAGAGCCAGGGGTTCAAACGCCTGGGGGTGCTGGGCACGCGTTATTTGATGGAAGGACCGGTTTACCGCGACGCCCTCAAGTCCGCCGGACTCGAGTGGCGTATTCCGAGCGCCGTATTCCGAGCGCCGAGCGGCGAGAACGAATCGACCAAATCATTATGGACGAGTTAGTCAACGCGCAATTTGCGCCGCGTTCGCTGGCATACTTCGTGGAAGTGATCCAGTCACTAAAAGATCAGGGCTGCGACGCAGTTATCTTGGGCTGCACGGAAATCCCGTTGCTGGTGGCGCCACAAGCTTCGCCGCTCCCCACGCTGGATTCGACACGGCTCCTGGCGAAAGCGGCGGTGCGTAAGGCCGTAGAAAGTTAGCGCTCATCGCTCGCAAGCGGGGCATGAAGTGAATTCGGAGTCCCACAGCGGCGGTCCGCCCACCGGGGGGTAGTTCCGCACGATTCGTATCAGGATAGCGGCATTCCGCGCGCAAGATTCGTATCAGGGCATTGCTTTAGCAATGCCGCCACTTCGCGCGATAGCCGCCGGATTCACAGTTTGCGGAAAAACTCGCGATTCGTATCAGGGTATGCCTTGAGGCATACCGCAACTGTACTGTTTTCAGCGCGCCTTTAGGCGCTGCACTTAGAATTTGAAGTTTTTCTGCAAACTGTTTAGCCGCGTGGCACGCACCTTGATCTGTTCGGTGCTCTGCCTATTGCAGCAGTGTCCCGCCGTTACCGCCGTTGCCTTCTTCTTCCGGCGCCAGCACCACCGCCGCCGCCACGCGATCTCCCGGCTCCATGTGCAACAGCCGCACGCCTTGCGCGTTCCGTCCCGATTCGCGAATCGTCTTTGAATCCATGCGGATAATCTTGCCGTACTGGCTGATCAGCATCACTTGAGAAGTCTCGTCAACCAGCGCGATGGCAACCACTTTGCCCACTCGCTCGGTCGTCTTAATGTTGATCACGCCTTTGCCTGCGCGGTTCGTTAGCCGATATTCGTCGGCCGGCGTGCGCTTGCCATATCCGTTCTCGGTGACGGAGAGAATCAGCGTAGCCTTTCTGCGTCAGATCGACCACTTCCCCGGCGGGAATCTCCGCATCCGCGCCTTGCGCCGCTTCGGCCGCCGGCCCGCCCATTGCCGCTTCTCCCGGCTTCGGCGTCACCGTCATGCCAACCACATAATCGCGCTCTTCCAGATTGATCCCATTCACGCCATACGCCGCGCGGCCCATGGGGCGCACGTGATTCTCGTCGAAGCGCACCGCCATGCCCTCGTGCGAGGCGATAAAGACGATCTGGTTGCCGTTGGTGATGCGCGCGGCGACAAGTTCGTCCCCTTCCTCGATACTGATGGCGTTGATCCCATTCGCGCGCACGTGCATGAACTCGCGCAGCTCGGATTTTTTACCAGCCCGTTGCGTGTTGCGAAGAAAATATATTTATTCTCTTCCTCCAGCTTGCGCACCGCCAGCATCGTTCGCACGGTCTCGCCCGGTTGCAACCCAATCAGGTTGCCAATGTGCTTGCCCTTGCCCGCCGCGCTGACATCGGGAATTTCATACACTTTCAGCCAGTAAACGCGCCCCTTATTCGTAAAGATCAAAATGAAGGCGTGCGTCGAGGCAATAAACAGATGCTCGACAAAATCTTCGTCGCGCGTCTTCATGCCCGTTCGTCCGCTGCCGCCGCGCCGCTGCATGCGATACGTCGAAATCGGCGTGCGCTTCATGTAGCCCGAATGGCTGAAAGTCACGGCAACCTGCTCGTCGGCGATCAGGTCTTCGAGCACGATCTCCGCCGCTTCGTCTTCGATGCGCGTGCGCCGCTCGTCTCCGTAAAGCTCTTTCACTTCTTCCAACTCTTTAATGATGACTTTGCGCAGCTTGCTCTCGGAGGCCAGAATTGATTCGTAATCCTCGATGCGCTCGCGAACTTCCTTCAACTCGTTCGAAATTTCATCGATGGAAAGCCGGGTCAGGCGATGCAATTGCAGTTCGAGAATCGCTTCCGCCTGCCGCGTCGTGAATGGCTTTTCCGGATCGATCTTCGGCGCGCGGCCCGTGGTATTGATGTCGATCTTCTTGCCGCCGAAATACGCAACCAAATTCTCTCGCGCTTCGGCACGGTTCGCGCTGGCGCGAATAATTGCGATCACGTTATCGAGGTGATCGAGCGCATTGAGGTAGCCTTCAAGAATGTGCTCGCGGTCTTTGGCCTTCTGCAACAAAAACGCAGTGCGGCGCCGCACCACTTCCACGCGGTGATGGATGAAGTGCTTGATGGCCGGGATAAGGCCCAACTCACGGGGCGCGCCGTTCACCACCGCCAGCAGGATCATCGAAAACCCTTCCTGCATGGAAGTATGTTTGAAGAGCTGGTTCAGAACGATCTGCGGCTCGGCCCCGCGCTTCAGTTCAACCACGATGCGCATTCCGTCGCGGTCGCTCTCGTCGCGCACATCGGAGATGTCTTCAATTTCCTTGTCGTTCACCAGTTGCGCGATGCGCTTGATAAGTACGGACTTGTTTACCTGATAAGGAATTTCGGTGACGATGATGGCCTGCCGGTCTTTTGAAATGTTCTCGATGGCGGCCTTGGCGCGCATCATAAAGCGTCCGCGCCCAGTGCGATAAGCCTCGAAAATTCCTGCGCGCCCGTGGATTACTCCCGCGGTCGGAAAATCCGGCCCCTGCACGAATTTCAGAATCTCGGCGAGCTGCGCGTTCGGATTGTTCACCAGCGTGATCGTGGCATCGACAATTTCGGTTAGATTGTGCGGCGGAATCTTCGTGGCCATGCCGACTGCGATTCCGTCGGAGCCATTCACCAGCAAATTCGGAATGCGCGCGGGCAGAACATCGGGCTCAACTTCGCTGCCATCGTAGTTGGGACGGAAGTCGACCGTGTCTTTGTCGAGATCCTCGAGCAGCGCGGTAGAAACCGCGGCAAGCTTGGCTTCCGTGTAACGGTCTGCGGCAGGCGGATCGCCATCCACCGAGCCAAAATTTCCCTGACCAAAAATCAGCGGATAGCGCAAGCTCCACGTCTGCGCCAGGCGCACCAACGCGTCATACACCGCAAGATTGCCGTGCGGATGGTACTTGCCCATCACGTCGCCGACAATGCGGGCGCATTTGCGCGTGGCGCGATTGGGCTGCAAGCCCATCTGCTGCATGGTGTAGAGAATCCGGCGATGCACCGGCTTCAATCCGTCGCGCACATCGGGCAGCGCGCGCCCAATAATCACCGACATCGAATAATCGAGATACGACTTCCGCATCTCGTCTTCAATGTTGACGGGCTGAATGTGCAGCGCGCCGGGACTGCCGTTATCGCCCGGCGGAGGAGGAGTCAAAGGAAGTTCAGGGTTTTGATCGTCAGCCATGTTTTTGAGGTGCTCTTAATCGATTCTCTTTAAGTCTGCTTTCGCGATTTCTGGCAAGAACTTTCTGATCGGGCCACGGTTCTGGGAAGGGCACGACTTTGGTCGTGCCGCTAAAGTCTTGCAATACCGACTGCGCTTCAGCGCCTGCGAGGAATCGCCGCAAACCATTGTTTTCACAGGCGTTTAGTTGCTTATGTATATTGAATATTATACCACGCGCAGGCTGGCCTCAGAAGCGGGCAATCACTTCGTTCGAAGAAGAGGGCAGCACAAACTTCACATTGCGGGCGGCATTCGCCCGCGCGGTTTCAGCAACGTCAAGCGACGATAGCTCGATCTTTTTATTCCAGTATCCATCCCGGTAAAAATCGCCGCGCGCGTAGAGCGCGCCATCCGCAATCGTGTAATCACGAACTTCTTCGCTGTGCCCGTCCCGAAAAACCAGCACCGCGGAAGGAATATCGTGTACGACGGACGTCGATCCAGCCTTACTGATCTGCGCTTCACTCGGCGCAGCCAGTTCGCGAGCCTCTCCATCCACCGCGCTCGGATTCACGCGAACATACCGTCCATTCTGAAGCTCAATCATCAGCGGTTGAGAAGACGCCGCCGCGGCCTCGTGGTCGCCACCACCGCCAAAACCTGTTTGACCCGACAATCCGCGCGCAGTCTGCAACAAAAACGCCGGCGGCTCGGAAGCCACCGGATATCCGCTGGAGTAAATGTCATCCGGATTGAACGAATCGCCAAAAAACGAAAAAGGCAGAGAACCGTATGGAGAATTATTCCGAGTACCGTACGGAGAATTTCCTCGCAACCCGCGAGCCGAACGCGCTCCCCCAACAGCAAAGTTTCCGATCGGCGATTCGAATCCAGATTTAAATCCAGGCGACGCCCGCCGAACCCCGCCCGCATGTCCGCCACGCTGCGCCGCACAAGGAATCAAGGCGACGAGCAACAAAACAAAAATCACCGCGAACCAGCTTCGGAAATTCATCGGCATAACCCTGCTCACCAAACTCTTGCAGCCTGCGACAGCGCCCATTCGAGCGCCCAAAGCCGCATCCAGCCCTTATCATACTGCAACCCCAGCCCTCATTCCCAAAGGACACGGGACTTTTCGGCAATCGCTCCTTCCGTTGAAACCGGAGCCTTCGTGCACCTTCGTGCCCTTAGTGGTTCTGGATTTTTCGTCCCAGTTATACGCATTAGGACGGAAGTTGAGCCAGCGCCACCACGCTCCACAGGATGTAAGCCCCCAGCAGCGCCCACACGCAGGCCGTAACCAGCGGCCTAAATCGAGTCTCCATCAAATCGGCGATTGCTCCAGCGACAAAGATCAACAAAAACGGAATCGAAGCGAGCAGGAACCCCGCTCCCGCGACATGCGGATGCGCCATGCCCAGCGCCATGAACAGTACCGCGACCAGCAGGGGCGCGGTCGCCCCAAAGTAGCGCGCTCGCGGCCACGCGAAATACGTCACAAGCGCCGCGGGCAGTAAAAATATGAGCGCCGGGCAACCCCGCAAAACTTGTAATCCCACCCGCCAGTAGACATTGGGCAAAACAAAGCTGCGCCACGTCGCGCCCCAAAACGCCGCGTGACGCATGCCTTCGCCAAAAGCGTGCGCATGAAAAAAATACGCGGAAAAAAGCAGCGCCAACCCGGCCACACATGCCGCAACCCAAATCACCAACGCGGCCCCCCGCCGAATCGGCGCGAGATAAAAAAGAAATCCAAGCGCCAGGGGCACAACAACGATCATGGAAAACTGCGAGCCCACCGCAATCGCCAGTGCGATCCCCAGCAGCACAATCCGCCGCCAGTTCCACAAGACCACCTCGCGCGGTGCATAAAGCGTGTGCGCCACCGCGATCGCGGTAAACACCGCCCCGAACGTTCCCCAAGCCCCCAGAATTTCCGGCTCGGTATGCCAGACCGCGCCCGCTTGAATCATCGACGGAGAAAAACAATAGAGAGTAAGAGCGATAAATCCGCCGTGGTTCCCGCACAGCCGCCGCGCCACATACCACAACGACGCGCCCAGCAGCATTCCCACAGCGAGAAACGGAATTCGCGGGAGCCAGCGTGCGGCCGAATCCGGCAGCCACGGTGCATAGAAAAAAAGAGGCGCTGCGCTCACGACAGAAAGTAAGGGGGAATGCTCGGTATCGTAACCATCCCTTTCCGCTACTTCTGGCGGAAGCGTGCCCGAAGCGTCGGGGTAAGGCGCGCCCGCAATTCCCCCGCCGTGAAGCTGCCGCCAGCCCGCGGCAACTCGAATTTGTTCGGCCGCGTCCGGGCCGCTGTTCGCCCGCATCTCGCAACGTATCAGCCACAGCGCCTGCCCCAGAAACGCCAGCAGCAACGCGCCAGCCAGAAATTGCGGACGGCCGAACCGCTCGCGCGTGAAGAATTGGGGCATAAGGCGGGACGAAGTGTTTTACCATGAGCGCACGCATTTGCGGAAACCCTCTACAGGATGAGTGACGCACCACACAATTTAAGCGCCGAAGCAAAGCCGGATCCCCCCGCCGCGATGCCGGATTTTCCCGCTACGAAAAACTCTATTCACTCGCCCGATTTCGCTGCCGCCGTGCAACCCTCCTATGTTCGCACCGTCTTTATCGGCCCAGACGGCCTCAAGCCAGGTTGGGGCCTTGCCTTCTACATCGCGATCTTTTATCCGCTGCAATTTATCGTAACGCGCTGGGCCGCCTCTCTAACCCTTGACCCAAGCGGCCTCTGGTCGATGTTGCTGGAAGAGTTAGGCGTCGCTTTCGCCGCAATCGCCCCCTCGCTCTTGCTCGCAAGATTCGAGAAGCGCCCGTGGGGAGTTTACGGCTTGCCTTTGCCCCGCGCCTTCGGCAAGCTCTTTTGGCTCGGCACCGCTTGGGGACTCGCCAGCATCACGCTACTGCTATGCGCCATGTACGGGTTGCGAGCATTCGATCCCGGCCATCTGGCGCTACACGGCCTGCGCATTGTGAAGTTCGGGATTTTCTGGGCAGCCATGTTCTTGCTGGTCGGCTTCTTCGAAGAATTTCTCCTGCGCGGATACTCCCAGTTCACGCTCACGCGCATCATCGGCTTCTGGCCGTCGGCGCTCGTCTTGTCCTCAGTCTTCGGCCTGATCCATTTGGCAAACGCCGGCGAGCAATGGACCGGCCTCCTCGCCGCAGCCGCAATCGGATTTTTCTTCTGCCTCACCCTCCGCCGCACCGGCAATTTATGGTTTGCCGTGGGATTTCATGCCGCGTGGGATTGGGGCGAAACCTTCGTCTATTCCGTCCCAGACAGCGGCACGCTCTTCCCCGGCCACCTGCTCAAATCAAGCTTTCACGGATCGCGATGGCTCACCGGCGGAATGGTTGGTCCGGAAGGCAGCATTTTATGCTTCGCGGTAATCGCGATAGTGTGGGCTGCATTCGCCAGGGCCTACCCGCGAGTGAAGTATGATTTACAGTGGCCGCAAAGCTACGGAAACTCTGATTAACCTCAACTTTGTCATTTCGAGCGGAGCAAAATTGCCCATTTTCGGGCGATTTTGCGAAGTCGAGAAACCTGCTTTTCCGCCGGAGGACTTAGTCAGAGCTTCCCTGGGGCCTCGTAACTCGTCAGACTCTCTTATGATTAGGCAATCAGTTTTTATATTTCTTTTGCTCTTCGCGCCTGCCGCAGTTTTCAGCCAAACTGAAACCCGGCCCCGCATTCGAGACTTGGGCGTCGAAATAGGCGTGCTGCCGCCCGGCCCGCTGAACGCCATCACAGACGTGCCCGGAGTGAAAGTCGGACAAACCACGATCATTCGAGGCGACAACATTCGCACTGGAGTAACCGCAATCATTCCGCACGAAGGGAATCTCTATAAAGACCGAGTTCCGGCCGCGGTGTATTTGGGCAATGCCTATGGAAAGCTGACCGGTTCGACTCAGGTCAACGAAATGGGCGAGATCGAAACTCCAATTTTGCTTACCGGCACCGACTCTGTTTTCAGGGCAGCCGATGCCCTCCTCACTTACATGTTTGATCTGAAGGGAAATGAAGACGTACTGTCCGTGAATCCGGTTGTCGGAGAAACGAACGATGGCTACTTAAGCGATATCCGTTCGCGCCCGATTGCGCCCGACGATGTTTTTGCGGCGATTCACAACGCTAATGACGGACCGGTGGAAGAAGGCGTGGTTGGCGCGGGTACGGGCACGATCGCTTTTTCGTGGAAGGGAGGAATCGGGACTTCTTCGCGCCGCCTTCCCGTTGACTTGGGCGGATACACCGTAGGAGTGTTGGTGCAGACAAATTTCGGAGGCAATTTGATAGTTGCCGGAGTGCCGATTGGAAAAGAGCTGGGAAAGACGTATCCAAAGCTCGCGTCTGCCGGGAACGATCCAGCGCGAGAAAAATTGCCAACGCCAGACGGCTCCTGCATGATCGTGGTGGCAACCGACGCCCCGATCGATCACCGCAATTTGCATCGGCTGGCGGCGCGGGCGATGATGGGACTGGCGCGGACCGGATCCAGCGAAACCAACGGCAGCGGAGATTACGTGATTGCCTTTTCCAACTCTTCCGATGTGCGCATCGATCCAAAGGCGCCGCTATATAAGCCCCAAAAGCTGCTGAGCAACGACAGCATGTCGCCTTTATTTCGAAGCGGTGATCGAGGCCACCGAAGAGGCCGTCGATAACTCAATGTTCCGCGCCCACGATGTGGCCGGCAACGGTCACACAATTAAAGCTCTGCCACTCCAACAAACGATCGATCTGCTTAAAAAGCATATGGCAATCCGGTGATGGTGCAGTTTGCCAATCAGACGGCGATTGTCATTCTGAGCGAAGTTGCCGTGCGCGATAGCGCAGGGCAACGCAGTCGAAGGATCCCTTTTCCGACCCGTGCCGCCCCAAGCTCCGCAAGGAGTTCCCGCCACCTGTCAGTCCTTGGAAGCGCCTGTTAGTGGCTCATTTTTAAAGTTTGCTATTCTGGAGCGCAGTTCTATCGCGCGAGAGCCTGCTCTGAGCCGGCGACGGTTTTTTGACCGTCAGTGATGTCGGGAACAAGTTCCCGCATGAGTTCTGGAGAGCGAAGCCGAAGGGATCTCCCGCTTAACCGGCTCAACCGTGATCTAAACTACACCGCTGCCGGCCTCGCCCAGTCCTCATTTTGCAAACTATTCCAGGCTCGTTAACAGTTCTACCAATTTTCGCCTCGGTATACTCTTTAACTCATTAGCCCCGCCACCGACCTGCTCGATCCGCTCAAGCGCTATTGGGGCTACAGCGCCTTCCGCCCTTTGCAGGAGCGGATCGTGCGCAGCCTGCTCGCGGGTCACGATACGTGCGTCGTCATGCCCACCGGCGGAGGCAAGTCTCTGTGCTACCAACTTCCCGCCGTGATTTCGCGCGGAACCGCGGTGGTGATTTCTCCCCTGATCGCGCTGATGCACGATCAAGCCGCGCAACTGGCGCAGATGGGCATTCCCGCAGCCGTGCTCAACAGCACTCTGAGCGAAGCCGAGCAATCGATGGTGATGTATCGCGCGCGCAAAGGCGAGTACCGCATGCTCTACGTTTCCCCCGAACGCATCGCCCGCGGCGATACGCTGGGATGGTTGCAGCAATTGCCCATCGCCTTCTTTGCCATCGACGAAGCCCACTGTATCTCCGAATGGGGACACGAGTTCCGCCCCGAGTATCGCCAGCTCAGCAAGCTGCGCACAAAATTTCCCGACCGTCCCATCGCCGCCTTCACCGCCAGCGCCACGCGCCATGTGCGGCACGACATTCTCGCGCAACTCCAATTGCGCGATCCGGATAAATACATCGCCAGTTTTTACCGCCCCAATCTGCGCTACCTGGTGCGCGAATGCGAAGCATTTGAGCAAATGCAATTGCTGCTCGCCGCGCTGCACAGTTACGCCGGCAGCAACGTGATCGTTTACTCTCCCACGATCAGCCGCGTCGAAGAGACGGTGGATTTTCTCGAAGATCACGACATCGCCGCCGTCGGATACCACGGCAAAATGAACGCCGAAGATCGCCGCCGCAACCAGGAGCGCTGGATGTCCGATGAAGTGCGCGTGCTCGTCGGCACCATCGCCTTTGGCCTGGGTATCAACAAAGCCGCCGTGCGCGCGGTGATTCATCTTTCGCTGCCGAAATCGATCGAGCAGTACTACCAGGAAGCGGGCCGCGCCGGTCGCGACGGCGAAAGCGCCGATTGCGTCCTGCTTTGGCAGAAGAAAGATGCGGGACTTCTTGGCTTCTTCGCCAACCAGATTCTCGACGCCGCGGAACGCAATCGAGCTTGGGAGCGTTATCGCATCATTCGCGAATTTGTCGAATCGAGGCGCTGCCGCCACCGGCAAATCTGCTCGCATTTCGGCGAAGTACCCAAGTGGCAGACTTGCGACGCCTGCGACGTGTGCGGCAGCGCGGCCGCGTGGATGGCGAAATCGTCCGCTGCCACTTTCCCAAAGACGCCCGTAAAAAAACGTTTGCCGCTACAACCCACTGCCGCTTCCGCTGCAGGCCCAGAGGCCGACGAACTCCGCGACTATTTGCGCGAATGGCGGCGGGCCACGGCGAAAGAGCAAAATGTCCCCGCCTATATTGTGCTGCACGATTCTTCGCTCGACGAGATTTGCCGCCGCCAGCCGAAGTTTTTCGCGGAGCTGCTCGAGATCCCCGGAATCGGCGAGCGCAAGGCGGAAATTTATGGCCAGCCGATTCTGGACGCGCTGGGAAAATTTCGCCAGGGCGACCGCGCCGGCGACGCCGAGAAGAAAATCAAACCCGCGGATGAGACCCTGCGCCTCCTAAGCGAAGGCCGGACCCTCGAAGAAATCGCGCAGATTCGCGGACGCCAGCTTTCCACCATCGTCAACGGAGTCGCGAACCTGCTCGAGGCTGGCCTGGTCGAATTTCAGCCCGCATGGGTCAGCCAGGAGAAACAATCCGTAATCGCCGCAGCCTGCGCCCGCGTAGGATTGGAGCGCTTCAAGCCAATAAAAGATATTCTGCCGCCGGAAATTACCTACGACGAAATCCGACTCATGGTCGCCCGCCTTCGCCGCGAACAAAATCCCTCAAAAACCGACATCCCGGCATAGCTCATGTGTGGAGCGGACGCCCCCCGCCCGCCGAACCCTCGCACATGCTGAACCCGCTTCGGAAAGGGCACGAGTTTCACTCGTGCCGTTAACAGCTAAAATGCGCCGCGCTTCAGCGCCTGGGGTCGGCTTCAGCCGGCACCGCCCCGGCGGCCTGTTCAGTTCGTGACACCAAGGTATGTTTGTAGAGCCGTAACAGGGCACAAGTTCTTCAGTGCGTGAGGATGGGGGTATCTCGTCGGTCACTGCCGCTTCGTCGTACTCTGGTTCGCCGGTTCGTTCCGCTCCATGTTGAGGCCGAGCAATGCTCCTCCTTCTCGTGCTTTTCTTTTTTCCCCCGGCGGACGAAGAAGGCACCCGCGGAAAACAAGGCGAGAACATAGAGTCCAGTGATGATGAAAGCCATAATGAATTACCTCCTGCGGTTCCTCTCTAGCCACATTCCACCGATAATACAGGCTGCGCTGAGGGAAACTGTTAGGAGCACAAATTCCCAGGTCGGGGCGTGCAGCGTGATCCACTCATCAAAGGGGAAGATACAACTATAAGCACTCCGATCTCGCGCAGTACTTCTCCCAGCATCTCTTCGTTCGATCGGTTGTCTGACATGGTTTCACGCTCCCTTTCCTTGGGAAAATTACCGAAGTTTAGTGGCCAGATGACCAGTCCGGGACCGTTCCCACGTGACCACTTCACTAAAGCGCCATCTCCGAAAGTGGGTCAGAGATTTACAACCTGCTTCGCCGCCTCCTGCCCCGACCTCACGCAGTCCGGTACGCCAATTCCTCGATATCCATTCCCCGCCAATGCCAGCCCCGGCAACTGCCGCCGCAGCCGCTCGATCCGCTCCAGCCGTTCCAGATGCCCCACTCCATACTGCGCCATGGCAGATTTCCATTTATAAACACGCGCGAAAAGCGGCACGGCGCGCAAGCCGAGTATCTGCTGCAACTCGCCTCGCACAATAGCGACGATCGCGTCGTCGGAAAGTTCCCAGATGCTTTCCGCCGTTGATCCCGCAAAGAAGCAGCGCAGCAAAGCTCGATCCGCAGGCGCGCGATGCGGAAACTTGTTGTGAACGAACGTCGCCGCCAAAAGTTTTTTTTCTTCGCTCCGCGGCACCAGAAATCCAAAACCCGCAGGCAACGCCTCGCGCACATCGCTGTCATAGCCAAGGCCCACCGTAATGGACGAGCTATACCCAATGCCTGCAAGTTCCGCCGACAACTCGGCGCTGCATTCCGAAAGAACCTGCGCCGCCGCTAAAGCTGGCAGGGCAACGATCACTGCGTTGAAGTGATCCGATTTCAATCCCGCCGCCACGCTCCATCCCCCGGTTCTCGGTTGAATCGAATGCACCGGAGCATTCGTGAGCAGCGAAGCCTGATTTAATCTGGCCACCAGAGCCTCAGGAAGCTGTTGCATTCCGTTTTTCAGCGAAGTGAAAAAAGGCGCTGCCTTGCTCGCGGCGTTCGACGTTTTTTTTCGCGCCGCCAACATGGCCTTTCCCAGGCTTCCGTGCGTGCGCTCCATCTCAGCAAAGCGTGGAAGCACCGCCCGCACGCTGAGGTTCGCCGCCGCGCCCCCATATACGCCGGACAAAAGCGGATCGGCCAACCGGTCCACCATTTCCCTTCCGTAGTGGCGCTCCACCAGCGACGCCACGCTCTCATCGCCTTCCCCGGCGCGCGCAGGAGAGAAAAATTCCCGCGCCATGCGCAGCTTCGTCGACAAGGAAAATAGCGGCGAGAGTCCGGTCGGCAGAATTTTCGTCGGCACCATGAACATCAGGCCGTCGGGAATCGGAATCAGCCGGCCCCGAACCAGAATGTAGGTCTTGCGATCGGCGTCATTCGATCCGATCAATTGATCGCCCAGCCCAACCGCGCGGCACAAATCCGCGGCCCAGGGTTTTTCGGTGAGAAAGGAATCGGGCCCGGCTTCGACAATGCATCCCTGCACGCGTTCGCTGCGCAGCACTCCGCCAAGATCTGGCGAGGCCTCATATAAAACATATTCCAGCGCGCCCGTTCGGCGATGTTCTTCCAGCGCAAATGCCGCTGCCAGCCCCGAAATTCCGCCACCGATAATGGCAACCCGAGTCATGAAACCCGGCTGCCGGCTGCCGGCTTCCGGCTTCCGGAAACCCCGTCGCTCGGAGGAAGAACCGCCACCGGATACTCCTGTACCACTCGCGTCAGGTTCTTCACATTTTCCACCGGCGTCTCCGGCAAAATGCCGTGGCCTAAATTAAAAATATGTCCCGGACGTCCACCTGCGAGCCGCAAAATATTTTCCGCGCGCGCCTTCAATTCTTTCCAATCCGCAAAAAGCAGAACCGGATCCAGATTCCCTTGCACGCCGCAGCGATGCTCAAGCGCGCTCCATCCCTTGTCGAGCGGAATGCGCCAGTCGAGGCCGATCACTTCCGCCCCGGTTTCATTCATCGACGGCAGCAACGTGGCGCTATCGGTTCCGAAATAAATAATCGGCGCGCCCGTTTCTTGCAGCCTCTTCACCAGCTTGCTCACATGCGGCAACACATAACGCCGGTAATCTTCCACGCTGAGGCAGCCGACCCAGCTATCGAAAATCTGGATCACATCCGCGCCCGCCCGCACCTGCGCCGCCGAATATTCAGCCGTCACTTCGACCAGCTTGCCCATCAACTCGTCCCATTCGGCGGGCGAGTCGTACATCATTTTCTTGGCGTGCAGATAATGCCGCGAGCCGCCGCCCTCAATCATGTAACTCGCCAGCGTGAACGGCGCACCGCAAAATCCGATCACCGGAATCTTCCCGGCAAAATGTTTCGCCACCAAACTCACCGCCTCAGCCACATAGCCAAGCTCCGCAGCCCGATCCGTCCGCAGCCGGTTAACGTCCTCCTTCGCCCGGACCGGCTTCTCGATGACGGGTCCTTCTCCCGCCGCAAAATGAAACGGCAGCCCCATCACTTCCAGCGGAAGCAGCAAATCGGCGAAGATAATCGCCGCGTCCACACCAAGAAATTCGGCCGCCGTAATCGTTACTTCCGCCGCCAGCGCCGGCTTCTTGCAAATCTCCAGCAAGGAATATTGTTTCCGGACCGCCCGGTATTCGGGCATGTAACGCCCCGCCTGGCGCATGAACCACACCGGAGTTCGCTCCACGGGCAGCGACTTGCAGGCGCGAACGAAAATAGAATCTGGCGCTGACATGGACCGTTTACTTTAGCATTTTTACCCGCAACCCTGCGCATGGCGCCGCCGCGGGTGTGCGACAGATGTGCGAAACCAGATATGCGAAATTGAGCGAGACTTGTCATGCTGAGCGAGGATTGAGCTTCGCGAATGCGAAGCTCAACCGCAGTCGAAGCATCCCTTCCCACTCCCGGTGCCGCAAAGGAAAGCGGACGGCCAATCATCAATACCAAGCAAGATCACCCAAGCCGTGCCCGAGCTTCGATCAAGCCTTTCTTCGCGACCTTACGATCCCCTTCGCGCCCTTTGCGGTCAAAGGCTTTTGCTGCCAAAATGAGAACACCACCCAATACCAGGCAAAATCAATACGAAGGAATCTCTTCATGCCCGCAATCCTAAAAGAAAAAATAGAACTGTCCGTAGCCGACGGCACTAAAATGTCGGCCTACACCGCCCGCCCTGAACATCCCGGCACGCATCCCGGCCTGCTGCTGTTTCAGGAAGCCTTCGGCGTGAACCATCACATCCGCGACCTCGCCGCACGCTTTGCCGCGCAAGGTTTCGTTGTCATCGCTCCCGAGCTTTTCCACCGCACCGCTCCCGCCGGCTTCGAAGCCGCCTACACAGACTTCCCTTCCGTCAAGCCGCACACTCAGGCAGTAACGCCCGAAACCGCGGAGGCTGACGTCCGCTCCGCATACGAATGGCTGCGCTCGAACCCGCAAGTAAAATCGAACCAAATCTCAAGCGTAGGATTCTGCCTCGGCGGCCGCGTTTCTTTTATCGCCAACAGCGCGGTCCCGCTGCATGCCGCAGTCTCCTTCTACGGGGGCGGAATCGCGCCCGCATTGCTCGACCGCGTTCCCAACCTCCAGTCGCCATCGTTGTTAATCTGGGGCGGATTAGATAAACACATTCCCCCCGACCAGCGCCGCGCCGTCACCGAAGCTCTAACCGCGCACAACAAAATTTATGTCAACGCCGAATTCTCCCGCGCCGACCACGGATTCTTCTGCGACGAACGCGCCTCGTACGAGCCCGTCTCCGCGCGGCAAGCCTGGGCGCTCACTCTGGAGTTCTTACGCTCGTGAAGAATCTCGCCGCCCTTGCCGCGGGGATTTCTTTCCTTATTATCGGGCCCGCATGGCAGCAACCGCTCCCCGGCTCCAGCTCAAAAACTCCTCCGCCAACTTTTTACAAAGACATTCTTCCCATCCTCGAAGACCACTGCCAGAGTTGCCACCGGCCCGGAGAGCCAGCCCCAATGCCGCTGCTCACCTACGAGCAGTCGCAACCCTTTGCCGGAAAAATCGCCGCCGCGGTTGAGTTGAAAGCCATGCCGCCCTGGTTCGCCGATCCGCGCTATGGCCATTTCTCCAACGATCCCTCGCTGACTGCGCAACAAATCGCCACCATCGCCGCCTGGGCCGATGCCGCAGCTCCCGCCGGAGATCGGCCCGACGCCCCGCCGCCCAAGAATTGGACCGACGCATGGAACATTCCCCACCCTGACGTAATCGTGAACATGCCGAAACCCGTATACATTCCCGCTCACGGCGAAGTCGAATATACCTACGAAATTGCGCCAACACATTTCGCTGAAGACAAATGGGTGCAGATGGTCGAGGTCCGCCCCTCGAGTCCAGCCAACGTTCATCACGCGGTCGTCTACATTCGTCCTCCGGATTCCCCCTGGCTTCGCCATGCCCCTATCGGCGAGCCTTTCACCGCTTCGACGCTGAGCGACCCGGAAGAACGCCGCCAGGCCCACGAAACCACCAGCGATCTGTTGCTTGTCTACGCGCCCGGCAGCGCGCCTGACCGTTGGGCCGATGGCATGGCGAAATTCGTCCCCGCCGGCTCGGACCTGGTTTTCCAGATGCACTACACCACAAATGGCGAGCCCGCCGCAGACCAAACCAGCGCGGGATTGGTATTTTCAAAGATTCCTTCGAAGCAGCGAGTGGTCACGCTTCAGCTCAACAATCACGCGCTCATCATCCCGCCCGGCGCCGATAATTTTCGCGTTGAGGTGCAGGGCACTCTGCCAAACGATGCCACCCTCCTCAGTCTTTTCCCCCATATGCACCTGCGCGGCAAGCGCTTCGAATATGACATTGTGCACAGCGATGGCAGCATCGAGCCACTGCTCCGCGTGAATTACCATTTTCACTGGCAGCTAAGTTATAAACTCGCCCGGCCGCGCGAATTGAAGGCCGGAACCAGGCTGCGCGCCGTCGCCTGGTATGACAATTCGAAAAACAATCCGCACAATCCCGACCCCGATAAAACCGTGACCTGGGGCGATCAAACTTCACAAGAAATGATGGTCGGATTCTTCGACGTCGCAATCCCCGCCGCCATGGACAAGTGGCAATACTTCATCAGGCATGACGATGCGGGAACCAAGAAGCCGTAGGTAGCGGTGCAGTTTGTGTATTTCCACAACCTTTGTCATCCTGAGCGAAGCCGTCTTTCAGGCGCAGCGAAAGCCTGCCCTGAGCGAAGCCGAAGGGGATCTCCCGCTCAACAGACCCAGCGCGTCAGCACAACTGCACTACTATCAAGCCACACCCCAGTTGCCGAATACCGGGTAATTTGTAAGACTCGTTTGGGCTCAACCATTTGATCGCAAACCCGGATTCCACAACAGCACAGGACGAAGAAAAGCCCCACAGCCTCGCGCGCGCGGTCGCATACGCCGCGCTGGCCGTGATTTTTCTCGCGGTCTACGCCGGTTCCATGTTCACCCCCGGCCTGCTCGATGACGCCGACAGCACTCACGCCGAGGCCGCCCGCGAGATGTTCGTTACCGGCGACTACGTAACGCTTCACATCAACGGCGTCCGTTATCTCGAAAAAGCTCCGCTGCCCTATTGGCTGGTAGCGCTCAGTTACAAGCTCTTCGGCATCAATGAATTCAGCACCCGCCTGCCCATGGTGCTTTCCGTGATGCTGCTGGGCATTCTGGCGTTTTGCTGGGGACGCCGCGCCTTCGGCGAGCGCACCGGAATCTACGCCGGAGTTTTTGTCTACACATGTGCCGGCGTTTATCTTTTCACCCGCGTTTTAATTCCGGACGTGCTGCTCAGTTTGCTGATCGCTGCCGCTCTCTATTTTTTCCTCACGGCGTTGCAGCCTCAATCCGCGCCCTGGCGCTGGTATGCCGCTTACGCTCTGATGGCTCTTGGCGTACTCACCAAAGGTTTGATCGCGCTTGTATTTCCCGGCGGCGCGGCATTCTTCTTCGTTCTGCTCACCGGTGAATGGCGCCGCTGGCGCGAGTTCCGGCTGCTTTCCGGCCTCGCCCTGTTTTTTCTCATCGCCGCGCCCTGGCACGTTTTGGCCGCTCTGCGAAATCCCGCGACCGCCAGCCATCAAGGCTTCCTGTGGTTTTACTTCGTCAACGAACATTTTCTAAGATTCCTCGGAAGGCGTTATCCGCGCGACTACAACAAACTTCCCGCCACTTTATATTGGACGCTTCATCTCGTCTGGCTTTTTCCCTGGAGTCTTTATTTTCCCGCCGCACTCAGGAATGGCGCACAGGAATGGCGCAGCCGCCGCAGCGGCAACCCCAATCAGAACGCCGTTCAGCGAGCCGATTTCGCCACGCGCACCCGTCTGCTCTGCTGGCTCTTCGCGGGCGTGGTTCTCATCTTCTTCGCTCTTTCAACCAATCAGGAGTACTACACTTTTCCGGCGTATCTTCCGCTTCTGCTCTTGCTCGCCGACGGCATTGCCCAATCCGAGCGCGTCGAATGCAGAACTCACACCCGCGCCGGTTGGCTCACGATCTCCGCAGGCGTGTTGGCCGCGATCGGCATCGCAGCCAGCGCGATGCTCGTGGTTGGCCTTTGGAATTCGCGCCATCTTCCGTTTGAAGCCGATATCGGAAACGTCCTCAGCAAGCAGGATATCGGCGCCTACACGCTTTCCACCTCGCACATACTCGACTTGAGCTACGCGTCGTTCGCCGCCTTGCGCCTGCCGGCCGCGCTGGCTGCGATCGTGTTGCTGCTGGCGCCTCTTGCATCTTTTTTTCTGCGTTTATATCGGCGCCATTATTCCGCCACGTGGACTCTCGCCGCCGGCATGGCCATATTTCTAATCGCAGCTCACATCGCCCTGGGACGCTTCGGTCCTTATCTTTCGTCGAAAGAACTCGCGCGCGAGATCGCATCCCGCGCCCGCCCCGAAGATAAAGTTATGATTTACGGCGACCAGGCCTTCGGATCGTCGTTATTGTTCTATCTGCGGCGTCCCATCGATCTGGTCGAGGGCCGCACCACTTCCATGTGGTTCGGTTCCACGTTTGCCGATGCACCTAAAATCTATTTAACTAACGCCGATTTGCGGCGCGACTGGGTGGCAGGCGGGCGTGTATTCTTGTTCGTGCCGCCGTATGAAAAGGCGAAAGTGGACGCGCTTCTGCCGGACAAATTCGTAGTCGCCGAACTCTCCGGAAAGTATATTTACAGTAATCGGCCGTAAACGAAACCTTGCGCTGGAACGTTATGGAAAGCCCGGTTCTTGTTTGGAGTTGGTTTTGGGAAGGGCGCGACTTCAGAGATCGCTGAAGAACTCAGATTGGAGCGCGTTTCGGGAAGGGCACGAGTTCACTCGTGCCTTTTAGGTCCCTTGAAAAACAACCGCGCTTTAGCGCCTGCGGGCCGCTTCCCGCGTCAGAAACGATGTTTTCGCAACCCTGTTGGAGAAGAAAAGTAATGAAACAAAAATCCGCATTGCTTGCTCTTGCAGCGATCATCTCAAGTCTGACGATTCTAGGGGCCGGCGTCGAAGCCGCGAAAGCGCAATCCGCCGCTGCCTCAACTACGAACCCCCAACCAAAGACCGCCGAGCAGCAGTTTAAGAACATCAAAGTGCTGAAAGACATTCCCGCCGACCAGCTCATTCCGGCGATGCAGTTCGTCGCCGCCTCTCTCAACGTGGAGTGCGAATTCTGCCATGTGGCGGGCGCATTTGAGAAAGACGACAAAAAGCCCAAGCAGATTGCCCGCAAAATGATGGAAATGATGTTCGCCATCAACCAGGATAATTTCGAGGGACATCGCGAGGTCACCTGCTACTCCTGCCATCGCGGCAGCATTCGCCCTGTAGCAATCCCGCTCGTGATGGGGGAGGAACCAAAACTCGCCGCGGCCGAAAACAACGCCGCCGAGCCGCCCGAAACTGGAGGAAACGGCGAACCATCCAAGGCCCCACAAACTACCGGCCCGTCCGCCGATCAATTATTCGACAAATATCTGCAAGCCGCGGGCGGCGCTGCCGCGGTCGATAGAATTTCCAGCCGCGCCATGAAGGGAACCATTACCTTCGGCGACAGCAATGTTCCCATCGATATTTTTTCGAAAGCTCCGGACATGCGCGTGTCGATCTCCCACACTCCGGAGGGCGACAGCGTCACCGCATTCAACGGTCATGAAGGGTGGCTCGCTTTTCCCGCTCATCCGGTACACGACATGCACGGTCCGGATATCGACGCCGCAGCCATGGATGCCGATCTTCACTTTGCAACGCACCTGAAATCCATGTTTTCCGGAACCGAAGTCCCGCCCGAAGCAAAAATCGGTGACAAAAACACTTACCTCGTGATTGGACAGCGTGAGGGAAAAACGCCCATCCATCTCTACTTCGACGAGCGCTCGGGTCTGCTCGTCCGCCTCGTCCGGTACGGAGAAACTCCGCTCGGGCGTTTACCCACGCAAATCGACTATGCCGACTACAAGGAAGTCGGCGGCGTAAAGATTCCATTTCGCTGGACACTGGCGCGCCCCGGCAACCGATTCACCATTCAGTTAAGCGACGTGAAGCAGAACGTTCCCATCGACGATGCGAAGTTCGCCAAACCTCCCGCGCCCCCGAAAGCCCCAAACCCGGCGCCGCCGAAATAGGCGATCATGCTCGATGTCGTCTGCTGGGTGTCATCATAAGCAGAGCGGCCCTTTCAGGCGAAGCCGAAGGGATCTCAAGCGCAACGACGCCCCAAGCGATAGTAGGCCGAACCGCCTATTTCTTCTTCGACAAAAAACCCAGCACCTTGCTGGCAAACTCGTCGGAGAATCCGAATCGCGCCTTGGCGCGCGAATAAAGATCGACCGCCTTCTTATCCAGCCAAATCATCGCCGCCTTCCCATAACCATCCTGCGGCCGCGCAAAATAATCGGTCGAATGCCCCGTGGCCTTCGCATCCTTTTCCACTGTGTAGTAATAAAGAGCCAAGCTCTTGCGCGACTTGCCCTCAGGGCAAGTCAGCGGGTCGGGAAATCCGTGCAGCGACCGCTCATCGGTCGTGAAAATCAGGGCGTGATTGAGCAGCGGCACATACTTCACCGCGCATCGCGCCATCTTTCCTTCTTCGCGTTCCCACAGCTCAAGCGATCCGCCCCACTGCTCCTGCCACCCCGGATTCAAATAAAGAATCAGATTCACTCGGCGCCGCCACTGCGTGTGAAAGTGGTGCATGGAAAAATCCGTGTGGACATTCAGGTAGCCACCGCGGCCCGACTGGTGCAGTCCCCCTCCTTCGAGCATGGGATCAGCCATCAGATTCGGAATTCCCGTCAGCTCCGAAACCCAGGCAACGAACTCCGGCGAATTCAGTTCATCGACCACTTCTCCCAGCGCTGGCGGAAAAAGCTGGCGCTTCGCCATGCCCAGCTTGTTTTCGTTGGCGTGCTTATATTGCGTCCAGGCGTCGGTGGAAGCCTGCGGAAACTGCGCCGCCATTTCGAGCGCGGTCTCCGGCTCCAGAAAATCTCTCAGCAGGATATGTGGACAGGGATAGTTCTCCCTGTACTGTCGCGCAAGCACAGGCAGCCGCGATTCCCACTTCTCGTAGGGAAACAACCGAATTGGCGCTTGCACGGCTCGCGCAGTTGACATCAATAAATACTCCTGTCGAGATTGTATCCGATCAGCAGCGCGAAAAATCACTCCCCGCATGCATGCCTGATGCTCGACCTTGCAGTACCCTGTGGAACCCAGTGTCCTCTGTGTTAAAGAATTTGGCTTAAAGAAATCTAAAACGCCCATCCCGCCATTTGACCTAGCAGGCTGCTGAAAAACTTCGGTCGGGCTGGTTTTGGGAAGGGCACGACGTTCAGTCGTGCCGTTAAGTCCTTTAAAACTAGCCGCGCTTCAGCGCCCGAGGTTCGCTTTAGGTAGCCGAAATGAGTTTTTCAGCAGCCTGCTAGGGAATCCGGCAAACCTGCACCGCGCCGTTTTGGAAAATGCAATCGAGCCCCGGAACTCCCGGCTGTTGCACCACCACCCACTCCGCCCCATATTTATTTTTCAATCTCTGAAAGTCCTGCGCGCCAAAACTCTTCCACGGTGTCTGCGCCTGCACCTGCGCCCACCATTCTTCCGCCAGCGCCGGAAACATGCTGACCACGCCATTGTCTTTTACTTCGTCCGCCAGTTGGCTTCTCTCCGCGAGACAGCGAAATCCAATCTCATCTTCGCCGGGAATGTTCATATATTCCGGATCAAGCGCGAACACAGCATTCACCGGCGTGTTCTGCCGTACCCACACAAATGCCTGCGCCCACGGATTCTTCGGCGCCACGCCCGGCCATTCCACTTGCGCGCTCGCGGGGAAAAGCGCCCGCGATGCCATGAACATTCCCAGACTCAATGGCGCAAACAACGCAAGCCACCGCCACGCCCGGTCGCGGAGCAAATATTCCGCGATCAATCCGCCGCCAATCACAAACATCGCGATGTAAAGAAAATGCAGACTGCGCAACGGCTGCAACCGGGCCAGCGCCTCAAATCGCGCAGGCATATCCACAATGATCGCGCCCACAATATAGATCACGGCATAAATTACGAAAGCGCGGCACACCCGCTCGACCACCGTCCACTGCCGGTTCCGCGCCAGCCGTCCGAACCACCAGAACAATGCCAAAGGGGCAACCGCGCCGAGAAGCTCGTACCAGGTCCAGCGCTGGATGTAGTGAAATCCGTGCCGTTTCGCAGCTTCGTGGTATGCCGCCGACGCCGCAGGCGCCAGAGGGATCAGGACCGCCGAAAGCAGGCCGGAAGAATTCGCCGCAAAAGCGTTTCGCATTCGCAATCCCCAGCGACTTTCGAACTTTTCTATCGCCAGCAATAACACACAAAACGAAAACGGAAACACCCACATCAGCGGATGCATAGCGGCCGCAAATATCAGCCACAGGAACGCCCTCAAATATTTCTTCTCTAAAGTTCTCGCCAGCATAAAAATCCCCGCGAAGGCCGCCAGATTTCGCGGATTCAAATACTGGTCCATGATGTAGAGCGCCGTTCCCGCGACCGGAATCGTCAATAACGCCGCCACCAAACAAACTCCGCCCCAGCGCGCCCTCCCCGAGTCGGGGAAGAAAAGATCCGCCAATTCCCAACAAGCCAGCAGCAGCAGAAAGATCGACGCTGCCTGCCACGCCAACAGACCAACCTCCATCGGAAGATGAGTCACGCGAATTGACAGCGCCACCATATTCGGGAACAACGTCATGCTGGCGTGCGACTGAAAAAACTCCCGCCCCACGGGAAATAATTCCGGATTCAGAATCCGCTCCACGCCCGGCAGATAGATTTCCGCATCTTCGGAGAAGGGATGATAGCCATGCACAGCAATCGCGCCGGCCGTCAGCGACAATAGGATCAGAATGTCCCGCGCTTTATTTTTGAGGGGAGAGATATCGTTCACTCGAAGGTCGCCGCTTCCGTTTCATAACCCACGAAGCGACTGCATAAGCGGCCAGCACGACATACTGCGGATCGATTGGCCGCCGGTAATAATCTTCCGGATGCGTCAAATAATAGATGACAGGAAAAAACAGAAATACCAAAATGTAAGGCGTTGCTATAGATCGATTCCGCTTCCACGCTCGCCGCAGCCCAATCAAAGTCAACACAGTAAGTCCAGTGCAGAACACCATATTGAACGGGTCTGCAGGTTCCTCTTGCAAATAGCGGTGACTGAAACTCCAGAAACCAGTCCACAAGTAAATGATCCGCCGAAGCGTCTGCTTCACATACAACGCGCGATGCGCGTCGATAAATGCCAGCCCCTCATGAAGTTTTTTGTTTACATAAGCGATCTCGCCCAGTTGTTGATACTCGCGCCACTCATTCTCGTTATCCGAAGGATGATAGCCCGGAGGGCCCCAGTGCCATGAATCCTGATTATTGCCAAAGTAAACTTCCAGCCCCAGACAACTGCGAAACGGAATCACCTTATGGAACGTTTCGTAATTGCGCACGAACCATGGTGACGTTACCAGCACCACCGCAATCACGGCGCTTGCCCCGGCGAACAGCCAGTGCCGTCCGCTTCGATATCTTCGATGCCATGCCCACGCTCCTAAAACTGGCGCAACCGACATCACCACCGGATCGGTCAACCCTCCCAACCCGCTGAGCACGCCAAATCCCACCCACGGCCATATCGACGCCGAGGTTTCCAAATACAGCGCGGAGAGAAAAATCAGCGTCATCAAGAGCGTTGTCAGCGTGGTTGCCCAAATGAAATCCGCCGAGAAAAAAATCGCATAAGGGAAAAAAGCCCATCCCCATCCCGCCCACACCGCCGTCGCGTCGCCAAAATGTTTTCGCGCGATAAAGTAAACCGGGATGCAAGTCAGCGCTGAAAATAAACAATCCAGCGCGAGCCCAACGATTGCCGAAGCCTTGCTGTACACGCCGAATATATTGAAAATCCCCGCCAGCAGATAGGGAAACACCGGCGCCAGCCATGCCGTCGGCCCGGTCCTGCCAAATAATGGATTGCTGAAACCCTCGCCCTGGGCAATCGAACGCGCAATCCGGCCTGCCTCGCCTCCCATTCGCCAATGGTCTCGATATGGGTCCGTCCGCTCCGGATACAGAAACAACATCACTACCAGCCGCAGCGCAAGAGCCACGACGACCATCCAGAACAAGGAACGTCGCGTATTCCTAAATTCCGGTTCGTGCGCCCGATTTTCCGTTGCTGTCGCTAGGGAAGCCATTCAAACCTTTAGTTCGATGATTAAAGAAGTTAGACCATTAAAGCCCAGTCACTTTGCCACAAGAGCACATCTGCGTGCTTGCGCCGTCCTTTTCGCGCACGTAGCATCTAACTTACATGGCCGCTGCGCTTATCCCAGATCGCCTTCAGCCCAATATGGCCATTGGCGAGATACTCAGTTTCGCCTACGACACATTTTGCAGCAACAAAGTCCGCTTTATCCTCACGGCGCTGGGCATGGTCATTGGCACAGCTTCGCTCATTCTCGTCGTCACCATCGGAATGACCGGCCGGCAATACGTTCTTAACCAGATTCAGGCCATCGGCACCAACGAAATATGGGCGGAATACCTCGGCGGCGCGCCGCACATCAGCAACTCCAACCCAGACCCGCTCACCATCGACGACCTTCACGCCGTTCAACAGCAAGTTCCCGGCATCGTCGCGTCATCGCCGGTTACCCAGCTTTCCGACCGCGTTCCCGTCGGCAACGGCAAAGAGAAAGACGTTACCATACTCGGGGTCAGTCCCGAGTATGTTCGCGTGCGCAACCTCGTCGTTCCTTCCGGAAGATTTTTCGATCAGGAGGATTCCCAGGCTCACAACAAGGTCGGCGTCATCACCGAAAAAATGGCGATCGAGATCTACGGCTCGCCGCAAGCCGCCGTCGGCAAAGTCATCAAACTCACCGGCCTGCCCTTCACCATCATCGGAACTTTTAAAGAGCGCGTCGAAACTTTCGGCCAGTCGGAAATCGTCGATAACACGATGCTGATTCCCTATTCAGTCAGCCGCTATTTCATGGAGATCCCGCACGTCAAGCTGCTTTATTTCTCCATGGAAGATCCTTCGATGGTGATATCGGCAACCGCGCAGATCAAGCGCGTGTTGCAGGCGCGTCACCGCTCCGAATCGGTTTACGATGTCGCTAATTTGACCGCGCTGCTCTCCATGGCCGACCGCATCGCCACCGGCCTCACCTGGGTTCTGCTGCTCATTTCGATGGTAACCCTGGTCGTCAGCGGCATCGGAATCATGAACATCATGCTGGCCACCGTAACTTCTCGCATCCGCGAGATTGGGATTCGCAAAGCCGTCGGCGCAACCAACCGCGAAATTCGTTTTCAGTTTCTCGCTGAGGCGATCTTGATCTCGCTGATCGGAGGCTTCGCCGGAATCGTAATCGGCCTGGCGATTCCTTACTCGGTGCGGTTTCTCACCGAATATCGTGTGCCCATCAACGGCTGGTCCGCTGTCATCGCCATTGTTGTCTCGTCGGTAGTCGGAGTGATCTTCGGCACAGTCCCCGCCTCACGCGCCGCGCAGCTCGATCCGGTGGAGAGCCTGCGTTATGAGTGACAGGCATTAGCCAGGGAGACTGCTTAAGGGTGTCCCGCCTAAGTTCCGCTGGAGGGTTTGTACATTCGTTAGATCTGCCACTCCCCGGACGAGGGCGTCCGGGGCTCCACGAGAGAATCCGGAACTCCAATAGAGAAATGGATAGATTCGGTCGGGGTTACTAAGCTCGCATTACGCCGCTCGCCCCAATTCCCGCCGCGCTTTTTCGGCATCTTCACTGCCTCGTTTCAGGAACACCTCGTGCACTGTCGAGGCATCCGACCCGCTCCGCACATTGGCGATCACCAGCGACTTCCCCCGGCGCAACAACTCCTGATAGAACTCCACTTTTTCCTTATCGACTCCCGAATCCACCTCGGCATCGAGCGTATCCCCGAACTTCGCCCCAGCGGCCGCGCCGCCCAATCCCAAAAGTGCAGCCGCGCCTAACCCGATCGCGAAGATCGCTCCCAATCCCGGAACCATCAACGTCGCCGCCGTCGCTCCTGCCGCAAATCCCGCCGTCCCGCCCAGCGTCGCTCCCAATGTTCCGCCTGAGGTTTTTCCCGAGCCATCCGCTCCTGCCCCCGGATCGGCGAGTTTCTCCAGCCTGTGTTCAGGCGAAATCTCAGCCCCAGATTTCTCGGAAGCCTCTTTGCTCAGAAGCACCATCGATTGCCGCGGCATATCGCGTCGCACCAAATCCTCCAGCGACTGCTCGGCTGCGTCTAACGAATTGAAAATTCCTACGATGCTCTCCATATTTATTCCTCCCATGAAATACTTCAGATCGTAAGTGCCTCATTAAGAAGACAATAAATCGATAAAAGTTGCTGGAGTCTTGCGTCATAGGGCAATAATTGAGCGCCAGTAAGCCGAAGTCTCCGGTTTGCCCATTTCTCGACGTAATGAATATCCTGAACAACACTTGGGCTGCAAAATTTCCGCAGCGATGCCTCCTGCTATGAAAAAGTTGCATTTTCCAGTCACTCCGAAGTACTATGGCGTTAGGAGCTTGATACCTTTCCCAGGTTCGAGACCCTGCACCGCTAATAACTAACTTCCAAACGTGCAGTTCAGTTGTGAAAAACATAAGAGGCCGCCTGTCAGCCTCCGTCCCGGTTCGGAGAGTTCCATATGGCGTGGTACGCATATTGCCTTACCGAGCACCAGACCCTTCCCAACGGCACCCGTTCCCGACGCCCTTTCGTTATCGAGAATGTTCAAGGCGTGAACGGAGCCCCTGTCCTCAGCTATCCCAGCGGTGAGTTTGCTGTGATTGTGAGCGAGTTCGACCAGTCTTCCGCCCCGCTCGATCAGAAAGCAGTCATCGACCATGCCCGCGTGGTCAGCGGCTGCTTCCGTAACTCCACCGTTCTTCCGTTCCGTTTCGGAACCATATTCGAAAGCGACGACGCCCTCCGCCAGGCCGTCCGGGTCAACCGGCGAGCCTTCGGCGTCAGCGTCGCCAAGCTTCGCGGCAAGTCCGAGATGCACATTAAGTTAACCGTGACCGACGGCTCCCTGCGCGAAGCCATGATCGACGTCATCCTTCCCGATACGGTCGGCGGCGATTATCTTTCCAAGCTTCGCGTCAAAGCCTCCCGCGAACGCGAACGCCAAACCAAGGCCCGCGCTCTCTCGGTTCAGGTCCACAAACTGTTCAATCCCCTGGAAGAAGAAGTGAGCTGCAAAAAAGTCGCCCCGCAAGGCATGCTCATCGATATCGCCCATCTCATCGACACAAAGTCAGTCGAGAAATATCAGAACCGCTACACCACGGCCACCAAGCAGCTAAAGAACTGCGCGGTAGCCATCAGCGGACCCTGGCCCCCATACCACTTCCTGCCCGGCAAACTACGCACCGTAGCCGGCAACAGCTAGCCACATCGAAGATCACAGACCCTAGGGTGCCCCGCCCTTGTCGCGTCTTTTGCGACAGGGCGGGGATTTTGATCTCCCTCACCCGGCAATCAACCTCTGGCAATCAACCTCGACCCCCTCCCCCTCCCAGACTTGTCATCCTGAGTCCCGCGTTCTTTGCGGGGCGAAGGACCTCTGCATTTCAATTGGGCCAGGCCAAGGCGTAAAGCGCCACGGAAGAGGCTGCCCCATCCTTTCGCGTTTGTTGCGAAAGGGTGGGTACGATGCGGCAGCCAGCGTACGGGCTTCAGCAGTCGCGCCGAGCTAAAACTCTATCCGCTCCACGGCCTCCCTCGCCGAAACAATGGGAATCCCCTCTACACTCCGCAGCGCCAGCAGATCCGTCTTATCGCCCGAGACCAGCAGTGTCGCCCGTCCATCCACGGCGCTATTCAGAAACCCAGCGCCATCTTGGTCACAATTCATTCTTATGCGCGCCAGCCAGGCAAGCGGATTGCCGAGTTAGCCATATGGCGTATAATATTAGGCCAGAGGGCCAATATGGAAACCGAAATTATTGCGGAAGTTCTGGGTGGCCGCAAAGTGCTTCACAGAGTGATCAAAAAACCTGGTGATTTAGCCAAGCTCGTCAGGGAGGGCTTGCCGGCACGATCCATTACTGTGCTAGCTGAAAAGTTGGATTTGGGGAGCACTGCTCTCTCGCGGAGACTTGGTATTCCGTTGCGGACCATGACTCGCCGTCTGACCCACGGCTCACGCTTGACTGCCGCTGAGTCAGATCGCACGGTTCGGCTGGCACGAGTGTATGCCGGTGCCGTCGAGATGATCGGAGACGAAGAGAAAGCCGCAGAGTGGCTGCAAACCCCAAATCGCGCGCTGGGTGGAGAACGGCCCCTCGATCAACTCGACACTGATGTGGGCTCTCGGACGGTCGAGGACATCCTGGGCCGCATTGCTTATGGCGTCTACAGCTAATGCGGTTCTGGAGAATATGCCGGCGGCGTTATGCTTCCGAGGCCGCAAGTGGCGAGGGCGCCCGGCTCTATGGCGGTCGCTGGAATAGCCGTGGCCTGCGAATGGTCTATGCCTCGACTTCGCTGGCGCTCGCAGCCGTCGAAACGTTTGTGAATCTGGAGCCGAATCTGCGCCCGGTCGACCTCGTATCCATCGAGGGCGAGATTCCCAAATCCCTCAAGATCGACCGGCTCGACCAGTCGCTTTTGCCAAAAACTTGGTATGCGACGCGGGACGAGTCCCTGCGCCGCTTCGGAGACGAATGGGTGAAAGCCGGGAAGACAGTGGGCTTGATCGTTCCGTCAGCGGCGATTCGTGGAGAATGGAATGTCCTGTTGAATCCTGCACACGCCGACTTCCGGAAGATCACACTTGAGGAACCCCGCGCATTCGAATTTGACGTCCGGATGTTTCCCTAAAATTCGCTTCCTCCCCACGAGAAAACTGGCTGCTACGTTGGGTCGTGTGCCAGCAGTGGCGAAGCCAGACCAATCCGTCAACGGGGCCAGGCCAAGGCGTAAAGCGCCACGGAAGAGGCTGCCCCATCCTTTCGCGTTTGTTGCGAAAGGGTGGGTACGATGCGGCAGCCAGCGTACGGGCTTCAGCAGTCGCGCCGAGCTAAAACTCTATCCGCTCCACGGCCTCCCTCGCCGAAACAATGGGAATCCCCTCTACACTCCGCAGCGCCAGCAGATCCGTCTTATCGCCCGAGACCAGCAGTGTCGCCCGTCCATCCACAGCAGAATTCAGAAACGCATCGTCATCCGGGTCCGGGCTCATCCTTATCCGCGACCGAACCTCAACCCGCTCGGTTTGATAAATCAGATAAGCGGCGATGTCCGCGACGAACGCGTCGGTGATTTTCCTGAATTTCCGGATGCGGGGATAGTCGAGCACGCGCAAATACTCTTCCACAATGGGATCCGAAACCAGGTGAATCGCTCGTTTATCGCGAAGGGCGCGCAGAAGCCGCGCAGGCGAACCTGCCTCTGAGATCAATCCGCTCACAAAGATGTTGGTGTCGATGACCAGACGAGGCGGGACTTCCTCTTGTTCCACGTCAGATTCGTGCTCTCTTTACGTCAGGCTCACGCCGCGCTTTCCTGACCGCTTTCACGGCCTTGGCGACCGTGCTCTCGACCTCTTCTGGTGCCACTCCCCGGTTGGCGGACTGTACTTCATCGATGGATTTCCAGGGATCGACGGTCCTCAATGCCCGCCGCACAATTAGCGCCTGCGCAAGAATCCCGCTGATGGAAGTCCCTTTGTCAAAAGCTTCCTTTGCGACTTCCTCGTGAACGCTCGCCGGCACCCTGATATGAATCTGGCCGTTAAATGCTCTGGACATAGCTAAACTCCATCACCTATACCACTATACCATGGTATACGATACTGATTCGGCCACCGCACGCCTCTTATAAGCCTTGTCATCCTGAGTCCCGCGTTCTTTGCGGGGCGAAGGATCTCTACATCTTTCCGACGCTGACGACCGAAGCCTAGCAGGCTGCTGAAAAACTTCGGTCGGGCTGGTTTCGGGAAGGGCACGACGTTCAGTCGTGCCGTTAAGTCCTTTAAAACTAGCCGCGCTTCAGCGCCCGAGGTTCGCTTTAGGTAGCCGAAATGAGTTTTTCAGCAGCCTGCTAGAGCACCGCCATGCAGTGAATATGCAGTGTTGTGCACTTCCCGTTCACCTCGAAACCCAAATTGCCGAGTCAACGGGCGTCCTATCGCACCATTAACTCCATCCAAATCCATCACTTACGAAACCGCATAATGCCCGGAACCGCCGTTCGCTCATTTGGCTCGGCAAATGCTTTCTTCTTCTGTAACAAAGAGGCCGCAAACCAATAGCAATGACCTTCACTCTCAACTCTCGTCACCATTTCCCGAAGTGCCGCTTCGCCCGGCGAATCGGACACTTGCATCGCCTTTCCTGACATCGCCTACCACTCTTGCCCTCTTGGATCGCGGCCCCAGAAATGGGGTCGCTTTTTTGTTCCGGACCCACGCTCCTCACTTCTTATAAATTACCCCGCCCTTCATCACGAACGAAACATTCTCCAGCGCGCTAATATCTTGCAGCGGATCCCCCGCTACCGCGATAACATCGGCCAAATATCCCCGCTCCAGCGCTCCAATCTGTCCATCCCATCCCAGCAATTTCGCGCCATTAACCAAATCCGCCTGCATCACGCCCAAAGGCGTCATTCCATTTTTCGCCATCAGCACGAACTCTCGCGCCTGCGTCCCATGCGGAAACGGCCCCACATCCGAGCCCACCGCCATTGGAACGCCAGCCGCTACCTGCTTGCGAAACTCCAGAATCTTCAAATCGAGCATCTCGCGCTCCCGCGCCCCTTGCGCTTGCGTAGCCGCGTGATCGGCAAAATACTCGAAAATCGCGAAGGTCGGCACCGCGAAAATTTGCTTCTCGCGCATCAGCCGCATCGTTTCCTCGCTCAACTGATTTGCATGGTCGATGGAGGCTACGCCCGCCTGCGCCGCAAACAAAGTTCCCGGTTCGCCGGTGGCGTGAACCGCCACGCGCTTGCCCAGTCGCGCCGCCTCCGCAACCCCCGCCGCCAACTCCGCTTCCGTGTATTGATAAATCGTGGAAAGATGCCCATCGCGCACCCGGTCCGGCCCGGTCTCGTAGATCTTGGTAAAGTCCGCGCCCTCCTTGTATTGCCGGCGCATCACCGCGATCAACTCATCCTTATTGTTCGCATAATCGGAGTTGGGCAGCACCTGCTGCGCGGGATTGTAGCCAATCGCATCCTCATGCCCTCCCAGAATGTTGATCGCATTGCCGCTGACGCGCAGCCGCGGCCCCGGAACCATCCCCCCATCGATTGCGTTGCGGATGGCCGTATCCGCCGAGCCGGCGCCCTCCGTTCCCATATCGCGTTCCGCCGTGAAGCCTGCCATTAGGTCGTCTCGCGCCGCCAGCAGCGCGGTTATCGTCCGCTGCGGCACCGATTCCTCCACGGTCTGCAAATCCTCCGCGCCCGGATGCAAAAACAAATGCACATGCGCATCGATCAATCCGGGCAAAAGCGTGCGGTCGCCGAGATCAATCACCTCGGCGCCGGCAGGCCGCTTGACCGAAGTTCCCACCTCCACGATCCGTTCGCCCACTACCAGCATTTCGCCGTCTTTAATAATTCGTCCCGCCTTGATGTCCAGCAAGCGCGATGCGTGCAGCACAATGGCATGCGGGGGTGGCGCGGTGACGCTTTGGACTTGGGAGGATATCGATAGAGCTAGCCCCAATAAGAACGCGGTTGAAAACAACATTCTGAGTTTATTCATATCGTTAACACGGGATAGTACCACTCCCGGCGGCTTTGGATTTCGTGGGGACAGCCGCACCCGGCTGTCCGGTCGAGCGAAGCTCGACAGTGCGAGATACTCTCGAGTCATCCCGAAGTCCCGCCCGCTTCCACCGGTATGTCCCTCAGGGTTAACCTGCGCCGTTACCCGCGCCGGCCGGCTCCCCTGCGCCGACGGCCATGTACTTTCGAAGATTCCCGTCCCGATGGTTCTAACCTAGGTAACTTGCCGGGGTTACCGCCGCTGCCTACTCTCAATAGCATGGCCTTGCGCTGCCTTTTATTCTCGTCGGATGAAGCGATGGTTCAGCCGATTTGGCAGGCCCTTGCCGGGCTCGAAATCGAGGGGGAATACTGCCAAAGCGCGGTGGACGCCGTCGAGCGGGTCACGACCCAGATGTTTCAAATCGTGATCACGGATTGGGATGACCAGCCCGAGGCGGGATTCTTGCTGAAAACGGCTCGCGATTTGAAGGCCGCCCACCGCCCTCTGACTTTGGCAATTGTCAGCGACGATGGCAAAAGGCCGGCCGCATTGCAGGCGGGCGCCAATTCGATCCTGCTCAAACCGCTCCGTACCGAACAAGTGCGCGACACCATGAGCACGGCGTGCCAACTACTGCGCGCCAGGATGCAGCCCCAGGCAGCGCCCCAGAACGCGTCCGCTGCGATACCTCAACAGAAACCGCCTAAGGCCCCGGCTGCCTCGTCGACCGCCGTTACGAAACCGGCCTCTGTTACTCGGATGCCGGAGGCTTTTCGGCCGGGCGAATTTCTACAGTCACCCGGGCCCGCGCCAGGAGCGCAATTCGATACCGAAAGCGAGATCCAGAAATCGCTGGATCACGTCGTCCCCTCCGAAGTGGATGCCCTGACCGACCTGGAGCCGACGGCGGCAGCGGTCGATGCGGCCGCAGCGCCTGAACCCGCGCCTGAACCCGAACCTGAACAACCCTTGACTGGCTGGGCTTCACTGCAAGCCCGCTTGACCAGGCAGTCTCCGCCCAAGGCTAGGGAGGTTCCTGAAAACGATGTTCCGGGAAACGATATTTCTGGAAACAATGTCCGCGGAAACGATGTCCCTGGAAAGATGGAGCTGCTGTCCTATGGCGCGCCGTCCTATGCAATGTCTCCTGCGAAATCGGCGGATAGAATTTCCGACCAGACTTCCGGCAAGACCGCCGACCTGCCGAAACAAACTCCGGCGCATGAAGCTGCCTTATTCGCCTACATTGATGGAGAACGCCCGGAAAAAGTATCCACAGAAAAAATTGATCCGGTATTTCAGTCGCCGCCAACCCGGCGCCAAGCAGCATTGGCTGCGAGCGCGCTCGCGGCAATGTTTCTCGTGTTGTTAGTCGTACCCAAAACCCGGCAAGGCTTAAAGTTGTTCTCGCGCAATGCCGTTCGCGCCGGAAGGGTTTGGCTCAATCCGGCTCCTGCGCCTTTACCGCAGAACGCGCCGCAGCATGACAGCTTCGGCCAGTCGGGAGACGAATACAAGCTTCCGGTGGCGGGGAATATTCCGGATGCGACCACCGATCCTTCGCAGATTCGTGTGCTGCCGGTAATCGATCCCACCGCAAAACCGGAAAAAGGCGCAACGACAACTGGCCAACCGTCGGCATCCGCGGAGGAAGACGCTCCAGACCCCAATCCGGCCGGACAAACTCAAAACCAAAATCAAAGCAACGCGCCGCAGCCGGAAACGAGTGAACTTAATGCGCCCAAGAGTCCCACCGCACAGGATCCGTCTGCAAACGTGGCTGGAACATCGGTCCCGAATCTTCAACCGCTCCCCGCGGAGCCGAATATGCCATCCCCGCAAGCCGCCGGTCCGCAACTACGTCCGGCGGTCGCGCAAAATCCTGTGAAGCAGACTCTAGTTTCAGCGGCGAACCCGGCGGGAATTCCGTCGAGCCTTCGGTCGCAGATCGCCCCAGCCACGTCGGAAGCGGGGGGAACAAAACCGGATGAGGCGGCAATGTCGTCGATTGAGCCGGTGATTCTGCCGGAGACCGCCGCGCGCATATTGCTGGCCCAGGCGGATGAGCCCACATATCCAGCAGCCGCGAAAGCCAGCGGACAACAAGGCAGCGTGACGCTTCAGGTCCTCGTTGGACGCGATGGAACGGTGCACGACGCCAAGTTCCTGCAAGGGTCTTTGGTATTCGCGCGAGCGGCCATCGACGCCGTGAAGCAGTGGAAGTTTAAACCTTACCTGATGAATGGCCGGGCCGTTTCGGTGCAGAGCACGCTTACCCTGAATTTCAAGCCGCCCGCATAGCCTCTTATCCAATATGCAGCATCCGCTCTGTAGGGCTGTCACTGGCTGGAGACGCAGCACTACGGCTTTGAAAGGGCGCGACTTTAACTCGCGCCGTCAAAATCCAATCAAAATCCCCAGCGTTTTCCGTTGTGCCCTTCAGACGCTGAACCGGCCGATTCGAGTTTTTCGGTGTTGCCCTAATTTCGATCGGCCTCTCTTCATGACCTTTGCGAGTTCCTTCGCGTCCTTCGCGGTTAAGAGCTTTTGCCTCCGCAATTTGGCCGCTACCAACACTCCGCACCCCCCAATGGTTACCGAAGGAGCGCATGCCAGTGCAGCCTCCACCCAAAAACGAGCATCTACCAGATATAATGAGTTACGTTCCTCAGGAAGCGACTCCTTTCCAGAAGAAGAATTCGATGTCCATGAAAACTAAGGCTGCGGTGCTGGTTTCGTCCTTTGCGGTGCTGTTATTCGTCGTAGTGGGCTCGCTCGGCCTCGGAGGCGTGCATGCCTCCACCGGCGACGGCTCCTACCGGCAGATGCAGGTATATAGCGAAGTTCTCTCGCGCGTGCAAAGCGAGTATGTAGAAGAGCCGAATATTCCCAAGGTCACCGATGGCGCGCTGCACGGCCTGCTCGAGTCGCTCGATGCGAACTCCAGCTACCTCACCCCCGCGGCATACAAAGCATTACAAGGCTCACAAAGCCGAAGCCAAGGGCGAGATCGGTGCGACTGTCTCGAAGCGCTTCGGATACGCCGACGTAGTTTCGGTGCTGCCCGGTTCGCCCGCGGACAAAGCCGGCATCGAGGATACCGACATCTTCGAATCGATCGAAGGGCAGAGCACGCGCGACATGTCACTGCCTGAGATTCGCGACGCTGCTGGCCGGAACGCCGGGCTCGACGGTAAATGTTGCGGTGGTGCGGGCGCGCAGGGCCGAGCCGCAGAAAATGACGATCACGCGCGACATGGTCACCGTCCCTCCGGTCGCCGACAAGATGATCGAGGACAACATCGGCTATATCAAGGTTGATGCTTTCACCAAAGGCAAGTCGCAGGAAGTCGCCGCTAAGATAAAATCGCTGGAAAAGTCGGGAGCGAAAAAGCTCGTTCTCGATTTGCGAAACTACCGCGGATGGCGAGAGAGTCGAAGGCGTCGCGACCGCCAACTTTTCCTCAACCACGGCACCATTACTTATCTGCAGGGGCAGAAATATCCCCGCCAGGCTTTCAACGCGGATCCCGCCAAGGCGATCACTAAGCTTCCCGTAGCTGTGCTGGTGAACGAGGAACCGCGGGCGCGGCCGAGATTGTGGCTGCCGCGATTCTTGAAAACGCCCGCGGCGACGTCGTCGGAGACAAGACCTTCGGCGATGGCTCGGTGCAAAAAACGATCGAAATGCCCGACGCCGGTGCACTGATTCTTTCCGTCGCGAAATATTATTCGCCGAGCGGCAAAGCCATTCAGGATGCCGCAGTCACTCCGAACGTCCTCGTGGCCGACGAGACGGACAGCGTTAATCCCGATGACGATGGCGGCGCGGAAGCCGCTCCGGCAAAGCCGGCGGCAAAGCCAAAACCCACGCAGGACGATCAATTGAACAAAGCTGTCGAAGTGTTGAAGAACCGCAGCAGATAGACGTTGCACGAATCCATGGCACGGTTCCATCGCCACGAATTATCGCGCGCAATTGCGGCGCGCGTTTTTTTTCGGATGCCGAAGGATCTCGCGCGACGATCGGCAATCTGATCCTGAGGACTAGCGACCCTCGAACCTGCCCCCTGCTATCCTGAAACCATCCTGCCATGAAGACGCTCGACGAAACCTTCCGCCGGTGGAAATTGGCGGCCGCAAGATCGTGGGCCTAATCTTATTCGGCTTGCTGGTCCTCGTTTCAGCTCTGGTGGGAGCCACCGCCGGACTGCTGCTCGTCTACACCACGGATCTGCCGCAGGTCGAGCGCTCGAAGCCTATCGCCCGAGTTCGATCACCGAACTTTACGACGATCAGGGCCGCGTCATCGGCACATTCGCTTTGCAACGCCGGGTGGTCGCCACCTACGACGATTCCTCCCAGTGCTGCGCGATGCGCTCGTCTCCATCGAAGACAAGGATTTCTACCGCCATTCCGGCATCAACTTCTGGCGCATCGTCGGCGCCGCCTATCGCGACATCGAATCGGGTGGCAAGGTGCAGGGGCGTCCACTCTGACCATGCAGCTGGCGCGCAATCTATTTCTTTCTCCCGACCGCTCGTTTCATCGCAAGGTGCAGGAGGCGATGCTGGCCATCCAGATCGAGCGCCGTTTCACCAAGCCGCAAATCTTCACCTTGTACGCCAATCAGATTTTTCTCGGCCACGGGGTTTACGGATTCGAAGCCGCTTCCGAATATTATTTCAGCAAGCCGGCGCAGCCAGTTGACGCTCGACGAAGCCGCGCTGCTGGCCGGATTGCCCAAAGGGCCGGGAATTTATTCGCCCATCAATCATCCCGATCGCGCGCTGAAACGCCGCAATCTGGTCATCAACGCCATGCTCGAAGATGGCAAGATTACGGCCGCGCAGGCGGCCGATGCGCGGTCCGCGCCGCTTGTGCTTACATCTTGCAGCACGATCCCAATTCGCTGGCGCCATATTTCGTCGAAGAGATACGCCGCTACTTGGAAAACAAATATGGCAGCTGACCAGGTTCACGAGGGCGGCTTGAAGGTTTACACGTCGCTCGACGTGGATCTGCAGACCGCCGCGAATCAGGCCGTGCTCGATGGTCTGGCGGCTTACGAGCGCCGTCACGGATGGAAAGGGCATCTGGAAAACGTGGTCGCCGAAGGAAATGCCATCGATAAATATCAGCATCCCGATTGGGACGACGAACCGGAAGCGACGGATACATCCATGCGCTCGTAACTTCTTCCGGCGTCGGTATTGCCACCGTAAAATTCGGCCGCTACGCAGCCGCGCTTAAGCCAGGCGGATGCAGCGTGGACGCAGCGCAAGACTGCAGGCATTTCTGCGCGCCGGCGACATCTGCTACGTAAAGATTTTGTCGCTCAATGCCGAACGGCGCGGCACACGTCAGCCTGGAGCAGGATTCCGGCGCGCAGGGCGCGTTGGTTGCCATCGACAATGCCACCGGCGGAATCAAGGCGATGGTCGGCGGCCGCGATTTCAGCGAATCGAAATTCAATCGCGCCACCCAGGCGCTGCGCCAGGTGGGTTCGTCGTTCAAGCCTTACGTCTATACCGCGGTGATCGATCAGCGGCGGCAGCCCGGACGACACGATTCTGGACGAGCCGGTAACTTTCGAAACTGGCTCCGGGCCTTACTCGCCGCACAACTACGACGAAAAATTTGAAGGCATCATCACGTTGCGGCGCGCGCTGGCGCAGTCGCGAAACATTCCCGCGCTAAAACTGGCCAGCAAGGTTGGTATCAAGACCGTCATCGACTATGCCGAGCGTTTTGGCATCACCGCCAAGCTGCCGCCCTATCTGCCCGTCGCGCTGGGCTCGGCCGAAATCACGCCGATGGAGCAGACCTCCGCCTACAGCGTGTTTCCCAACGATGGCGTGCGCGTAACTCCCGCGCTACATCACCAAGGTGACCGATTATGAAGGCCGCGTGCTGGAAGAAGATTTTCCCGAGGTGAAAGACGCGATCAGCCACGCGACCGCCCGCATGATGACCTCCATGCTGCGCGAAGTGGTGCTGCACGGAACCGGTGTGGCTGCGGCGAAGTTGCCTTTTCCGGTTGCCGGCAAAACCGGCACGACCAACGATTTCACCGATGCCTGGTTCGTCGGATTTTCTCCCACCATGACCTGCGGCGTCTGGGTGGGCTTCGACGAAAAGAAATCCCTAGGCTCAAAGGAAACCGGAGCGCACGCCGCTTTGCCGATCTGGATGAACTTCATGACCGCCGCAATGGCGGGGAAAGATGTGGGAGATTTTCAGCCGCCGCCCGAGAATTCAGGCACCGTAGCCCAAAAAGTGGATGTGCCCGACGAATCGCCGGGCGCGGACGAAACCCACTAGATTATTTTCAAATTATGAAGCCATTGCTTCGATTTGCGATGCTATCTCTGGTGCTAGTCGTAGTGGCTCTGGTCTCGGCGCTCACGGCGATGCGTTTCGCAATTCACGGCCAGGAGGTTCAAGTGCCCGCTCTCGTGGGCCAAACTCCTTCGGAAGCCGAACGCTCGGTCGCAGGAATGGGCTTGCAGATCGCCGTAGAGCGGCAATATTACAGCGCGCAGATTCCTGAAGGCCGCATCGTCAGCCAGTTGCCGCTGGCCGGTACGAAGGTGCGGCGAGGATGGGAAGTGCGCGTGGCCGAAAGCATGGGGCCGCAGCGCGTCTCTATTCCGGACGTAACCGGCCAGAGCGAGCGCGCGGCGGAATTAAATATTCGGCGGCGCGGGTTGGAAGTCGCTTCGACCGCCCAGATTCCCATGCCGAATGTGCCCGACGGTCGCGTGCTGGCGCAGAGTCCGCCGGCGAGCGCGAATCAGGTGACGGCCCCCAAGACAAGTTTGCTGGTCACTGCGCCCGCCGATCCCCCGGCCTACGTGATGCCAAGTTTTATCGGCCAGCCGCTGGGCAACGCGAACCGCACCCTGCAAGATGCGGGCTTTAAATTGGGCAATGTGACGATGGCCGCGCCAGCCGCGAATCCGGCGACGAACACGTCGCCCGGCGCGGCACAAGTGACACCGCCTTCCGCCGCACCTGCCCAGCCCTCGCCGGCCAGCGTGATCGTCGTACAAACCCCGCCGGCCGGACGAAAGGTTCCTCTCGGAGCAGTAGTGAACTTCGAAGTGAAATAGATTGATTGCTCCCAATCAAACGCAGATATCATCCGGGTGGGCGCTTGTCATCTTCTTCATTGATCTGGCCTTTAAGTTGAGCCTCCAGATAAGACGCCAGTTTCCTAAGATCATACTGCCCTTCGTTCCATGCTCGGTCTGCGGCTCTCAGTCCAGCAATATATGGGCCTCTGGTCGCCCGAATTCTTTCAGGAACGGTTCTCGTGCCTCCGAGAAGTTTTCCCTGTTTCATGCAAATGAGGTAGTAGCACGCGGCCCTCGCAGTTCGACCATTGCCTTCGATAAAAGGATGAATCCAGTTCAATTTCCACAATGCGTAGGCCGCTATCTGGGTAGGATGGTCATAGATCGTCCAATTTTCGTGGATGAATGAGAAGAATCGATCCATCTCATCGGGAACTTCTTTGAAGTGCGGAGGGATGTGATTCCCAACAAGAACTGGTTCTTGCCGGTAGCGACCTCCCATTTGGCTCACATTGGAAACCGCCACTTGGTTAAGCGCCCACAAGGTGTATTTATCAAAGGCTTCGATCCCTTTGATCAGTCCGATTTCAATACAGTTGGACAAAAGATCATATTGGCGGAGCAGGTTGCGCTCCTCGATCTTTGCGAATAGGACGGGATCGTCTTTTTTTCGTACAGACATACAGCTGTTAGCGTTGCTATTTCTCAATCATCCGAATCGTTAATGATGCTGCTGTGACGCTCTCTTTCGTGATGAATTGCTCCGAATCCTGCGGGGCGTTACCAAACGCAAAACTGATTCTCTGCTGGCGTAGTTCCTCTTCGGTGACCGTTTTATCGTGCGTTGCCGCTAAAATCTGTTTCAATTCTGGGTCAGGCTCGATGTTTCCTAAGAATTGCTTGCGATCTGCCATGATGGGGACCTCCAAACGGACAACTACTTTAATAGGATTCTCGCTTTTAGTATAGCGCTTTCTTTTGCACAACTTGTTCAGCTCTTTGATGGAATCGCGAATGGCGGGAATGCATCCTCTTCGACAAGAACACGGATTCTGCGATATTCATATGATAGTCGTTGCGATGGTTAATCTTCGAGTTTTGTTTAGCGCGTCCGTTCACGCGTGACCTACTAAATTGCGTTGTCACGAAGTCCTTGATTGAGCTTTGATTTAGCTTTCATCCCTTGTGATAGCTCGAGGGTTCTCTGGCTTGTTGACGCCGCCCGCTTTGTTTGTGGGTGCTCGCACGAACCGTACAGGAAACGTAGCGCTCCATTGCTGCCCTTCGCATACCCCGGGGCCCTCGCTACCCCCGCGATAGCAATCCATTGGACGAGGCAATTCTGGGATGCCTAGATTTTTCCACAATCGCGGCGAAAAATCCGTCACACGGATGAACCCCCGGCTGCGTGCGCAAATACGGCCCGCTCACGAGAGAAGATGGATTCTCCCAAACCAATTCGCCATTCTGCCGCATTTTTTCAAGCTCACCGCCGCAATCCACTACGCGAAACATAGAAGTCTCCGCCAGAGCGATCTCTACGACATCCTCGTTCTCTTCCTTTTCCAAAGAGCAGGTGGAATAGATCAGGCGTCCGCCCACAGCGACGCGATCCATCGCGGCGCGCAGGATGCCGAACTGGCGGACTTGAAGATCGCCGAAATCAGCCGGCATAATCCGCCATTTGATCTCGGGATTCCGCGCGAGGGTGCCGGTGCCCGAGCAAGGCACATCGGCGAGAACGCAATCGAACGTTGCAGTGAAGGGGATCGCTCGGGCATCGGCTGCGACTACATGGATCGAGTCGGAGGCACCACCAGCCTCGTCTCGCGCGCCCAGCAATCTTCGCAGCAATCGCGCGCGATGAGGATGAAGCTCAATCGCCGTAACGTTCGCCTCAGGATTGCAATCGGCAATGGCTAAAGTTTTTCCTCCCGGCGCCGCGCAGCAATCGAGAATCCGCGACCCCTTGCCCATCAGAGCGGCGACGAGTTGTGAGCCTTCGTCCTGAATAACGCACTGGCCGCTTCGGTAAGCCGCGGTTTTCGTAACGTCTCCCGCCAACACTCGTCGCGCGGAGGCCACGAGCGCCCCAGGTGCAAGTTGCACTCTTTCCGCTTCGAGTCGCTCTTCCGCCTCCGGAGCGCGCAGACGGATTGCTGTGGCCGGAATCGATTGATCGTATTGGCAAATGCGCCGGGCAACGTCGATTCCCCAACTTTCGGCCCACCGTTCGACCAGCCACTCCGGATGGGCGCTCCTGGCGGCGAGATCTTTTACTGTCTCGCCATCAATGACAAATTCGCCCGCCGCGTGCGAGACCATTGTCTGCGCCCCGATCTTACGCAGCACCGCGTTGACATAAGACGCGGCCGAACGTTTGCGGGCGCGCTTGACCAGTTCGACGCTGTCATTGATTGCCGCGCGCGCAGGTACGCGGTCGAGCCGGCGTAGTTGATAAACCGCGAGGCGGAGAGCGATCAGAACTTCAAGATCAAGTTTGGCCAAAGGCTGCGAGGAGTGGTGCGCAATTTCACTATCGAGCAGTGACTGCCAGCGCAGAACCCCCATAACCAGTTCCGTGGCGAGAGCATGGTCCGGCTGAGTGAGGCTATTGTACGAGTGGGAATGCAGCAGTTCCGAGGCGTAGGACAAGTCGCGTTCCACCCGCAGAAGAATGTCGAACGCCGCTGCGCGGGCGGGCGATGTTGTGGTACGCGAGATTGCAACCTTCGATTTCACTCTAATCAGTATGACGGACAAAGCGGAATCGCGTCGGAGTCGCGAACCGACGGCATTCCTTAGCCAGCACGTCAGTGCTGGGATCCGGAAGTGAGGCGAGCCCAGTCCGCTTTAGCGGACGGCACGGGTTTCGCGTAACAACCTTTTCACTGGCGGGACGAGAGCCGGCCCGCAAACTTACCGGAGGGAATCTCCCTCAAGCACTCAGTCTCAGCCCAACTACCCTTCTCCACATTCCCGCCGTCTTTTCCTTGTTCTGATTTACACTGATCTCCAGCATGAAAGAGTTTTTCATCTGCGACTGCACCCGCCACGAAAACAAAATCGTGACCTCGAACTTTGTGGTGGTCGCCAAGCAAATTAAACCCAAGAAGACGGGAGAGCCCTATCTCGCCCTAACCCTCGGCGACCGCAGCGGCCAGCTCGAAGCCAAGATGTGGGACAACGTTGAGGAAGTTCTTAACGCCTTCGAGCAGGATGACTTTCTCAAGATCAAGGGCCTGATTAACAAATATAAGAATCGCTTCCAGCTCACCATTCACAAGCTGCGCAAGCTCGGCGATTCTGAAATCGAATTCGCCGACTACCTTCCAAAAACTACGAAGGACATTGACGAGCTTTGGCGCAGCCTGGCGGAATTCGTAGCCTCGTTTCAAAATCTCCATCTGAAAAATTTGTTGCAGGCCTTCATGGCCGACCCCGAAATCGCATCCGCCTACCGCAACGCCCCCGCCGCCAAAACTCTCCACCACGCCTATATCGGCGGCCTGCTCGACCATGTGGTTTCGCTTTGCCGCTCCTGCGATCTGATTTGCGGAAACTATCCGCTTGTGAATCGCGATCTGCTGCTCACCGGAGTTTTTCTCCACGATATCGGCAAGATTCACGAACTCGCCTACAACCGCTCGTTTTCCTACACCACGCGCGGCCAGCTTCTCGGCCACATGATCATCGAACTCGAAATGCTCCAGGCTAAGCTGGCGTTGTTCCCTGATTTTCCCGCCGAACTCAAAACTTTGCTCGAGCATTTGATTATCAGCCACCACGGCGAGTACGAATTCGGCTCGCCCAAGCTGCCCATGTTTCCCGAAGCCCTGCTGCTTCACTATATGGACGACCTCGATTCCAAGATGGAAGCCATGCGAGCCCAGTTCGAACGCGAGGCCGACCTGGAGAGCGCCTGGACGAGCTACAACTCATCCCTGGGACGCCCTTTGCTCAACAGCGCGAAATTTCTTTCGCCCAGACCGCCGTCGCCTGTTGCAGCTTCTCCGGCCGTAGAAGTTGACCGTGAACCTGATTTCGCCGGCCAGATGGAAGAGCAATCCGCGCTGCCCGGTCTTAAATCTTAACCAAGGCACGCTCAAACTCCGTTTGAATAGGTTTTGGGAAAGGCGCGAATTTATTCGTGCCGTTGAATCGTTGAAAAGATGGTAGTGTCTCAGTTTGAATTTCCAGGCTACTAATTCGGCGGCATCCTGAGCGAAGCCGTTTTTCAGGCGGAGCGAAGGATCTCGGCCGACTCGGCATTGGCCGGAGATCCCTCTCGCGGCTGAAGAACGCTGTGCCTCGGGATGACCCATGATCATTGGATAAAATTCAAACTGAGGCACTACCAAAATTCGCGCTTCAGCGCCTCGTAAACGCGCCGCACTCATGCGCAATCCACGCCCATGCTCGACTTCAATCGATTCGAAGTTCTCACTTTCGACTGCTACGGAACGCTCGTCAACTGGGAGGCCGGAATCCTGCGCTGCCTGCGTCCCATCCTTGCGGCTCATGCCGCGAAAGTAGACGATGCCACAATCCTTCATCTCTATGGAGATTTCGAAGCGCACGCCGAGGAGGGAGATTACCGCAGTTATCGCGAAGTTCTACAGTCGGTGATCCGGCAGTTTGGTGAACATCTGGGCTTCGCGCCCACTCAGGAAGAAACCCGTTCGCTTGCCGAATCGCTGCCGCATTGGAAGCCCTGGCCCGATACGGTGAACGCGCTCCGCCAGCTTCAGAGCCGCTTTCGGCTGGCAATTATTTCCAATATCGACGACGATCTGTTCGCCGCCACCAGGCCTCAACTCGATGCCGCTTTTGACCCCATCGTCACAGCTCAACAAGCCTCGGCCTACAAACCTTTTTTGAAAATTTTTGAGCTTGCCCTAACCCGCATCGGCGTTCCTTCTCATCTGATCCTGCACGTTGGCCAAAGCCTTTATCACGACGTGCAGCCCGCTCAATCCCTCGGTCTGGCGACAGTTTGGGTTAATCGGCCATCTGCACGCGATGGCATCGGCGCCGTCCAATCGGCCGTCGCAGTTCCCGATTTACAAGTGTCCAGTCTCGCGGAACTTGCCGCACTGATAGAGGATTTATGACAGAGGATAGAGGATAGATGACAGACGATAGAGGATAGAGGTAGATTCTTATCGCTGATCGGAATCCAAGGCTTGTACCGCGAAGTCGGTGACGTTGCTCTTCAATCAGCAATCGCAAATCAGCAATTCGCAACGCGCCCGCGATCAAAAATTTACCGGAATCTTCACGACCTTCTGCCGAATCGCCCACATCACCAATTCAGCCTTGTTGTGGAGGCCCAGCTTGCGCATCAGATTGAACTTATGCGCGTCCACCGTCTTACTGCTTAGTCCCAGAATCGCCGCCGCAATGCGCACCGTCTTTCCCTCCGCCAGCAACTTCAGAACTTCCCGCTCGCGTGGGGTAAGATTGCGATCCTGTGGCAGAAAGTTTCCGGCTTGCCGCTGAGGAGCACGGCGCATCGTCTCCTGCTCGAGGTTCCCTCGATTGCCATCGGAGTTCCGCACCATCGTTACGAACTCTTGCGCGGAAGTTTGCCGCAAAGCGCACTGCGCTCTTTCAATCGTTGCCACACCGCTGTCCGCAGCGGCCTCCTGCGAACTCGAATCCTCCAGCGCGTTAACGAACACTACTCTGGTCGCGGACGATTCGCGTGCCACGCATTGCGTAGCCTCCTGCTCCGGCATCCCAAATATTCCCGTTCCCGCCACCAATATGTCCGGACGCAATTCATAAACATTCCGCAGACACTCCGCCGCGTTCCCCGCCTCGCCCACTATTTCGATGTCGGTTTCGTCCTCCAAAAGCCGCCGCAAGCCCTGCCGCAATACGACGTGATCGTAGGCCAGCACACAGCGGATTTTCCTGCCCGGAAAAACTACCTCCCGGCTATTTGCGCGCAGAGACACAAAACTCCTTTCCAAGCGGGGCGGATGCTTTACGCAAGCGTATGCTGGGGCGGATGCCAGCGGCGAAACGGCTCGATTTCATTGTAACAATCAATCGCGCCCCGTGCAGCCAAAAACGCAAAGTTCGCGCAGGCCGTAGCACTCGGCAACCTGCTTCTTACTCGCAATCCGCCGAAGTAAAACCCTATCAGGTAAAATCGAGCAACTTATGTTGCGCTATTTCACTGCCGGAGAATCTCACGGCGAGGCTCTGGTCGCTTTCGTCTCCGGCCTGCCGGCTGGGCTGAAAGTCGATCAGGCATTTCTCGACCGCGAACTCTGGCGACGCCAGCAAGGTTACGGACGCGGCGGCCGCATGAAGATCGAACGCGACACCGCCCACATCCTTTCCGGCGTCCGCCAAAGTATGACCATTGGTTCGCCGATTTCCATCGAACTCCAAAATAAAGATTGGAAGAACTGGCAGGAATCGTTGCCCGTCTCCGAGGGCGATCCCGCCCGCCACAAGCCTGTAGCCTCTCCCCGGCCCGGCCATGCCGATTTGGCGGGCGCTCTAAAATACAACTTCCCTGAAGCCCGCTATGTGCTCGAGCGCGCATCGGCCCGCGAGTCCGCCGCGCGAGTGGCCATCGGCGCTGTGGCGAAAACGTTTCTCCGCGAACTTGGTATGGAAGTTCTCAGCCATGCCATCGCCGTCGGCAACGCAGCCCTGCAACAGGAAATTCCCTGGGAGCAGATTCGGTCTCTTTACGAGCGGGAAGAAATCCTGCTCAATTGCGCCGACAACGAAGTCGAGCAGCGCATGAAAGACGAAGTCGATAAGGTTTTAAGGACTGGCGATTCCGTGGGCGGCGTTTTCGAAGTCGTCGCCCACAACGTCCCCCCCGGCCTTGGCACCTACGCCCAGTGGGACGAACGCCTCGACGCCCTGCTGGCCGCCGCCGTCATGTCTCTCCAGGCTGTAAAAGCGGTGGAGATTGGCTCCGGCATCGCCGCCGCGGCTTCTCCCGGCTCGGCCGTGCACGATGAAATCGGCTATGGCGAAGCCGCCAACTTCACGGGCTTCACTCGGGCCCGCAACAATGCCGGCGGCATCGAAGGCGGCGTCTCCAACGGGCAGGAGGTTCGCGTGCGCGGTTATTTGAAGCCCATCTCAACCTTGCGCCGCCCATTACAATCGGTCGATTTCGCCACTCGTCAGCCGGTCAGCGCCGCCTATGAACGCTCCGACGTTTGTGTCGTTCCCGCCGCCGGAGTCGCAGCCGAAGCCATGGTCGCGCTCACCCTGGCTCGCTGCGCCCTCGACAAATTCGGTGGCGACTCCATGGGCGAAACGCTGCGCAATTTTCAAGGCTACTGCTTGCAGTTAAAAAATTATTGATGATCCAATTACGATGATCCAATTAACATGATCTATCCCATTGTGAAGTTCGGAAATCCCGTCCTTGAGAAGCCCGCCGAGAAGGTCACCGTCTTCGACGAGGAACTGAAAAAACTCGCCGAGGATATGTTCGAGTCCATGTATGCGGCTCGCGGCGTTGGCCTGGCTGCGCCGCAGATCGGCATCTCGCGCCGCATCGCAGTCGTCGACGTCAGTTTCAAGGAGGATCCGTCCGCGCAAATCGTTCTCGTCAATCCCGAGATCGTTCATAAAGAGGGACGCCACGCCCAGAGCGAGGGCTGCCTCAGCATCCCCGACTTTCGCGAGAATGTTAGCCGCGCCAAAGTGGTCACCATCCGCGCCCAGGATTTGACCGGAAAAGTTTTCGAGCAAACCGGCGACGACCTCCTCGCCCGCGCCTTCCAGCACGAAACCGATCATCTCAACGGCAAGCTCTATATCAGCCACATCAGCGCCCTCAAGCGCGACCTGATCAAGCGCAAAATCCGCAAGCTCGTCAAAGCCGGAGAATGGTGAGTAGTGGTGCAGTTTGCTGATTTACATGTCGATTGTCATCCTGAGCGGAGCCGTTTTTCAGGCGTAGCGAAGGATCTCCCGCTCAACCGAGCGAACACGTGAGCCAAATGCACCACTACCGGCGATTGAGCGATCGTGCGATTGAGCAAATCGTGTCTGAAAGCCCGTCCGCCGATTCAATTCTTTCAATCGCTCAATGACGCAATCACCCAATCACTGAATGTCTCAATCCCTCAATCTCGTCTTCTGCGGCACGCCCCTCTTCGCCGTGCCAACGCTCGAGAATCTTGCCGATGCCGCATTCCGCATCTCTCTTGTCGTGACCCAGCCGGATCGTCCCAAAGGGCGGGGACTCGAACTAGTTGAGTCTCCGGTGAAAGAGCGCGCGTTACAGTTGGGATTGCCGGTCGCGCAACCCGGGCGCATCAAGAACAACGAAGATTTTCGCGCCCAGCTTTCCGCTCTCAAGCCCGATGCCATCATCGTGGTCGGCTACGGCCGCATTATTCCGCAGTGGATGCTTGATCTTGCGCCACTCGGAAACATCAATCTCCACGCATCGCTGCTGCCAAAGTATCGCGGGGCCGCGCCCATTCAGTGGGCCATCGCGCGCGGCGAAATTCTCACTGGAGTCACTACGATGAAGATCGACGCCGGCCTCGATACCGGCGGCGTTCTTCTTCAAAAGGAAATTTCGATCACTCCCGACGACACAGCCGAAACTCTCGGCCCGAAGCTGGCAACCATCGGCGCGAGCCTCGCCGTCGAAACCCTTCGCGCTCTGCAAAGCGGAACAATTCATCCTCGACCGCAGGATGACGCGCAAGCCACGCTCGCGCCGATTCTAAAGAAGGAAGACGGACACATCGATTTCTCGCGGCCCGCGGACGAAATCGTGAACCGCATGCGCGGCTTCCAACCCTGGCCCGGCGCCTACTCGACATTCCGCGGCAAGAACCTGCAAATTAGAAAGGCGACCGCCGTTCGGCTAAGCCTCTCGAAAGCAGAATTGCAAGTAGATAACGACCGTCTTTTTGCGGGCTGCGCCGGCGCGACCGCAACCGAACTTCTCGAACTGCAACTCGAAGGCAAAAAGCGAACCACCGCCGCCGATTTTATCCGCGGCTATCGCCTGAAATCCGGAGAAATACTGGGCGCATAGTGCATCGCGTCGTAATGCCGCATAGTAATTATGAAGTGGAGAAATGGTTCGAGCTTTTATCCAATCCAGACCATCCCCGCCTTTTTCGATTACAGGAAGCCTAGCTTTTTCTTTTTCTTCAGCTTCTTGGTGTCGGCTTCCTTGGCGGACGCGGTTTCGATCGGCTTGGTCTGATTGGGGCTGGCACCGGAATCGACGTAGCCTGTCTTGATGTCGATGTATGCCTCTTCGCGCAGCTTCGTCAGATAGGACCGCAGCGCGGGCTGCAACTGCTGGTAGTAAAGCGCATCCTGAATTTTCGGTTCGATGTCTTTGAGCGGCGGAATTCCGGCCATTTGATGGCTAGTCACTTTCAGAATGACATAGCCTTGTTTCGTTCGGATCACGTCCGTGACTTCGCCCGCTTTCATAGCGAAAGTTTTATCCTCAAGTTCCTTGGCCAGCGCGCCCCGCTTGAAGACTCCCAGGTCGCCGCCCTGCGCCGCCGAGGGTCCTTCGGAGTTCTTCTTGGCGATGTCTTCGAAGCTGGCGCCCGCGCGGATTTGCTTGAGCAAATCGTCGGCTTTGGCTTCGGCGGCGGCGAGAGAAGCCGCTTCTTCAGCCTGCTTGTCGGCCTCCGATTTTGCCGCCTCCGGGCTCGGCGCATTCTCCGCAGTGGTAGCCGTCCCAGTACCGTTCAAGACCGGTTTTTCGGCCGCAGCCTTCTCGGGAACCTTTTTCGGAGCGATCAGAATTTCGCTGAGTTTAATCGACTCCGGCTGCTCCATATCGCTCTTGTGCTCATCGTAAAACTTCTGCTCTTCGTCTTTATTGATGCTCAGGTGCGAGCCGACTTCTTCGCCAATCACTTTCTGCGTAATGATCTGGTTGCGCATGTTCTGCTTGAAATCTTCATAGGAGATGCCCTGCGCGGTGGCGGCTTTCTCCAGCTCTTCCATGGTGTCGAGCTTCATGTCTTTGCGCATCTGGTCGAGGCGCTTGATCAGGTCGGTATCGCCGGTAATGCCAAGGTCTTTGCCTTTTTCGAGCAACAACTGCTGGTCGATAAGATCGCGCAGCACGTCTTTTTCGCGCTCCGCGTAGACTTTGTCGGCGTCGCCGGCATCCTGCTTAACTTCGTCCTTCAACTGGTCCTTGCTGCGCTGAAACTCGGAGCGGGTAATGATCTGGCTGTTCACGCGCGCGATGATCTCTTCCACCACCTGCGCGTGACAAAACGCGGGCAGGCATGCCATCGCAAACAAAAGCAAAACTGATTTCTTCATAAGATTTCCGGTTGGGCCGCCACACTCCCTGGGCTTGCGGCGAAAGCGGGTCAGGGCCGTTGAGATATTTTACTACTTCGAGCGAGACTCGCGGACCCAAACAGTAGCGATTAAGTGGGGATATCCGAGACCGATAGATTACTCAGTCCTCATCAGCACCAGCGCCGTCATATCGTCAGGCACCAGGGGTTCGTGGGTGAAGTCCCCCGCGCCCACAAGAATCGATCCGCAGAGCGCGGCTGCATTCGTCGAAGCATCCGCCAGCAGCCGCTCTTTCACCCGTTCCAGGCCGAATTCTATCTGCTCCGCCTCGCCTTCTTCATTCCCATCATGTTCGTTCTTTTCGCCGGATTTGCCCTCAACCACTCCCCGCGAAACTAAAAGCAACGCGGCTCTTTTCTCCAAAGCCACTGTAGGAGCGTCGCAGGTTGCGTGCGAGAAGAGTCCAAGCGGCAGGCCGGTCGAGGCGAGTTCGGTAACGCCCGTGCCGTCCCGCAGCAATCCCGCCGTGTGTCCGGCATTCGTATAGCAGAGCGTGCCGAATTTTTCGTGGTAGCACCCGATGAATGCCGGGCACGGATGAACCCCGCCAGCCGCCTCCATCAGTCCGCGATTAAGCCGAATGCAGAGCGTTACCATGGCTTCCGCTTCGTTGATGTCGAGCGGCGCGAAAAGCTCGGCGCCCAGCGTGCGGAAGATCGACTGCGCGGCGGCGAGAATCGCCTGATTATTCTCGCGCCGGCCCGCGACGTCGAGCAGTCCGAATAAAATTCGCTCGGGGCTCACGCGAAGTGAATCGTAAAAATCTCCGGCCAGCCGTTTCCCATACGTCGTAGCGGCCATCTCCGCGCCCTCAATCGCCGGAAACTCGTTGGGGACTGGCTCAACCGCCGGCAAAGGTTCAGGCTCGCGGGACTGAAATAAAGAATGCATTCAACGAGTGGCTAGAAGCGAAATTAGCATAAGCGCGGATGTCGGGCAATGAGGCTTATGCCCGAACAGTCACTGAAGAACTCCGATCAAGTCTGGTTTTGGGAAAAGTAGGACTTCCGAGGTCGCTGAAAAAAATCTGTTCGAATGAGTTCGGGAAGGGCACGAGTTTATTCGTGCCGCCAGGCCCTTGTTAAAACAATCGCGCTTCAGCGCCTGCGGGCGCTTTCGGCATCCCGAAGTATTTTTTCAGCAGCCTGCCAGGTCGAGCTTCGCTTCAGTTGCCGTACTTATCTCCGAGATACTTCCCCGTTTCCGCTCCCAATTGGCCGTAATCGGAATGAACCGTGGCCCGCAACGCCGCTTCGGTGGAGTTTCCTTCGGCCAGGCGTTGCAAAATTCGCTGCAAATCGCCCATCCCATAAGAATCATTAATATAAGAGACCGCCGCCAGCGATTCTGCATACGCCACGTAAGCCTGCGCGCTGGAAAATTGCTGGAAGCTCCCTTCGAGCACGTTGAATGGAATATAGCGTTCTGACTTGAAGAGTTGCGCCAACTGGCGCCCATCGCCGCCCAAAGATTTCGGTTCCTCCAGTTGCGCAATCCCTTCGTGCAGCCAGGTTGGACAGCGTCCTCCGGATATCTGATTAATAAAGGAATGCGCCAGTTCATGCTTCAGCACCCGCGCCAGGTCGGAGGTCATCGAACTCAGCCCGCTGATCGGAATGCGAAGTTTGCCGTCATTGATGGCGCCCGACCACGAGGGTGCGCGAGTCACGTCAAAAAATGCCTGCTCGGTGTAAAGAGTGACCAAGATATTGTCGCGCGGCGGCGTGCCCAGGTCGCGCGCGAGATCGTCGTAATCCGATTCGAGCGCAGCCAGAATCTGCGCGCGAAACGCTTCGGAAGTTTGCTTGCCCTCATAGTGCAGCACGAAATGGCTGCTCTCGCGCTGCGCAAAATCGCTCTCGACGTTTTGTTCGCGTTGCGCCTTCGCCAGGTATTGCGCGACTGCCGCGTCGGGACGTAATTCCAGCGACCGCTTCCATGAAGCGACCGCTTCTTTTGTATGATCGGAAGCCTGCTGTGCATAGCCAAGAACGGTATAAGCGTCGGCCGATTGCGGCGCGGCCCGCACCGCCCGCTGTGCGTAACTCAGGGCCTGCGCCGCGTTGCCCGTTCGCACCAGCAGAGCGGAGTAATAGATAAGGACGGTCGCGTTCTCCGGCTGGAAGCGCAAGGCGCTATCAAAGTATCGATGCGCCTGGTCCAGATTGCCATGGTCGAATTCGAACTTGCCGGCGATGAAGTAGGCGGTCGCGCTTAACTCCGCGTTGTGCTTTGTCATCGAGTCTCGCAAGCTCGTCTGAATCGACTTTGCCGTCTTTAATAATAGTGTTAAGAAGATCGCCTTCGCCGGCAAGAGCTATCGACAGGCACGAAGACGGGAAGATCCGCGCTCTTGCCGCCGCCGGACGAACTCGCCGGGGGCATTCCTCCGGCTTCGACGCGATCAACCGAGTTCTTGGGAATGGCATAGCTATCGTCGCCGATATCGTATTCGTAGCGATTGCCGTTTTCTCGGACGTGGTCTGCAAGAATGGTGCGCCCGTTCTTCAAATGAATGGTATCGGCCAACGCGCCCGCAGAGACAGCATCCAGCAAAGAGTCAGCAGATTGGTGACACGAAGCCGCATTGAAGCGCATTCTAGCAACTGCCATGGCGCATACCCACATAACCAAAGTACTGGCAATGCGAGGCAAATCGGTCCTGGCGTGTGCCGCTTGTCTTGTCGCTTTCGTGCCCGCCGCACACGGCGAACAGGCGGTTACGCCGCTGCCTCATCCCGGGCCGGGCGAAACTCTCTATCTGCAACTCAGCAACACTGAGTTGGATCCCACCCGCGTTTTCCGCGTCCGCGATGCCTCGCTCGACCGCGATGCCATTCATGTCACTCTCGACGATGGCACCATCGCTTTCACCAGGGATGTAATGGGCAAGATTACGGGGGCATTCTTTGAAGGCGAGGGCGAAGTGCTGCTCGCCCCTCCCGACGAAGTCGAACGCAGATCGATGAGCTTATTCACCGGCATGGCAATTCTCGAGGAACGTTTCTCCACGGCTTACTTCCGCTTCAACGACGATGCGGTCGCCGATTTGCAACCTGGATTGAGGGCGGCCGAAGAACCCGAAAAGTTCGTCGCGCAGTGGAATGAGACCGCGAGAAACCTCGCGCATCAGGATGCTATGCGCCTGCTGGCGACTTTCAGCCAGTTGCTCCCAGTCTCTGGCGATACAACCGGTAGCGCCGTGGCAGCCGCTCGGCTCGGTAACAACGATCGCATGCTGCACGCCCGGGTGCAGGGAAATAAACTGGGAGTCTTCGACCTTTTCTTCGATTCGACCGCCGCCGAGCAAGTACAGGCGGGACAAAGCAGGACTTCAGAAGACGGAACCGCCTATTACGATGTTTGGACTTCTTTCGCCGCCTCCCAGCAGCGCAGAAAGCGGAACAGCGAGAAAGAGATTCCGGAAAATTTGCCGCCCGAGACGGAGTCGCACGAAGACTCCATGCGAATACGCCGCTTCGTGATCGATGCCCGCGTTAAACCGCCCAAGGAATTGGATGCGCACGCGCAACTGCAACTCGACGTCCTGCGGCCAGGGTCGCGTTTCTTGTTGTTCGAGATGTCGCGCTTTCTCCAAATTCAAAGTGTCACGCAGGGGTCCGAAGAAAATGGCGATAACGCTGGAATTCGTCCAAAATCCCGCCGTCGAAGGAACGCGCCTCGCCCGCAGCGGCGATGACCTGGTGGCTGTAATTCTTCCCAAGCCCGCACGGCGAGGTGAAAAGATCACGCTGCATTTCGTCTATGGCGGAGAAGTGCTGGCCGATGCCGGCAAAGGCTTGCTCTATGTTGGCGCGCGCGGCACATGGTATCCGAATCGTGGCCTGGCTCTTGCCGATTTCGATCTTACGTTTCACTATCCCACCGGCTGGACTCTTCTGGCCACAGGCAAGCCAACGCCGCTCTCACAATCGTCCCGGCCCGAATCCACGCTACTGCCCGGCAATGAAAACCAGCAAGTTGAGCGTTTTGTCTCGGAGCGGCCGCTGCCCGTGGCCGGGTTCAACCTCGGCAAATATGTCCGGGCCTCGGCGCAAGCGGGAAGCGTTGTGGTAGAGACTTACGCCACCAATGTGGTGGAACGAGAATTTCCTAAGCCCGAAGCGCCCGCGATAGAAGTCGCCCCGTCCGGGCTGAACCCAAAGTCGTCGCCGGCCCCTATGCCTTCCATTGCTCCGGCGCCCGCCGCACCCTCGCCCGCGCGAAATGCGGAGGCGGTGGCCGAAAATGCCGCCCGGGCGGTCGACTACTACGCCGCCAGATTCGGCCCCTACCCCTACACCCGCCTGGCGCTCACTCAGATGCCGGGACGCGAAAGTCAGGGCTGGCCGGGGCTGGTATTTCTCTCTTCCTACGCCTTCCTGAACCGGGAAGAGCGCGAAGAAATACATATGACACCGGTGGGCGCTCTCATTGACCAAATTATCCCCGCGCATGAAGCTGCGCATCAGTGGTGGGGAGACCTGGTCACCTGGGCGACCTATCGCGATCAGTGGTTTTCCGAAGGGCTGGCCAATTACTGTGCGCTGATGATGCTCCACGAAAAAAATCCGGCGGGGTTCAAGCTCGTCATGGAAAAGTATCGCGACGATTTGGCCAGCAAAACTAAAGAAGGCAGCCTTACCCGAGATGCTGGACCAGTCACTCTGGGCAGCCGCTTGCTTTCCTCCCATCTTCCTGAGGGTTACGAAGCCATCGGCTATGGCCGGGGGACATGGCTGTTTTATATGCTGCACTCCATGCTGCTCGATGCCGCGCAGAACCTCAATGCGGCGCAAAACAAAGACGCGGCGCAGAAACCCAATACGGCGCAGAACAAAGATCAAAATGCTGCGCCGGATGATCCCTTCGTTCGCGGCCTGCGGAAGGTTCGCGAACGCTATCAGGGCAAGGCGATCACCACTCGCGAACTGTTGGATGTATTCGCCGAAGATCTACCCCCGTCGCTCAGATATCAGGGCCGCGCGTCGCTCGATTGGTTCCTCGACGGATGGGTGAACGGCACGGCGCTTCCGACATTCGATTTGCAAAATGTCAAATTCACCGGCAAAGCAAATTCCATAGTCGCGACGGGCGTAATCCGGCAGGAGAATGCCCCAGAGGATCTCGTAACGTCCGTGCCTGTGTATGCGGTTCTCTCCGGAAAGGTTACAAGTCTGATTGGCCGCGTATTCGCCGATGGCCCCGTGTCGTCATTTCACTTAACCGCTCCGCCCGGAACCCGCAAGCTGTTGCTTGATCCGAATGGCACCGTCCTGACGGCGCCGAAGTAAAGCGGCATTCATCCCTGCGAAGATCGGACCCACTTAGTTCCAAAATGCATTTTCAAATTAGGAACTCGGTTTGTCTTTGCCTACTGAAACGGGCTAGGTGAGACCCTTCGCAGGAATTTGGTCGAGAGATGTCGGCGATTCTCAGGCGAACTTCATGATGATGCAGTCGGAAACTTAGCGAATGGCGTCATCCCGAAGTCCCGCGTTTTCACCAGCGGGACGAGGGATCTCCTGCTTCACGAACCATTAAATATCAAATTTAGCGCTACCTGAAGTCCCACGTTCTTGAAAAGACGAATGGCGTTCCAATTGCTCGATCATCGTCATGACTGACGCGCAGCGTTCCGAAGTGGCATTGCAGGCGAAGGACGCGATTCGAGAGACCGAAGGGGAGGGCCTCTCGGAGTTCGCATCTGTCGCCGCCGCAGAAGCCATCATCGCCGGCGCATTCGCCACCGTCGCCCCCTGGGGTGGGCTCGAATCTATTCTCTTGGTCGAAGACGAACCGTTTGTCAGTAAAGTTACGGCTGAGGTTCTCGAGTCCGCTGGATATTCGGTGCTGATTGCCGGAAGCGGAGCCGAGGCAAAAACCGCCTGCAAGGGATTTTCCCGGCCAATCGATTTGCTTCTTGCCGATATCGTAATGCCCGGCATGAGCGGCCAGGAATTGGCCGCCGAATTCCACGGCTGGTGCCCGCAAGGCAGGGTTTTGCTGATAAGTGGTTATGCCGATCGGCTGGCCGGTTGCGAATTGTCGGTCTATGGCAGAAGTTATTTGGCTAAGCCATTCTCTATGGAATCACTTCTGAAAAGAGTGCGGGAGGTCCTGAATACAACTCCGTTAGGCTGGGGCGCGCCGGCTTAGTTGTGCCGCGCTCTTTCGATAGTGGGTGGCTTGCATGATTTCGTTGGGAATTCTGGCTAGAGGCACGATACGGTCGAGAATTCCCAACTCGGCGCAGGCGCGCGGCATGCCGTAAACCACGCAACTGGCCTCGTCCTGTCCCAGCGTGATTCCCCCTTCGCGATGAATGGCGCTCACGCCTTCGGCCCCGTCTGATCCCATTCCCGTCATGATTATTCCCATGGCAAAAGAACGGAACTCGGCGGCCACCGATTTCATTAACACATTCACCGAAGGAACATGAAGCTGGTTCTCAGGCCTGTTGGAGAGGCAAATCGTCACCCGTGAGCCTCCCGGGCGTTCGACTGTCATTTGAAATCCGGCTGGGGCAATGTAAACCTTCCCGGCACGAACCTCCTCGCCATTTCTTGCCTCGCATATGGAGATTGCGCACAGAGCATCGAGCCTCTTCGCGAACGGCGCGGTGAAGCCGGGTGGCATGTGCTGCACAATAATGATCGGGACCGCGAGGTCTTCCGGAAAACTCGGCAGAATATCCTGCAAGGCCTTGGGTCCCCCGGTGGAAACTCCAATCGCAATAATTTCCGGCACTGGGGAACACTCTTCTCTCGCAGCGAGTTTCACGGAGCCCGGCGGTCTTGGCGCCGGACTCCCGTGTTCGCGGGCCGGGCGCGATTTGGCGGCGGCCTTGATCTTCGCAATCAGATCGCAGCGGATGTTGAGAATATCGAGAGTAGTGTCGGAGATTTGTTTGGGTACGTAGTCAAAGGCTCCAGCCGCAAGAGCCGTAAACGTGGTATCCGCATCTCGCTGCGTGACGGAGCTTACCATGATAACCGGCCGCGGAAATTGCGCCATGATGCGGCGCAGCGTTTCGACTCCATCGATGCCCGGCATCTGAACGTCCAGCGTAATCACATCGGGATTCAGCGTGGTTATCAGTTTCAAAGCTTCGTTGCCGCTGCCCGCCGTCCCAACTACGGCCAGCGCAGGATCGTAGGTAATCATGCGAGTGAGCGCGGTACGCATAAAGGCGCTGTCGTCTACGATAAGCACGCGGGTTTGGGCAATCGACTCGGTCATCACGCGCGATAGACCGCCCGGACCAGGGCATGCACTTCGTCCATATAAGAATCCAGCTCGAAAGTAAGCCGCGCCCAGTCAAATTCTTTGAGACCCGAGGAATGAAGCGCCAGCACAGCGAAACCGGAATCCTCGAAAAGGTTCACCTGGCGCTGTTCCAGATACCCGTAATTCAGGCCGCTCATGCGGCAAAGTAAATCCGCGATATGCACCAGGGCCACCAGTGTCGCCGACTCCGACGGGCTGTCCGATGAAGCGTGTATTTTCGCAGAAGACAAGGCCTCAGGCGAAGACAAGGCCTCAGGCGAAGACAAAGCCTCAGGCGAATGATGGCGGCTGACCACTTCGATCAAATCGGGATCCAGCGCCCAACGCTCCGCCAGCAGCCGTCCACTATCGCAATGCGTAAAGCCCAGCAATCTCTCTTCCGCTTCGTGCAGTGGAATGCCCTCTTGTTTCGCAAGCTCATAAGCGATTCGGAACTCCTTGGGCAACACCCAAAGGTTAACGATGATCCCCAGATCGTGCAGAAGCCCCGCCAGATAAGCCTTGCCTGGATTGCTCAGATTGATCTTTCGCGCCAGATGACGGCAGACCAGCGCGCATCCCAGCGAATGCTCCCAAAAAACCACGGGATCGATTCCCCCACTTTCGCCGGGCATCATATTGAGGACGCCGCAAGACATCGCGATATCGCTGACGTGGTGAAATCCCAGGCTCACCACCGCCGCCCGCAATGATTCCACTTTTTGCCATCGTCCAAAGAGCGGCGAGTTCGCCATTTGCAGGCACTGCGCCGCCAGCGATTTATCCTGCGACAACAGCTCGGTCACTTTCTGCACGTCGAGTTTATCCAGCGGCTGCTGCAAGTAACGCAGCAACGGAGCCAGAACCGCGGGAATCGTGGGGATTTGCCGTAGCCCATCCAGGCGCTCAAGTAATATGCCTTTGCCGGCCGGCGCGGCGGTTGTCATAACGTTTTACCTCCCGGCAGCGCGCGTTCCCCTTTCATGTATGCGGTGGCTCCCGGTAAGTGAACCAGGGGAAAGTCGTCGCTGACGCCGTAAAGAGATTCGGAATGACCCAGAAAAAGATATCCGTGCGGAAGCAGATTATTGTAGAAGTGCTGAATCACACGGCGCTTCGACGCCAGATCGAAGTAGATCAGCACGTTGCAACAAAAAATAACGTCCATGCTCTTCATAAACGTCATGCGCGCGTCGTCGGAGAGGTTCAGCCGGCTAAAGCTGATTTGCGTTCTGGCCATGGCGCTAACTTGAAGCTGATCGCCCTGCGGAACAAAGTATTTCGTCCGCATCGCCGGGCTGAGATTGCGCGTGCTGTAGTTGCCGTAGACCGCATCTTTCGCCTGCGCGAGCGAACGCTCGTTGAGATCGGTGGCCAGAATTTCAACCGACCAATCTTTCAGCAGTCCATTGGCCTCCTCAAGCAACAACATCCGCAAGGTGTAAGGCTCCTCTCCCGTGGAGCATCCTGCGCTCCAAATGCGAATGCGGCGCAGAGGAATTCTGGACTTGATTTCCAGAATTTTAGGAAGCACCACTTTGCGCAACGCATCCAGCTGCGGCTGATTGCGAAAAAAGCAGGTTTCTCCAATCGTGATCTCGTTCAACAGCGCCATCAGTTCCAATTGGCGCATAGGACGCACGGTAAGATACTCGAGATACTCGCGGAAGCTCGCCACTTTCAGTTCTTTCATGCGGCGCCCGCAACGATCTTGCAGAAGTCGAAGCTTATTGTCCGGATGGAAGATGCCTGCGACCTGATAGATCAGATCGCGGATCCGCACCAGATCCGGTTCGGGAGGTCCCGCCGGAGCGGCGGCGGCTGATGCCGCAGAACTCACGCGGAAGCCTTTCCTGCCGAAAAAATCGCCGGAACCTGAAGTTTTTGCAACCGGCCGGCAGGGCCGGGCGACTTCGGCACGCGCAAAATATCGATGTGCCGCTGCGCCATCGGCGATTTGCCGTTATCCAATCGACCCTCGACGCTGCCGCTCTTCCCTTCTAACTTGCGCCTCATCGACACGGACCACTCCCCACTATAAAAAGACATCGGCACGCCAGGCGCGGACTTTAGCGAAAGCGGGAGGCTCACCGAAGTCGGGGACTCCGATTTTCCGAGTGCTCGCGAACATCGGCCGCGGCCGCCGATGCGTTATTGGCGCCCAGAATTACGATATCCACGCGCCGATTCTGCGCCCGGCCCGCCGCCGTAAGGTTACTCGCGATGGGATGGTATTCCGCATACCCGGCAGCCGCCAACCGTTCCGGCGCGAACCGATGGTCGAGAATCAGCAGGCGTACCAGCTCCGTTGCCCGTGCCGTCGAAAGCTCCCAATTCGAGGCCATCTTCTCAGTATGGATTGGCACATTATCGGTGTGTCCCTCGATGCGCAACGGACAAGTGCGGATCGCGAGAATTGAAGCGATACGATCCAGCGCCGGCAGCCCTCCGGCCTTAATCGCGGCCGAGCCGCTATCGAAAAAACCGAATTCCTTCAGGCTGATGACTAGCCCATCCTGTTCCCGGTGCAACGCTACCTCGTGACGCCCAATTTCTTTGCGCAGTGCCTGCCGCAATTCCTCTTGCAGAGTCGCGAGATCGGTCTCTCCGCTTTCCGAAGATCCGGACAAAGAATCTTCCGGTGGGGAAGCGACGTTTTCCAGGTCGGTGTTGTGTTTTATGTTCTGAATCGCCTGCACGGTGCTGAAGGGCATCGGCTCGTCTAAGTTCAGAGGAATTTCGGTCGTCGACGCCGGGAACACGCCCATCTCTTGAAACGCAACTTGAATGGCCAGTGCCAGTTTGCCGACTTTTCTTTGGTCGACTTGCGACGAGGCATAGAGCACCACAAAAAACGCGAAAAGCAGAGTAATAAAGTCGGCATACGATACCAGCCAGCGTTCATGGTTGGCATGGCCGGAGCGCGGCCGCTTCCGGCGCCTCATTCGCCGGCCTGCTTCACAGGCTCCGCGCCCAAATCCGCATCCACCAGGAACCCAAGCAGCTTGGTTTCCAACATGCGCGGATTCATCCCTTCCAGAATCGAGGCCACCCCCTCCAGCGTCATCTCGCGCATGATCTGTTCGTTGCGAATGCGAATTTTCATCTTTCCCGCCATCGGCAAATAAAGAAGGTTGGCCGATCCCACGCCGTAAATCGTGGCTACGAATGCGACCGCGATTCCTCTGCCGACTTCGTCGATCTTATCGAGGTGCTGCATCACCTGAATCAATCCCAGCACCGCCCCAATAATGCCGATCGTCGGAGCGAATCCCCCCGCCGACTCGAACACCTGCGGAACTTGTTCCTCGTACTCGGCCTGATTGTCCAGTTCTAATTCCATGATCTTGCGCAACTCCTGCGGTTCGGTGCCGTCAACCGCCAGCATTAACGATCGTTTGAGAAACGAATCCTCAATTTCCGGCAGCTCCGAATCGAGAGAAACGATTCCGTCGCGGCGAGCTTTTTGCGCGTAGTGCACCAACTGCTGGATCATTGCCTCGGGGTTTCTCTTCGGGGTTGCGAAAACTAATCCCAATTGGCGGAAAGCCAGAAGAATTACTGCCATGGGGAACTGCAACATCACCGCGCCCAGGGTTCCACCGAATACGATCATTGCCGCCGTGGGTTGCAGGATCTGGCCCATATTCCCGCCTTCCAACAGCAAACCCGCGACTATCCCGCCGATCGCCAGAAACATTCCACCGAGGCTCGCCTTGTCAACGCTCACCGCCCATGCTCCTTCTTATGTGGGTCGGTAAACGGCACGTGCGCGGAAGAGCTATCCCACGCCGGCGACAATCCCTGCAATACCGAGCGGCGAAATTCCACGATGCGTGCCAGCACCGCTTCCACGCTCTCGCGAACCACGATCTTTTCCCCCGTTATCAGTGTGATGAGAGTGTCCGGTGACTGCTCGACAAACTTGATGAGATCGGAATTTACCGTCAAAGCCTGGCTGTTGAGACGTGTGAGCTGGATCATCTTTACTCCTGGGCTAACCTCTCGCAGCGAAATGCAGGCTTCTGCAGCGAAATGCAGGCTTCTAAGGTGGGTAATCGGCCAATCCTCGCAAACGGCTTACCCGACGCGGCTGCCCTCGCAATTACTTTGGAATTGCCCCCAATCCGCGCATCGCAACCGCGGTTACTAAAGCGGTCAGAGTAACTGCCGATGGACACAAAGACATTCGGGTTCCGTGAGTATGAAGGGAACGGGAACTCCGCAGAGACCCTGAGGAGGCGGTTCCAGGTAGGCGGGACCAACTCAACCTAAGGAGAAACAAAATGCCTATTGGTATCCTGAACAACATTCCGTCTTTAGAGGCGGAAAATGAACTTACGCTCACTGCCAGCGCCCTGAACAGTACATTGGAACAGTTATCGTCAGGGTCGCGTATCAATAGCGGAGCCGACGATCCAGCCGGCCTTTCGATCGCGAACGGGTTGGAGGCGAACATCGCCGCCCTCACGCAGTCGGTATCGAACGCAAATGATGGCGTCGGCGAACTCCAACTGGCCGATGGCGCGCTGGCCCAGGTCACAAACCTGCTGAATACCGCGGTCACGCTGGCCACCGAATCCGCCACGGGCACGGTTTCGAATTCGCAACGCACCGCCATTCAGGCGCAATATGCGTCGATCTTGTCGGAAATAAATCAGATCGGCACTGCCACCACCTACAACGGCCAATCCGTATTTCAGAGTGGAACCGCGCCGAACCTTAACGCTGCCGACAGCACCAACAATGCCACCACGGCTCCCATTACGCTGAACACCGCGCTGACTACGGGAAGCCAAACCCTCGTCCAGGCAGGCGGAGTCACCTTCACTTTCACCGCCGGAACCACAGCCGGATCCAGTCCAAACACGGTAACCGGCGGCGGCACGGGCCTCACCGCGGCCAGCGCCTTGGCCTCCGGCGTCGTCGTAACTGCAACCCGCGCTTCGGGCACCACCACCTACACGGCCAGCGCCGCCACCACGGTCGGCGCGCTGATTACCGCCATTGACACCGGCATAACCGGCGGCAACATCACCGTCGGCGGTACCGATGCGAGCCATGCGGGATATTCTTCGCAGCTGATCAATGGCAGCCTCCAAGTCACCGATCTCAACAATAACAACGACCTCGCCGTTGTCGAAACCGGCGCATCCATCGCCGGCCAGCTCGCCACCACCGGCGAAAACTATACGGCCAACACCAATCTGGTCGCCAACTCGGTCTTAACCGTAACTCGCACCGGCGGCCTTAGCGCCACTTATACCGTCGGCAGTTCCGGCGCAACCGTAGGCCAGTTAATCTCCGCCATCTCCACCGGCACCAGTCAGGGTACGATTCCGGGCACAAGCGGCATCACCGTCGCCGGCACCGCCCCCTCGGTCGCCAGTCTGACGGGAGTTCTGGTAAATGGAAACTTGCAAATCACTGACGGCCTCGCATCTGCCTCCTTTGCCGCAACCCAGACTCTGGGAACGAATCCCAACCTGGTATTAGGCACGGCCGGAGGCCTCACTGGAGCCACCGCTCTCGGCGCTGGCGATGTCTTCACCGCAACTCGCGGCGGCAATGCCACCACCTATACGGTAGGCACCGCCGGAGCCACCGTCACCCAACTGTTAGCCGCCATTAATACCGGAGTCTCAGTCGGAACGACGCCCGGCGTCAGTGGCATCACTGTAGGCGGCGCCGCAGGCACGTCGTTAGCCGCCACACTTACCGGCGGAAACATCCAGGTCGCCGACAATACCAATGCCGGCAATCTCACCTTTACCGAGGCTGGCACGCCCAACCTCGATTCGCAGGTAACCACCAAGACCGGAGCCGGTCTTGCCACCGGTACGGCCACCGCCGCAGCCGACGTCATCACCCTGACCAACACCGCTACCGGCAAAACCCTCACCTACACAACGGCTGCCATTGGCACCGTAGGTCAGTTCCTTACCGCGATCAACACCGGAGCCTCAGCCAACATTACCGTCGGCGGCACCGACACGGCGACTATCGGCGAGTACACGGCCAGCTTCGTAACCACGGGTGGTGGAGCGGGATTGGCGGGCACCAGCGAACTGGAGATCACGAATAACACTGGCGACGCCTTCACCCTGACTCAGAGCGCAGGCACTTCTATCATTGGTACGAACACTGCGGCCATATACCACGCGCCCAATACCACGGGCACGTACGCCGATAATGGCGAGCAATTGGTCCTGGGCGCCAATTCGAATCCAACGCTCGGCACATTCACTACCAATGCGGCCACCACCGACACCGTGCAGACTCTCGTCAATGCCATTAACTCCGACACTACGGTCGGCGCAAAAGCGTCAATCGTTAACGGTCAACTCGTGGTCACCGATCCGCAGGATCGCGGCGATCTTACCGTCAGCACCACCGACACAGCTCTCGGCGCGCTGGTTGAAGGCGCGACCACTCCTTTCACCCAGCCCAGCACCTCGGGCACCGCAACCCCCAACACCAACGCTTTAATCGGAAACATAGGCGGCCTCACCGCTGACAGCGCTCTAACCGGCGTTACCAGCTTCACCTCTGGCAGCAAGACCTTCACCTTCACGGCGACTGGCCTGGCCGGCGGCGATACCGTCGGAGATCTCATCGCCGCCATCAACAATCCCAGCGATGCCGCCGGCTTGCAGGCCTATCTCTCGGGCGGGAACCTGGAAGTCGTCGATCCCAACAATAACGGCGACGTCGCGGTGGGCACAGCCTCCACTCAAACCGATTTAGGAAACTTCGGCAATCCAACCACAACCGCCTCCGCCATCACCAACATTTTCCTAAGCGATTCCACCGCCATTGGTTCGGCCCAGATCGGCGTGATCATTGGCGGCCTCTCGACTTCCGGAATCACCAACGGCAGCGGCTTACAGGCCGTCGATCTGGCCAGCACCGATCTCAGCACGCAGACCGATGCGCAAGCCGCTCTTACGCAGATCAACGCCGCCGTCTCGAACATAGCCAGCGTTCGCGGCACCCTGGGCGCAAGCGTCAACCGCCTCACCGCAGCCAGTAACGTCATCAACAGCCAGGTGCAGAACTTGACCTCGGCGGAAAACACCATCACTGCCGCTGACATTCCCACCGTCGTGGCCAACCTCACCAAGTACTCCATCCTGGAACAGACCGGCATCTCCGCTCTGGCTCAGGCGAACCAGCAACAGCAGTTGGTCCTGAAGCTGCTGCAATAACCGCTCAGTAACCGCATCTTCGGAAGGAGCCAGTTAACGCTGCCTCCTTCCGTCGTGCCGTTGCGTCGTCGAAAGTTACAGGCCTTGAAAGGGCGCGCCTTCAGGCGCGCCGCCACCGGTATAACGAAAACGCGGGCTTTAGCCCCTGAGGACAGAGCGTATGATCCGGGAAACCCGTGCCGACTTATTCCAATAACTTGCCGGACACCACATTAGAAACTCACCATCCGACCCGCCCCTTGGCGCATTCTTGATTCGATCCCGTTTCAGGAAGCGTTTCAACCACGGAAACCGAGAACTCACAAAAGTCCTCTACGGCACTAAGCAGTTCGCCGGATGAAGTCGAAGTGCAATAAGAGAGTCCGGATAAGGAGGAAAACACAATGGGCGTAAGTCTAAATCCAGCAACCATCCTCTCCGGTCAGGGCCTCAATGTAAGTTCGGTGGTAAGCCAGATTATCGGCGAGCAGAGCGGACAGCTCACGGTATGGCAGGGTGAGCAATCGAACTTCGCGACCGAAGACGGATTGCTCGAGGGCGAAGAAAATAATCTCGTCAATCTACAGACGGCCGTGGCCGCGCTGGCCGATCCTGCGGGAGCCCTCACCGCACAGGCGGCGACTTCCGCCCAGCCAGGCGTGGTTACCGCCACCGCCAACAGCAACGCCATTTCCAGCACTCACACCATTGAGGTAAACAGCCTGGCAACCACCGGCTCGTTGTATACGAAAGCGGTGGCCGCCGGAGCAAGCGCGTCCATTCTCTCCAGCGGACAAACTACCGGCAACATTCAGTTGCAGATTGGCGGCTCCAGCGGCTCAACCGAAAATATCGCCATCACGCAGGGCACTAACGACACGCTCACCACCCTGGCCACTTATATCAACGCGCAGAGCGCGTCGAATAACTGGGGAGTCACCGCCAGCGTCGTGAGCGATTCCAGCGGATCCCGGCTGGCGCTGCTCAGCCAAAATTCGGGCTCTGCCGGCGCGCTGGCCATCTCCGGCAATGCCAATACCACTTTGACTTTCGCCACGCCCCAGGGAGGCACTAACGCCAGCCTCTCGATCGACGGAGTGCCCTTCACCAGCAGCACCAACACCGTGACTGGCGCAATTCAGGGCGTCACTCTGACGCTCGTGAGCCAGTCGCCGGGCAACCCCGTGCAGCTCACCGTCGGGCCCGATCAAACTCAAATCACCGACGCCGTCAATAATTTTGTCTCCGCCTACAACACCGTCATCAGCACCATCAATTCGCAATACAATGTCGATCCCACGGGCGCCACACCGCCGCCGCCGCTGGAATCCGATATTTCGCTGCGCTCGTTGCAATCGAGCGTTCTTAACGATGCCGCCTACGCGATCGGCGGAAACGATGGATTGGTCAATCTCGCCTCGTTGGGCATCAACATGAATGACGATGGCACGCTAAGTGTCGGACTGAGCCCAGCCGGCCTTTCGTTCGGCGACATCGTCGCGCAAAATCCCTCCGCCGTACAAAGTTTTTTTCAGAATTCTTCCGGAACCGGCTTCGCCAACAATTTCAATGCCGATCTCACCAACTTAACCAACCCAACCTCCGGCCCTCTGAACATCGACCTGACCCAAAATCAGGCGGAAAACTCCGACCTTACCACCACCATCTCGAACTTTGAAGCCCAGTTGAACACCGAAACTGCGGCTCTCACCTCCGAGTACGACTCGGTCAACGCATCCTTGCAGGCCTATCCCATACTTTTGCAGGAAGTAACCACCACTCTCGGCACGCTCGCCACTTCAACCGGCGGCACATCCACAACTTCGAGTCCCATTCTTACTTCGGGGTTATAAACAGGAGTCATAAACAATGGACGCCAGATCTTCTTATCGCGAGGCCGCCGTGCGGGGCGCCAGCCCGGCCCGCCTGGTGATCTGCCTCTACGAGCAGGCTATCGAGGACCTGCGCCGCGCCGTCATTGCGCAGGAACGCGGCGACATCGAAGGGCGCACCCGCGGCATCAATCACGCCCTGCTGGTCATCGCGCAACTGCAAAGCACACTCGATCTCGAGCGCGGCGGCGAGGTCGCCAAAAATCTTGCGAAGTTTTACAACCTCGTGCGCGCCGCCCTTATCGACGCCCAGGCGAAGCAATCGGCGCGAATGATCGAACAGCAGATTTCTCAACTCGCCATCGTTCATGAAGCCTGGCTCGAAGTAGATCGCGCCACCTCGCCCGCCGCTCCCGAATCCAACGCGGCCGCTCAAACCGGCAAGAATGACCCTGCGCCGCTCGTTTCTCCCTTCGTCGGCTGGAACGCCTGATGCCTTCCTTACTGCAAAACTTGTCCGAGACCAACCGCCGCATGGGCGAGTGGCTCGAAAATATGGTCGACCGCAATGGGCAGGCCTGCGTTCCGTCGGCCGAACAGATGGCGACGGTACTCTCCGAACTCCTTCGCACCGGCGCATGGTTGCGCGCTCAACCCCTTCCCCAGCAGGCGGACGATCCCGAACTGTATCGCGAGCTGCAACAATACCGCGAGTACATGCAACGATTGAGCGCGCTGCTTCCCTCCATCCACTCCCAGTTGCTGGCCGAGCGCGCGCGCCTCGAAGCGCAACGGGCGCGAGTGCGGGCGGCAGGCGAATGGGCGCGCGCCTCGCGCCAGACACTGTGATCCAGGCCCGCCCGCAGCCCTATTTCAAATATTCAAACAAGTTTGTATTGGCCGTCTGCCCGATCGATTCGAGCGTTGCCTGAAGCGAGGTTTCGGCCGTCGTCAGGTTGCTGATCACCGAGGGTATATCCGCCCCGGCGACCGTGCTTTGCTGCTGCGAGAGTTCCGTGGTATCGCTGCTGAGGTAGGTTTGCTGCGAGTTCAGCTGGCTTAAGGCGTTGCCGTAAAATACCGATTGCGAATCCACATAATTCAAGGCGTTGCCCACCTCGGTCACCGCCGTGTCGATGCCCGTCCCGGTTTCCATCCCGGTAATGAGGTCTTGAATGCTTTGGAACATGTCGTTGCCGGGCTTCGAAAATATCTGCGAGCCCGGCACATTGGTTTGCAGGCTGAATTGGCTGCCCAGCGTAATCGTGTTCACTCCGGAGTTGCCCTGGTAAATCACCCCCGAAGGGGCGCTTGGATCGAGCACGTAAGCCGGAACCTGGCTGGCGGTTCCGGCGAAGACATACTGGCCCTGATAGGTCAGATTCGACAGGCTGACCAGCTGGCTCTGAATGCCCTGTAGCTGCGTCACGATGGCCGCGCGGTCGGAGCTGTTCACCGTCCCGGTAGCGCCCTCGACCCCGAGCGTAATCGCCTGTTGCAGCGCGGTGGTCACCGAATTCAGCGTCGAATCCGCGCTCTGAATTTCGCCCTGCACGCTCCCAATGCTGCGCTCGAACTGGTCGGCCTGCGAAGTTTGCCCGGCATTTTGCACCAGCACCGCCGCCGCCGAGGGGTTGTCGGAAGGAAGATTGACGCTCAGGCCGGAGGCAATCTCCTGCTCGTCGGTGTTGATCTGCTGCTGCGTCTGCTCCGCGGCGGCAATCAGGTCGGGATAGGGATTCGGATCGACGCGCATAAACGTGCTATCCCGTCAGCGTGGACATGTTCACCACGGTGTACATCATGTCGTTGATGGTGGTGATGACCTGGGCGGACGCCGAGTAGGCATCCTGATACTGCACCATATTGGCCGCCTCTTCGTCGAGCGATACGCCGGAAATCGATGCCCGCTGATCGTTCAGCTGTTGCAGAACCAGGCTCGACGCGCTCTGCTCCGCCGACGCGTTTGAAACGTCGTTGCCCACGTTGAAGACCACGCCGGAATAGTAGTCGGTGGGACTCTGGCCGTCGATAATGCCCTGATTGTTTAGAGCGTACATCGCTTCCGCATTGCCGTTGCTCCCCGCGGTCCCGTCGGAACTGGCGGCGATCAGCGAAGGATCGGTAATCGCCACCGAAAGCGTCGCCGCCGCGCCCGCGCCCGAGGCCGGTGGAGGGTTAAACAGGCTGGTCCCCGGGACGCCATTCAGATCGTAACCCGCGGCCTGCACCTTGTTCACGGAATTGGCCAGGCCGGAGGCCAGAGTGTCCAGTTGAGTCTCAATGGCGGGAATTTCCTGGTCGCGGGCCTGTAGCGTTCCTCCCAGCTGGCCGGAGGTGATCTGGCTCGTAATGTCGTTGCCCTGCGAGTAAACGTCGTGCAGGCCGTTGGCCTCGGGTTGAGTTTGCAGTTGAAAGCTTTGCTGCCCAATCACCAGCGGCGCGCCGTTGGCGGTGGTGAGCGTCAGCGTGTTGCCGCTCGGAATCACGGCAACGTCGACCAGCGACGAAAGTTGATCGATGGCCTGCTGGCGCTGGTCCACAAAACTGCCCGCGCTCTCGCCGACATTTTCGAGGTTCGCGATTTGCCCGTTAAGCTGCGCAATCTGCTGCGTGTACTGATTGATCTGCCCCACGTTCTGCACCACGGTCAGGTCCAGGCTGGTCTGCTGCTGCGTGAGGTTGCTGGCGGTGGTATTGAAGCTTGAGGCCAGATTTCCCGCCGCCGTCAACACTCCCTGGCGCGTCGACAGGTCGGAGGGATTGGTCGAGAGTTGATTGATGCTGTCGAAGAAATTCGAAATCTGGGTGCCAATGTCGTCGGTGGATGTCGAAAAGTTTATCTGGGCCTGCTGAAGCGCCGTCGTCAGCGAGCTGAACTGGCCTTGCGCCTGGCTCTGCTGCTGGATTTGCGATTCGAGGATGGGATCGCGAATGCTCTCCACGCTTTGCAGGGTTACGCCCGTGCCGAAGGTAAGCGGATCTTCCGCCACCGGATCGCTCGTCGCCAGCACCGCCTGCTCGCGGGAGTAGCCCGGAGTGTTCACGTTGGCGACGTTGTTGGTCGTCGCCGCCAGCGCGCCCTGCTCGGCGATGAGCCCGCTCAATGCGGTCGACAGGCTGGCATTCAGGCTTGACATAACTCGGCTCTCGATCGGATTTTTCGCTTCAGGCGCAATTTGATTGACCCATACGTTTGCGCGGAGTTTCGAAGGTTCGCGCCGTGAACGGACCATAAGTGGCGGATGGGCCGGCCAGCATATTGGCCAGCACCCGCAGCTTCGACTGCGCCCGCCGCAGCAATGCCGCGTGCATCCGGACAAGGTCGAGGATAACCTGCGCGCCTGCCCGGCAGGCGTGCGCCGGTCCGGAATTTTTGCCGCGTTCGCCTTCTGCTTCCGATGCCGGGGCATTCTCCCGCGACGGTTGGGATAATGCCGCCAGACTTCGTGCCAGCTGAATCTGTTCGCTGGTTCCGAGGCGAATCCCCTCCAGATCGAGCGCCAGCAGAGAAGCGCGGCTGCGTCGCAGGCTTGCCTCAAGCTGCGTCATCAGTGCCAGCCGGGCCACGAGAGCTTCCCCGGAAACGTTCGCCGCATCTCCACGAAGGATGCGGCTGGGATCGCAACCTGACCCCGTCGGCTCGGAAAAAATGTTTTCGGACATTTTTCTTTTTCTTTTTCTTTTTCTTTTGCTTTGTGATTTCGGTCTTGAAAGGGCGCGACTTCCAGTCGCGCCGTGAAAGTTCAACACCATTAATACCGGCTTCAGCCGGTGAGGCTGCGCCTGCTTGATGCAACACTTTTCTTAAGCCAGGCTGTCGATTCGATGCACCGGGAGCAGCTCTTCGGTCTCTTCCATGCTCTCGTCTATAGTCTCTTCGCCGGTTGCGGTGGCTGCGGCGGTTTTTTCCGCAGGCGGAGCGCGGCGGCGCGGAGTGCCTTCGGCATCGCCGCGCGCGGCTCGGCCTTGCACCGCCGGCGTTCCTGACACCGGCGCCGCTGGCTCCGAACCTGGGCTGATGGAAAACTCGATTCGCTCCACCGCCATGGCCGCCTCTTCCCGCACACTCTGCTTCGAGCTTTACCTCGGACTCTGCCGCCCCGCTTTTCAGGCCGCCGGGGCCGCCAGCAGGTGGTTGAAAACCGCGTCCGCGATTTGATCCGCGCCGGGCTGGTAGCTGCCGCTGTTTACCGCCTGCCGCAGCGCGTCGATTTTTTCCTGGCGCACTTCGGGAAACTGCAACACCTGCGCCGCCAGCGCTTGCGCCTGCGCATGTCCGCCCGAAAGCGACGCTTGATCTTCGCCGAGCGGGCTGTCAAGACCGTTGCCGCCGGCACGCGTCGAAGCGCTCGCCGGACTTTGGCTGCCGCTTTGCCCGCTTTCGGATAGCGCCTGCGAGGTTTGATTGGGATCGATTCTCATGTTGGGTTCCTCTCCGAATTCGCTTGCAATTCAATTGTCGGCAAAACGTTAAAAACCTTTAATGGTTTTTGAACTTTTTTCCGTTATTCCCGGCACTGCGCCCTTATGTGGTTCTATCGGCAGAAGTTACAAAAGCTTTAGGTCAAAGCGCAGGCTTCGGTAACGCCGGATTGCCGGCCGCGGGCGCTACCTTCGTGTCCCGGAAATCTTCGCGCCCCCCGAAATGCTCGCCGATCATGCGCGCAATGCCAAAGCCGCCGCCCGCCGCGATTGCGGAGGCCAGCGCCTGCGTTCCCATGTAGTTGTAATTGTCCTCGCCGGCGATCGGATCCTGGCCGGGAAGCGACGCAAAAGTTTTTTCGAACGATTCGATCACGGTTCCAATCAGTTGCGCTTCAAATTCGCGCGCCGCTTTTTGACCCTTGCCGAGGGGCGCCGCCACGCCCGGCAAGGTGGCTGCCGAAGGCAGGGAAGAAGACAAAGTGGAAAAGTTCGAAAGCGGGTTCATCCCGTCACCTCGTTGGTCTTAGTTCGTTCCTACTTCTTCCTACTTCGTTCCTGCTTCGAATCGAGCCGCTGCATTCGTCGAAATCACCGCATCCATCCAGATCGCTTTGTTTATCGAAATCTTGTTTTTCGAAATCTTGCTTTTCGAAATCGCTTCGTCAAATCGCTTCGTCAGATCACTTCGATCTCGGCTTCGAGCGCGCCCGCCGCCTTAATCGCCTGCAAAATCGAAATCACATCGCGCGCGGTCGCTCCAATAGCTTGCAGGCGGGTGACCAATTCTTCGACGCTGGCGCCTTCGTTCAGCTCGACATTGCGCGCGGGCGCCTCCGCAGCCTTCACCCTGGTTTCGGGTATGACCTCGGTTTGCCCGCCGGACAAGGGATTCGGTTGCGACACCAGATAAGACGTCATGACCTCGATTGAAAAGCTGCCGTGGAGAATCGACACCGCGCCGAGGCGCACATCCCGGCCGAGCACGACCGTGCCGGTGCGTTCGTTGACCACCACCTTGGCCTTGCGGCGCACGCTGATCTCCAGGTTTTCGATGCGCGCCAGCAGCGCCGGCAGATCGCCTTTGCCCGCAGCCGGTTTTTGCACTTCCACGCGGCGGCTGTCGATCACCGTCGCCGCGCCCGGCGAGCCCACCTCTTTGTCGATGACCGCCGCCACTTCCTCCGCCGTGGTGAAGCTGGCTTCGTTCAGCAGCAGCGAAAGATGTCCCAGCTTGGCCAGATCGAGCGAGCTGTCCCGCTCAATCAGAGCCCCGTTCGGAATGCGTCCCACCGTGGGATGATTCACCTGCTTCGAGTTGGCGGAGGAGCCGACCGAATATCCTCCCACCACCAGCGGGCCCTGGGCGGCGGCATAGACCTGGCCGTCCGCGGCATAGAGCGGCGTCAGCAGCAGCAGTCCCCCTTCGAGGCTGCGCGCATCGCCGGCGGACGACACGATTACGTCGAGAGGCATGCCGGGCCGGGCAAACGGAGGCAGGTTGGCGGTGACAAAAACCGCCGCCACATTTTTTACCTGCACCGTCGACTGCACCACGCTCGGCGGAATCTCGACCCCCATGCGTTGCAAAATGCTGGCCAAAGTCTGAATCGTGAAATACGTTTGCTGCTTGTCCCCGGTGCCTTTCAGCCCCACGACCAGCCCATAGCCGATCAGGGAGTTGTTGCGGATTCCTTCCACGCCGGCCACGTCGCGTATGAGAACTTTGTGATCCGCAGCCTGCGCCCGCGCTGCGGCGGCAAAACCCGGCCACAGGCTCACGGCGACCGCCAGCGGAAGTGTCAGTCGCCGTATCGCTCGGACCATCACTCGGCGCATGCCAGTTTCCTCATTCCCACGAGTTCTTCTTCGAGAAAGATCCGCGCAACCCGCCTTCCAGAACGGGCTGCAAAAGCCGGATTTCGGCGTCACGGCGCTTTTTAGCGCTGCGATAAAGCTTCCCGTCTGTTTCGGCTTCAGCCTGTGAGGCAATTCCGCGCTCCGCTAAAAACCGAAAATTCTCAACATCCACTTCATCACCGGATTCGGCGGGCGCACCCCTTCGCTGATCACGCCCTTGCCCTTGACCTCGACTTCGAGGTTGCCCACGCTGTTCGACGTAACGGTATTGGTCGCATCCAGATCGCCGGGACGCACCAGGCCGCGCACAATCACGGTTTCGCTCTGATTGTCCATGTTGATCTGGCGCTCGGCCTCGACCACCAGCGTTCCGGTGGGCAACACCGCGGCCACCCGGCCGGTAAGCGTCGTGCTCAGCGCGGTCGTCGAAGTCGCCTGCGCCTTGCCGGTCAACGCCTGCGCCGATGTGGGGGAGAACAGATTGGCCACGCCGCTGGTGCTGATATGCCCGCCCAGCGCGGTGATGCCGGAACTGGCGGCGAAGGTCCGGTTGGTGGCCACATTGCCGGTCGTGGTCGAAGACAAATTCTGGTTGATGCTGATGGTCACCAGATCGCCCACGCGCGACGCCTTGTAATCGGCCACCAGATTCGCCAGCCGGCCGTTGTCGATCCATAAACTTCCGGGCGTGCCCGCTGCCGCGGCCGGCGATGCGCCCATCATCCGCCGGATGTACTCCGCCAGCGGATCTTTTTTGGGCGCGGTTTTGTCCTTCGGTTTCGCCGCCGCCGCGCTCAACAATGCCAACATCACCGCCGCGCACCCGAGATACCGGCCAGCGATCTTCACAATGCCGCCCGCAACATGCCGTCCGCCATCACTTCGGCCCGCAAAATCCGCGGCGCGTTCTTGAAGCGCACCCGCACGAACTCCCCGAGCGCTCCTCCATCCAGACAGGTCACCGGCAGGACAATGCGAATGCCCCGCTCATCCCAGGTTAGGGTTGCGGTTTGGCCGGGAGCGACCAGGCGCAGGCGGGAACCCGTTCCCAGCCGCGCCGAATCGGATTTCTCCCGCGACAGACCCGCGCCGTTCCATTCGCCGGGCGCGACGGGAATTTTTCTCTCCCGCGCCCATAATAGGAACGGCACGCAAGCCTCGGGACGGGCGCAGCGCAGCCCGAACTCCCAGCGCCGCAAAGCCTGGTTGCGGCTGGTCTTCACCAGCTCGAGCGCGGTATCTTCGGAAATGACCGGCAGCGCCGCGCAATCGATTTGATCGCGCCATCGCATGGGATCGCCCGCAATCTCTCGCGCCGAATCGGAGGCGTTCAGGAATCCGGCGACCTCGGCGCAGGACTTCACCGCTCCCGCTTGTCGAATCACGATTCGCTCCGGGACTCTCGCCGGCGCAAGCGTCGTTCCCTTCGCAACCCGCGCCACCTCCACTCCAGTCTCTTTCGCGAGGGCCGCCAGACGCGAATCGATGTCGCGCCCGTCCAAAACTCGGACGCTGCCCTTGCTCGGTGCCGCGCCCATACCCACCCGCTCGGCCACCAGGCGCAGCGGCCGGCACGCCCCCGGCGCCAGCAAATCCGCCAGCGTAAGTTTTCCCGGCGCGGCTTCTACGTGGGATTTCACCGCCGGCGGCGCGCATGCCGATTCGGAGGCGCGCGCCAGCGGGCCGCCCGCGAACATTCCGCCGATTAGTGCCGCCGCAATTAATTTCATAAACGGTGTAGGGAACGGGGAAAAATTAACCGCCAAATTAACGGCCAAGATTGTTGATGGTCTGCAACATTTGATCGGCGGCGTTCACCACGCGGGAACTGGCTTCATACGAGCGCTGGGCCACGATCATGTTCACGAATTCGGTGACCACGCTCACGTTCGATTGCTCGATCATCCCCTGCACGATCGTGCCCAGCCCCTCAGTGCCGCCGGGCGCGCCCGCGATTGGATCGCCCGACGCCGTGGTTTGCAGCATGAGGTTGCTGCCCGTGCTGTTGAGCCCTCCGGGATTATTGAACAGCACCAGTTGCAGTTGTCCCACCTGCTGCGCGGCGGTTTGTCCGGCAAGCGTTACGCTCACGGTGCCGTCCGAGCCCACCGTGATCGAAGTCGCGCCCGTCGGAATCGTGATCGATGGCTGCACCGGGTCGCCGTCCTGGTCGACCAGGTTGCCCTGCGAGTCGGTATGAAAGCTTCCCGCGCGGGTGTAGGCGGTTTGCCCGTTCGGCAGCAGCACCTGGAAAAATCCCTGGCCTTGAATCGTAAGGTCGAGCGGATTGCCGGTCTGGCTGAAGTCGCCCTGCGTCTGAATCACCTCCGACGCCGCCGAGCGCGTGCCCAGTCCCACCTGCAATCCGGCGACGACCGTGGTCTGCTGCGTGGCCGCCGCTCCCGGCATGATCAGGTTCTGATAGATCAAGTCCTCGAATTGCAGGCGCCGGCTGCGAAAACCCGCGGTGCTCGAGTTCGAAAGATTATTGGCGATGTTGTCGAGATTCAGTTCCTGCGCGGTCATGCCGCTGGCCGCCGTATACAGTGCGCGTATCATGCGTTTCTCCCGAGTTCGCTTGCTCTGACGACTTGGTGGCCGACTTATGAGCTTGTCATCCCGACCGGAGCCTCTCCTTCCCGCAGGGAAGGGGAAGCGGAGCGGAGGGACCGGCTGTTTCCCTACACCTTCGGCAGATCCTGCGCCGCAATCTGGTTGAGCTGCCCGTCGAGCGCGCTCAGCGCCCGCGCCATCATTTCCGCGTTGCGCTGCACCGCGATCAACTGCACCACCGCCTGCGTCGCGCTCACGTTCGAGCCTTCGATCATTCCCTGTTGCACGGTCGAATCCGCCGCCGGCAGCGCCGAATTCGGCGGCGCGCTGTAGGTCGAGTTGCCCAGCGCGGTCAGATTCGTCTCCGGAGAAAATTCCGCGAGCCGCAGCTTATCCACCACCGCGCCTTCGACCGAGATGGTTCCATCAGAACTGATGGCGACATTTCCCGCCGGCAAAATCACCGGCCCCAGCTCGCCCAGCACGGCATTGCCCTGGCCGGTAACAAGCTGCCCGGCCGAGGTAAGGTGCAGCCCGCCATCGCGCGTGTAGACCACTCCCTGCGGCGATTGCACGGCCAGAAATCCGCTCCCCGACACCGCTATGTCGAGCGGATTGCCCGTTGGCGTCAGGCTGCCCGGAGAAAGATCGAGATGGCTGCCGCTCAGCGCGCCAAAATTATTGATCGCCCGGTTCATCGGATTTTGGTCGGAGCCGCCGCGCAGCGCGAGCAGCGATCGAAACGTAGTCCGCTCCCCACGATAGCCGCTGGTCGCAAGGTTCGCGAGATTATGCGCCACCACTTCGAGCGCCTGAGTCTGCGCCGCCAGTCCCGCCGCCGCCGCGTAGTAGCCGCTGTCCATGTGGTCGCTCCTGAAGGTGAGAAAGCACGCGAGGTTCCAACGCAGATTGTGTTTGGATAATGAGGACAAATGAGGAGAGAGGAAAGCGCGCGAAGAGAAATAGCCAGCCCCATCGCGGAAAATAATGCCGCGCAAACAACGCCGGACTCGGCAGAATTTTCCGCAGAGACGTTGCGGCTGGCGATATGGCGCCCCGACACCGTCCGCCGCTTTCCGCGCAATTATCGTCACGCGCCATGACCGTCAGAGGTTCCGCGAAACCGCGGCAAGTTTCTCCGCTCAAGAAGGAGCCAGAAGCCAGAAGCCCGGCCTAAGAGCCCGTGACCCGCAACACCAGATTCAGCGTTTCCCGCCGCCGCCGCGTTAACCGAATCCACAGATGCTCGCCGCAGCGCGCGAAGCGCACCTCCTCCGCACCCACCTTCGCGCTATAGTTGCCCACAATGCGGGCGCACTCCCCGGTATCCTCGACGTGTTCGATGACCACATCGCCCGCGCCTCGCCGCCGCGACAGATCCTCCAGACTTTTTTGCAGGACGCTCGGACAGACCAGGCAGGCCTCGGTGCGATAGCCGAGCATCTGTTCGATGGCATACAGCGCCGTATAGTCGATGCCCTCGCTGAAGGCCATCAGCAATTTCCCCGTGGCCTCGACCAGCGCCACCGGAATCATCCGGAAAAATTCCAGCAGCGGCATGGGGATTTGCGGCGAGCGGTCCGCCGAAAGCCCCGCCGCGTTCGATTGCAGCAGCGGGCACGACCACTGCCGGGCCAGCGCCGCCGTGATCTCGCGCTCCGTCGCAAAGCCCAGCCGCTGAAGGCATGCCCCAATCTTCACCGGGGTCATTGCGCGGCGTTGCGCTTCCAGTCCGGCCTGGAGCTGCTCGGCGGTGAGTTGCTGCCGCGAGAGCAGGAGCAGGCCCAGAGGAATCCGATGCGAGACCCTTCCGGCATCCCGGGAAGCGAACCTCGTGCGCCGCAAAACCTCGCCCAGCGCCCGCTCCAGGCATTCGGAGCGGCAATAGCGCGAGCCCAGCATGCGAACGCCGCGAGAGCGCCGCCGCATGCGTCCCCAGGCGCTGGCGGAATGCGCGCAGCCGGCATATCCGCAGGCCGGGGCCACGCTCTCCCACAGGCCGCTCCAGATCGCGCTCCAGACCGCGCTCCGCACCGCGCTCCGCACCGCGCCAAACCGCGGCCGGGGAATACGAATTTTGTGCGCCATGCGCTCCTATCTCGATTCCAGCGTGGAAATGTCCGTCACCCGCAAACCGTAGTTTCCCTCGATCACGACCACTTCGCCGCGGGCCACCATCTTGCCGTCGAGCAGCAAGTCGACCGGCTCCTGAATCTTGCGGTCCAGTTCGACCACCGACCCGGGGTTCAGGTCGAGCACTTCGCGCAGCAGCAATCTTCGCGAACCAAAGCGCAGGGTCACCGCCAGCTCGACGTCCATCAGCAAATCGAGCGTGCCGGTATCGGCCGCTGCCGCCGGTTTGGCGGTTTCCGCTTTCGCCGCCGGTTTCGCGGCCTCCGCCTTTTCCGTTTTCAGTTCGGCGACCAGCGCGGCGCTCATGCTGAATTCGACCGCCATGCCATTGACGCCTTCGTCTCCGGCTTGCAGCCAGGAGCTTCCCGCCGAGGCCCACGAGGGCGCGGCGGGCGCCGGGTCGAGGCGAATCTGCACCTCGCCCCAGCGCGCCTTCGCGCCGGTCGAAACAATCCCCGCAACCTGGCGCAGCAGCTCGATGACCGCCTCGCGATGGTCGGCGGTGACCTCCGCCCCGGGCGTGGCCGGCTCGCTGGTGAAGACTTGCGCCAGGCGCAGCACGACCGGCAAGGCCAGCCGCAGGCTCATCTCCCCGCGCAAACCTCCCGAGCAGGCCGCGAGTGGCCATCAGATCGCTTTCCGCGGCGGCGGGAAAATTCGCGGGAGCCTCCGGCATTATTTTGCAGGCGATGGCCGAGCCCGTGATCTGGCCGAGCACCTGGGAAAAGCTGTCGCTCCACAGCTGAAGAAAATCGGCGGGATCCGCCTGCCGGCCAGAGGCCGCTGCTTCCGTCATCGCCTCGCCTCCTTGCCGTCGATGGCGGAAGCATGGTCGAGCTTGCCGACCACCTGAGCGGCGCGGATGTCGGCGGAGCGGCCGGGCATCGCGCTAAACATTTCCACCCCCGCCACCAGCAGCGTCGCGGGCCGGGCCACGCTTCCGCCCAGCGAAAGCGTCTGTCCCTGCGCCAGGTGCGACAACTGGGAAACCCCGGCCAGAAGCTCGGTCGCGCCCAGCTCGACCTCGAAGGGACACTCCAGCAGGCGCGACTTCAGTCGCTCGCGCGACGCGCTTCGCCCCCGCGGACGGCGGGCGTCGGAATCGGCGGAAATTTTGCGCAGCAGCGCGTGCGACACCGAGACCGGAACGGCGAGATTCAGGCCGCCGCGCACTTCGAGCATGGTGATTTCGAAACTCAGGGAAAGCGTTTTTTCCCCGCGCGGCATCAGGCGCTGCGCCTCGCCGCCCCAGCCGCTGGTCGAAGACTTACTTGCAGGTTTACCGCCTGCCAGGCCGTGCGCCAGTTCGCGGCAGACGATGCGGGCCACGCTTTCGACGATCTGCTCCTCGATCTCGGTGATCTCGCGGGTGGCCGGCGATGCCCTTGCCTTCGCCGCCCGAGCAACAGATCGACGATGGGCAGGGCCACTTTCAGATCCAGTTGCAGCGCCCCGATTACGCCCATGGGCTCGAGCTTGCACGAGGCCAGATAGGTGGTCTCCGGGATGCGCTCGAGAAATTCCCGATAGGTCAGATGCTCGGCGGAGACCAGGGTGGCGGCGAAGACCACGCGCAGGTAGGCGCCCAGGGCATGCGTCAGGCTGCGGGCAAAGCCTTCGTGCAGCTGGGTGATGGCCTGCAGTTGCTCGCGCCCAATCTGGCCCGCCTTGCGCACGTCCCAGGCTCGACCTTCGGCTCCTGGGCCTTGTCCCGCGTCGCCGGCGCGCCCACCGCTGCGCGGCCGCGCGCACCATGGCGTCGATTTGTTCCTGATTAAGTTCGTTTTCCATGATTCGAGCCCTTTCGTCTCCGCGTTTGACCGGCCGTCCGCCCGCCTGCCGCCGACCTTGCGGCCGGCGCTTTGCCGGCGCGCGTCAAATCCTCCAGTCGCGCCCGCAGCCGCACCACGGCGAGCGAATGAATCTGCGATACGCGGGACTCGCCAATGCCGAGCACCGCGCCCACTTCCTTCATGGTCAGTTCTTCGAAGTAATAGAGCGCCAGCACCTGCTGCTCTTTTTCCGGCAGTTCGGCGATCGCGCGGGCCAGCAATCTCCTTCATCTCCGAACGCATGCAGCGGAAAAATGGCGTGTCCTCGGGCGCGTTCGGCAGGTAGTCGCACAGGTCTTCGTCCTTGCCGTCCCAGGGAGACTCCAGATGGCAGGCTGCCGACTTCGAGGCCGTCGAGTTCGGTCAGCAGCTGCTGAAATTCCTCGCAGCTCCAGATTCAGCTCCGCCGCCACTTCGCTCTCCGTCGGGGCGCGGCTCAGGTCCAGGCTCAGCTTGCGCTGCGCCTCTTCGACCCGGCGCGCCTTGCGCCGCAACTCGCGCGGACCCCAGTCCATTTCGCGCAGGCTGTCGAGAATCGCGCCCCGGATGCGGAACTTGGCGTAGGAGCCGAATTGCACGTGCTTGGACCGGTCGAATTTGTTGAGCGCATCGATCAGCCCGATCACGCCCGCATGCACCAGATCTTCGAGCGGCACGTGGCGGGGCAGGCGCTCGTGAATGCGCCGCGCCAGGTAGCGCACCTGCGGCAGTTGTTCGAGCAGGATGCGGTCGCGCTCTTCTTTATCCTGCCAGGTCGAGTAGGCCTCCGCCGTATTTTTTCCCATAGTTGGCTCTCGCTTCGTTTACTTGTGCTGGTGAAACTTCGTTGTTGATGGTGCCCTGGCTTCGATTTGATTTTCTTCGCGGCCTTTGTTTACGAACCTTCGCGGCCTTTGCGGTTAAAAGCTTTTGCTTAAAAGTTCACCGCAAAACCCCCACCGACTGCACTTCGATCACCGCCGGAACCTCGAGCGGCGAAAGCACCACCACCTTGGGCAGGAAAGGTTCGAGCAGGCGCTTCAGGTGGTAGCGCGCCGGAGTCGAGCACAGCAGCACCGGCTGGCCACGGCCACCTGATCCCCGGCAAGTTGGCGCAGCCCGTCGAGAATGCGGCGGGCAAACGGAGGCTGCAAGGCCGCGGCGCCGCCGCGCCGCCGCCCGCCCCGCCAAAGGCGCGGCTCAATTCGTCTTCGAGCGAGCGGTCGAGCGTGACCACGCGCAAGCCTCCGCCTTCGGAAAGCAGCGGCTGCACCAGCGCGCGCGCCAGAGTCTTGCCGCGCGGCTTCCACCAGCAGCACGGGATTCTTGTGTCGCCGGCGCGAGATCGAGCAGGGTTTCGAGAATGGTCGAGAGATCGCGGATCGACACCTGCTCGCGCAACAGCTGCTGCAAAGTTTTCTGCACTTCGCCGAGGCTCAGAATCTTCGGCACCAATTCTTCGACCAGCTTGGGATGGCTTTCCGCCAGCCGGTCGAGCAGCCGCTTGGTCTCCTGCCGGGTAAGCAATTCATAGGCGTGCTGCTTCACCACTTCGGCGAGATGAGTGGCCAGCACCGAGGTTTGATCGACCACCGCGTAGCCCGAAGCCAGTGCCTGATTCTGCAAGCGCGGGCGGAATCCACACGGCGGCGACTCCAAAGGCGGGCTCTTTCGTGGGCACTCCCGCGCAGCGGACGCGGCGTGCCTTCCGAGCTGATGGCCAGCAGGTTGTCCTGATACAGCTCCCAGCGCGCGATCTCGACTCCGCGCAGCGAGATCGTGTACTCCTTCGGCTTCAGGCGCACGTTGTCGGTGATGTGCACCGGCGGGACGATGAATCCCAGCTGCTGCGCCAGATTCTGCCGCAGGGCTTTCACCCGCGCGAGTAGCTGGCCGCCCTGATTTTTGTCGACCAGCGCGACCAGCCCGTAGCCGACTTCGAGGCTGAGTTCGTCGAGCTTCAGCAGGTCTTCGACCGAGTCCTGCGCCGGTTTCTTCTCGCCCGCGGCGGTCGGCTGCGGCGGCGGCGGCAGCGGCCGGCTCGGCGGCGAGTTTCGGCGCGCGCCAGGCCAGCAGGGCCGTGCCCGGCCGCCAGCAGTAAGAAGGAAAACTTGGGCAGGCCGGGAATCGCGGCCAGGGCCAGCATCACTCCCGAGGCGATGATCAGCGGACGGCGGCGGGACAGAATCTGCCGCCCCACGTCCACCGACAAGGTCGCGTCCGAGGAGGCGCGCGTCACCACGATGCCGCCCGCCATCGAAACCAGCAGCGAAGGGATCATGGTCACCAGCCCGTCGCCGACGGTCAGCACGGTGTAAGTCTTCAGCGCTTCGCGGAACGGAATGTCGAGTTGAAAAACTCCAATCAGAAATCCGGCGACGATGTTGATCGCGGTAATAAGGATGGTGGCGATGGCGTCGCGCTGGTTGAAGCGGGCCGCGCCGTCCATGGCGCCGTAGAATTCGGCGTCGTGCGCAATCTGCTCGCGTCGCGCCCGCGCCTGCGCTTCGTTGATCAGTCCGGCATTCAGGTCGGCGTCGATCGCCATCTGCTTGCCGGGCATGGCGTCGAGGGTGAAGCGCGCGGTGACTTCCGCGGTGCGCACCGCGCCGTGCGCCACCACCAGATACTGAATCGCGATCAGGGCGACAAACAGGACGAAGCCGACGACATAGTTGCCGCCGACCACAAATTGGCCGAAGGCTTCGATCACGTGCCCCGCCGCCGCCGCGCCTTCGTTGCCGTGCAGCAGAATGCGCCGGCTCGAGGCCAGATTCAGCGACAGCCGGAACAGCGTCAGCAGCAGCAGCAGGCTGGGAAAGACGGAAAACTGCGACGGCCGCAGAATCTGAATGGCCGAGAGCAGCACCAGCACGCTCACCGTAAGGCTCAGCGCCAGCAGCACGTCGAGCAGCACGCTCGGCACCGGCACCAGCATGATGAAGATCAGGCTGACGGCCGCGATCGGCATGATCCATTCCGCGACGGCGTTCTTCGGCCCGAGCGTCGAAGCCGCGGCGGCAGCGGTGGGCAGTCGGAGCCATGGTTAGTTCGCCTCCCGGCCGCCGGCGATTGGTGAGATTGCTGTGGCTGTGCCGCCTGTGCTGCCTGTGCCTGCGCCGCCCGCGTCTGCGCCCGCCAGATGGCCGCCAGGATTTCCGCCACCACGGCATAGAGCTTGGCAGGAATCGCCTGCCCGACTTCGACCGCGCGGTAGAGCGCGTGCGCCAGCGGCGGATTCTCCACCATGGGAATGCCGTTCCAGCGGGCGATTTCCTTGATTTGCGCCGCCAGCAGGTTGCGTCCCTTGGCCACCACGACGGGCGCGTCCATCTCCATGCGGTATTCGAGCGCGATGGCGAACTCCGTGGGATTGGTAATCACCACGGCGGCGCGCTCCACGTCTTTCAACATGCGGCGGCGGCGCGCCTGGCGCTGCAAGCGGCGGATGCGCTGCTTGACCACCGGATTGCCTTCCATCTCCTTGTATTCGTCCTTCTGATCCTGTTTGCTCATCTTCAAATCGTTTTCGTGGCGCTGCCGCTCCAGCAAGTAGTCCGCGCCCGCCCACGCCAGCAGCACCAGAGATCCTTTCCACGCCACTTCATACATTCGTCCTACCGTGAAAGCCGACCAGGCTGGTGCGGCTGGCGTGCAGCAGCGCAGGAAATCGCGGCCAGTCGCGCGCCAGCGCCTGCACCGCGAAGTAGACCACCACCACGGTCGGCAAAAGCGATTTCAGCAGGCGGCTTAATGCGGCAAGCGAAAACAGCTGCTGGACGTGGCTCACGGGGTCGAGACGCTTCCAATTCGGGGCCAGCGCCGCTGGAGCGAACACCATTCCGCCCTGCGCCAGGCCGCCCGCGGTGGCGATGACCCAGCTCAAAACTCCGGCCAGCGCCACCCCGCGAAACACCGCCATCCCGTTGCGCCACACCGGAACCAGTTGATCGGGATGAGTCGCCGCCGATGTCGAGCTGCTGGCGCATCAGGCCGCGCCAGTCGGCGGCGAAGGCGGGCATCTGCCACGCGCAAAAAACGATCGCCGTCATGGCCGCGAGGCCGGCGGTCAGATCGCGGCTGCGCGCGACTTGCCCCTGCTCGCGGGCTTTCTGCCGCCGCCGCGGAGAGGCTTTCTCGGTTTTACTCTGATCCGCCATTAAAATCGGTTCTCAGTTCCCAGTTCTCAGTTCTCAGTTCCCAGTTCTCGGTTCTCGGTTCTCGGTTCTTAGAAACGCTCTCGATTCTCACAAACCCTGTCCACGATCGGTCTTGGGAAGGGCACGGCTTCAGCCGTGCCGCCAAGAGCCGGCAAGTACGCGGGCTTTAGCCCCTGAGGGGCAAGTCGGCTTAGCTCTCAGGTTCATTGTGCGATGACTCTTCGGCCCTGGCTCTCGCCTCCCGGCTTTCAGCTCTTTCTCGATTCGCTTACTTCAGCGCGCCAGATGCAGCAGCCGCTCCGCGGTCCGAACGGCCTGCTCGAACTGCTGATTGAAAAATCGCGGCCAGTACCTCATTGCCGCCAGCAGCACCGTCAGGCCCACCAGATTTTTTACCGCCAGCCCGATAAACAGCACCGGCAACTGCGGCGAGGCTTTGCCCATAAATCCCAGCGCCATGTCGGCCACCAGCGTGGCCACCAGCGAAGGGGCGGCGATCTGCACCCCGGCGAGAAAAATTCCCCCCGCGGCGTGCAGCAGGCCGCCCGCAGCGGCCAGCGTCACCCACGCCGCTCCCGCAGGCAGATAAGCGAAGCTGCGGACGAGGGACCGCAGCAGCCAGTGATGCACGTCGAGTTGCAGGAAAATCAGCAGCGCCGCCAGCTGGTGGAACTCCGACAGCACCGGCGTATCCGCCTGGGTCTGCGGATCGAAAACGTTGGCCAGCGAATAGCCGATCTGCACTCCCAGAATCTGTCCCGCCAGCAACGCCGCTTCGAAAACGAAGTTCGCCACCAGCCCCAGCACGAGCCCTATCACGATTTCGCCCAGCGCCACCCGAACCCATTGCCAGGAACTCAGCGCCAGTCGCAGCGGCCCGTGCAGCGGATGCACCAGAACCGTGATCAGCAGACGTGAGCACGGCTTTCACCGGCGCGGGAACGGCGTCGCCGCCGAGCACGGGACAGAACACCATCAGCCCGGAGACCCGCGCTCCGGTAAAGACCGCGGCCGCCAGCAGCTGTTCGAGATGAAATGCGTCCGCCATTATTTTGTCGGCTTCGGCGCTCCAGCGCCGCTCTTCGCCTAACAAATTCGCCAACAAATCGCCGCATACAAATCACCGCACAAACGGGTGGAGGTCGGAAAACAACTGCACGGTAAACGTCGCCAGGTGGCGCACCATCCAGGGCATCAGCAGCAGCACCGCCGCCGCCACCGCCGCCAGGCGCGGCACGGTCGACACCGTCATGTCCTGGAGCGAGGTCAGCACCTGCACCACGTTGATCGCAAGCCCCACCGCCACTGCCGAAATCAGCAGCGGAGCGCCCATCCACAGCGCGGTCTCGATGGTGTGCCGCAGCAACGCTACGATCTGATCCGCTCCCATGCACGCTCCCGCCAAACCGCCCCTACGCCTCTGGGTTCCCCTGTGTTCCCCTGTGTCCCCTGTGTTTAAGCTTTTGCTTTTCAGGCGAAACTTTTCATCAGCGAACCCACCAGCAAGTTCCAGCCGTCAACCATGACGAACAGCAGGATCTTCAGCGGAGTCGAAATGATCACTGGCGGCAGTTGCATCATGCCGATCGACGTCGTCACCGCCGCCACCACCAGATCGATCACCAGAAACGGCAGAAACAGGGCCACCCCAATCTGGAAGCCGGTCTTCAGCTCCGACAAAATGTAGGCCGGCGCAACCACCCGCATGGCAACGTCTTCGGCCCGCGCCGGACGCGGCGATTGCGCCAGCTCGAGAAACAGCGCCAGATCTTTTTCCCGCGCATACTTCAGCATGAAATGTCGCAGCGGCGGCGCGCCCAGTTCCACCGCGGCCAGCGCATCCACCTGCCCGCGCTCGAAGGGAACCACCGCCGCCTGATAAATGGAGGCGCCCACCGGCTGCATCAGAAAATAGGTCAGCACGAGCGACAGCCCGATCAGCGTCTGATTGCTGGGCGCGGTCTGCGTCCCCAGCGCCTGGCGCAGAAAATGAAAGACGATCAACAGCCGCGTAAACGGAGTCAGCGCCACCAGCAGCGCCGGCAGCAGCGTCAACAGCGTCAGCAGGACCACGATGTTCCACGGCACCGAGCCGCCCGCCCCGCCCGGAGCGCTCCAGTTCAGCCCGGCGGCGTGGCGCGGCCGCAACACCCAGGCCGCCACCGCGCCCGCTCCCGCCCACCCGCTCAACATGGTTTGCCCCGCGTTTCCCCGGCGCTCCGGATTTCGCTGGAACACCGCGCCGCATCGCCCAAATCCTCCTCCGCATTCCCCTCCGCATTCCGGTCCGCATCCCGGCCCGCATTCTCGAGGCGCGACAGCAGCACCAGCGACGACGGCGTACCCCCCACCAGAAAGCGGGTCTCGTCGAACTCGACCACGGCCACGAAACGCCGTTCCCCGAGCGGCAGACTTTCGCACAGGCGCAGCCGCCGGGGCGCGCGCCGTCCCAGGCGCAGAACTCGCTCCCACAACGCCAGCATCCGCCTCCCCCATGCGCTCGCCGAGACCCCCAGGGTTTCCCTCGTCATGAATTCGCCGTCCCGAAAGCCCCGCATTCTTTCCCGCGTCACGCCAACTCCGTCAGGCGCACCGCCAATTTTTCGCCCATTACCTCAAACTCGATCCAGCCGATCAGCGTGCCATTCAGCCGAAGAGGCACGTCGCGCCCAACCCGCCAGCGGGCGTCGATTACCGAACCGGGCCGCAACTTCAACAGGTCCGCAACCTTGAAATTCGGCAGCGGCAGATCGACCAGCAGGTCGCAGGGCAGTTCGAGCGCCGGCTTCCATCGCGCGTCATCTTCGCTGTCCTGCGCCAGGGCTGGCGCCGCCTCGGGCGCTGCCGCGTTCGCCAGGCTGCCCGGCGCAGCCGCTTTTTCCATCGCCATCGCCATCGTTTTCCCCGCGGGCTCCCGCCCTCAACGCTGAATTAAGAATTCGGTGAAGAAAACCTCTTCCACCTTCAACTCCGGCAGGCGCTGTTGCAGCGCGTGCAACACGTCCTCTTTCAACTTCGCCCTGCCCTTCGGAGTTTGCAGATCCTCGACCCGGCCTCTCCCAGCACCCCAAGAATCGTGTCCCGCGCCTCCGCCACCGGAGATTCCTCGCCCCGACGCACCGCCTCAGCCAGCCCCAAATCGATGCCCACGCGCAAATAAGACCGTTGTCCGGGATCGGCCAGATTCAGCACGAACGTTTCGAGGTGCAGGCTTCCCTTCGCAGCGCCGCCGCCCGATGCCATCTTTGACCCGTTCCTCGCGGACCCGTTCCACGCGCCGCTCCAATAAAAACCTCCCAGCGCCATCAGCCCCAATACAAGGGCAGCGGCAACGACAGCGGCATTCTTCGCCCCGGCGCCGGCGCCTCGCTCGCGGCCTTTCGTCCTGCGGGCATTCGAGAAAAAAAAAGCAATCCAAGGTCCGTGGGGGGAAACAAAAGGGATGGGTAGAGCTGAAACTGAAACTGTCGCTGGAAATGCAGGTAGAAACGACCGTTGGAGGGTTGTGTCGCTCGGTCACTTACGCGCATCCGGTAAGCGCGCTAAGAGGACGATATGTTCTCAGCCTGACCTAATGAAATTACACTCATGTGGCCGGGCCAGTCGGAACCGTATCGAGCCCCGAGAAGCTCGGTGCTCTAAATAAAGTCTGCGAATTCGAATTGGCCTATACTCGCCTTCTCGCTGCCCTGCCCTATCCGAACCCCTTTCAAGTTTCGCACGTCGACCACCGCTCCGAAGCGTATGAACGTATCAGCGAAGCGCTCGAATCTTTGTCCCCAATAGACCATCGCACACGACATCGGTGCTCCTTTTCCCTCATCTTTACCGTTCACCAAGAATCGCAAACGAGTGTCGTATAGGAAGCAGATAGCGTCGGCTCGACCATAAACATACCTTTTCCAGTGTCCCGTGTTCGTCGCTACGGGCACTAGCGCAAGAACCTCGGAGTGGTGCACTCGATGCGCCTCAGCGCATCTCCTCAGCCAATCGCTGATCGTCCTGCCGTGTTCAGGGTCGCTTCCATAGGGAGGATTGACATAGACCGTCGGAAAGTTCCACGATTCCTTTAGGCCGTCATGGTCGGGTAAAGCGTATTCCGTTCTGGCCCCCACGATCGAGTGGCGATTTGAACACGGGTCGAGATGAACAGCCCCGCCAAACACTTCTTTCACGGCCTCAACATACTTTTTAGGCGTTCCCCAATCGCGGCTCTGTCCAACAACTGTGCGGCCCGCCGTCATACGGAATGGACCTCCCTCCAATTCTTTTCTCGCAGCGCAGAAAGCTGAGATTGAAGTGCACTCATCGGCAGATTTGGCGGCCCAATAACATTAAACCACCCTCCCACGCGAAGACTATTTTCACGAAAATATGTTTGGAGAACCTGATCGGCACGGTAGTCCATCTGAACCTTGGTGAATCGGTTTTTCTTCTTTCCTGCGCCATAGCTAATGAGAAAGGCCTCTTTTGCCGCCTGAAGGAGCGGCTTAGGCTCCAAGAGGAGTTCGGTGATGAACTCCGCGAGCCCTTGGTCAGTGAGAAAGAGCAACCAGTCATACGACTGCTCAAGCACCTTAATTTCCTTATTATGGTCGTTAGACGTAAACCAATTGCCGTGGTTGCTCACCACGCCGATCGTCAGAATGAATCCGCGTAATAACTCGGGATCCTCGGAACTCATTATCTCCGCTACGAGATCGGCATAGCTTCTGGAATAGGGCACGTCTCCAGACTTGTAGATCAACCCCCGGCGCTCCCCTGATGCCGTACGGAACTTGTGCAATGACGACACGGATCTCGCTACGTACGCTCCCTGCTTGGCCTTCTCGATGGTTTGTGGACCTTTCTTCATTCCTTCTTCCACGCCGACACGCTTGCATTCGACGATCGCATAGGGCCGGGAAAACTGCTCAACTACAGTTATCCGAAGAGCGCCGCCAGTCGTTGAATCCAATGTCGCGACCAATAGTGCTCTGCTTCCTCTACCTAAGGTACAAGAGTTTCGCAGAATCCCGCTTTCGGTCAGCAACTTGTTTGAGGTCCAGAGTCGGTCGATGTCCGGAATTCGTATTTCGCGAAGTCGGGCGAGGATGCGGGCCGACGTGATCGGAAACCTCGGCTCATCCATCGTTAAGCTCTCCTCCCCTAAAATCGGGTGGAGGGAATATTCAACATTGTGCGTAACCTCAGGATTGCCGTACTCCGGGACGCGCCTCTCAATCGCAATCGAATGCTCGAAGCCCCACGATTTCAGCATGTAGAACGTAATTATTTCTACCAAAGTACCGAGCGCCCTCCCGGCTGCCTTCTTAGCATCGGTCGCGTAGTGAAAAACCTCCTTTGCTAATACATTTTGTAATCGATCGACGGATTCGTAGGCCATATTCTCATTGGAGGTTATCTCAATCACTTGGCATCGGCAACACCGACCGTGATAAGCAACTAGGACTCTGCCGACCGCTCCGTTGGGATAGCCGTTCGCTCAAATGCTCGAACCTTCGGCGAAAATAGGCACGCAATTCCTTTACTGTTTCAAGGCGATCGTGTCCTGGGTAATCTGATCGAACGTAGTCACCGCCTTGGCGTCGGCTTCGAAGCCGCGCTGGGCCACGATCAGATTGGCGAATTCGGTGGCGATATCCACGTTCGACAGCTCCAGCGATCCGCCCGTCAGCGTTCCCAATCCGCCCGCGCCCGGAATACCCACCACCGCCTGGCCGGAGGCCAGAGTCGGGGAATAATCCGTACTCCCATCGAGTTGCAATCCGTTCACGTTGGCGAAGTTCGCCAGCGCCAGTTGGCCGAGCGACTGGGTTTGTCCGTTGGTGAACGATCCCGTGATCGTGCCGTCGGAAGCGATGCTGAAGCTGGCCAGGGTGCCGCTGCTGCTGCCGTCCTGCTGAATCGACGTGGTAGTGCTTGGCGCCGCATCCTGCGCCAGCAGCGGAGTGGTTCCGCTGAGCACGTTCCAGTCGAAAGTCTGATTGTCGGCGCCATCGGCGAAGCCGGTGATCGGTATCGCTTTTATGTTTCCCAGAGTGAGCGCCGTCGTCGGAACCGCGATGACGTCTCCGGTGGCGAAAGCCGTGGCTCCGGCCTGCACCGTAAAATCGAGCGCTCCGGAGGTAAACGGAGTTCCTACCGTGGCCGTTCCCATCGCGCCCGAAACCGAGCCCACCACCGCAAACGTAGTCGCGCTCGTTGCCGTCAAGGTGACCGTTTGTGCCACCGTCGTGCTGGTCGCCGCCAGATCGGTGATGGTTCCGTCGCCCACGTTCGCGCCCCCGCCGGTTTTTGGACCGTAGGTGGCCGTGCCGGCTCCGCCTCCGGTCCCGATCAAAGTTCCGTTTCCGTTGAACGTCAACGTGCCGGTCGCAAGAACGCCGCTGGCAGCGACGCCGCCAACCGGGTTGAGGTCGCCGGGCGGAATATTCAGGCTGTAGCTCCATGTATTGGGCCCGGTATTGGTGAAGTTATACGTCAGCGTATGGGCCGCGCCCAGAGAATCGTAGATCGTGACCGGCGTCGAATAGGTTCCCCCCAATCCGGCTGCGGCGTTCAGATTGGTGGTCAACTCGACATTGGCCGTCGTCGTCGGCGGACTGATGGTTCCCGCGCCCAATTGCAGCGGCACGATCCCACCGCCGGTTTCTACCACCCCGTTGACCGCGGGATAGCCGAGCACTTGCTGTCCGGCGGAAGTCACCAGAAAGTTGTTGGCGTCGGTGGAAAAATCTCCCGCCCGCGTATAGTCGATCACCCCGTTCGAGTTCTGCACGGCGAAAAATCCGTTGCCCTGAATGGCCACATCGGTGGGCACCCCGGTCGAACTGATATTGCCTTGCGTAAACAAAGCGGGGTTCGAGCCAACCTCCGTGCCGGCCCCCTCCTGAATGGGATCTCCCGACCCCGTGGTTCCCAGGTTCTGATAAAACAAGTCGCTGAACAGAACGCTGGTGTCTTTATAGCCGACGGTATTCTGGTTGGCGAGATTGTTGGCGATGGCTGACAGCGCCGTGGATTCGGCGGTCAGCCCGGATAGTGGAATGGAAAAATCAGGCATTTAGAACGCTCCTAGAATCTTGCCGGGAATGGCGCCGGTCAGCGCGGAAATGTTTGGAGCCGCAAAGTTCGACGCGGGCGTTGCCGCCGGCGAAGCTCCCGCGGCAAGAATCGCCGAAGCCGCCGCGGAATTCGCGGTTGCCGTCGTTGCATCGCTCGATCCACTAGCCGGCGTCGCGATTCCCCCGGTTGCCGTGCTGCCCGGAACGACCGTCTGCAACAGCGTATAGATCGAAGTAACCTCGCTCAACTCGCTGAATTGCGCCAGTTGCGCCACAAACGTCGACGGATCCACGGGATCGGTCGGATCCTGATTCTGAAGCTGCGCCACCAGCAATTGCAGAAACATATTGTTCAAGCTCTGGCCGGTGGGCAATTCGTTGGTCGGATTCGTCGTGCCTCCCGCGGGAGGCGTAACCGGACTCGTGCTCATATCAAGTTCTCCTTCAAGCCAGAATGCTGAGGCTACCGGCCTCGCCGCCAAAACCCGCCCCCGGCGGCGCCTCGGCGAAATCGTTTCTTGTCCTGTCCGGCGCCGCCGCATGCAGCGGCGCGCGCATCGGAACGAACGGCTGCTGCTGCGAGTTGCCGCCGCCCGAGGCGTCGTTCGAAAAGGCGAATCCCTGCATAAAATTCACGCTGTTCAAGCGCAGGCTCTGCTGCTGCAACGTGTTCGCGATGGCGGGCAGATCGTTCGCCATCAACGTCCGCAAGTCGCCTTTTTCGCTGCCGATGACCAGCCCAACATCGCTTGCGTGCACCGTTGTGCGAACTTCCACGCTGCCGAAGGCGGACGTGCTCATCCCAATCCGCATCTCGGATTGCCCGGCGCGGCTCATCATCTGCGCCATTTGCACCGGCCCCTGCGCGCCCGGAAGCAGATTCTCGCCGGACACGGAAAGCGGCGGTTCGGGCGGGCTTTGCGGTTGCGATGGAGGCTGCGCGGATTTCGGCAAAGCCGGCGCCTCTGGCGCGGCCGGCGATAAAGTCGCAGTCAGCACCGGCGACGCGGCAGCCGGACTTTGGCCCGGATTCGCACCCGGATTCGCGCCCGAACTCTGACCCGAATCAGGATTGTTCTGTGCGCTCGCGGCCAACTCCGCTTCGTGGCGCAGCCCTGCGGCGGTTTGCAGACTCCCCGTTCCGCTTCCCGTCGAGTCGGTTCCGGCTGGCGCGGGCGCAGCGCCCGAGGCTTGAGCCGCACTCTGTCCGCTGGCCGCCTGGCCTGTGCCCGGTCCGTTTCCGCCGGCAACGTGGCCCTCGCGAGTCGCGGAGTTTGCCGCTGGAAGAATCATTTTCGGCAGAGTCGATGCCGCCGATTGCGTTCCGGGCTGGCTGTCGGAAAAAAATACGGAGAACGCGCTCTGATTCGCGGCCCCGCTCAACGCCGATTCCGAAGAAGTCGTTGACGCCGGCGTCTGCGACGTGGCCGGCGCGGCCGTGGACGGCGCGGCCGTGGCCGGCTTTCCGGCAACAGTTCTGCGCTCGACCCCAGCCGTCGCCAGTTGTGCCGATGTGCTTAGAATGTGTCCGGCTGCGACTAAGTGATTCTTGAGCGCCGCCAGCGGGTCCGGGACCGTCGCTGCGGAGAGATCATTCTGAGCCAGAATGTTCGCATCCGGGGAGACTGCGGCCGGCGAACTCGCTTGCTCCGCCTGCGCAGTCAAAACCGGAGCATTTACACCCGAAGCCGTTAAAGCGGACGCCGTTAAACCAGAGGCGACTAAACCAGAAATATCCGGCGCCGCCGTGCTTGCGGGATTCGAGCCGGCCAATACAGCCGATCCGCCCGGCCCCGAGCCGCCCCCCGTCCCGCCTGCGGCACAGGCGCCGACGCTTCCGGCCCCGCACCGTCGTCCTCGAATGCCGCCGCTTCGGCCTCATTTGCGATGACAGTTGAAGCGGGATCGCTCGAAATCAAACTGTCTGAGCCGCGCAAGGTTGAAACCGAGCCAGCCGAAGATGCGTCGTTCGAAACCAGGTCGCTCGAAATATGCGCGTTCGAGACCGCTTCGTCGAAAGCGGGGCTATTCGAGGCTGGACTATTCAAGACGGGACTATTCAAAACAGAAGCTGTCGACGCAAGGTTCTCGGCGATTTCCCCGCTCAGCTTCGGTGAAAGATTCGGCGAGAGAGCCGGAGTGTTCGCGGCCGGCAGAGTTGCCGGTGACGACGCGTCGGTATCCGGCAAGCTGTTCCCCGAAGCGATCCGCGATCCCGCTCCATCGGAAGCCGAAAAAGACGTTGAAGCCGAAAAAGAAGATGGCACGGCGCCTATGCCGGCCTTGCCCGGCAATGCGCTCGTCACGTAAGCGCGACTCAGGTCCGAATAAGCCGAGGGAACTCTGGATGCGACGCTGTCGAAAGGGATGGACGCCGATATCCCCGACGGAAATCCTTCACTCGCGGAGTGAATCGCAGGAGCCTGCATTGAAGCTGTCGACGGATCCGATTGTGGAAGGCTCAACGGCGCAGCAACTGGAACAATCGGCAGCGCGTTGGGAAGAACAGCAACAGGGATAGGCACAAGTGCAGGTACAGGTGCAGGTGCAGGTGCAGGTACAGGTACAGGCTGAGGTGCAGACAAAGCGTTATTTCCACCGGCCACGCTGTTCGCCGCTCCCGGCGCGGAAGCCGCTGCCCATTTCCTGGAGGAGCTTCCAGTCGGCTTTCCCGGCAACTGTAAATGCAGGCTGGCAGCGGCATCCGCACCGGACGCCGCCGACGATTCCCCGTCCGCGCCCGCATTCTCCCCGCTTTCCGGCGACCATCCTTCTTGAGCCGCGGCCAATGTCGAAGCAAATCCCCCCGTTCCGCGCGGCGTCGTTGGCGCAGACGTCACACTCGGCAGCGCCGCAACGTTTGTCGAAATGGCTTCAAGGAGCGGCATGATATGGCCCGAGTACGGCAATCGGCTACGACGAATGAGCGCGACGAATAAGTAGGGCGACTAAAGCGGCAACCAAGTCCCCGCCAACTTTCAGCGGCTCACTCCCGGATACATGCATTCCTGTAGCCAGCGCGGAGGCCATACCTTAGCCGCTTCGTCCCGAGCGCAACTACCGTGAATTCAAGCAACTTGAAATTTTGCCGACAGAACACTCGACGCTCCGGGAATCGAGGCTGGGCAATGTGTATCTATGCCTGCGTGCAAACTCTATCCACGCCGCAAATATTGCCGCCGCATCAAAAACTGATCGTCGAGATTGCGTTGTTCGCGCCGTCCCGCCTCTTTTTTATAAACAGCGAGTTGCCGGTCGCGCAGCGCTTCCAGGCTTTCCCGCGCGCGGCGCGCCTGCCGGTAGAGTTCGCGCTGCTGGTCGCGCAACTGCTCCAACCGCGTCAGTTCGCGCTCCAGTTCTTTCCGGTGGCGTTGCAGTTCGGCTTCGCACAGCAAATTGAACCGCAACTCGGCGGCTGTGATGCCGCAGCTGAGGTCACGGGCTTCTCTCGCCGAAAGTTCCTGGCTGCGCGCCTCCATTTGTTCGAGCAGATGCCGTATGCGCGCCACCTGCTGGTTGGCGGCGCGCAGCCGCAACTCCTGCTGACGCTCGATGCCTTCGCGGAAATGAAGCACCGCCTGGAGCGGAAACTCGAAGGCCATTTTCCTATCCCGGCAATGCCATAAGCTTTGCGATCGTCTCCGCCAGCGGAGCCGCGTCGCCGGGCTTCTGCCTCAAAAACTGATCGAGTTCGGGAATCAGCATAAGAGCTTTATCCAGCGTGGAATCGCCGCCTTTTTGATAAGCTCCGATGCGCACCAGATCTTCGGAAGCTGCGTATGCCGCCAGCAGCCTCCGCAAGCTCTGCGCTTTTTGCAGGTGCGCCGGCGACGCCACCGAAGACATCAGACGGCTCACGCTCTCGAGCACGGCAATCGGCGGATAGTGGCTGCGCACGGCCAGCCTGCGGTCGAGCATCACGTGGCCGTCGAGCAGCGCGCGCGCCCCATCGACCAGCGGATCTTGCTCGTCGTCGCCCTCCATCAGCACCGTGTAAAAAGCCGTGATGCTGCCGCGTCCAAATCTTCCCGCCCGCTCGATCAGGCGGGCCAGCATGGTGAAGCAGGAAGGCGTATAGCCTTTGGCGGTCGGCGGCTCTCCGGCGGCAAGGCCGATTTCGCGCTGCGCCATCGCGAGGCGGGTCAGCGAATCGACCACCAGAAGCACATGCTTGCCCTGGGCGCAAAAATATTCGGCCACGGCGGTGGCGGCCAGCGCCGCGCGAATTCGCAGCAGCGGAGACTGGTCCGAAGTCGAGACCACCACGCAGGCGCGCTTGCATCCCTCGATCCCGAGGGCGTTTTCGAGAAAATCGCGCACTTCGCGGCCGCGCTCGCCGACCAGCCCCAGCACCGTCAGGTCGGCGCCGGTATTGCGCGCCATCATGCCGATCAGAGTGCTCTTGCCCACGCCGCTGCCGCCGAAAATTCCCACCCGCTGCCCCCGCCCGCAGGTGATAAATCCGTCCACCGCTCGAATGCCGCATCCCAGCGGCTCGCGTTATCGGGACGCGTTCGAGCGGCAGCGGCGCGGCCGCATCGAGCGCCCGGTATTCGCTTCCGCCGTACGATCCCAGCGAATCCAGAGGCTGGCCGCCGCCGTCAATCACCCTCCCCATCATCCCGTCGCCCACTCGTATCGCCGGACGCTCGCCCCAGGTTGTCACTCGGTCGCCATACCGTATCCCGCGCGGCGCTTCGAGCGGCATCGACAACACGGTGGTATCCGCGGAATCCCACAATCTCGCCCGCCAAAACCCGTCCCCGGGAATCGGCGATCTGGCAAACTTCGCCCGACCGAACAGAATGGCCCTTCGGATTCGATCAGCGGGCCAATCACCTGCTTCACCCGCCCCCGCCAGCGCAGCGCTGGGGCAGGATTCCACGCTGGCGAAATATGGCGCCAGCAAAGCTCCGCGGCTCATGTTTTTTCGTCCCGGCCTGCTTCCCGGCCGGGCCGCCAGCAAATCCATCAGGCCTTGTTCGATTTCTTTCAACTGCACCTCAAGGCCGAGTTCCGCGCTGCCCATGGAAGTTCGCAGTACGCATTGCTCGCCCGCCAGCGCCGCGATCTTCGACCACTTCGGGAAGCCTGCCCGCTTCCATGTGCGCGGCGAGATAGCGGCGCCATTCCGCGGCCGCCGCTGGCGCGACCGCAAGCGTCACTCCCGGTGGCGCCTTCGATCTGCTCCAGCGCCACCCTCACCACTCCCATCAAAAGCAGCGGATCGACCTGCGCCTCGCGGTGCAGCACTTTGCGGGCGATGGCTAAGCGCCAGTTCCACCGCTTCTTTTTCGATTCGCCGATAATAGTCTGTGCGTTCGATCGAAAAATCGCATACGGCTTTCCCCAGCGCGGAGCGCTCCCGAGCCAGTTGTTCGTCGAACTTCGCCCGCGCCTCGCGTTCGCCCTGCTGCCGCCCGGCTTCGCGCGCCTGCGCCTCGCGCGCCGCTTGCGTTCCCGAATCTTGTCCGGAAGAAGCTTGAGTAGACGAGGCTTGGGTAGAAGGCGATTGATTGGATGAGGCTTGATTAGACGGAGCTTGAACATTCGGCGTTCGCGGAGCGGGCTGCGGACCGGAGGCCGCCGAAACCGGCTGCCGCATGGGCGCGGCCGTCAATTCGCAATAGGCGAAAGCCGAAACCTGCGGCTGCGCCGTCTCCGGTTGCGGCCGCGGCCCGGCTGGCGCCCGAGGCGCGAGGCTAGGCGACGAAGTCATCTTCGGCCTCCGGGGTCAGGGTCAGCTTGCCTTCCGCTTCCAGTTTGCGCGCCACCGCCACCGCTTCCAGTTGCGCCTTGTTGATCTGCCTGCGACTTTACCGGCCCCAGCACTTCCATGTCTTCCTTCAACATTTCCACCGCCCGCGACGACATGGACTTGAAGATGTAGTTCTTCAATTCTTCGGAGGAGCCGCGCAGCGCGGTGGCCAGAGTCTTCTTATCCATTTGCCCCAGCAATCTCGCGGATGCCGGCCTCGGGGACGGTCAGCAGATCTTCGAAAGTAAACATCAGGTTGCGGATGGAAAGTGCCAGCTTCGGATCTTCTTTTTCGATCGCCTCCAGAATAGTTTTGCCGGTTTTCAGGTCAAGCCGGTTCATCAGGTCGGCCACGCCGCGCAACCCGGCATAAGCGCGCCGGCTTTGTTCGCCAAGGGCTTCCAGCCTTTTGTGCAGGACCAGCGAAACCCGCTCCGCCATCTCCGGCGAAAATTGCCGCAGCTGGGCCAGCCGCTTGATCGATTCCGCCCGCAACTCTTCGGCGAAACGCATCAGCAGCACCGAGGCCTGCCTCGCATCCACGTGGGCAAGAATCAGCGCGATGGTCTGCGGATGTTCGCCTTCAATGAACTTGGCCAGCTGCTGCGGGTCGGCTTTCTGCAGCGAGTCGAGTTTGTCCGCGCTCATCTCGGCCGCCCGCGATACCTGCTGCAGCAGTTCCGCGCTCCTTCTTCGCCGAAAGCTTTTACCAGCAGCTTGTTGGCGTACTCCCTCCCGCCCGGGCCAGGTAGTCGCCGGTCAGCACCATGCGGTCGAATTCTTCGAGCACCGTCAGCACGGTCTCGGCAGTCGACTGTTTCATCCCGGCAATTTCCTGGGTGACCTGCTCCACTTCGTTCTGCGGCAGATGGCGGTAAATCTGGCTGGCGGCGTCTTCCCCCAGGACCACGAGCAGGATGGCGGCCTTGCGCAGGCCCGGCGGGAGCGCTCACTGACTCTTCTCCTCTCTGCACCCAGGTCTGCACCAGGCGGCTTGCCGCCGCGGGCTCGGCTTTCGCTTTCTCGGTAAGCAGACGCTTCAGTTGGGTGGCGCGGTCGGCTCGGACATGACTGCTCCGGCGTGCCCGCCGGGGCCGCGCCCTCGGCCGCTGGCGCAGATTTGGGCGGTGAGCGCGGCTCCGGGCAGCTGGCGGAACGCTGACAGAGCTTGCTGTTTCACCGGACGCAGAACCATCCAGTAAATCACCAGAAACAAAGCGGCCAGCCCCACATAGCGCAGCTCCACGACCAGGGCTCGATCAACGTGCGCCAGCGTTCGGTGTGCGTCGGTGGCGCAAGAACTTCGAGCGGCAGTTCCTGGAACGACAGATTTTCTACCGCCAGCACGTCGCCCCGTTGCGGGTCGACTCCAATGGCCGCGCCAGCCAGCTGCTCGATCTGCTTCATTTCATCGACTGTGCGCTTGCGCCGCGTGGTGGTGCGCTTCCCGGCCACTTCGGTAACCTCCACGGCATCGTCCACCAGCACCGCCGCGGCAATGCGGCGCAACCGCCCGGGGGCTCCACGCTGTGATGCATGGTTTTGCTGACCGCGAACGTGGTCGAATCGGAGCGCGAACTGGACTGGTCGGATGTGGGCGCAGTGGCGGCTGCAACGCTCGACGCGGCGCCGGCGTGGCGCTGGCGGCCGCGTTGGGAGCGGCCCCGGGCGCGGGCGTAGGCGGAGCCGCTGGCGGCTGTGCTGGCAGGAATATTGCTCGCGGTGCCCGGATGCCGGCGGGCGCGCCGCCGCTGAAGTTTCCTCGGCATGCTGCTGGGTGAGTGTCGCGGTGGTCTTCGGATCGTAGGTCTCCTGGGAATCTTCGCTGGTGCCGAGGTCATATTCCACGTGCACGCTGGCGCGGACATGTTCCGGTCCCACCACCGGCTCGAGCGTATGCACCAGGGTCTTGGCCAGTTCCTCGTCGAGGCCGTAAGCGGAGCGCCCGGCTGGCCCGTCGCGGTCGTGCAGCAGCGGAGTATTGCTGTCGGCGTCCACCAGCGTGACATTCTCCGGACGCAGCCGGTCGACGGCGCTGGCCACCAGCTGCGGAATGGCCTGCTGCGCCTGCTCCGACAAGCGCCCGCCGCGGGTCTTCAGAATCACCGCTGCTTTGGCCTCGCGCTGCTGTTCGGTAAACAGCGATTCCTCGGGCATCACCAGATGCACCCGCACCGCTTCCACTTCGCTTAACGTCAATAGCGTGCGTTCCAGTTCGCCTTCGAGCGCGCGCTGGTAATTCACTTTTTCGGTGAAGTCCGAGCCCGCCCAGTTGGGTGTGTCGAACAGCTCAAAGCCCATGCGCGCGGAGCGCGGCAGCCCCGAAGCCGCGGTTTCGAGACGGCTGGCATCCAGCTTGTCTTCCGGCACCAGCACGCTGCCGCCGTCGGGAGAAATCTGGTGGGGAATATTTTTCGCCGCCAGCCGGCCGCCCAGCGCCTGCGCCTCTTCCGGCCGCAGGCCGGAATAGAGCGTCACATATTTCGGCTGCCCCAGCAGCATTACAAATACCCACAGCGTGGCCGCCACCAGAGCCGCTCCGCCGCCCAGCAGCAGTCGCTGCTGCAGGCTGAGTCCCGCGAAGAAGAACTCGGGCGCTTCACCACGTCGTCGGAGGATTGAGGTTTGCTCTCGGCCATCGCTTAGCCATGCGGAGCGGACTCCCACTCCGGCGGAGCCCGGCCGGCCCGCCCGCCACTCGCGATTTTTTTCCTGCCGCGCTCCTTTACTTCTACTTCTACTTCTACTTCTACTTCTACTTCTACTTCTGCTTCTACTTCACTTGCTTCGCCCTCCCCTTATTCGCTTTATTCGCTCGCGGACGCGGCTCAACACAGCGGCGGCCTTTCAGAACTGCATGCGCGAAATCTCCTGATAAGCGGAGACGATCTTGTTGCGCACCTGCATCATCAGCTGAAAACTGAGATCGGCTTTTTCGACCGCGATCAGCGCGCTGTGCACATCGGTGCCCGTGCCGTCGAGCACGCTTGCAACTTTGGTTTCCGGCTGCGCACTGCAGCTCGCCCATCTCGTTCATGTCATCGAGAGCGATCGTGCAAAGCCGCCGCCCGTCGCAACCGCGAATTTCCGGGCGCACTCTCGATCTCCGCCGGAGAATGCGCAACGATGGAACTGGACGGCTCATATTTCGTTCCTACCCTCTTTCGTTACTACGCTCGCTCGTATCCGCGCTCACCGCGCCGTCTCCGGTCGACCGTTCCCACCGCGCCGTTAATGCAAAGCTTGTCATCAATGCAAGATTTGTCATCCTGAGCGAAGCGGAAAAGTTCGCGAAGCGAAGTTTCCGCGAAGCGAAGGATCCCTTGCACCCGTGCCTCGGCACCGCCGCATCCGGGAATTTCCGCCACAGGTCGTTCCGAACACCCCCGCTAGCTCAAGATCTGCAGCGACTGCTGGATCATGTTCTTCGCGGCCTGCACCGCCGCGGCATTCAGCTGGTAGGCCCGCACCGCGCTCAGCAGGTCGGCCATCTCCATCACCGGATTCACGTTGGGATAACTTACGTACCCGGTAGCATCGGCGTCGGGATGTCCCGGCTCATAACGGCTGGGCAGTGGCGTCGGATCGGCCACCACGCGCTCGACCCGCACTCCCCCGTCGGGCGCGCCTTTGCGCAGACTCGCCAGCATCAGCGGAAACCGCGGCATGGGCTGGGCGCGGAATACCAGCAGCTGCCGCCGGTAGGGGCCGCCCTGCGCGCGTACGCGTGGTTTCGGCGTTGGCCATGTTCGCGGCCACCACCTCCGCCCGCCAGCGTTCGGCGCCGATGGCCGAGCCGCTTACTTCCAGCATGCCAAACAGGTTCATGACGATGCGCCTCCGGAATTGATGGCTTGGGAAATAGTATGGAACTCGTCTTTCAAGAGCTGCACCCCCAGGTTGAACTTCATCTGGCTTTCGGCCAGCAGCAGGCTTTCCCGCTCCACGCTGACGTTGTTGCCGTCGGGACGCTCCACCAGCCCCCGCACCGGACGGACCATCGGCGCATAGGCGGCATAGGAGAGCGAGCCGGTGGAATTTCCCCGCACATTTCGAACGAGCGGGCGGCGGCGTGGCGCAACTCGGCGCGGAAGTCGAGATCGCGCGTGCGGTAGCCCGGCGTATCGATGTTGGCCAGGTTCGAGGAAATCAGCTTATAGCGCGCCACGTCCACGTCGAGGAACTGGCTGAGCCGCTCGGTCATGTCCGTATCGATCATTCCGCGGCCGGGCATGGACGCATCCCTCATGCCGTCGCCAAAGCCGTTTTCGCTAAAGGCGTTTTCGCTAAAGGCGGTGCCGCCAAAGCCGATATCGTTAAAAGCGATGTCGCTAAAAGCGATGTCGCTAAAAGCGCCGCCGGCAGCCAAGTTTCCGCTAATCGTGGACATAACTGCTCCAACTGGGCAGCCCATAGCTGCGAATTTTATTCCGCACCGTGCGCAGGCTCACGCCCAGCAGCGCGGCGGCCTGCGAGCGGTTTCCTCCCGTGGCCTCGAGCGTCATTTCGACCAGCCGCCGCTCCATGTCGCCAAGGGAAATTCCGGCGCGCAGGCAATCGTCCTTCTCCGTGCCCCCGGCGCCCATAGCCTCAACCCGGTCCTCGCCACAGAGGCTCGGTTTCTCCAGAGAAGGCCGCTCCCACTCCGAGCCTTCGAGACTCCCCGCCCCGATCTCGCTGCCGGTGGCGAGCGCGACCGCCCGGCGCAGGCAATTCGCCAGCTCACGCACGTTTCCCGGCCAGTCGTGGGCTTCGAGACGTGCGACAAATTCGCCCGTCAGGTTCATCCCCCGGCCCGGCGGAGCGTAGAGCCGGAGAAAGTGTTCGGCCAGTTCGCGGATGTCTTCGCGGCGTTCGCGCAGCGCGGGCAGGCTGAGCGGAATCACGTTCAGCCGGTAAAACAAATCGGCGCGAAACTTTCCCTCCCGCACCATTTCGGACAGGCGCCGATTGGTGGTCGCGATCACGCGAAGATCCACGCGCACGCTGCGGGTGTCGCCGAGGCGGTCAAATTCGCGCTCCTGAAGCGCCCGCAGCAGCTTCGGCTGGAGCCCGAGCGGCATCTCCCCGACTTCGTCGAGCAGCAGCGTGCCCCGGTCCGCCAGTTCGAAGCGGCCCGGCTTGGCGGCCAGCGCGCCGGTAAACGCTCCGCGGGCGTAGCCGAACAATTCGCTCTCCAGAAGAGTTTCGGGAAAGGCTGAGCAATTGATCGCGACAAAGGCCCGGTCGCGCCGCAGGCTGAGCCGGTGAATCAGCCGCGCCACCAGCTCTTTTCCCGTGCCGCTCTCGGCTTCGATCAGCACGTCGGCGCCGCTGGCCGCGGCCTGCCGCGCCCGGTCAAGCGCGCGCTGCCATGCCGGAGCGTGTCCCACCAAAGCTTCGCTGGCCTTGGCCCGGGTCTGGGCCTGTATCAAAATTCTTTCCGCCGCCCGCTCCAGCTGCTCGAACGAGACCGGCTTCACCAGATAGTCGCAGGCTCCGGCCTTCATGGCGGTCACCGCGTCCGGCACGTTGGCGAAGGCGGTCAGCAGGATCACTGCGGTATTGGGAGCGAGGGCGCGCGCCTCGCGCATTACGCTGAACCCGTCCGCGCCCGGCATGCGAATGTCGGTTACCACCAGCGGGTGCGGCGCGCGGCGGAATTTTTCAAGCGCCTCGGCCGCCGTCGCGGCCGTATCCACGCTCCAGTCCCGCCGCAGGAAATGAGCTTCGAGCGCGGTCCGCATCCCGGCTTCGTCGTCCACTACCAGAACTCGATTCATCCCGCCGCCTCCTGCCGCATGTCTTCGGGCATATTCTGTGTCTCTTGCTCTTTCTCTTGCTCTTTCTCTTGATCTTGCTCTTGATTTTTCTCTTGCCCTCGCTCTTGCTCTTGCGGATCCAGGGGAAGGGTCAGCGTGAAGCGGGCGCCAGCTCCTCCGCGGGTTGCGGCGGTAAGCGATCCGCCGTGCTGTTCGACGATCTTGCGGCACACCGCCAGGCCCAGACCCGGACTTCCCGAGCGCGTGCTGAATCCCGCCTCGAATATTTTCTCGCCGTTTTCGGCCGCGATTCCCGGGCCCGTGTCGCTCACCGAAATCACTGCGGCCTCCGCTTCTCCTTCGCGCGCGTCTCTCTCTCGCGCGTCTCTCTCCCGCGCGTCTCTCTCCCGCGCATCCCCTTCGCGCACATTTCCATCGCGCGCATCCCCCTCGCGAATTTTGTGTCCGGAAATCTCCACCCAGCCTCCGCCTGGCATCGCCCGCAGCGAGTTGAGCACCAGATTCAGCAGAACCTGCTCCAGACGATGGCGGTCGGCGGCGAACCGGACGCCTTGCAGCCGGTTGCGCAGGCAGAGTTCCACCCGCGCCTGCCGCGCCATCGGCACCAGAAATCCCGCCGCCCAGTCGAGCAACTGGCCGAGGTCGGTGGGCGCGCGCTCCGGCGCCGGCAGGCTGTGAAAATGCAAAACGTTATTCACCGTGGCGCCCAGGGTGCGCAGCCCGGCCTGCACCTGTTCGACCCACTGCCGGCACTCGCGCGGCAGCGCGGCCCCGGCCAGCAATCCCGCGAATAATTCGAGGCTGCCCAGAGGATTGCGAATCTCGTGCGCCAGAATCGCCGACATTTCGGCCAGCGCCTGTTCCCGCCGCAGTTTGTCGCGCTCCCGCACCAGCCGTTTGGCGTCGCTCACGTCGCGCAGAATGAAGATCGAAACCGGCTCGTCGCCCCCCCGCTCGTCTTCAGTTTTAGCTTGGACCGCCTTAGCTTGGACCGCCTTAGCTTGGACCGCTTTAGTTTGGACCGCCGCATGCCGTACTGCCAGCCAGCGCTCGCCTCCGTGGCCGTCGCCCAGGCGGCACTCTCGCTCCCCGCTCTCGGACTGCGCCTGGCGCAGCAGGTCGAGGACTTCTTCGGGAATCGCCGCCAGCGATTCGAAATTGGATGAGGCGGCGGGAGAATCTGGAATGGCCAGAGCGGGGGCGAGCAGACGGCGGCCTTCCGGGTTCAACAGGGAGATGCTTCCGTTTTCCCGCGCCACTAAAACGCCGCACGGCAAACCTTCGAGAATGCGGTCCAGGTGCAGGCGCATTTGCCGGTTTTCGCTCAGGCTGCGCGCCAGCCCCGCATTGCTCTGCTCTAATTCTTCGTGCAGCCGCCCCACCTCGCCCCGCAACATGCCATAGGAGCGCTCCAGCGAATCGGCGGCCTCGGCGAACGACCGGAAGGCTTGCAGAAGAAACTGTTCGCTTTGTCCCCGCGAACTCTCCGCGCTCGGCAGTGCTGGCGGAGGCATCGCGCTCGCGGATAAACCTGCCGGCATAGGCAAGGAAGTCATGGCTCGAGGCAACATTTGCACGGTGACTGCCAAGAGGAGCAGGAAAAGGCTGAGATTCTACTTATTGTTGTCTCTCGGAAGGTACGCCGTCAGCGCGAGGGAAAGGAGCGTGGGAAACGGAACGGCTTCCCGGCCCGCAAAAAGTGCGGCCGCTCGGCAAATCAGGGAAGGGCACGAGTTCCACAGGTTGCCGGAAAAGTCGATATTGCTCCTGCTTTTGGGTGGCGCAGCGGTTTTACCGCTGCGATAAGTGCCATATTTCCAATAACAGCTCTACACTTTGCGGAAAAACTCGCGATACGTATCAGGGTATGCCTTCAGGCATACCGCAACTGCACTGTTTTCGGCGCGCCTTTAGGCGCTGCACTTTTGACGAAAACGAACAGGCTAAGGCTCTTAACACGAGAATTGCGGAGCTAGCTAATTTTAAGATGAGGCGTGCGTCGAGCAACTCTCCTGCATCACTCCCACTCGGCCACGATCCCGGCGCTGTTGCCCTGAACGAAGTAGAGGCAACAGTAGAAGTAAAGTGCAGCAATCCTGCATGCGCGAAAGCTACTATGAGCAACCTTGAGGTCCATATGGAAAGTCGCCGAACGAACATCGAAACCCCATTAAGCGACCTTTTCGAGGTTAGTGATGCACAAGCTCACGATCACGACTTTCAACCGGAGGAAACGAAAGCGAAGCTTGTCGCTTATCAGCATGTTCCCTGCGATCTTGAATCATGGCATAGCAGAACAGTGCTATGCCAACGGCCACGACGGAGAGCAATTGCAATACTTGAGTCATTTTCGTTTTCTCTCCACTTGGATGCCGAGCAGGAGCAATACGACCGCCACAAAAAGCACTAAGCAGAGCGTAAACCAACTCGCATCGCTTTTCTCAAAGATTACGTATAAGGGAGCAAAGACAAGCACCAAGGTTCCGGCTTCCCTGAGCGCTTCGCCTACCATTTCAGCGGTGTATTTGTGTCCTTCGGCCAACCGCCTCCTTCTTGGGGGAAGTGAGCGGACCTCAATTCTGTTACCCTATGCCGCTTTGGTCAACTCTTTGTATTCAAGGGTAGTGGTTCAGTTTGAATTTCCACAGGCTAGTAATCGGAACGGGGCTGTGGGAAACTGTGGGCATGGCAAACAAAATTAAGGTTGGCGATCCAGTGCAGCGGCATGGTTCCTTCGTTACCTACATGGTGACCGCTGTTGACGCAAGCAAAAAGACTGCCGATATAAAGAACCCGAAGGGCGAAACAATCGGCCTCCATCGTGGTGTTCCGTGGTCCGAACTCTTGGTGCTGGACGAAAGCCAGAACGCCCTGCGGGTCGTGAGAGAGGCTACCGAAGGCCACTAAGCATAGGCTCTATTCGCGCCAAGGGCGGATAGAACAGACCCACAATAATCCACACTCCCGGATGACCGTGCATCGTCCCCATAAAGAAATGCGTATCTTTCTTTTCGATCATTTCAGTTTCATACCTCTGACGGAATTTAGCTTCCCACTCAGCGCCGTAAGCGGATTTCCATTTCCGAAATGATTCTCCCATCTCCCAGTCGGTGCATATGATTGTGTGCCCCGAACATTCTGTGTCATCACACTCGAACTCATATTGAAAATTGTAAGGTATCTTCTCCAATTCCCTTACAGGACGCCTCTCAAACAGATGCCCCTGTCGAAGAATTGCCAACTGCCGTGGCGTCCATGAGGCGGTCGTAGGTTTGATTACCAGGCGCTTGATTGTTTTCGGGCGGAAGATGCCAAGCGTAGGATGTTTATCGGCGTCCCTCTTCCTAACGAGACAGCAGAGACAGTGAGCCTTGAGCGGGAAAATTACGTCCTTGCGAAGCTGCCAATCATTCCTAGTGTCTAGCGGTCTCAGAAACGATGCGGATCGAATCGCGCGCCAACCTGTAGCTTTCAGGTCGTGTATCGCGGGCTTTAGTTACTTCCACTTCCACCCACTGATATTTTCTGAACTGTTTATCCTCTGGCAGCAATCTCCAAGGGATCGGAAATAGTCGCAGCCATTCACCTCTATCGGTGATCGCAGCGGTACAGGAAACCTCGGCCCCATTTCGCGCTGGGGTTGGATAGGTACGAACTACGATCAGGGCCTTTTTGGTTGTTTCTGGCGTCTGCATACCCGCGTCATAGGTCGAATCCCCTCATGCCCCGTTGCTCTAAGGCCAACGAGAGACGATGCCTATGGCACTCCTGCGGGTCGATCTCCGTACACATCAAAGCCACAGGGTGCTCGAATCCATTTAGAAATGAATGCAGGTTGCGACCCAAAAAAGATGTAATGACGTGCTCGTCGTACCACTCCCAAATAACTTCTCGTGTGCCTGTTTCTATTGCCTTTGCGCGGATGTCCCTTGGTACCCCCAGTTGCGGACAGTGAGAATAATTCATTCCATGCTGCTCAACCAGTCGCGCCAAGTTGGTCTTACTCAGTTCAGGGCGATACATACTTACAGGGTTTTGCCGAATGTCCACGACCGTTCGCACGCCCCGCGCCACAAGAGCAGCTACAATTTCATCAGTCTTTCGCCCTGTATATCCGAACGTGAAAAAATCCGCCTGTTCCGCCGACCGCGCATCGTTCCAATTGCCCTTGTTTTCGACTTGCTGTTTGACCGATGCAGTAGGAAGGTTCAATCTGTTGGCTTGCGGCATGGCCCCAGTTTAACCCACTTTCCACTTAATGATCCCGTGCGTATCTTTGTTCCTTTGAAGGCCAATATCTTGTTCCATGCGATGCACCCATTTATTGTTTGGAAAGGCTTGAGGCAACTTGGCGGACGTTCTGATCTCAGTCCACGTCAGCGGACCCGCCTTCTGTAGGGTCGCCCTAATCTTGTCTCGAAAATCTTCATACGTCAGCATCGAAGTTGCCTTTCTGGGGCGGTTCCAGTACGGGCTTTTACACTTCGGGCAAACTGAGGGCTCTTGTTCCGCATCACCTCGTGGAATCCATTCATGACTGCATCGTTCGCAGCGGTAGCCCATGACGGTAATCGGCACTCTGGCCATATTCCCTCCTAGTAGGACATCAGGTAATATATTACACTCTGCTGTATTATTGTCAAAGATATTCCTCGACAGTATATTCCTATGTAGTAATATACGTACTAGAGAAACCCATGAATCGGCTCACCCCTGATAAGCGCACCGCAGTAATCGCCGCTCTGATCGAAGGGACTTCGATTAACGCAACCTGCCGGATGACGGGCACCGCGAAAAACACCGTTCTAAAGCTCCTCAAGGAAATGGGGTGCGCTTGCGCGGCCTACCACAATGCCCACGTCCGCAATCTGCGCGTGCGCCGTGTCCAGGCCGATGAGATTTGGAGCTTCGTGCATGGTAAGGACAAGAACCTCACGCTAGAGCAAGTGCAGAGCGGCCTAGGGAGCATCTGGACGTGGAAAGCCATTGATGCCGATACCACAAGCTGGTCATCTCCTACATGCTCGGAGATCGGGGTGCGGACACAGCAAAAGCCTTCATGCAAGACGTTGCTTCGCGGGTTCGCAATCGGATTCAGCTAACCACAGACGGCCATCGCGTTTATGCCGATGCGGTAGAAGAGGCGTTCGGCGCGGACATCGACTATGCGATGCTGGTCAAGATTTATGGAGCATCGAACGACAATCCCGACTCCCGCTATTCTCCTGCTACCTGTATCGGTTGCCGCACTGGCGTTCTTGCTGGCGATCCAGACCCAGCGCATATCAGCACGTCATATGTAGAGCGCAGCAATCTTTCCATGCGAATGGGAATGCGCCGTTTCACGCGCCTAACAAACGGATTCAGCAAGAAAGTGGAGAACCACGGCCACATGGTTGCGCTCTACTTCATGCACTTTAATTTTTGCCGGATTCACAAGACGCTGCGCGTCACGCCAGCGATCGAGGCGGGTCTAACAGACCATGTTTGGAGTGTGGAAGAACTCTTAGCTATATGAGAAAACCCACAACTTTTGCACAAGCAAAGGCTTGTTTTCTCTTTATATTCGCCCTCAAACCTGATGCAATATGTGATATGCATCAAGTGAGGGAGAGCGGAGCTTACTCGGCCTTGGAAACTAAGTGGCCCCGCCCTCTCATCCGAGTGACCAAGATGGCCAGTCAGAAAACCTTCGATGGTATGGCTGCTCCTCGCTGGTTGTCAATCCGTAACTGATGTACCAACCAGAAAATTGAGGATAAACGACTATGCAGACCGCAGCTTTTTACTCGATCAACGAAGACCAGAAGGCTGCAAACCTTCGGGTTCATCACAATAACAACGCATGTCCTCCGGGACGCGACATCCCCACGTGGGAGAGGCGTTCTGGAACTGGCGGCTATCGCCCCTGCAAGGACTGCCAAAACCTGAACGATCAGGGACGTTAGTCACTGAGTTTTTCGGCGGCATACCGTGCCGTCGTATCACGTTCAACCCATTGCGCGGAGTCTCTTGGTGGGTGAAAGGTCATCACCCACCAAGGCCCGTGTATCACCCCATCAATTATTCCCCATGTTCTCCGAAGCTCCGAGACTGGCAGTCGGTTCTCCAAGGCAATCGCAAGCGCCCGCAACCCTTCTGACGATGATCCCTCGAAACGCACGGTAGGTTCAGGAAAGCTGTGTCCACTCCCACCCTCGCACGACTCGAATGTTTCTACGCCATTCGCCAGTAGGGTTAGAACAATATCACGAATTCCAGCGTCAAGTGGCGGCTCAAACGTTCCAGCCTTCGCCTGCTCTAAGTTTTCCGGGTCGGGTCTTAGCGGTGTTTTGCTGGGGCATCGCGGGTGACCGAGTTGATTGTCATGAGTCGCCATAAAATTTAGTATCTCGCTGAGGCAATTTACCTGCCAAATAACTTATGGACGTTGACCGAGCGGCGTCAAACTGCACCACTACCTATTCAAGGGTGCCAGATTGCAGCAAACGGATGAGCGTATCGCGGAAAGATTGGTTCTTTCGGTTGTTGAATTGCCTCGTCATCTCTTGCAGGCAAGCGGGAAGATGCTTCACGGAAACCTTTCTGCCACGAACCAACTATGCCGCGCTTCAAGAGCGAGAATGCGGACTCAACCTCAGCCAGCTCGGCCCGCGCACGGATGTGTGCTCGGCGCAGATGGAAAGAGCGCCTGCTGAAAGGGGAAATAAAGGTGCTCGGCCAGGATCGTGTCTCCGCTCTGCACTAAAATCGAAGCGCGCTCGATCACGTGCTGCAATTCGCGCACGTTTCCCTTCCAGGCATGGGATTCGAGAATGCGCGCCGCCTCTTCGCTCAGGCGCGGACAGGGCGCACTCATCGCGGCGGCCATGCAGGCCAAAAAGTGCTCGGCCAGCGGGACGATGTCGGCCAGGCGCTCGCCGAGCGAGGGCAATTCCAGGGGAAAAGCGGCGAGGCGATAAAACAGATCTTCGCGAAACTCGCCCCGGCCCGCCCGCCCCGCCAGGTCGACGTTGCTGGCGGCGATCACGCGCACGTCCACCCGCACCAGTTCCGAGGTCCCCAGCCGCTGCACCTCTTTTTGCTCGAGAAAGCGCAGCAGCTTGGCTTGCATCGTCAACGGCATTTCGCTGACCTCGTCGAGAAAGAGCGTTCCCCCGTGCGCCGCCGGAATGCGCCCCACCTGCGCCTGCACCGCGCCGGTAAAGGCGCCCCGCGCATAACCGAACAATTCGGACTCGAGCAGCGCGTCCGGAATCGCGGCGCAGTTCACCGCCACAAACGCCTTGGCCGCCCGCGGACTCAGAGCGTGCAGAGCCCGCGCCACCAGCTCTTTGCCGCTGCCGGTCGGCCCCACGATCAGCACGCTGGTGGTGCGCGGGGCGACCAGCCGGGCCAGGCGATAGATTCCCTGCATGGCCGCGCTGCCCCCGATCATCCCCGGCAGCGGGGCATGTTTTGGCTCCTCCACTTCCCCCACGGCCGGCGAATCTTCATTTGTATTTGTTTTCTCGCAGGCGGATGTTTTCTCCCGGGCGGATGTTTTCTCCCCAGCGACGGCTTGGGGCGCGTCGTTTTCCAGCATGACCACCTGCGTTCCGGGAAAGCGCCGCTGAATAATCGCCATCAACTCTCCGCTCTCCAGATCGGGAAGCTTGCGGTCGAGAAACAGAACCTGCCAGTCGCCCGCCTCCAGTTTTTCGAGCGCCTCGGCCCCGCCGCGCGCATGCTGCACCGGCCACCAGCGGCCCTTCAGGCTGTGCAGCACCCGCTCGCGCACGACGCTGCTGGGACTCGCGATGAGAGCGCCTCCCGATCTAGAGAGCGAAGACCTGATGACGATAGGGAAATGGGGTATTGCGCTCATGGAAGTCTCCTTGGGGTGGAAGCGGTGAAACAGCACCAGTCAAAGTTAAAGAATGGACGACAAAGAAAGACTCAGGTAGTGGGTCAGTTGGAATCTATTCATATGACGGTCGTCATCCCGAAACGCGGCGTACTTCAGCCGCGCGAGGGATCCTGCAAGCAATACCTGGAGTAAGATCCTTCGCTTTGCTGAAAAACGGCTGCGCTCAGGACGACGCAGAATCGCCGAAATTCAAACTGACCCACTACCAAGTCTCAAGAACTCTTGCGCGTGCCCAAAAATGGCAGCCGGACGGTCACGGTCTCGAGGTTCTCGACCCGCTCCCGCTCCCAACGGGCCCCGGCCTGCTCCCAGCCCGCTTGCGCAATCAACAACCCCAGCTCAGGACGCAGAAACGCGGGCGCCGCTTCCCCCCAGCCACCGGATTCGAATCCAGGCCTCTTCGGACGTTCCTCCAGTTTCAACCCGCAGCACGCTTCCGGAGTCGGCGAGGCTCAGACCGGATTCCAGCATGCGAAATACCGCGCTCGCCAGGCGCCTGCGGTCCCCCGCACCGCCAATAATGCCGGCGCGACGCACTCGAGCACGATGTCGACCCGTTTTGTCTCGGCCACCGGCGCCAGATCCTCGAAGGTCTGGCGCAGCATGTCTTTAAGATCGGTTTCGGGCGACTGGGCGTCCGCCACGTCGGCGTCCGCCACGTCGGCGTCCGCCACTTCGCGGATAGCCTCAACCAGGATCCGCATGCGCTCGGTTAGTTCAAGCCCCTGCCGCAGGGTTTGCGCATAGCTGTCGCAAGTCCGCGGAGCGGCCAGCGCCACCTCCATCGAGCACTGCAATCCGGTCAACGGCTGGTTCAGGGCGTGCAGCAGTTGCGCCAGCGGAGTGCGCTCCGATTTTGCCGGAGACGGCGCCCGCGGCGCGGCCGGCGGCGCGGCGGGCGGCGCGGGCGCGGGCGGTCCCGGAGGCGCGGCGGGGATTTGGTTCGAGTTTTTTTCGCCCCTGGCGGGGCGCCGGCCGCGGTCACGCCGGCACTCCTTCCCCGCTCAACTCATACCCCACGCCGCGCACCGTATGGATCAGCTTCCGGGGATGCCCGTCGTCCACCTTCCGCCGCAGGTAGTTGATATAAACATCCACCACATTGGTTGTAGTGTCGAAGGTGAGATTCCAGACGTGTTCGATGATCATGGCGCGGGAGACTTGCCGGCCGGCGTTGCGCATGAGGTATTCGAGCAGGGAAAATTCCTTGGTGGTGAGGTCGATGCGGCGGCCAGCGCGTTCGGCGCGGTGCTCGACGCGGTCGAGTTTCAGATCGTCGACCACGAGGACGGACTCGGAGGGGAGATGGCTGCGGCGCAGAAGGGCGCGGATGCGCGCCGACAGCTCGCTGAAGGAAAAGGGCTTGGGCAAATAATCGTCGGCGCCGGTGTCGAGGCATTGCACTTTGTCTTCGACCTTCACCCGCGAGGTGAGCACCAGCACGGGCAGGCTCGGGCGTTTCAACCGCAAATGCCGCAGGACGCTGACGCCATCGAGCTTGGGCAGGTTGAGATCGAGAATCACGAGGTCGTAATCGAACTCGCTGCCCATGGCGCGGGCCTGCTCGCCATCCTCTACAACGTCAACCGCGTAGTGTTCGCCTTGCAGACCCTGGCTCACAAAGCCGGCCAGGGCGGCGTCGTCTTCCGCAATCAAAATCCTCATAAGTGGGCCTTAATCACAGTGCGATTCTAGTTAGAGAAAGCTCAGTTGAAACGGAAAGCCGTGCGCACGAAAGTATGGGATTACGGAAACGGGGATGGAGTTCAAAACAGAACGAAGCGCTGACGGCTTCGATGCGGACACTCTGCCTGGAACTGCGGCGGAATGCATAGCTCCTGCTCGCAAAGAACGCGGGCCTCAGGATGACAAACCTCTCTCGTTTGCCCGGACTTTATCTGACGAGCGTTTTATGAAAACATTTGGCATTTCGCATGAGCAGGTTGTAGTGTTTCGCAACGGAGAAATGCCATTCATGTGCTTCTCAGCCACAGCGAACTTTGTCGGCAGTGGAGTCTTAGGCGCAGTGAGCGCGGTTACATTAACCCGGGTTAAGCATCGCCGCGAATTGCTCTTCGCCGCGCTGCCCATGCTCTTCGCTATTCATCAATTCATCGAAGGATTCGTGTGGCTGGGACTAGATGGCATTTTTTCTCCCACGGTTACGCGCGATATGGGCGCGGCATTCATGCTCTACGCGCAGGGATTGCTACCTTTTTTGCTGCCGCTGAGCGTGATGCTATTTGAGCCGGACGGGAAAAGCCGCCAGCGCATGGTGCCGTTTCTGGTTCTCGGGGGCGCGACCACGCTGTATATTTTGTGGGCGCTCACCGCGTACCCGTTGGAGATTTACGTTAAGGGAAACAGCATCGTCTACATTAATCAGGCGACGAACAATACGGCTGTCGCGGTGCTTTATGTGATCGCAACCTGCGGCTCGCTTTTCTTCTCGCAGGTGCGGGCCATGGTGGTGTTCGGGGCGGCGAATCTACTCATCATCCTCATAGTGATGGAGATCAAGCGCTACGCCTTCACTTCGCTGTGGTGCGCGTATGCGGCAGTGGCGAGCGCGATCATTCTCGGGTATTTCTGGAAAAGCCATAGGGAGCGGCCGTTTGCTTATGCGTAGCAGGCTGCTCTGCGAGTTTAGGAGACGATGGGCTCGACTCAATGCTATTTGCCAGGCTTTTGATTTCACGGAGACACCTTGTTGGGGCGCGAGGGAGGTCAAAACCCCCACCCTGCCGCTTGGGCATTCAGGAGATTTCGGACTGCTGAGGACACGGCAAGGATGGGGCACCCGCCTCCGTTTGAGTTTATCGATCTTTTGAGTTTATCGAGCTTTTGAGTTTATCGATGCATGGTTTCGGGTGATCACACTGCCAGCCTTTGTTACGGGGAATGATGGATATTCATTTGGGCCATTCTTGAGCGAGATCCCTCGCGCGGCTGAAGTGCGCCGCACTTCGGGATGACGCCCCCAAGCAGGGATAGACTCGAGTGACTGGAGAAACGTTATGAGAAGCACGTTCGCAATCTTTCTGCTTTGCATCGTGTTTGCGAATGCCGCCGTCGCGCAAACAACGCCGAAGAGCGGATTCATCAAAACCTCCGATGGCATCAGGATTCATTATCTCGAAGCGGGCAGCGGGAGGCCTATCGTATTTATTCCCGGCTGGGGCATGCCGGCGTGGATATGGCAGAAGCAAATCGACGAATTTTCGAAAAGCTATCGCGTGATTGCGGTCGATCCGCGGTCGCAGGGCGAGAGCGACAAGCCAACTTACGGACATCTGCCCGAGACGCGCGCCCGCGATTATAAAGAAGTGGTCGAGCAACTCGGCCTTAAGCGGCCGGTGCTGGTGGGTTGGTCGCTGGCATGCGGCGAGCTGGTGAAATATGTAGAGCAGTTTGGCACCGACAACATTGGAGGCCTGGTGCTGGTCGATGGGCTTTTGCCCGAAAAGCCAAATGCCGACATGTTTTTTGGCATCTCCGGCTGGATGAATTTTCTGCAACAGGATCGCCAGAAGCAGGCGGACGGTTTTGTGCGCAGCATGTTCAAGAAGCCGCAGCCGGAGGAGTATGTGAAGCGGCTCGTGGACGTTTCGACGCAGATGCCCGCCGATACCGCCGTCGTGCTGATTTACAACATGATCGCCGTGAAAGATTTTTCGCCGGGGCTCGAACGTGTCTCGGCCATGAAGGCGAATCAGCCGATGCTTTTTGCGTACCAGCCGGAAACCCAGCAGACGGCGGACTTTCTGAAAGCGAAGCTGGGGGATAAAGTGCGGTTGGAGCGATTCGATGGCGATGGGCACGCGTTGTTCGTGGACGACCCGGAAAAGTTCGATCACGTTTTGCAAGAGTTTTTGCAGGGGTTGGGGAAGTGATGCACGTGGCGAAAGCCGTGGTTGAGATGATTCGGCGATTAGAGAGCGATTAGAACGTCCTTTTCGAAGCGGTCAAATCGGGGGTAGTGTGTCAGTTTGAAAAGTTTGTCATTTCGAAGCGCAGCTTTATCGCGCGAGGAATCTTGGTCCGGCCTAGCAGGCTGCTGAAAAACTCATTTCGGCTACCTAAAGCGAACCTCGGGCGCTGAAGCGCGGCTAGTTTTAAAGGACTTAACGGCACGACTGAACGTCGTGCCCTTCCCAAAACCAGCCCGACCGAAGTTTTTCAGCAGCCTGCTAGAGCAGATTCCTCACCGGCAAACAACGCCGGTTCGGAATGACAAAATGTGATGCTGATGAAACTGACCCGCTACCAAATCGGGCGTTTCCGCAGCTTCTGAGAACCGCTTCCTTTCCAGCTCGACGTTGGGGCGAAGAGTGGGCGTGAGAACATCAGGCGTAAAATCAGGCGTCCCTCCGGGACGCGTCTCGTTTGCCGCTTTCCCCGGCGCTGAAGCGCAGATGCATTTTTGAGGCAGTTAACGGCACGAGTAAAACTCGTGCCCTTCCCCAAACCTGCTGGTGGGTAGTGAAACTCGTGCCTTCCCCAAACCTGCTCGCGGGTTAGGTGTGCTTTGGAGAAGCGCGGAGCAGGGGCCAGGCTTCGCGGTAAGTCTCGTATTTATAGCAATCCCTTCGCATCGGCTGCACGGGGCATAACATCAGGTCGGAGCTTTTCGTTCTGAGGACGACGGCAGAGGGGATGACATACCACACATCTTCGGGAACGATGAGCGCGGCGAAGAAGTCGACTTTGCGGGTCGTATAGCGGCTCTTGTTGAGCTGGTTGGGCCTGAATCCGCAAAGATAACCGTTGGCGAGCCTGTAGCTTGTGGACTTCACCTGCACGCGGAGAAACTGGCGTCCATGCTCGACGCCCACGTCGTAGGGAGATGAGTCTCCCCAGGGCTTCAAAACCCGGAAGCCTTTGCGCAAAGCCCGGACCATAAATTGAAGCTCCACCCACTCGCCGCGCTCCTTAAAATTTCTGAAGCCCTTGCACTTCGCCATTGACGGAAACCTCGTTGGGCAAGAAAAGGCGCGGCCTGGGAGGGCCGCGCCTGATTATCTTTAAGATTTAGTGTGTAATTACATTATATCATATGTGGCATGGGCTTTGGGACATTTTTGGGGGAATATTTGGGTAATGGTTTCAGCGGGTTAAGTGTTTTGGGGGTGGGTTTGGCTATTGACAAGGTTTTGGGATTCGAGGCAAAGAGCGTTGGTGTGGAGGGAAAAAGCGAATCGAGTTGCGCTCGATGGACAGCCCCCGGCTCCGAGTAGTGGTGCATTTGGCTCACGCGTTGCTCCGATTAAGCGGGAGATCCTTCGCTCCGCCTGAAAAACGGCTTCGCTCAGGATGACAATTGTTATATCAAATGACGCACTGCACCACAACCCAGCTTCGCTCAGGATGACAATCGTTATATCAATGACGCAAACTGCACCACGACCCGGCTTCGCTCAGGGCAGGCTTAGGCGGCTGTCCCTACATTGAACCTGATCGGTCAATTACTCCGGTTGGGCGAGTACGGAGATAATGGCTCCGATGAAGTCTCTGGTCACACCTGGAGCCTGCCTGCTGGCGGTTGCGGTTTTGCTGCATACCGGATGGCTGGCGCCCAGTATGGCGATCGTGAGCTATGCATTTTACGCGGCATCGATTGCAGGAATGCTTCTGGCATGGCGATTTCATTCGTCGCGAATTTTTTCGGCGCTGGTGGTTTTATTTCTTGCGGAACTCGCGATCTCGTATTTTTCTCCTGTCGTTAACGGACACTTTATTGCCAGCAAGCCGGGCAGCGCCGCCATCGCCGCGGTGGGCGTGCTTTTGCCGCTGAACTTTGCATTGCTGTCGCTGCAAAAAGAACGAGGATTGGGTTTTTCGAACCTTGCGCCCGCGGGCTTGCTGCTGTTCGTTCAATCGGTAGTTGTCGCGGTGATTTGCCGGCCGGAATCCGTGGCTGCGGCGCGGAGTGCGCGTCATGCTTTAACGTCCGCGCCTCTGCCATTTGCCGCTCAACTGTTTTTCGGAGCGGCGGCGGTGTTTCTGCTGATTCGATTTTTTCTATTTCACCAGCCCGTGGAGAACGGATTGGTGTGGGCGCTGGCGGCCTCTTTTCTCGCGCTGCGAATCGGAGGCGTGGGGCGGATTCCAACAGCGTACTTCGCCATGGCGGCGTTCATTTTGGCGGGAGCGGTGGTTGAGACTTCATACTTGCTGGCTTATCACGACGAACTTACGGCGCTGCCTTCGCGGCGAGCGTTTCACGATGCGCTGCTGCGGCTTGAGGCGCCCTATTCCATCGCCATGGTGGATATTGACCACTTCAAGCGCTGCAACGATACGCATGGGCACGATACGGGAGACCAGGTGTTGAGAATGGTTGCATCGCGGCTGGCGCGGGTTTCCGGTGGGGGGCAGGCTTACCGTTGCGGCGGAGAAGAATTCGCGATTTTATTTTCCGGCAAGACGACTGCCGATGTGATCGACCATTTGGAGAAACTGCGGGGGGACATTGAGTCGAGCAAGCTGCGCTTGCGCGGGCCGGAGCGGCGGCAGGAAGTTCGCGGGCCGGATCGGAGAAATCAACGCGGGCGTGGCCATGCGATTCGCCAGCTCGCAAAAGTAGCGCCATCGAATGAACTTTCGGTTACGGCGAGTATTGGAGTTGCGACGTCGAAAGGAGAAAAACCGTCGGCGGAAGAGGTGATCCAGCAGGCGGACAAGGCGTTGTATCGCGCGAAAGGCGCGGGGCGCAACCGGGTGGAGACGGCATCGGCGCCGCGGCGGGTGCGGGCGAAGTCGGCGGGGATTGCGTGAGCGGAGGAGGAGCAATCATTTCGGGGGCGGCGAAGGCGATATCAGGAGAAGGCGGATAGTGGTGCAGTTTGGCTCACGCGTTAGATCGATTAAGGAGGAGATCCTGCGCTACGCCGGGGAAAAACGGCTTCGCTCAGGATGACAATAGCCCGTGGCATATAGGCGAGTGGGCGGCCTGGCCCGTAGGGGCGTTTTCGTGGGAGATCCCTCTTCCCGCTGGTGAAAACGCGGGGCTTCGGGATGACTCGGGGCGTACTCGGAACTTAAATGCCGTCGCTTCGCGACTGTGCTTATGGAGCTTCAAGGTCCTTTAATCCTTCCAGCAGGGCTTTCTCGACTTTCTTTCGGTGATCCGCGGTGAGTTTTTTTTCCTGCGAGGTTAGATAGAAGGCGTCGATGGCCATTTGGCCTTCGGTGTCGATGAGAGCGATTTCGATGTTGCAGCCTTGCTGCGATAGGCAGGAGCTGATGCGGTGGAGGAGGCGCGGGCGATCCTGCGCGATAACTTGAAGCAGAGTGCTGGTCGATGACGCCTGATCGTCAAAGTCAATGCGAGTCTGCACCATGACTTTGGCTTTGGCGTTTTTCTCGCTGCGCTGGCGGTCGCGCAACATGCGGTCGAGATCGGCGGTGCCGGCGAGGACTGCGGCGATGCTTTCCTTGAAGCGCTGCCACTCCGACATATTTAATTCGAGAGTGCGGAAACGGTCGGTAAAGTAAAGCGTATCGACGACGGTGCCGGCCTGGTTGGAAAAAGCGTTGGCTTTGACGATGTTCATTCCCCACGCGGCGAGAACTCCGGTCAAGGTTGCGAATAACGATGGGCGGTCTTTCGTGACCAGCGTGAGTTCATACCAATGGCGGCCGCGCTTCAAGTCGATCTGAACATCGTCATGACCGAACTCTTCGCTCATCGCCATGTGGCGCATCACGTCTTCGGCGGAATGGACGCGCAGATAGCGCTGCGGGAAGCCTTCCACAAATTCCTTGAACCTGGCGCCGGTTACGGGAGCGAGGCTGCGGAGGCGGGCAAGTTTTTCGTCGCCGGCGTCGGTATGAACGCGCTGGTCGGCGCTGCGGCTGAGGTAATTGGCGGCGGCGATGTAGAGCTGCCAAATGTTTTCCGCTTTCCACGGGGTGAGCGCTTCCGGATTGACCGCCTTGATGTCGGCATAGGTGAGCAGGCACAACATTTTCAGGCGCTCGGGCGTGCCCACTTTATCGGCGAAGGCGGCGACGGTCTCGGGATTAAAAATGTCGCGGCGAAGCTGGGAAGACATTTCGAGATGATTGGCGATCAGAAAAAGAACGACGGCGCGCTCCTGAGGATCGACGTCGAGACGATCGAGGCAACGGGCGGCGATTTCGAGGCTGGCTTCGACGTGATTGATGCCGGGCACGCCCTTGCCGGCGTCGTGCAGCAGGAGGGCGAGATAAAGCAGCTCGGGGTCTTCGAGTTCGCCGAGCAGTTCGGCGTAACGCTTGTCCCATTCGGATTGCGACTGATTGAGGCGGTGAAGGCTTTCGATGGCGAGGATGGAATGCTCGTCCACCGTGAAGCGATGGTAATAATCGCGGACCACCAGCGAGTCGATGGGCTTGAGTTCGGGGAGCAGCAGGGTGAGCAAGCGCAGGGAATGCATGGCGCGAAGGGCTTCGGCGGCGTGGGGCTGTAAGAGAGTCTCCTGCAAGTAGAGCCACAATTCCGCGCCGCGGGGCGGAGCGACGGCGAGCGCGGGGAGAGCCTGTTCGATGCGATGCTCGGTGGTCGCGCTCAACTTCAGGCCGTGGAGGGCCATGAAGTGGAACAGGCGAAGCAGGGTTTCAGAATCTTGCAGCGAGGAAGATTGCTGAAGAAAGATCAGGCCATCGACGACGGAGAAGTCGGAACTCGACTGGCGGGAGCGAAAGGCTTGAAATTGCCGGCGCAGAGAAGACCAGGCCTCGGGAATTTCGTCGAGCAACTGCAAAGTGGTGCGTTGCACGGAGCGGGCGTGGCCGAAGTAGATGCGCATCCAGTCGGCGGGGGTGAGTGGGGCGGAATCGGCGGCGCCGATTTTGAGGGCGGCGGCTTCATCCTGAGCCTCCCAGCTTAGGGCGTTGTCGTCGCGGCCGTTGCGGAAGTGCAGAAAGCAACGGGCCGCCACGAGGAATTCAAGCGCGGCATCGAGCTGCTTGCGCACGGGCGCGCGAAGCGAACTGGAGTCAGGCCAGTCGCCGAGCTTGCTCATGGTGGAGATCAGGGCCAGCCAGCAAGCGACGTTGTAGTCGCGCAGGCCGCCGGGAGTTTCCTTCAAATTCGGTTCGAGATGAAAAACGGTGTTGCCGAATTTCGCGTGGCGGGCGCGGGTAACTTCGGCCAGACCTTGCAACAACGGTTTCGATTCCCGCGCCACGAGTTTGGGAATCAGTTTGCCGTGGAGACGCGCAAAGAGGTCGGGGTCGCCGGCAAGATAGCGGGAATCGAGAAGAGAGATGGTGAATTCGGTGTTGTCGGGATCGAAGCGGTCGCACTCCGCCAGGGTGCGCGAGGCGGGGCTTAGACGGAGCTTGAGGTCCCATAGTTCCTGGGAGAAACGGCGAACCACCTCTTTGTGAGCTTCCTCGCTGGCGTTGGCGGAGAAAAGAAAGAGCAGATCGATATCGGAATAAGGAAAGAGCCAGGAACGGCCGAAGCCGCCGGTGGCTACGAGGGCGAAGTTTGGCGGGCCCTGGTCGTCGGCGGAAACCAGGTCGAGCCAGAGGCGCTTGAGAATTTCTTCGGTGAGGCGGGTTTTTTGGAGAAGCGCGGCAGGGCCGTTGCCGGTCTCCGCGAAGTCGCGCGCAATTTGCGCCGAGCCCCCGGTCAGTGACGCCCGCAACTCACCGATGAGTGAAGACGCTGATGTCATGACGGCAGGTCAATGAATCGCAGGTCAATCAATCGCAGATCAATCAATCGCAGATCAATGAATCGACGTTCGGCGCTTTGTATTAGAGGGCTCCTTCGCCGCGCTCTTCGTTGCGGATGCGAATGGCGTCATCCACGCGGGTAAGAAAAATTTTTCCGTCGCCGATCTTGCCGGTGCGAGCCGCCGCCAGAATCGCTTGCACGGCTTTCTCCACAAGAGCGTCGGCCAGAACCAGCTCGAGCTTGGTTTTGGGAATCAGGTCGACGCTATATTCGCGGCCGCGATAGACCTCAGTGTGTCCCTTCTGGCGGCCGTGGCCGCGGACTTCGCTTACCGTCATGCCTTCCACACCGATCTCGTGAAGCGCCGTCTTTACCGCCTCCAGCTTGGAGTTTTGAATGACCGCTTCGACCTTCGTCATAGATTCTTTCGTCGTACTTTGATAGCTGCTAGCTACTAGCTCCTAGCTACTAGCTGCTAGCCAACGCATTCGGCCTCGATTTAGATTTTAAGGCTGCACCGGGTTCGATTTGATTACCTGCGGCATGGCGTCACTGTATCGTCTGACGCCGCTATGCGGAAATCGAAACTATTTATTGCCGCTATCAGCATTTTGCCATACGTTCGGCAGGACCGATGAAAAGCCGGGGGGAGAAAATTGGCGCTAAAGAGCAGTTGGTAAGGGAAGACGCAACTGAAGCCGCTGTTGATTTGATTGGACTTTAACGGCGCGACTAGAAGTCGCGCCCTTTCAAAGCGGGTTTCCGCAGCCCGCTAGGCGGGGCGAGCTGTTTCGGTGTAGTAGGTGGGATAGCCGGGTCGAGCTTGCGGCCTTTTTCGCTGAAGCGAGGCAAATGGATTAGGCCGGCTTTTTGTAAGGCAAACTGCAATGTGGTCGCCAGCACGCCGAAGCCATATTTCACGCTGCGGCGGAAGTTGATGGATGAAGCTTCTTCAAAATACTTCGTCGGGCAGGAAACTTCTCCGATGTGAAATCCGAAGTGGACGCATTGCGCGAGCATCTGGTTGTCGAAGACGAAGTCGTCGGAATTTTCCAGCAGCGGGAGCGCGGTGAGAACCTGGCGGCTAAAGGCGCGATAGCCGGTGTGATATTCGGAAAGCTTGACGCGGAGAAATAAATTCTCGAACGCCGTCAATAGACGATTTGCGACGTATTTGTAGAAAGGCATGCCGCCGCGCAGCGCGGTTCCGCCGATGATGCGCGATCCCAGGACAACGTCATAAATCCCGTAAGCCACCATGCTGGCCATCGCCGTGAGGAGCAGTGGAGTGTATTGATAATCCGGGTGAAGCATGATGACCACGTCGGCGCCCGCGGCCAGAGCTTCGCGGTAACAGGTTTGCTGATTGCGTCCATAGCCGTAGTTGCGGTCGTGCTGGAAGGCGTGCAGGCCGAGGCTCTGCGCAAGAGCTACCGTGCGGTCGGAGCTGTGATCGTCGACGAGAATGCGGATATCGACGAGATCGGGAAGTTCGCCGACGGTAACCTCAAGGGTTTTCTCCGCATTGTAGGCGGGCATGACGACCGCGATGCGCTTGCCGTTAATCATGGGACAGTGTGTCGCCGGCACTGGAGTGGTGCTGGCGGTGCTTCCATGATACAAGAGCGCCGGGGTTATAGGCTTTCGTGTCCGTCGGGCCGGGTTCTTGACGCCCGGGGAGGATCGACTATCGCTAGCAGGCTGCTGAAAAACTCATTTCGGCTGTCTAAAGCGAACCTCGGGCGCTGAAGCGCGGCTAGTTTTAAAGGACTTAACGGCACGACTGAACGTCGTGCCCTTCCCAAAACCAGCCCGACCGAGGTTTTTCAGCAGCCTGCTAGAGATGAGAACTAGGGACGCGGACTGCGGATGAGAACTGCGGCCCGATGACCCTGGGCCGCCGGACAGCCGAGGGCGGCTGTCCCTATATGAGTTGTGATGCTTACGGGCCGCACGGTCTTGCTCCGGCTCGTCTCGATATGAAAAACTGATCCCGGAACATCCACATGGCGGCCAAGCGAACACTATTCGAGAAAATTTGGGATGCGCATCTGGTGGCGCAGCCAGAGGGCAGGTCTCCGATTATTTATATCGATCTGCATCTGGTGCACGAGGTGACTTCGCCGCAGGCATTTGATGGGCTGCGAGCGGCGGGGAGAAAAGTGCGGCAACCTGCCCGCACCGTGGCCACGGTCGATCACAATATTCCGACCGAGCCGCGCGGAACTCCGATTACCGACCTGATTGCGGCTAAACAGATTGCCGCGCTTCAGGCCAATTGCAAGGAATTCGGGGTTCGGCTGTTCGATATGGATTCTCCGGAACAGGGAATTGTTCACGTGATTGGGCCGGAGATGGGAATCACGCAGCCGGGGATGACGATTGTGTGCGGCGACAGCCATACCAGCACGCACGGCGCGTTCGGAGCGCTGGCCTTTGGCATTGGAACGTCGGAGGTGGAGCACGTGCTGGCGACGCAGTGTCTGGCGCAGCAGCGGCCGAAGACGATGAAGATCGATGTGGGCGGAAGGCTCGCCGAAGGCGTGACCGCGAAAGACCTGGCGCTGGGAATTATTGGGCAGATCGGTCCCGATGGCGCAACGGGACATGTGATCGAATACGCGGGCGACGCGGTGCGCGCGCTTTCGATGGAAGGGCGCATGACTCTGTGCAATATGAGCATTGAGGCGGGAGCGCGCGCTGGGATGGTTGCTCCCGACGAAACTACCTTCGCCTATGTAAAGGGAAAGCAGTTTGCTCCGCATGGCGCCGAATGGGAGACGGCGGTCGAATATTGGCGAGGCCTGCCGACGGAGGAAGGCGCGGCGTTCGACAAAGTGGTGGAGATCGACGCGGCGCAGCTTTCCCCGTTCGTGACGTGGGGAACGAATCCGGCGATGGTTGCGCCGGTGACGGGGTGCGTGCCGGATATAAGCAGTTTGAGTGATGCGGATCGGCGTGCAACCGAACTGGCTTTGCAATACATGGGGCTGGAAGCGGGAAAGCGCATCGACGATATTGGCATTGATCGCGTGTTTATTGGATCGTGCACGAACTCTCGGCTGGAGGATCTGCGCGCCGCGGCGCGCGTGGCGCACGGCCATCGTGTGAATTCGAAAGTGCGCGCGATGGTCGTGCCGGGCTCGCAGGCGGTGAAGCGAGCGGCGGAGCAAGAGGGTCTGCACCAGATTTTTCTGGACGCGGGCTTCGAGTGGCGAGAGTCGGGATGCTCGATGTGCCTGGGAATGAATCCGGATATTTTGCAGCCGGGCGAGCGCTGTGCGTCGACCAGCAACCGGAATTTTGAAGGGCGGCAGGGGCGCGGCGGGCGGACGCATCTGGTAAGTCCGATGATGGCGGCGGCAGCGGCGATTGCGGGACATTTTACGGATGTGCGGGAGTGGAAGTTTCGGTGACCGGCTGTGTCGTCTTGAGCGCAGGCGGAGGATCGCTATTCGCTACGAAGGGCAGGCGTAGAAGGCTCTTAAATCCACGGGAGTCGAATAGGGCGTAGGGGTCCTTCGACTGCGCGAAAACTTCGCTTCGCGCAGTTCTCGCTACGCTTAGGATGACAAACTGGAATAACAAACATGAAACCGTTCATAACGCATCGCGGGCTCGTGGCGCCGCTCGACCGGATCAATATCGATACCGACCAGATCATTCCCAAGCAATTTCTGAAGCGAATCGAGCGCACCGGCTTCGGACAGTTTCTTTTTTATGACTGGCGCTTTTCGGCGGAGGGAAAAAAGAATGCGGGGTTCATCTTGGATGAGCCGCGCTACGCCGGCGCAAGCATTCTGGTTGCAGGCAAGAATTTCGGTTGCGGTTCGTCACGCGAACATGCGGTGTGGGCACTGGCGGATTTTGGATTCCAGGCGGTGATTTCGTCTTCGTTCGCAGACATCTTCGCCAACAACAGCACGAAGAATGGATTTCTAACCGTGCGGTTGACCGAAGATGAAGTTGCCGAAGTGATGCGACGCGCCCAGCAGGCTGGCGACTACCAGCTCACCATCGATCTTGAACGATGCGAAGCGCGCGATGATGGGGGCTTTCGGGCTAAGTTCCCGATTGACGAATTCGTTCGCCACTGCCTGCTCAACGGACTCGACGATATTGGCCTCACGCTGCAACATGAATCCGAGATTGCAACTTACGAGGCGAAGCATCCGGCTTCCACTGCGCTTCAGTGCTCCCAGAGTGAGAACTTACTTAGGGCCGGTAAAGATTTGTAAAACCTTCTCGCCGGACTTGACCTCGGCTACTGCACAGTTGATGCTTAACCTTGGGGCTGTGCTCTCGTGACGGCCTCGGCCCGACGGAATTTCCGCGTTGGAGTTTCTTCAATCGAAGTGGAAATAGAAACGTCTAATGAATGGCGAGTTTCGGTCCTGAATAGTTCCAAGAGAAGTACCCTCAATCATGATTGAATTTAGTTTTCCGCCGTCACGTCTCATTCGTGCCTTCCGGATCGTCTTTACCGTCGCGCTGGCTGCGACGTGCGCAATGTTTTCCGCTTGCAGCAGCGCCGACAGCAAACAACAAAAAGCGCAGGCCGCCGCGCCGCAACGGGCGGTTTCGGTGGCCGTGGCTAAAGTGGAGAAGCAGGATGTTCCCGTGTATTTGACCGGGCTGGGATCGGTGACGGCGTTCTACACGGCGAATATCAAGAGCCGGGTCGATGGCCAGATCATGCGCGTCAATTTTCAGGAAGGGCAGGTCGTAAAGGAAGGCGATTTGCTGATCCTGATCGATCCGCGGCCTTATCAAGTGCAGCTCGAGCAGATGCAGGCGCAGATATTTAAAGATCAAGCCACGCTACGCGACGCGAAATTGAACCTGGAACGCTACACCACATTAATTCCCTCGGGCAGCATCGCGCAGCAGCAAGTGGATACGCAGAAGGCGACCGTCGATCAGCTCGACGGCCAGGTGCGCACCGATCAGGCGCAGATCGATAACGCAAAATTGCAATTGGTTTACTGCAACATTACCGCGCCGTTTACCGGACGGGTTGGGCTGAGGCAGGTGGATCCGGGAAATATTGTGCATGCGACCGATACGAATCCGATGCTGATCCTCACGCAATTGCAGCCGATTGCGGTGATCTTCACCCTTCCCGAAGATCAGTTGCCGACGGTGGCAAAGCACATGAAGAATTCGACGCTGCAGGTGGACGCGTTCAGCCGCGACGATCAAACCAAACTGGCCAGCGGCAAATTGCAGACGATCGATAATCAGATCGACCAGACGACTGGAACGGCGAAGCTGAAAGCTGTTTTCGACAATAAAGACAATCAGCTTTGGCCGAATCAATTCGTTAATGCCAGCCTGCTGCTGGAGACGCGGAAGAACAGCACCGTGCTGCCCACGGCCGCGGTATTGCGCGGACCGCAAGGCACGTTTGTATACGCGGTGAAGTCCGACAGCACCGTGGACGCGCGAAATGTAACCGTGTCCCTTACGCAGGGCAACACGACCGTGATCACCGCCGGGCTTGATGCGGGAGACACGGTGGTGACCGACGGCCAGGACAAATTGCAGAGCGGAAGCAAAGTGGAACCGCGCAACGGGGGCCCGGCGAATAACGCGAGCGGCCAACTCGGCGTGCCAGGCTCGACAACCTCTCCGGCAAGTTCTCCGGCAAAAAGCTCAACGGCGGGGAATCCCGGGTAATGAGTCCTTCACGGTTATTTATTCTCCGGCCGGTAGCGACCACGCTGTTGATGGTGGGCGTGCTGCTGGTGGGCTGGGTTGCGTTTCTGCAATTGCCCGTCTCCGCGCTGCCGGAGGTGGATTATCCGACTATTCAGGTGGTCACGTTTTATCCCGGCGCCGATCCCGATGTGATGGCGTCGTCGGTGACTTCGCCGCTGGAGCGGCAGTTCGGGCAGGTTCCCGGACTGAGCCAGATGACTTCCACAAGCTCATATGGCAGCTCGGTAATCACACTGCAATTCGCGCTCGATCAGAACATCGACATCGAAGAGCAACAGGTGCAGGCCGCGGTGAACGCGGCGTCGACGTATTTGCCGGCGGATTTGCCGAACCCTCCCGTCTATAACAAGGTGAATCCGGCTGACTCGCCGATTCTAACGCTGGCGATGACATCGGATTCGCTGGCCTTATCGAAGGTTGAGGACCTCGCCGACACGGCGCTGGCACAGAAAATTTCGCAATTGCCGGGCGTGGGCCTGGTTTCCATCAGCGGAGGACAGAAGCCGGCGGTGCGGGTGCAGGTAAATCCGACGGCGCTGGCATCGTACGGCTTGAGCCTGGAAGACGTGCGCAACGCGCTTTCGCAGGCAAATGTGGATCAGGCGAAGGGCGAGATCGATGGGGCGCGGCAGTCGTATACGATCGGCGCGAACGACCAACTTTTCCAGAGCGAGCAATACAAGCCAATCGTTATCGCATATCGCAACGGAGCGCCGGTACGGCTCAGCGATGTGGCCAACGTTTTTGACGGCACGGAGAACACGCTGCTCGCCGCGTGGATGAATCAGACTCCGGCGGTGATCGTAAATATTCAGCGGCAGCCGGGCGCGAATATTATCAGCGTGGTTGACCGGGTGAAGAAGCTGCTGCCGCAGTTGCAGGCGTCGCTGCCATCGTCGGTGAAGGTGCAGATTCTCACCGATCGCACCAACACGATTCGCGCCTCAGTGAAAGATGTGGAGTTCGAGTTGGGACTGACCATCGTTCTGGTGGTCATCGTTATTTTCTTTTTCCTGCGAAATTTGCGGGCGACGTTTATTCCCAGCGTGGCGGTTCCGCTCTCGATTGTGGGAACGTTCGGCGTGATGTATTTGCTGGGATACAGCCTGAATAATCTCACGTTGATGGCGCTGACAATCTCGACCGGGTTTGTGGTGGACGACGCCATTGTGATGATCGAAAACATCGACCGCTATCTCGAAGCGGGCGATTCGCCGCTCAATGCGGCGCTGAAAGGGTCGGAACAGATTGGGTTCACCATTGTCTCGCTTACGGTGTCGCTGATTGCGGTGCTGATACCGCTGCTGTTCATGGGCGACATCGTGGGGCGGCTGTTCCGCGAATTTGCGGTGACTCTGGCGGTGACAATTCTTGTGTCGGCGGGAGTTTCGCTGAGCCTGACGCCGATGATGTGCGCCAAGCTGCTCCGGCATCGCAGAGAAGGCGAGAAGGGGCGGTTCTACGAGGTCACGGAAGATTTTTATAACCGCGTGATTGCGTTTTACGGACGCACCGTAAAGTGGGTGCTGAAACATCAGACGGCAACGTTGCTGGTGACGTTCGGGACGCTGGTTTTGACGCTCGTTCTTTATGTAGTGGTTCCGAAGGGATTTTTTCCGGTGCAGGATACAGGCGTGATTCTGGGAATTTCGGAAGCGCCAGACAGTATTTCGTTCGACGCCATGTCGCAGCGGCAGCAGGAGCTGGCGAAGGTAATTTTGCAGGATAAAGACGTTGCGAGCTTGTCTTCTTTCATCGGTGTCGACGGGACGAATACAACGCCAAACAGCGGACGCATTCAGATCAATTTAAAGCCGCGCGATGAGCGCAGCGAAGACGCTTCCGCGATCATCCGCCGGCTGCAGCCGGAATTGGCCAAAGTGGATGGCATCACGCTTTACATGCAGCCGGTGCAGGATTTAACCGTCGAAGATCGCGTGAGCCGTACTCAGTTTCAATATTCCATCGAAGATGCGAACGCGCAGGAACTGGCGCAATGGACGCCGAAGCTGGTGGAAAAGTTGCGCGCGGCGCCGGAGTTGCGCGACGTGGCCACGGACCAGCTCAATGGCGGCATCAAGACGAATATCGTGATCGATCGCGATACGGCCTCACGGCTGGGAATTTTGCCGCAGGCCATCGACAATACGCTATATGACGCCTTCGGCCAGCGGCTGGTTTCGATCATCTTCACGCAGTTGAATCAGTATCACGTGGTGCTGGAAGTTTTGCCCAGCTTCGCGCAGGGGCCGGATGCGATGAACAATGTATACGTTCGTCCCGGCAGCGCGACGCCGACAGCGGGCGCCCCACCGCGAATGCGGCAACTGCCGGAACCAGCGGGGCGCCGGTTCGCCTCTCGACATTCACGCACATGCAGTCGGTGAGCACTCCGCTGGCGGTGAATCATCAGGGACAATTTCCGGTGGTGACGTTGTCGTTCAATCTCGCGCCGGGAGCTTCGCTGGGCGAGGCGACAAAAGCGATCGAGCGCGCCGAAAAAGATATTCAGCTTCCCCCCAGCATTCATGCGTCTTTTCAGGGGACGGCGGCGGCATTTCAAAATTCGCTGTCGAGCGAACCGTTCCTGATTCTCGCAGCCATCATTACGGTTTACATCGTGCTGGGAGTTTTGTACGAGAGCTACATTCATCCGATCACGATTCTTTCCACGCTGCCATCGGCGGGCGTGGGCGCGATTCTGGCGCTGGAGATTACCGGGAACGATTTAACGGTAGTGGCGTTAATTGGAATTATTCTTCTGATTGGAATCGTAAAAAAGAACGCCATCATGATGATCGACTTCGCGCTGGAAGCGGAGCGGGAGGAGCACAAGCCGCCCGAGGAAGCGATTTTTCAGGCGTGTTTGTTGCGTTTCCGCCCCATCATGATGACGACGATGGCGGCGCTGCTGGGCGGCCTGCCTCTGGCGTTGGGATCGGGCACAGGCGCAGAGTTGCGGCGTCCGCTGGGCATCACGATTGTTGGCGGATTAATTCTCAGCCAGTTGCTGACGTTATATACAACGCCGGTGGTTTATCTGTGGTTCGACCGGCTGGCGCAGCGGTTTGCGAAGTACAACATTGGGAATCCGATTCCGCAGGAATTACCGGGGGATTAGGCGCGATTGCAAAAGCAGGTTCCTCACCGGGCTTGGCGCCCGGTTCGGAATGACAAAGAGGTTGGGCGGCTACGAAGTAACGCATGAATATTTCGGCTCCATTTATCCGGCGTCCGATTGGGACTTCGCTGCTGGCGGCGGCGCTGCTGCTCTCGGGGATTCTTGCGTTCAATTTTTTGCCGGTGTCTTCGCTGCCGCGAGTGGATTTTCCCGTGATCAGCGTGGGCGCGCAGTTGCCGGGCGCGGATCCGCAGACAATGGCTTCGGCGGTGGCTACGCCACTGGAGCGGCAATTCGGGCGCATCTCCGGGGTGAACCAGATGACATCGTCGAGCCAACTGGGCTCGACCGGCATCGCGCTGCAATTCGATTTGAACCGGAACATCGATGCGGCGGCGCGCGATGTGCAGGCGGCCATCAACGCGGCGCGCAGCCAGCTTCCATCCAATCTTCCGAGCAATCCAACCTATCGCAAGATTAATCCGGCGGATGCGCCGATCCTGATTCTCGCGCTCACCTCCGACACGTTTCCGGTGGCACGGTTATACGACACATCCGATTCGATTCTGGCGCAGAAACTTTCGCAGGTGAATGGCGTTGGCCAGGTATTCACCTATGGGTCGGCGCCTCCGGCGGTGCGGGCCGAAGTGAATCCCACGCTGCTGAACAAGCTCGGAGTGGGGCTGGACACGGTGCGCAACAGCCTTAATCTCGCGAATGCGAATCAAGCCAAGGGTCAAGTTTTTAATCAGACGACTGCCATCACGCTCGACGACAACGATCAACTCTTTACCGCGGATGAATACCGTCCGCTGATTGTCGCTTACCGGAATGGGGGTCCGGTGCGGCTGGGCGACGTCGCGGATGTGCAGGATTCGGTGGCGGACGTGCGCAATCTTGGCTTAGCCAACGGCAAGCCCGGCGTGCTGGTTATTATTTTCCGGCAGCCGGGCGCGAACATTATCCAGACCGTGGATCGGGTGCGGGCTTTGATGCCGTATCTCCAGTCCTCGATTTCTCCGGCGATCAAGCTGGATGTGGTAATGGACCGCACGGTCACGGTACGCGCCTCAGTTAAGGATATTGAAAAGACGCTGCTGATTTCGATCGTGCTGGTGATTCTGGTGGTATTCGTATTCCTGCGCACGGTGCGCGCAACAGTGATACCCAGCATTGCCGTGCCGCTTTCACTGGTGGGCACATTCTCGGGCATGTACCTGCTGGGTTACAGCCTGGACAATCTCTCGCTTATGGCGCTGGCGATTTCCACCGGGTTTGTGGTGGATGACGCCATCGTGGTTCTGGAAAATATCACGCGCTACGTCGAACATGGGATGGACGCGGTGCAGGCCGCATTCAAGGGCGCGTCGGAAATTGGGTTTACCGTGCTTTCCATGAGCACGTCGCTGGTGGCGGTGTTTATCCCGTTGCTGATGATGGGCGGAATTGTGGGGCGGTTGTTTCGAGAGTTTGCAGTTACGTTGAGCATCGCGATTGGAGTTTCGCTGGTCGTATCTCTGACCACCACGCCGACGATGTGCGCGAAGTTCCTGCGCCCGTCGGAGAATGAAAATAAACGCCACAACATCTTCTATCGTTCCAGCGAATGGTTCTTCGACAGTATCCTGGCGATTTACCGGCAGTCGCTTAAATGGGTGCTGGCGCACCAGACCCGTAACCCTGGTCGTGACAATTCTTGTCGCGTGCCTGAGCGTGTATCTCTACATCATTGTGCCGAAGGGATTTTTCCCGCAGCAGGATACGGGACGCCTCATGGGGCAGGTGCAGGCGGCGCAAGACATCTCGTTCCAGGCCATGAGCGGCAAGATGGAGCAGTTCGTAACAATTGTGATGAAGGATCCGGCCGTCTCCACGGTAGTGGGGTTCGCCGGTGGAGGCTCGGCGACCAACCAGGGCCGGTTCTTCGTTATGCTGAAAGCGCTCGAGGAGCGCAGCCCCTGCCCGACCCGGCACTTCTGGCAATCCTGCCCGAACGTTACGGCCGACGACGTAATCAATCGACTGCGGGGCAAGCTGGCCGCGGTTCCCGGAGCTACCCTGTTTTTGCAATCGGCGCAGGACCTCACGATTGGTGGACGCTTCGGCGCGGCGCAATACCAATACACGCTGCAAGGCGAAGATTTGGACGAACTCAACCGCTGGGCGCCGCTGCTGTTCGATAAGGTGCGCCATCTGAAGGAACTGACCGACGTAAATACCGACCAGCAGGACAAGGGATTACAGGCGCAGTTGGTGATCGATCGCGATACGGCGAGCCGCCTGGGCGTGGCTGCCGCCGACATCGATAACGCGCTCTACGATGCGTTTGGACAGCGGCAGGTTTCGACCATGTACCGTCCGCTGAATCAGTATCACGTAGTGATGGAGGTCGCGCCGGAGTATCAACAAACCACCGAGGCTTTGCAGAACATTTACCTGCGATCCAGCGGCGGCGCGCCGATTCCGCTGGCAGCGTTTACGCATTTCAAGCCGTCAAACATTCCTTTGGCGGTAAATCACCAAAGCCAGTTTCCCGCGGTGACGATTTCGTTCAACCTCGCGCCGGGAATTTCTCTGGGCCAGGCGACGCAGGCCATCGAAACGGTGCAACGTACCATCGGATTTCCATCGACCATTCAAGCGAGCTTCCAGGGCACGGCGGCGGCCTTTGTGGATTCGCTCTCGACCGAGAAGTACCTCATCATAACGGCGCTTATTGCGGTTTACATCGTTCTCGGCATGCTTTACGAGAGCTACATTCATCCGATTACGATTCTTTCGACGCTGCCTTCGGCGGGCGTGGGGGCGCTGCTGGCGTTGTTGCTGACGCATAACGAACTCAACGTGATCGGCACGATTGGAATTATTCTGCTGATCGGCCTGGTCAAAAAGAATGCCATCATGATGATCGACGTAGCGCTCGATGTGGAGCGAACGCAGGGGAAAAAGCCTACGGAGGCGATTTACGAAGCCTGCCTGCTGCGCTTCCGTCCCATCATGATGACGACCATGGCGGCGCTGCTGGGAGGCCTGCCGCTGGCGCTGGGCCGGGGCACCGGTTCGGAGTTGCATCGGCCTCTGGGCATTACGATTGTCGGCGGATTGATCGTGAGCCAGGCGCTCACTTTATTTACTACACCTGTCATATACGTATATCTTGATCGGTTGCGGACGGCGTTGCGGCGCGATGTAGAAGAAGCGCCCCTCGGTGATTCTTCGGGTGTTCCCAGACCGAGTCCCGCGCACTGAAGCGGGGCGTGCAACTTATTTCCGCGGGGATTGCATCGCAGAATTGGGCGCTGTCGGCAGAAGAACGTCGAGCTGCGCTCGACGGACAGCCCCTTCGGCTTCGCTCAGGGCAGGCTTGGGCGGGCAGTCCCTACATTAAGAGACGCCGCTTGGGAGTGTCCCTAATTTTGGAAGCAAAAGCCTTTGAGCGCAAAGGGCGCTAAGGACTTGTAAAGGTCGCGAAGAAAAGCTCAATCGAAATTAGGACGCTGCTCGCTGCTTTCCCTTTTTCCGGGTTGTGACCGTATGATAGAAGACGTTCCGTACCGGGCTGGATTCCCAGAAGCCCGGTATTATAGTTTCTCGCTTTGAAATTTTCTCAGGAGATACGGATGCTTCAGAAGGTTCTGGTCCTGGTATTGGGTATGGCCAGCATTGCGCTTGGCACCGGCTGCGGCACTACGGCGAACAATTACATCTACGCAACACTTCCCGCCACCAATCAAATCATCGCGTGGCGTGAAGACCCGAACTCCGGCTACCTCACGCAACTCACGGGAAGCCCCTATGCAGCGGGCGAGGGAGCCAATTCCGTTGTGCTGCATCCTTCCGGCAAGTTTTTATATACGTCGAATCCGGGGCAGGGGGAAAACGACATTTCCCTGTTCAGCGTCGCCACGAACGGCACGCTGAAGGAAGTGTTCCCGCGCACAGCGGTAACACCGAACGCTTCGCAGCCGGAATTTCTCGCCATGGATCCCGCAGGCAATTATCTTTATGTGGCGAATGCGGCATCCGAGAATATTTCGGTTTTCTCGATTGACGCGAGCGCGGGGACGCTGAGCCCAGTAACGGGCTCTCCGTTCGCGATCGGTCTGCCGCCGCAAAATATGAAACTGACGCCTTCGGGAAATTTTCTTTACGTCACCGCCCCGAGCCAGCCTTATGGATTGATCATCGGCTACAGCGTTACGGCGGGTGTACTTTCGTCAATTGGAGTTACCAGCACCGCCGGGCTGAATCCTTCCGGCCTGGTCATCGATCCGAAAGGAAGCTATCTTTACACGGGGAACAGCTCGTCGAATTCGATCTCAATCTTCTCAATCTCATCAACCGGCGGGTTGACGCCGGTGGCTCAGTCTCCCATCAACGACAGTTACACGAGCCCGCTCTCGCTGACTTTTGATCCAACCGGAACCTACCTCTATGTCGCGAACGAGGGGTCGGCGAACGTAACGGTTTTTTCCATCAGTTCTTCCACCGGATTGCCCGCGATTCTTACCACTTCCACGACAACCGGCGCGTTTTCCACGGAGCCGAATCCAAGTTTTCTGGCTTTCGACCCGAAGGGAAAATATCTGTTTGTGGGCAACCAGGGCACGTCGGCGGCGGTTCAGCCCTTCGTAGTGAGCAACGGGAACCTGACGGAAATCACCACCTACGGCACCGGCAATACGCCGAGTTCGATCGCCGTTTTGGGTAAGTAAATCATGTTGTACAAGGCTTGCCGTTTGGCTCGTCCGCGATATCGTTCGAGCAACGGCTGTGAGGTTTTCGGCGCAGACAAAAGTTTTACAAGCCCACTTCGGATAACTCTGAGACAATAGCTGATCCGGCGCAGGCCCCCTCGTGGTATGCAAGCCGCCGCGGGCGCCCAAACATCGAATACTGAAGAAGATTTCGGATTCGGTGGCATTGGCGTGGATTATGTGCCGAGACTGAACTTTCAGGACACAGAATCCATGAGAATCGCCAGCGCTGCAAGCGCGTTCCCCAAGCATTACTACACCCAGAAAGTTCTCCTCGAACGTTTGCAGGATTATTGGGGCGACGAATTAAAAAATCCCCTGCTCCTGGCCCGGCTCCATCGCAACGTGACGGTGGATGGCCGATACCTGGCCATTCCGGCGGAACAGTATGTCGATATCAAGACCTGGGGCGAGGCCAACGATATTTGGATCAAGGTGGCCCAGGAATTGGGCGAGCAGGCCCTCTGCCTTGCGCTGCACAATGCGGGGCTGAAGCCGGAGGACCTGGGCGCGTTGTTGTTCACCACGGTTACGGGAGTGGCGAGTCCGTCGATCGACGCGCTGTTGATTAACCGCATGGGGCTTCCAGCCAACATTCGGCGCACGCCAATTTTCGGGCTGGGATGCGTCGCGGGCGCGGCCGGAATCGCGCGGGCCTCGGATTATGTTCGGGCTTATCCGAAGCAGGCGGCGGCGTTGGTGTCGGTGGAGCTTTGCTCGCTCACATTGCAGCGCGAAGATTTGTCGGTGGCGAACTTAATTTCGTCTGGACTATTTGCCGATGGGTCGGCGGCCGTAATTGTGACGGGAGAAGAATTCGAAGCGGCGCACTCGGATGTTACTGGAGCGAAGCCCGGTCCGAAAATTGTGGCGACGCGCTCGATTTTTTATCCCAGCACCGAGGAAATGATGGGATGGAACATCTCCGAAAAAGGCTTTCGCATCGTACTTTCTACCGAAGTACCGACCCTGATTCGAGAAAATCTGGGGCGCGATGTGGATGCGTTTCTTTCGGATCACGGGCACAAGCGAAGCGATCTGAAGAGTTTCGTGCTGCATACGGGCGGTCCGAAAGTATTGCAAGCTTCGGCGGCTGCGCTGGGGCTGAATAATGGAGAACTCGATGCCTCGTGGGATTGCCTGCGCAAGGTGGGAAATCTTTCGTCGGCTTCTGTGTTGTGTGTGTTGGAGGATGTAATGAAGAACCGGCGGCCTGAGCCGGGGACGCTCGGCCTGCTGGCAGCGATGGGGCCGGGTTTTTGTTCCGAGCTGTTGCTTCTGGAATGGTGAGGTGAGTGGTTGCAGGATTCAACCGACGTATTTGTGATTGGCGGCGGGCCGGCGGGACTGGCGGCAGCGATAGCCGCGCGCCAACAAGGCTTGAGCGTCGTGGTGGCGGACGGCGGGATACCGCCGCTCGATAAAGCCTGCGGCGAAGTGCTGATGCCGGATGCGATTTCGGCGCTGGAAGAGTTGGGAGTAGCTGCACCGTTGGCAGAGGGATATTCTCTTCGGGGCGTGCGCTTCCTGGGCCGCGAAATTTCGGCGGAAACGGTTTTTCCGCGGGACGCCGCGGCTTAGCGATCCGGCGAACCGCGCTGCACAGGTTGATGATCGAGCGCGCTGCCGAGATGGATGTGGATATGCGCTGGCAAGCGGCGGTCACCGGGATTTCCGGGAACGAAGTCAGGATGGGGGGACGCACAATTGGCGCGCGCTGGATTGTGGGCGCCGATGGCGTGAACTCGCGGGTGCGCCGCTGGGCGAACCTCGAGGCCTATTCTCGAAGCGGCCTACGCTACGCGTTTCGGCGGCATTATCGCATGAGGCCCTGGACCGACCGAATGGAAATCTATTGGGGCAAGCGCAGCCAGGGCTATGCCACTGCGGTGAATGAGGAGGAAGTATGCGTGGCTGTGGCCTCACGCAACCCGGGGCTGCGCCTGGAGGACTCCTTACGCTCCTTTCCCGAGCTTGATGCGCGGCTGCGGGGCGCGGAGCCTACCTCGCAGGAACGGGGCTCGATCTGCGCGAATCGGAAGCTAAGAAGAATTTGGCGGGGAACGTCGCGTTGATCGGCGACGCCTCCGGGACCGTGGACGCTATAACGGGCGAGGGACTGGGCCTTGCGTTCGGCCAGGCAGTTGAATTGGCGCGGCGACTGAAGTCCGGCGATCTTGCGGGCTATCAAACCGCGCATCGAAAGTTGGCGGTGCGTCCCATGCTGATGGCGCGATTGATGCTTACTCTCGAAGGCCGGCCGGGCATTCAGCGGCGTACGCTGCGAGTATTTCGCGAGCATCCCGAAGTCTTCCACAGATTATTGGCGTTGCACGTTGGATCCCTTTCGCCGTACCGGATCGCGCTCGATGGGCTCACTTTGGGCTGGGGACTGCTGACTGCGTAACCTCGGGAAAAAACACGGTTGCGCATTTTCTTCCGGCAGATTGAGCCGCGTGGCGCTGATTCTCTCCGCCGCTGGTTTCGCATGCCTTGCCGCTCAGGCGCAGAATACGGCGCTGCAACTCGATCCACAACACACTACGATTAACTTCACACTAGGCGACGCGCTGCACACGGTTCGCGGAACTTTTCAGTTAAAGAGCGGATCGCTCAAGCTCGACCCTTCTTCGGGAAAGATTTCGGGCGAAATCGTGGTGGATGCCGGGAGCGGCGAGAGCGGCAGCGGAATGCGCGATCGCAAAATGCACCGCGAAGTTCTCGAGAGCGACCGCTATCCGGAAATTAAATTCCATCCGGACCGAGTGGAAGGCGCCGTTTCACTTCAGGGAAAGTCCGCGGTTCGGGTGCATGGAATGTTTGCGATTCATGGATCGGATCATGAACTGACGGCTCCAGCCGAGGTAGAACTTTCCGCGAGCCATTGGACGGCCACGCTGCACTTCGCGGTGCCTTACGCGCAGTGGGGCATGAAGAATCCGAGCAATTTGTTTTTGAAAGTGAAGGACTCGGTGGACATTGATGTAGTCGCGGGCGGAAGTATCGGCCATCCCTGAACGCGCCGGGGTGCAGCACTTCTGGGCTTTATATTTCTTACCCTAAAACGGAAAACTATCCTCATGTTGTATGACGTAACCATCGACAAAAGAGGTTTCAAGCTCGACCTGAGGAGGGTTGACGGAGGATGGTCGTGCCAGTTGGATGGAAGGGCCCTGGCGGTGGATGCGGTATTGGCGCGCCGGGACGCGCTTTCGCTTCGCATCGGCAACCGGGCGTACGAGGTTAAGTCGGAGCGGGTTGGCGACAATCTTTATTTATGGGTAGGGAGCAGGCGATTCGCGGTTGAAATTAGAGATCCGCGATCGCTGCGCGGGCGGATGCGGACTGGCGAAGAGCATGGACCAAGAAAAATCGCGGCGCCAATGCCCGGCAAAGTTGTTCGTTTGTTGGCCCGCGAGGGAGACGAAGTGGAGGCTGGCGGCGGCGTAGCCGTGGTTGAGGCCATGAAGATGCAGAATGAGATTAAGTCGCCGAAGAGAGGGAAAGTTCAGAAGATTTTCGTGAGCGAAGGGACGGCGGTGAATGCGGGAGATGTGCTGGCGATAGTGGAGTGATGAAGACTACAGGTACGGGAATAGATCGAATTCTCCGACGGTGATGAAAATCGTGGACCACGAAGCGCACTAACAGGCTGCTGAAAAACTCATTTCGGCTACCTAAAGCGAACCTCGGGCGCTGAAGCGCGGCTAGTTTTAAAGGACTTAACGGCACGACTGAACGTCGTGCCCTTCCCAAAACCAGCCCGACCGAAGTTTTTCAGCAGCCTGCTAAGGTGCAAGAAGAAACTTACGACCCTCTCCCTGCACTCTAATTCCTGCGCTTCGCGACTTAGTTCGTCATGCCGTTGGTTTCCAGAATTTTCCTGGCGTAATAGTTGTCGACTTTGGCGGAGTCGCGCAATACCTCGTAGTAAGCAGCTTTGAGGAGTTGCTCGCGGCGATCATGAAGTTGCGAACGGATTGCCTGCTGGACGCGGGGATCGGACAAATCACGCTGGCCGGCGGGCTCTTTAGACACCAACTTTACGATGCGGTAGCCGGCAGCCTGCTTGGTAGAGGGATTCATCACCGTAATGATGGAGCTGTACTGGCCGGGCTTAAGTTTTAAGACCAGGTCGCGCGTGCTGGGATCGGTGTTGCGCAAAGACGACTCGGGAATCGTTCCCAGATCGCCGCCGTTGCCCGAGGTTTCGGGATCCTCGGAATAGTTCATGGCAAGAGTGGCGAAGTCGTCGCCGCTATCGAGCCGGTTCGAGAGCATCTGAATTTTCTTGCGGGCATCGGCTTCGTTCTGCGCTTTGTTGTTCTGGTTGTGAACCTGCGGATTGGGGGCGGGAGTGACGAAGATCTGCGCGAGGTGGTACTGCGGCTCGATCAGGTTGAATTCGGATTTGTGGGAAGCGAAATAGTCGTCGATGTCTTTTTGGGTGACATCGATCTTCGAGGAAACTTCCTTGTTCATCACCTTGTCGACGGTGATGGAGCGGCGGATGTCGCGCTTGAAATCTTCGAGGCTGATCTTTTTTTCCTTGAGCCGCTGATCGAATTCCTGCTGGGTGTAGGGGGACTTGATTTCGTTGAGCTTGCGATCGACTTCTTCTTCGGTGGCCAGCAGGCCGAGTTTTTCGGCGCGGCGCATGACCATTTCGTCGTCGATGAGCTGGCGGAGGATGTTGAGGCGAAGAATGGTGGCTTGCTCGCCGGCGGGCGGTTGCTGGGCGCTGGCGACCTGATTTTCGTAATACTTATCGACGTCGGAGCGAAAAATCTTGCGGCCATCGACCGTAGCCATCACGTCGCCGCCGACCTGGGTTTTGCAGCCTGCGAATGCCAGCAATAAAAGGGAGACGGCAATCGTCTCCGCAAGCCGATAAAAGCCTGAGTTTTTTTTCAAAGAGTTTTCTCCCGAAACAATCGCGTGCCCTGGACTGCCGGTAATGCCGTCGTTTAGGCTTTACTTCCGGGCCTTACTTCGAGGCCGGCGCGGGCGCCGCGACCGCCGATGCGTGGTCAGGCACGGGCAAGTTCGCATCCTGCAAAGCTCGGTCAATCGCAGTTCGAAGTTCGCTCATAGGAACGACGCCGTCGATCTTTTGTCCGTCAATAAACAGGGTGGGCGTAGCCTCAACCCCTACGGCTTCGGCCTGTTTCAGAGAGGCTTTGACCGCGCTATCATCCTGTGCCTTGACGCAGGCCTGTAACTTTACAACGTCAAGATTGTGCTTCTGGCCCTGGAGCATCGTCAACTTGTCGAGTTGTTCCAGGCGCGCCCCGGGGGTCTTTTCGTCGTTTACTTCATGCTGATTGGCATGAATATAGTCCGCGAAATCCCAGTACGCATCGCCATTCTGGGCCGCGAGGCAATTCGCATCGACGGCCGCGTGCATGGCCCAGGGATGAATCTCAGTCAGCGGATAATCTTTATAAATGAAAGTTACGCGATCGCCATATTCCTTGAGTATCTCCGGAAACAGCGTTTGATGCATGCGCGAGCAGAACGGGCACTCCAAGTCGTCGAAATTGACCACCACAACTTTGGATGCCTTGGCTCCGCGAGTAGGCCGCCCGGTGACGTCAATCTTCTTCATGGTTTCGGCGAAGGGATCCGACTTAAGGTCAAACTTGGTCAGCCGCATCATCGTCGAACGATCTTTAGAGACCAGGAAAGTCAGGTCCTGTTTCTTCTGGCCGGTCTCGACGGTAATCACCACGGCATCGTAGCCGGGAAAATCGGTGCTGGGCGCGGGCGCGCCGACTGTGACATGCACCTCGGGGGGGATCTTATAATAGGCGCGTACTTGCCGGTCGATTTTTTTAGTTAGATCGGAAGTCTGATTTGGATCGGAACTTTTGGCCAAATCCGGGGATTTAGATTGGGCGACGCAGCCGAGGCAAACTATCAGCAAGAGCAGAAAAGAACGTCGAATAAGTGTCACCAAGAACCACCTTAATATCACAAGTTGAAGGCTTGATTATCTCACAGCGGGAGGCGGGATGTTCTGTGAGCGAGGGAGCGGGTAGTGATGCAGTTTGGCTCATGCGTTAGACCCGACTAAGCGGGAGATCCCCTTCGGCTTCGCTCAGGGCAGGCTTTCGCTGCGCCTGAAAAACGGCTCCGCTCAGGATGACAATCGATGCGTAAATAAGCAAACTGCACCACTGCCAAGCAGCATTCGCGCGGCGCCGAAGCAAAATGTCCGCGGTTTCAACCGGTTCGCCGCAGCAATTCTTCTGCCGGCAGCAAGGCGTTCATCGAACCGGAGCGGAAGCCCTCCAGATCGAGGGTGACGAATTTAAATCCAAGGGATTTGAAGATGCGAGTGAACCTGGCCGCCATTGCGGCGTCGAGGGCGCGGCTGAATTCCTCGCGGTCGATTTCGATGCGAACAATTTCTCCGTGATGACGCACGCGGAATTGCCGGAATCCGAGGGAGCGCAAAGCATCTTCGCCTTTCTCAACTGCGTCGAGAGCTTCACGGGTAACTGGGCGGCCATATTCGATTCGCGACGACAGGCACGCGGAGGCGGGCTTATCCCAGATGCGCAGACCGGCATGCCGCGCGAGGGTCCGTATGTCTTCTTTAGTAAGTCGAGCATCGAGCAACGGAGCGGTCACATGGTGCGCCGCTGCGGCTTTCTGGCCGGGACGGAAGTCGCCCTGATCGTCGAGGTTTACGCCGTAAGCGATGGCATCGAAGCCGCGCGACTGGCGCAGTTCCTCCATCAACGTAAAGAGTTCATCTTTACAAAAAAAGCAGCGCTGGGAGTCGTTGCGAACGTATTCCGGGCGGTCGAGTTCGGAGGTAGGAACCACTTCCAGCGGGATGGATTGCTCGCGGGCAAAGGCGACGGCGTCATTTAGTTGAGCACGGGCCAAGCTTGGAGAGTCGGCGATGATGGCGAGCATGTTATTGCCCAGGGCTTGATACGCGGCCCACGCGAGATAGGCGGAATCGACGCCGCCGGAGTAAGCGACGAGAAGGCGCCCCAACGTGTGCAGGTGAGTTTGCAATTGGGTAAGCTTCGCTTCGGGGGTGGGTCTGGCAGCGGACATGCTCACCATGTTAGCAGGGGTGGACGCTCACGCGAGTTGGCGAAGACTTAAGGATCCAGTCTCGAAAAGGTTATGCGCCGTTTGATAGGAAATCAGATTTATGTTTCGGTTGGGGGACGGGAGGTGCTGACATTGCGGGACATACTGCCGGCATCCGATGGCCCGGCACTCCGCGCTCTTTTCGTGGCAAAACGACCGCTCTATGTAGCGTAACGGTGGGGCACTATTTCCAGGGCCGACACGGAAAGAATTTCTGGAATAGCCTGAAAAAGCACGGCCTCCTTCAGCCCACCACGGGGTTCGAGGACGACTCGTTCCTCGAAAACGGATACGGGCTTACAGACATCGTCAAGACGCCGCGCCCATTCGGCAAAGAACCGTCCACTCGTGAATACATGGAAGGGGCTGCGCGGATTCTGGAATTGATCCGCGCGCATCGCGCGAAGGTTGTAGTGTTCGTCTAAAGCGGGCTCTGGACAATATGATTCGTCTCAATTCGGGAGCAGGTTGAGAGCTAACTACGGATTCAACAAGGATTTGGAAAACAATTTCGGCGCGAGGGTATTTGCGTTTCCGCTACCGGGAGTGGGACGATGCACCACAGCTCATGCCCTCCTTGCGATGCAGGAACTTTGCGATTGCCTTAAATCTGCCGGCGGCGATCCTCTGATGTCCCTGCGAGGCTCGGGCAAAGAACTTTGGGCCGACGAGCATGCGGACGAGTACGTACGGCGGCTGCGAGAAGGATGGGAGTGAGTGTAGGAGCCAGCGGTAGAAAGTCGCGCGGTTTTTCTGGCCTTGTCACTGAGAACTCATCTCAAAAATAACCGGAGGGAAAAAGTCATAAACCCCTCAGGGGCTAAAGCCCGCGTGATTGTTGGCTCTCGACGGCACGACTGAACGTCGTGCCCTTCCCGGCGGCTTTAAGCCGCGTTAATTTGATTGGACTTTAATGGCGCGACTTGAAGTCGCGCCCTTTCAAAACGGCTCCAAATCAGGTTTTCCCGCAGCCCGTAAACCCGTGTCTTCCCAAGATCATTTATGAGAAACCCATTACAACTGATTCAGTAGAGCCTTTCCTGCGGTCTCAGGCTGCCCAGGCCGCCGATGTTGGCCAGGGTGAAGGTGAAGCGGAAGAGGTTTTCGTTGCGCACGTCGGCGACGGTATAGCCGCGGTACTCGAGAGTGACGCCGCAACAATCCCAATTGTAAGTGGTCTGCGCGGTGATGAATTGGAGCTGGCGATTATCCGCGTCGAAACCAAAGCTGCTGGCGGCGCTGAAGCCGCGCTTGGTGGAGCGTCCATAGCCGAGGGCGGCGCGAAATTGATTAAAGCGAGCGGGCTCGGCGGCGCCGGAAGAGGAGATGGCGGTTTGACCGGGAATTTGCAGGATGGCATCGCCGCCGCCAACGGTTACCTGACCGAAGTGGTAGTTCGCCAAAAGAGTGCTGGCGTTAACGCGATTGCCTTGAAAGTCATAATCGAAATCCCACTCGGCGTCGGTACGCGCGCCGGTCTCAAGCGTGAGGCGCGACACGATCGGCGAGAGGTGGCGTGGTTCGGTGATGAAGGCGATGCCAGTGAGGTCGGCGGTGGTGGTGAATACGTTTCGCTGGCCGGGGATCAAGGCTCCGCCGAAGGTTGGATCGAGAAAGTATTTTTGCGCAAGCTCCCAGGTGGCGATTTCGCGCACCGCGGGTTCGGGCTGGCAGGGGGCATTCGCGAGAGGGTTCGTGTGCTGCCAAGGTATGGTCGATTCCGGCGCGGCGCCTCCTACTAATACGGCACGCATAAGGGTGTCGCATTCCCCTGGTTTTTCCGCCGGCTTCGGGGAAGTCCGCTTGGCGTAGAGACGCGTCACGAAACCGTACTCGACCTCATGAGTGTCGGTAAGGATGTCACGCTCGTCGAACTTCAAAATATTGCCGTAGTTGTTTACCCCGGTGACGAAGCGGTAGGCGGCGAAGGGCTCGATGACATGCTTCCATTTGCGTCCGAGAAATTCTTTGTCGAAGATGCGCTCCACGGCGGGGGGCCTCAGTTCTATGGCGGTTTCCAGAGCCTGGCGGTTGATGGGATCGTTTACGGCCTGCCCGGGATTCTCTCCGACCGCGCCCACCAGCCGCTCGGTGTAATAGGTTTCGTGCAAAGTTAGCTCGGGACGTAAAGACCATCCGCGGAAAAGCAGCGGGAGGGCGATTTCGGGGTTGAGATCGAATCGTCCAAGAAGATTGCCGGTGCGAAACGGCGGGATGCACGACTGAGGCGAGAGGGAAGACAGACACTGCGCGGGTTCGCTGCGCGACAGGCCAGTTCCCGATGCGTCGAACGACCACTCGATCGGGGTGTGGGGGAAGGGGCGGTCTATGCCGGAAAAGTCGAAGCTGGGAGCGTGATTGATGGTGATGACCTGGCCGGGCGTGGTGCTCAAGAAGTTCTGATAGCGCTCGAGGAATCCGTTTGCGCTGAAGCCGTCAGCGGATTTCGATAGAAAAGCCTGGGATTTTACCTCGGAGTAGACCGCCTGGCTGAAGACCTCGTTGAAGGCGAGACGGAAAAGAAAGGAGCTAAGGTAATCGATGTTGGCTACGCCGCGAAAGCCGTCGACGTTCCCCCCGGCGTTGAGGCGGGCATTCTCGCCACCCTCTTTGAGCGGGGGGGTGCCGATTCCGCGGTCGACCACTCCGAAATAGTTCAAGTCAACGTAGGATTTTTCCGTAGGCATGGCGCGAAACTCTCCGCGCTGCGACCAGCCGCGCAAGGAGAAATATTCCGCGCCAACAGTGGCGTCCATCATGCGGTTGATGGCCCAGTAGTAGGAATCGCCCACGACGTAGCCCTTGGTGGAAGAATGTGCCACGGAGGGTATTAAGAATCCGGATTGCCGGGATTCTTTTTCCACCGGGTGGGTGGCGTAGGGAAAATAAAGGATGGGCAGGCCGTGCAGCATGAACGTGCTGCGGTAGATTTTGGCGTTGCCGCCCACGTCCACGATGACTTTGCGGGCGTCGAACTGCCACTTGGGGTGAGGAAGTTCGCAAGTAGTGATGGTGCCATCGTAAACGACGTAGTGGTCTTCGCCGACCTTATCGACCTCGCTGCCGGTAAAGGTGAAAGGGGCGGTCGAGGTCAGGATAACGCGGTTGGCATGAAATTGAAGGCCGGTGGTTCCGGTGACGTCGTAAAACTTTCCGGTTTCGAGATCGAGATTATAGATGCCGCGAGAGGCGCGGATGTGATCGTCATTGGGGCCGCCATCGAGAGCGAAGTGGCCGGTTCCGGCGGCCTCTTTCGTGTCGGAATTGTAAGTGGCCTCGTCGGCGCGCAGGACGTAGGTTCCGTAGCGAATTTCAACCGCGCCGTGCAACTTATAGATTCCGTTCTCTTCCTCCTGCTGAATGGCGCAAATTGTTTCGACGTTTTCGAGTTGTTTCTGGGCCTCGGCAGCCTGGGCACAGGGCGTGGGTGGAGTGGCAGGTTGTTTTTGGGCGATTGTTCCGGTTTCAGCCGCAGGCGCCGCGGGTGGCAACTGGCTGGTAACTAGGGGAGGGACGAGAAGCAGATGACAAAGGAGTAGCGCCGTGATAAGGAATCTGTTGCGAAGAATCATCGGAGCGAAGAGTCGGGAATCCTCGACGGCTTCAGTTGTGGTGAACTTAGCACGGGACGGCTTCGCAAGCAAAGCTATATGAAGCCTTGGCAGGGTTCTAATTTCGGGAGCAAAAGCTTTTAACCGCAAAGGACGCGAAGGACTCGCAAACGTCGCGAAGAAAGGCCAATCGGAATCGGGACAGCACCGAAGGCTTGGCAGTGGGGCTGTTTGAAAAACTTGTCATTTCGAAGCGCCGTTTTATCGCGCGAGAACCGGCCCTGAGCTTGGTCCGGCCAATAGCGGATTTCTCACCGGCAAATACCGCCGGTTCGGAATGACAAAATTTTCGAACTGAGCCACTACCGAAGTTTTGGATTCCGATGCGTTCTTTGCGGTTATCCGGCTGGCTTTGATTTTGGCAGTCAGCAAATTGTGATTCATGCCTTGTTCGCTTTGTGGTGACGTGTGCCGTTGCGCTTCCGGGGAAAGCTCGGCTGGTTTGCCATGCGTCCCAGCGGACGGTGAAGTTCGCCTATCGCTCGACAGTGGCAACGACGATTCCAAGCGTGAAGACAACACCGCCTGGCGGCAGGAATTGGCGAACCGCTTGAATCGTTACCAGGCGCGGCGCAAGCCGCGCCCTCCGCGGTATCCGTCGCTACGGTTGAAGTTCGAGGATACTTCCTTCCATAGAGTGGAAGGTGAAGTCCGCGACGAGCCTGCGAATTTTATGGCGGGCGGGGCGATCATATCGAGTGGCGCATTGGCGTGGGACCCATTTGAGGTTCGGGAGGCGACGAGCGAAGGGTCGCGCGAGATTCCAGCGGGCGAGCGGCAAAGTGATTTCAAAGAGCGCACGGCCGCGCCCGCGCCCGCCACAGGTAAAATCCTGGAGTTTCCGCGCTCATGGACTCCGCCGGTTGCGCCGCTCAACGAATTAGCGGAGCCGGTGATGGAGCGGCCGCGGATACTGGAGGCTCCAGAGGTTGTTCCGCCGCCGCCGGCTTTGGGCGGAATCACGATCGAAGCTGCGTTGCAACCGGCGGCCGAAAAGCGGCGCGGCATAGACATTCCGCGGCAGACCGCGTCGCTGGCGCGACGAATTTCTTCCACCTTAATCGACGGGCTGATCGTGGGAACGGCATGCGTTCTTTTCGGGATCATATTTTGGAAGATGACAGGAATTCGTCCGGCCCGGCTCCAGATTTCCGAGATCTGCGCGGGACTGTTCGGCGCATTTTGGGCTGGGTACCAATATCTGCAACTTGTATATTCGGGAACTACGGCGGGATTGCGGCTGGGCGGGGTCGAGTTGGCCGGTTTCGACGGAAATCCAGCAAGCCGAAGCCGGCGCCGCTGGCGAGTGTTTGCATCCTTTCTCTCGGCAATTTCTCTTGGCATGGGATACGCCTGGGCCCTGCTCGACGAGGACTCGCTGTGCTGGCACGACCGCATTACGCACACCTGTCTGGCGAGGCGGCAAGGTGGCGTGTAGGCGGATGAGTGCAGCCGGGCGCGGAAACATTTTCAACGAGTTGGCGGCACGGGATATCGCGGAAAGGCTGTGGATGCGGAGAACAAGCATCCCTCAGCTGCCATGAAGCCGTCATTGAAACATGGCACTTATCACAGCGGTGAACCTGTTCACCGCTTCGCCACCCAAAGCGAGAGCAATATCGGGTTTTCCGGCACCTTCCAGCATTGACGCGCTGGCCGAACGAATTCCCGTGGTTTGACGACTCCATCTGACTGGTACACTCCGTGGCGATGTCGAAAGTAACTCCATCAAGCCCGCTTTCGGCGTTGACCCCGACGCGACCGCAGGATACGATTTTTGATAGAATTCACCCGGCTTTAACATCAGGGAGCAATCCGTATCCCCTGGAAAATCATGCGAGTTGCAAAACTCCAAATGCGGGTTGCGGTATTGGCTGGCGCAGCCTTGCTTGCCTCCTCGTGCCAGTCGGCGAAGAAGCCGGTGGCATCGGTTCCAGCGAAAAGTTCCCCGCCAGCCTTGACGGCATTCGTGCCGCCACCGGCTCCACAATCGCCTGCACCCGCGCAGGCTCCCGCAGCTCCGCCGCCAGAAGCCAATATTGAAGCCCTGCCCGCAGTCCCGGTGAGCCAAACCGCCGCTCAGCCAGCCAGCCCTGTCGGGGATTTAATCGCCCAAGTCGAAAAGGATTACCAGGAAGGCCTGGACGCTTACCAGGCCGGGAACAAAGACGCCGCCAAAGAGGATTTCGACCGAGCCTTCAACGCCTTGCTGGACAGCCCTCTGGATATTCGCTCCGACGGACGGTTGGAACAGGAATTCGACCGAATCGTCGATGGCGTGAACCATCTTGACCTCGGCGAGCCGGCCTCGGATTCCGAAGCGCAGAAATCCGAGCCTGCGCCCATTGACGAAACCAGCGGGATCGTTCCCTCCGTCGATCCCAATGTGAAGGCAAAAGCGCAACTGGCCATTAAGTCGACCCATTCCGACCTGCCGCTGATGATGACGGATCAGGTTGCGGGCTATATCAGCTACTTTTCCAATCGCGGGCGCGGAACCTTCGAACACGCCTTCGCCCGCTCCGGCCGCTATCACGACATGATGGTGTCCATTCTGAGAGAACAAGGCGTGCCGCAGGATCTGATTTATCTGGCGCAGGCGGAATCCGGATTTCAACCTTTAGCCGTTTCCCGCGCCGGCGCCCGCGGCATTTGGCAATTTATGGCCAGCCGGGGCCAGGGCTACGGGCTGCACCGGACCATGTGGGTGGATGAACGCCAGGATCCCGTAAAAGCCACCCGCGCGGCCGCCCTTCATTTGAAGGATCTTTATGCGCAGTTCGGCGACTGGTATCTCGCCATGGCCGCCTATAACTCCGGCCCTGGAACGGTGCAAGCGGCGGTGAAGCGCACCGGCTACGCCGATTTCTGGGAACTCTACCGGCGCAATGTACTGCCCAAGGAAACGCGGAACTACGTGCCCATCATTCTGGCCATGACCATCGTCAGCAAGAATCTGTCGCAGTATGGCTTTGACGACGTCTCCATGGAGGAACCGGCGGCCTTCGATTCGGTGAGCGTGAGCTATCCCGTCGATCTGCGTCTGGTGGCGGAGTGCGTAAATGCGACTCCCGCCAAAGTGCAGGAATTGAATCCCAGCCTGCTCCGCTGGAGCACCCCCAAAGACGGCAAGTTCGAACTGCACCTGCCGCCGGGCACGACGGAGCAATATCAAACCAATATCGCGGCCATTCCCCAAAGCATGCGCCTGTGGTGGCGATATCCGACCATTCACTCGGGGGAAACTCTCGCCTCGCTGGCCCGGACTTACCACACCACCGCAAAATCGATCGTGGAGGCCAATCACTTCGAAGGCTCGGAACTCCAGCCGGGCGAAAAGGTCATCATCCCGGTCGCAGCCGGCAAACATCCGGATAGCGATAGCGTTGCCTACTCGCGGCGCATTGTCCGTTACAAGGTGCGCAAGGGCGATACGGTTGAGAAGGTTGCGGAGAACTTCGGAGTCTCAGCCCAGATGGTTCGGCGCTGGAACGGCTTACGGGGCGAGAGCCTTCATGGAAGAAGAGTGCTGGCGCTGCACCTGCCAGTTACGCCCAACAGTGAAGTCGCATCCGCGACTTCGCATAAGCCGGTCGCACATCGCAGCGGCACCCTGATAGCCAGCGTCAAAGCTCCGGCAGACCGTGTCGCGAAGGCGACGAGCGAAGACAGTTCCGAGCCGCCGAGCCCGGTTCACCATAAAGTGCGGTCCGGGGAAACGCTTTATTCCATCGCGGCCGCCTATAACACCACAGTTGCCGCTCTTAAGCGCAGCAATGGAAATGTCGCTACCCTTCGCCCTGGCATGATCCTGATCGTCCAGCCCAGCCGGTAAAATTTCCGTTTAGAACTCTCGGTACACCCCCATGTTCTTTTCCGTGGCAAATATTATAGGAACCCGCTTTCATTTTCCCATCGCCGGCGGACGAATCTTCTTCCATTCGGGCAATTCATGTGGTAACAGGAATAAGTGCGTGGAATGTGAGATTGGTCCTTGCGGTACGCACCAAACGTCGTGCTATAATCGCGCGCCGTTCAAGAAAAAGTTTCGGGTGGCCTTTTAATTTTCTACCCGGCAGCATTGCGTGGCCGTCGCCCCGCAAGCGGCCAAACAAGATCAGGAGGAGCAATGACGTTCTACGACCCCACACTGTATTCGCGTGATGACGAAGAAGAATTCGGCGATAGCGGCGCCTACAGCGAATCGCTGGAAGAAGATTTCGAAGAGGAAGAAGAAGAGGAGGAAGAAGCCGGGGTGCCTGAAGGAGATTCCGGCGAACCCGCCACTCCCGCGCCGCCTCCCCCGCCCAAACCCAAACCGGCCGGCGGTGGCGGAGGAGCGAAGAAAGCTCCCGCCAAGAAGGCTCCGCCGAAAAAGGCTCCACCCAAGAAAGCGCCGCCTAAGAAGAAGCCGGCTACGAAAAAGAAACCCGCTCCTAAGAAAGCCGCGAAGAAGGCCCCTAAAAAAGGCTCCTAAAAAAGCGGCTAAGAAGGCCCCGGCCAAGAAGAAAGCCAAAGGCCGCCGGTAGACCTTCCGGCTTGGCAGCAACCTTAGAGCACCTGAAACCGCAGCCTTAAGGGCTGCGGTTTTTCTCGTCACGTAGCTCCCTGCGTTACTTGAGAAAGCGGAACGACCTGCGGGGCTCCTCCAGCCGCCGCCCGCCAGACAAACAGGCCTTTTCAGTCTTAGCCTTAACCGCGCCAACCGAGAACGTCGCTGCCTCAAAGGCGCTAGTTTCCGTGTATTTGTTCCGGGGATACGCCAAGCAAGCGATTAGTTCCAAATCATAAGTTTCGCCGCCGCATACCGGGAAATATGCCATGCAGTTCTTAGGCAGAATCTCATCGGGTTTGGATGAGCAATCGGTGAGTTCGCTCGAGTAGCGGAAGGTGAACGCTCCATCCGGGGCCGTGAAGGTCTTAGACGAACCATACGCTTTCTGCGCCCACGAATGTGAGGGAAACAGGACCGGAGCCAGCAAAGCGGACAAGACCGCGACCGAAAGAAAGATGGATTTCGCGACGTCGCTGGTTTTGCTTGCCAAGCGGAACTCGAACTCACTATTTCTTGCCTTCCACCGCCGCCCGGCACTTGCCATACAGCTCGAGCAACTGCGCCGCGTACTCATCAGGCTTCGACGCCGACCCGGAGCCTTGAAATCCCACCCCGGACGAAGTGGTCCGTCCATACCCCGTGGTCATCGCGACAAATTTCATCAGATCGAGCGCGATATCCTCGTTGCGGCGCGATCCTGCGTGCAAAGCGGTACCTTCTTCCATGAGTCCTTCTCCTGAACCGGAAATATAAGGAATTGGCTCTTCGTCTTCCATTGCCGTTTCACCATCACTCCGAAAAAGATGATAGCAGGCTCGGAGCCGAGGCGTCCGCGAGGCGAGAAGGATCGGAGTCGGCGAAAGCTTTTGAACGCAACGGACGCGAAGGACTCGCAAAGGTCACGAAGAAAAGCCAACCGGAATTAGGACACCACCAGTTTTTCCGCCAGCTTGCGCGTGCGCTTTCCAAAGATCGAGCCGTGTATCCAGAGCGCGGGTCCGATGGCCAAGTATAACCATCCCGCCAATGCGGGGTTCTTGATTGCAACGACAAACGACGCAATCCCGATCGACGTGAGCAAAGCGTTCTCCTGAGCAGCCGACCTGGTTTCCAGACTCTCGACCGGATTTAAACTCAGCTCCGTTCGGAGCCTGTAGGCGTGCGCGTACATAAGCGCAAAAATTAAAAACACGGAGGCGAAACCGGCGGCATAGATCCGCATGAGCACCGAACCTTCGTGTAATCCGAAAGTGGCGGGCAGCTCAGCCCCGAAGAGTTGGGAAAACAACAGCGTAAACACAAACTTTAACGGGTAAACGTAGAACAGCACCAGGAAAAGCAGAACCATATTCAGGAAAACGGTATAAGGATCTTCGAGTCCATAACGGCGGGAAAACTTGTAATGGGTGCGCCAGATAAGGATCAACTGCGCGAAGCACACCGCAAACGGGAGGAAGCCGCGCATATCCGCCAGCAGTTCGGCATAAGTATGCGGAACTTCGAGAGAGACCACGAGCAGAGTGATGGCGAAGCCGAAGATTACGTCGCAGAAGGCTTCGAGCCGCGTGATCTCCCCGGCTCGCCAGCGAAAATAGCGTTCGGGAACGATCGTTTTGCCGGCAGAGTGCGAACCGTCAGGCGGAGAAATCGGGCGCGTCGTTGCTCTAGCAGGCTGCTGAAAAACTCATTTCGGCTACCTAAAGCGAACCTCGGGCGCTGAAGCGCGGCTAGTTTTAAAGGACTTAACGGCACGACTGAACGTCGTGCCCTTCCCAAAACCAGCCCGACCGAAGTTTTTCAGCAGCCTGCTAGCGACCACGGCTTCAGCGACCACGGGAGTCGATTCCGCATTCTCGCTTTTCGTCATGCGGACGATTCTCCACGCTCAAACCCCGCTTGGCAATTGAAAATCCACGCGGGCCGTGCGCCGCAGGCGGTGGATCAGCCAGAAGGAAGCCAGGAATAGAAATGGGGAGGAATAGAACCCCGGGGCCGGGCGCGGGAACGTTACGGCCGCAACGGTTCGCCCAAGAATCGAAAAGAAGGTATGACCGAGGGCATTCAAAAACATGATGGTCGCGAAAGTCCACGCCACGGGCCGCAATCCGCGCATTCCGCGGGCCGCTACGGGAGTGAGGCAAAACAAAATTCCGCAGGCCACAATCAGTGTCGTGAGCCACTGGCGGTATTCAAACGCAGGCATGGGAAACCAACCCCAGCGCTCGCGCAATATAGTTACGGTGGGGTTATATACGGCAAGAAAACCCGTGGAGGCTTCGTCGACGATATGCAGCGCGAAGGCCATGCAAAGCGCGAACCATGCGCTACCGAAGCCCGACGCCGAAAGCGCAGGCGGCGCTTTCCGTATATCAATCATCGCCCCACAAATTCTCGGCCACTCATTGCAGGCTTGGCAATGGAAATCGGCGGGGCAAACTGCACGAAATGTCACGGCGGGACTCTGGATCAACCTCAATAAAGCGTCAGCATCTCAGCTTCACCATCGGCGCCACTCGAAGGCGGGAAGTTTCATCTAGTAAGATAATGCCTCGAACCGATTATTTTTCAGGAGTCCCACTCGACTTTGCGCCTGAGTCGCCGCAAGTTCACGCAATCGGCCCTGGCCGCGGGCGCTGCCGCTACGCTGACGGGTGGCTTGTTCTCGGCGTGCAGCATATCCTCGAATGCGTCTCGGGACGCATCTCGCGCGCCGCATCCTGGCGATCCTGCCGGCTCCCGAACCATGCAATTCGGCAATTCGTCGGACTTCACTTTCCCGCCAAAGTTTTTCTGGGGCGCGGCCACCGCCGCCTACCAGATCGAAGGCGCGTGGAAAGAAGATGGCAAGGGCGAATCCATTTGGGACCGCTTTTCGCATACGCCCGGCAAAATAAAAAATGGCGATACCGGCGACGTCGCCTGCGACTCCTATCGCCGATGGCCGGAAGACCTGGCGCTGATTCGCGCGATGAATTTGAACAGCTACCGCTTTTCGATATCCTGGCCGCGCATTCAACCTGCGGGAACGGGGCCGGCCAACTCGAAAGCGCTCGACTATTACAACCGCATCGTCGACGATCTGCTCGGGGCCCAGATTCGGCCGTTAGTTACGCTCTTTCACTGGGACTTGCCGCAGAGTCTGGAAGACGCGGGCGGCTGGCCCAACCGGGACACCGCTTCCTGCTATGCCGATTATGTGGATCTGGTTGCGCGCAGTTTGAGCGACCGGGTCTCCGATTGGACGCTCTTCAACGAGCCTTTCGCGTTTTGTTATTTGGGATATCTCGAAGGCACGCACGCCCCCGGACGCACCAGCCTTTTCGATTTTCTGCGCGCGTGCCACACCGTGAACCTGGCGCAGGGCGCGGGATTCCGGGCGTTAAGAGCGGCGCGTCCCGCGGCGCGCGTGGGGACGGCCTTCAGCATGTCTTCGTGCGAGCCTGCGTCGAACTCGGAAGAAGACAAGCTGGCTGCCGAACGCGCTCATGCCATCACCAACCTCTGGTTCCTGGATCCCGCACTGAAAGGGCGCTATCCGGATGCATTGGCTTTTCTTCCCGAATCCGCGATGAGAATCAAGTCCGGCGATCTCGACAAAATGCGCGCGCCGCTCGATTTTATCGGCATCAACCTTTATTACCGCACAATCTGCTCCGCGCCTGGATTGACCGAGCGGCTCTCTCATCCGCAGCAATGGTTATTTCCGGTGAAAATGGAGAGCGGCCACCAGGGCAAAATCACCGACAACGGCTGGGAGGTCTGGCCGCAAGCCATGTATGACATGGTGATGCGCATCACGCGTGACTACAACCATCCGCAAATCGAGATTACCGAGAACGGTTGTGCGTATAGCGACGGTCCGGATGCAAGCGGCGGAATACGCGATACGCGCCGCATTCAATATTACAGGGGGAATTTGCAGGCGCTTGCGCGAGCCATTGCCGATGGCGCCGACGTTCGCGGATACCACGCCTGGAGCCTGCTCGATAACTTCGAATGGGCGGAAGGTTTTCGCCAGCGCTTCGGCCTGGCCTATGTGGATTTCAAGACCCAGCGGCGCACGTTGAAAGACTCGGGCCTTTGGTACGCCAAAGTAGCCGCACAGAATCGAGTGGGACCGTAACGAGAGATTCTTCGCTTCGCTCAGGATGATCACGCCGGGCTCGAACCCCCGGCAAACGCGATCACTTCTGCTGCATCACCAACTCGCCATTCTGCACTTTCATATCGCCGACAAAATCCGGCAACTTCAGGCGGTCTTTCTGCTCGGCGAGCTTTTTCTGCAATGCGGGATTTACCAATGAAACCGGCACGCTGAGGTCGCCTACTTTAAATTCGGTGGGCTCGAAGGTCGCATATCCATTTTGCGAGGCGAGATGGCCAGAAACGGTTACCCACACGTCTTTGCCGGCAATCTCGGTGAGAAACTGTCCGTGGACGACGTCGCCTTCAAAGCTGACTTGTTGATCCTTGATGGTGGGCGCTCCGCCGCCGAGGTTCGAATCTGGCGTAAGCTCGCTCGTTCCGGCAACGCCCAGAGCTTGAGTGAGCGCGGCGGCAACTTCATCGGAGTTGATGTGGACCTCAGCCTTCGGCAATGCGCTGGGCTTTTGAATCGCGGGAGCGGTCTGTTGCGCGGATGATGGCGCGCCCTGGTCAATTGCACTGGAGGCTGGAGGGGCCTGCTGCGCGGCCTGTTCAAGCGCATCCATCTTTTGCCCAAACGATTGCGCATTGGCCGCGACCGCCGCTGGAGTCTGCGGATGGGCCACCGGCGCAGGCTTCTTCAGAACCAAAACAATTGCGATGAGCGAGGCGGCGAGCGTCGCAATGCTGATGATGCGGTCGAGTTTGAGTTTCATTGGATTCCCCGTTTCATGGTAGCGGGGCGGGATTGGGAAATCAGATTACGTTGGTCACGGGTGTCTAGCAGGCTGCTGAAAAACTCATTTCGGCTACCTAAAGCGAACCTCGGGCGCTGAAGCGCGGCTAGTTTTAAAGGACTTAACGGCACGACTGAACGTCGTGCCCTTCGCAAAACCAGCCCGACCGAAGTTTTTCAGCAGCCTGCTAGATGTGTAGGACCGGGTCTCTGACCCGGTCAGGCCCGCAGGGCTGCCAATCTCTCGCGGAGAATTACAACACGGGAATCCTCCCTCTCCACAGCCAGCGATATTCGCTCTCCGACCTCACCAGCCCGGCCCGCACCGGGTTCTGACAAACATAATCGACCTTGTCCACCAAACTCTCGTTCGACCGAAGCACATGATCGAAAAATTCCTCCTGCCAAACTGGGCCATTACGCTTGAGTAGATGATTGATTCGCCAAGCCGCTGCAGCTTTTATGGCTTTCATGATTTCGGGCAAGCTATAGCTCCACCCATCCTCGCGGCGCGGCGGCGAGTAGATAAGGTGAATGTGGTCTGGCATCACCACCGCAACGTGCAGGTCGTACTTGCTGCCGTTTTCTTTCATACAACACTCGAACACAACGTCGCGCGCAGTCGGCGGGAGCTTCCAGCGCCGCTTGGCCGTGCAGGTTACGAAGAGAGGATGATCGTCTTTTTGGAGATGTGGAAGGCGACGGCGGTAATCGTACTTCGGCTGCATACAGATCGGCCCTGCGGGCCTGACCGGGTCAGAGACCCGGTCCTACACATTGTCCAGCTTCTTGGTGAGCAATTCATTGACTAACTGCGGATTCGCCTGGCCTTTGGAAGCCTTCATCGCCTGGCCGACGAAGAATCCCAGCATCGTCTTCTTGCCGGCGCGATATTGCTTGAGCTGTTTCGGATTCGCCGCCACAACTTCATCGATGATTTTCTCCAGCGCGGAAGTGTCCGAAGACTGCTGCGGGCGGCCTTCCGCTTCGTAGACTTCGGCGAAATCCTGATTGCGTTCGAAGCACAAGTCGTAAAGATCTTTCAGCATCTTGCCGGAGATGGCGCCGCTCTCGACCAGATCGGCCGATAGGGCGACACCTTGCATCGAAACCGGAGACTGCTCAATCTCCGCGCCCCGCGCCTTAAGACGACCCATCAGTTCGCCTTGAACAAGATTCGCAACCCGCTTGGGATTTTTCGCGGCCTTCGCCGCCGCTTCAAACCGATCGGCCAGAAACTTCGAAACCGTCAGAACCTGCGCATCGTATTCCGTGATGCCGTACTCCTTCACCAGACGCGTACGGCGCGCCTCCGGTAATTCGGGCAGGGCCTTTGCAATCTCCGACTTCCACTTTGCATCGACGACCAGCGGCGGCAGGTCAGGCTCCGGAAAATAACGGTAGTCGTGCGCCTCCTCTTTCGACCGCATGCTGTAGGTCTTGCCTTCGCGCGAATTGTACAAGCGAGTTTCCTGCACAATCTTTCCGCCGCCGTCGATCACCTCGATCTGGCGGGCGATCTCATAAACCAGCGCTTCGCGGATGAATCGAAACGAATTCACGTTCTTGATCTCGGCTTTCGTGCCAAGCTCTTTTTGGCCGCGGGGCCGCACGCTCACGTTGGCGTCGCAACGCAGCGAACCCTCCTCCATGTTGCAGTCGCTGACGCCGGTGTAAAGGATGATCTCTTTCAGGCGCGTGAGATATTCGTAAGCCTCGTCGGGCGTGGCGATATCCGGCTCGCTGACGATTTCGATCAGCGGCACGCCGGTGCGGTTGAGGTCGATCGCAGTTTTTTCGCCGGAGTCGGGAAAGCCCTCGTGCAGGCTCTTGCCCGCGTCTTCTTCGAGATGTACGCGGGTGATTCCGATCTTTTTAGTTCTCAGTTCTCGGTTCTCAGTTCTCAGTTCCTGGCTTCCATCGTCCATCTTCGACGCCGGCACTTCGATATAACCATGTTCGGCCAGGGGCTTGTCGTATTGCGAAATCTGATAGCCCTTGGGAAGGTCGGGATAGAAATAATTCTTGCGAGCGAAGATCGAAATCTCGTTGATGCGGCAATTCAGGGCCATCGCCGCCAGCGTGGCGAACTCGACGGCCTTGCGGTTCAGCACGGGCAAAGCTCCGGGCATGCCGAGACACACGGGACAAGTATTCGTGTTGGGCGGCGCGGCGAAGCGCGTGGAGCATGAGCAGAAAATCTTGCTGGCCGTGAGAAGCTGAACGTGCACTTCCAGTCCGATGACTGGCTCGTAAAATGTTGGAGCGGCGACGGAGCCTGCTGGAGTCGACATATCGCTTGATTATAGAGTTGCCGCCTTTACTAACCTCGGCTGACCCCATTTCTCGCGTTGTGAGCGAGAAGCGGGCAGGCCTGTGCCAGCCACAATTAGCGGCGTCGGGTAGTGGCTCAATCTGAAATTAATTCGGCGTCATCCTGAGCGGAGCCGTTCTTCAGGCGGAGCGAAGGATCTCACTCTAATGAGTCTTTGCGGGAGATCCCTCGCGCGGCTGAAATACGCCGCGTTTCGGGATGAGGACCGTTACATGGGGATAAATTCAAATTGACCCACTACGGCGTTGGGATGAAAGATCTACCGCTCCTCTCGGGCCCGAGCCTGCTGAGTCCCTTCTATCCCCGCGCAAATCTGTCGCCGCCCAAAATCCGTGCCGATGCCAGCGGCTATTTCACGCCCTGCTTGCGATTGATCTCGGTTGAGAACTCCGTGACGAAGTTTAGCAGCGTCCCCCAACCGGCCTGGCCCAGCACCGCCCAGCCGCCGTTTGCAAAGGCATTTTTCGGGCTGGGCTTCCACGCGGTCGATATCAGTCCGCCGCCAAACGCTCCGCCGTAGAGAGCCCACTGCGGATGCAGGTCGACTTCGCTGCGGTCATAGGTCAGGAAGTTTCTCAGGATGGCGTGGCGGGTGCGCGGCCACACTCCGCCGCATTTGCATTTATCGTAGCGAACTTCGTATCCCAGCTTCGCATTGCCCAGGGCTGCGAGCGTATTGGCGGTAATGAACTGGCCTTCGCGCGAAGCGAAGCGCTCTCCGTAGCCTCCGATTCCTCCCTGCCATTGCGAGGGCGTGCCCCGGGCCTGATCGATGAGAGCGGCAAATGCGCGCTTCATATAGGCTTCCGGAGTTGTGAGAGTTTGACGCAGATAAATCTGCTTGCGCTGCTCGGCGGTCAGGGTGACTAGCTTGCGATTTCTGCCGACATAGACTCCAGCGATCCAGCCCGATTCCCAGTCGCGGGCTTTGATCAATCCCGCGGTCGCCGCATCTTTCGTCACATCCACGGCTTGCTTGGTTGCGTCCTGGATTTGCTGTACCGGATTTGCGTTCCGAAATCTTTCTTTTCGTCGGCGGGTTTATCTGCTCCCGTGTTCTCCTGGCCGGGTTTTTGATCCGCAGGCGGATTGGAAGGTTGCTGGGTATCCGGGGCAGTGGCAGCGGGCTTTTTGTCTTTTTCCTGGGCGCTCTGCTGAGTCTGATTCGGATCAGTCTGGGGTGCCGCGCTTTGCTGAGCGTTGCACCATCCGCTGACGATTACGGCGAATAAGCAAGCAAGAAGAATCCGGGACAATTGGATTTGCCGCCCGTGTGTCCATGCATTTTTGCCTGGCATTTCTATAGCACTCCCCGCGTCTTCGCGGCCTCTCGTTAAGCCTGCTCCCCGACTTTCTCGCCGCGAAACGGCGAGTGCTAGACTGCGTTGGATGCCCTCGCTCTACAACCGTGTTGCCGGTCAAAACGTCGAACGGCTGGCCGCGCTCAGGGCGGTGTGTCCGGGGTCATGTAAACGGTAAACTAGCCGCGTTCGAAGGCGTGCTTCTTTTCTAGTTCCTCGGCGGCGCTGCGCATGGCTGCTTCAAATTTTGAGGACTGTCCAATCAGGCCGGGAGTGGCTTCGGCGCGCTGGCCGTCCAATCGAATCAGGCCGTCGGCTGCGACCAGGCGGGCGGCAATCTCCATCAGGTGAGCGGAGGTCGTTTCCAGATATTGCGCGTCGGTGGGATCGGCGATCCAAACCTGTTTTTCCGCTGTCAGCTTCGTTTGCCAATAAACTTTTCTTTCCACAAATGTGGCGATGACGTCGTCGGCGGCGTGGCCGAACACCCATTTCTGGCGTTTGAAGTCGTAGTGGCGGCTGGAAAAAGGAACGGGCAACAGCTTGCCCGATTTCACGAATTCAATCTGGCGCCGGTCGACTTCCTTGCGCAGGGCGTTGATTACGGGAGACTCCGCATCTTTCGGATCGAGCGTGGGCAAGACTTCCCTGACCGTGGCAGACAGATTCACGGCTACGGGAGCGTGAAGGCCATCGGAATTTTCGAGGCGGATATCGCCGTGCAGCACCCAGAAGTCCGCGCCTGAAGTCGAGCGGTGAAATGGCCATTGCAGCGTGATCGTGACGGGCAGGCCTGTCAGCGTGATCCAGATTTTCTTCGAGGCCGGGCTGGTATCCGCAGACATCAGGCTTTTTCCTCGGAGGTGCCTGTTGCTTTCGCGGCGGAGGTTTCCTTGGTTCCGGCGGAAGTTTTCTTTACGAGGGGCTTTTTGGAAGCTTCGGCGCGTTTGCGCTCCTGGTGCCGGCGATCGTGAAATTGCTGATCGGACGCTTGTTTTTTCATGATATTAGATTGCCACAGCGAGTAAAAGTTAACCAGTGGGGCCGTACGGCCGTTTTGGCTCGCGCGTCGGAACGGTCAAGCGAGAGATCCTTCGCTGCGCCTGAAGGGCGGCTCCGCTCAGGATGACAAATGTCATGCAGATTCGCAAACTGCACCGCTTCCAGTGTCCCGAGCATTCCGGCGGCGACAATCGAGATGGCCAGGTTGAGCGTGCTTTACGCCCGCCCTTGCCGCGGTGTTATGATTTCAGGCCTGACCGCATTCCATGCGAATTAGGCGCACCCTCCCCGTTGTGCTGGCGGTTGTGATCGTAGCCGCCGCGGTGATCCTGGCAGTTCAACTCCGAAAGCTTGCCCCGCCGGAGGCTGCCCGGTTGTTACCTGGGGCGGACGCATATTTTTATCTCAATCTCGGTTCGGCGCGGCGGGTGAACTCGGGCAAGGAACTGCCGGCGGTGAGCCATGATCCGGAGTATGAGCGCTTCATCCGCGAGACTGGATTTCAATTCGAGCGCGATCTAGACGAAGCGGCTTTTGCGGTTCACTATTCCGCGAACTCTGGAGGTGGAGGCATGGGCGCCGCACGAGCCCCGCTTCTCCGAGGTATTGGTGGGAAAGTTCAATGGCGAGCGACTTACGGCTTATCTGCGGGAGATTGCGCAAGCGGTGGAGAATTATCATTCGGTCGAGATCTTTACGATTCGCCTGGAAGGCCGGTTATTGCGCGCCGCCGTCCTGACTGCGGATTCCGTGGCTGCCTCGAATTATGACGATCCCGCGGTGATTCAAGGAATGGTGGACCGGTCGAAGCGGCTGGCTTCACCCTTCGGAGGGCCAGCTTTATTGCGGCAGTATTATAAGCATGTTCAACTTGCCAGCCTGGCCTGGGCGGTTGCGCGCATTGAGCCTTCGCCGGCGGCTTCGGCCTGGAGCGCGGTGTTCAGCAAGCCTGCGACGCTGGTGGTCTCGGGAAGTTATCTTAGTCCGCTCCATCTTAGTCCGCTGCATCTTACGGCTGACTCGGTGCATTTGCGGGCCGAAGCCTTTGCGCAGAATTCAGACGATGCGCGCGACATCGCAGATAAGGTGAGCGTGTTTATTGCCATGGCCCGCACCGCGGAAACCTCAGCTGGAGCGCGTGGCACCGACGCGGACGTAAAAGCATTATTCGATAATCTCAAAATCAGGCAGGATGGCGACCGGGCGGTGCTGACCGCCTCCATGCCGTTCGGCTTTCTGCGCAAAATGTTCGCGGGCGCCACGCCGGAATTGAGCGAGCCCGCCGCGACGCCGGCTAAAGTGCGGTAACCGCTTGATTCCGATTTTCTGTAACAAAAATCCGATCCAATCGTCTGATCCTCAGGGAGAACCACGCTGGCGGTACAATAAGGACGCATGTCGAGCCTTCCACTTCCGATCGCCGCATTCTTCGCCGGACTGATCTCGTTTCTCTCGCCCTGCGTGCTGCCGCTGGTGCCGGGATACGTTTCGCTGATTTCGGGCGCGGGCGTGGACGAGTTGAAATCGTCACAGGGCCGGTTGATGAAGCGGGTGATGACGAATTCCGTGGGCTTCATTCTCGGCTTCAGCGTGGTGTTTATTACACTGGGCGCGATCTCCACTGAAATCGGCCAAATCGCGGCGCAGTATAAACATAGTCTCGCGGTTGTGGCCGGAGTGGTCATCATTCTGTTTGGACTTCACCTGACCGGTCTGGTTCCGATCAAGGCTCTTTATGCCGACACGCGGATGCACGAATTAAAGGGCGGCAGCACGCCGATTGGCGCGTTTGTAATTGGATTCGCGTTTGCCTTCGGCTGGACTCCCTGCATCGGGCCGATTCTGGCCGGCATTCTCACGCTCGCTGCCGCGCAGGATACGTTGTCGAAAGGAATGATTCTGCTGGCGATTTATTCGCTGGGGCTGGCTGTGCCGTTTCTGCTGACCGCTTTGGGAGTGGAGCGCTTTCTGAAGTTTTACAGCCGCTTCCGTTCGCACATGCACGCGCTGGAAGTGGCTTCGGGCGCGCTTTTGATTGGGTTGGGAATTTTGCTGGTGGCGGGGCGGTTTACCATGATTTCGAACTGGCTGTCGTTTTTGAATCGCTTCGCTTTGTGAGTCTTATTGCGGCGAACTCTAGTCTAGTAGTGGCGAGCGGAGAATTCCTGTGAAACGTAGTCCTCTGGTGCTGGTGGTGGTGGCGTTTGTGGTGGCGCTGATGTTGTATGTGGGATACCACAAGGCGCGCCGACCGGGCGTAGCGCTGGCTTCGCGGGTGACGCATGCGAGCGTCGCGCCGGATTTTGCCTTGCAGTCGCTGGACGGCAAGACCATGCGGCTTTCGGATTTCCGCGGTAAAGCCGTGCTGTTGAATTTTTGGGCGACGTGGTGCGGTCCGTGCAAGGTCGAGATGCCCTGGTTTGTTGACCTGCAAAAACAATACGGCGCCGAGGGATTGCAGATCGTCGGCGTCGCCATGGATGACGCGAGCAAAGAAGACATTGGAAAATTCGCGAAAGAGATGGGCGTAAATTATCCTATTCTGATTGGGAAGGAATCTGTCGGCGATCAGTATGGCGGGGTGCCCGCTCTGCCGGAAACTTTTGTGATAGGACGGGACGGTAAAGTGACCGACGAGATCATCGGACTTCGCGGCAAGGCTGAAATCGAGGACGCGATCAAGAAGGCGCTGAACACTCGGCCCGCAACCAGCCAGGCTGCGGCTGCCATGACCGGAACCGTTCCCCGATGAGGAGCGACCCGATCGAAGTAAGGAATCGAAGTCTCGGAGCCGCGCGGGCGCGCGCCGCGGCAGTTGTGATCTGCGCGGCGGCCGTTCTTTCTCTGGCACAAGCTCTTGCACAAGTGCCGGGAAAAGCTCCCACGCTCACGATGGCGCCGGTGGCGCCGGTTTCGGCGCAGCGCGCCGAAGCGACGATGGTGAACCTGGATTTCCGCGTACCGCCCGGATATCACATCAACTCGAACGCGCCGAAGTCGGAGTTTCTGATTCCCACAACGCTTAAGATGGATTTGCCGACCGACATTATTCTCGGGAAAATCGTGTACCCCGCCGGGCAGGATACAAGTTTCCCATTTTCGCCGGACGAGAAATTGAATGTCTACAGCGGCGATTTCACGATCGCTCTCGCGGTTCATCCGCTGCACTCGGTGGTGCCGGGAAAATACCAGATGCGCGGAGTGCTGCGCTACCAGGCCTGCGACAATGCGGCTTGTTATCCGCCGAAGAATTTGCCGGTAAGTTTTGAAGTGAAGGTGGTGAAGGAACCGGCCGCGCATCACTCCAACCCGGCGCAGAGCCCGCACGTGCATAACTAGGCGGGGGACGGCAATTCACGGCACACGCGCGTAGGAGAGTCGACCCCGAAGGACCTCGTATAAAGGAGATCCCTCGTCCCGCTGGGGAAAACGCGGGACTTCGGGATGACGCCGATAGGGATGGAAGCCACGCTGTCGAACTGCACCACTACCCCACATCTGTAGCGCAAGCTTATGTTGCGATCGCGGCGAGAGCCGATGCGATAGCCGCGTCTTGTTCGGGGAAAACGGTTCGCAAATCGAGCAACACGCGTCCATCCTCGACGCGGGCAATGGTGGGAGGATCGGAGGCGCGAAGGCGGGTTGAGAACTCGTCCGCACTCAAACCTTCGCAAGTGAGGGCGAGCAGGCGGGTGGGCAGCCGCGAAGATGGGGCGGCGCCGCCGCCGAGCAGGGATTCGCCGTCTACGACTTCAATTCTTAACCTTAGCGTGGCGAGTTGCACGGCCAGCGCCTGGGTGCGCCTGCCAATTTCCTCCCGAGTGAGCCGCATCATGCGAAGCGTGGGAATCGCGTCGTGATCGCGGCGGACATAGGCGAGGAGAGTCGCTTCCAGAGCGGCATAGATTAGCTTATCGACACGCAAAGGGCGGAAGAGCGAGTTCGAACGCATGCGCGCGACTAATTCCGGGCCGCCGCTGATCAAACCAGCCTGCGGGCCGCCAAGCAGTTTGTCGCCGCTGTAGGTAACAATGTCCACGCCCGCGCGCAAGCTGTCGAGCACTCCCGGTTCGCCGTCAATTCCGACTGAGCGCAGGTCAAATAGCGCGCCGCTGCCCAAATCCTCCATCAGCGGGATCGCATGTTTTCGCGCCACAGCCACCAGTTCCGCAGTGGAAGCCTGCTCGGTAAAGCCGGTAATCTCAAAATTCGAGCGATGCACCCGCAACAAAAGCCGCGTCCGCTCGCTGATGGCCCGCTCATAGTCGGCGGCGCGAGTGCGGTTCGTAGTGCCGACCTCGCGCAGAATTGCGCCGGACTTGGCCATCACGTCGGGAATGCGGAATGACCCGCCAATCTCGACCAGTTCTCCGCGCGAGACGATGACCTCACCGCCGTCGGCAATGCTGTTCAATGCCAGCAGCACAGCGGCGGCGTTATTGTTGACCACGATGGTGGAAACGCCGGCCTGGGCGTCGCTTATTGATTCCCTTTTTAATTCGTCGCCAAGCAGCCGCCGAAAGAGGCGGTCCACGTGGACGTCGCGTTTTCCCCGCTCTCCTGCGTTAAGGTCGAATTCCAGATTGTTGTAGGTGATGGCGGTTTCGCGAACGTGCGCCATCGCCGACTCGCTGAGTGGGGCGCGGCCAAGATTGGTATGCAAAATTACGCCGGTAGCGTTGATTACGGGCTGCAAAGAATATCGAAGGTCCGAACGAAGTTGATTTTCTATGGCGGCAGGCAAACCTGAGAGCGCCAGTTCCAGAGCTTTTTCGTCCAGCGCTCCCGATGCAATCGCTTGCCGAAGGCGTGCCAGCACGGCCCGAGCCGCATCCAGAACGGGCTCGTGTCCGCTGCTATCCTCGAGCGCGCTGATGGCGGACTGTCGCATTACGTCATCGACGGAGGGGAGCTTTCGGAAAAGCTCCGAGGCAGCGGCGGTTTTCACGGGGAGATTATCCCACGAAACAGGCAGGAGCAGAATTCCTCATCGCAAAGAACGCGATTCGGAATGACAAAACTGAAGCAGATTCCTCATCGGCAAAGAACGCTGATGCGAAGTAGCAAAGCTAAAGCAGATTCCTCACCAGCAAAAAGCGCTGGTTCGGAATGACAAATTAACGGAATGACAAAATTACGGAGTGACAAAAATAACGGAATGAAAAGACTTAAGTGACAAAATTTGGACAACATTCAAATGACAAAACTCAGTACTGCAATGCGAACACCACACCGGCACTACAAGGTGTGCAAATAGGCGAGCAAATCCTGAAGGTCTTGCGGGCTCAAGACCTGGCTGTAGCCCGGCATATCTGGACGGCCGTGGAGAATGATGTCGGTCACGCGGTCGTCATTGGCGGGCAGCCCGGTGTGGGGAAGATATTGATGTTGGAAAACGCCTTTCAATCCCGGGCCTTTCTTGCCCTTGGTGGAATAGGCGTGATGGCAGCGGTCGCAGTAGTTGTCATAGAGTTTGCGTCCGGCGGACTGTTGAGGATTGAGGCCGAGTTCGGAGTCGGAACGGCGGCGTTCCACGTCGCAGGCCAGCGAGAGTGCGAGAGTCAACAGCACGGCAAGCAGCGGCGTGATCCAGCGAGGGGCGCGTACTTTGCGACGAATATCCGCAATACGTTTCATAGTCAATGCCTTCCATGATAAATGGCGGCGGGCCACAGGCAGGCCGAATAAAACGGTATCGCCTTCCTTTCATTTAGAATCTGCCGAATGAGAGCCGTATTTCAATGGAATGTGGGCGCGCGAACCATCGAGCTTGGAAAACGCACGCTCATCATGGGCATTCTCAACGTAACTCCGGATTCTTTTTCGGACGGAGGGCTTTACTCGGATTCGGGCAAAGCTGTGGAGCATGCGATGGATTTGCTCGCGGAAGGCGCGGACATCATTGATGTGGGCGGGGAATCGACCCGGCCGGGCGCGAAAGTTGCCGCGGAGCAGATTTCTGGAAGCGCGAAAAACGAAAGCCTTCCCGCCGCTCCGATCCAGGAAAAAATTGTGAGCGCGGAGGAAGAACTAGGGCGCGTGCTGCCGGTGATTGCCGAGATCAGGAAGCTGCGTCCGGATGCCCTGATATCGATTGACACCTACAAAGCGAGCGTGGCTCGGGGCGCGGTGCAGGCTGGCGCGGGGATCGTCAACGACGTTAGCGCGCTGCGGTGGGATCCACTGATGACTCGGACGGTTGTAGAAATGAAATGCGGCGTGGTGTTGATGCACATGCGGGGTCGGCCCGAGGAATGGCGTACGCTGCCGCCGCCCGGCGACGTGGTCTTGCTGGTGAAGCGCGAACTGAAAGAATGGGCGGAAGCGGCTGTGCTTGCGGGAGTGCGGCGGGAGAGAGTTGCGCTGGATCCGGGATTTGGGTTTGGCAAGAGATTGCAGGAGAATTATCCGCTCCTCTCGCACTTTCAGGATTTGCAGGCGCTGGGATTTCCGTTGCTGGCTGGAACATCGAGAAAGTCTTTTCTCGGGCGCACGTTGGCGCGGGAGGGAAAAGATGCCGCGCCTGACCAAAGGCTTTACGGGAACCTGGCGGCGCAGACGGCGCTGATTTTGAAAGGCGCGCACATTTTGCGGACGCACGACGTGAAGGCGGCGGTGGAAGCGGCCCGGGTTGCGGATGCAATTTTGGAAGCGCGGTAGAAGGCTGGGGAACAGCGTAGCTCGTGAGTCTCCCGCCAGGAAGACATCGGGCTTCGCCCACGGACAGCCGAGAGCGGCGGTCTCTACATCAGGTCCTCGCATGAGCCGAGCTAAGGCTTCGTCGCTGTCGGATAGATGCCTTCCAATGGCTTCGCGCGCGGCTCGTCAAGCTCGGGATGAGGCAGCGGCTTCCGCGGCAGCATCGCATCGCGCTGCGCGGTGTTATAGACGAAGATCGCCATCACTACCGCCGCTTGTTTCAGGTCAGGCTCGGAGAGCCGCTCATATACGTCCTGATTGGTGTGGACGCTGCGAGTTTCGTAGTCGCGCGGATCCTGAACAAATTGAAATCCGGGCAGCCCAACTTCATCAAAAGAAACGTGATCGGTTGATCCCGTATTTCGCATGGTGACGGTGGTGAAACCGAGATCTTCGATGGGAGCGGCCCACTGCTGAAAGATTGCGGCCACGGCGGAATTCCCTTCGGTGAAGATACCCAAAAATTTTCCGCCGCCGTTATCGGTGTTGAAGTAGGCGTCGAACTTGGCATGGTCCGGCTTGATTGCAGTCAGGCCAGTTTGTTGTCTGACGAACTCCGGCACGACTTGCTCCTCGGTCTTGGTTGAGTAGGTGACCGTGCCGAAGTGGTTGCCGACGTAACCAGCAGAACCGAAAACGCCTTGCTCTTCCCCGCCCCAAAGGCCGACGCGGATGGTGCGGCGCGGCTGAATGTTAAGCGCGCGGAGAATGCGCATGGCTTCCAGCGCGATGACGGCCCCCGCGCCGTCGTCAGTGGCGCCGGTGCCGGCGATCCAACAATCCAGATGCCCGCCCAGCATTACAACTTGATCTTTCAGCGCGGGATCGACGCCAGGAATTTCGGCGATGACGTCGTTTCCGGGCTCATGGTCGCCAAAAAACTTCGTCGCAATATTCAGACGGACGGAAACTGGAACATTGTGCGACACCAGGCGCTGCATGCGTCCGAATGCTTCGGTGGCGATGGAGGCGGATGGAATGGCCTGCTTGTGCTCCGGGCGATAAACGAACCAACCCAGGGACATTCCGGTGTCGTCGCGGAGGATGCCTCCCGCGCCACCGGCGCGCAGCACGGCAATGGCGTGCTCATCGGCGAAGAAGTGCCCGACCTTTTCGAGGAACGCCATCTCGCCGAAAACTTTTTCCCAGAGGGCTGGATCGGCCGGCAGCACGTGACTGTCATTCTGGTCGCCATTGAGCGGATAAGAGCGAAAGTGGTCGAGCTTGGCCTGATCGTAATGCTCGATGTCGGCGGAAAGGTCGGGATTGATTTTTGGGGCATCGCCGTAAAGCACGACCTTGCCGGCGAGTTTGCCCTTCCACTTGTCGAAATCTTTTTCGTCGGTAAGTTTCGGAACGGCGATGACCTCGGCGGTCACTTCACCGGCGGTAGCCGGCGACCAAGGCGTTGCCTGCGCCAGAAATGTTGCGGTCGAGGGTATCGTCATCTGTAAAGATGTTCCGGTCTGCTGCCATCCCATGCCGAAGTCGCCCCAGGTCTCAGGGTGAACATTGGATGCTCCCATGCGGCGAAGCTGGTCGAGCGACCACTGCTCGGCCCTGGCAAAGTCGGGCGAGCCGGTGAGCCGCGGGCCGATTCCGTCGAAGAGTCCGCTGGCATATTCCATGATGTGAGAATGGTTGAATCCCTCGTCCCGAATGCGGGCGATGGTTTCGAGATCGAGAGTCTCCACGGCGGGCCTAACCGGCGCAGGTTTAGCCAGAGATGGTTCAGCCTTAGGTTTTTCTGCGGCGAACGCGGAGAGGCACAGGGCAAAGACGACAGCAGCAGCGATTTTCATAGCGAGATAAATGATACGGAAGTTGGACGCGCGTAACAATTGGACGCGCGTAACAAACGGATGTCAACGGACGGGATTCAGCCGCCGCTCAGAAGGACTTCCCCGAATCCAGCAAGATGGTCACCGGGCCTTCGTTCACCAACTCTACTTTCATCATTTCCTGAAAGCGTCCGGTCTCACAGCGCAGGCCGGCGGCGCGAACCCGTTCCACGAAAAACTCGTAGAGCTGGCGGGCTTTTTCGGGAGGCGCGGCGGAATCGAACGAGGGACGCTTGCCGCGCCGCGCGTCTCCATAAAGCGTGAACTGAGAAACGACCAGCACGCTGCCGCCAATTTCCCGCGCGCTGAGGTTCATCTTGCCTTGGGCATCTTCAAAAACTCGGAGGCCGACGATTTTTTGGGCGAGGTAGATCGCATCGGAGTCGGCGTCGTTCCGGCCCACGCCTAAGAGAACCAGCAATCCCATGTCGATCTTGCCGACGATCTCTTGACCCAGCGAAACTTGAGCGCGGCTCACCCGCTGCACGACGGCTCGCATGTGCTTTACCTTTGGACCCGACGACGCGATCTCGAGCTTCGCTCGACTGGACGGCCGAGGGCGGCCGTCCCTACATAAGCGGCCGCCCCTAGCAGGCTGCTGAAAAACTCATTTCGGCTACCTAAAGCGAACCTCGGGCGCTGAAGCGCGGCTAGTTTTAAAGGACTTAACGGCACGACTGAACGTCGTGCCCTTCCCAAAACCAGCCCGACCGAAGTTTTTCAGCGGCCGCCCCTAGATAAACAGTAGCAGGGCCTCAGTTTGAAATTCGGGCGCTACATAAGTCGTCATTGGTTTGACCGTTACGAGCGGCCCGTTTAGGATGCAGAAGGTATACCACAGCTTCGGTCTCGTGAGGGTGCGGGTAGTGGCAGCTTGGCTGACGCGCGGGAGCTGTTAAGCGGGAGATCCTTCGCTACGCCTGAAAAACGGCTCCGCTCAGGATGACAAAAGTCGCGTGAGTACGCAGACTACACACTACTGGAGTGCGTGCTTCCTTTACAGCCATTCGCCGGGACCGTTACACTACACGTTCGCAATTTTCCGTTGCAGTGGCGTCAGTTTTTAGGATCGCGGGGGCGAGCGCGCGCGTCGAAACAGGCGAGTCCAACAAATCTTTAAGCCGTAGGGTTGAGTCCCGGAAATCGAATTTCAAATCTAATTCAGGTTAAACGAGGAGAAACATGGCAGCCGTTGACGAGAAAGTGAAGCAGATTATCGTGGAGCAGTTGGGCGTGGACGAGGGCGAGGTAACCTCCAGCGCTTCGTTTGTGGACGACCTGGGCGCGGATTCGCTCGACACCGTGGAACTGGTGATGGCGTTCGAGGAAGGCTTCGACATCGAGATTCCCGACGAGGACGCGGAAAAGATACGCACCGTGCAGGACGCCATCGATTACATCGGAAAGCATTCGAAAGGTGGCAAGTAGTTTGGGACGGCGGGTCGTAGTTACCGGCATCGGCCTGATCTGCGGCGTGGGCAACACCACTGACGAGGTATGGCAGGGCGTGCTCGCCGGCAAGAGCGGTGTCGGCCGCATTACTCGATTTGACTCGAGTAATTTCGCCTGCCAGATCGCAGCCGAGGTCAAGAACTTCGATCCCCTAAAGTTCATCGAAAAAAAAGAAGTGAAGAAGATGGGACGCTTCATCCATCTGGCGATCGCCGCCGCCGATGAAGCGTTCAAAATGTCTGGCCTGAAAATCACGCCGGAAAATGACGAGCGCGTGGGCGTTCACATCGGCTCCGGCATCGGCGGATTCGATATTATCGAGCGCGAGCACACGGCGTTGTTCGAAGGCGGCCCGCGCAAGATTTCCCCTTTTTTTATTCCCGCGGCAATTGTGAATCTGGCGGCGGGACACGTTTCGATGCGCTTCGGCGCGAAGGGGCCGAACGAAGCAACGGCTACGGCTTGCACCACGAGCGCGCATTCTGTCGGCGATTCGTTTCGCATTATTCAGCACAACGATGCCGATGTGATGATCGCAGGCGGGTCCGAGGCGGCGATCACTCCGATGGGCGTTGGCGGATTCGCCGCGATGCGGGCGCTTTCCACCCGCAACGACGATCCGGAAAGAGCCAGCCGTCCCTGGGATAGAGACCGCGACGGATTTGTGATGGGCGAAGGCGCGGGAATTTTAGTGCTCGAAGAACTCGAACACGCCAAACAGCGCGGCGCTACGATTCTTGCGGAAGTTGCCGGCTATGGAATGTCGGGCGACGCCTACCACATGACCCAGCCCGCGCCCGAGCACGAAGGCGGATTTCGCGTGATGCGCAATGCGGCGCGCGACGCGGGAATCACTCCCGACAAAGTCGATTACGTCAACGCCCACGGCACTTCCACGCCCATCGGCGACACGCTTGAAGCGCATGCAATCAGAAACTTTTTCGGCCCGCGCAAAATTCCGGTGAGTTCCACCAAGTCGATGACCGGTCATCTTCTGGGGGGCGCAGGGGGCTCGAAGCCGGCATCACGGTTCTCGCCCTGCGGGATCAAATCCTTCCGCCGACGATCAACCTGTTCAATCAGGATCCCGACACCGACGCTATGGATTTCGTCCCTAACCGGGCACGCAAAGGCCAGCTCGAATATGCGATGTCGAATTCTTTCGGTTTTGGCGGGACGAACGGGGCGCTGCTGTTTCGGCGCTGGTCGGAGTAAGGACGCTCGAATCGCAATCCATAACGGCTGAGTCTCCGGATTCCTTAGCGGCCGTCCTTCGCGCACTTGCTGTTAAAGGCTCTTATAGCTTTTAACCGCCAAGGCCGCTAAGAACTGCCGCTAAGTTCGCCAAGAAACGACGCGAACGGGATCGTCAGGTCCGGCAGCTTCGTGAAACGGACTTTCACTTTATTTTTCTATTTCGCTTCGCTGCCCTTTGCTCTGGTTCCGAGATTGCCGCGGCCGCAGACCGATACGGACCATGCGTCCTGCCTCGCGCAACATCCGCAAGGCCTTCTGCCAGATGCCGATCAATCGCGGTTTTCGGAGTGAATGTAAGTTTGCCGTTTTCGAAAGAAGCTTCCAGCAAATCGCCGACGCCCAGATTTGCCCGTTTGCGGATATTCTGCGGAATTACAATTTGATATTTGCTTTTGATAGTAACCAGTTCCATATTCCGCCTGTTGGATATTCTAACAGATGAACTTTTTTCGCCTTAAGGCCAGGCCTCCCATTCCGAACATCTCTGCGGCTTCGGTTGTGATATCGTGTCCGTTCCTATGACGACAAACCGCGCAGCCACTTTTGCTCTCTTCTTTTTTCTTTCCGCCGTTCTCCTCACCAGCGTTCCCTCCTGGGCCGCCGCCAAAGATGCGTGCAGCCTTATCACCTCCGACGACGCGCAGGCCGCGCTGGGTGAGCCGGTTGGCTTGCCCAAGAGCCGTCCGCGATCGATGGCAGGGGCCGATGGCAGCAACTGCCAGTACCGCTCCACGCAGGGTAGCGCGCTCAAGGCAAAGAGCGTGTCCTTGACTGTGGGATACAGTTCCTCCGACATCAGCGGAAACGAGAATGGCATGATGGAGAATCTCAAGTCCGCCGGCTACAAGAACGTGCGCCAGATTTCCGGGGTGGGGAGTTCCGCTGTATGGGGAACGAACTCCATGATGGACCGGCCGACGGGCGAACTATCCGTGCTGAAGGGGAAAAACATAATGCTCATCATCATCATCGATGGCATTGCCGACGAACCCACCGCGCTGGATCGCGCTAAAGCTCTGGCAGCAAAGGTGTTACCGAAGGCCTAGGCGATTTCACTGCATCACCGATAAATTAGCTGGGCCGGACTCAACTCATCCAAAGGGAATCGCACTTTGGTAACTACAGAGCTTGTCCCTTAGGGTCTTTCCATCCGCTGCGGGCCGCGCCACAATAACTTTCGTACTGTGAACGGCCCCGAACCCATGGAAAACACCCTCGCTACCGTCTCTGCGTTCGCACCCCTGACCAAGAAAAGCGCGGCTCGCGCCGCCCTTGTTGACCTTAAACAGTCTTCCAGAACTTTGCTGACGGAGTGCTTTCGCCAGTTCGGCATTGAGACGGTGGTGACCTCGGCGGGCTCGGCGGAGCGGCTGAGGCAAGAGAAATTCGAAGCCTGCGTGATTAATCTCGGGCCCGGCGCGGAAGAGATCATGGAGGCTGCTCGCACGTCGCCCTCGAACAGCCGCCTCGTTCTCTATGGCCTCGGAGGCACCGCGCAGGAGGCTATGCGTTATTCGAAATACGGCATCAACGCCATGTTTCAAGAGCCGCTGGAGCGGCCCGCCGCGCTCAAATTGGTGCGCGCCACGCACATGCTGGTGCTGCACGAATTCCGCCGCTACGCGCGTATTCCCGTGATGACCGAGGTCACGGTTGTAAGCAATGACGGGCGCCGGGTGAGCGCTTCCAGCCTCGAACTCAGCTCGGGTGGCATGTCGGTGAAAACGTCAGAGGAGATGTCCTCGGGAACCGGAGTGGAAGTGTCGTTCTCGTTGCTCACGCTGCCGCGCGTCTGCGTGAAAGGAACCGTGACCTGGCGCAAAACCAAGTCAATCGGAATCCGTTTCGACCCCGCCGACGAGCGTCGCCAAAAAATCAAGGAGTGGATCGACGGGTATTTAGAGAACTAACTCCTCCCATCCTGACTTTAGCCCATCATTTAGGTCCAGCCATTCGCGGATCGCCACCAGTCACGACCAGCGGCGATGTCCTAAACTTCGATTGTGCCTTTCTTCGCGAGTCCTTCGCGACCTTCGCGGTTAAAAGCTTTTCTCCCGAAATTAGCACGCTACTCCGAGGCTTTTACATTTTTTACCGGACGCCAGCGCGGATTTTCGTACTGCATAGAGCCGCTGCACGGCGCCCGTTACAATGATCCTGTGACCGGAGCCAGCACCCGAGAAGCCCCCGCCGCTGTAGAACCTTCGTCCGATCCCCGCCGCTTTACCCTCCGCCAAAGAATCGTCCTGCGCCTTATCATCGCCACCGGATATTTTTTCATCCGCCTCATCGGCCCCACCCTGCGCGTGTGCCTATCGCGTGAAGATGGCGCGCAGCAAAGCGTTGCCCAGCGGCCTCTGGTGCTAAATTTTTGGCACGCCGGCATTATTCCCGCAACTTATCTCTTTCGCAGCCTCGGCATTCGAGTGATGAGCAGCAACAGCTACGACGGCGAGTACATGGGACGCATCATCCGCAGATTCGGATTCGTCGCCGTCAAAGGTTCCAGCAGCCGCAACGCCGTGCGCGCGCTGCTTGGCCTGCGCCGAGCTTTGAAAGAAGGCTGGTCGGTGGCATTCAGCATCGACGGCCCGCGCGGCCCGCGCTATCAAGTAAAGCCCGGGCCGGTGACCCTGGCGCGATCCTCCGGCGTTCCCTTGAGCGCGTTTCACATCGCGGTCGAACGTGCCTGGATCCTCAACACCTGGGACAAGCTCATTATTCCGAAACCCTTTTCGCGCGTGCTGATGCGCTTCGGCAAGCTCATTCCGGTTCCCGCCGAGGCAAGCGATGAGGCCCTTGATCGCTATCAAGAAGAGTTGCAGAATTCGCTCGACCGCCTCCGCGAATTCGCGGAGAATAATGTAAGAGAAGTTGGCGGCGCCGAATTTCCCTGCAAAGCGTGAAACGGGCGCAGCGAAGTAGAAGACAGATACGAGTAGCAAACAGATGCGAGCAGGAGACAAATAAATGGAAACCGCGACCACCGCAACCTGCATCGCCAAGAAGATAAGTCCGATGTTGGCCGTCGCCGACATGGATGAGACTGTTGCCTTTTATAGCGACGTGCTCGGATTCACGGCGACCCTGAGAACCGCCGAATATTCCATCGTCGAGCGCGACGGCCAGACCATTCACTTCATGAAGGCGGCTTCCGAAGAAGTGATGCGCTGCGTTCGCGGCCACACTGAGATCTACATTGAAGTTTTGAACATCGCTTCGCTATGGGAGCGCGTGAGAACGTTCAAAGACCGTTACCGCGTCCGCGATCTGTTCGATCGGGATTACGGCATGACCGAGTTCCACATCGACGATCCGAATGGCTGCCTGGTCTTCGTGGGAGAGCCAACGCGTGTTCGAGATGGGATCGGCTCCGCCCCAGATCGCTAGGTTCGCGAAGAAACGAGCCCCGCGCCGGTTGACTTCCAGCGCGCGCCCCGGTAAATTTCTCTCTCCAGATTTTCCGTTCTTTGACACGTCCTTCGGTTTGCGCGTCTTTGCCTTGTGGCGAAGACAGGGAAGCGGGTGCAATTCCCGCGCTGCCGCGCAACTGTAAGCGAGAACATCGCAGCCGTCCACTGGGAGCGATCCTGGGAAGGCCGGCCGCAAATTTCGGATGTAGATAGCCCAGCAAGCCCGCGTTTAGCTGAATGCTAAGTGCTGACTGCTGATTGCTGTTCTTCCATCCTCACTCGCAAAGCCAGGAGACCGGCGCAAACCGTCCACCTTAACCCCTTTCGCGTGAAAAGGAGGATGGTTATGCGTGTAGTGTGTGCATGTTTTTTTCTTTCGATTTCTCTCGCGGCAGCGTCCGCTGCCGATCTTAAAGTCAAGATCACTGACCCTCAATCCGCCGCCGTGCGCGGCGCGCAGGTTTCCTTATTTTCAAAAGGAACCGATTCAAAGCGAATCGATGCTTCCGTGAAAACGGTCGAGTCCTCCGCCGAAGGAATAGCTGACTTCGGCGATTTGGCGGCGGGCGCGTACCGGATTAAGGTGCTCGCCCCCGGCTTCGCCGCGGAAAGCGAGGAGGTGCCGGATCACGCCGACCTGATCACGATCCGGCTGCGCCTCGCCACAGCGTCGGAGACCGTGGTTGTAACCGCGACCCGAACTCCCGCGCCCGCCGGAGAAACCGGCGCCAGCATTTCCACGCTGCAAGACCAACAACTCGAAACCATGCGGCCCGTCGCCGCCGACGATGCGGTTCGGTACTTACCCGGGGCGGTAGTCAATTCCGCGGGCCAGCGCGGAGGATTATCGTCTCTATTCGTTCGCGGCGGCGATTCCACCTACAACAAAGTGATTGTGGATGGCGTAACCATCAACGAGCCGGGAGGCACCTTCGATTTCGGCACGCTGCCGCTCACTGAAGCCAGCCGCATGGAATTTCTGCGCGGCGCGCAGAGCACGCTCTATGGCTCCGATGCCATGACCAGCGTGGTGCAGGTCTTCACCCGAGCCGGCAGCACGCAGACTCCCGAAATCCGCCTCGGCGCCGATGGCGGAAATTTTTCGACCGCCAACGGCTACGCATCTTTCGCGGGCGCCGAGGGCCGGTGCGACTACAACTTCTTCGGCGATCAATTTAATACCGAGGGCGCCGGCATCAATAATGCATTCTCCGATTCATTGCAGGGAGCAAACGTGGGAGCAGCGCTCAACGACGAACTTTCCCTGCGCCTGCACTTGCGCCACTCCAACAGCCACACCGGCCTCCCCGGCGAGTGGAGTTTCAACGGCGATCCTCTTTTGCCGCCCGATCCCAACGAGTGGTCGCAACTCAACAGCCTGCTGGGCAGCCTGGAACTTACCGTGGCGCAGCCTTCGGGCTGGCAGCACCGCTTTACGGGCTTCGATTATCTCTATCGTTACAATGACGTGAATCTTTATGGCGACCCCGCCCGCGTCAGCCCCATTTATGGCCAGATCGATTTTCCCGACCACGAGTACGACGACATCAACCGCGCCGGATTCGAATATCAGGGAGACTATTCCGAACGCGCGCTGGCTCGCATCGGGGGACACAGCACCTTCGGATACCGCATCGAAAACGAAAATGGATTCGTCGGCAGCGTCGGCTCGCAAACTCCCGGCCAGCGCCTCAATCAAGACGCATACTTTCAGCAACAGCTAACCTGGGGCAGGCTCACGGCAATTGCGGGCGGACGCTTCGTCCACAGCAGCGTTTTCGGCAATACCGGCGTGCCGCGGATTGCATTGACTCTGTTAGCGCGACGAGGCGGAGAAATTCTTTCCGGAACGCGGCTGCGTTTCTCTTACGCCACCGGCTTCAAAGAGCCCCGGCTGGAGGAAACTTTCGCCGGCCCGCCGTATTCCGTCCCCAACACCGGCCTCAAGCCGGAGCGGGTGCGCGCCTTCGAGGCCGGCATCCGGCAGGATTTCTACCGCGGAAAATATATTTTCAACGCCACTTACTTCAACAACCTGTTTCACGACCAGATCAATTACGAGACCGTGAACCCTACAACTTTCGTTGGCGAATATTTCAACGTGAATCAAGCGTTCGCGCAGGGCGTTGAAGCCGAAGTGCAGGCCAAACTCCGCCCGCGTTGGCTGCTCGATACAGCCTATACATACACATCGACCGAGATACTCAGCGACCCTGCGCCTATCGATTCGCAATACAATCCGGGCCAGCCCCTACTGCGCCGTCCCAAGCATTCGGCGACCATGCTCTTGTCGTATCTGGGTAATCGATGGGGATCAAACCTCAGTGGAAGCTTCGTTGGCCGGCGTCCGGACGACGATTTCGATGGCTTCTACATCTTCCACGCCGCCGGATATGTGCGCGTCGACCTCGGCGGATGGTATGCCATTAACTCGCGCGTCAGCGCCTACGCGAACGTGGAGAACGCGCTGGACCGCCGCTACAACGAGGTTGTCGGATATCCCGCGCTGCCCATCAATTTTCGCGCAGGATTCCGCTTTCGCCTCGGCGGAGAATAAATCGCCAAGTGAACGGGACTATGTGGGACAGTCGCCCGTCGCCGGGACTATGGGGACGCTGGGACTATGTAGGATAGCCGCCCCTTCGACAAGCTCAGGGCAGGCTCTCGGCTGTCCCGCGAGCGTAGCGAGCGCTTTAGCTGACTTTTTCCGGAGGTCTCGACATAGCCATTGGCATGGTCGCCGCCATCTTGCCGCCGAAATATTTTGTTCGAGCCACCAATAGCTTCTCGATATCCATGCCACTCAACGGCTGCTGGCGCCCCAGAAGATGGGTCACCAATGCGATCTGGGCGAAATGCTCCACGGTTTCCATTTTCATGTAGGCATGCTCGATGGTATCGCCGTAGGCCACCACGCCGTGATTCGACATGAGAATGGCGTCATAGTGGGGAACGTAGGGTTCGAGGGTTTTCGCCAGTTCTGAGGTTCCCGGCGTGCCATAGCGCGCCAGAGGAATACATCCCAGGCCCATGACAACTTCGCAGACGAGGGGTTCCGTCAGAGCCATGCCGGCGGCGGCGAAACCGGTCGCGGTGGGCGGGTGAGCGTGCACAATCGCCTGAATATCGGGACGCATGCGATAGATGAGAACGTGCATGCCAATTTCGCTGGTCACGTTGCGGCGGCCGGCAATGCGAGTGCCATCGCGATCGACAATCACCATATCCGCGGCGCGCATCGCTCCCTTGCTCACGCAGGTTGGGGTCACAAGGATCCGCTCGCCATCAAGACGCACCGATAAGTTTCCGTCCATCGCCGCGACAAAGCCGCGCTCGTGCAGCATGCGGCCGTAGCGTACGATTTCTTCCCTGTGTTTGCGTTCAACGGACATGGAAATACTCTCTCAGGGGGAGTGACGAAAGCGGCAAAAGCTATAAAAGCTACAGCCCCCGCATAGTACCGCACCTTGCGCGAACAGACAAACAAATTTACCAAAAATGCGGATAAATTTACTTAATGGCGCCGGTTAATCGGTGTTTTTTCCCACCTCCATCGCCTATGCCCGATGTTTTTGCCGATATTCCCCATATAATTTCGGAGCGTGTTCGTTTCCGACTTCCACTTCGATCTTCCGGAAGAACTCATCGCCCAGGAACCTTCCGCCGCTCGCGATGGCGCCCGCATGTTGCATCTGGAAAGATCGACTGGCCGATATTCCGACCGCATATTTCTCGATTTTCCCGATCTTTTACGCTCGGACGACATTGTGGTATTCAACAATTCGCGCGTCTTTCCGGCGCGGCTCTACGGAAGGCGGGAAGGTTCGCGAGCCCAGCTTTTAAGCGCTCTTAATCGCGCCTCGGCCGATTTTCTTCGCGGGCGGATCGAGGTTTTTCTGACCCGTCAACTTTCCACGCAGCCCAACGAGTGGGAATGCCTGGTGAAGCCGGGGAGGAAGATCGGAGTGGGTGAGCGGTTATTTTTTGGCGAACGCGACGAGACTGCAAGCCGGGGTGATTGCGCGCGGAGAATTCGGCGAACGCCGCATCCGGTTTGAGCCGGTTGAGAATTTTTTCGGTTTGCTCGACCGCATCGGCCACGTTCCGCTGCCGCCCTATATCTCCCGGGGGGATTCTTTCGACGATCGCGAGCGGTATCAGACCGTTTATGCGCAGCAAACGGGATCGGTTGCCGCGCCCACCGCCGGACTTCATTTCACTCCGCAAATCCTCGATCGTATCCGGCGGCGCGGCATCGAAACCGTCGAGATCACGCTGCATGTTGGGCTGGGAACGTTTCAGCCGGTTCGCGTGGAGCGCGTGGAAGATCACAAAATTCACTCCGAAGCTTACTCCATTTCGCCCGCGGCGGCTGCCGCTATAAACCAGGCTTTGCGCGCCTCGCGCCGCGTCGTGGCCGTGGGCACCACAACGGTACGAACCCTCGAGCATGCCGCGCTGGCCGGAGCGGGAACCGTCTCGGCCGGAACCGGCAATGCCGATATCTTTATCTATCCCGGCTTCGAATTCAGAGTGGCCGGCGCAATGCTCACGAACTTTCACCTGCCGCAATCGACGCTGCTTATGCTGGTGAGCGCATTTGCCGGAAGGGGAAATGTTTTGCGGGCCTACGGGCACGCGGTCGCAGAGCGTTATCGCTTTTATTCTTATGGAGATTGCATGTTCATCGAATCCGCCGCAAAGCTCAGCGGCAAACCCTTGTGCAAAGACTGACTAGAGGGAGATCCTTCGCTACGCCGGAAAAACGGCTCCGCTCAGGATGACGCCGCATTAATTCCAATTGAGCCACTACCTGGAATCGCTTGTATGTCGATCACTTAAACCGCCGGGCTATACTCTCAACTCCACCACCGTAGCCCCTCCCCCGCCCTCATTCTGCGGAGGCTCGGCGACTGACTCTACGTGGGGATGCTGTTGCAAGGCCTGGCGCAGGGCTTTGCGGAGGATGCCCATGCCGCTGCCGTGGACGATGCGGACACGCGGGAGGCCGGCGAGGAATGCGCGGTCGACAAATCGCTGCACTTCGCGGGTGGCGTCGTCGACGTTATAGCCGATCACGTTGATCTCGGATGGCGCGTTCTGGCCTTCGTTTTCGCCGCTTAACGAGACGGAAATCCCTCGCGCGCGCACGGCTTTCACCGGAAAATCGGCGGAACGAGCGGCCGAAATCACGGCGGCGATGTCGTCGCGGGCGATCTTCATTTTCATCGCGCCCATCGTCACTTCGAAATGCGAATCGTCCAGCTTGCGCAGGACGGTCGCCGAGCGTCCGGTGGATTTCAGTTTGACGGTGTCGCCTTCGGCTACGTTCTTAACGACCTGAGGCTGGGCGTGAGGGTCGCCTTCGTCGGCGCCGCTGGCGTGCGCGACTACGGTGGAATCGAATTGATCGCGAAATTCGCGGCGGAGTTTTGCGACCCGGCGCTCGGCTTCTTTCGATACTTTCTGCGCGGCGGCTTTATCCTGAACGGCATTCACCGCTTCGCGGGCGTGATATTCAAAATCGCGCAGAACGCTCTCCAGTTTCTTTTCCAGCTCGCGAGTTTTGGCTTGCTGTTCTTTTTTTCCTTCGGCTGCGAGATGAGCTTTTTCGCGCTCTAATTCCTGCTCGCGGGATTTCAGGCGAAGACGTTCGCTTTCGGCCTCGCGTAAATTGGCATGGAGCCGGTCCAGAAATTCGCCAACGTCGCGGGCCTGCGAACCCAGCCGTGCCCGCGCCGATTCGATGATTGCGGGGTTCAGGCCGAGGCGCTGCGCGATGTTGATTCCCGCCGACGCTCCGGGTACTCCGATCTTTAATTCGTATGTCGGTTGAAGAGTGGCTTCGTTAAAGCCGACCGACGCATTGATGACGCCCGCAGTGTTCGCGCCATAGACCTTCAACGACGTGTGGTGGGTGGAAATGACGGTCATGCAGCCGACGCAGCCAAAGTGGCTGGCGATTGCGACGGCCAGCGCCGCGCCTTCTTCGGGATCGGTGGCCGAGCCCAGTTCGTCTAGCAGGACGAGCGATTGCGCGGTCGCGGTGCGGGAAATGAAATCGATGTTGGTAACATGCGCGGAGAAAGTGGAAAGATTCTGTTCGATCGACTGATAGTCGCCGATGTCGGCGAGCACCGCGTCGAAGACGGGCATTTCGGCGCGGTCGGCGGGAACGGGAATTCCCGACTGGGCCATCAGGGCTAGCAGGCCGACGGTTTTGAGCGCGACTGTTTTGCCGCCGGTGTTGGGGCCGGTGATGACTAGCTGGCGGCGGGCGGCTTCGAGTTCGAGGGTGATTGGAACTACGGAAAGGCTTTTGAGTTTTAGATTTCGTTCCAGCAGAGGGTGACGGGCGTTTTGCAGCAGCAGGCGGGTTTCACCCGCCTCGGACAGCCGGGGGCCTGCCCCGAGCCTGCCGAGGGGGCGGCTGTCCCTACATAAGTCCACGGCGACGCAGTTGTAATCTTCGGCGAAGCGGGCTTTGGCGAATTGCAGCTCGAGTTCGCCGAGCATGGCGGAGGCGGCGAGAATTTCGTCGGCGAGTTCGCCGATGCGGCGGGTCATTTCGAGCAGAATGCGATGAACTTCCGCCTGCTCTTCGTCGAGCAGGCGGACCAGTTCGTTATTCTGCTCGATGGTTTCGAGCGGCTCGACGAAAACCGTTTGCCCGCTGGAACTCGCCCCGTGCACAACTCCCTGCACGCGGCGCTTCTGCTCGATTTTTACCGGGATGACGAAGCGCTCGCCGCGAATGGTGATGAGTTCGTCCTGCACCGCGCCGCCCTCGGCGAGGCGGCGGAGATATCCGGTAAGCGACTCCTGAATACCGCGTCTTTGCTTTTCAATCTCGCGGCGAATCCGCGCCAGTTCCGGCGAAGCGCGATCTTCGAGAGTTCCATCGGGCTCGATCTTGTTGAGAAAATATTTTCGGAACTCGGAGAAGTCGGCGAGGCCGTCGCAAAGGGCACGGACCCGGCGCCATTCCCTCCGCATGCTCGCAGGAGGATGAAGCGCAATCTCTCGCCACTCGGCGGCGCGGCTCACCAGGAGAAGCACGTCGCGGATCTCCGCCGTTTCGAGCACCGCGCCGGAGATGCGCGCCCGCTGAATCAACTGCGTAATATCGAGGAGACCTGAGAAATCGAATCTTCCTCCCACGCGCCGGAATTCGCGCACTTCTTCGGCAAGCTCCTGCTGCTCGACGATCCAGGCGGAATCGGCGGAGGGCGCAAGCTCGGCAATCCTTGCCTGGCCGAGCGGCGAAGATGCGTAGCCACGGAGGAGGTCGCGAAGATTCTCGAACTCCAGCACGCGCGAGGAATAGTGGAGGAGCGGTTGCGGCATCGAAATTATGTTACAGGAACGGCGGTTTTGCTCACGCGTCGGGCCGATTAAGCGGGAGATCCCTTCGGCTTCGCTCAGGATGACAAGGGCCGCGGTTATCGCAGCGGTGAACTTTCCGCAACCTGCTAGGATTGCGCGGCGGCCAGAGCGTGAGGGGCGAGAGCAGCGTGGATGGGCAGCCGCAACACAAAAGCGGCGCCGCCTTCTGGCCTGTTCTGGCAAGTAATCTCGCCGGCGTGATCCTGGACCACGCCGTAGACAACGCTGAGGCCCAGGCCGGTGCCTTTACCGACGGGCTTGGTCGTGTAGAAAGGATCGAAAACGCGGTTTGGCTCTTTTATGCCCGGGCCGCTATCGACGAACTCCAATACCACCTCTTCCGCCCGGCTGTGAGCGCTGACCTGAAGCAGGCCTCCGCCAGCCTCTTCCAAAGCATCCACGGCGTTGTCCACGATCTGGACAAAGATCTGAAAGAGCCTGTGGCCGTCGCCCCATACTCGCGGCAGGTCGGGCTCGATTAGAAGCTCAAAGCGGATGCTTTGATGGCGCTGCATCGAGCGCATCTGGACGCTCCTTGAAGAAGCATGGAAATATCGACCATCGCCTTTTCCGCTGAACTTTGCTGCGCGAAACTTTGAAGATTGGCCACCAGTTCGCGGGTGCGCTGGGAATGACTCACGATTTTTCGCACCAGCGAATCCTGATCGCTGGATAAACGCTGGTGCGACCACAGCTTTTCCGAATAGTTCATAATGGCGGTCAGCGGGCCGTCAAATTCGAGCGCCGCTCCGGCCACTAACTCTCCGAGACAAGCCAGTTTTTCTCTCTGCACAAGATGGCTTTGCAGGCGTCGTTCGGCCTCGAAGCTGCGGCGCGATTCCTCGAGCAGGCGCATTAGCGCCTGGTCCTGTAAATATTGGCGCACAAATAAGAACGCGCCCAAAACGAGCATTGCCGCCAGTACGGTAAAGAGGCGAAGCGTGCGTATGGGCGACGAAGAGCGATCCCATAGGAAAGTCCACAAGCCAAGCGCGGGCAGAGACAACATTGCGAGCATCGCCAGGTGCACCGCGATTTCGCCCCATTTGTCGCCCGCTTTAGAGGGCATGGCTCGCGGTTGCCAGCGGCGTGCGCTCATAGCGATGGCCGCGATCCAACTAACTGTGCCCAGCAGCGGAACATCGTAGATACTTCCGGTGTAATACTTGCCGTTGACGAACGCCAGATTCATCCCCTGGGAATCGATCGCATATAAGGCGCTGGCCGCCATCAGGTTGATGTAGATCATCCTCCATCCGGCGGACGCTCCCCGGGCGGCGATTCCCAGCACCAACACCAGAACGCCGGTTTCCACCAGGTAAATGGAGGCGAAGTTTCTGTCATATATCGCTTTGTTAATTGCGATATATTGCGACGGGAAGACGACGAAGACATAAACAAACACCCACCAAACCAGAAGCAAAAGGAAATCAAGAGTTCCCACGCGGAATTTCTGTTCGCATTCGGAGCGGTGTGGACGTAATCCGACCGCGGCGATCATGGGAATGAGATGAAGAAAAAGAAACATGTCCATGAACCAGGGATCGGGGATCCCGGTTTGCCTAAAAACTTCGTAATACACCCATCCCGCCTGATTTGCGGCCCAAAGAATGCATCCGGCCGCCAGCAACGCCCAGAAGCGCCGGTCAGTGCCTCGCGACGACGTTGCCGTGGCCAGCGTGGCTGCGGCAGCCGCAAGTGTGAGAAAAAGATAGCCGAGATCGGAAATCGCGGCGAGCGCGGGACCGCGGGAAATGGAAAGAGACACCACCGCGAAGGCCAGAGTTACCAGGCCAGCGAGGGCAAACCAGCGGTGCCGTTGGAACAGACTCATCCACCTTTAATTTTAGGGATAGCGGAGTCGATTGCTAGATGGCTTTCGGATGCTCGTCTATTACTTTCGTCACCTTTTGTTTTCAGAGCTTTGCCGGAGTGCGGCCGCTGGGAGGCGGTGGAATAGCGGACGGCGGACCTCGGACTGCGGACCTCGGACGTCGGACCTCGGGTGCTCAGATATGTTGCTTGTTTGAGTCGCCATCCGGCGGCGCGCCTGAAGGCGTGCCCTTTCAAGACCTGTAACCTACGTTTCCAGGACAGTAGAGTGGAATCTGGGCTGCTACAAACTGGCCCGCTAGAATCATGCCCTGCTAGAATCATGGATTGAAAGGCGCTTAAATCCTCGCCAGGTGGTCACGCTATGGCCTTTCCTGTAACTCGTCTTCGCCGTTTGCGGCGTACCGCCGAAATTCGCAATTTGGTGCGAGAAACTCGGCTTACTCCCGACGCTTTTGTCTATCCCTTGTTCGTTTGCCCCGGGGAAGGAGTGCGGAAAGAAGTTCGATCCATGCCCGGAGTTTTCAACCTTTCAGTCGAAGAGGCTGTGAAAGAGGCGCGCGAGGTTCGCTCGTTGGGCGTGCCTGCGGTCATTCTGTTCGGCCTGCCGGAACAAAAAGACGACGTCGCTTCGGGCGCGTGGGCCGATGACGGCATTGTGCAGCGAGCGGCGCGGGCCATAAAGCGCGAAGTCGCCGATCTGATTCTGATGGGCGACGTGTGCCTTTGCGAATACATGGCGCACGGGCATTGCGGGATCGTGAAATCTTCCTCTACGCCGATGTCGCTGGGAGCTGCCGCGAGAAGCGCTGTGACAGAGCGCGCTGGAGCGGCGAAGGTTCCGAAGAACGATGGCGAAAAGCCGAAAGTGATCGACGAACTCGCGTCTATGGTGGCCAGCGCGGTGGAATCCAAGTTTGAGATCGACAACGATGCCAGCCTCGAATTGTTGGCGCGAGCTTCGGTATCGCTGACTCGCGCGGGCATCGACGTTATCGCTCCGTCGGACATGATGGATGGGCGTGTTGGCGCGATTCGCCGCGCGCTCGATGAAGCTGGATTCGAAAGCACGCCGATACTTTCTTATGCGGCGAAATTTGCCTCCGGATTCTATGGACCGTTCCGCGAGGCGGCGGACTCGGCTCCGCAATTCGGCGACCGGCGCTCTTATCAAATGGATGGAGCTAACGTGCGGGAAGCCATGCGCGAAATCGAAATGGACATTGAAGAAGGCGCCGACATGATCATGGTGAAACCGGCCATGCCTTATCTCGACGTAATCGCCGCGGCGCGCGAACGCTTCGATCTGCCGCTGGCGGCATACCAGGTTTCCGGCGAATACGCCATGATTGAAGCGGCGGCGCGCAACGGCTGGATCGAGCGCGACCGGGTGATGATGGAAAGTTTGTTAAGCATCCGGCGGGCGGGCGCGAGCATGATTCTCACTTATTACGCGAAGGATGCGGCGAAGCTGCTTTAGGCGGGCGGGTATTCTTCTTTTGATTTCTGGGCGGCACAACCGGCGTTGGGCCGCCCAGAATGTTAATCACGTTCTGCTTAGTCAGACAGATTCACTATCAAACGACTTCGCGATTTTGACCTCGACCTAACTGGCGCGAAGCATCGGTTTATCGGTTTTGGAGAAATCGGCGCTGGCTTCGCCCGCGGAAGCGATATCCTGGGCGCCCGTATGCTCAAGAATTTCTTTGGCGCGCTTCGTCCACTCGGAATCGTCGGAGTGTACCGAGAGCAGGATGCCGCCATCTTTGATGCGGCCTTCGTAGCGCTTGGCTTCGTACTCGGGGATGCCCATGCCGACCAGAGCGCCGGCGATTCCGCCAACCACGCCTCCAACTCCGACACCGGCGAGAGCCGCCATAATCGGTCCAGCCGCAATGAACGGCCCAAGGCCGGGAATAGCGAGAGCGCCGATTCCGAGCAGCCAACCCAGGCCGCCACCGATCACCGCTCCAGTACCGGCGCCGGTTGCGGTGCCCTCGGGGGCTTTTGTATTTTTCTCGTGCGCGAAATCTTTCGTGCCTACGTTCTCAGGGAACAGCACGGAGATGTCAGTGTTGCGAAAGCCAGCCGCCTTCAACGAGTCGACTCCGTTTTCGACGCTGGCGTACTCTGGATAAATTCCGAATACCGCTGTATTTTTTCCCGCCATAGTAATGATTCTCCTTTGAGATAAATTCCGATTGAGGTAAATTTCGGAGCTTTAGGCTGCCGCTTCAGACTACTGCTTCGTTTTCACTTCCAGGTCGTCCGTAACTTTATCGGGTCCGGCTATTTCCGCAGCCTTGGCTTCGATGGTCTTCTTTTCGTCTTCGGAACGTACCGGCCCCTTGAGCGTTACCATTCCGTTTTGGGTGATGATTTTTACGTTGTGGCCATAAGTGGAAATGGACTTGTCTTTTACGATTGCCCGCCGAATCTGCCTGGTAGTGTCGCGATCGGAAGGGTTGGCTTTCTGCTGGTCGGCGGTGACGGCCTGCGGGCGGCTGTCTCCGGCATTCATTTTAGTATTGTCGGCTTGCGGAGAATTCGATGTGTTCGAATCTTGCGCGCCCACTAAAACAGCTCCGCCAGCGAACAAAGCAAGCGACAGCGCTGGAGCGAATAGGCGGCAGGTAATCTTCATATTCATAAAGTTCCTCTCGTAAACAGATTTCGGAGAAAGCTTCGCGCGCGGCACGAAATCACACGAATACCGCGCGCGATAGCAACATTGCGCTGTGATAAACGCGCGCGGTGGCAAGGATTAGCGGTTTTCCGTTCCGGTCGCGGCGCGGCGCGCCTGACCCTCGGAGGTAAAGCGGTCGCGCACTCGGCCGCCGATGTCTTGCACTTTGTCGCTGATCTGGCTGCGAATTTCCTCGCCGCTGGCGGGAGCGAACAAAATGGCGGCGCCAATGCCAACGCCTACTCCGGCGGCAAAGGTCAGAACATTGCGCATCGTGTGATCTTCGCCCTCGTAAATTTCCTGGGCGCGATCGCGCAGGTCCGCCACTCGCTCGCTGGCGTCGCCAAGGCCATCGGCCACGCGATCCCGCACGCCACCGGCGAAACGGTCGGTCTGATCGAGGAAGTAAACCGCGGTCTTGAGAATTGACTTAATTAAGTTGTTCATTGTGAATCACCTCTCGTGGAAGTCGTTGCAGTGAAAGAACGCATAAGTGTTAGTTGCACAAAGGGACGGAAAGGGCATGGGGAAACTGCAAATTATTTCGGAGCTGAGGAAGAATCGACCAAATTTTCAGGTGGAAGTCTGTAGCTTCCTAATTTCGGGAGTAAAAGCTTTTAACCGCGAAGGCCGCTAAGAACACCCGCGAAGATCGCGAAGGAAGGCTGGGACTAGACAGTTTGCAGAAAAGCTCAAGTTTAAAGTGCAGCGCCTAAAAGCGCGCTGAAAACGGTGCGCTTGCGGTATGCCTGAAGAAATACCCCGAGACGAATCGCCAGCTCTTCCGCAAACCGTAGAGCCAAACGTTTTCGTTTATCCCGGTGATGGCGTCGCCTGGAGGCACGCCCTTTCAAGGGACTGGAACTTATAACGTATAACGTGTACATTTCCGAGACAGCACAGTAGACTGAAAAACTTTTTTTACAAAAATCTGCGCATCAACTTTGCTCTGGATCGTTCTACCTGTGTACGTCCATTACCCAAATCATAAAAACTAAATGGAGGAAAAGTATGCCTATGCAACCGCAAGAGCAATCAACCCTCAATGTAAAACTCGTACACTTCACCAAGCAAAACTCGCCCGACGAACCGGTGCAGGTCGCGTTCGCCGTAACCGACGATCAGGGGAAAGAGGAGATCGTGACCGGCGAAGTGCCCTACACGTACGACCTGTTTCATCTTTTCCAGGAAAATGGCTGGCTGAATATTCGCCGGGGGGTTGCGTCGATTCGAGAAAGCCGTCCGCAGCGCCGCGCGATGTCAGCGTAAACCTAAGGCAATTCAAAACGCGCTGGAACCTCGATGGTTTGGGGTTCCAGCGGTCTTCTAATCCGCGTGGCGAAAAACGTTAAGGGAGAACGTTAGTTAGGCCACGAGCGCGTTGAGCCCCACGTTAAGCTCCCGCCGCGTTTTGGCCCTGAAACTTTACTTCCAACTGCCTGCGATCTTCGTCGGATACTTTGAACATGGCGCGCGGCTTGAGGCTCATGAAGCTGGCCACAAAAACTTCCGGAATTTGGCCAATGCGAGTGTTGTAAGTATTGACGTCGTCATTGAAGAACTCGCGGCGGTCGGCGATGCGGTCTTCGAGTTCGCTGATGCGAGTTTGCAGCTTGAGAAAATTCTCATTGGCTTTGAGCTGCGGATAATTTTCCGCGACGGCGAAGAGGCCGCGCAGAGCGCCGGTCATCATAAGATCGGCCTGCGCTTTTTGGCCGATGCTGGCTGCGTTCATGGAAGCGGCGCGCGCCTGCGTTACCGCAGTAAGAGTCTGCTGCTCGTGCTGCATGTAGCCTTTGACAATCTCGACCAGGTTTGGAATTTCGTCGTGCCGCTGCTTGAGCAGAACGTCTATATTGGCCCACGCCCGGTCGTTGTCATTGCGCAGGCGCACCAGTTCGTTGTAAAGGATGACGGCGTAGACGAGAACTCCTACTGCGAAGAGCAACAACGCCGCCGTTTGCACCACGCTTCCGCTCATTTCCTTCCCTCGTTTGTGGGGATGAATTTATAGGAACAGGAGAATGGGCGCGGGCGCAAGTAACCGACGGGGAGTCAGGCGAGGGGAAAGTAAAAGGCGTTCAAGCTGCGCTCGATGGACAGGCGGGGGCGGCTGTCCCTACATAATCTTAAGAAAGGCCGAGCTAGCGCGGGCTCGGCCTTACGTATTCATCTCGACCCGATCACGGCTTGTGCGGGGTCAGGTCGCAGGCGTGCCTTACTTCGTCCAGATTCAAGCCGCCGGGAGAAAACTCGGCGATAGCGAAGCCGGAGCGCGTGCGGACTTCGATATTAAGAACCTGTGCGCCGAAGGCGGCGCGGACGGTGCCTTTGTCCATGGAGAGATAGCGGTCGCGCATCCAGTTCCAACCTTTGTGGTCGTGGCTGCCATCGACGCGGACCATTACTTCCATTTTCGGCTGGCCCCAGAAGCCGGGATAATCGGGGCGTCCCAAGCGGCCGCCGAGATTAAAATCGGCGTGCTGATATTTGCCGTTGCTGCACATCACTTCGACACGCGGCTTGAAGTCCGGATCTTCGCGAAGATAATTGTTGGCGAGCAGTTCGAAGCGGACTTTTTTCGCGCCGGTCATCTTGTCTTCCGAGCGAAATTCCATCCATTTGCCGCCGGCGCTAACGCCATCCTGTTCGTCCTGATAAGGGCTCATGGCGCCCTCCTGAGCGGCCGCGAACGCCGCCATCAGCATAAAAGCCGCGAAAACCGCCCCCGCGGCCAAGGCGCAATAATTCCTGGTTTGAAGCAAGCGCAATCCTTTCAAGGTTTCCTCCCGGCGCAAAACGTCTTTCCCTATTGAACCCCGCGGACGGCGAAAAGTTGTATGCGAGCGCTCGATTTGCCGCTTGACTACTGGGCATTGACTCTGAGATCAACATAGACCTCGGACCGGTCGTCAAACTGGCTTACGGACTTGGTATCGCTCTTTCGGCCGTTCAATTGAGCATAAACTTCGTAGTCGACGGAGGACAGGCCGGGGAAGCGATAGGTACCATCCTGGCCAACGATGTAGGTTTTTACCGCGTGGGTGCGGGCGTTGGTGAGGTAGACGACCGCGCCGACGACGGGGTTATCCTGCTGGTCCAGCACTTTGCCGTAGAGCAGGCGGCCCTGGCCTTTATCTTTTTTGTCGGGAGCGGCGTGGGCGGTCGCAGAAATCACGAGCGTGAGCGCCAGTGCGATGAGAGCGGCATCGTGAAGAGTTCGTCTGGGAGTCATGAGAGTTGGTCCCCTTTACCCTCCGCCAGGAAGCTTCTGACTAAGTCCTCCGGCGGAAAAGCAGGTTTCTCGACTTCGCAAAATCGCCTGGAAACGGGCGATTTTGCTCCGCTCGAAATGACAAAGTTGAGGTTAATCAGAGTTTTCCTAGACAATTGGCTAAGTTTTTCTGACAGCGATTATTTTAGCGCTTGAGGTGCAGGCCGATATCCACGCGCTCGTCATACTCTACGTGGAGCGTGACCTCTTGCGCCAGATGCAGCGGCTGGCCGTCGGCAGTTTTCACGCCCTTAAGGTCGGCCCACACCACGTAATCCGCTTCGCCCGCCGCAACTCGCTGCGCGAATTCGCCGGAGTGGTCGGAGTAAAGCTCCCACTTCGCCTTCTTATCCTGCGCGCGGCGGATTTTCACCTTCACGCCATAGACGGGATGATCGTCCGGCCCCCAGACCGTGCCGAAGATGAGCGCATAGGGATCGGTGGGTTTTAGCTTCGATTCGGACGAGGCGGTGGACGGGATGAGAAGTTGAAAACTCAGAGCGGCGAATAAGGAGAGAGTAGCGAGCGGAGCGGCCGCAAACAGGCGCGCAGGAAGAATGGCGCGAGAGACTTTACGAGTCGTCGTCTTCACTTTCTACTTCTTCCTCTTCTTCCACGTAGCCGGCTTCCACCGCTTTCAATTCGAGCGGCATAGTGGTGACCACTTCAAAATCAGTGCCGCACTCGGGGCAAGAGACAATTTCTCCCTCATCGACCTCTTCCTCTTCCACATCCAGATTGGTTTCGCACTCAGGACAAAGAACCATGATCCCTCCGCTCCCATTCGATGCCACTGTTAATTTTTAGATTCTTCCGCGGCAAAAGGTCAAGGGGGAGAGTGCTGTAGAGAGGCAAATGGGGCGGAAATGGCGGATTCTATAGGAATATGGCGGGTTGGGCGGACGAGGGCGTCCGCCGCTCCACGAGCGATTCGGGCGGCTGGAGCTTATCTGAGGTAGTCTATATCGGTTCTTCAAGGAGACTGACTTGCCCCCAGCGCCCAAATACAGACTTGATGTTCTCGCTCTCTCAGTTGTGCTTGGTCTCGCCAGCATGGCGTCCGCGCAAAATCAGAAAAGCTCCGATGCGGCGGAAAGTATGACGGTTGATCCCCGCATTGCCGCCGCGCTGCAACAAGTTTCGGCGGAGCGGATTCAGGCGAATATTGAAAAGCTGGTGAGCTTCGGAACGCGCTCGACGATTTCGGCGCAGGATGCGGCTGTCGATTGCGGCGGGGCGCGGCATTGGCGCGGCGCGGGAGTGGATCAAGCAGGAGTTCGAGCGCTATTCCAAAGATTGCGGCGGATGTTTGGAGGTGAAGATCGATAGCTTCACCGAGCCGCCGGGCGAGCGGATTTTCGCGCCAACCGAAATCACCAATGTTTATGCGGTTTTGAAGGGAAGCGATGCGGAGAATGCGAAGCGCATCGTGCTGGTGACGGGGCACTACGATTCGCGGAACAGCGATATTCTCGATGTAAAGGGACGACGCTCCGGGCGCGAACGACGATGGCAGCGGAACCGCCGTGAGCCTGGAATGCGCGCGGGTTTTGAGCAAGCTGAAATTTCCGGCGACGATTATTTTTCTGACGGTGGCGGGCGAGGAGCAGGGGCTGAACGGCAGCGGGCATTTCGCGAAGATGGCGAAAGAGCAGGGCTGGAATATCGAAGCCGTGCTGAACAATGACATTGTTGGCGGCGACAAGAGCGTCGAGCAGGATCATTCGGTGGTGCGCGTGTTTTCCGAGGGGCTGCCGGCGGCGGCAACCGAGCAGGAGATCCAACGGATTCGCGGGCTGGGCGGCGAGAACGACTCGCAATCGCGGCAACTGGCGCGCTATATCGCCGACGTTGGCCGCGCTTACGACGCTGGCGTGAAGCCGATGCTGATTTTCCGGCTCGACCGTTACCTGCGCGGCGGCGATCATTATTCTTTCAATCAGCAGGGATTTACCGCGGTGCGCTTCACCGAGTTTCGCGAAGACTTTCATCATCAGCATCAAAACGTTCGCAACGAGAATGGCATCGAGTATGGCGACCTGCCGAAGTTTGTCGATTTCGATTACGTGGCGCGCGTGGCGCGGCTGAATGCGGCGACGTTGGCGTCGCTGGCCGCTGCGCCTGCGCCTCCCGCGAATGTGCATTTGCTGGCGAAAGATCTCGAAAACGATTCAACCCTCACCTGGGAAACTTCGCCGGGAGGATTGGCAACGGGTTACGAAATTTTGTGGCGCGGGACGAGCAGCCCGGAATGGGAGCACGTCCAAAAGGTCGGCAACGTTGCGCGCGCCACGCTGAATCTTTCGAAGGATAATGTCATCTTTGCCGTGAGGGCGGTGGACGCGCAGGGTCACCGCAGCCTGCCGGTCGTACCCTTGCCGGAACGTTGAGTTGGGTATCTACTGCTAACAGGGAGCGTGTTACGGTGCGCGGTCGAGAAATGACATTGAGCTTTCCGCCTTTTACACGGGCGGTGATATGGCTGCTGGGAATCAATACAGCGGTGTTTCTTGGGCTCTCGGCGTTCGGCACGCGGGCTGTGATTCAGTTCGTTTATCTGAAGTTTGGTCTGGTGCCGAGCGAGGTGATTTTTCATTTCGCCATCTGGCAAATCGTTACCTACAGCTTTATTCACGTCGGATTCTGGCACTGGTTCGGCAACATGCTGGGGCTCTGGATGTTTGGCGCGACCTTCGAAAGCTCGTGGGGCGTGCGCCGGTTTCTCGAATTGTTTTTTGTGGGCGTGGTGGGCGCCGCGCTTACTACGATCGTTTTATCCTTCGCGCACATTTTGATCACGCCAGATGTGCCCACAGTAGGCGCATCTGGCGGCGTGTTTGCCATTCTCATGGCTTTCGGCATGGTTTTTGGCGAAAACGAAATCATGATGATTCCGTTCCCTTTCCTGATCAAGGCGAAATATTTCGTGCTGATCCTGATCGTGGTGACGGTGGCGTTTGCCATCAGCGGCGGAGGAGGAACGGCTTACCTGGCGCACCTGGGCGGCTTACTCTTTGGATATCTCTACGTTAAGTTTGCGCCGGCGCGTGGAATGTCGGGACGAGTCTCGATTTCGGAGTGGTATTACGGGATGAATAATTCGTATTACCGCTGGAAGCGGCGGCGGGCGGCGAAAAAGTTTGAGGTCTACATGCGCGCGCACGACCGCAAAGTGGAGTTCGACGAACATGGTAATTACGTTCCTCCGGATGACGATCCGCGGAAGGGGAATGGCGGGTCGAAATCGGGGTGGGTGAACTGAGGGTGCGGTTGCGCTGGGAAGAAAAAGCGGGTTCCTCCACTTCGCTCGCTGCGCTCCGCTCCGGTCGGAATGACAATGAGGTTTACTGGTTTCGCCTCGGTCGAATGACAAGTTCGGTCGGAATGACGGGTAGGATAGTTCAGGAAACGAAAAATGTTTGGAATTCCTTCATTACTGACGTTAACAATTCTTCCCGCCTCGTCTTGCCTTTGAACCCTAAATCGTGACCCGCGCCTTCGACCTTCAGCAGCTTCGTCTTAGCTGGAATCAGCTTTAGCGCTTGTTCGATTTCGGCGATTGAGCCGAAGGGATCGCGCGTGCCTTCAACGAACAGCGCTGGCGTGCGCAGAGTGAAGAAGTGTTGCGTGCGGAGTTGTTCGGGTTTGCGCGGGGGATGAAGAGGATATGAAAGCAAGAGCAGCCCGGCGGCTTCTTCGGGGTCTTCGGCGCAGAGCATGCTAGATTGGCGTCCGCCATAGGAATGGCCGCCGAGAAAGATGCGGCCGCGCGCCTGGGGTTTGAGCGCGGCGAGTGCGTTCTTGAGGCCTGCGCGGTCGCGTTTGGCGTCGCCCGGTCCGGGAGGTCCGTAGGGACGGTCCTGGCGGTAGGGAAGGTCGCAACGGAGAACCGTGAAGCCCGCGTCTGAGAAAGTTTCCGCCAAGGCGATCAGCAAGGGCGCCTGGCAATTCGATCCGGCCCCGTGAGTGAGAACAAGTCCGTCTCCGTTGGGATTCGCGGGACGATGAAGAAGGCCGCGCACAAACGGCTCGACGCAGACATCGGTAAAGACTTGCGGGTTGGATGCGGCGGTCATTATGGGCTCTAATCGTTTTACAGATTACCAAGAAACCGGCGAGCACCTCTGGCGCTAAAGCGCAATCCTAAGAGTCAACAAATCGCAGCGCTGGACAGTTATGCGTTTTGACTCACGCGTTCGGTCGGTTGAGCGGGAGATCCTTCGCTACGCCTGAAAAACGGCTCCTCTCAGGATGACAATCAACATGTAAATTAGCAAACTGCACCACTACCCAGCGCTGAAGCGCTGCGCCATCCAAAAACTGCGGCACTCAAAGCTTACGGCTAGGCGGCAACCTCTTCCAGCTTCTCATAAACCTTGAGGGTTTGAATTTCGTTTCCCAGGCGCGCCCAGCAGCGGAGAAGTTCGGGATCTTCCAGCGCGGCGCGGCGCGACTCTTCGGAACTCCAGTAGCGGAGCAGCATGTATTGAGAGCCCGCGCGATAAAGCAGATCGCGGCCATAGCCTTTGGCGGAGACGATGTCATGCAGTTCGAGCATGGTGGCACGGGCTGCGGCATCCATGCCGGGCAGCGGCTCCCAGATGGCGACGGAAAGATATTCCTGCGACATCTGCCGATTATAGCTTTCGGCGCTTGGACTTGCGTTTTCGCGGACCCGGCGTGACCGCTGCCGCCTCTTCCGCGGTGACCAGGTGCAGGCGCATGAAGTTGGTGGAACCGGAAGACTGGCGCGTGCCGGCGACGACTCCAAGCACGTCTCCCGCCTTGAGCAATCCCCGGCTCAACAGCTCGAACTCAGCCACGTCGACCATGTTGTCGCTGGAAAGCTTCTGGTCGCACTTCATGGGATGCGCTCCCCAATAAAGATTGGTGCGCTGGGCGACGGTGACGTTGTGAGTGAAGGCGTAGATCGGGGCTTCGGGACGGTATTTGGAAATCATGCGCGCGGTATTGCCGGTTTCGGTGAAGACGGCGATCGCCCCCATGGGAAGGTCTTCGGCGGCGTGGGCGATGGATTCGCAGATGGTCTCGGCAACGGACAGGCCATGGCGGTCGCGGCGGCGGCGCTGCATGAACTCTTCCATGTTACCTTCGGCTTCGACGACAATGCGCGCCATGATGGAAACCGCTTCGCGGGGATAACGTCCGCTGGCGGTTTCGGCCGAGAGCATGACGGAATCTGAGCCGTCGAAAATCGCGTTGGCCACGTCGCTGGCCTCGGCGCGCGTGGGGCGCGGGTTTTCGACCATCGACTCGAGCATCTGCGTGGCTGTGATGACAGGCTTGCGCCACACGGCGCAGCGGCGGATCACATGCTTTTGAATGACCGGAACTTTTTCCGGCGCCATCTCGACGCCGAGATCGCCGCGCGCGACCATGATGCCGTCGGAGGCCTCGAGAATTTCCTCGATGTTATCGATCGCCTGCGGCTTCTCCAGTTTCGAGATGAGAGGAGTTTCGTATCCCAATTTGGTGACAATCCGGCGGACCATATTTACGTCGGCCGCGGTGCGAACGAAAGAGAGAGCGACTGCGTCGACGCGGTGCTTGAGGCCAAACTCCAGGTCTTTGCGGTCTTTTTCGGTGAGGGCGGGGATCGAGAGAGCGGTGCCGGGCAGGTTGATGCCCTGATGCTCGCCGAGCAGCCCGCCATTTAAGACATCGCAGACGACATCCGCGCCGCGAATGGTGCGCACGCGGAGTTCGATCAGGCCGTCGCGCAGAAGGATGCGCGCGCCGGCGGTGACTTCGCGGGCAAGGTCGGGGAAGGTGGTGCCGATGCGCGTAGGCGTGCCTGCAATGTCGCGCGGGGTAATGACCACGGTCGAGCCGCGCTCGATCATGATGGCCTCGTGGCGCTCCAGGCGTCCGGTGCGGATCTTGGGGCCTTGCAAGTCTTGCAGGATGCAGATGGTGCGACCCTCTTGTTTCGCGGCGCGGCGCAAGCGGTCGATGTTGCGGGCATGATCTTCGTGGGTGCCGTGGGAGAAATTCAGGCGGGCAACATCCATTCCGAGGCGCATCAAATCGCGCATCGCGGCTTCCGAATGGCAGGCGGGGCCGATGGTGCAAATGATTTTGGCGCGGCGAGGCGAATGCTTGCCGCTGAGGAGGGATGAAGAAGGCTGTTCCGCAGTTGCGGGGACGCCGGTCGCGAGTTCTGTCTTGCGTGCTTTCATGATCTCCCGCTGTTCGGTTTGGTTCTGTGAAGATTTATTGTAATTGGCTAAGGCTTCTTCTTACGCGGGAACGCCCGCGAATATGCGATGGCATTTCATTTGGAATTCCGGCCAAGGATAATAGATAAATAAAAGATCGGCAGACTATGGCCGTTCTGGAGTGACTTCGGTGGCCGAGCCCGCCTCAAGCCTTCGCGTGGTTGATGGCAATCAGCTCTTTTCCCAGCATGGCCCGCGGAAAAAGCATCGCGTTAAATTCCGCGCCCACGAGAATGACCAGAGAGATCATGTACATCCAGACGAGCAGGGCGATGCCCGCACCGAGCGAGCCGTAAATGATGCTGTAGTCGGCGTAATGGCGAAGGTAGAAGCCGAACAACAGAGTTGAGGAGAACCACATGCCGGTGGCGAGCGTAGCTCCGGGGATTACGCTGTGCCAGGGTTGAGTGCGCGGTACGGCATTGTGATAGATGAGGGCGATGACGGCGATGCTGGTGAGGGTGGCGATGGTCCAACGGACAGCGGTCCACATCAAGAGGATGTAAGGGCTGAATTCGCGCGCCGTATAAAAGAGGATGGTGGTTTCGATTTTGCTGCCGAAGGCGACCAGCAGAGTGGCGAAAGTCATGGGAAGAAGCGCGAAGATGACGAGCAAGAACGAGATGAGCCGCTCTTTCACGAGGCCCCAGATTTTCGGCAGCTCGTAGCAGCGGCGGAAGCCTTCCATCCAGGAGACCATGACGCCGGAGGCGGTCCAGAGAGTCAGCAGAGAAGCGGTGAGCAGCAGGCCCACGGGCCGCTGCGAGGCTCCGCGAAGGAAATTCATGGCCGTATTGCTGCCGGCGGGAAGTATGCGCGAGAGGGCGTAGGAAATCTCGCGCATAAAGGGCGCGCCTTTGCGCCAGGTGGCGAGGATTGAGCCAAGCACCAGGAGCGCGGGGAAAAAAGTAAGGATGGAAGAATAGGCCGACGCTTTGGCAGTAGAGAACGCGTCGTGCTGGAAGGCACGCCAAAAGGCCAGCCGCAATAAGCGAAGGAAGCGGAGCATCGCTGGCACTAGCTTAGGGCTGGCGAGCGCCGGACGCAACGAGGGAAGCGGGCCAGGTTCCTCGAACGGCAATCGCTTTGGATTTGCGTGCATCGTTAAAGAGTTGCCGTCATCTTGAGCGGAGTTGCTTTCCACGAAGCGAAAGGCAATATCCCCTGGGCCGCGACCGGGCTCATAAAGGGTTCCAGTGCACTTGCGTACGCGGCTGCAACGTGAGAACTCCCCTTCAGAGCCGTCTTAAGTAAATGACTATAGGGATCCTTCGACTGCGTGAGTGCTTCGCTTCGCGGAGCACTCGCTTCGCTCAGGATGACAAGACTTGCAAACAATTAAAAATCTACAAATATGACTTCGGGGGCGAACTGTTTATAAGACTTAAGTTCGCCCCCGGAAGTTTACTGTAGTTTGGCTTATTCCGCAGCCAGTTCTTCGGTTTCGCCCTCGTGGCGCATCATCTCGAGAGCGCGCTCGGCTTCCTCGTAGGCCGCCGAGACTTCCGCCTGTACCTTGGCGGCGGCCTCTTCCATCTCTGGCGAGAGGCGCACGTTGCGGTAGTATTCCATGCCGGTTCCGGCAGGGATGAGGCGTCCGACGATGACGTTCTCTTTCAGGCCGCGCAGGTGATCGACCGCGCCCTGGATGGAGGCTTCGGTGAGCACGCGCGTGGTCTCCTGGAACGACGCCGCCGAAATGAACGAGTCGGTCGAGAGCGAAGCCTTCGTGATGCCGAGGAGCAGCGGGCGTCCGGTAGCCGGCTTGCCGCCTTCCTTGATCACGCGCTCGTTCTCTTCGCGGAAGCGGAACTTATCCAGTTGCTGCTCCAGCAGGAACGTGGTGTCGCCCACGTCCTCGACCTTCACCCAGCGCATCATCTGGCGGACAATCACTTCGATGTGCTTGTCCGAGATGTTGACGCCCTGCAAGCGGTAGACTTCCTGGATTTCGTTTACCAGGTAAGACTGAAGCTCCTTTTCGCCGAGAACGGCCAGGATGTCGTGCGGGTTGAGCGGACCATCCATCAAAGGCTCGCCAGCCTTGACGCGCTCGCCCTCCTGCACGTTGATGTGAACGCCGCGCGGAACGGAATACTCTTTTTCCGTGCCGTTGTCGGCCTGCACATACAGTTTGCGCTGGCCCTTGGAGACTTCACCGAACTTCACCGTGCCATCGATTTCGCTGATGACCGCGGTTTCATGCGGCTTGCGCGCTTCGAACAATTCGACCACACGCGGCAGACCGCCGGTGATGTCCTTGGTCTTCGTTGTTTCGCGCGGGATCTTGGCCAGCACGTCGCCGGGGTGAACCGTGTCGCCGTCCTGCACCATCAGGTGGGCGCGCGAAGGCATGAGGTAGCGCTTGCTGCTCTTGCCTTTTACCACGACCGCGGGCTGGCGCTTCTCGTCGGGCGAATCGCCCACCACGTGACGCGAGAGGCCGGTAACTTCGTCGACTTCCTCGTGCAGCGTGACGCCTTCCTGCAAGTCCTTGAACTGCGCGGTGCCGCCGATTTCGGTAAGGATGGCGAAAGTGTAAGGATCCCACTCGACCATTACCTTGCCCTGGTCTACGTGATCGCCCTCGTTGACCTTGAGCTTGGCGCCGTAAATTACGGAGTAGCGCTCGCGCTCGCGGTTCTTCTCGTCGACGATTGCGATCGAACCCTGGCGGTTCATGACGACCAAGTCGCCGGACTTCGACTTCACGGTTTGCAATCCGATGAAGCGGACCGTGCCGGCGTTCTTAGCATCGAGGCGCGACTGCTCGGAGACTCGCGACGCGGTGCCGCCGATGTGGAAGGTACGCATCGTAAGCTGCGTTCCGGGCTCGCCGATCGACTGAGCGGCGATGACTCCGGTGGCTTCGCCGAGTTCGACCAGGCGGCCGGAGGCCAGGTTGCGGCCGTAGCACATGACGCAAACGCCGCGCTTCGATTCGCAGGTGAGCACCGAGCGAATTTTCACGCGCTCGATACCGGCTGCCTGAATCGAACCGGCGAGTTCTTCGGTAATCTCGTTGTTGATGTCGACGATCACGTTGCCGTCGTAGTCTTTGATTTTTTCGAGCGAAACGCGGCCCACAATGCGGTCGCGCAACGGCTCGATAATTTCGCCGGCTTCGACGATACCCTGGACATAAATGCCATCGACGGTGCCGCAATCGTATTCGCTGATAATGACGTCCTGCGCAACATCGACCAGACGCCGCGTGAGATAGCCGGAATCGGCGGTTTTGAGCGCGGTGTCGGCGAGACCCTTGCGGGCGCCGTGAGTCGAGACGAAATATTCGAGCACCGTGAGACCTTCACGGAAGTTGGCCGTGATGGGCGACTCGATGATTTCGCCGGAGGGCTTGGCCATCAATCCACGCATGCCGGAGAGCTGGCGAATCTGCTGTTTCGATCCGCGAGCGCCGGAATCGGCCATGACGTAAATCGGATTGATGAAGCCTTCCTTATCCGCGCGCTGCATTTGACCGAACATCTCATCGGCCACTTTTTCGGTGATTGCCGACCAGATTTCGATGACCTTGTTGTAGCGCTCGCCGTTGGTGATTGCGCCGTCGAGATACTGCTGTTGCACGGCGACGACTTGTTTCTCGGCGTCCTTGACCAGAGTCTTCTTGCTGTCAGGAATGACCATGTCATCGATGCCGATGGAGAGGCCGGCGCGGGTCGCGTACTTGAACCCGAACTCCTTCACTTCGTCGAGCATCTTGACCGTGGTTTCGAGACCGAAGCGGAGGTAGCCGTAGTTCACCAGCGCGCCGATACCCTTCTTTTTAAGTAGCCCGTTGATGTAAGGCATACCTTCGGGAAGGTGGTCGTTCAGGATGGCGCGGCCCACCGTGGTGTTGATGAAGGCGCGATCCACCTGAACCGGCTCGGTGTGAATGATATCCTGATCGTCGTACGCGGTGGTCAGATCGATCAACTCGCCGCTGTAGCGCAGGCGGATGGGGCTGAGCGTTTCCACTTCGCCCATTTCGAGCGCCAGCAGAACTTCTTCGATGTTGGCGAAGACGCGGCCCTCGCCTTTTGCGCCGGGTTTGCCCTTGGTCAGGTAATAAAGGCCAAGAACCATGTCCTGCGTGGGCACGGTGATCGGCTGGCCGGATGCGGGCGAAAGAATGTTGTGCGAGGCCAGCATCAGCACGCTGGCTTCAACCTGCGCTTCCGGGGAAAGCGGGATGTGCACGGCCATCTGATCGCCGTCAAAATCGGCGTTGAACGCCGTGCAGACGAGCGGATGAATGCGGATGGCTTTGCCTTCCACCAGCACCGGCTCAAACGCCTGAATGCCGAGGCGGTGCAGCGTGGGAGCGCGGTTCAGCAATACCGGATGGTCTTTGATGACCTCTTCCAGAATGTCCCAAACGATGGGCTCCTGCTGCTCCACCATTTCTTTGGCTTGCTTGATGGTGGTGACGTTGCCCGTCTGTTCGAGCCGGTGATAGATAAACGGCTTGAACAATTCGAGCGCCATCTTTTTCGGCAAACCGCACTGGTGAAGTTTTAGCTCCGGGCCGACCACGATGACGGAACGTCCCGAGTAATCGACGCGCTTGCCGAGCAGGTTCTGGCGGAAGCGTCCCTGCTTGCCTTTCAAAGTGTCGGAGAGCGATTTCAGCGGACGGTTGTTCGCGCCGCGCAGAATGCGGCCGCGACGGCCGTTGTCGAACAGCGCATCGACGGCTTCCTGCAACATGCGCTTTTCGTTTCTAACGATCACTTCGGGCGCGTGCAGGTCCATCAGCTTCTTCAACCGGTTGTTGCGGTTGATGACGCGGCGGTAGAGATCGTTCAAATCGGAAGTAGCGAAGCGGCCGCCATCGAGTGGAACCAGCGGGCGCAACTCCGGTGGAATTACCGGGATCACATCGAGAATCATCCAACTGGGCTTGTTGCCGCTCTTGCGGAAGGCCTCGACCACTTTCAGGCGCTTGGTATATTTGAGCCGCTTTTGCAGCGAACTCTCGTTCTTCATCTTCTCGCGCAGTTCGATCGACAAGCCGTCGGTATCGATGCGCTTGAGCAGTTCCTTGATCGCTTCCGCGCCCATCATGGCCTTGAAGCCGGCGGGACGGTATTGCTGGTCAAGTTCGCGGAACTTCGCTTCGTCCTTGATGACCTCGCGCTCTTTCACCGGAGCGTCGCCGGGCTCGACGACGACGTAGGCCTCGAAGTAAAGGACGGATTCGAGGTCGCGCAGCGAAATATCGAGCAGGTGGCCGATGCGGCTGGGCAGGCCTTTGAAGAACCAGACATGTGAGCAGGGCGAAGCCAGCTCGATGTGCCCCAGGCGTTCGCGGCGGACTTTCGAGAGCGTAACTTCCACGCCGCACTTGTCGCAGATCACGCCGCGGTGCTTCATGCGCTTGTACTTGCCGCAGAGGCACTCCCAATCGGTTACCGGGCCGAAGATGCGGGCGCAGAACAGGCCGTCCCGCTCCGGCTTGAAGGTGCGGTAGTTGATGGTCTCAGGCTTGGTGACTTCGCCGTGCGACCAGCTCCGGATTTTTTCCGGAGACGCCAGGCTGATGCGGATCGCGTCGAAATCCGCGATGGTGTTTTGCATTTCGAATGGGCTCGAACGAAACAAGGTGTTCCTCCGCTTTCCTCGGCAGTATCGTCGCCGCTTACGGCCCTCACTGTCAGTTCTCAGTTCCCGGTTCTCGGTTCTCAGCAGAACCGGGATCGAACCCTGCCTGTCATGCGGCATTGAGAGCGAATATGCCGCAGTGGCGTAACTTCAAAAACTCTTCATTTCGTTCTCATCTCCGATTCCGCCTCAGCCGCAACTGAGAACTGAGAACCGGGAACTGAGAACTCATTCTTAATCCGCCGCCGCGCTGGCCGTGGGCTTTTTCTCCCCGGTCTTGATCAATTCCACATCAAGACAGAGCGATTGCAGCTCGCGGATCAGCACGTTGAACGATTCCGGCACGCCCGGCTCCATTGCGGCTTCGCCCTTGACGATGGCCTCGTAAATCTTGGTGCGGCCGTATACGTCGTCGGACTTCGCCGTCAGCAACTCCTGGAGAATGAAGGCAGCGCCGTAAGCTTCGAGCGCCCAGACTTCCATTTCTCCGAAGCGCTGGCCGCCGAACTGGGCTTTTCCACCCAAAGGCTGCTGCGTAATCAGCGAGTACGGCCCGATGGAACGCGCGTGAATCTTGTCGTCCACCAGATGCGACAGCTTCAGCATGTAGATGTAGCCGACGCAGACCGGCTGTTCGAACTGATCTCCGGTCATGCCGTCGTGCAACGTGGTCTTGCCCGACGTGGGCAGGCCCGCATGCTCGAGCAGCGCCTTGATCTCGCCTTCTTTCGCGCCGTCAAACACGGGCGAACCCATGTAGACGCCGCGCGCAAGCGTAGGAGCCAAAGCTTCCAGTTCTTCGTCGCCCATCTCGCCGATGGTGTCGGCAAGTTTCGAGTCTTTGAATAGAGCCTTCAACTCGCGGCGAATCGCTTCGGTGCGCGTGTTCTCCTTGAGCAGTCTGCCGATTTTTTCGCCTAACGTATAACCCGCCCACCCTAAGTGGGTCTCGAGAATCTGACCCACATTCATACGGGAAGGTACGCCGAGCGGATTGAGAACGATTTCGACCGGCGTTCCGTCTTCGAGGTAAGGCATATCCTCTTCCGGCAGAATGCGTGCGATCACGCCCTTGTTGCCGTGACGGCCGGCCATTTTGTCGCCAACGCTCAGCTTGCGCTTCATCGCGATGTAGACCTTGACCAGCTTGATCACGCCGGGCGGCAACTCGTCGCCTTTGGTGAGTTTTTCCTTTTTCTCGTTGACGATTTTCTTCAGAACGTCGATCTGGCGAGAGGTCATTTCTTCGATCTCGTCGATCTGCTCGTTCACCCGCGGGTCTTTGTCGTTGTACTTGATGCGCTTCAGGTTGCGGGTGGAGATGCGCTCGATCGCGTCGCGGTCAAGGATGTTGCCTTTGTTCAGCAGGCGCTTGTTGGTGCGTTCGTCGTGCAGGTCGGCCTGCACTTCCTTGCCGCCGAGAATGTTTTCCAGGCGCTTCAGGCGCTCGTCGGTCAGAATGCGGATTTCGTCGGACAAGTTTTTTTCGAGCTTGCCGATCTGCGTGGCTTCAATCGACTTCGCGCGCTCGTCCTTTTCCTGGCCTTTGCGGGAGAAAATCTTCACGTCGACGATCACGCCTTCGATGCCCGGAGGGCAGTAGAGCGAAGCGTCGCGCACGTCGCCGGCCTTTTCGCCGAAGATGGCGCGCAGCAGTTTTTCTTCCGGCGTGAGCTGGGTTTCGCCCTTCGGCGTAACCTTGCCCACCAGAATGTCGCCCTGCTTGATGCTGGCGCCGATGCGGATCACGCCCGCTTCGTCCAGATTGCGCAGCATCGATTCGCTGACGTTGGGAATATCGCGCGTGACTTCCTCGGGACCGAGCTTGGTGTCACGGGCTTCGATTTCGTATTCCTCGATGTGCAGCGAAGTGTAGTAATCGTCCTTCACCATCTTCTCGGAGACGAGAATCGCATCCTCAAAGTTGTAGCCACGCCAGGGCATGAAGGCCACCAGCACGTTGCGTCCGAGAGCCAGCTCGCCGTGATCGGTGCAGGGACCGTCGGCAATGACTTCGCCCTTCAGCACGCGCTGGCCTTTTTTCACGACAGGCTTTTGGTTGATGCAGGTGTTCTGGTTCGAGCGCTTGAACTTGGTGAGCTGGTAAATGTCCGATCCAACCTCGCGCGAAAGCTGCGTGGGATGGTGCTCACCCTCGACCCGCACGATGATGCGGTCGGAATCGACCGAATCGATGATGCCGTTGCGCCGGGCCAGAACGACTGCCCCTGAATCGCGCGCGGTGACGCCTTCCATTCCGGTGCCGACGATCGGCGCTTGCGCGCGAAGCAAAGGCACAGACTGGCGTTGCATGTTCGCGCCCATCAGCGCGCGGTTCGCGTCGTCGTGCTCGAGGAACGGAACCAGCGAGGCGGCGACCGAAACCAACTGCTTCGGGCTGACGTCGACATAATCGACTTCGTCGCGGCTTACCAGCACAAAGTTGCCGGCCTTGCGGGCGTTGACCAGATCGGCCACGATGCGGCCCTTTTCGTCGAGTTCGACGTTGGCCTGCGCGATGGTGTGCCGATCTTCTTCCCACGCGGAAAGATAGAACGAGAACGGCTCGATCTGCGCCGGCTTTTTGCGCTTCTCTTTCAATTCGGCGTTGATCTTTTCGATCTCATGTTTTTCCATGTGATCGCCGACTTTGTGATCGCTGTCGCCGGTGTTGACCACGCTGACGTAATCGATCACGCGGCCGCCCTTGATTCTGCGGTAGGGCGATTCGATGAAGCCGTAATCGTTGATGCGGGCGTAGCAACTGAGCGACGAAATCAGCCCAATGTTCGGACCTTCCGGCGTCTCAATCGGACAGATGCGGCCGTAGTGCGTGGGATGAACGTCGCGCACTTCGAATCCGGCGCGCTCACGCGACAGGCCGCCCGGCCCCAGAGCCGAGAGACGCCGCTTGTGCGTGATCTCGGAGAGGGGGTTGGTTTGATCCATGAACTGCGAGAGCTGCGACGAGCCGAAGAATTCGCGGATCGCGGCCATTACGGGTTTCGCATTGACCAGGTCGTGCGGCATCGCCGTCGACATTTCCTGGTATACGGACATTTTTTCTTTGATGGCGCGCTCCATGCGGACCAGGCCGATGCGGAACTGGTTCTCCATCAACTCGCCGACCGCGCGCACGCGGCGGTTGCCAAGGTGATCGATGTCGTCGACCGAGCCGATATTCTTGCGCAGCTTCAGCAGGTAGCCGATGGTGCCGTAGAAATCGTCGGGATCGAGGGTGCGCTTGTCGAGGCTGGTCGCATCCTGGTTCTCGAACAGCTTGATGTTGAACTTCAACCGGCCGACTTTCGAGAAATCGTACTTGCGGGGATCGAAGAACATGCCGTGAAAGAGCGCCGTGGCCGTGTCGAGCGTTGGCGGATCGCCGGGACGCAGCTTGCGGTAGATTTCGATCAGCGCTTCCTGCGGAGTCTTCACCGAATCGCGCTTCAGGGTCTGGCTGATGACCGTGCCCACATCGTCGCGCTCGGGGAAGAACAGGCTCATTTCGACGACGCCGGAGTCGAGAATCTTCGAAACCTTGTCGGCGTTCAGTTCGGTGTTGGCCTCGAGCAGCACTTCGCCAGTAGTCGTATCGACCACGTCGGCGGCGGCCCATGCGCCCTCGAGATCTGTTACGTCGACTTCGATCTCGGAAATCTTTGCCTTCTGAATTTCCTTCAGCGTGGCCGCGTTCAGCTTGCGGCCCGAGTGCGCGATTTCGTCCCCGGACTTGTTCTTGATGCTGTGCGCCAGCTTCATGCCCAACAGGTTGGTGGCTTTTTCGCCGCTTGGGTCAAGCGTCCAGTAAAGCTTCTTGTCTTTGATCGCGATGCGATCGACCGTGTAGAAGCTGCGGAGAATGTCTTCGCCGGAACGCAGGCCGAGGGCGCGCAGGAAAATCGTGCCCAGGAACTTGCGTTTGCGGTCGATGCGGACATAGAGAACGTTTTTCTGGTCGTATTCGAACTCGACCCACGATCCGCGGTAGGGGATAATCTTCCCCAGAAAATACGTGCGATTGTTCGCGGTCTCGAAGAATACGCCGGGCGAGCGGTGCAACTGGCTGACGATCACGCGCTCGGTGCCGTTGATGATGAAGGTGCCGTTTTGCGTCATCAGAGGGACGTCGCCGAAGAAGACTTCCTGCTCTTTGATGTCGCGGATGGAACGGTTTCCCGTTTCGGCATCCTTGTCAAAAATAGTGAGTCGCATCGTGACTTTAAGCGGCGCGGAGTAGGTCATGCCGCGCTCTTCGCACTCGGCCACGTCATATTTCAATTGCAATCCGACCGGGTCGCCGCACTTGTTGCAGAAATCCGGCGTGTTGGCGTTGTAGGTTCCGCACTTCTGGCACAGCACGTCGCCGGGATGAAACGGATCGGTAATGACCGTGTTGCCGCAATTCTTGCAGGTGGTGCGGAGGTGGTGCAGTCCCTTCAGGTGGCCGCACTTGCACTCCCAGTTACCAATGGCATAATCCACAAACTCAAGTTGTGATACGTTGCGGAAGTCGGTGATCGGAAAGACGGACTGGAAGACCGCCTGCAATCCGCCGTCTTCGCGCTCGCTGGGCAGCTTGTCCATCTGAAGGAAGCGGTCGTAGGAGCGCTTCTGCACCTCGATCAGGTTCGGGATCTGGATGGTTGCTGGAATTTTTGAAAAATCAAAACGTTTACGGAAGGCGTTATTCTTCATCGTCAAGAGACTCCCAATGTCAGGCGCAGCCGTGCGCTGCGACAACCCGCGGTTTGCAGAATGTTGGGCGCCCCTTGGGCGCCGCGCTGCTTAAGACGTTGCTGTGAACCTGGTTATCAAACCTGGTTATTTCAAACCTGGTTATTTCAAATCTGTTTATGCCGGAAAACACGACGGGCGCCCGCGGGGACAAGCCATCCCGCAGACGCCGTGCAAGGCGTTTCGCCAATCTTGATTTGTATCTTTCGCGCCAGTTTCCTTCGGCCGTTTCCGTTCCGCCTGCCCACGGAACAGTGCCCAAGCTTCCCTGCGGGTCTCGCCCGCGATTGAGTGAGGCCAGGGGAAGCGGTGTTATATAGATGCTAACACCAGTTCCCCGGCTTCACAACCAGAACGCAAATATTTTTGAGACTTGCACCGGACCTAGGTGCGTGGCCGAGACAGCCGGCATAGCACATCAGATCCTTCGCAAAATACGCTCAGGATGACCGCAGCGGGCTCCCGCTTCGCCATCCGTCGCGCGAAAACCTGCGCGCCGGACGTCTACGCTCACGCCCGCTAAGCGCGGTCACTTCACTTCGACGACGGCGCCAGCGTCAGTGAACTTCTTCTTGATGGTCTCGGCCTCTTCCTTGGAAACGCCTTCCTTGATGGCCTTGGGCGCTCCATCGACCAGTTCCTTGGCTTCTTTCAAGCCAAGGCTCGTGACTTCGCGGACGGCCTTGATCACATTGATCTTGTTGGCGCCGACTTCCTTGAGCATGACGGTAAACTCCGTCTTCTCTTCCGCGGGCGCAGCCGCCGCCGCACCACCGCCGCCGGCCACCATTACGGGGGCCGCAGCCGCCGCCGAAACGCCAAGGCGCGCTTCGAGTTTCTTTACGAGTTCCGCCGCGTCCAGCAGCGACAGGGCTACGATTGAATCTTCCAACTGCTGTAAGTCCGCCATGTTAGTTCTCCGCTCTTTTCTTTTAAAGAATGAATGTTCTTGCTTTCGCTATCCGGAGGCCGGGTTTCCAGTGCGACAGGTTCAGTCTCCAGCGCCAGACAACGCCGGGTTCAAAACCGCGCAACCCCTGACTTGCCGATAACCAAAATTTCCGTAGCGCCGGCGTCTCGCCGGCTCCTAAGCCTGCGCTTCCGCGGGCTTTTCGCCGCCGAACTTGCCCTTTTCCACGCCCTGACTCAGCACCACCGCGATGTCGCGCCCAACCGCATTCATCACGGTCACCAAACGCTGCGCCGGAGCGTTAATCAGGAACAGCAGCTTCGAATAAAGCTCTTCCTTCGAGGGCATGCTGGCCAGCGATTCGATCTCTTTGATCGTAATCACGCGGCCTTCGACCACGCCAACCTTGAAGGTGAACTCGGGCACGTCTTTGGCGTACTTGGTGAGCGCCTTGGCCATGGCCACCGGGTCGCCCGTGGTATAGGCGATCGAGGTGACACCCGCGAGGTTCTTGAGACCCTCCTCGACTTTGGTGCCCTGGGCGGCGCGCTCGACCAGCGTGTTCTTCACCACCTGATATTTCGCGCCCACGCCGCGCAGAACCTTGCGCAGTTCGTAGTCCTGCGCGACCGTCATCCTGGTGTAGGTTGCGACCACCGCATTGGAGACGTTTTTCAGCTCCGCGCTCAACTTCTCGACTTGCTCTTTCTTTCTCGCCTTGGTAACCGCCATGTTCAGTTCCTCTCTTGAATGTAGCGCCGCCGTCCCGGCGGCTACTGAGCCGGCCAGAGGCCGGCGCTACTAACCCTTCGCCGCCGTCTCGATCGGAGCCGTATCCAGCGGAATCCCCGGCCCCATGGTCGAGCTGAGCGTGCAGCCCTTGATGTACTTGCCTTTGGCGACCGACGGCTTGGCCTTGATCACGCTGGTAATCAGCACGGTCGCGTTCTCGATGAGCTTGTCGGGAGTGAACGAAATCTTTCCCACGGGAACGTGCACCAACGCAGTCTTATCGGTACGGAATTCGACTTTGCCGGCTTTCACTTCCTGAACAGCTTTGGCCACGTCGACGGTGACGGTGCCAGTTTTCGGGTTCGGCATCAAACCCTTGGGGCCGAGAATCTTGCCCAGCCGTCCGACGGATTTCATCACGTCAGGAGTGGCGATCAGCGCGTCGAAGTCGGTCCAGTTTTCCTTGGTGATCTTTTCGACCATCTCTTCGCCGCCGAAGAAGTCAGCGCCGGCGGCTTCGGCTTCGCGAATCTTCTCGCCGGTCGCGATGACCAGGACTTTCTTCGACTTGCCGAGTCCGTACGGGAGAACGACCGTCCCCCGGACCATCTGGTCGGCGTGTTTGGGATCGACCCCGAGGCGCAGCGTGATCTCAACGGTTTCGTCAAATTTCGCGAATTTAATTTTTTGCAGGAGCGGAACCGCATCCTGCAATACGTAAGGGCGCTTTTCGACTGCGGCATGCGCCTTGGCGATGTTCTTTCCTTCTTTTTTCGACATTTACTTTTCCTTGTCTCCCACCGCGGACCGGTGATCGGATCCGCCGTGGTGCATTTGACTTTGTAGCGCCGGCCTCTGGCCGGCTATCGGGCCGCCGGGGACGGCGGCGCTACCCGACCACTTCAATTCCCATCGAGCGCGCGGTGCCGCGGACGCTCTTGATGGCCGTCTCGACCGATGCCGCGTTCAGGTCGGGCATTTTCTGCTTCGCGATGTCCTCGACTTGCTTGAGAGTAACCTTGCCGACTTTATCTTTGTTGGGCGTGCCCGATCCCTTCGCGATGCCGGCGGCGCGCTTCAGCAGAATCGAGGCCGGAGGCGTCTTGGTGATGAAGGTAAAAGAGCGGTCGTTGTACACCGACACCACAACCGGGATGATGAGTCCCTCCATCTCTTTCTGGCTGGTGCGCGCGTTGAACTGCTTGCAGAACTCCATGATATTGATCTGCGCCTGACCGAGCGCCGGACCCACCGGCGGCGCCGGAGTCGCCTTGCCCGCCGCGATCTGCAACTTTACGAAACCTGTGACTTTTTTCGCCATAATCTCTCTTCAAGCGATTGCTCTCGCTTATAATCTCCCAGCAATGATGTCCTTAAAAATTGACTGCGGAAAGCGCCAGCATGATGGTTGGCGTAAGCCGCTTCTGTACAGGATCGGCGGCCAAACCGAGGCCCTCAATGCTGTGGGCGCCCAAAACTTCCATCTCACCGGGCTCCGCCATAACAACCATATCCGGCGCGGAATAGCCCGCGCTGGCAATGTAGATGGCGGTCATATCTCTCTCCATGACTCTTCCATCGATCGTACGAAAAGACATGCGGCGACTCGGGTTCAGCCCGAGGCTCTCTAATCGCGCCCGGGAAATCCAGCTAAATGCCGCTCCCGTATCGACCAGGGCCTCAAGCTCTTGAGCGCTCTCCGGACGAGTCGGATTCCAAACCTTAAACTTTGTAGTGAACGTCCCCATATTCGCAGCTTTCTTCAGTCACCTACGCCACTTTCTCCACCTGGGCGAACTCCAACTCCACCGGTGTCGAGCGCCCGAAAATCGTGACCATCACTTTCAAGGTTTCGCGGTCCTCGTTCACTTCATCGACAGTGCCGGTGAAAGTGGCGAACGGCCCTTCGGTGATGCGCACCTGCTCCTGCTTCTCGAACTTGACCTTCAGCTTCGGCTTCTCGCGGCTGTCGGCAACTTTGTAAACGATGTGCTGGACTTCTTCGTCGGAGAGCGGCGTCGGCTGCTGGCCCGTACCGACAAAGCCGGTCACGCGGGGCGTGGATTTGACCACGTGCCAGACGTGATCGTCCATATCCATTTCGACCAGCACATATCCGGGATAGAACATGCGCTCGGAGGTATATTTTTTGCCGCCGCGCACCTCGGTGACGGATTCGGTCGGGATCAGCACTTTGCCGATTTTATCCTGCAAACCGAAGGCGATGACGCGCGACTCGAGCGACTCTTTCACCTTGCGCTCAAATCCGGAGTAGGAGTGGATGATGTACCACTTCATATTCGGATTGCGAGGCGGCTCACCGCCATTGCCGGCGCCGTCTGCGCCAGGTGTCTGCGGAGGCTGATCTGTGCCCGGCCCCGCTGCGTTTTTTTCTTCTTCCTGCATGATCAAGTTTAGACTCCGCTTCGCGCGTCGTGCTATTTCCCAAAAGCGCCGTACAAATACGTGACGCCCTTCTGAATCACGTTATCGATGATGAAAAAATACACGCCGAAAATGAAAACCGTTATCACCACGACCGCGGTGGTGGCCTGCACTTCTTTCCATGAAGGAGCCGTGACCTTGCGCATCTCGGTGCGCACGTCGTTGTAAAACGACCTGGTCCGATCCGGCCAGGACTTCAGCCGCTCTCCGAAATTCTCGCGTGCCGCGGTAATTGAGTTTGCCATTTTCTTTGTCTCCACTGCCGTGCTGCGTCGGCCCTTTCCGGCTTCCTTCCAAACTCTGGCAGGGGCGGAGGGATTCGAACCCCCAAGTTCGGTTTTGGAGACCGACAGTTTAACCGTTGAGCTTACGCCCCTGTAGAACAAACCCTCCAAAGCAAGTGCGCTGCTCGCAAGATCCTTCGCAAAGAACGCTCAGAGCCTGCCCTGAGCTTGCCGAAGGGATGACGCCAGCGGGCTCCCGCTTGGCTCACGCCCGCTAAACGGCGTCACTTAACTTCTTTATGCGGCGTGTGCTTGCGGCAACGGCTGCAAAATTTCTTGAACTCCAGCCGTTCCGTCGTCGTCTTCCGGTTCTTGGTGGTCGAATAATTCCGCTCTTTGCAATCGCCGCACTGCAACGTAACGATTTCTCGGGGCATTTCAAAACTCCCGCTTTCAGCTCTCGGCTGTCAGCTTTCAGTTATCTCTTTGTCATCCTGAGACGACGCTCTTTGTCGCCGAAGGACTTAGGCAACTTGCCTGCATCTTCGATGATACTGCACGCACGCGGACGAGGGCGTCCGCGGCTCCCCTGCTTACTGCACAATCTCGCTGATCGTACCCGCGCCTACAGTATGCCCGCCTTCGCGGATGGCGAAGCGCAAGCCTTTTTCCATCGCCACCGGCGTAATCAGTTCGATCACCAGGCTCACGTTGTCGCCCGGCATCACCATCTCGGTGCCGGCCGGCAACTCCGCAACTCCGGTCACGTCAGTCGTGCGCAGGTAAAATTGCGGACGATATCCCTTAAAGAACGGCGTGTGCCTTCCACCTTCTTCTTTGGTCAGAATGTAGACTTCCGCCTTGAACTTGGTGTGCGGCGTGATCGAGCCGCCCTTGGCCAGCACCATGCCGCGCTCGACGTCTTCTTTCGCGATGCCGCGCAGCAAGAGTCCAGCGTTGTCGCCCGCCAGTCCTTCGTCGAGCTGCTTTTTGAACATTTCGACGCCGGTGACGACAGTCTTGCGGGTGTCGCGGAAGCCGACGATTTCCACTTCTTCTCCGACCTTTACTTTGCCGCGCTCGATTCGTCCCGTCACCACCGTGCCGCGGCCCTGAATCGAGAAGATGTCTTCAATCGGCATCAGGAACGGCTTGTCGAGTTCGCGCGCCGGCTGCGGCACGGCCTTATCCACCGCCGCCATCAACTCGTCGATCTGCGCTTCCGCCTTGGCGTCCCCGTTCAGCGCGTTCAGCGCCGAAACCCGCACCACCGGAACATCGTCGCCGGGGAACTTATAGGCCTTCAGCAACTCGCGCACTTCGAGCTCGACGAGTTCGAGCAACTCGGGATCGTCGACCGCGTCCACCTTATTCAGCGCGACCACGAGATAGGGCACGCCCACCTGGCGCGCCAGGAGCACGTGCTCGCGCGTCTGCGGCATCGGACCGTCGGTCGCCGCGACCACCAGAATGCCGCCATCCATCTGCGCCGCGCCGGTGATCATGTTCTTGATGTAGTCGGCGTGGCCCGGGCAGTCGACGTGCGCGTAGTGCCGGTTCGCCGTCTCATACTCGACGTGCGCCGTCGCGATGGTGATGCCGCGCGCTTTCTCTTCCGGAGCGTTGTCGATCGAATCGAACGACCGGAACGTGTTCTTCGGATTGTGTTTCGACAAAACTTTTGTGATGGCCGCCGTCAGCGTGGTCTTGCCATGATCGATGTGACCGATCGTCCCAACGTTGCAGTGCGGCTTGTTGCGATCAAATTTCTCTTTCGCCATAACAGCTTCTAGCTCCTAGCTTAAAATCCGTAGCCGACGTCCCGCCGGCTTTTCGTCCAAAATCTGGCCGCAGCAACTCGAACTCACGGCAAGCCGGCGAGACGCCGGCGTTACTAGTTACTAATAATACTGATACAACTTCTTAAACTTGTGCCGCAGCGCCATGTCGACGCCCTCGAGCTTCGACAGATAGAACTCGCGCATCTGCGCCTGATCGGAGACCGGCAACGCCTGATACAGTTGCGCGGCACTCAAATCCGAATCCCCCGGCGGCCGGGGACATCTTCCAAAACCCGCGCCGAAAGAATCGCGTCGAAGTCGCGAACGCGAATTCCCTTGCGGTCCAATTGCTTCAGGAACCGCTCGACCTTATCAGGCAAGAACGCCTGCTCGACCGCAGCTTGCAGTTTCGAGAATTCCCGCTGCTTCTCGATTTTAATCGTCGCCTGCTCGAAGGGCATTTCTAGCGTTGAATCCCCAGCGTCTGCGCAACCGGCGTATGCATGAACAAGTACGAGAGAGCGCTCCCGTTAATCTCCTGCTTGGGATCCCTAATAGGGTCCCAGTAACTTTCTCCACCAAGCGATAGCTCCATTTCGACGAACTCCCTGACAACCTCTTTTATAGCGGAAGTCTCGCTCCAGCCTTTTCCCGCAATCCTGTTCTTTAGATCCAAGACAACACTGTATAACACGGCAATCTCGACCTCTTGCCTTCGACCGCCAGATTCCAGTGTCACTGGAACTCGCCATCGCCCCAACCCAGGATTGCCGGAAGAATCCCAAGTGGTGCGCGGATCGCCTACTTCCTTCACAGTCCAGATTGCGCGAACCATTACGTCCAAATCAACGTTCTGCTTCCTGAGCAACTCCCGCACTTCGCGACCGATTCTTTCGACATCAACAAGTTTCGTTCCATCAGTTAAAACTAATTCAACGAAGAAGAACCCATCTGGAAATTCCAGAAATTGCGAACTAAATTCGTCAACTACCCGCAACAAACCGGCCGAGTCAAGCTTAGTCCTAATCAGATTTTCCAGTTCGGTCGAAGTCATCTTCGTCTGCCCCGATTTCAACTTCCAGCAGCCCTAACGCACTCTTAACTTTTGCCAGCCGGTCTTCTGTAACCCTGCGCTGCGGTCTCCATTCCTCTCGATAGTCAGCGGCCTCGCGCATTCCTCGAAGATCTCGCACAAAATCGCCGAATCTCTTGCCGCGCCGGCGGCGCACCTCGCTGAGAAGCTCGAAATGCTTTAGCTTTCTGACGATCCCGTATCTACCCGCGAGCCACGCGCAGCAACCATGAAACATCGCGCAATAAGCCCGCGACAGGGCATTTCGTTCGTCGAACTCCGAACTTCCCGCCCTTAGCGCAGACGTTTCCAGCAAGCCCTTCGCAAGCCTAAGGTGCTGCCGGACTTTCTGCCCCGTCTCATGCTTCGACATCTCTTCCGCGTCAGCAATCTCTGGAGCGGGAGACGGGAATCGAACCCGCGACCAACAGCTTGGAAGGCTGTGACTCTACCACTGAGTTACTCCCGCTGAAACCCATCTGCCAGCTATTGGCTGTCAGCAAACCTCAGCGGCTAAAACCGCTTTCCATTCCCAACTTTTGCGGCACTCCTAAAGGCGTGCCCTTTCAAATCTTCGCAACTTCCAATCTCTGGAGCCGATGATCAGGATTGAACTGATGACCTCTCCCTTACCAAGGGAGTGCTCTACCAACTGAGCTACATCGGCTTACATCAGCCGTCAGCCTTCAGCTACGGGCCTTCAGCCAAAATCCTCAATTCAAATCGCCTTCGTCTTTCGGATTCAGCACATCATTTCGCCGCACCCAACTCTTGAAAGCGAACAAGCCCAGGATTAGCAGCGTGACTGTCCGAATCCGCACATCGCTCAATGTGGCAAATGCCAGCACGCCCAAGATCAAGTACGCGATTAGCGCTTTCGTCAGGCGACTCATGACTCCCGCCGCAGTTGAAACTGGTGCAACATAATCTGGTGCACAGGGAAGGATTCGAAACTTCGTACCTCGCTAGGAGGGACAGATTTACAGTCTGTTGGCTTTAACCACTCACCCACCTGTGCAAGCTGCCGGGTGATGCAGCCATCGCGCTTCATCCCGCCGGCAATCTCATTCCGGACGGCGCTGCGTCCGTGTAATCCGCAGGCTGCGGCAGCACACTTCTACTTTAACTTGCCTGCGTAAACCGGGCTCCTGCGATCGAGCGTTCACTTCTGCAAATCAGGGAACCAAGAATCGCGCTTACGGATTACTGCGCGAAGATCACTACACGCCGGAGTACGTTCCGAATGGAGTGCGTTGGAAAAACCTGTTGCGCCGCCTACCTGAGTTTCGCCGCCTGCCGGAAATTCCGCCTCTACAAAATTCGCTTCCGGATTTCGTTCTGCATATGCTGGAGCTGGCGAAGGGATTTGAACCCCTGACCCTCTGATTACAAATCAGATGCTCTACCGACTGAGCTACGCCAGCATTGCGGGCACCAGCGCTCTTTCGGGCACAAGTAGACCCACGATCCCTTCCAAATGTCCGGGACAATTTATTAAGTTATCACAAGCGGGAAATTTCGCGCAACCGGGCAGTTTCGGACCAGCGCAAGAGAGGCGCAACTTCTCAATTTCTTTTGAATTTCGCCAACTCTTAAGTGTATCTGCATTTCGCTAGAACACCTCTATATAAGGCAAACGGGTAGTGGTGCAGTTTGAATTTCCACAGGTAGCAATCCGAGCGGGGTGTGGGAAACTGTTGGGCATGGCAAGAAGAAAGGCTCGAATCCCCAAAAAAGGTGACCGCGTGTCAGTCCAAGGACGCAATGGCGTTTTCGTCGTTTCTCGCATTGACGTTGATGGCCTCACGGCGGACATGAAGCAAATCGGTCGCGATTTAACTCTTGGTACTGTCTCTTGGACCGAACTGACTTTCATCGACGAACTGGACGAAAGCCAGAACGCCCTGCGGGTCGTGAGAGAAGCGACCGAGCAGGACTAAGGTAGTGTCCCTTTTAGACGCTGGGTGGCAGTTTCACATCCGTCTTAATGGGACCGTTAGTCTTTTCGTAGTTCTCGATTAATGCCGATAGGGAGTCCCGAAAGATAACGGCATTTCGCCATGCGAACGTCACCGCAACACGTTCCTCAGCCACTCCCACAAATTTGTCACCAGGATTCGGAGTTTCTGGACTGTCAACCAATTGCGCAAACCTCACGCGGACATCATCCAAGCTCCAAGTCATATGCGCCGTGTTCGCATAGACATCGAACACGCCTTCTTCTGGCTTTATCCACTCAATTTTTTTGTTAGGCTCCGAATTGCTTTCGTTCATCTCGTTTCACCTATTGAGATACGTTGCCCTTCCAGGCTTCTCTGCGGCGGGCGCTTCCCCGTCCCGGCAAGCTCATTCTGTCCAACTGGAAAATAGACAAGATTCCTCTTATGCCGAACACGCTTGCGCGGCCTTGACCCCCGTGCGACCAGTCGGCGATTACGAAATCTATGGCGCTTGGAGGTTTCGCGTGGTGCCGCATCGTGTTCAAATGTTGGAAGATTCCTGAATTCATCTTCGGACAGGTCTTGCGAAAAGCGCACCAGTTCGCTAAAGGGAACAAACTTGCCGATGAAAGCCATATCGAAACCAGCAGCGATTCGCCCGACGGTATTGAATGTAAGATTGCCGTAGTCTTGATCCTCTGCACGCGAAATCACTCCCTGCTTAAGGTTCGACCTTTCAGCAAGTACGGCCTGAGTGCCGCAATGCTTCTTGCGGAGTGTCTTTATTTGAAAGGCTACAGACCGCTTCAGTAGTGACAAAGCGTAATGCTCTCGGTACTTCTTGTCGAAAAGTTTTCGCCATAAGTCACTAAATATAGTCATGTATGGCTCCCTCCCCGTTCTCCCATCGCCGCTTGTAATCGAGTGCCAACGTGAAGGCTTCGTTCGGAATCAGCACACCGTTACGGAGTTTCTCGCAGCCGAGTAGCACAATAAATTCGCCTTCGATAATCGGCGGCCAAATTCCCACCGGTCGGAAGCGGCGTAGTTCCGGTCCTTCCAGTTGGAAACGGATTTCTCCTAATCCAGCGTGATTCCTCTTCAACACCTTGAATGCCTTTGTATCGGTCCAATCCGTCTCGGCCTTTAGAACCGCGAGGGTAGCATCGAATACAGCCTGTACGGGAAAATCTTGTACCCGATACCAGTCCCGTATCGGACACATTCCACCTTGTAGATAGTACGCTCTGATCTGCCACGCCGACATACTATCCTATGGCCTTTCATAATGCAATATTACATTTTGTTCTTGACTACGTCAATACAATTTTGTATAATGAGAAAAGATTAACGAGATTATGAATCGCCTAAGCATATCGAATCGCGCCCAAGTAGTTTCCGCTCTCGTGGAAGGTTCTTCCATAAATGACACCTGCCGAATTACTGGTGTTGCGAAGCACACGGTCCTGAAGTTCCTTGAGGGTATTGGCTGCGCGTGCGCAGCTTATCACAATGCCCACGTTCGCAACCTCCGCGTGCGCCGCGTACAGGCAGATGAAATTTGGAGCTTCGTGTATGGCAAGGACAAACCTAACGTTAGAGCAAGTGCAAAGCGGTCTGGGAAGTGTTTGGACGTGGAAAGCGATTGATGCCGATACGAAGCTGGTTATCTCGTACACAATCGGGGATCGCGGAGCGGACACAGCGAAAGCCTTTATGGAAGATGTTGCTTCGCGCATTCGCACTCGGATTCGGATTCAGTTAACGACAGACGGCCATCGCGTCTATGCCGATGCCGTGGAGGGTGCCTTTGGCGCGGATATCGACTATGCCATGCTGGTCAAGATTTACGGCGCATCGAACGAGAATCCAGAATCACGCTACAGCCCTGCCACTTGCATCGGATGTCGCACCGGAGATCTCGCCGGAAAGCCTGACCCTGACCATATCTCCACGTCATTCGTAGAGCGCAGCAATCTTTCGATCCGAATGGGGATGCGCCGTTTCACGCGCCTAACGAACGGTTTCAGCAAGAAAGTAGAGAACCACGGCCACATGGTTGCGCTGTACTTCATGCACTTCAATTTCTGCCGTGTCCACAAAACACTCCGAGTTACCCCAGCGATGGAAGCAGGCTTGACAGATCACGTTTGGACTCTGGAGGAACTACTTTCAATTCTGTAGGCTTCAGAGAAGAAAGTACTTTCTTTGTGGGGCGAACGGACGGAGAATAGCTCAGACAGTACGACCCTCAACCTGTGGAGGGTGGCGGGCCGAAGATACTATAGGCTGTAGGACAGTTGCGACCTGCCACTATCCTACCGCATTTTATTCCACTGTCAAGCTGTTTTTTATAAGGGATTCCTGCGCCTACTTTGGCGATGCAGGTCTGCCCTCTTTAGCTCCGGCCTTAGATACCGGAGCTAGAGAGCAGTTTTACCACTGTCCGAACCGTGAGCGAAAGCTCACAGGAGAAAATCAACAATGGCAAATACCAAAGACACGCAAGTTGTTTTCCGCGATTCCAAAACTGGCCGAATCATCACAGAGCGGCAAGCGGAACGCAAAGACCCGGCTACATGGGAACGCGAGCACATCCATCACCCCAAGAAAAAGTAACCGGCCTCAGAATTGGAACTCTACCACGGAACCCGCATTAGTTCGCGGGTTCCTTTTTCCCCAAGTGATCTGTATTGCTCAGCCTTCTTCCCCTTTTGGGACTACGCTACATGTGACCGTCCGATAGGAGGCAGTTATGGGTGGTCGCCCCTTCCCAGAAATTCCTTGTAAACTGTGCGACAAGCCAGTCGATTTGCAGAATGATCTGACCGCCGATGAAAACGGCAAGGCCGTCCATGAGCACTGCTACGTCAAGAGCATCATGAGTTCCCGGAGCAATTCCCTTCCACGATGATTGCCAATTAAATTCAAACTGCACCACTACCGGCAAACGTTTATGGTGGGAAACTTAGAAAATCTCTCGGAGGCTCTCACGAGGCGAAGCAATCGGATGAGCAGCGAGGCTCGGTCCCTCTCTGAGAAGATCAGATCGGATCAGAGAATACAATCCGAGCTGCGCGAAAACGGTGTCGCCTACGTCCGCGACGAGATTTTGTGGTGCGGCGCAAAGGAACTGCCGGAAGCGAGTAACCGGCCTGAGGCCACCGAGGGCCAACAATGATCGGCCTTTTCGCCACATATTTTGTCGTGGCGTTCTTGCTCATACCCAGCGGACTCTTCCGCTCCTGTTAAGAGCTTTTTCTTCCAAGCACCATCAAGTTTCAGCGGACTCGTTCCCCGAATCAAAGCTCTGCGAAGAAGAAAATAAAATGGTGAACCGCTTTATTCTGCCAGTCCTAGTCGTTCAAGCCGACGCGTTGAAGCAGGCTTTGATAGCGCGGGTCGGAGCGGAGGTTATCGATCCGCAGATCGGCCTTTAAATGCCAGGAGAGATCCAACGCCTTCTCCCGATACGCTTTCTCCAGGAATCTAAAAGCTGAATCTTTGTCGCCCAGCGTCGCGTATAGCGTTGCGATCGCGTAAGGCGAAACTGGGACTTCAGCCGATTTTTGTTCCAACTCCCGCAGCATCTTCCGGGCTTCAGCTTTTCTGCCAATACCGGCGTAGGCGTGCGCCAGCGACAGCGAGGCATCTTGATTGCCGCCTGACAACTCAACCGCTTTCTGGTACTCCGAGATGGCTTCCAGTCGTTTTCCCGTTCCTTCGTAGCCGATGCCGAGATAATAATGTTCAAGCCATTCATTGGGATTTAAAGCCATTCCCCGGCGGCTTGTTTCAAGCAGGCGGTCGAAATCGCGCAACTGGTAATCGACGGCCGATTCGGTAAGGGTGGAGCTGACGCTCTTATCCAAATCCACGATCTTGGCCATCTCCGCCTGAGCCTCGGACCTGCGCCCTCTGAAGGCGAGATATTCGGCGCGATCCTCATGGGCGCAAATGTAGCTGGGCGCCAAAGCGATTGCCAGGTTCAACTCCCGTTCGGTAGCGTCCCAATCCCAGTTAAAACGCCAACTTAGTGTAGCGAGAGTATCGTGAGCTTCGCCGATGCTGTCGTCGAGAGTAAGAGCGTGCCGTGCAGCCTCTTCCGACAGCCGGTAACCCGATTCCGGAGACAATGGCCCGAAAAATACCAAATAAAGGTAGGCGTCCCCCAGACCTGAGTAAGCCAGAGCGAATCCCGGATCTTTTCGAATCGCTTCTTCGAAGTAAGTCTTGGCTATATTAAGGGGCTGAGCCATCGTGTACTGATTCGAGAGGTAATAACGTCCTCTGAGGTAGGCATCGTAGGCTTCAGGATTTACCGGGCGGGCCGCGTTGAAACGAGCCTGCTGCTGCGGCGTCACCTGGGCGCGGACTTGTTGAGCAACTGCCTGCGCCACTTCGCTCTGCAAGCTAAGCACATCGCCGAGGTCGCGATCATAGGTTTCGGCCCAGAGATGCTTGTCTGTGGGACCGTAGAGCAACTGAGCCGTAATCCGCACGCGTTGCCCGGAACGCGTCACCGATCCTTCGATAATTCCGTCAACATTCAGTTCTTTGGCGATCTGCGGCAAGGCCTTTTTCGTGCCCTTGTACTGCATTACGGAGGTGCGGGAGATGACGCGCAGGCTGCCAATCTTGGCTAAATCGGTGATCAATTCGTCGGTCATGCCGTCGGCGAAATATTCCTGAGCGGGGTCTCCGGAAAAGTTATCGAGCGGCAGCACTGCGATGGAGCGGACGGCAGGGGTTGCAGCCGCGCCATGCGAAAAGGCAGGAAGCAGTTTTAGAGCCGCCGTGACGGCAACGATTGTCAACAGCGCAGCGACAGCGATGGGGATCGCGCGGGATCCGCTTCGGACCGGCGCGACCGGAGCTTCGGCAGGCGGTTCGTTGGGGGCAAGCGTTGGGGATTCATCAGCGCCGACTTTCTCGACCGCGCCAATGAATCGGTATCCTCTGCGAGGCAGGGTTTCGATGTAACGCGGATTCTCCGCCGAGTCGCCGAGCACTTCGCGAATGCGCGCAATCGCGTTGTGCAGGCTGTGATCAAAATCGACGAAAGTTTCGGCGGACCAGAGCTGAGATCGAAGTTCGTCGCGGGTTACCAGTTTCCCCGCGCTATTCAGCAAAACAGCCAGCACCTGGATTGGTTGGCCTTGCAGGCGCAGTTTGACGCCAGCTTTCCGCAACTCGGCGGCTCGCACATCAAGCTCAAAAGCGTCGAATTTCAGGACCCGCGAGGTTGGGGCCGTCGCCAACATAGGAACTCACCGTGAGGCCAACAAGGCTACCACACTTCCTGCAGTCTGAGGTTCGCATTGGAAGGCGGGTTAAGTCCAAGTGTTTCATCAAGTTAACCAATGAGGAAATTTTGGGGAATGTAGGAGGCCGCAGGGATTGATCGCTTCCCCACTTGAATGCAAGATGCTCCCGGTCCGCCGCGGAGGATCGCGGCTGGCACTCGCAAGCACAATCTCAATAGAGACTAAGTAAAGGAAAAACTTATGACAACACCGATCTCCCGGCACATTCAGAAATCCCAGTCGATTCAGAAGTCAATGTTACAAACCCTAAGCCTGGGTTTGCTCGGCAGCCTCATTTTTGCCACCCCGCTGCTCGCCGCCGAGAAGCCGTCGCATCATGCCGCCGCGCAGGCCTCTTCCTCAACCACGCTGGTGCAACTGGTTCGCGAAGGCACGAAGCAGTACGTTGACGTCAACAATGCCACGGCGGCGGGCTACGGACCTTTTCTAGGTTGCGTCGCCGGAACCGACCACGGCGCGATGGGCATTCACTACGTCAACGGTACCCTGCTCGGCAATCTCACCCTCGACCCTTCGCAACCGGAGGCCCTGATCTACGAACCCTCCAATGGCAAGCTAACTCTTGTCGGAGTTGAGTTCATTCTGGACTCGGCGACCTGGCTTGCGGCGAACAACAACACACCTCCGGTGCTCAACGGCCAGGTTTTCAATTTTGTCGACGCTCCGAATCGCTTCAACATTCCTTCGTTCTTCGAACTCCACGTGTGGGCGTGGCGCGATAACCCGCAGGGTTCTTACGTGGACTGGAATAATCACGTGACTTGCGACAATCAATAGATGGGGAAGCGCGCGCTTCTGAACGTGGCCGGCCTGTTGCACAAGCCAGCGCGCATGTGAGGGGATGTGGGAAACGCGGGGGGCACCACATCCCCATACAGGCGGGCCGGTCTTTCTAATGTTGGAGAGCAAAAGCTTTTGACCGCAAAGATCGCGAAGGTGCTCGCGAAGGTCGCAAAGGAAGGCCAATCTAAATTAGGACACGACCGACATTTGTGAGAGGTTGACGCCGAGTTTTGAAATCGAATTTTCCGCCACAAGAAAAGAGGAAGGGCTTATATGCCGAAGTTCGTGATCGAGAGAGATATTCCGGAGGCCGGCAGTCTGTTGCCGGAGCAATTACAAGCCATATCGCAAAAGTCGTGTGGAGTGCTGCGAGAGATGGGCCCTCAGATCCAGTGGGTTCAGAGCTATGTAACGGACGACAAAATCTACTGCATATACATTGCGCCCAATGAAGACGCGGTGCGGAAGCATGCGCAACTGGGCGGTTTTCCGGCCAACCGAATCTCGCTAGTTCGGAGGATGATCGACCCGACGACCGCTGAGTAGGAGGGAACCGCTTCGCATCACCGCGGCGATATGCGAACCGCGGCCCGCCATTTTCCCAAGCCTGCGCTAGAATGCTGGCTCACGCTTCTCCATGCAGACTGCGGATATCGTCATCATTGGTTCCGGAATCGTCGGATCCAGCATTGCCTATCACCTCACGTCGCAAGGCTGCCGCAACGTGCTGGTGATCGAGCGCGAATCGGCGCAGGGCAAAGGATCCACCGGCAAGAGCATGGGCGGAGTGCGCGCTCAATTTTCCACGCCGGTCAACATCCGGATGTCGCTCTATTCGATTCCTTTCTATGCCGGTTTCGACGAGCGTCTCGGCCTTCCCTGCGATTACCGTCCGCAAGGCTATCTGTTCTGCGCCACCACCAATGCGCACATGTCGTATCTGCGGACGAACTACGAACTGCAAGTCGCGATGGGATTGCAAAATGCCAGGCTGGTCTCCGGCGCAGAAATCGCCGCCCTGTTTCCGCAATTGCGCTCCGACGATATTCTCGGGGGAAGCTTCTGCTCAACCGACGGCTTCGTCGATCCCTACAGCGCCATGGCTGGATTTATGACATGGGCCACCGATCACGGCGCGACGTTATGGAAGCACACGGCGGTCACAAATTTCGTTGCCGACGCGAAAGGTATTGCATCGGTCGAAACCACGCGGGGCCAGGTCTTCACCCGCAAAGTGGTGAACTGCGCCGGACCTTGGGCTGCGAACGTGGCCGCGCTTGCCGGAATCGATTTGCCGGTCGAACCCTTGCGCCGCATGCTGGTTCCGACCGAGCCCTTCGACGAATTTCCGCACAGCGCGCCCATGATTGTCGACATGTCCAACGGATTTCACTTTCGGCCGGAAGCGCGCGGTTTTCTGCTCGCGTGGAACGATCCGGAAGAAACGCCCGGCTTCAAAACGGACTTCGAGCCCGCCTTCGTGGAAAAAATTCTCGTTCGCGCCGCCGACCGCGTACCTTGTTTCGCCAATCTTCCGGTGAATCCCAAACGGGCATGGGCCGGCCTGTATGAGATGACGCCCGATCATCATCCAATTCTGGGCGAGGTTCCAGATGTGCCCGGTTTTTTCCTGGCAAACGGCTTCAGCGGGCACGGGGTGATGCACGCACCGGCAACAGGAAAGATTCTCAGCGATCTAATCCTGGCTGGGAAAACCGAGCTGATCGACGCATCATTGCTGAATCTATCGCGCTTCTCCGAAGGGCGGCTGATTCACGAGACGGCGGTGCTGTGAGCGCGGCGCCGTAGGCGGGGACAACTTAAGCTTTGTCATTCCGACCGAAGCGGAGCGATAGCGAGCGAAGTGGAGGAACCTGCTTTAGAGATGACACCGGAAAGGCCGTAGAGTTCCAATCTAGAAATGGGGTGCGCCACTTCTCGCTGGTTTTGCGGAAGTGGGAGGCGCATATGGCTCTGCAAGAACAAAACTACTGGCTCACCACCGCGGATTTCCCGAGGACAGAACCCCGCCCACTCCCAGCGTGTGTCGACGTTGCCATCATCGGGGCGGGTTACACGGGACTTTCCGCCGCCCGCACGCTCGCCAGGCGCGGCGCCAAAGTCGCCGTGCTGGAATCCGAAACCATCGGGTGGGGAGCGAGTTCGCGCAACGGCGGCATGGTGCTCACGGGGATGAAACTGGGCGTTAACAAGTTGATCTCGATGTATGGCCGCGAACACACGAAGCGTATGTACGCTGCGTCGCTCGAGACTATCGATTGCGTGGAGCAAATTGTTCGCGAGGAAAATATCGACTGCAATTTCGCTCGCTGCGGCCATCTTGAAGTCGCCTGCAAACAGAAGCACTTTGACGACTACACCCGCCAGGCGGAGGTGATCGCGCGGGAGTTCGATCATAGACTGTGCGTCGTGCAGAAGAACGACTTGAGCGGCGAAATTGGATCGCCCATTTACTACGGCGGCATGGTTGACGAAGTCAGCGCCGGACTGAATCCCGCGCGCTATGTCGCCGGCCTTGGCGCGGCTGCAATCAGGGCGGGCGCGGAAATTTCCGAGCACACACGCGTGGAAGGCTTGCAGGGTGAATCGCATCAAGGCGAATCGGGATGGAAGATCGAGACCTCACGCGGCGCGCTGTGGGCACACGAAGTGTTCGTCGCCACCAGCGGCTATACCGGCCGCGCAACTCCTGCGCTGCAAAGGAAAATCATCCCGATCGGGTCGTTTATTATTACAACCCAAACCCTTCCCGAGGCGCTGGCCCGCGAACTCAGCCCGCGCAACCGAATGATCTACGATTCGAAAAATTATCTTTACTATTATCGCCTCACGCCCGACCGCCGCATGTTGTTCGGCGGACGCGCAGCATTCTTTCCAGAGAATGAGCAGACCATCCGCCGCAGCGCCGAAATCCTGCGCCGCGGAATGATCGACGTCTATCCTCAATTGCGCGATGCCAAAATCGAGTACGCCTGGGGAGGCACACTCGACTTCGCCTTTGACATCATGCCCCACGCCGGACAGCTCGACGGCTTGTATTATGCCCTCGGCTACGCCGGCCACGGCGTCGCTATGGCGACGTATCAAGGGCAGAAGATGGCGGAGCTGATTGCTGGCGAGAAACCGGAGAATCCGTTTGTCGGAATTCCGTTCCCCGGGGCGCCGCTCGGAATCTACAACGGCAGGCCGTGGTTTTTGCCGTTCGCGGGTATTTGGTACAAGTTTTTGGATTGGGTGAGCTGAAGCCCTGCGCCGCTTGAGGGTGGCTCATGGAATGAATCAAGGAATGAAAGCAGAAGAGAGTCATCCTGACTGGTATTATCCGGTTCCGGGGATGCGAGCCCTCATCCTCGGCACCTTTCCCCCGCATAAACGAAAACGGCACTATGAATTTTATTACCCCAACAGTCAGAATCGCTTTTGGAAGGTCATGGCTGAAATTGCGAGTACCAAATTGTCTCAAAATGAAGGGCCGCAGGCTGTTGAGGAGCGAAAAAGTCTGATGACACAACTTCAAGTAGGGGTACAAAATATTGGTAAGACCATATTGCGCGACGGTGTGAGTTCAGCAGACAAAGATATTGAAATCACGGAATTTCAAGACATTCGCGGGATCATCAATGAAAACGACTCACTTCAAGCGATTCTCCTTACTGGGTATTCCAACAAGGCAAGTACCTACCGCTCGTTTGTCAGATACCTTGCAGAGAAAGGGATTCGGCATAGTCCGCTGCCCGAAAAAGTAAGGGCCGGTTCTAAATTCACCGCACAGTTCAAAAGACCCATAACGTGCATTGTTGGAAATTCTACCTCGGGAGCTGCCGCAGGGGTCAGTCGTGAGCGTCTTCTTAAACAGTTTAGAAGTGGTCGTCAGACTCTAGAACGGATTCCGAATAGTTCAATTGTCCCGTCGATAACCTGCCCATCCTGCATATCCTCCGAGTACAAGATCGTGCATCGCGCTTCCAGGGCAGAGGCGACGATGAGAGCGTCATAGATTTTATAGCCATATCTTTCTGCGATTGCCAACGCCTCTTTGTGAGTATCAAACGTGATGGGTAGCGGATCGGGACAGAGGGTCTTGATGCCGTCTAAGGCCCGACGAATCTCGACCCATGGCAGCTTGGTCTTCCTGCGCGCCACTGCGGCGAACTCGCTCAAGACCTGCACGCTGACGGTCCCGCCTTGGGCAATCAATTCTTCGGCGTGGTCGGAGCGCGGATCATCCTGGATGATGGCATACACAAAGACGTTCGTGTCGAAGAACGCCTTGTCACTCATCCTCTTCACTCGTCGTTCTTGCCTCCTCGTTCATGCGCTTCTTCGCGGTCGAAGACGAATCCGGGAGGGAAAGGGCGACGGAGCTTGCGCAGAGCCTCCAAGGCGCGTTTCCGGCTTTCATCGCGGCCGACTTCTAGCTCACGGCTGCCAGCGACTCGAATCTCGATATCGTCGCCTTCCTCGAGTTCAAGCGCTTCGACGACCGCGGCAGGCAACCGAATCGCCAGGCTGTTTCCCCATTTTGAGACCTGCATAGGACGCTCCTTGGATATACATTTCTATTGTATATCTAAGATCGCCTCAGCGCAATCATTCCATACACCGCCGGCCCAAGCGCCATAGCAATCGCCCCGCCAACCAGCGCAAATCGGTCGCTTCCCAGCAAAGCAACTACGGCCATGACCACAGGCGCGGCCACCACATAAAACAATCCAACCCGTCCGCCGGGAATTAGAAACGCGCGCGGCATTTCCGGCCGCGACCGCCGAAGTTTCCACGCAGAGAGCACCGTCAATACTGTGGTCGCGGACCGCAGCCAGATATAGACCGAAATCAACTGCGCCAAACTTTGCCATGCCAGCAGCGCATAAATCGTCGTCGAGAGCAAAATCGCCAGCCACGGAGTTCCATAGCGCGCGTGCCTGCGCGTGAGCGTCGCGGGCAGATATCCGTCTTCGGCCATGGCAAACGGCATGCGCGTCGTTGTAAGCACGGTGCTGTTGAGCAGCGCCGCGAAGCCGATCATCGCGGCAAGATTCATCCAGGTGCCCAGCCAAGTTCCGCCAATTACCCGCGCCGCTTCAGAGAAATATCCCGTATGCCAGTTCTGCCAGTCACCTGCGGAAGCCAGTCCGGCAAGCGTCGGCAAGAAATACGCCGCAATCGAGAGCGGTACCACCATCGCCAGCGCCCGCGGATATGCCCTCTGCGGATTTTCCACTTCCTCCGCCACAGTCGAGAGCTGCTCATATCCCGAATAGAGCCACAATCCCAGGGCAAGTCCCACGCCAAATATTTTGAACGTGGGATGGTGCGGCGGAATCAGTGGAACAAACGGATTGCGATGCCACTTTACGATCCCCATTGCGATCATGATCGCGACCGGAACGAAAATAAAAATTTCGAGCGCAGTAGCGACCTTCCCCACCATTTGAATGCCGCGCACGTTAATCCAGGTGATGACCGCGATCAGCGCCACGGAAATCAAATAATGTTTCCATCCCGTGATGGCGGGAAAGTAATAAACGAGATAGTCGGTGAAGAGAACAGCGTAAGCTCCGCCCAGCAGAAACGACGCCGACCAGTTCCACCAGCCCGCGAGGAATCCCCAGAAGTCTCCGAAGGCGGCGCGGGTCCAGCGGTAAAAACCACCTTCCACGGGCATGGCGGTGGTGAGTTCCGCCGAAACCAGCGAGACCGGGATGCACCAGAAAAATGGCAGCGCCAGTAGGTAGATCAGGGTCATCCCCGGCCCGGAAGTGGTGACCATGTCTTCGAGGCCGAATGGGCCGCCGGTAGTGTAGGAGAACATTACGAAGACGAGATAGAAGAGGCTGGCCTTGCGAATAGCGGAGGATTTGGATGGAGCGGCCAAAGAGATTGTTGATTGCCGATTTCTGATTGTTGATTGAAAACCGTTCTCTTTGCGGGCTTTACAAGCAACAGCTTTTAACCGCCAAGTTCGCTAAGAGAGGCCGCTAAGAGCGCAAAGAGAAACGAATCAGTTCTTATGCGGCGAGTGTTCCGCTTAACGCGCCTTCGAGTTCGAGCAGTTTTCGTTTTGCGTCGAGTCCTCCGCCATAGCCGCAGAGCGTTCCATCCGATGCGATCACGCGATGGCACGGAACCACGACAGCAATTGGATTGCGATTATTTGCCATGCCGACGGCGCGAAACGCGTTTGGTTTATCGATAGCGCGCGCGATGTCGGCATAGCTGCGAGTCTCTCCATAGGGAATTGCCAGGAGCGCCCGCCAGCAGTTTAGCTGAAAATCGGTGCCGCGAAGATCCAGCGGAAAGCTGAACTCGCGCCGTCGGCCGGCGAAATATTCTTCAAGCTCGTTTATATAAGGCAGCATGAATTGAGCCGACTCCTCGAACTTGAGCCTGTTACGCTCTTCGCGAAGATTGCGTGGACTGGGCCGAATCGACTGCTGACCCGGTAATCTCGCGTCAAATTCCAGCGCAACTAATCCCCGATCGCACGCCGCCAGAAACAACGGCCCGATTGGCGAATCCATTTTCGTAACGTAAAGGGTTTCCATCGGCGGTTCCGACACCAGAACACAACGATAGCAGACCCTCCGGAGAATTCGCCAAACTCCTCCACGGCAGTTGACAGGATTCGGCTTTTAGCCCAAAGTGTGTGCGGCGCGCTTATGGCAACGTCTTCAGTCCCCGTAAGGAAGAGTCTTTTTATCGCTGTTGTGGTGGTGCTGGCGCCGGTATTATTGGTTGGCTTGGTCGCACTCGCCGCCGGAGATTGGCGCCAGATCGGCTCAACCGCGGCCGGCGATCAGATTCTGATCAGCTCGGTTTCTTCGCAAAAGAATGGCCTGCGGACGGCATGGGTTCGCGTCGAATACAAGGAGCCGGCCAGGCTGCCGCAAGGCGGTCCATTCGTGGAACTGCGCGCGCGGGTCCGGTTCAATTGCTCTGCCAGCGTGGCTGCGCCCGGTGTGGTGGCGAACTCCGAATGGTTTTACTCGCGCGATCACAGCGGCAAACTTGTGGTGAGCAAGAAAGCTCGCCGCGACGATCAATTCGGCCAGATGTCTGAAGGAAACTTCGGCGCCATGGCGCGGGAGTTCGTTTGCAAGTAGGAAATTTAACTCAGCCTTCAGAAGCGATAAAGCTATCGCTCCAGAAGGTTAAGGCCTTCTCGGTTTTCCACAGCGCACCCCACCTCGGTAACTTCCCATCCACTTCCGCAGTGAGCCGTTCCGTCATATGCTGTTAACGAAGCAAATGGCTCGCGGGCCGCGCGCGTTCTCCCATGGATCCGATTCGTCTCTATTCTTTTCTGGTTTTAGGCGGCGTGATTGCTGCGGGGGCGTATGTGTTTTTGCGGCGCAAGCCGAAGACGCCCGCCGAGCTCGAGCGCGAACGCCGCACCTGGCTTGACGGCATTGGCCGCATCACCGACGGCACTGTGATCGACGTTCAGGAGATGGCGCCGAGCGATGGGCACCACGCCGCGGTCTTGCTGATTTATAAGTATGACGTCGCCGGCGTTTCGTACGAGTGCTCACAAGACGTAACTTACTTGCGCCAGTGGATCAACCTGCACTCCTGCCGCCTCGGCCTGCCGACCTCGGTGAAGTACGATCCGCATAATCCGGGGAATTCGCTGGTGGTGTCGGAGAGCTGGATGGGGTTAAGGCAGTAAGATAAGGCAGTAAGGCCTGCACCTTAGTCCGCTGTCTTCCCGAGCGAAGCGAGGGATCATGGTTTTCGCAACCTAAGATCAAGGCGGCGCACGCAAGAACCAAGGTCCCCTCGCTTCGCTCGGGATGACAGGGGTTATACACGGGGATGATAGGGGTTAGAGGATGACAATTCTTAGGGTCGATGACACCGGTTATGATCTGTGACAGTAGCGCTGCGGCCTCTTAGATCTGATAATCGTCCTGAAATAGTTCCTGCGGCGAGATATTCGCAGCTTCTTGTTCTTCGTCAAGCGAAATATTCGGCTCGGCACCCAGCGTCGCGTGCGAGTGGCGCTGGAAACTCGCGCGCAACTCGTGAACTTCCTCCGCCAGCTTGATGATCACGTCCGAAAGCGGATCGCGAATGTCTTTGGGGTCGGTAATCACCACGCGTTTGCCATCGCGCAACACGATATGTCCGGGCACGCCCACAATTGTGGAGTTGGCGGGAACGTTGCGCAGCACGACCGACCCCGCGCCGACGCGGCAGTTGTCGCCGATGGTTATATTGCCGAGCAGCTTTGCGCCGGAGCCGATCGAGACATTGTTGCCAATGGTGGGATGGCGTTTGCCTTTGTCTTTGCCCGTTCCGCCCAGGGTTACTCCCTGATAGATGGTCACGTCATCGCCGACGATGGCAGTCTCGCCGATCACGGTCCCCGTGCCATGATCGATGAACAAGCGCCGTCCGATCTCCGCGCCGGGATGAATTTCAATGCCGGTCAGCAGCCGTGAAAACTGCGAATTAAGCCGAGCCGGAAAGGGCATTCCATGAAGCCACAGCCAGTGGCTCAAACGATGCGCCCACACGGCGTGCAGGCCGGGATACAACAAGAGGACTTCGAAGTAGGAACGGGCGGCGGGATCGGATTCGAAGACAGCGTCGATATCTTCGCGCATGGAGCGGAAGAAACTGGGCATAAGGCAGTTCTCGGTTCTCAGTTCTCAGTTCTCAGAGAAAAGCCCACGAATACCACTAGATTGTGAGCTTTGGTTTCCTCTTCGAGAACAGAACAGATTTTCCCTTATTCCTAATGAACGTAGCGTAGGGAGGAAAAGAGTGCAAGGGGCACACGTAAGTGCGGGTGAGGCAAGAGCCTTTAACCGCAAAGCGCGCTAAGGATTCGCGAAGAACGCAAAGAAAGGCCCAACCATTCGGGGTGGCATTGTACTGAGAACCGAGAACCGCTTCTATCCGCCGGTTTGGAATCCGCCGCTGTGAGCTATCGTCATGCGGAGATACTTGTAGGGATTTACCGGCGTGTCGTTGATGCGGACTTCATAATGAAGGTGCGGACCGGTGGAGCGTCCGCTCAAGCCAACATAACCAATCGTGTCGCCGCGATGGACGTGCTGGCCGGGCGCGACTGCGAAGCCGGACATGTGTCCATAGCGCGTCGAAATGCCATGGCCATGATCGATCATGACTGCCTTGCCGTATCCGCCCATAAAGTCGGCGAAGGTTACTACGCCATCGGCTGGGGCGATGATTGGATGACCATAAGTGCTGCCAATATCCACTCCGCTGTGAAACGCGCCTTCTCCGTTGAATGGATCGATGCGCTCACCAAAGCTGCCGGTAACCTGGCCATCGACCGGCCACAAATTTGGCGAAGAATTTGCCCTGTACCAGTCGGCCGTGGTCGCATTGCGGGTCATACCCAGGCTGATTCCTACGGAAGCCGCGCCCGTAAGCGCCGAGGCCCGCAGAGCGCTGAGCTGTTCTAAGGAAGAACTAACGTCCGCATCCTGAATCTGTTGCTGCGAGGCCGTCACCAGCGCAGGCTGCGACTTCAAACCATAGAGAGCCGATACTTCGCTGGCAATCGATCCCAGCGAAGCCACCTGCACGTCGCGCTCTTTGGCGACTTCTTCCAGCCGCGAATACCGGTCTTTAAGCTGCTCTTTTTCCGTACGCAGCTCGTTATAGTGCGAAACCTTGAGCAACATCCGCGCATAGGAGCTGGCAATGCCGGTCAGACTAAGGAATCCAATCGCGCCGCCGATAACAAATATGTAGAGATAGTGCAGAGGAATGGATATCTTGCGAAGCTGCCCGTCGTCCGCGCGGGCCACAAATAGAATGTAGAAGCGCTTTTGCAAATGCCTTCCTTCCGGGTCAAATAATCTTCCGCTTTGCGATCAGGGCCGGAACTCCAGGCAAAGTCTGAGGTTGCAGAGAGCCTGTTCGGACCACCTGATTTACCGGGCTACGCTCCCCATTTGGAAATGGGGACTTCCGCATCGCGCCCGTTTACCTATTGCACCCAAAGCCCAAGCCGAAAGATCCGTTCTGTATCTGTAAACCCATCTTCTAATAATCCTAAGATGCGGATAACTTAAGATGCAGAACCCGGCTCATCAGTAGGCCGCCGACTCAACAGTCAGCCAAAGCTTTTGTGAATGACTGGTGAAAAGGTAGCAAACCAGGTTCCCCCTGTCAACGACCGGAAGGGGGCCGCTCCGGTTACTTAAGACAAATGTAATGAGCACGCCAACGGCCCGCTATCGGTCGCCGGATGGCAGTGTAAGCGATTGATCGATAGGACGATACGGGTTCTAGCCGATTTTTGGATGTTTCGGAAAAGGCGACCGTTAGGTGCAGACTGGAGGGCTTTAGCCATGAGAATGTCGAGTGGGAACAGGCCCCCAGATGCCCATTGAGCGAAGCCGGATGCCTTCCTCGACAAGGGCAATTTGGGGCAAGCGGGATCTGCTTTGCCCCGCTCCCACTATGACCCGTATGACCGCGCGCTTATATTATTACCGTGAAGTCCGCTGAAAAAGCTCTAATCGCCTGGATTCGCAACCGGGCAAAAAAGGCCGATGATCCCGCCGTGAAGGTCGGAATTGGCGACGACTGCGCCATCCTACGGCTTTGCCCCGGCAGGCAGGCGAACGACACTCTCGTCACAACCGACTTCTCGCTCGAGGGAATTCACTTCTGCCGGGAGTGGCACTCCCCTCATTCCATCGGTCACCGCTGCCTTGCCCGGGGATTGAGCGACATCGCCGCCATGGGCGGCCAGCCGGTCGCCGCTTTTCTTTCTCTGGCTTTGCCGAAAGACCTGCCTGAGCGCTGGCTGCGCGACTTCATGCGCAGCTTGCTCTCCCTGGCGAAGAAATACAGCGTAACCCTGGCCGGCGGCGATACCGCCGAATCGCCCACCGGTATTCTGGCGGATATCATCGTGGTCGGAATCGTACCCAGGAGCAAAGCAGTCTTGCGTTCCACCGCCCGGCCGGATGACGCCATCTACGTGAGCGGAGAACTTGGAGGCTCGGCCGCTGCGCTCGCGGAATTGTGTGAAAACCCAAGGCGGAAACTGAAGCGGAAAGATTATCCTCGTCACTTTTTCCCGGACCCTCGCATCCGCCTGGGCCGATTCCTGCGAGAGAAACGCCTGGCCTCATCGATGATTGATACCAGCGACGGCCTCTCCACCGACCTGGCGCATATCTGCGAAGAAAGCGGTATCGGCGCCGAAATTGAGGCCGGCCTCATTCCCCGGGCGCGCGCAGGCAAATACAGACAGCCAGTCGATCTGGACCTGGCTCTCCACGGCGGCGAAGATTACGAACTGCTGTTCACTGCGCCTCCGCAAAAACAGATGCCACCTCGCATCGCCGGAGTTCCGATCACCCGCATCGGGCGCATCACCCGCGGTAAGAAGATTTTTCTGGTTCGGCCAGACAGTTCGCGCCAACAACTTTCCGCCCAGGGCTGGGAGCATTTCAGCAAGTAACGGTACTTTCGTTACCTGTCATCTTGTATGTCTCTACTCTGGGGCAGAAATCGGGATTAAAGTTGGGGCATGTCGTCCCCTAACGTTTTCCGAATTGCTCTTGTCTTAGTCGCGATCGCCGCTGTTTCCGCGCCGTTATCCGCCGAGAAAAAACAGCCGCCTCCGCCGCCCGCTCACGCGAAATCGCCTTCTCCCGCCGTGACCGATGAATACATTCACAAAGAGTTCGGCGACAACTGTTCGCTCGTCGCGGGCCCGGCGCAATTCGTCGGCGACCTCGATGGCGACGGCGTAGACGATCTTGTGGTCGCCGGCCGCTGCAAAAATCCCATGGCCGACCAGGCCGAATACGGCTTCCGCGTGGCCGATCCCTACGACAGTTTTCTCGGCTTCGGCGACGTCAAGGTTACTTCCACCTTCGCATCCGACGAACCCGAGCGCAAAGGCGTATGCCTGCTGGTGGTTCAGGGCGTAGGCCCCGATGCGTGGCATTCCGATAAACCAAAAGCCAAGTTCGTTCTCATTAACCTGCCGTTCAAAACCCTCACGGTAAAAAGGCTGGCCCTGAAAAAACGCGTCGTGCTCGGAATTTATATGGAAGAGCAGGGCGAAGGCGAAGCGACCTCGTCGGTCGTTTTCTGGGACGGCAAAAAGTATCATTATCAGATACTCGGCGCAGACCTGGAGTAAGTCAGCGGCAAGCTTTATGTAGGTACAGCCGCCGGCAGGGTTTATGTAGGGACAGCCGCCTCTTCGACAAGCTCAGGGCAGGCTCTCGGCTGTCCGGCGGGGCGCAGCACCGCTCAGGTTTCCCCGCGAGCGTCCCAAGCCCCAACTCCCGCCCCATCCCACCCGCTATAATCCCCTCGCCATGAACTACGAAGAAAAACTTGCCGAACTGAAAAAACGCAATCAACTCGCCGAAGCCGGGGGAGGCGTAAAACGCCGCGAGCGCCAGCACAAAGAAGGCAAAATGTCGGCCCGCGAGCGCATCGAGTTTCTGCTTGACGAAGGCACCTTCGAAGAGACCGACAAGCTGGTCACGCACCGCTGCAACGACTTCGGCATGGCCGAGCAAAAATATTACGGCGATGGATTCATCACCGGCTACGGCCGCATCGAAGGCCGCCTGGTCTACGTTTTCGCGCAGGATTTTACCGTCTTTGGCGGGTCGCTCTCCGAAACCAACGCCGCCAAGATCGTCAAGATTATGGACCTCGCCGCGAAAATGGGCGCGCCCATGATCGGCCTGAACGACTCCGGCGGCGCGCGCATTCAGGAAGGCGTCTCCTCGCTCGCCGGCTACGCCGACATTTTTCTGCGCAACACTTTATATAGCGGAGTAGTTCCGCAGATCTCCGCGATCATGGGCCCCTGCGCCGGCGGCGCGGTCTATTCGCCCGCCATCACGGACTTCGTCGTGATGGTCGACAAAACTTCCTACATGTTCATCACCGGCCCGGACGTGATTAAGACCGTGACGCATGAGGAAGTGACGAAAGAGCAACTCGGCGGCGCTATGACGCACAACGAAACTTCAGGCGTAGCGCACTTTCTCGCGCACGACGATGCCGAGTGCCTCTCGATGGTGCGCGAGCTGTTGAGCTTTGTGCCATCCAATAACTTGGACGATCCTCCGCGCAAGGCTTGCACTGATGCAATCGACCGGGCCGATGCTGCGCTCGATAAAATCGTCCCCGCGCAATCGAATCTGCCCTATGACATGAAGGATGTAATCCACGCCGTGGTTGACGATGGATATTTTTTCGAAGTGCAGGAGCACTTCGCGAAAAATATGGTCGTCGGCTTCGCTCGGCTGGACGGGCGTTCGGTGGGAATCGTCGCGAATAATCCAGCGATGCTGGCAGGCACGCTCGACATTAATGCGTCGGTGAAAGGCGCGCGCTTCGTCCGCTTCTGCGACTGCTTCAACATTCCGCTGGTTACGTTTGAAGATGTCCCCGGATTTCTCCCCGGCACCGCGCAGGAATACGGCGGCATCATCAAGCACGGCGCAAAACTTTTATTCGCTTTCGCGGAAGCCACCGTGCCGAAAGTGACGGTAATCACGCGCAAAGCCTACGGCGGCGCCTATTGCGTGATGGCATCGAAACACATCCGCACGGATGTGAACTACGCGTGGCCGACCGCCGAAATCGCCGTCATGGGCCCGGAAGGCGCGGTGGATATTGTTTACAAGCGCGAGCTGGATGAAGTCAAAGACGCGCACGAACGGCAGGAAGTGCGCCAGGCCAGAGTGGAAGAATTCCGCGATCGCTTCGCCAGCCCCTACGTCGCCGCCGACCGCGGCTTCATCGACGCCATCATCCAGCCGAGAGAGACGCGGAAGAAACTGATTCAGGCGCTGGCGATGCTGGAGAATAAGCGGGATAAGAACCCGCCTAAGAAGCATGGGAATATACCGCTGTAGCAGATTGAATAGCGAAATAAAAGCGAATACGATGGATATGTAAGAATTCAGAATTCTCCGGTGAGATCAACTCGTGGCTACCCAAACAACGTCCGCCGAAAATTTCATCCGCAATCTCGATCTGCGTTGCATGCCGCGTTATACATTCGGCGAGGCAGGCCGTTATCTGGGTATCTCTGAATCCACTTTAAGGGCGTGGTTTGCCGGAACTACTTACGGAACGCGGCCCAACTTAAAGAAATTTAAACCTATCTTAGAGCCCTCCGGCTTGGACTTGCTCTCTTTTTATGACATTGCCTCCGCTCACCTTTTACTAGCAATGAAGGCGAAAGGGGTGTCGCAAGACGATCTGCGCGCCATTGTTTATGGACTGTCGCGCGAATACCCGGGATCGACCTATCCGCTACTAGGGCGGAATTTCTTTCTGTTTGGGCGAGATGTCGTCGTAAAGAAGCTCGGTGCGAGGCTCAATCTGTCGCGAAATCGGCAGTTGGGGATCCGGGCCGTCATGGACAGGTTCCTTGCCCGTATAGAATTCGACGCTAATCGCATGCCCTTGCGATTCAGTCCGCTTCGAAGCCAGCGGGAAAGGGGAAAAGGTTACATCGTAATCGATCCGGAGTTAGCAGCCGGCAGACCCGTTGTTCGTGGTACAGGTATCCCAGCCGAAATCATTGCGAAGAGGAAGAAGAGCGGAGAGTCGGTGGCCCTATTAGCGAGGGACTACCGCATCACCCGCCGTTCCGTTGAAGAGGCGATCAGGTACTTCCCAACACGTAAAGCCGCATAAAAACCGCTACTTCCTCGATCGTAATTTGGGATCAGTTTTTCTCCCCAGGCAGTTGAGACAGGCGGGAATGGATATCACTGTCCACGATGGAGTTTACCAACCTACTGAACGCGATCCATGGATATTCTACGATCAGGGCAAGCGCGGCCTCATCGTCGTCACTAGCGACACCTCCTTCATGAAGTCGTTCCCTCATATGGCAGCCATAGCCCTGGCGCGAACAACGGTTTTGGCATTCAGTAACAACAACTACAAGTCAGAGATTCGAGGTAATGCGTTCTTAAAAGCTCTTACCAAAATAGAAAACGAGATCAAGAAACACAGACGCAACCGCTCTCGGAAGTACTTCATAGCAGTGATCGGGATGAAAGGGACATTCACGATAAAAGCGGAATCGCCACTGCCCGAGAGACGGACATGCGATCCCAAAGATTGGGAAAGTTACGAACGTGTCTGTCAGCATGAAGGAGTTCTGGCGTTGGCTCCGACGCACTGGCAGGCCGCTGAAAAACTCGTTTCGGCTACCTAAAGCGAACCTCGGGCGCTGAAGCGCGCCTAGTTTTAAATGACTTAACGGCACGACTGAACGTCGTGCCCTTCCCAAAACCAGCCCGACCGAGGTTTTTCAGCAGCCTGCTAGACAATCCCGCCGTTATTTCCGAATGTCCCTGAACTCCCACATCGAATGGACCGACGCGACCTGGAATCCGGTCCGCGGCTGCACCAAGATCAGTCCCGGCTGCAAGCACTGTTATGCGGAAACCTTCGCCGAACGCTTCCGCGGAGTGAAAGGCCATCCTTATGAGCAAGGCTTCGACTTAAAACTTGTTCCCGCGAAGTTAACTGAGCCGCTTTTGTGGCGTTCGCCGAAACTTGTCTTCGTGAATTCGATGAGCGATCTTTTTCAGGACGGCGTTCCAGACATTTATATCGAGGCGGTTTGCCGCGTCATGGTCACGGCAAAATGGCACACATTTCAGGTGCTCACAAAACGATCAAGCAGGCTTAAAGAATTGCTAAATGGCCCACTGCGCTTTGCGGCGCAGGAAGCGCACATATGGTGGGGCGTAAGCGTAGAAGACCGAAAATACGGGCTGCCGCGAATCGTCGATCTCCAACAAACTCGCGCCTCTGTGCGCTTCCTCTCAATCGAGCCCCTACTCGAGGATTTGGGCGCGTTCGATCTCTCGGGAATTCAATGGGCCATCGTTGGCGGAGAAAGTGGACCCGGCGCGCGTCCCATGCTGGAGGACTGGGTGTTATCGGTTCGCGATCAATGCCGCGAATCTCATGTTCCATTTTTTTTCAAGCAATGGGGCGGCGTCAGGAAATCGAAATACGGAAGAAAACTGAAGGGTCGCACCTACGACGAATATCCGCCACTCATTGCGTCACCAATTCCCGAGAAAGAGAGTTGCTTAGCGTATGCTCGCGAGATTCTGAATATGTTTCAGCCGCTCGTCTCAGCCAAGCCGCTGGTTCAGGTCACGGCTTAAAGCAGAGATTCAATCCTCTTCTTCCTCGACCCCGAACGGCAACATGGATCCATGACGAACGTGGATGACTCTTACCGACTTATCCACGATTACGAACAGCACTCGATACGTACCGCGATTGCCGGAGCCGATAAACATTTGCCGGATTGTCTCGTCGAAGTAAGCGCTTTCAGGCGCGAGAGGACGGCGCTCGGGAAATTTGGAGAGCGTCTTGATACTGAGACGTGCGCGAACGCTCCACTGGCCCGCCGCTCGGGGAGCGCGCTTTCGAATATACCGATATATCCCGCGCAGATCAGCCTTGGCTTCCGGTGTGATGATGACGCGGTAGCGTGGCGTAGCGCTCAGCGCTCTCTTTCCAGTTCGTCGAATACTTCATCCACAATCTGTCCCTCGCCTCTTTTGGCTTGGTCCAGGCCGCAACGAATTCTGGCGATCACATCGAGGTGCTCGGCTACCTGCTGATAAATGGTTGGGTCGAGCACGATAGCCTCCGCCTTGCCGTTGATGGTAAGCACAAGCGGCCGCCCGGTCTTTTTCATACGCTTCATCAAATCGGACGAGTTGCGCTTAAAATTCGTAAAGGAATGAATGTCCTCGGCCACATTTATCATGCGCAGATTATTACATCTTATTCGCATCGAATTCAATGCTTACCCCCTACGCCGGCTTGCAGGATCATTGTTGCGTAGCGGAACGCCGAGGGGCTGCACGCATAGGGCACGCGCTCATCGGTTGCACGGAAGCTTACACGCTGTCGTAAGGTCCCTCGGAGAGCTGTCGCTCTCCTCGGGATGACATCGTCTTTCGAGACGCGCGTTTTCGCGACCCGATCAGACTACTTCGATTTTTTCGTCGAGCAATTTTTTCTCGGCTTCGTCCGTGCCCGTCAGCTCGAACGAATTCGTAATCGCAGCTTTTCCGCGATCCACGCTGGTGATCACGTAAGAGCAACCAAACCAGTGCGCCTCCGCCAGGTCGGTAGACGACCAATGCGCGGGATGGTCGGGATGCGAATGGTAGAAGCCGACGATATCCTCGGAACGCTCGCGGCCTTCGCGCTGGATGCGCACCAGTTCCCGCGGATCGATGTTATAGCGGTTGTGAGCGGAGTCGGTGCGCGTGTTGCCGCAGCGCGCCGGTGAAGTCACCACGCGCGCTCCGTCATCCTCTACTCGTCCCAGCAGCACTCCGCAGCATTCGTGCGGATACGTCTCTTCGCCATGTTGCCGGATCGCTTCGTAATGCTTGCGTTCAACTTTCAGCATGAGAAATCTTTCACCACAGAGACACAGAGAAAACCAACCAGTTACCAAAACTCGAAATCCACCGCCTGGCAGTAGCCGCTCCCCGAAGGTAGTTTGTTTAAGAACTTGTGGTGTTCTCCGTGTCTCTGTGCCTCTGTGGTGAGTTGTCTTCCGTCCAGAATCTTTCGCTCAGATATTTATCGCCGGAGTCGCATAGAACCGTGACAATCGTCGCTTCCCGATCTTTTCCCGGTTGCAGCCGCTCGGCAATTTTGAGACTGCCGACAATGCCGGCGGCCGCGGAAATTCCCAGCAGCACTCCGCACTCGCGCGCCATGCGCCGCGCCATTGCGTAGGCGTCTTCGGTGGCGATCTCAAGATTTTCATCCGCCAATTCGGAGTCATAAATCTTCGGCACGATGGCGCTGGCCATGTGCTTTGCGCCTTCAATGCCGTGAAAGGAGGAATCGGGTTGCAGCGAGATGCAGCGAATCGTGGGATTCAGTTCCTTCAGCCGCCGGGTGGTGCCCATGAAAGTTCCGCTGGTGCCGAGCATGGCGACGAAGTGAGTGATGCGTCCTTCCGTTTGTTGCCAAATTTCGTTGGCAGTGCCGTAATAGTGTGCCTGCCAGTTGGCGTCGTTCGAATATTGGTCGGCGTAGAAATACAAATCGGGACGTTCGGCCGCAAGCTGGCGCGCCCTGCGAATGGCGCCGTCCGAGCCTTCGCCCGGATCGGTGTAAACGATGCTCGCGCCATACGCGCTCAGAATTTTCTTGCGTTCCATGGAAACGTTGGTAGGCATGCACAGCGTGACGGGAAAGCGCTCGGCGGCGCCCAGCATGGCATATGCGATTCCGGTATTGCCGCTGGTGGCGTCGAGCAAAATTTCCCGGCGCTGAATCGCCCGCTGCGCCGGCCTTCGGCCACGATTCTGGCGGCGGCGCGGTCTTTTACCGATCCTCCGGGATTGTGCCATTCGGCTTTGCCCAAAACGCTTACGCCGGGAAGATGAGCGGCAATTCGGTCGAAACGCAGCAAAGGAGTATTGCCAATGCGATGGATCAGACTCTCGCCGGGCGGCGGCGTACCGGGTTCCTGCGCGGATTGTGCCGGCGAACCGGCCTCCGTGTTAATCGATGTCCGCACCATCTTCAGGAAATTTCCTCGTGACTATCGTAATTATGCAAGAACGGCCCAAACAAGCTATGTAGTATGGTGTCTTTAGATGAAAAGGATTGCAAGTTCGATGCGCGGGAAATAATCGCCGCATAATTTTCCGCGAAGCCCGCATCTAAGAAACGGATTGGAAACGCAGAAATGTCTAAAGCAATCGAAGCAAGAACCTATGACGAAGCGCTCTCCTGGCTGCGGGAGAATGGCTTCGATATAACCGAAGCGCCTGGCACCAATGGCCGTGTCTTTCTCAGAAAATACAACGTCTCCGCCGCCATCCAAAAAACGCCGGAAGACGCCGTAAAGATTTTCGCTTATCCCGGCTACCTGATTGGCAGCGAAATTTCCAAGCTGGTCAATCGCGGCTACCAGCAGTTTTTGAAAACGTCGAAGACGGAAATCCCTGCGACCGCCGATCACCTCAAAGCTCTGCAATCGTTCTCCGAAGAATTAAAAGTCGCGCTCGGCCTGCCCAGCCTTTATAACGAGTCTCTCGGCACGGTGAGCGAATCCTACCATTACGACCGGATTAAAGATCGCGATAAAGCGCCCGTGGACCGGCCCAAGCGTCCCTGGGAAGTTGCGGGCAAAGCGGTCGCGGCGAAAAAAGGCCGGGCATAGGTTGTAGAGTTTTTCTTTAAAAGCGAAATCTAAAAAATCTTTCGTAATCCCGTTACTCCGTGCGAAACTGGTGCGCTTGATCCGCGAACCGGAGAGTGCAATGCGCGCACAGCCCAGTTTCTATTTTCTTCTGCCGATCTTCATTGTGATCGTGGCCTTCGTGAATCCTCACGGTAACGCCCAGGCTTCGTACAGCCCCTACGGCACTGAAGCGAGAGCCGTCGAGCGGGTGCTGCGCGAACAGCAGAAAGCATGGAACCGGCACGATCTCGAGGGCTTTATGGCGGGCTACTGGAACTCTCCCGAGCTAACTTTTTTTTCCGAAGGCAAAGAACAAAATGGATGGCAGGCCACGCTCGACCGCTATCTCGCCACCTACGGCAGCCCCGGCCACGAAATGGGCAAGCTGGAATTTTCCGGCTTGCGCGTTGAAGTATTGAGCCAGGATTCAGCTTTCGTGCGCGGCGCGTGGAAGCTGACCATGACCAACGGCAAGACGCCACATGGATTGTTCACCCTCGTTTTCCGCAAATTCCCCGGTGGCTGGAAGATTATTCACGACCACACTTCGGCCGCGGAGTAAACTTTGTACGGCCTCCTCTTCGGCACCTAAGTTCCGCAAACGAAGTTCCGCCGACATTTCGAGATTTAAAACGAGGTCGAATGTTTTTTCGGCGAGGAGGGATCGGTGATGGTGCGGTTTGGCTCACGCAGTGGGGCGGTTAAGCGGGAGATCCCCTTCGGCTTCGCTCAGGGCAGGCTTTCGCCCCGCCTGAAAAGAGGCTTCGCTCAGGATGACAATCGCCGTGGAATGGTAAAACTGCACCACAACTGAGGTATCCTTCCAATTGAACTCCTTCCCCCGCCGCTCTATACTTACAGCCCGCTATGAAGGTTGTTGTAATTATTCCGGCTGCCGGCCTGGGAACGCGCATGGCCCCCGTGCCCGCCGGCGCGAAGCGAAAGAAGACGTTGCCTTCGAAGCAGTTCACCGAACTGGGCGGCACGCCGATTCTTATCCGCACCCTGCGCTGTTTTGCGGGGGTCGAAGCGGTCAAGGAAATCTGGCTCGCGCTGCGAGAAAATGAGATCGCAGGATTTCGTGCCCGCCTGGAGTCCGAAGGGAAAGACGTGCTGAAAAAGAGAATTGAACTCGTCGTCGGGGGCGAGCACCGCCAGCAGTCGGTGGAAAATGCTTTGAATGCGATCGCCGCAGCGGCGGACGACATTGTTCTCGTACACGACGCGGTGCGTCCCTTCGTGAGCGAAGAAATCATCCGGGACGTGATCGAGGCCGCCCAAAAATACGGAGCCGCGATCGCGGGGTTGCCCGCTGTCGATACGATTAAGCAAGTCGAGCGCACCGCCGAAGGCGCCCTAATCAAAGCCACGATTCCGCGCGCCGGCGTGGTCATGGCGCAAACTCCTCAGGGTTTTCGCCACAGCGTGATCAAGAAGGCGTTCGACGAAGCGTCGTCGGACGGTTTTCTCGGCACCGACGAAGCCTCGCTGGTCGAGCGGTCGGGACACGACGTTGCAGTGGTAATGGGCTCGCCGCGAAATATAAAAATCACCGCTCCGGCTGATATGGAATTAGCCGAGTTCTACTTAGGGAAATGAGCCACGGATTTTCACGGATTTCCACGGATCAGGATCATGGCCCCCGCATAGACTGGCGGCTGATGAACTCCCTACCCGTCCTTCTCAAGCACTCCGGCCTGACCGCGAAAATCATTGGAGTCTTTTACGATGTCTATAACGAACTCGGATATGGCTTTCTTGAATCGAGCTATGCCGAGGCAATGGTGTTGGCGCTTCAGGAATCGGGACTGATCGCGGTAAGAGAAGTTGCGGTGCCGGTTTGGTTTCGCGGCAAGAATATTGGCCGATATTATGCCGACCTGATTGTTGAGAATACGGTCCTGCTTGAATTGAAGGCGGTGCGAACGCTCGAACCTGCGCACGAGGCTCAACTGCTGCATTACCTGCGCGCTACCGAAATTGAAGTAGGACTTCTGCTTAACTTTGGAGTTCGTCCTCAGTTTCGCCGCCTGCTGTTCGATAACGAAAGAAAAAAAATCCGCGAAAATCCGTGCGAATCCGTGGCCAGGGTTTCCGCATGAGAATTGGCTACGGCTTCGATTCCCACGAATTTCGCCCCGGAATTCGACTAAAAATCGGCGGCGTTACGCTGGCTCACGATAAAGGACTCGGCGGCCACTCCGATGGCGACGTCCTTTTACATGCCATTACCGACGCGCTTCTTGGGGCCATCGCTGCGCCCGATATCGGAGCGTTATTTCCGCCATCAGATCCCAAGTGGAAAGGCGCGGATTCGATCGTGTTCCTTCGCGAAGCGCTGAAACGGGTAAACGATTCGGGATATGGTGTGGCGAATATCGACGCCAGCCTCATCATGGCCGCGCCGAAGATCGGCCCGCACGCGGCTGAGATTCGTGTGCGTGTTGCCCAGTTGTTAGGCGTACATGTCGATTGCGTTGGCATAAAAGCGAAGACCCCCGAAGGTCTTAACCTCGACGATACGGCGGTCGCGCATGTAGTCGTTCTATTGGAGTCGAAACCGCTCAAGGCTCCGAGGCCACTCAGGAAGACATCTGCCGCGAGCAAGAAAACATCCGCCAGGAAAAGGAGATCGGCGTGAAATCCTCCTTATCGCGAGTGCTGCCGCTGCTGTTATTGCTTACCGCGGTTAACGCATCCGCCAAAGATAATTCAGCCGCTCATATTTATTCCGACGTTCACTATGAAGAAGGCGGCACCGGCGATCTGATCGGGACCGAGTTGGAATTGAAGATTGCCGGAAGCGCGGCGACAGGAGTCGTACGAATTTACGACGGCCGCTGCGCCGAAGCCGTTCCGGTCTCCGGATCATTCTCGGGCAACACAATTCATGTTTCCGGCGAGGGACAAGGTTATGGCAAGTTTGAAATCGCCGCCAATTTTCACCGCGGCGGTCTCGAAGGTTCACTCCGCCTCGAGCGAACCCACAGTTCCGAAAAAATTCATCTGAAGAAAATTAAAAAGGCGCACTGCTAGCGGGGTCTCCGCAAGTTCTTGAAGTTTGGCACAGGTTTCCCCGGATCACACGCTCTGCCGTCGGGGCTGAAGCCCGCGTTTTCGTTTATCCCGGTGACGGCACGCCTGAAGGCGCGCCCTTTCAAGGCGTGTAACCTATAACGTGCATTTCCGGGACAGCACCGCTAGCGGGGTCGGATTTTCGATACCGTTCCACCGGCGGTATCGACCAGCGCGCGGAAAATGGCGCGCGACGCTTCATCGTTATCCACCGAGCGCTCGGGATGCCACTGTACCGCCAATACAAAATGATCGGGGGCCGCGCCCTCCAGCGCTTCAATGATTCCATCCTCGGCGCAGCGAGCCGAAATCCGTAGTCCTTTGCCAATCTTGTCGGCGGCTTGATGATGCGAAGAGTTCACCGGGAGAATAAGCGATTGGTTTCCCGTTTTGTTGGGGCGATGCGATTCCGGGGATTCGATAGCTGCCTTATCGTTCGTTGGGATGCTGGCGCGCGATGAGCCGGCCCCCTGCGGCCCGCCATTAGCAGCCACCAGAGCCAGCCTCGATCCGGCATCAATCTCGACCGAATGCGCGACTGAAACCTTCCCCGCCTCATGATCCACGCGTGCCCGCAACTCTTCCGGCAGAAAATCCGGGATATGCTGCACCAGCGATCCGCCATGAAAAACATTCATGCTTTGCAATCCGTAGCAGATGCCTAAGACGGGCTTATGCCGTTTGTAAGCGTCTTCCAACAGAAGAATATCGACAGCATCCCGGCGCGGATCGGCAACCGCCGTATGCGAAGACCGCTGCGCGCCAAATCTCGCGGGATCGACATCCGCGTTGCTGCCGGGAAGAAGCACTCCATCGCAGCCTGCGATGATTTCGTTGACCTGAGCTTTAGTCTGATCGAGCGCAATCCGCACGGCTTCGCCCCCGGCCTGTTCCACCGCGCGTTCATATTGCGGAATCGCGCGCTCGGCATATTCGCGGTCGATGGAATGCGGCATGGGGATGGCAATCCGGGGCACGTCAGCTCATCTTCTCGAGAGCCGCGAGGGTTCTCGTCTGGCGGTAATGGCGAATTTCCATGGTGAGCGCGAGGACAAAAATAATGCTTCCGGCAACCACCGCTACGGGCAAAGCGATCTGGCGGTAGGCAACGGTCATGTTCGGATTCATGTGCCGCACAGCCGCCACAACAACAGTGCCCAGGATGCCGATCAGCAAGCTGACGGCGAAGGCAATCAGCGTTCCGATAAACGTCATTAGCACAACGCGCACCGGAATCGCATACCAGCGTGGCGGGCGTGGGGCGCGAGGCATCGCTAATAGGCTACCATTTTTGTAACGGCTTGCCATCGGCGCGCTTCCGATCTGAATTTGAAGAATCGGCACGAGAGGTTCGACTCCATGTAATTATCTTCCAAGGCAAGTAGCAGGAGTTCCACCCTTATCCACGCCCTGTAATAGGTGGTTTTGTGCCGGGTGAACCTGTATCATTGAGAGGCGGGGAGCTAATAATGTTCAAAGAAAAGCCAGTAAACAATACGATGCCAGGGCCGCAGCAATCCCTCAGGACTATCGCGAAGTTCGATCAGCGGACGCAGGATCAGAGTTCGGACTTGGGCAAGGCAATCAATGTTTTTAAGCCCGCTAACGTGAAGAATCCTTTCCTCGGGCAATCGAAGCAGGGCCAGTCAACTAACTCCCCAAACCTTCCGCGTGAATCTGTCGAGCAGAAAAAATAGCAGATGCAATTTGACATAGCCGGGTTTCTCATTTTTCTGGCGTTCATTCTGCCCGGCTTCGTTGCGCAAAAGTCTCGCAATTCGATTGTTCACGACCCTTAAAGCCCGTTTCTCCGGTGGCCGAGGTCGGCGAATTCGTGCTTGCAGGAGTTTGGGTACATATGCTCCTGCTGGTTGTGATTCGCGCTTTTCTGCTGGCGTTTGCTAAACAGTATTTGGCTGCGTTTAGCGATGCCTTTAGGCATGAGACTCTGGGAAATTTTCTTTGGAACCATCGAGTCTTTGCTTTTAATTACTTCGTTTCGTCTTTAGCAGGCTGCTGAAAAACTCATTTCGGCTGCCTAAAGCGAACCTCGGGCGCTGAAGCGCGGCTAGTTTTAAAGGACTTAACGGCACGACTGAACGTCGTGCCCTTCCCAAAACCAGCCCGATCAAAGTTTTTCAGCAGCCTGTTAGGCTTCGGATACTGCCTTGGATTTGTCCACGGCTCGTTGATCCTTACACAGCCGATTCGGAGTTGGGCGGTGAAAAAGCCCTTACCGGCAAAGCTTCTGGCGAAACTAGGGATATCGGGATTTCTTGAAGAACATCCCGTTTGGTATTTCGTCCTGAAACAGACAGCGGCCTCCAGGCAATTTTCGTCGAAGTGGAAATGAAAAGCGCGGGCGGCTTCTACACCGGGCAATTAATTAGTTATGGAATCCTTGATGATTCGGTCAAGAGCAAGGATTTTTATTTGGAAAAGTTTACTTCAAACGGAATCGCTCCGACGAATACAGCGCTCTTAGTTGTGACGGGCTTCTTTTAAGCTTTGAAGACGTAGCTAGCATTCAGATTACAAGAATAACGAGTCAGGAATCTTCCCCCCTTCCGGGATCTCCTCTCCCGTTAGTGTATAAAAGAGCAAGAATGTCGCAGGCAACCCCATCGCTGACGAGGAGTCCCGCGGATGTTGTCCGCAGCACGCCGGTTTCGCAGGCGGCGAATGGCGTTTGTTATGCCGTGGCCGGGGAGAACTCCGTCGGCTCGGTCGATCTGGAGCGCATGATCGCGGCGGTGCCGATCAAGATTGCCGCGGCGCTCAAACGAAAAGCGTATTATTTCGTGCCGCTTACCGTCACCCAGGGCGAGGAAATTCTCATTGCCGACCGCTACGACGTCGCCCTCAGCGACAACGCGGTGTGCCATCGCAATCTGAATCTGGGCGATTCGCAGTGCGTGTTTATCTCGACCCGCCTTACCGACGACAAGTTCTCCGTGGCCTTCGAGTTCTATATCAACGTGGGCCACGCGCTGGTTGAAATTGCCGGAGTCTCGGACGAGTTCAGCGACCTCGCGTGGAAGCAGGCGCAGGCCGGCATTCGCGGCGAGACGTCGCTCGATGCCTGGGAAGCGCGCAAACTCGCTCTGGCCGGCGGTCCCGATGTGGAGCGCTTCAAGAACGAATATTTCGAGGCCGCCTTCTCCGATACGATTTCGATCTTCCTGCTCTCGCTGTTCCTCGATGTGGATTACTACGATCTCCGCGAGCGCGACTATCCGCTGCTCGCGCCTTCCGCGCTGGCCGAGCGCCTGAGAAAAATCGCGGAAATGTTCCCGCCGAATCCCGGCTTCGAGTTTTCCGTGTTGTATAAGCGCCGCGCCTAAGCGGGTGGCTTGTATTGATTCGAGCTACATTGATTCGAGCTACGAGGGAAGCGCCTTGCCATATTCGGTGGTGTAATGCAGCGCGATCTCGCCGCAGGTTCCCTGCTCGGCCGAATAGACCACGCAAGTATCGAAGGGCCGCGAGTAAACATGCACGCTCACGGCGCGCTGGTTAAACTCGCGCGGATTCAACACGCGATGCACCGGCTCCCGCGGATCGACCGCGCAGGGCTGGGAAATGTTCATTTCCACCGTGTCGGTGGCCTGGATCGCGCATTTTCCGCCCGCGATATCCTGATGCACAACGTGAAAGTTCTCGACCAGCAAACGCCCAATAGGAACGGCCATCCAACAATTCTGGTCTTTGTGGTTGTGCACGGAACTCACCTGGCCGATTTCCCAGCAGATGGCGATTAACTCGTAAAGCGGAGTCTTATCGATCAGATTGCGAGTGTAATGCTGGCGGTCCCAGACGAGATATGGCTCGAGCGAGTCCGCATTCAGCGGCATCTGTTGAAGAAATTGCCGAATCGCCTCCGTCCCATCGAAGGCCGACTCCGGAAATTTGCGCAGTTGCTGGATGAAATCCTGAATGGGGACTTGCTTCACCGCGATCGACATGGGCCGCTCCCGGAAAAGTATAACGCAAGCGCAGAATTCGTTCGGCAGAAAGAAACTTCAGAGCAGGAGAAGGCTTGGAAGCCAACAGCGCTTCTTTTGCATCGGCAGCGCGCCGGTTCGCCCCAAGGCATGTGATAGTTTGGTTTTCCGGCGCATTCAACCGATAAGGCCCGATTCCCACAGCTTCTCCACAAAGAATCACAACCCCGTTCTTCGATTGCAATTGAAGGCAGAGTATGATTGCCGCTCTGCGAACAAAATGGCCAATCGAGGAGTACACGTAATGACGACCCGCGCTCGACGGCACAAAATCGACACGAAGACGTTTGAAGAATTAGACTTCGTTGGCCAAGCCATGTCCATCAATGCGCAGATCGCCATCCTCGGCCATGCGATCCGTGCCAACTTAAGAAGGGCGGGGCAGGAGCGTCGAGACACTAAAATCGTCCGGAACACCCGAACGGATCAAATCGAAAGGCTCCGTCAGCGGATTGCAGCCCTCAATATCTAATCGTCGCCATGCTCAATGACGATTTCAAAGAAACGCTGAAGCAGCAGGCGGATATCGTCCGTATTGTGGGCGACTACGTCAAGCTCCGCAAGGCTGGGGCGCAGAACTGGGCGGGGCTGTGTCCGTTTCATGGGGAGAAGACGCCGTCGTTTTCCGTGCACGCCACGAAGCAGTTCTTCTATTGCTTCGGCTGCCACGAAACGGGAGACGTATTCAAGTTCATCCAGAAGATCGAAAACGTCACTTTCCCCGAGGCCGTGCGGCTGGTGGCGCAGAAACTGGATATTCCGCTGCCGAAGGCTACTTTTTCCAGCGAGGGAGAAGCGCGAGATGCGAGGCTGCGCGGCCAGTTGCTCGACATTCAAGAGCGCGCCGCCGCATTTTTTCAGGAGTGCCTGAAGCGTCCCGAAGGCGCTCGGGCGCGCGAATATCTGCAAGGCCGGGGCCTGAACGCTGAGACCATCGCCCGCTTCCGCATCGGCTACGCGCCCGATTCCGGCTTCCTGCTGCGTGACCGCCTCGAGCGCGAATTCAGCGAAGAGGTTCTGCGCGAGAGCGGATTATTCTCGTGGAAGCAGGAGGACGGGCTTCGGGCTTCAGCCTCCGAGCTTCGGCAGGAGGACAGCCGCCAGCCCTCAGCCCTCAGCCCTCAGCAAAGCAGGTCCCTCGACTCCGATGGACAATCCGTAGACGGGTTGTCCATCTCCGCTCGGGATGACAAGAGCGAGACGGAGAGTGAGGACGCTTCGCTGAAGCCCGAAAGCCGAAGCCCGAAGCCGGAGCCCGGAAACCCGCAGCCGGAAGTCGAGGTCCGCAGTTCGAGGTTCGACGTCCGCAGCATCTATTCCAAATTCCGCAACCGCGTCATGTTTCCTATCGCCAACGATGCGGGACGCATTATTGCCTTCACCGGACGAACTCTGGCCAGCGACGAGAAGTCCGGACCGAAATACTTGAATTCACCCGAGACCGGAATCTATTCCAAGGGCCGCGTCCTCTTCAATCTTGACCACGCTAAAGAAGCGATCCGCAAGCTCGACTACGCGATTCTGGTCGAGGGCCAGATGGATTGTATTTCCGTTTTCGCCGCCGGATTTCACAACGTGATAGCGAGTTCAGGCACGGCATTTACCGAGCTTCAGGCGAAGCTGCTCGGGCGTTTCACCAAAAACGTAATCGTAAATTTCGATCCCGACACCGCCGGCGCGAAGGCCACCGAGCGCACACTCGGCCTGCTCGTCGAAGAAGATTTCAACCTGCGAGTTCTTACGCTCGAGGCGGGCTTCGATCCCGATCTCTTCATCCGCCGCAAAGGCAAAGATGCTTACGGCGCAGCGCTTCGCGCCTCGCAAAAATATTTCGATTACCTGATTGACCGGGCGCGCAGCAACTTTCCCGTGCGCAGCGCCGAAGGCAAACAGAAAGCCGTAAATTATTTGCTTCCGCACATTCAGCGCGTTCCCAGCCGCATCGTGCGCGACGAGCTCGCCGGCGAAATTTCGCAAAAGCTGGGAATCGATTCGACCGTCCTGCGCCAGGAGCTTCGCCACGTCGCGACAGGCCGTTCCGCCGCCGCGGTGAAGGCTGCGCCGCAAGCGCAAGCCACCGATGCCGAGCGCATCCTTATTCGCGCATTGGCTTCCGCGCGGCAGATGCAGCCTGATGCCGAAGATTTTTCACCAGCCGCCCGCGACTTCGTGAAGGACGAGGCATTCGACCCCGCCCGCCAGGCGCAATACGCCTTCCAGACTGAGCAGTTACATCATGGACTGGCCACCGAATCGCTGGTAGAAGCCCTGCTCAACGCCGGCCCCGAAAATGCCGATGTAATGGAAGTGCCGTGCTCGGAGAGCGATCGCCGGATGCTGGCGCTGATCCTTCTGAACGAAGAGGAGGAACTGACTGCCGAGCGTCTCGAGGGCGCAGTGCGGGCGCTGCGGCGCATTCACCTGCGCCGCCGTTTGGAGCAGACCCAGCGCGAACTCAAACAGCCCGGCCTGAGCGACGATAGAGCGCGCATGAAGGAATTGCTGCTCGAGATGGAGCGGCTAAGCCGCGCGCTTCGCGATCCCAGCCTGCTCGAGGAGGGACTCAATGGCCCGGAAAACCGCCAAAGCGCGTGAAACAAAAAGGCGGTTAGAACCATCTAAGTATTTAGCGGAGTTAGGGATAGCGCGGGTGGGCGGAAAATTTGCAGCGCAAGTGATAGACGGAGCAGCACTTATGTGCTAAACTCCATAAGTTTGTGCTAGGTGCACAACTCCGCGCCACCCAGATTCCCACCACTTTATAGACCGCACCACACGCCCCGCGCGGGCGAATTGAAGATTTGAGGAACACCTCTTTGGCTCTTGAAGACAAGTACGACGACATAAAAAAGCTGGTCGATGCCGGCAAAGAGAAAGGCTACCTTACCTACGACCAGGTAAACGAGCTCATCCCGCAGGACGTGGTCAGTCCTGACGATCTCGACGACCTGCTCACCACGATCGGCACGCAGGGCATTGATGTGCTCGAGGGCCCCAAGCTGCCTTCCGCGGCGCTCGACAAAAAATTCGATGATGGGGAAGAAAGTGACGACGTTGAACTCGATCTCACTCCCGGGGCTCTTGAAAAGACAAACGATCCCGTGCGGATGTATCTGCGCGAGATGGGCACGGTCCCTTTGCTCACCCGCGAAGGCGAAGTGGAAATCGCCAAGCGCATCGAGCGCGGCCAGCTTCGCGTGCTCAAGGCGCTCTCTCGTTCGCCAATCGTAATTCACGATCTCCTCGCCATGGGCGAAGACCTCAAGAAGGGCGTCCGCTCCATCAAGGAAGTCGTTACCTTCGACGAAGAAGAAATCACCGACGAGATTCTTCAGAACCGCCTGAACGAATTTACCGGCAAGATCGATGCCATGGCCAAGCTTTACAAGAAAGTCGCCGTGGCGCAGGAAAAATACGTAGAGATGTCGCTGAAGAAGCGCCCCAAGGATCATCGCCGCGCCCGCCGCAATCTGGCCCGCTCAATTGTTCGCGTTTCTTTGGCAGTGCGCACCTTGGGATTCACCAATGCAGAGCGCAAGCGCCTGATTGACCGCGTGAATAAAACCGTGGACAGCATGCGTTCGCTCGACCGCCAGGCCGGCAACCTCGAGCGCAAAGCCGACGCCACGCGCAGCGAAGATCAAAAAAAAGAATACCGCCGTCAGGCCCGCGCCGTACGCAGCGAAATTGAAAAGCTCGAACAGGAAGCCGGACTTCTCTTCCAGGAGATCAAGCGCACGCAGCGCGAAATTATCCAGGGAGACATGGATGCCGAGCAGGCCAAGCGTGAGCTGATCGAGGCCAACCTGCGTCTCGTGGTTTCCATCGCGAAAAAATATACCAACCGCGGCTTGCAGTTCCTCGACCTGATTCAGGAAGGCAACATCGGCCTGATGAAAGCCGTGGACAAATTCGAATACCGCCGCGGCTACAAATTTTCAACCTACGCCACGTGGTGGATTCGCCAGGCCATCACCCGCGCCATCGCCGATCAGGCGCGCACCATCCGCATCCCGGTGCACATGATCGAAACCATCAACAAGCTGATCCGCACCTCGCGCCAGCTTGTGCAGGAACTCGGCCGCGAGCCCACCAGCGAAGAAATCGCCAAGAGAATGGATATTCCCGTAGCGAAAGTGCGCAAAGTGCTGAAGATCGCGCAGGAGCCCATTTCGCTCGAGACTCCGATTGGCGAAGAGGAAGATTCGCACCTCGGCGACTTCATCGAAGACCGCGCCGTGGTTTCGCCCGCCGAAGCCGTGATCAACGTGAACCTGAAGGACCAGACTGGGCAAGTGCTGCGCACGCTGACCCCGCGCGAAGAAAAAGTAATCAAGATGCGCTTCGGCCTCGAAGACGGCAGCGAGCACACTCTGGAAGAAGTCGGCCAGTCGTTCGCCGTAACCCGCGAACGCATCCGCCAGATCGAAGCCAAGGCGCTGCGCAAATTGCGTCATCCGTCGCGCTCGCGCAAACTGCGCGCATTTATGGACGGAGTGAGGGATTGAGGTGCGGAGACTAAGTTGCGCTTGAGATTCGCAACCCCTGGTTAACGTTAGGGCTGGCTTCTCTCGGCGCTTCTTGCTTTATTGTATTAGGTGGATCGTTGATAGAAAAGCTCGGCTCTACGCTTTTGTTTTTTGGGCGTTCCGCTCTTTGGCAGTTTGGCCGAGCGCCACGGAAAGTCGCGCATACATCCTTTGCGCCAGCGAACCTTTACGAAAGCGGGCCTCTTCCAGGCTTCGCCCCTCCTCGTAGTGTTTCCGGTCGCCGGCCACGTCATTGTGATTGCGGAACTGAAAGCCCTTGCTCCCCACTCCGAACGCGATTTTCCGGCTGATCTTTACGGCCATAAGAATGGAAATTTGCGCGCAGTAATTACGCAACGTACGAATCTCGCACATTTCGAACCACAACGAAAGTCCCCATTCGGACACTCCCTTTTGGAGTAGTCGATGGGGCAATGTTCCTTGTGCTTCCACGACGGACGTTTTGTCTGGTTAGCTGCCGATCCGCGGCCTTGGGATCAAGCGGCCTTCTTCTCGTAGGACAGGCGATCGAACAACCTCTGCGCCAGCGAACCTTGCCGGAAGCGGGCTTTTTCCAGCGAAAGTCCTTCCAGGTACTGCCTTTTATCGCGAGCGCGGTCGTCCTGATTTTCGAAGTGAAAACCTCGATTTCCCAAGCCCAATGGAATTTCGCGAATGATCTTAAGTGCCATCAGCTAAGTTTAATCAATTCTTTCAGGCGTTTCAACGCATAAGTTTGGGCTTGGGTGGTCAAGTCCTCCATTCCAGGGCCACGTCCAAACTTGCGTAACAGCTCGGCCTGTTCTTCCGAAGAAGTGCCAAAGTTCAGAATCCCGTAAATCAAAGCATCCGAACTGCGGTCGATAAGGGGAATACTGAGCAGAAAACGATGTCGAAAAGCATTCGGTAGAGCGATGTAAATGTGATGTTTAGGGTTGGTTTCGTTTAAATCGTAAACGCGGGCCATCCGGTGCTTCCAAGCGCGCCCCGCATTTCCGTCTCCGACGAAAAAATAGAGTTTGCGATAGGCCGGGTCTTCCAGAAGATTACCGGCGGCGATGCGCAGAACAGGATATTCGGCCTTGCTCGAAGGTGACTTTTCTTTATATTTTTGATCGAGCACAATCAGGCTGATTTCCAGCGTAGAGTCGTCTAGCTCGGCCCCTTCTAGCTGTTGGTGAGCGTACTCTGCCAGCGACACCAAAACCGATTTCACGCCCTCCGAAAGCTTGAGAGCGTCCGCATTCTGTGGTCCATCGCCCGGGTTTTCCAAATCGCGCCGCATTGCCACCAGGCTGTCCGCAAAAGCTCGCTGCTTCTGCCGTTGCAAACCGGTTAAAGGCGAGGTGACCGGCGCATGACTCTGGTCCAGCCGCCATGAAATGCGGTAACAGAATGGAGATGGCGGCTCTTGTACGGAAAGCGAAACCTGCTTCAAAAACGGCGAATAACTCAAGCAATATTGATAACGATGCGTGAGGTCGTCATTTCTACCTTTTTCCGATACTTCGGGGGGATGGTAAATCTCGAAATACGGTGTTGTGGCAAATACCATTTGCGACGGAAACTGGATTGTGAGGGTAAATATCTTCCAGGTTTCAGGGACGATCTTCTGAGCATAATCTACGCCGACCGTGGTATCGCTAAAATGCGGTTTGTCCCGAAACTCCTCGAGGTTCATCGAATAAACGTTCCAGTCCCAGCAGGAAATCGCGAAGCGTGCGGGATCTTTCGGGGTCGGCCGATTGGCGAACTTTACATTCATTTCGACCCTTGTAGAGGTAATGCTAACAGCCTCCAACGATGTGCCAACTGTGGTGCGCGAGTCCTCAATCAGTTTGAATTCGCTGGTGTGCCCCGATTGAACCTCCGCCGCCGGGAGCCTGACCAAATAGGGCCGGCCTGGCGGTAAAACAATCCCTTGATAGTTCAGTTCGTTGTAAGCGTCGCCTTCCTCGTCTATCTTGACGTACCAATGCAAAGATTCGCAGCGGGACTCCGGCGCGCTAGCTTCGGCGCTGGCGTTAATCTCGATTTTCTCGTTTTCAGCCGGCTCTTTGCCGGTCCTTTTTTTTGCCTTCGGAACTCCCACAGGCCGAGCACCATTCTTTTTCGGCCTTGGCCTGGTCTTCGCGGCAAAAAATATCTCTTCCGGCGCAACACTTCCCTGAAAGATGCGCGGAATCCGGCGGCGGTCGCGTTCATTGCCGTAGACGGAAATCATTGCATCATCGTAAGCCGCAGCCACCGACTGACCCTCCGCCAGGGCCTCATAAAAGATCGGCGAGAACTTCATCGCCGTATCGTCTGCGATTCCCAGTTTCACTCCCACTACGCAGTCGATATACCTTGCGATCGCCTTCGCCTGATGCGCCGAGAAACAGGAGTTCATCACCACCAGGCGAACATTTCCCTTCCGCACCCTGAACAACTGCTCCAACGCCCTCGTTGGAATCGCCTTTGGTTGCTCGTTTTCGTCGTTCAGGATGATTTCTTTGGTGGGGCTTCCATGAGCGCTGAAGTGTACGACGTTTGGCCTATATTCCTTTATTTCTTTGATCACCGCCTCCCAGGTTGCGGAGGGACGATAACTGGGCCGCTCCCAATTTCTCTTTCTTGCGAGCCGCTCGGCAACATCGTTGTACTCGGCGTCCACCTTTAGTTTGGCGCCGGCAACCGCATTCGCCGAGACAATCAAAATCTTTACTTTAGGCATATCGATATGCTGTCCCGCATGCTAGGATTTCATCCCAATCCCCGCAGGGAGTTACTATGTCGTCTGCGCCCATTTACATTGAACTATCGGATCGTCTTCGCCAACGGCTCGCTAACAAAAAGGTTGACCTTCAGGCCGAGCTTCGCCAGAGCGGCTTTCATACGGAGTTGCGCGGCTTGTCCCTTGCGGGGCGGCCTCAAATGCGCGACCCCTACATCGCCATCCTTTCGGCGGGCATTACTGCCGCCTTGGTGGGGGGAGCGATATCGCGTATCATCGCGGCGGTTTCCGGTCTTAAGCATTCACAAATTACCGAGCGCGAGTTATGCGTTGCCGTGGACGGCAATGGCCTCGCCATCATAGATAAACGAGGCGATCCTGTCTACAACTTAACCGAGCGGCCTAGCGACCTACCTCCGCCGGAAGTGAGTACGACGAAGTTAGTTGCCGGCAAACTCCTTAGCTTCGATATGAGTACCGGGGCTAAGCAATCAGGATCGGAGAAAAATAAAATGAAAGCGAAAGTATCCAAGAAATTGGCCGGGAAGACTGCGCAGCAGCCAAGTCCACAGAAAACCGCAAGGAAGTCAAAAGAAAAATGACAGCATGGAAGTAACCCTTCCTAGTTTCCGTTTGCGAACAGTAGTAGCCGAATTTCCGTTTCGCTCTTAACGCGAATGTTTCCCGTCTTTTCCTCAGCCTTCCACAAACAAGTCTCATCGTCCACAGCTTCTGCACAACGGCGATATCTTTTTCTGTTGCGGCCCAGAACAATCTGCCTGAAAGTGGGTTCATCGAATACGTGAGACCTCTCAAGGTTTTGCCGGACGATGATTTGCGGTGACGCTGGTGGCAGACTGGCAATTCTCGAGGGTGAATTGCCAGGGGAAATTCGGAAATGCGCGCGAGCGCGTGCCGGTTGCCCAGGGTATTGCGGCCTCCTCTTTCCGCTCTTTGAGCGGGATAGGCCGCTGGCCGTCGCAAAGCTGCGCAGCTGCGGTTCCATGAATCGCGGCTTCGCGGATGTACTGGGAAAAGTGGCGCTCCTCGTGAGCGCTTTCGGTCCAGTGCCGTCGTCCCGCCGCTTCGAGCGGTGGAAGGCAAAACGGGAGATCGCACGAACGATGCGGCGTAGGGTGGCTGGCCCTGCGCCGCATTTGTTTTGGCTTGACTTTGTTATTCGCTATTTGTTCTCCTCATTTCCAAGGCGCTTGAGACCTTGGTTTCCCATCGTGAATCGGTGCTCAAAACTTTTTTAGCGGAAAGCTGGTTTTCCAGAGGATGCGCCTCGCATTCACAGCGGTTATTCAATTAGCGTCCTGTTGGCTTTCGAGAACTTGAGGAAATACGAATAGTGGCAACTACCGATTACAGCATCAGCACTCTTCCCGCGAACGTAGAAGCCGAGCGCTCCATCCTCGGCGCGATCCTCCTCGATAATTTCGCCTACAACCAGGCCGCCGAGCATTTGCGGATCGAAGATTTTTCGCTCGACTCGCACCGGCGGATTTATCAACGCATGGTCGATCTGGCGGAGTCTTCTCGCCCGATCGACATGATCACGCTGATCGACGAGTTGGATCGCCACAAGGATCTCCAGTCGATCGGCGACGTGGGCTACGTCTCGAGTTTGCTGCACGGCGTGCCCGACCGGCCGAGCATCGAGCACTACGTAAAGATTGTCCGAGACAAGGCGCTGCTGCGCGGACTGATTCATGCCGCCAATACGGCGATCGTGCGCGCGGCCGATCAATCCGATGCGGCCGAAGAAGTTCTCAACGATTGCGAAGCGGCGATCTTCCAGCTTTCCGAGAAGCGCATTGGGCGCGGCTTCATGGGCGTGCAGGAGATTGTCCGCGAATCCTTCGGATCGGTCGACGCGCTGCTGCAACGCGGCCAGCGCATCACCGGACTAGCCACGCACTACACCGACCTTGATGAAATGACCAGCGGCTTGCAGCGCTCCGATCTGGTAATCATTGCGGCGCGGCCCTCGATGGGTAAGACGGCCTTTGCCATGAACATCGCCGAAAATGCAGCGGTGGAGGACAAGCAGGTCGTCGGAGTGTTCTCGCTCGAGATGTCGCGCGAGGCGCTCCTCATGCGATTGCTCTGTTCGCAGGCCAAAGTGGACGCTCACAAGATGCGCACCGGTTCGCTCTGGCAGGACGACACTCGCAAAGTAGTACGCGCCATGGAACAGCTGGCGCACGCTCCGATTTTTATCGACGACACGCCCGGCATTTCGCTGAGCGAGATGCGCGCCAAAGCCCGGCGCCTGAAGCAATCGCAGGGACGGCTCGACCTGCTCATCGTGGATTATCTTCAGCTCATGTCGGGCGGAAGCAAGCGCTACGAAAATCGCACGCAGGAAGTCTCGGCAATCTCGCGCGGATTGAAAGCCCTTGCGAAAGAATTGAGCGTGCCCGTGATTGCGCTCTCGCAGTTAAGCCGCGCGCCCGAAAGCCGCGGCGGCGATCATCGTCCGCAGCTCGCCGACTTGCGCGAATCCGGCTCGATCGAGCAGGATGCCGACCTCGTCATGTTCATCTTTCGCGAAGAGGTTTATAAGCAGGACGATCCTGACCTGCAAGGCAGGGCCGAGATCATTATTGGCAAACAGCGCAACGGTCCCATCGGCCGCGTGAATCTCGCCTTCCTGAAAAATTGCACTAGATTTGAGACGCTGGTGGAGGGCGGATTGGCCCCCGAAGAGTGATTCCGGCCGGTACAGGAATCACTGTAGTTATGCGCCGTAAATCCCTTAGGGGATTCGACTTGCTTATCCTTTCGATCCTGTGGAAAAGCTTGTGGAATTGGTAGCCGCCCCACGAATGACTAGCGGCAATTCTGGATGGCCCAACTCAAACTCGTGGTGCTGGCGCGCTCTAAGGCCCTGAATAGTAACCAGTTATACAATTCACTCGGCATTAACATAGGTTTTGCACAATGACGGCGCAAGTCAACCCAAATTGAGGTTTTGCACATTTTTGGGTAGACGGCCTTCTCAGTTTTGCCCGGATCCGATTCAGTTGCTGTCTTCGCCCACCTTCAAAACCGCCAGGAAAGCCTCCTGGGGAATATCGACGCGGCCGATCCGTTTCATTCGTTTTTTGCCTTCCTTCTGCTTTTCGAGCAGTTTGCGCTTTCGCGAAATATCGCCTCCGTAGCACTTCGCGATAACGTTTTTTCGGATGGCCGAGACGGTTTCGCGCGCGATGATTTTCGCGCCAATCGAGGCCTGAATCGCCACTTCAAACATCTGCCGCGGAATCAACTGCCGCATTTTTGCGACCAGCGCTTTGCCCCGGTCATAGGCAAAATCGCGATGGACAATGATCGAAAGCGCGTCCACCGGTTCGCCCGCCACAAGAATGTCGAGCTTCACCATGGGCGACTCCCAGTAATCGGCGAGGTGATAGTCGAGCGAAGCGTAGCCGCGCGACACCGATTTCAGCCGGTCATAAAAATCGAGCACGATTTCGTTCAACGGCAACTCATAGTGCAGCATCACGCGCGACGAACTGACATACTCGAAAGTTTTTTGCTTGCCGCGTTTGTCTTCGACCAGCTTGAGAATCCCGCCGACATATTCTTCGTTGGTCAGAATCGTAGCCAGAATCACAGGCTCCTCGATCTTCGCGATCTCGCTGGGATCGGGCCAGCGCGAGGGATTATCGACCTCGATCATTACACCGTCCGTCTTGTAAATCTTGTAGCGCACGCCGGGAGCTGTGGTGATGAGTTCGAGCGCGAACTCACGCTCCAGCCGCTCCTGAATAATTTCCATGTGCAGCAAGCCAAGAAAGCCGCAGCGGAACCCGAAACCCAGCGCAACCGAACTTTCCGGCTCGAAGAAAAACGACGAATCGTTCAACCGAAGTTTTTCGAGCGCCTCGCGCAGCCGCGTGTGCTCGTGTGCATCCACGGTATAAAGGCCGGCGAAGACCATCGGCTTGATTTCTTCAAAGCCGGGCAGCGCCTCGATTGCGGGATTCGCGTCGTCGGTGATGGTATCGCCGATTTTCGTGTCCGCGACGTTCTTGATATTCGCGATCAGGAATCCGACTTCACCGGCCTTCAGTTCTTCGATCTCAACTGGTTTGGGGCTTTGCACTCCGAGGGTTTCCGCGTCAAAGGTTGTGCCATTCGACCACAGGCGAATTCTCTGACCTTTGCGCAATGTTCCCTGAAACACTCGCGTAAGAATGACGACGCCGCGATAAGCGTCGAACCAGGAGTCGAAGATCAGAGCTTGCAGACGGCCGTCAGGATTTCCTTTAGGCGGGGGAATGCGCTTCACAATGGCTTCCAACACGTCGGGCACGCCCTGGCCGGTCTTCGCGCTGATGAGCACGGCGTCGCTCGCGTCGAGACCGACGGCGCTTTCGATCATTTCTTTCGTGCGCGGAATGTCGGCGCTTTGCAAGTCGATCTTATTGATGACGGGAATAATTTCGAGGCCGTGATTGATGGCCAGATAGGAATTAGCCAGAGTCTGCGCTTCCACTCCCTGCGACGCGTCGACCACAAGCAGTGCGCCTTCGCACGAGGCCAGTGAGCGCGACACTTCGTAAGAAAAATCCACATGCCCCGGCGTGTCGATTAAATTGAGCTGATAAGTCTGGCCATCCTGCGCGGTATACATCATCCGCACCGCGTGAGCTTTGATGGTGATGCCCCGCTCGCGCTCCAGGTCCATGGAGTCGAGCACCTGGGCCTGCATCTCGCGCATGGTCAGCGATCCGGTCAGCTCGAGCAGACGGTCCGCCAGCGTGGATTTACCGTGGTCGATATGCGCGATGATCGCGAAATTGCGGAGAAAAGCTGCGTCCATAAGTTCAGTTGCCAGCCGCCAGTTGCCCGTTAAGCCGAATCACAATCCGAAGCTGGCGACTATTTTGGAGAGGCTGAGAGCTGATCTTTGATTTTAGCAGGCAAGCGGCAGTTCTCAGTTTCGGGTAGTGTCCATTTCGAGAGCAAAAGCTTTTGACCGCAAAGGACGCGAAGGACTCGCAAAGGTCACGAAGAGAGGCCAATAGAAATTAGGACACCACCCAGTTTCGCCGCCACTCGGCTAGCATGGTGGCATGAACGAATCGTCCTTCATCGCGATCGATCACGTCCAACTTGCAATGCCGGCTGGCGGAGAGCGAAGGGCCCTGGCTTTCTACCAAGGTGTATTGGGAATGATCGAATTGCCCAAACCCCCGGAGCTCGCCAGGCGCGGCGGCTGCTGGTTTGAGAGTGGCGGAGTGCAGATTCATCTTGGAGTCGAGAATGACTTCCATCCCGCGAAGAAGGCGCATCCCGCATTGCGTTGCACCGGCTATGCCGCTCTTGTGCGGCGATTGCGAGATGCTGGAGTCGAAGTGAGTGAGCCGAACCACATTCCGGGTGTGCGGCGCTGCCATGTGCATGATCCGTTTGGGAACCGGATTGAGCTGATTGCCGGCTAGGCCAATCGGCGACGCGGCGATGGGAACTTGCGAAGCTCTTCCGCTAGAATGCTGATCGATGCTGGTCCTTGCCTCCGCTTCGCCTCGCCGCCAGGAGTTGCTGCGCAACGCGGGAATTGCATTTACGGTGCAGGCCGCCGATATCGACGAAGCGCCGCTAGCTGGCGAATCTCCGCGAGATTGCGCCGAGCGCCTGGCGCGAGAAAAAGCGCTGGCAGTTTTTCGAAACTGGCCGCAGGATTATGTGCTGGGCGCCGACACAATCGTTGTAATCGATGACGCCATGCTCGGCAAACCTCGGGACGCGGCCGACGCGGCGCGCATGCTTCGCCTTCTATCGGGTCGGACTCATGCCGTGATTACGGGAGTCTGCATGGCAGGACCGCTGGGTTTTGAGAGAACCACTTCCTCGACCACTCTCGTGTCGATGGAAGAATTATCGGACGAAGAAATCCGCGACTACATCGCGACCGGCGAACCCATGGATAAAGCTGGAGCCTACGCGATACAAGGAATGGCCTCGCGCTGGATTCCGCGCATCGAAGGCGATTACAGCAATGTCGTGGGCTTACCGGTGGCGCTGGTGTATCGAATGCTGCGAGAGCGAAGGGTGGTGTAGCGATAATCTCGAATGGCAAACCGGCTAAGACTTTTTCTCTTCTTCCTTTTCTTTTTCTTTCTTCGGCTCTTCGCCTTCCTTCATTGCTGCCTTAAAGTTTCGAATGCCTTCCCCCATGCCCTTGCCGAGCGAGGCGAACTTGCTGGTGCCAAAAATCAGAAGAATGATCGCGATAATCAGAATCAAATGCAGCGGCTGAAAAAGACCTTCACCCATAATTCCTCCACCTCGTTGCGCCGATCATTCGGACAACCGCACCAACTCCCACGGAGTCCACTAAGAAAAGTTTAGGCTTCGCTACCAGCGGAGTCAAAGCCTGGCAGTCAAAGTCTGGCTAGGCGTTTTCGATCATTCCCGCCAGCAGCAGCGCGCGGCGTGGCAATTCGGAGACGACAATGAATTCGTGCACGGCGTGCGCGCCGTCGCCCACGCCGCCCATGCCGTCGAGCGTAGGAATGCCCATGCCCGCGGTAAAGTTTCCGTCGGAGCCGCCGCCCACCGCGGCCTCTTCGAGTTTCCAGCCCACCTTAGCGGCAACTTGGCGCGCTTGCTTGTAGAGGCCCGCTACTCCCGCAGTTCGCTCCATCGGCATGCGGTTGATTCCGCCCGTGACCGCGAGTTTGCAGCGCTCGTCGAACGGTTTCAGCGAGCGCAACTTGCGGTCGATTCCCGCCGCTTGTTTTGCGCTCTTAATGCGCACATCGATATGCGCCGAGGCTTCGGCGGCAATCACGTTGCTGCGCGTTCCACCTTGAATCACGCCGGGATTCACCGAGATGCCTTGTCGCAGATTATTTAGCCTGGCGATTACTGCGATTTGCCGGGCCATTTCCAGAATTGCGCTGTGGCCTTTGCCGGGATCAAGCCCGGCATGCGCCGCAATGCCTTGCACGCGCAGCATGTAATCGCCTACGCCCTTGCGCGCGGTCTTTACCGCGCCGCGCAGCCCGGCGGCAGGCTCGAGCACCAGCACTCCCGCCGATTTTTTCGCCAACGCCTCGGTAACTTTCCGCGATGAGCGGCTGCCAACTTCTTCGTCGGAAACCAGGAAAACCGTCACTGGACGCGGCAGCTCCCCGTGCCATATTTGCAACGCCTCGATCGCCGCGAGCATCAGCGCAATGCCCGATTTCATATCGAGAACTCCGGGTCCGCGCAGGCGTCCTTTCTCAAGCTTGCAGGGCATGTTCGCCAGCGTACCCAGCGGGTAAACCGTGTCGTAGTGCCCCAGCAACAGAACCGGCTTGCGCTTTCCATCATTCGCGCCGCCGGGCCCGGCGAAATCGACCCGCAAACTGTCGCCAAACTCGTTGCTGCGGTGAAGTCTCGTTTGTCCCTTCAGAGCCTGAAACTTATGCGCGAGAAACGCGGCGATGCGGTCAACCGCCGCCTTGTTGTCGCTGGGGGATTCGATCTCGACAAGTTCGCGAATTGTCTCAACGATTTTCGGCCGGCGTTGCTCGAAGTAGCGCAGGCGGTCCGCCCACGCCGGCTGCTGCGTTCGCGCGTCTGACTTCGGCCCTTTCTTCTCAGCCACGATGTCCCTTCATCCCCGCCAAGTGATGTCCCGATTTCGATTGTGCTCTTCTTCGCGACCTTTGTGTGCCCTTCGCGACGTTTGCAGTCAAAAGCTCTTGCTCCCGAAATCAGAACACTGCCCCGCCGCTGCCGCCGCCCGCCATCGAACGCGGTACAGTATAATCTTCGGGCTGATCGGGACGATCTCTTTCAGCCGAACTCTTTGCGATGACAACCACTGAAAGTACTCCGCCCGCTGACGGCGCGTCCAGAACGGCGCTCGATATTCACGAGATTTTGAAGATCCTGCCGCACCGTTATCCTCTTCTTCTGATCGACCGCGTGCTCGAGTTGAAGCGCAAAGAACGCATCGTCGCCATCAAGAACGTGACCATCAACGAACCTTTCTTCAACGGACATTTTCCCGGATTGCCCATCATGCCCGGCGTTCTGATTGTCGAAGCGATCGCGCAAGCCGGCGGCGCGCTTCTGCTCACCGAAGTCGAAGATCGCACCAATAAAGTAATGGTGTTCACCGGAATCGAGCGGGCGAAGTTCCGCCGCCCAGTCAGCCCCGGCGACCAGATCCGGATCGAAGTGGAGGTCAAGGGCTGGCGCGCGATTCCGCGCATGATCGCCGTCAAGATGCACGGAGTGGCGTCGGTTGCCGGCAAGCGCGTGGCAGAGGCTACCGTGTCATGCCAACTCATCGACAGCTCGCGCGGACGCGGGGACGGCTCCGAGGGCGTGAATAACGATTCGGCGGCCGAGTGAGCCGCCAGCCGTAACCTTCGAACGTATCCATTGCTCACGCGACGCGACCTCGTAATGAAAGTTCATCCCACAGTAATCATCGATCCTCAGGCGAGCGTGGCGGAGTCATGCCAGATCGGCCCCTATTGCGTGATCGGCGCCAATGTCGAACTTGGCGAAAACTGTCGGCTCATCTCGCATGTCGCGATCGAGGGGCCGACGAAAATCGGCTCCGACAATTCATTCTTTCCTTTCTGCGCCATCGGCATGGCGCCGCAGGATACTTCCTACAGCGGCGAGCCCACACGGCTGGAGATCGGCGACTACAACGAGATTCGCGAGTGCGTCACCATCAGCCGCGGCACCGAGAAGGGCGGGGGGCTTACCAAAGTCGGCAGCCATACGCTCATCATGGCCTACGCGCACATCGGTCACGACAGCGTTATCGGCGACCACTGCATGCTGGTAAACGGCGCTACGCTCGGCGGACATGTCACCGTCGAAGAATGGGCCGTGGTGGGCGCGCTTTGCCCGGTGCATCAGTTCGTTCGTATCGGCGCTCATTCCTATATCGGCGGTGGCACCACCATCACGCAGGATGTTCTGCCGTTTTCCATGACCTCCGCCGCGCGCAACACGCGCGCCTACGGAATGAATAAAGTCGGCCTCGAGCGCCGCGGATTTTCCCAGGAGCGCATCCACAAGATTCATCACGCTTATAAGACTCTGCTGGCATCGAAGATGAATACCTCGCAGGCGCTGGAAAAGTTGAAGGCTCAACCGGATCGCGGCGAGGATGTGAACATGCTGATCCGATTCATTGAGGCCAGCGAGCGGGGAGTCATTAAGTAGAGCCGTCCGTCAATCGGCGCAATCGCGATAGCGCTTCAACGGAGGCTGATTTCGAACCGCTTTGAAGGGGCGCGACTTCGAGTCGCGCCGCCGGAGGCCAATCACATCAACAGCGGCTTCAGCCGCCGGATCTCCCTCGTGAAGGACGTTTCCCGCATCGTCGCTAAGCGTAGAGATCTAAGCGTACAGATCTAAGCGTACAGATCTAACAGGCTGCTGAAAAACTCATTTCGGCTACCTAAAGCGAACCTCGGGCGCTGAAGCGCGGCTAGTTTTAAAGGACTTAACGGCACGACTGAACGTCGTGCCCTTCCCAAAACCAGCCCGACCGAAGTTTTTCAGCAGCCTGCTAAGCGTACAGATCAATGAGCCGTCCGCTCCAGCCAGCGAGACCGGCCGCATAGGAAAGATAATGGGCGACCGCCGTGATCTCGACGGGACGGCTCCAGGCCCACCCGGAGACATACTCCCAGGCCGAGGGGCCCGTCTCTCTACTCTGCGAATCGCTACTCTGCGAATCGCTTGGTGAATCGTCGACAAACGTTGCGTCGATGCGATTCGCTTCGCCCCGGCGTGTTGAAGACGACCAGGCGAAAGCGTCCGCGGGGGCAACCAGCGTAGTTTGGCTGGCCCGCGCAGTGATTCCTCTCTGAGTCAGAGGCGCGAGGCTGGTCGACACCTCGGGCGACTGCGACGCTTCGACTGGATTCACCGACGCCGGGAGCAGTTTCATCGATACGGGAAATCAATTTCCATCTATCAATCTATCGGCAGTTCCGGCGTGACCTACAGAACGCGGCCATACTTTACGCCTATTGACCGGAGGAGCTTGGGGTACTCAACGGCGGCTGGGTGCTAGACTGACTCCGCTTCTTTGTATTGAGATCTCACCCATGCCCGCCCGCAACAAAAAAATCGGCCTCATCGCCGGCAACGGCAAGTTTCCTCTGCTCGTGCTGGACGCGGCGCGGGCGCAGGGATTCGAAGTCGTCGTGGCTGCGATCAAGGAAGAAGCTTTTCCCGAGATCGAGTCGCACGCAGCGGATGCGGTTCATTGGTTGTCGCTTGGCGAACTCTCGAAGCTGATCGAAACTTTTCAGCGCGAAGGCGTGACCCGCGCCATCATGGCCGGCCAGGTAAAGCACAAGCAGATTTTTTCCGCGATCCGGCCGGACTGGCGTCTCGCCAAAATTCTGCTTTCGCTGACGACGCGCAATACCGACAGCCTGCTTGGAGCCGTAGCCAAAGTTCTCGCCGATGAAGGCATTACGCTGGAAAGTTCAACCAGCCTGCTTGAGCCGTTGCTCGTGAAGTCCGGAATACTCACGCATCGAGCGCCCACCGAACAAGAGCGCAAAAATATCGAATACGGCCGCACCGTGGCCCGCCAACTCGCTGAATATGACATCGGCCAAACAGTGGTGATCGCGGAATCGGCTTGCGTTGCGGTTGAAGCCATGGAAGGCACCGATGCGACGATTCAACGCGCCGGAGAAATAATGCGTTCTCTGCACGGCGAATCTTCCACGCTGAGCCGGTCGCTTACCGTGGCGAAAATCGCCAAGCCGAATCAGGATATGCGCTTCGACGTTCCCGTGATCGGCGTGAAGACTATCGAAGTAATGAGCGCCGCAGGCGCAACCTGCCTCGCCCTGGACGCGGGAAAATGTTTGCTGCTGGATGGTGACAAAGTTATTGAAGCCGCGAATGCCGCGCAGATTGCGATAGCAGCCGAATCGGGTAGTGATTGAGAAGAAGCCAGTCGCAGGAGGTTCGAGCTAGTCTGCTCCTATGGAATGGCGCGCTCGTCGCGCAACTTCCTGTGGGCGCCGTCGCATAGCGTGCATAGCTCGCGTGAGATCGTGCGCGGTCTGCAAATTCATCCAAAACTCAGGTGAATTTTTAAAGTATCCGGCGAAAAGAATGGCGGTCTCTGGCGTAATGCCTCGCTTCCCTCGCACCAATTCGTTGACCCGGTTGATGGGAATGCCGAGTCTCCTCGCCAGCTCGGCCTGGCTCAGGCCCAACGGTTCGAGGAACTCCTGCAAGAGAATTTCTCCGGGATGCGTCGCGATACGATGGCTTGGCAACATTGGATGTGTTATAGAATACTTATAACGGTCGGAAAAGTTCAGTTAAAAGAGATTTTGATAGTGGGACGGTTCGGCTCACCAGTTGGGCTGGTTAAGAGAGAGATCCTTCGCTGCGCCTGAAAACCGGCTCCGCTCAGGATGACACCCAATTAAGAATGCGGTAATTAAGATTGAGCCACTGCTAGATTTTTGTGGCGAATGAGAATTAAATCATGACTCCCCCCACCTCCGAATCAGCCCTCATCGCCGAACAACTGCGCCGCGCATTCGAAGGCGACGCCTGGCATGGTCCATCCGTTTTCGAATTGTTGCAGGACGTAAAGGCTGCAACTGCCGCAGCCAAGCCGCTGCCCGATGTTCACAGCATCTGGGAACTCGTCTTGCACATCGCCGTCTGGGATGATGCCGCCATCCGCCGCCTGGCAGGGCACGTCTGGCAACCCGAAGGGACGGATAATTTTCCCGTCGTGCCCGACGAAACCACAGAAAGCAACTGGCGCAAGGCTGTCGCGCACGCGAAGAGTACGCATGACTTATTGCTAAAGACGGTAGCCGCGCTGCCCGAAAGCCGCCTTCGCGATCAAGTTCCCGGCAAGGATTACGATTTCTATTTCATGCTGCACGGAGTGGTGGAGCATGAGCTTTATCATGCCGGCCAGATTGCGATTTTAAAGAAGGCGGCTTTACGCCATTGATTGAACGTTGGAGCGGCGGACGCCCTCGTCCGCCGGGCTTGCGGCCTGCCGAAGGGGATCTCACGATTGGCGGTTCCTCTCCACAGCCACAATAATGCGATCCGGCATAAGGTCCCTCTCGCGGCTGCCGCCGCGCTCGGGATGACAGGCGTGCCATTTCAGTTAAGATCAGCACAGTTCGTGAGTGTTGTGACCATTGTCGAACGATGTCATCCCGACGAGAGCGCCAGCTCTCGGAGGGATCTTACGATAACGTACATCTTCCGTGCAGTCGATAAAGGCGTCCCCGAGATATATAGCCTTTTGTCATTATGGGAATTAATTCGAACTGAACTACTCGCGATCGTTCGCGGCAAGGTGCTCTTTCTTTTACAACCGTTTACAATCTGTAGTTCCCGTGGCAACCGGCCAGCCGAGAGTCTCCCTGCGAACTGAAAATCCGATCTCCGTCGCGGTGGTGGGCGTGGGCGTTTTCGGACGCAATCACGCGCGCGTCTACAAAGAACTCGAACAGCAAGGGGGAGCCGGTTCGCCTGGTGGGCGTGGTCGATCCTAATGTGGACCGCGCCGATGCGGTAGCCCGCGAGTTCGGCTGCCGCGCCTTCGGTTCGGTCGCCCAGATGCTCACCACGCACAGCGAAATTCATGCCGCGTCCGTGGCCACGCCAACCCTCCATCATCTCGAAGTAGCTCGTGCCTTGATGGAAGCGGGGGTCGACGTTCTCGTCGAGAAGCCTCTGGCCGCTTCTCTCGAAGAGGCCGACGAACTTCTGCAACTCGCTGCGACTCACAAACGCATCGCCCAGGTCGGACATCTCGAGCGCTTTAACCCTGCCGTGCGCGCCACCGTCCCGCTGCTGACTCAGCCCATGTTTTTTGAAGTGCATCGGCTCAGCGTCTTCACGCCGCGCTCGCTCGACGTGGACGTGGTGCTCGATCTCATGATTCACGATCTCGACGTTGTGCTCTCGTTCGCAAATTCTCCGGTGAAAGAAGTTCGCGCCGTCGGCTTGCCGATTCTCTCCGGCAAGGCTGACATCGCCAACGTTCGCCTCGAATTCGAATCGGGATGCGTGGCCAACTTCACCGCCAGCCGCGTCTCCACCGAGCGTGTGCGCAAGCTTCGCTTCTTTCAGCCGCAGCAATATATTTCGGTCGATTACGGACGGCAGGAAGTTCTCGTCTTCACCGTCGGGGCCGATGGAGCCACGCCCGGCTCTCCAAGCGTGAATCCGCAGATTAAAGTGGCGAAGCCGCCGGTTACTTCTGAAGAACCTTTGCACGCCGAGTTGAGATCATTTCTGCGCGCGGTGCGAGACCGCTCCATGCCAGTGGTCCCGCTGGAGGATGGCCGCCGCGCGCTCCGCCTCGCGCTCGACATCGTTGCGGCGATTCGCGAACATGGCAGAAAAGTAGACCTCGCCGGCCTGGCCAAGACAAACCGCTAGTTTTTTCTTCGCGGCCTTAGCGAATCCTTCGCGCGCTTTGCGGTTAAAAGCTTTTGCTCCTGACCTAGCCTCAACGGGCAACAAATGTGGCCTCGGCAAGACAATTTGCAACATTAGCCCCCGCGCCCGTGGAGTTCCGGCCGCCCTCGTCCGGGGAGCTAAATACGCCTTCGTCGTTTTTAGAAGATTTTCGAACCTCCGGCGTTGGCTTTAAGGCGTTTTACAAATGTTTACACACCTAAGGCGCACCCCATTTGTGAGTAAGCAGAATCGGCGGAAAGATGCGAGAATGAAAGCAGCCTGTCCGCGACCGTTCGCTGGGTTTGTTCGTTGCACGCCGGATGCAACGTAGCGAGGGAATACTGTCTCTAACGGACAGGCACCGGATCGGACGAGGCCTTGCTCGCACCAACTTAGTTCATGCCCATCACGCAAATTCCATTCCAGGATCCGGTGGCGCCTCCCGAAAAGCCTCAGCCGGAGCAACTTGGCCTTTATGACCGCCAGGGATGGGAAACTGCCTATCGCGATTTAAATGACGATGCGCGCGTGCCGCATCTGCTCATTCAATTGCAGGACGATCTGGCGCGCTCCCGCCGCCGCGAAGCCGCATGGATTTCGATTATCGTCCACATCATCCTCATTTTCTTTCTGATAAAGATTGAATGGTTCGAGAAATATCTGCCCTGGCATTCCGTGGTCGCGGTAAATACTAAGAACGCTAAAGACATTACGTTCCTCGAGCTTCCGCCGGACCTGCAAAAGTTGCAGCATCGTCCCAACACCAACATCGCCTCGGATAAAGATCGCGTCGCAACCACGCGGCATCCTGAACTTGACGTAAAAGAGTTGCGCAAGAGCCTGGCCACGCCGCCGCCGGGCAGAGCCGGATTCAGCGCGCCTCCAGCGCCCACTCCGCAGCCCGCACAGTCCGCTCCCGCGCCGAGCCAGCCCACGCCGCAAGATCAGCAGGCGCAGAACCAGCAGCCTTTCCAGCCGCAAACGCAGGTGAGACCGAATATTGAGAATGAATTCAAAAAGTACGCTAGCGCGGCATCGCCGGGCGCGGCCATCCAGCAAGCCACGCAGGGTGAGCCGCCGCACACGGCGGTGGTCAGCAGGGCAATGGCGGCGATTTTGGATTGGGCACCGGCGCTCACGGCCGCCAGGTGGGCAACCTGGAAATTCTTAGCGACACCATGGGCGTTGATTTCGGCCCCTACCTCCAGCGCGTGCTCCACGATGTTCGCGAGAATTGGTACAACGCGATTCCGGTATCGGCGCAAATGAAGCACGGAAATCTGATCATCGAATTCGCGATTACCAAGAATGGCCAGGTCGCGGGCATGAAGCTGGTATCCCCTTCCGGCGATCCTTCGAAGGCCCTTGACCGCGCCGCGTGGGCCGGAATTACCGGATCCGATCCTTTTCCTCCGCTGCCCAGCGATTTCGGCGGGCAATATCTGGCGCTGCGCTTCCGCTTCTTCTACAACCCCACCAAAGAAGAAATGCAGTAATTCCTGCAATCGTGGAAATCCCCCAGGAAGGGCTTGCGAGCCGCGTTCGAGCGTTTAGTCCGTGCCGATCCGCGAAAACCCGTGGCCCAGAAGCCCGTTCAAAACATAATCGGGTTTCCGGTCTGGATGCTGGCCTCGCAGAGCAGTTTCATGTTGTCAAAAAACTCCTTTTCGGAATCGGCCAGGATGTCGCTGGAGTGCAGAACGGTGCTGACTTCCTTCAGCAGCTTCGGCGAATCTTTGACCGGAATCCAGTCGCCCGTGTGCGTGCCATCGTAGAGAACTTTTTCCAGCAGAATCGGAAATTTTGGCCCCGGAGTTCCCTGCAACGCCCGCAGAAAACTTCGCAGATTGCCCACCCGCGTGATGTTGCCGAGAAACATGGAGAGAATATAACCCTGGTGCTCGCAGGAATCTGCGCGCCACCGATCGTGTGCGTCCCATTCTTCTTCGGTGGGGTCGCCGCTGAGCAGGGGCTCGCCAGACTCATCGAACGTGAGCCGCCCGGGGAATGGGTGAGGCTTCGCTTTGCCATCGCGAATGCAGGTGCAGCGGACGAATGCGTCGAGGGACATCGTTAACTTCCATCGGCCGATATATTCCTGCGTAGGCTTCCTCGCCCAGGCGTTCGCGGACAGGAGTATCCGCGCCACACAATCCTCAGGTCATTCCACCCCGTTGGGATACACCAGTATTTTACTGGCTTCGCCAGTCTTCAGCCGTTCCATCGCCCGGGAAAAATCTTTCATTGGAATACGGTCGGTGATTACGGGATGCAGGTCGAGCTTGCCGGCTTTCAGCAGCGCGGTCATTTGATACCAGGTTTGGTACATGCGCCGGCCGTTGATGCCCTGCACCGTGATCCCTTTGAAAATAATGTCCTCGGAAAAGTTCAGCGAGATGGGCTTGGAAGTCAGCCCGAGCAGGGAAATTCTGCCGCCGCGGCGCACGATATCGAAGGCGGTTCGAATCGAATCGGGATGGCCGGCCATTTCGAGCACCACATCCACGCCCAGCCCGCCGGTTTTCTCCATCACAATCGCGTTGACATTTTCTTTCGACGGATCGAGCACGTAATCAGCCTTCATCTCTCGAGCAATCTTGCGGCGATGCTCATTGAGTTCGATGGCAAAGACGCTGGTTGCGCCCACGGCCCGCGCCACTGCGATTGCGAACAGCCCGATTGGCCCGCATCCGGTAATGGCCACGGTTTTTGCCGCGATCTCTCCCGCCAGCACCGTGTGTACCGCATTGCCCAGCGGATCGAGAATGGAGGCGTATTCCTCGGGAATGCCAGGATCGAGCTTCCATATATTCGACTCAGGAATCACGACGTATTCGGCGAAGGCTCCGTCGGCGTCGACTCCAATAATTTTCACGTTCTGGCAGATGTGCGCTTCGCCCGTGCGGCAAAGCAGGCACTTGCCGCAGGCAACGTGCATTTCGGCGGAAACGAAATCTCCTTCTTTCACGCCGGTAACTTCGCTGCCGAATGCGGCGACCTCGCCGCAAAACTCATGGCCGGGAATCAGCGGAGGATGAATGCGGTTCTGCGCCCAGCGATCCCAGTTGTAGATGTGAAGGTCGGTTCCACAAATGGACGCCACCTTCACTCTGACCAGGACATCGCGAGGACCGCAGCCGGGAACTTTTACTTCGCGGATTTCTGCACCCGCCGCGGCTTCCGGTTTTACCACCGCCAGCATTGTCATAGAGCTACCTATATGAATTCAGGCTCGGACGCAAACGTATGATTTTAGCACCGAAAAATCGACGAACCACGGACGAGCATTTGCCGGCACGGTGGCGGTTGTAAAATCGTGGACCACGAGGGCCACTAAGGTACACGAAGGACACGAGGATCCCATTCCGCGAGTCTTTGTGGGTTCGTGCGCTTGGTGGTTCCGCATGTGGCACCATTACCGGGAAAACCGCGCCGGGCATGGCGATTATCAAGCGTCGCCTTAACGGCGACCCCGCCTGCCCGAAAGTACTACGCTGATCGCTCCGCCTAATGCGCCCAGAAGGCAGAAGGCGATCAGTCCGAAAATCAGCGAGGCGACCATCATGAACGCAAAACCATTGGGAGATCTTACAAATTGCAGGAAAGGCTCAACCTGCGGGCCAGGATAGCGCGAAGCGGCCTGCTGGATTTTCTCCATCATTTCGCCTTTGATCTCGGCGCCTTTATGCAAAATCACAACGGCCAGCGTTTCGAGCACAGTTGAAATGCCAAAAAGCAGCAGGCCGCTAAAAGCCCCAAGCTTTGCTCCGGTTGCGGGTCGAACCGCGGCTACCGGGCCTCGGCGCAGTGAAAACGCGACAGCGATAAATCCAGTGCCCAGCGCGGCCACAAAAGGATTCAGCCCGAGAAACATCAACACCGCGGCAACTCCGGCCGCTAGAGCGCATGGCCGCAGGTTAGACGAAGTCACGCTCACAGAACTTGCAGAACTTAGGGGAAGCCCTGTTAAACCGGGCTGTGTCCCGGGCATGGCAATGGCTGCGCCGCTATCATCGATTGGCACCGGTTCTGTGGAGGCCTCGGGAAGCGCCACTCGAATCTGCGGCGCGCCGCACTGGGCGCAGAACGGCTTTCCATCTTCGATGCTCTGGCCACACTTATGGCAGGAATGATCCATCAGACTTGGGGAAGGCTAACTTGAAGGTACGCCACGAAGCGCGGCACGCGCAATGGGAGCGGGCTCCGGGTTCGGGCTTCCGGGCTTCCGGCTCTGGGCTTCCGGTTTTTTCAATCGACAGCACTCTTTTCCGGAAGCCGAAAGCCGAAAGCCGGATAGCGGAAGCCGAAGCCGGTTCAGATATCGCCTTCTTTGCCCCGCAGGTGAACATACACCAGATCGAAAGTTGCCCCCGTTCCACTATCGTGCGGCTCGATGGCGACCACATGCTGACTTTTCTGGGTGCCGACTTTCAACTCGGTGACTGGTCCGGTATTGGCGCCTTCGCACTTCAGAGCTTCCGATTTGTCGTCGTCATTTACATCGGCATCGTCGTCGCGTTTCGTGGTGTGGCACTCGAGCACTTTTCCATATTTCTTCAGTTGCTCGCGATAAAAATCGATAATCTTGCCGGGCGCATCGTTCGAATCGTACTTGGCGACCACCAGCTTCATGCCGAAAGCTTCGGTAAAAGCGCCGAGATTCACCGGGCTGTCATGCTCGTCCTTCTTCAAGCGCGCGCCGGGATAGAGCGGCAACCCGGCCTTTTGCGCGTCCGCATCGTTTCCCACGTGCAGATCGCCCGCTGAACTGCGAATATCCAGTTTTTTATCGTCTTTGTCCGGCGATTGCGCCTGCGCAAAACCGGCTGCGGCCATCGTTCCGATCAGCAACGAATTCAAAATAACCGCTCGAAACATAGGATCCTCCTGTGAATCTTTACGCCTTAGCGGCATGCCGAAAAACTTGCCGTGAAAACACTGAATTGAACCTTCGAATCGCTTTTTCAAAACTTCTTATCCGAGTTCGGAGCCGGGCGGACGAGGGCATCCGCCCCTCCGCAAGGAGCGCTCACTAAATATCGGCCTCTTTGCCGTGGGTGCGTACGTATACCAGAGAAAACCTGGTGCCTTTTCCCTGCGGTTCGACGGCCACGATATGTTGGTCGTCTCCCTTGCCCACCTTGAGTTCGATGTTGTCTCCGGTATTGCCCTTGCAAGTTAATTCGTTCGAGCTGTTGTGAGATCCGGAACCGTGCGGTCCCATGTTCATATTGACGTTAAAGTGGCCGGAGCTGTGGCACTCGAGCACGTTCCCATATTTCTTCAACTGATCTTTGTAGAACGACATCACCCTGGCGGGCGCATCGCTCGATTCATATTCAAGGGCGACAACTTTGATCCCGTAACCGAAGGCGGAGATATTCACGTTGGCGCTCTTGTCGCTGCCATCGGAGTCTTTTTCTCTCAAGCGCGCGCCGGGATAAACGTCCAGCCCGGTATCGGATACGTCCACCTGCTTGCTGACGTGAACGCCGCCCAGCAGCGTATTGATATCCACCTGCTTATCCTGCCCATTCGCTTCTTTCTTTACATTCACGGTGCATGCAGGAAGGCAGGCAAAGGCGGAGACAATTCCGGTCAGGAAGAGTTTGGTCGGGAAGATTTTTGAATATCTATTTTGCCGCATGTCCCAGCCCTCCACTGGAAACTTGAATCGAGCGCTCCAGCCCGGCGCCGCGCTGCGCAATGTTTGGAATGCTCACGGGCAGATGCCCGCGAATCGGGATTTCGCCAAACAGTGCCTTAACCGCGGCGATCTCCGATACTGACGCGTTGGAAAATGTACACATGTAATTTTCAATCTTTGGAAAGTCCGCGGCAAGATACGGATTTCCCATCGCGACCACCGCAGTCTTATCTCCCGCATGGTCGAGCAGTTGCTGCAATAAATTTCCGGTCGCATCGGCCATGGTCACGGTATTTCCAACCTTGCCCGCTACCGGAACCACGTAAACGGCGGCGATCACTGTCTGGGCTTCATCCACTGCCCTCAAGACCTCGTCGCTCATGGCCGCCGCGATCTGCGTATCCACATAGATCACGTGAGCGTCCGGAATCCGCGCGCGAAATTCGCGCGCAAAAGCGCGCCCCGAGTCGGCCCGAACGTCGTCGGAAAACAGCACCGCAACGACCTGGTTGCTTGTCTTCTCCTGTGTTGTATACGGAAGCGCGCCCTTCACGGTTCCCTTGGATTTCAAAGGCAAAACTTTGCCGTTTTCGCGCACCAGCGTGACCGCCGCGTCGGCTACATGTTGGCCGAAAGCCAGATTCTCGGGTTTTCCTATTACGCTGGCCAACGCATTCACGTCCACCAGGCGGGCTTCCTGCAAGCCCAACGAGGCCTTGGCCTTCAATATTTTCAGCACCGAGCGGTCGAGCCGCTCGCGCGAGATTTCTCCCGACTGCACCGCCTGTAGCATCGCGTTGTAGGAGGCCGGAAAATCAGCGGGAATGAGCAACAGGTCGTTTCCCGCCTTGAACGCCTCAACCGCCGCGCGCCCAATGTTGCTGGCGAAAAGGTGTGTCAGGCCGGCCATATCGAGCGCGTCGCTGACCACGATTCCCTTGAAGCCTAGCTGATTCTCAAGCAGGTCCGTGACGATAACCGGCGAAATCGTGGCTACATGATTCGGATCGGAATCGAGCGCCGGAACAGTGACGTGCGCCACCATGACGGAATCCACTCCCGCGGCGATAGCCTGGCGAAATGGCGGAAGCTCAGTCGAGTCAAGCCGGGCGCGATCCACGTTGACGCTGGCCACGCCGAGATGAGAATCCGTGGCGGTGTCGCCATGGCCAGGAAAATGTTTCACAGTGGCCATCATTCCGCCTTCGTGCGCTCCTTTGATATAAGCGACAACCAGATCGCCGACCTGTTTGGGATCTTCGCCGAACGATCGCGTATTAATGATGGGATTGGCGGGGTTCGAATTCACGTCGGCGTCCGGGAAAAAATTCCAGTGAACGCCGATCGCGCGCGATTCTTCGGCGGTAATCCTGCCGAAGGCTTCCGCGTCTTCCAGGCTTCCATCGCCGCCGAAGGCCATGGCATGAGGGAAAGCCGTAGTGCCCATCAAGCGCATGGAGACTCCGCGCTCGAAATCCGCGGCAAACAGCAGAGGCAACTTGGAATCGCTTTGCAGGCGGTTGAGTAACTCGGCGGCTTCGTAGGGCTCGCTCCGCTGAAGATAAAGACCATCCACGTGCACCGTCATGGCGAACGAGCCGACGTGGTACCTCTGCATGGCGTCGCGCATCTGAAGATATTCGGGATTCTGCACGTTGAGAAAGCTGGCGCGGCACCAGATCATAAATACCTGGCCGACTTTTTCTTCGACAGTCAGCTTGCGAAGGGTCTTCTCCGCCCATTTGTCGCCCTTGGGGGTTTCGTTAATCGGGCCGGCGCGCTGAAATTTATCTTTCGCGGAAGCGGCCGCAATAAGAACAAGCGTCAACATCATGAGTGAAAGCGCACGATACATGCAGAAACGATAGCAGAAGGCGAGTGCAATCAAAACCTGCTTTGGAACCGTTTGAAAGGGCGCGACTTCGAGTCGCGCCGTCAAAGTCCACTCCAATCAACAGCGGCTTCAGCCGCCAGCCGCAGCTGCTCCCTCTTGGATGACTTTTCGGCACCCTGCTAAGAGAACCGCCTTCGGCCGTTTTTCTTCGTGTCGAAGCTCGATGTGACAACCGATTCAGCCAGGCTGCGAAATATAGAGCTTCTGCTAACCTTATGGCTCGTCCCGCCGCATTCGTCAAAGATCGAATTACCGGGCGCAACCGCTTCGAAGGGACCAAATGGCGCGTGGCCTCAAAAGTCTTCTAAAACGCTGGCGAGATAACTACTACGTGAGTTTATTGCTCGCATATTCTTTGCAGCCGCTGCGCTCGATTTCTTTCCGCGCGGCGTCAAGCGTGGAACGGAAAGTGCGCAAGAACGGCGTCACGATTCGATTGCCTAACGGCAACAACTTATCCATCGCCCGCAACGTTGGGATTGGAATTGCTTCCCTGCTTTTTTGGCACGGGCTGGACGGGCACGAGCCCGAAACTTCACGCACCCTCCGGTTCTTCTTCGAGCGCGCGGCGGCTTTCGTCGACGTTGGAGCCAACTGCGGCCTCTACTCCGTCCTGGGCGCGTTGTGGAATCCAAATCTCAGCGTTGTCGCCTTCGAGCCGGTCCCCCAGATTTTTGCGGGTTTGCGGGAAAATGTTCGCATCAATAAAGTGGAGAGCCGCGTTCGCTGCGAGAATGCGGCGCTCTCCAGCGGTACTGGCCGCGCGGCTCTCTTCCTGCCGGAAAGCGATAATCTCGATCTCGAGACCACGGGCACTCTGGTGGTCGACAGTTGGCAGCGCAAGAAAGGATCTGCCGCTCTCGAAGTCGAAACCGTGCGATTCGACGAATACGAGGCTCGCCATCCCATGCGGGTGGATTTAGTCAAGATCGACGTTGAGGATTTCGAAGCCGACGCCCTCGAAGGCATGCACGAAACCATCCGCAGAGACAGGCCTTTCATCGTATGCGAAGTTCTTCCCCGGCCTCACCGCAACCAGCGCACCCGGGCAATCGTCGAGGCTCTGCGCTACCAGCCATACTGGATTACACCCATGGGTTATATCAAAGTTCCGGGGTTCGAATGCACTCGAATCCACTTCACCGATTTCCTGCTATCGCCTGTTTCCACTGCCGATATCGTCCTCGACAATCTACAAGTACTTTGGGACTTAAAGAACTCGGGCGCGACACTCTGAACGGATGAAAGCTCTGAATGATGAGATGAGAACTAAGACCGGAGGCCTTCCACCAGATCCGATGCCCGGCGTTGCACGCTCTCGTCGTCGCCGAATCCGCTGAGCCAGCACACCTCCGGTTCGCGGCGAAACCATGTCATCTGCCGTTTTGCGTAGTTGCGATGCGCTTGTTGCGCGGCTTCCAGCGCCTGTTCGCGCGTGAGTTCGCCGCGAAGAAGCTGCGAGGCTTGCTTATAGCCAAGCGAAGACAGGGAACTGGCGGCAAGGCCGTATTTTTCAAAGAGGCGGCGAGTTTCCTCGATCAACCCCGCCTCGAACATCTCTCGAGCGCGTAAATTAATTCGGCCATGCAGCGCTTGCCGGTCGGGATCGAGGCCCAGCCGCAAAATGCGAAATCCGCTTAACGGATCGCGGCCCTGAGTCTGCCACAGTTCGGTCATTTTCTGGCGCGAAGCTAGACAAACTTCGATCGCGCGAATCAGCTTGGGCGTGTCGTTAGGATGGATTTTATCGGAGGCTGTGCGGTCAAGACGGCGCAGGATTCCGTGAAGATGAGCGGAACCCCGGCTGGCGGCGCGCTCGCGCAATCTCTCCCGCAATTCCTCCGACCGTTGTGGACCGGGAAAAAGCCCATCGAGCAGGGCGCGAAGATAAAGGCCAGTGCCGCCGGCCACAATTGCCATGCGGCCTCTGGCTTTGATTTGTTCGAGCGCCTGCCGCGCCAGGCGCGAGTATTCTCCGGCAGTGATGTGGCCTGTGGGCGCAACGAAATCCAATAAATGATGTGGAGCCTGGTTGCGTTCCGAGGCTGTAGGTTTCGCGGTTCCAATGTCGAACTCGCGGTACATGGCGACCGAGTCGCAATTCACGATCTCGCCATCGAAGCGTCTTGCAAGAGCGAGAGAGAGCGCGGTCTTGCCGCTGGCCGTGGGGCCAAGAATCGCGACCAGCAAGGGATCGGGCGGCGCCGAAGCCACGGTCAGCGCAAACTCCAGCGAATCGCGTTCCAATAACGGATCATGGTCGAAAGCACCAGTAGAAATGCGATTACGAGGAGACCTGAAGTTTCCGCAACGTGGACCGCATGACGAGGGTCCTTCGGGCCGGGATCGCGCTGGCGCAGAGTTTTCGCCACAACTTTATTGTACGCCGTGAAAAACGTTTGGCCGTCCGGTCGTCTGCCAATTTCGATTGGCTTTTCTTCGTGACCTTTGCTTGTCCTTAGCGTCCTTTGCGGTCAAAAAAGCTTTTGCTCCCGAAATCAGGACACTACCGGCCGTCCATTCAGGAGTGGATCCTAAAAATTCAGGACCACAAAGGACGCGAAGTCACACGAAGGCAAGTTTTATTGAACTGATCTCACCAACGGCGCGTAACCTCGTCTAAGAGAACGGGCGCAGATATGCGCCTACCCAGGCGGAGGCTGCTTATGAAACGGATGAAAACGCGAAGGTGCCTGTTCGCGGCAACGATTGTTTGGTCTTTGGCCGTACTTCCCGCGCGCGCCGACGACTGGTCAAAAACTTACACCCTGACGGGCAAGCCCGATCTGCGCGTGGATACGTCGGACGCGGATATTCACGTTTCCACCTGGGATCAAAACACCATCCAGGCCAAAGTAACGACTACGCACTACAAGATCGGCGACGACGGAGTCCGCATCGAAGAGCGCCAGCAGGGCGACACGGTCGAGATCGACGTACACATCCCGCACCACGGCGTAACCATCAACTTCGGAACCTCCATGAATCATCATGTGGAGGTCGAGATTAAAATGCCGCGCGAGGGACGCGTCGACCTGCATACCGGCGATGGCCATATCGATCTCGCCAACTTCAAAGGCGAGATGCAGTTGCGCAGCGGGGACGGAGCGCAGGAAATTGACAGCGTCGATGGCAAGTTGCGCGCGACCACGGGCGACGGCCACATCCGCGCCAGGGGACGATTCGATGAACTCGACTTGAAGACTGGAGACGGGCGCGTCGATGCGCGCGCGGAGGCTGGCTCGTCTCTCGCCACGGGCTGGCGGCTCGAAAGTGGCGATGGCACCGTAGCCCTGGATATCCCCGAGAACCTCGCAGCCGATTTGGATCTGCATACCGGCGATGGCCATATCGATCTCGGAATGCCCGTGACCACCGAAGGCAAGCTTCGCCAGGGCGACGTTCGCGGCAAGCTCAATGGCGGCGGAAATCTGCTCATGATTCATACCGGCGATGGATCGATCCGGCTGGGAAAAATTTGACTCAGTGGGATGTCTGACGCTCGTTATATAATGTCTGACATGGCCACTCAACGCTTTACGGTTCGGGTTCCGGAAACCTTGGGTTCAAGGCTGCGCCGGACTTCCCGCAATAACGGACGAACGCCGTCGGAACTCATTCGGGTTGCGGTCGAGAACTATCTTGAAGACGAGCCGGATCGCGGCTCGGCTTATGTGGCGGCGAAGGCGGCGGGCCTGATCGGTTGTGCCAGCCATGGTCCGAAGGATCTCAGCACGAACCGCCGGCATTTTGAAAGTTTTGGAAAAGGCCGATGAGACGGCCAGGGCCGGGCCGGGTTCTCGTCGATACGGGTCCGCTGGTTGCGATTCTCGACGATCGGGACGCCCATCACAAGTCTTGCGTTCAGGCTCTTGCGCTCCTGGATGGCCCGCTTTATACCTGCTGGCCGGTGCTCACTGAGGCCGCGTGGCTCCTGCGCCATTCGCCGGACGCTGTCCGGCGCCTGCTGAAGAGCATCGATACGGATTTTGTACACTTGCTTTCGCTTGCGGGATCGGAAGCGCGGCCAATTGCGGAGCTCTTATCGAAATATAAAAGCCTCCGTCCCCAGCTTGCCGATGCCGCCGTGGTTTATTTGGCGAGCCGCGAGCGAATCGAAACTATCTTCACCCTCGATCGAAGAGACTTCTCCATCTACCGGACAAAGCGCGGGCGTTCTTTTCGAATTCTTCCCGACTCTTAACCGTCTCGTTCAATCGCAGGCAAGCGCGGAGCCGCTTCAGCGCTTATACTCTTTGCGCCACCGGTTTCATGAATTGTTAATTGTCTGGCCCGGTGTCAAGAAGACGCTCCGTCGAGAAAACGGCTAGCCAGAAAGACGGCGACAAGAACAAAGCGTCAGGAAAGAGAGTTTCTCATGGTAGGAATTTCGCGGATCCCGCTCGGCATGAGCGTCATTGAGTTTATCGTCATTGCGTTTATCTTCGCGCTCTTCATTCATATTCCTTCCGCCGGCGCGCAGCAGGCCGCAGCCGCCGCTTCAAAATACGAACCCGCGCTCGATGTCACCTCAATGGATCGCAGCGCCGATCCTTGCGCGGATTTTTTTCAATATTCCTGCGGCGGATGGCTCAAGAACAATCCGATTCCTCCCGACCAGTCTTCGTGGGATACGTATTCGAAAATGCAGGATGAGAATCGCGTACGCTTGCGCGGAATTTTGGAAGCAGCCGCAGCGCCCGACCAGAACCGCAATGCCGCCGCGCAAAAAATTGGCGACTACTACTCCGCGTGCATGGACGAGAAGGCCATTGACGCCAGGGGCGCGGCTCCCCTCGATCCTGATTTGCAGCGCATTGCGAAGATTCAATCGAAGGCCGAGATCGCTGACGCAGCCGCCTCCATGATCGACGATAACGTCCTGTTTCGGTTCGACTCCACGCAGGATTTCAGAGATGCCACGCAAGTCATCGCCGAAGCCGACCAGGGAGGGCTCGGCTTTCCCGACCGCGACTATTACGTGAAGGACGACGCAAAATCGGTCGAGCTGCGCAAAAAGTATGTCGAGCACGTGCAAAAAATGTTTGAGCTGCTCGGCGACAAGCCCGATGCGGCTGCCGCCGAGGCCCAAACCGTCATGCGCATCGAGACCGCGCTGGCGAAAGGTTCGATGACTCGCGTCGAGCGGCGCGATCCGCAAGAATCTCGACCATAAGATGACCAGCGGCGAACTGGAAAAAATCAGTCCCGATTTTAGCTGGCAAGTTATATTTCTCCCATGTCGGCCTTCCATCGCTGGCCTCGCTGAATGTGGCGTCCCCAGGCTTTTTTAAGGCGATGAACGAAGAACTCGCAAAAGAAAGTCTCGCCGATTGGAAAGTGTATCTGCGCTGGCACCTCGTGCACGCCGACGCGGCGTTTCTTTCGGCGCCCTTTCCTGAATGAAAATTTCGCATTCTATGGAAAAACTTTGCGCGGCCAGCAAGAACTACAGCCGCGCTGGAAGCGTTGCACGCAATATGTCGATAGCGACCTGGGAGAAGCTTTGGGCCAGGTCTACGTGGAAAAATATTTCGGCCCGCAAGCCAAACAGGAAGCGGTGAAGATGGTGAAGGAAATCGAAACGGCGATGCAGCAGGATATCGACTCATTGCCGTGGATGTCGGATGCCACCAAGAAACAAGCTTTGGTAAAACTGCATGGCATGGCGAATAAGATCGGCTATCCGGATAAATGGCGCGACTACAGTAAGCTCGAAATCGTGCGCGGAGACGAACTGGGCAATATCGAGCGCGCGCGCCAATTCGAGTTCAACCGGCAACTGGCAAAGATCGGCAAGCCGGTGGACCGCGGCGAGTGGGATATGACTCCGCCTACAGTGAACGCTTATTACAATCCCCAAATGAACGACATCAATTTTCCAGCGGGTGTGTTGCAGCCTCCGGCGTTCGATCCGAAATCTGACGCGGCGCCGAACTACGGCGACACCGGCGGCACTATCGGCCACGAACTTACGCATGGCTTCGACGATGAAGGCCGCCAGTTTGACGCAACTGGAAATCTCCGCGACTGGTGGACCGCGGACGATGCCAAAGAGTTTGAAAAGCGCGCCAGTTGCATCTCGAATCAGTACTCGACCTACACCATCATCGACGACATAAAAATCAACGGAAAATTGACGCTGGGCGAGGATGCAGCCGATCTCGGCGGCCTCATTCTCGCATACATGGCGTGGCAGGAAGATACCAAGGGCGAAACTTTGCAGCCGATCGAGGGCTTCACTCCGGCACAAAGATTCTTTATCGGATACGGGCAAAGCTGGTGCGGCGAATCGCGCGACGAGACAAAGCGGCTGCGCGCCACGGTCGATCCGCATTCGCCGGAGAAATATCGCACCAACGGCGTCGTCTCAAACATGCCGGAATTCCAAGAAGCATTTCACTGCAAAGCCGGATCGCCGATGGTAAACCAGAATCGCTGCCGGGTCTGGTAAGAAATCGAATGCTCCGGTTCGTCCGCGCCAATCCGCGTAAATCTGTGGCAAAAAAGTTTTGAGGCCCTCATGTCTACCGCAACCCGCGCCAATCCGCTTTCCTATCTCACTGCGCAGCTCGACGAACTCAAGGCCAAGGGCACGCACTTCAAGCTGCGCGTCCTCGACGACGAGCAGGCTCCGGTTTGTACGTTTGACGGCAAGAAAGTTATTAACCTGGCCTCGAATAATTATCTCGGGCTCACTACGCATCCCAGGCTGCGCGAGGCGGCGCTCGAGGCCACGCGCAAATATGGAGTCGGCTCGGGAGCGGTGCGCACCATCGCGGGCACCATGAAGATCCACATGGAGCTGGAAGAAAAGATCGCGCGCTTCAAGAATGTCGAGGCTTGCGTGGTCTTCCAGTCGGGCTTCGCGGCCAATGCGGGCACGGTATCGGCGGTCCTGGGGAAAGACGATTTCATCGTCTCCGATGCGCTCAATCACGCCTCAATCATCGACGGCGCGCGCCTGTCGAAGGCGAAGATTCTGGTCTTCCGCCACAAAGATGTCGCTCACGCGGAAGAACAACTTGCCAGCATCAAAGACGAGCCCGGCAAGAAGTTGTTGATCACCGACGGAGTCTTTTCGATGGATGGCGACATCGGCCCGCTCCCCGGCCTGTGCGACGCGGCCGAAAAATATGGCGCAATCATGATGGTCGACGACGCACACGCCTCCGGCGTTCTAGGCCGCAACGGCCGCGGCACCATCGACCACTTCAACGTGCATGGCCGCGTCGATATTCAGGTGGGGACGCTATCGAAAGCCATCGGCGCGCTCGGCGGATACGTCTGCGGCACGCGCGATCTCATCGATTTTCTCTATCATCGCGCCCGGCCATTCTTGTTTTCGACGTCGCACCCGCCATCGGTCGCGGCAACGTGCATCGCCGCCTTCGATGTTTTGGAAAACGAGCCGGAGCGTATCGAAAAGCTCTGGGAGAACACGCGCTTCTGGAAAAAAGAACTCGCCCTGCTCGGCTTCGACATTGGTGGCCGCGCCACTCCAGCCAGCGAAACTCCCATCACGCCCATCATCATCGGCGACGGCAAACTCACCATGGACTTCTCCCGCGAACTCTTCAAAGAAGGCGTCCTCGGCACCGGCATCGCATTCCCCACAGTCCCCGAAGGCAAAGCCCGCATCCGCACCATCATGACCGCCACGCACACGAAAGAAGAGTTGCAGCAGGCGCTTGAGGTGCTGGGGAGGGTGGGGAAGAGGATGAGGATTTTGGCGTGATAAGAAATTGCGCGTTTCAATTCAATGGAGATGCAGGTACATGGGGCCGGAACGGTATTCTTTGCCCTTCGTGTCCTGCACTGTAAAACGGACCTCGACGCGCTCCCTCCTCCGAAGATCCTCTGGGATCGGACTTCCACCTTTTGCAAGGAAATAGCCTCGAAAGGCCTCGCCGGGGCCGAGCTTACCGTTTTGATAACGACGGTAGTTCAGGACCTTGTCTCTCTCAACCTGAATCGACTCCGGGTGTATTGTGTAGAGTTCCGAGGGTGGCTCAAGCTCTCCACGGTCAAAAAGAGGGTCGAAATCGTCATCCTCCCAAGGCAGCTCAAGATCGTAGTACGCAATAACAATATTGGCTCGGGGAGAGTCATTGGTGACGACGACCTCGATCGAGAAAGTGGTCATTCCATTGGATGTAACCCGGTCCGAGAATTCATCGCCGACTTGGCGGATGGAAAGTACCTGCTTGTTGTCCCGATACCAAGAGTAGACGGCCCAGATCAGCGCCACCAGGGGCAACGAGAAATCTTTAAGGATTGTGTAGAGCGTGATAGGGCATGCCATCGCTGACGTTGACCCAACCTCGATTCTAACCGCTCTGGGGCACCTTCTGTAGATTGCCTCTGAGTGCCGTCCCTGGTGGGACTCACATCTCCCTGGGTAGCCTACCCCGCACTCACATGGGGGCTAATGAGTGGCGTCGCCTCGCGACTCTATGTCAGCCTTGCTGTTCCTGGGAACCCGCCCAGTCGTTCCTTTTGTGGAATTCCGCGAGATATTTGCGGAATGCCACGCAGAAGTTCACTCTGTGAGGTTTTACTATTGAGAAGGAGTTGCCACCCATGTTCCGCAGTCCCCGAAGGGGACGAAATTCATTAGCCCCGCACGTGAGTGCGGGGGCGGACGGGCGTTCAGACTCAAAGTCCCTTCAGGGACGGAACCTTTCATGTCTCACACACATGCTGCCAATTTCGTGCATTGCGTCTTCAGCACCAAAGAACGCCGTGATCTGATTCCACTTAAATTGCAAGAACGGCTGTATGCGATTTGAGTGGCAGAAAGGATATGGAGCTTTCAGCGTAAGTCCGTCTTTGTTGCCAACGGTTCAAGCCTATATTCGTAACCAAGAGGAGCATCACAAGAGCAGAAGCTTTGAGGAAGAGTTCGTAGCACTCTTGAAGAAATCCGGGGTGGCCTACGACGCGGAACGAATATTTGCAGCCTGAGTGGTGTCGCTGACGCGACTCGGCTTTTCACTTTACCCTCCCCGCACTTACGTGCGGGGCTAATGAATGCCGTCGCTTTGCGACTCTCCTCTTGCGCTAGTCCGCAGGGTAGACAATCTTCCCGCCCACAATCGTCGCCACCACCTTCCCCACAAACTGCCACCCATCAAACGGCGTATTCTGCGACAGCGACCGCGACTTCGCTGCCTCGAAGGTCCACCGCCTCTTAGGATCGAAGATCGTCACATCGCCAAAGCAGCCTTTCGCCAGCGATCCCCGCCCGCGCAGATCGAAAACCCGCGCCGGCCCAGCAGTGAAAAGTTCGACGATGCGTGTCAGCGAAATCTTATTCTCGCGGTGAAGCTTGGTGATCGCCAGTGCCAGCGCAGTTTCCAGCCCGGTAATTCCAAACGCAGCCCGCTCGAACTCGACCTGCTTTTCGTGCGTGGCGTGCGGAGCGTGGTCCGTGGCAATCGCGTCGATGGTGCCGTCGGCCAGCGCAACCAGGATTGCTTCGCGGTCGCTCGCCGAACGCAGCGGCGGGTTCATTTTGAAATTCGTGTCGTATTCGCCGACGTTTTCGTCGACCAGCGTGAAGTGGTGCGGCGTGACTTCGCAGGTCACGCGAGCTTTGGCCCGCTTGCCGCGGCGAACGGCCTTGAGCGCATCGGAAGTGGAAAGATGCGCAACGTGCAGGCGCGATTCGCGAATCTGCTGCGCCAGCGTTACATCGCGATCGACAACGCTAGCTTCGGCCGCGGCTGGCATGCCGCGCAGGCCGAGACGAAAGCTGGTCGCGCCCTCGTGCATCGGGCAACCTTCGGTGAGGCGAGTGTCTTCGGCATGCTGCACCACTGGCAGGTTCAGTTCCGCTCCCAGCCGCAATGCCGCGCGCATGACTTCGTCGTCAAGAATCGGCTTGCCATCGTCGGTGACCGCTACAGCGCCGGCCCGTTGCAGCGCCGCAAAGTCGGTGAGTGACGTGCCATGCGATCCGCGCGTGGCTGCCGCAATCGGAAAAACATTCACCACTGCGCCGCGCTCCGGTCGCCGTAACCACGCGACCCACTCCGCGGTATCGACCACGGGCGCGGTGTTCGGCATGGTGCAGACCGAAGTGAAGCCGCCGGCAGCGGCGGCCGCGGTGCCGCTGGCGATGGTTTCTTTGTAGCTCTGTCCCGGCTCGCGCAGATGTACGTGCAGATCGATGAAGCCCGGGGCGACGATCAGCCCGCGCGCGTCAAATTTTTCGTCCGCTCCGCCGCGAATTTTATTGGGCAGCGCAATTTCTGCGACGCGGCCGTCGCGCAGAAGTACGTCCATGGGCGCGTTGATCTTCGCGGCGGGGTCGATCACGTGTCCGCCTTTGATCAGGAAGCCTTTGTCCTCCTGGCGGCTCATTCGACTCTCCCGGGCAACTTCTTTTCCGCGGATTCACGCGGATTCCGCGGATTTTTCCTGGCATTCTCGAACGCGTAGCGCTTGAACTGTGCATTCGGCCCAAAATTGAAAAGCAAACCGACCTCGATATGGGTTGCGCGCAGGTAATTCAGCAGCTGTTTTTCCCAGGCGGGTTCGATGTCACGCCCTGTCTTCAATTCGACAAGCACCTTGCCATCGACCATTAAATCGGCCCGGAAGTCGCCAATTTTCTGGCCGTGAAACCATACCGGAACGGCGATTTGCCTCTGAAAGAAAACATTGTTCTCGGCGAGCGACACGGAAAAGGCCTGTTCGTAAATGGATTCCAGAAAGCCATGCCCCAATTCATTGTGAATATTGAAGAAGATGCCAATCAGCTTCTCGGTTAGCTCGGCATGTTTCAGTCCGCGTTGATCCGCGTACATCCGCGGGATGGAAGTTACTATTCTCATTTCGCTTTTCCTAAAGCTCCCCGGGAAACTTCTTTTCCGCGGATTCACGCGGATTCCGCGGATTTTTCCGGGCATTCTCGAACGCGTAGCGTTTGAACTGTGCGTTCGGCCCAAAATTGAAACAAATGGATTCCAGAAAGCCATGCCCCAATTCATTGTGAATATTGAAGAAGATGCCAATCAGTTTCTCGGTTAGCTCGGCATGTTTCAGTCCGCGTTGATCCGCGTACATCCGCGGGATGGAAGTTACTATTCTCATTTCGCTTTTCCTAAAGCTCCCCGGGAAACTTCTTTTCCGCGGATTCACGCGGATTCCGCGGATTTTTCCGGGCATTCTCGAACGCGTAGCGTTTGAACTGTGCGTTCGGCCCAAAATTGAAACAAATGGATTCCAGAAAGGCATGCCCCAATTCATTGTGAATATTGAAGAAGATGCCAATCAGTTTCTCGGTTAGCTCGGCATGTTTCAATCCGCGTTCATCCGCGTACATCCGCGGGATGGAAGTTACTATTCTCATTTCGCTTTTCCTAGCGCCCGCGCCAGAATCGCCATGCGCATCGGCACCCCGTTGCGAACCTCGTCCATGATCACCGATTGCGGGCCATCGGCAACTTCCGCCGTCAGTTCCAGCCCGCGAATGATCGGCCCGGGATGCATGACGATCGCATCGCGCTTCGCCAGCTTCAGCCGAGCCGGAGTCATCTGGTAATGCGCCACGTAATCCTGTAACGAAATTTTCTGGCCCGCAAGGCGCTCCTTCTGCAAACGTAGAAGCATCACCACATCGGCGCCGCGCACCGCTTCTTCCAGATGGCGCGAAATCCTCAGGCCGGGCGCGAGCGTAGCCGCCACTTCAGGCACGAATTCGGTGGGACCACACAGAGTGACCTTTACGCCAAACCTTGTCAGCAAATGGCATGCGGAGCGCGCGACCCGGCTGTGATAAATATCGCCGATAATCGCCATGCGCAATCCCTTGAACGTTTTTTTGTGCTTGAGAATCGTGAAAGCATCGAGCAGCGCCTGCGAAGGATGCTCGTGCATGCCGTCACCGGCGTTGATCACCGGAATATCCAGATGCTTCGCCATCAAGTGGGCCGCGCCCGCCGAAGGATGGCGCACGACTATAGCGTCTGCGCCCACAGCCCGCAAAGTGTAAGCCGTGTCGAGCAGCGACTCGCCCTTCTCGATGCTCGATCCCGAAGACTGCACCAGGGTCGTGATGGCGCCCAGCGACTTGGCGGCGATCTCGAAAGAAGAGCGCGTGCGGGTGGAAGCTTCGTAAAACAGCAGCACAATGCGTTTGTTGCGCAGCAGCGGCCGCGCTTTCAGAGGGTTCATGCGGCGGGCCAGCTTGAGCAGGCCCAGGATTTCCTTATCCTCCATGTGCTCGATGCCGAGCAAGGAACCGCGCGCCGGTTTATTCGCGTAAGAATTCAAACGCTGCATCATACGCGGGGCGAACCGGCCTTCGCAAGGACGCCGCTCACATGCGTAGATGCTCCATGCTAATCTGCCAGTTATGGCGGACGTAATCTCCTCTTTATCCAACTCTAAGAAACAGTTTCTCAGCGACAAGGTTTCGCAGTTTACCGAATCCGTGATCCGCGAAATGACGCGGCAGGCCGCGCTTTATGGCGCGGTGAATCTGGCGCAGGGGTTTCCGGATTTTGCGGCCCCGCAAGAAATCAAAGAGGCGGCGCGCGCGGCCATTGAGCGCGATGTAAATCAGTACGCGATTACCTGGGGCGCGAAGAATTTGCGCAACGCAATTGCCCGGCAGATGGGCCTGTGGCAGGGAATTGCGGTCGATCCCGAGAAAGAGGTTACCGTTTGTTGCGGATCGACGGAGGCGATGATCTCGACGCTGCTCGCGGTGTGCAATGCCGGCGATGAAGTGGTGGTCTTCGAGCCGTTTTACGAAAATTACGGGCCGGATTCCGTCTTGAGCGGCGCCCGTCCGCGATTTGTGAAGCTGAGGCCGCCGGCCGGCGAAAATGCCGAATGGACCTTCGACGAAAAAGAATTGCGCGCCGCCTTCGATAAAAATACGAAGGCGATCATTCTGAACACACCCAATAATCCGACGGGAAAAGTCTTCACGCTTCCGGAACTCGAGTTGATCCGCGATTTGTGCGTCGAGTTCGATGTGCTCGCGATCACCGACGAGATTTACGAGCATATTTTGTACGACGAGGCCGCGCACATTTCGATCGCATCGCTCGATGGAATGCGCGAGCGCACGGTGACGATTAACGGCATGTCGAAGACCTACAGCGTAACGGGATGGCGCGTGGGCTGGGCGGTTGCGCCCGAAAAGATCACGAATGCGATTCGCAAGGTACACGATTTCCTGACCGTGGGAGCGCCGGCCCCGTTGCAGGAAGCGGGCGCTGCCGCGCTAAGCCTGCCGCCGGAATACTATGCGAAGCTGGCGCAAGGATATCGAACCAGGCGCGATCATTTAATTCCCGCGCTCGATGCGGCGGGATTTCGATGCTTTCGTCCTCGCGGGGCCTATTACGTGATGACGGATATCTCCGCGTTTGGATTTCAAGACGATGTTTCTTTTGTGAAGTATCTAGTGAAAGAGATTGGCGTGGCCGCGGTGCCGGGATCGAGTTTTTACCACGATCCGCGAGACGGAGCGCGGCAGGTGAGGTTTGCCTTCTGCAAGAAGTTAGAGACGCTAGATGCGGCGGTGGAAAAGTTGGGGAAGCTGCGCCGCTGATGCCGTCAACTGCCCGCTCCGCCCCCCGCTGGACAGCCGAGGACGTCCCCTGCATCACTCGGGAACTCTACTTCATCACTACGCCGCACACGATGCGGTCGCCGGAGTTGCCGGAGGGGTCAGTCTTCATGTCGTCGGCTTTGGCGTGAATCACGATCGCGGTGCCGCCATTGGCGAAGAGCGAGTTCGCTCCGTCGCGAAGGGTTACGTCCTTATCCTCCAGCTTTGCGTCGGCTTTGCCGGTCGCTCCTACGACGAAGTTCGGCATGTCGCCGGCATGGTGCCCTTCGGGGTTCTCCAGTCCATGCTTCTTGCCCGCGGGATTGAAATGCGGTCCGGCCGATTTGAAGTCGGGAGCGTCACACTTGGGGTTTTGATGAAAATGAATCGCATGCTCGCCCGGCGGAAGATCATGAAGACGAAGCTGAAGGCCCACCCCGGATCCTTGCTGCCACAGGATTACGGCACCCACGTCTTTACCCTGCATGTCTTTAATCTCAACTTTGGTTTTGGCCGCGCTGGGGATTGAGAAACAAATCAAAGCCGCCAACGTAATCAGGGTGGGAGGAGTCATTCGTTTCATGGGAGAATTATAGGCCATCCGTGTTGGCAAAGGCATCAACTAGCTATGCCGGATTCACAGCGCGGTGGAGTATACTTCGGGAAAGTTGAAATTCTCTCCAGGAAAAAAGTGCAATCATGGCGGTGAACGCAGTGGAGCAGGTGGCGGATCAGGTTCCGGCGGACGATTTTCAGGCGCTGGAGGAGAAAGTTTATCGCACTATCGAAATGTATAAGGCGGCACGGCAAGCGCAGGGCGCCGCGGAACGCGAGACGCAGCGGGTACGGCAACAACTGGAAGAGCGCGACGAGCAGTTGGTCGGGTTGCGCCGGGAAACCGTGCAGTTGCGAAAGGAGCGGGAAGAGATTCGCGGCCGGGTGGAGAAGATGCTGGAACAGATCGACTCGATCGCGGAAGAGCGCGCAAGCTAGGAGACTTGGCGATTAAGCGGTTGTGTTATTTATCGATTGAACGCCGTTGCGGGTTTTTGCTTTTCAATCGCAGCATAAATCGTAAGATCATTCGATGGTGACTTCGTTATGGCAACTGCGGTGAAGGATTCAACGCTGAAAAGCGCCCAGAACGGCAGCGTGCGCGTCGAGATTTTCGACCAGGCCTACAACCTGCGGGGATCCGACCCGGAATACATTTTGAAGCTGGCGCAGTATGTCGATTCCAAAATGCGGGCGGTTGCCGAGGCGACCAACACAATCGACACGGTGCGTCTGGCAGTGCTCGCCGCGCTGAATATTGCGGACGAATATCACCTTCTAAAGCGCAAGCAGGAGAATGGCGCAACCGACTACCAGAAGCGCGCGCACCTGCTGGCCGACGCGCTCGACGAAGTGCTGGCCGAGAATCGCAAAGCCGGATAAGTGAAGCTGTCGCCAGACGGCTAACATTTTTGGGTTCGCGCTGCCGTGAAGCGCGCTTCCGTGCATAAGATATAGTCGCCGCCGCACGGCCGGTTCCCATGTTGGCAAGGCCCGTTATCGCCAAGATCCTCCGCTCCGCCCGGTTCAAACGCCTGATCCTGGATTGCAAGCTTGTAATTCGTCCGCGGGATTACTTTGGTTGCAAGTGATCTGCCAACTATTTGCGGGTTTCCTATTGCTAAATCCCCGGTAGTTCTCCTAGCATCCAAAGTGAAGCCGGCCTGCGGGGTTGGTGATGGCGGTAACCGATATTTGAACCAATGCTGAATGAACGGGGATTCGGCTCGAACTAGGATCCGGTGTGCGACGCTCCGCCATGCGGAGATGCCTAAAGGGTCTCGGCGGGTTCCCAACGTCTACCTGACGGTTCATTCTCGGCCCGTCACACGGCACAGTGGGTCGGCTTGTTTTTCCTCCACGGCAGGTGTCCTCGTCCTTCTATAATTGAACTTGATGGGCTCTGCCGATAAGGAGATTCTATGACGATTGATGAACGCCTGGACCGCCTAACGGAGCGGCACGAAGCCCTAACGCAATCTGTTGAGCTTTTGCTCCGCGAAAGCCAAGAGCAGACCCGGCAGATTAACGAACATAGCCGGCAAATTAACGAACATACCCGGCAGATTAACGAACATACCCGGCAGGTCGGCGCATTACGAGATGCCAGTTCGGCCCTTCTTCAGATTGTTCAGAATCACGAGAATCGCATCTCCGGCGTGGAAGGCCAACAATAGGCCTCGCCGCGACCGCCACGAAAACGCTGGCTCCGAATCCTTTCCCACTCGCACAATCCTGCTAGACTGATCCGGTAGCAAATCCGGGTTTTCCTGCATCCAATAAAGCGTGTATCCACAATTAGTGCATTTCGGACGGTTTTTTCTGCCGACTTACGGCTTCCTCGTTTCCATGGGGGTGCTGATCGGCCTATGGATCAGCGTGCGCAACTCGGAACGCCTCGGCATCGACGGCGAAAAGGCCTGGAATCTCGGCATTCTCGTGGTGCTGTGCGGCATTATTGGCGCCAAAATACTCTACGTCGTCAATGAGTGGGGTTACTACAAGTCGCATTTCTCTGAAATTTTCAGCGTCACCACATTGCAGGCTGGCGGAGTTTTTTCCGGCGGGCTGATCGCCGCATTTATTGCAGCGGCGTGGTACGTGCACAAGTATCATATGCCTCCGCTCGGAACGTGTGACGCGTTCGCGCCCGGCCTCGCGCTGGGTCACGCAATTGGCCGCATTGGCTGCTTTGCCGCGGGATGCTGCTATGGCAAAGAAACCCATCATATTTGGGGAGTGGTATTTCGAAACCCGCTGGCCAATCAAATTACCGGCACTCCGTTGAACGTTCCTTTGGAGCCCACGCAGTTATTCGAAGCGGCGGTAGAGTTTGCGAATTTCTTTTTTCTGATGTGGATGCTCAAGCGCCGGAAATTCGACGGCCAGATCTTCGGCGCATTCCTCTTTATCTATGGAGTAGCGCGGTTTTTCCTGGAATTCCTGCGCGACGATCCCGGGCGCGGATCGGTTTTTGGCGGTGCGATGTCAGGAACGCAGTTGATTGCGATCGGGCTGGTGATTGGCGGCGGGATTATTTGGTGGCTGCGCCCCGGAGCGAAAAACGTGACTGCGCAGGCCGCAACAGTCACACGATAGCGCGGTACCCGGGGCGGATGTTTGCCGTGTGTTTTGGCGCGTCCATGCTGTAATTAGGTATTCGATTCATGCCATCGACCATCACAAATTTGCGCCGCCGCGCCAAAAGCCTGCACCGCAATCTGCGCGGAGCCGCGATGGCCGCGCGCGCTGTGGCTTCGACCGAACATCCGCTTCTTGCCCACATCATTCCGGTTCGCCGCTGCAACCTGGCCTGCACCTACTGCAACGAGTTCGACGATTTTTCGCAGCCGGTGCCGACCGAAGAAATGTTTCGCCGCATCGACAAACTGGGTTCTTTAGGGACGGCTGTAGTCACGATTTCCGGCGGCGAGCCGCTCTTGCATCCCGATCTCGACGACGTGATTCGGCGGATACGCTCGAATGGAATGATCGCCGGGTTGATTACGAACGGATATTTTCTGGTGGCGGAACGAATTAAGCGCCTGAACCGCGCGGGGCTGGAGTGGCTTCAGATTTCCATCGACAACGTGAATCCGGACGACGTTTCGAAAAAGAGCCTGAAAGTGCTCGACAAGAAATTGCAGTGGCTGGCTGAGCACGCGGAATTTCACGTGAACATCAACTCCGTGGTGGGCGGGGGGATTTCCAATCCGCAGGATGCTCTCACCATCGGCAAACGCGCCGTGCAGTTGGGATTCAGTTCGACCGTCGGCATCATTCACGACGGCAGTGGCCAGCTCCAACCGCTCGGGGAAGATGAACGCCGCGTCTACGACGAAATGAAGTCGTGGGAGAAGCGCAGCTTCACCCGCATCAACGCTTTCCAGGACAATATTGCGCAAGGTCTGCCGAACGATTGGCGCTGCCGCGCGGGCGCGCGCTATCTCTATATTTGCGAGGATGGATTAGTCCATTATTGCTCGCAGCAGCGCGGCTATCCTGGAGTTCCGCTGGCAACCTATACGCGCGACGACATGCGGCGCGAATATCTCGCCGAAAAAGGCTGCGCGCCAAACTGCACGGTTTCCTGCGTGCATCAGGTTTCGATTTTCGACTCCTGGCGGGCGCCGCAGCATCTCATGGAGGCCGCACTTGCGCCGCCGCCAGCCGGCGAATTGGTGCAGATTAAGTAACGGAATTCATTCGTAACGAGAACGGGCAGAGCTCGCAGTTTTGGGAAGGGCACGACTCCAGTCGTGCCGCTGAGCCCTTCCTACACCAGTTGCGCTTCAGCTCCTGCGGGCAGTTACTTTTTCGGTTGCGCCGACGGCGGCAAAATTCCATTCAGCCGCAGATACTGCGCGGCGGCCGCATAATGATCGGCCCAGCCGCTGGCCAGAAACAAATCGACCGTGGCGCGCGGACCTTGATGGCCGCCGAAAAGTTCCACGGTATCGGCAAGTTTCGAGTCGTCCATTTTGCCCAGCGCTTCGGCGCAGAAATCGAACGAAGCGGTGGCGGCGGCGAGAAGCTTTTCCTTCGAATCGGTTTCTTTCACCTCTTCAACCTTGGGCGCGGGAATATCCGCCGCTTTGGCGCACAGCCCATTGTTTGAACCCGCGATGTGGATCACCAGATGCGCAAACGTCATTTGATCGGGCGTGGGCTTGTAGCTGAACTTGTCGGCGGGCATGGAGGTAATCGCGCCCAGAATGTTGCTCCGCGAGCGCGGCAGCAACATGCGCAATGAAACCGTTACCGGATCTTTCACCGGAGCTGCGGCTTGCGGAGTTGTGGCTTGCGGAGCCATTGCCGAGGAGGCTGCCTGCGCCATGCCCGACCCAGGGCACGCGCCAAAACCTGCGGCGGCGAACACAATCGTAACCAGAATACTTTTCACTTGAATCTCCTTGGACTGCGAAAATTCGGACTACGAACTGCCAAAAATCGGACTGCCAAAATCGCGGGCATTTCGAACGAGTTCTCCGGCAAACCGATTTCCTACCGCGCCGCGAGAGCGGAAATGGCCAGCTTCCAAATCACATACCATCCTGCGACGATCGCAATAGCCGTGCTGCGTCTTACTTTGCTGTTGCGGGAAAAACCGATGCCCATCAGCACGATACTCCAGATCACGAGAACGTCCAGACCGGACGCCATACCGTAAAGAAATTTGTTCCCCGCGCGATCCATAAAGTACGCGGGGTTTGTGGCCACGGGATTGTTGACGTTAAAACCTTCGGGGTCCACGCCGGCGAACATGGAAATCGCGCCCAGAATCGATGCGACGATGCCAGGGAGGCTGGCATAAAAAACGATCGCGTAAGCGGTTTTGAAGGGCAAATCGGCTCCCGCGGCCAGCTTAAAAGTCACCCACAGGATCAAGGCGGTGACGGCTAAAAACAGCAAGATCGTGACCGGAATTCCATAGGACAAATAGCGGACGAAAATGCTGGAGATGCGCAACTGCTTTTCCTGCTGGTCGGGCGGAAGCTTGTCGAATTGCTCTGCGCGCGGCGAATGCGCAACCTCATTCTTGCTGATCTGCTCGAAGCCGATCTGGCGGTCCATCGAATAAATAAAGAGAAGCGCGAAGATCGAAATCAGCAGCCATGGTCCCCACCAGCTTGCATTGCGGCGCAGATCGGTGAATGTTTTCGAGGGCGCGATAAAAGTATTAACGATGCGCGCGCCTTCGGAAAGCGGCGCGGGACTGGATGCGGGGCTGAATACGGGCGTGGGCGGAAGCGGATCGGCGGCCATTTATTTTTCCTCTGGCAGGACGCGAGGGAATTCTAATCCCAGCGCGGCGGTGAAACAAGGGCGAGTTGCGCGGGGAAGTGGCTCAGTCTGAATTTATTCCCATGTAACGGTCGTCGTCCCGAACCGCGTGCGTATTTCAGCCACGTCAGGGATTCTCCGCAAAGACTAACTAGAGGGAGATCCCTCGCTACGCCGGAAGAACGGCTCCGCTCGGGATGACGCCGAATAGCTCAAATTGAGCCACTACCTTGCACGCGGGGTCGGGTAGTGTCCTAATTTCGCGAGCAGAAGCTTTTGATCGCAAAGGTCGCAAAGAAAAGCAGCGTCGAAATTAGGACACCACTGGCGCGGTCATTTCGTTTTGTTTCTTCGGCAAGTAAGAACTGCCGGGCTTTGCCCGACTGGACGGCCGAGGGCGGCCGTCCCTACATGAATAAGTTTGGAAACTGCAAGGTTAGATAAGCGGTGTTTAAGATGAGGCTATGCAGAATGTGACGCCGGTAGCGATTGCGGCGCTGGCGCTGGAATTGGTTCCGGCCGTTTTGTTTGGCTGTGCCGCCGAGCGAACTGCGCGAACCGTCGAGCGCTGGCCCTCCCCTGTGCGAGTGATTGTCCCGGCTGTGTTCGCGATCCCTTACGCGATGGTTGCTGTCTCGCAGCACACGTTCGAGTGGAGTTGGTTTGCGTTGTATGCAGTTTTGCCTGTGGCCGTGGCGTGGTTGCTGATGCGGGCTTCGCAGGCCGATCCCCAGCAGCGCGGGGGCTGGCGCGACGCTTTCATTCTTCTGGTGGTTGGGCTGGCTGTGGATTTGCGCTGGTTTGACGGAGCATGGCCCAGCGGGCTGCGGGCTTTGAACGAATTATTTCTGGTCGATGCCGGCCTGTATGGATTTCTGGCGATCCGGCAACTGAGCGGGACGGGATTCGACTTCCATTTGCGATGGAGTGATTGGAAAACCGGGCTGCGGGAACTTGTTTTCTTCGCGCCTATCGTGATTGCCGCTGGAATTGCGTTGGGGTTTATTCATCCGCATCGCAATCTGCCGGGAATCGGGAGCGCAATCTTGCGTTGGGTCGCGATCTTCTTCTTTACCGCCGTTCCGGAAGAACTTTTTTTTCGCGCATGGGTGCAGAATTTGCTGGAGCGGCGAGTGGGGCGGCGCGCGGCTTTAGTGATCGCTTCGGTTTTGTTCGGACTGTCGCATTTCAATAAACGATCCGCGCATTTCAATTGGCGCTATGTTTTGCTGGCGACGATCGCCGGGATTTTCTATGGCCGCGCGTGGCGCGAGAACCGTCGCGTTCCCGCTTCGACGATTACACACGCCAGCGTGGATTGGTTGTGGGGATTGTGGTTTTAGGAGCAGCGCTGATTCTCATCGACAATCGGCCAACGCAGGTTCGGGCTTTTCGGAGTTGTACTTCACCACGCACGTCAGGTTTGATTTTGGCAAAGCCAGGCGAACAGCAGTTTCACTTTCGCCGCGCACGCCGGAGTCGGTCCATACCGCATATTCATGGTCTGCAACCAGATAGGAGACGTTATATTCCGCTCTCCATGTCGGTTCGCTGCCCCACGCCGTCTCTCTAGCATGGTCGGGAACGATTCTTGTGTTCTGAAATGTTCCCCGCACTGTTTCCCATGTTTCACGATTCTCTTTTCCATGCCGTAAAAAGGCCGCGATCGCTGCCAGAATAGCGATTGCAACCGCGAGCTGCATGATGGCCCGAACGTCTACCGTCCATTTACCGCGAGCAGGCTTTTCGTCATCACGCATGGCCACCGGACCGTTCCGGGCATTGTAACTTTACGATTATAATCGTCCCGAAATCCTTGATTGACGGCCTGTTTGATCGCGTGTACTCTTTTGGCCGGACTGTTCTGGATTCCAATTTGCACGCTCACTCCCAGGGACCACTCATGAAAAACGCTCTTCGTCTGGCTGCAGTTGCTTCGCTGACCCTTGTCTTTTCCGCCGCTGCATTCGCGCAGTGGTCTTCGAATCCCGCCGTCAACCTGCCGCTGGCCGACAACGCCAACGGCAGCGATCAGGTGCAGCCGAAGCTGGCGCCGCTGCAAAATAGAGGATGGTATGTGAGCTGGTTCGACGCCAATCCTGACAGTCCTCCGCCGGTGGGCTACAGCGTTTTTTATCAGCGCCTGAGTTCGAGCGGCGTGGAGCAGTTCCAGCACGATGGCATCGAAGTCGCCGATCTGAGCAACAGCTCCACCGAAGATTACGGCCTCGATATCGATACCAGCGACAACGCCCTGCTTTCGTTTCTCGATACGCGTGAAACTCCCAACCAGCAAATCACTGCGGCGAAAATGTCGCTGCAAGGTGCGGCGCTATGGGGAAGCCTGGGGGTACAACTCACATCGAATCGCGCGTCGAATGCGGTTCCGAAGATTGCGGGAACGAGCGATGGCGATGTCGTAGTCGCCTGGACCAGCAACAGCGATGTGGTCTTGCAGAAGCTCGACGCTGCCGGTGTGCCGCAATGGGGCAAGGGCATTGTGCTGGGCGCGAGCGGACTGGAGTTTCTGCTTGCCGATTTGCACGCCGCCGATAACGGCTCGGTTATTGTTTCGTGGGTGAGCAACTCGGGATTTGGCAGCAACTCGCAATTGCGCGCCAATAAAATTTCCGCCGACGGCAAATTGCTGTGGGGAGCGAATAACGTAAGCATCTTCACCAACGGCTCGCTCCAGTTCGGCAACTTTCCTTATTTTCTTTATGACGGCAAAGGCGGCGCGGTATTCGCCTGGTATACGAGCATTCCTACGCTGCAATGCTTCGCGCAGCACATTCTCGGCAACGGCACGGCGGCGTTTCCGGCCGGCGGCGTTGCGGTTTCCGCCAACAACACCAATGTGAGAGTCGATCCCGCGGCCGCATATCTCCGCACCACCGGCGAAGTCTTCGTTTTCTGGACTGAAGAAGATTCGCTGCAAGCGTTAAACGGCATTTCCGGGCAGAAATTCAATTCGTCCGGCGTGCCGCAGTGGGGAGCGGACGGTCTTACGATTGTCCCTCTTGGCGCCGATCAGCAGATTTTCCCCACGACCGTGCAGAGCGGTACGGGAGCGCTCACGTTTTGGGTGGATCAGGTTGGCTACGGAAACGCCACGATTCAAGCCATCAAACTCGACGGCAGCGGAAACACGGTTTGTCCGCAGTTTCCAGTTTCGTCGACGCCATCGGATAAGGCTCGGCTAGTGGCGGCAACGTCGCCCGCAGGCATGGCAGTGCTGGCCTTTGAAGACGACCGCATCGGCAACAACGGAATCTACGCGCAGAATGTGAATGCGGACTGCACGCTGGGACAGGAGTAACGTTATAAGGCTTGTCGAACTTGTTGGTGATGCCCACCAAATCTACGCCCGATTATGATTTCGGCTAACCGGGCTCCAAGCCAGGCGAACATCAGGCTGGCAAGGATCGAGGCGAAGGACACAATATCGGATTGCCATTCGATGAGAGCAATCGGCAAGACGGCGATCATCAGTGATAGAAAGCGGCGGCTGCGACCAAACGACCCGACGAGAAGCCCGGACAATAAAGACACAACAGGGTCAACCATAAACTGATTTATGCGAAGCCATGTGACCATGAAGGCGAGTGGGTCGCCATATCGAGGATTGGGAGTTCCGTTCGACACCCAATCTCGGATGAAGTCGCCGTTTCGCGTGTAGCTTACTTCTAAGTACGTGGCGAAGCTGGTTAGGGCCATCGCCAGTAATGCTGCTCCTAAGCCTACAAGGATTGCCCGTTTCAAAAGTCCTCCATCAGAATTCCATCACACTAAGTGCGTCCGATGAAGGTTACGAAGAGCCAGCAACATTCATTGCCGTTGTCAGACGATTGATTTCCCGCCGCTCTATTGATTTCCGCAGGCCAATGGCCAATGATCGTTCACGGCACCGGCTGCACGGACCGGTACCGCAAATATCCCAGCCCGACACGCAGGTGATGATGCAGGGCGTCGGGCACGCAGACTGCGAAGCACAAGCCCAGCAATCCCTGAGCCAGGCCCAGTATCCACACGCTGGGGTAGCGCCGGAATAGCGCGCACGACAATATGCCCCACACCAGCGTGGCCACGGTGAGCACAAGATTCGGCAAGTGCGCCGCCGCAAAAAGGACTCCGGCGAGAACGATCGCGGATGATTCGCTTACCCCGAGCCGCAACAGGCGGTCTACGAAATAATCTTGTAAAAGGAACTGCTGGTAGATAGTCCAGAGAACGTAGCCGGAGACATGGGCAAAGTCTCCTTTATAGAGAGGATGCAGGGTGCCAAACTTTGCAGCGACGAAAACGCTGAGCGCCGAGAGAGCGACGGCAGCGGGTAAAATCCAGAACGAAGCAATCAGGCCGCGGGCCCCGAGGCCAAGCTGGTCGCGGCTTTCGCGGCGCCCCAGCACAATCCCCAGCGTTAGCGCGAGAGCGAGCGGAGAAAGAAAACGCTGGAGGCGTTCTGGCGTCCAGATAATGCCGACGATCATTGCGTAGCCGAAGATCAGTTCGGTGAGATCGCGAGTCCGGCCTGCTTTGGCGCGCGCCATCGGGAAAGTATGGCATACGCTTCATGCAGGAACAGCCGCCCGTTGGGCAAGTTTAGGGCAGGCCCACAGCCGTCCACGGAGCGAAGTTGAGTTAAGCCATCACCTCCGGCGTGGCTTCCAGCAAACTTCGCGTATAAGGATGTTGCGGACGCTCTGTAATCTGCTCGGCCTCTCCAACTTCCACGATCTTGCCGCGATACATCACCGCGATGCGGGTCGAGAGATAGCGCACAACCGGCATCGAGTGCGAAATAAAAAGATAGGTGAGTCCGAAGTCGCGCTGAAGTTGAGCGAGCAGGTTGACGATCTGCGCGCCCACGCTGACGTCGAGCGCGGAAACCGGCTCGTCGGCCACGATGAATTTTGGCCGCAATGCGAGGGCGCGGGCGATGCCGATGCGCTGGCGCTGGCCTCCGCTGAACTCGTGGGGGAATCGCCGCAGAATCGATTCATCGAGGCCCACGGCGCGGAGGAGTTCGAGGACGCGGGCGTGGATGAGTTCACGCTTCCCACGTCTCGCAAAAGAAGCGAGACGTTGGGCACCCTCGGACAGCCGGGGGCGGCTGTCCCTACATGATTCGCCGTGAATGAGCAGCGGCTCGGCGATAATGTCTTCGACTCGATAGCGGGGATCGAGCGAGGCGAAGGGATCCTGAAAGATGATTTGCATGTGACGGCGCAGGCGGCGCATTTCTCCGCGGCCGGCTGCGAGCAGATCGCGCCCTTCAAACTGGATGCTGCCGGAGGTGGGCTCGATGAGCCGCAAGATCAAGCGGCCGAGCGTGCTCTTGCCCGAGCCGGATTCGCCGACCAAACCCAAAGTTTCGCCAGCATGAATATCGAGCGAAACATCGTCGACGGCGCGGACTTCGTTTCTCGCGCCGGTCTTTTTTACTCCGGCCTTTTTCACGTTGGTCTTTGTCATGCCGGGCTTGCCGCCGAACGCGGATATGGCGGATGGATAAATCTTGGTCAGGTTGCGGATTTCGACAAGAGGCATGAACTCGTACCGTAGTTAGATTTTGTCAATCATTCCATATTCCAGAATATGGAATAATCGTTTTTAAAAACTACTGAGCCGCGATCATCGGCACCGCCGCCAGCGCTGCAAGCAGTCCCACAAACCGCCAGCGGGTGAGGTGCTCTTTCAAGACGATGCGGGCCAGCAGCACGGTGACGGCAGGATAAAGCGAAGAGATTACGACCGCTTCATCGAGCCGTCCACTTTGGCTGGCGCGAACGAAGAAAATCGTTCCCAGCGAGTCGACGCAACCGGCGAGCAAAGCCCAGCGCACTCCCGCCGCAGTGATGTCGCGGAATTTTCCGCCGATCACCACGACTACGGCTGTAATGAACAGGCCGCCGGTTCGAGTGAGCGTAGCGATCCAGAAGACAGACGCGTCCCCCGCCTGACGCACGCAAAGATAAAATCCGGCAAAACCGATGCCGGCGGCAATCGCAAGCCCAACCCCATCTGGAGTGCCGCTCTGTTCCGTCCGGGTAATAAGCCAGAGTCCGAGCGCGGCAACGAAGAAACCGAGGATCGGCATTTTTCCCGGCAAGCCTTCGGTGAAGATGGAAAATAAAGTTGGGATCGCCGCGCCCAGCACTGCCGCGATCGGCGCCGTGACGCCCATTTTTCCGGAAGCCAGGGCGCGAAAGAAGATAGCGACGCCGGCGCCTCCGGATATGCCGCCGGCCAGCACCCAAATTACGCTTCGCTCCGAAGGGAATGTGGAGTGGGTTGCGGCGGCCAGCGTTGCCATTAAAATCACGCCGCCGATATTGAAGACGACTGCGAAGAGAAAAGCGTTGGCGCGCCGCGCGGCGTAGCCGCCAAGAAAATCGCTCACACCCCAGGCGAATACCGAAGCAAGGGCAAAAGTTGCGGTCGCAAACTGGCCGGTGACGAACATGAACGTCGAGCCTAACACGCTGTCGATTCCGCCTGCGCATCCACGTTCCCATGTGCGTAGGTAGTGAACGCCTTCCTGGGAAAGCGCTGGCCTGCCGGTTAGTAATCGTCTATCCTTACGCCGTCCGACGAGGAGCGCTTATGAAGATGTTCTGCATCGCCGCATTGTGTCTCGCCCTCAGTGCGCCGGTACTTGCCCAGTCAGCCGACAACGAACCCGCATCGCGGGATCAGATCATTCTCTATCTCCAAACCATGCACTCGCACGACATGATGCAGCGAATGATGGAAGCGCAGTCCAAGAGCATGCGGGAACTCATGCACGACCAGCTGGAGCAAGACGGAAAATTGCCAGCCGACTGCGATATTCGCATGAAGAAGTGGATGGACGATCTGGTGAAGAACCTGCCGATTGAAGAGATAACCCAGGCCATGATTCCGGCCTACCAAAAGCATTTCACCAAGGGCGATATCGAGGCCATGAATGCGTTCTATTCGTCGCCTGTGGGCCAGAAAGTTCTTCAGGTAATCCCGGAGGTCACGCAGGAGAGCTTGCAGGAGATGATGCCGATCCTGAACAAATACCTTACCGACTGGAAACAGCGCATGCAGAACGATCTGCAACCGCAGACAGCGCCGGCCGCAACGCAGAAGGCCACGCCGGCCACGAATTGATTCTGAATCAAAGGGAGTGTCCTAATTTCGTGAGCAAAAGACTTTGACCGCAAAGGTCGCGAGGGACCCGCAAAGGTCTCTAAGAAAGGCACAATCGAACATTAGGACAACGCCCGGATCAAATCGAACATTGAGTTTTTGCTCGGAAAGCAGGGTTTGATTCTGCTGGTTTTAATGGGATCGAAGACATTTCTTACGGCACCACCGACTGATGCTGCAACAAGGTTCCGCCGCGAAAAGTGAACAAGGCGGGGCAGCGAATGGTAAACTTTTAGCGGTCCGGCGAAACTATTTTCGATTGCCGAAAGCGAAGCTCAGGCGCTAAAGCGCGACGGAGTGTAAGGGAGCTAACGGCATGACTGAAGTCGTGCCCTTCCCCAAAAGCTTCCAGGGCCAGGCTCACGTGCCGCAGGGATCAGGTCCATCTGCGTACTGGTTTGACGGAAATGAACCTACGGATGCCGGCGCTGCAGAGACTAGAGATAACGATTTGATCGATCTTGCAGCTTCGATTCTTTCCGCGGACTTTGCCCGTCTGGGCGAGCAGGTGCGCGCGGCGTGCGAGGGCGGGGCGAGTGTGATCCATGTGGATATTATGGATGGGCATTTTGTCCCGAATCTAACTATCGGGCCGCCGGTGGTGAGGTCGCTGCGCAAGGTCACGAAGCTGCCGCTCGATTGCCATTTGATGATCGACAACCCCGACGAATTTATTCCGGTCTTCGCCGATGCGGGCGCCGATTGGATTTCGGTTCATCAGGAGGCTTGCCGGCACTTGAATCGCACGCTGCATCTCATCAAGAGCCACAATTGCCACGCGGGCGTGGTGATCAATCCGGCGACTCCGGTCGACACGCTCACGGAAGTGCTCGATATCGTAGACTATGTGCTGGTGATGTCGGTGAATCCGGGCTTCGGAGCGCAGAAGTTTATCCCCGGAACGCTGCACAAGATGCGGGCTTTGGCCGAGATTCGCAGCCGGCGCGGATTGAATTACCGCATTGAAGTGGATGGTGGCGTTTCGCTTGACACGGTGGGCGACGTGGTTCGCGCGGGCGCAGAAATTCTGGTTGCGGGCAACGCGGTGTTCGGCAGCGGCGATCCAAATAAGGATGATCCAAGTAAGAATGCCGAGCGGTTGCTGAAGGCGGCGACCGAAGCCGCCCTGTTGAAGGTCTAAGAGTTAGTCTGGGGTGCGTCTAGCTTTCGTCTGGGATTTCGTCTGGCCAACGAAAAAGGGAGCCGAGCTTCGCTCGGCGGACAGCCGAGGGCGGCTGTCCATACATTTGTTATTACGAGGTTTTCATGTTCCGTCGAATTTCGATTGCCGCGCTCGGCACGATGCTTCTGCTGACGGCGGCTTGCAGCAATAAGAAGTCCGTCAATCCGCTGGCCAACATCGGCTCCAAACAGCCCGATAAGGTCCTGTTCGACAAGGCCATGGACGCGATGAGGCACAACCGCTTCGACGTGGCGCGCATGACGCTGCAAACGCTGATCAACACTTATCCCGACTCCGAATTTATAGCTCGCGCAAAGCTCGCCGTTGGAGACTCCTGGTACGCCGAGGGCGGCACGGCTTCTCTGGCGCAGGCCGAGCAGGAATATCGCGACTTCGAAACGTTCTTTCCAAACATGCCGGAGGCGGCCGAGGCGCAGCTGAAGATCGCCAATATTCAATACCAGCAAATGGAGAAGGCCGACCGCGACTACACGCACGCCAAGCGCGCCGAAGACGAATACCGCAACCTGATCATGCAATATCCGGACAACGCCAAGCTGGTGAAAGAGGGCAAACAGCGCCTGCTGGAAGTGCAGGAAGTTTTGGCGGAGCGCGAATTCGAGATCGGAAAATTTTATTTTCTGCGGCAATCGTTCCCCGCTTCCGAAGCCCGGCTTCGAACTTTGGTGGAGAAATATCCGCTCTACAGCCGCGCCGATGAGTCGCTTTACATTTTGGGCCAGGACTACGAAGGCCAGATCGCGCAATTGCGCGCGCGTGCCACTTGTAAGGCGTTCAATCAGCCGCCGGGGTGCGTAGGCGAGGCTGCGAAAGCCGGCATGATCGGCGAACTGGGCAAGGAAGCGGCGGCCGCGTATTCGCAGATCATTACCCGTTACCCGGTCATGGACCGTGAAGACGACGCGAAGAAAAGATTGCTGGCCCTGCACCAGCCCGTTCCGCGGCCGACCAAGGCCGCCGTCGCTCAGAACCGGGCTGAAGAAGAAAGCCGGCGTGAAGGCACTACTCTGGATCGACTGATGGGAGTGGTAAAGAAAGGACCGGACACCACGCAAGCGGCCAAAGTGGGCGATCCCACGCTGGTCGACCCGACTCCCGTCTCAGCTCGCGACGTCGTGACCACGTCGATGCGCCAGGCGATGGGATCCGCCGGCGGCGAGCACGGCGTATCCGTTGAAACCGTAAAAGGAGGTCCCCCGGCGGCGAACGAGCCTGCGCCCCGCTCGGACGCGCCTCCGGCAGCGGTCAATCCCAATCCTTTCGCGCAGCCGACTACGGCAGCTGCCGTCGATCCAAACGAACTCAAGCCCGCAACCCCTGACCCCAACGAATTGAAGCCCGCGGGGCCGCCCGATCCTAACGAACTGAAGCCTGCGGAGACCCAAAGCGCGGTGTCCGCGGCGGGCGAAGCCCCGGTTCCGCCTCCAGTGCAGGTCAACGAAATTCAGCAGGGACAATCGACCTCCGCCAACAACACCGTCGCCAGTTCCAGTTCGAACTCGGCTTTAGCCAGCGATCAGGATATTTCCAGCAGCAAGAAAACCAAGAAGAAGGGGTGGAAGAAGATCGTTTCGTTCTAAGCTGGCGCAAAGTTTTTGTCCGGCGGGCTGCCAACAAACTTGTGATTTCGTATCAAGGTATGCGTTTTGGGCATACCGTAACTTCTTCATTTTTCCATCGAGCCTTCCGGCGCTGGGGTGAAGCAGCGCAAGAAAATTGCTTTGCGACAGTTCGCGTTGCGACCGCAATTCTCTTACCTCGCCTGCGATCCAATCCTCGGCGACCTATACGTAAGGTACAAATCCTTCTCGATCTGGGGAGCGCGATCTGGATTTTCTTCTTTCAGCACATCGAGAATCGGCTCCAGAAAGCGGTTGTATTTTTGCAACCCTTCGATGTCATGTGTCGCCAATATCTTTTCGATTGCCTGTGTGGTCGCGGGAGTAATAAGTTCCAAGCGGCCCACGAAGACGCGCACCGTTTGTGACGGCGCAGGATTGATGGTCAACGGCAGAATCGTATTTAGAAAATCTCGCGGCACGATATAAAACAGCCGGCTTCCCTCTTCGAACCACGATTGTTTCCAGGTCTCAATCATGGCGTGGGCTTCGTCGGGATAGAGACCCTGATTCGTCAAAATATTCTGCAAGTCGCCGCTTAACGATTCGAACGTCGCGTTAAGCTCGGGCGGGTCAAGCGACATTTCCTTTTGCAGCGGACTCGCGAGACGATATCCGAGCTTATCTCCCCGGCGCTCGAAGAGAATTACCATGGGGATCTCTTCATGGGCCAGATCTTTTACGTTAATTTTTCCGCCGGAAGATACGGTCGCCGAGATGGGCACGGAGAATGTAGACACGCCGCGATAGAAGAGAAATTTTTCCTGCCGATCACCGTCCCCGGTCTTTACCAGCAAAGGCGCGGCCGAAGTTTCGCGGGCGGCATAGTATTGATTCTCGTCCTCATCGCCCGGCTGATTCCCGCGCGGAAAATGCGCGGCCAGGTTCGGCGATACCGTTACCGAATCCCACGCAATGCTGCCGCTGCCGCTCCGCTGGTAGAGTATCTTCGAGTCGCGAACTTTATTAGGATCGGGCTCGACGCGGCTTGCCTTCGGATACCACTCCGTCAGCAAGCCTTTGGCAAAACTTACACGCACCGATACTTGTATCTCGTGCGGCGAATAAAAGTAGAGCACCGGCGTCTCCATGCGCACCGTGCCGCGCAATCCAGCTTTAAATTGGGCGCGGTTCAGATGCTCGACAAAGCTCGGAAGATCGGCCGATCCATTGAGCGGCGACCACTCCGCAGCCATGCCGTTGCTGCCCGCAACCGAGGTAAACGTGCCCCACTCATGAGCTGTGAGGTCGGAGTTGACAGGCTGGTTCTGCGCAGGCTGCTTCTGCGCAGGCTGGCTCTGCGCGCCAAAGGTAGTGGATAAACCGAGGCACAAAAGCGCGAAGCTCGCCAGGCGGGAGCGAACTACGCTCAGGGACATAAATCGACCCTCCGATGCACGCAGCACTATTATAGTTCTGTTTCGCCTGGATTCGCTTCGCGAACTTTGCGGGATTTTTGGCGAGGTTCGCGGTCGAAAAGCTCTTAACCGCGAAGATCGCTAAGAAGGGCCGCAAAGTTCGCGAAGCGAATCATCTCCTGGCTTTGCTCGTCTGGCGGCACCATATCTCCCTAATTTAATTTAGCGTCTCCGAAAGGGCGACTCCGCCCGGTAGATGCTGACCGCTGGTAACGTATTACTACCCTGCCGGATCATTGACTTACATCCCACGGCAGGTTACCTTCGCGATATCTCCCCCGCATCAGAGGAATTTCTTTTGGCCCGGAAAATACTGCTTGCCGACGACAGCGTGACCGCCCAAAACATGGGGCGCAAAATCCTCGCGGATGCGGGCTATGACGTGATTGCCGTCAATAATGGCTCGGCGGCCCTGAAAAAGATCGCCGAACTGAAGCCCGACCTGGCCATCCTCGACGTTTATATGCCGGGCTACAGCGGCCTCGAGGTTTGCCAGCGCCTCAAGGAATCGCCGGAGACGGCGCGAATTCCCGTATTGCTGAGCGTGGGCAAGCTTGAGCCCTTCAAGCCGGAAGAGGCGCAACGCGTGCGCGCCGAAGGCTACATCGTCAAGCCATTCGAAGCCAGCGAATTGCTGAGCGCTCTGGCGAAATTGGAAGACAAAATCGTGCCCCGCGTCGAACCCTCCAAGCCTGGCCGCTTTGCCAAGGCGATGGCCGTGGCGGAAGAAACCAGCCGCGGCAACAAGGGCGAAGCGCCGAAGGACGAAGGCGCGTGGAAAAGCCGCATTGGGTTCCCCCAGGAAAAAGACAAGACCGCTCCCGAGGAAAAGTTTAGCGACGATGCCGCGATCTACAATCCCATGAACCGGGATCTTCGCACAGTAGTGGAAACTCCCGCGGAAAAAATTGCCGAGAAAGTCGCGCAGTCTGTCGACAAACAGTCTGCCGAAAAGCAGCCCGCCGAGAAGCAGGACGCTGAAAAGCAAGGACACTATAAGCCTGTTGCCGCGCCGGAAAGCACCGTCGACGTAGCCGCAGTCGCCCCCGAGGGTTTTCCCCGGGAGGTAACGCCGGAAGAGATTGCGGCGATAGCGGCCGCAGCGGCGCAAATTCAGATGGCCTCCGCCATTCTTCCTGCGGAAGATATGCCGGTGGCCGCCGCCGGTCGGCTTCAAGAAAATTCGCAGCCGAGTGTGCATCTCGAAGCGGGACAAACGCAAGGCGAGCCGGTCACCATGGCCGCAACCGCCGATTCGTTGCCGGCCGTCGATTCTGGCACGCCGCGCTGGACCGCAGTTGCGGTCGAGCTGGAAGGTGACGAATCAGCCGTCTCACTCGAACAAGAAATGCAAAAGGCTTATGCCGCGTCGAGCGTTACAGACCCTGTGACAGCTCTCGCGCCTGAGGCCCAGCCGCAGCCTGCGGTTGCAGAAAGCCACTTGCCCGCATCGGAGCGCGTTGAAGAAGCTCCGGTCGCAGCGACTGCGAATTTCGACATTGATTCGGTTTCATCTTTGGCGCCGGTCGCCATCGAAGCGGGTAAGTTGGCTAGCGATGCCGCGGCAGCCAATGCAATCTCGCCGGAACTGATCGCCGCAGACTCTTCGTCAACCCCGGTGGGATCTATTGCGGCAGAGTCTTCTTCGTCCGCCGAGCCGGTGAGCGTTACCTTGGATCAAGCGGTCGCGGTTGCCGAGCCGCTTGCAATTCCTGCGTCGCTCGCGCAGGAAGTGCCACCGGTAGAGGCGGTTTCCGAAGCCGCTCCGGTTACCGCGGAAGCATCGCTGCCAGAGCCGGCTCAAGCAGCCGAGCTTCCCAATTTTGTTCCTGAATCCGAGCTTCCGCAACCTCAGATCCCGCAACCCGAGATTACACATCCTGAAATCGCACAAGCTGAAATTGCGCAGCCAGAAATTGTCGCTTCCGCCGATCTTGCGACCGATGATTCTTCGAAAGCAAGGGCCGCATTCGGCCATTTACGATTCGGTAAAGGCACAGGAAATTAACGCGACGAACAACAGCTTTGCGCCAATCGCCCGCGGAGCCGGAAGCCGCGCCGGAATCCAACCCGCATACTGACGCGGTAAAAACCACCGCCGCCGCATGGGCGAGTTGGCGGCAAATCCGCGACACCAGCAAGACCAGCGAAGTCGTCGCGACGGAATCGAAACCCGTAGAAGAAGTTAAAACTCCGGAAACAGCGCCGGAACTCGCGCCTCCTGAAACCACAGCCATGGCGGTCGCGGCGGGCGCAGAGCAAAGTCCTCAGGAAGTTTCCATCGCTGCTCCCGCAAACGGCAACTCCGCGGACACTCCAAGTGATGTGGACAATGACGTGGCCAGTATCGTCGAAAGCGTTCTGGCCGATCTGCGGCCCAAACTCATGCAGGAAATCTCGCGCAAGATGTCGCAAAAGAAATAATAATGTAGCGACAGCCGTCCCCGGCTGTCGATCGAGCGAAGCTCGATGGGCCTTTCTCGTAACCGGCAGAACGATTCCACGGAGTCTCTCTCTCGTTTGACCCTTCTTTTCTTGCGCCTGTAAGATCGAACCAGCACTCAACATTCAGCACTCGGCATTTAGTCGCGAGCGTTGGCTAAGCACGCCGTCCTCGACTCGCTGAATGCTAATTGCTGAGTGCTGACTGCTTTCTCATGCCGCACGACCTGCCCAAATCCTACGAACCCGGCGCCATCGAAACGCGATGGGCCGAATACTGGATCAAAGAAAAGCTGTTCTCCGTCCCCACACCACCGCCGGGCGAAACGCGGCCGGTGTTCACGCTGCTGCTGCCGCCGCCGAACGTCACCGGACGCCTGCACATGGGCCACATGCTCAACCAGACGCAAATGGATATCATCGTGCGCTGGCACCGCATGCGCGGATTCATCACGCTGTGGCTGCCCGGCACCGATCACGCCGGCATCGCCACGCAAATGATGGTGGAGCGCCAGCTTGCCAAAGAAGGTAAAAAGCGCCGCGACCTGGGGCGCGAAAAATTCATCGAGCGCGTGTGGGAGTGGAAAACACTTTACGGCGGAGCGATTCTCGACCAGATGAAGCGCCTCGGCGCATCGGTCGACTGGGACCGCGAATATTTCACCATGGACGAAAATCTTTCGCGCGCCGTGCGCGAGGTTTTCGTTCGGCTGTACGAAGAAGGGCTGATCTATCGCGGAAAATATATTGTCAACTGGTGCCCGCGCTGCGAAACGGCGATCTCCGACCTCGAAGTGAAGCATGAAGAAATTGCGGGGAAATTGTGGGACATTCGCTATCCGGTTGTTGGCACGAATTCTGAAAATCCGGAGTTTATCACCGTAGCGACCACGCGCCCGGAGACCATGCTCGGCGACACCGCCGTCGCGGTGAATGCGAAAGACGAGCGCTACACGCATCTGCATGGCAGGAAGATTTTGCTGCCGCTGATGAATCGCGAGATTCCCATCATCGTCGACGAACTGGCGCAGCCCGAGTTCGGCACCGGCGCGGTGAAAGTGACGCCCGCGCACGATCCCAACGACTTTCAGGCGGGCAAGCGCCACAACCTGCCGCAAATCGACATCATGGATGAGCACGCCCACATGAATGCGAATGCGGGCACATATGCCGGACTCGACCGCTACGAGGCGCGCAAGCGCGTGCTCGCCGATTTGCAGGAGCAGGGATTTCTCGTCGCCGAAAAAGATTACGCGCTTTCGCTCGGCAAATGCGAGCGCTGCGGAACGGTAGTCGAGCCGCGGCTTTCCGAGCAGTGGTTTATCAAGATCAAGCCTCTCGCCGACCGCGCCATTGAAGCCGTGGAGAGCGGCGAGATCACCATCGTCCCGGAAAATTATAAACAGATTTATCTCAACTGGATGAACAACATCTACGATTGGTGCATTTCGCGCCAATTGTGGTGGGGCCATCGCATTCCCGCGTGGACATGCGACGACTGCAAGCACGTGATCGTGGCTCGCGAAGAGCCGCTGACCTGCGCCCAGTGCGGCAGCACGAAGCTCGAGCAAGTTTCCGACGTGCTCGACACGTGGTTTTCTTCGGGGCTTCTGCCCTTTACGACTCTGGGTTGGCCCGAAAAAACGGGCGATCAGGCAGTTTTTTATCCGACTACGCTGCTGATCACCGCCTACGAAATTCTCTTCTTCTGGGTCGCCCGCATGATCATGTTCGGCTGCCACTTCATGGAAGGCCACGAGCAGGATGCGGCGATCAAGAAGGCGAGCGGGTGGGGTGACAAGAAAAACGATACCGTACCCTTTCGTCAGGTTTATATTCATGCGCTCGTGCGTGACGCTGACCGGCAGAAGATGTCGAAGACCAAAGGCAACGTAATCGATCCGCTTGAAATCATCGAGCGCTTCGGCACCGATGCGACCCGCTTCACGCTGGCCGCGATGGCCGCTCCCGGCACCGATATCGCCTTCAACGAAAGCCGCACGGAAGGCTATCGAGCCTTCGCCAACAAAATCTGGAACGCCGCGCGGTTCATGTTCATGAATGCGGATCGCATTGGGTTTATGTGGGGACAACTCCCCGAGCCTGCCCTGAGCGAAGTCGAAGGGGCTGTCCAGCCGGGACAAAGTCCCGGCAGTTCTCTCCACGTCGGAGTTCTCTGCTTCCAATCCACCACACTCGAAGACCGCTGGATTCTCTCCCGCTTCAACCGCATCACAAAAGAAGTCAACGACGCCCTCGCAAGCTACCGCTTCCACGAAGCCGCCAACCGCATCTATGATTTTTTCTGGGGAGAGTTTTGCGATTGGTATATCGAACTGATCAAGCCGCGGCTGAACTTCGAAGAAGGCGCGGATAAAACGCATGCCAGCGCCGCCTGCGCTAATCTGGTTAATCTCTTTGACGCCTCCCTGCGCCTGCTGCATCCTGTGATGCCGTTTATCACCGAAGAAATTTGGCAGGCAATGTATGAAGGCCGGCCGCCGCTGAAGTCAATCGCGCTCGCGCCCTATCCGCAGGCGGACGAAAAGCAATTCGATCTCACCGCCGAGACGGATATGGCGATCCTGCAAGATTTAATCGTGAACATTCGCAACGTCCGCGCGGAACTAAGAGTCGAGCCCAAGGTGAAGGTTCCCGTCGAGATCTACGCCCACGAGCTGGCGATCCGCGCCATGATTGAGCAAAACCGCGGCGCGGTCGAGCGCCTCGCCAACGTCGAAAAGATCGAATTCGTCGATGGCTCCCTCGCCAAACGTGCGGGCGCCCGCAGCACCGCCCGATTCGACGTTCACGTAATCTATGAAAGAAAGATCGACGTCGCAGCCGAATGCGAGCGCCTGAAAAAAGAACTGGAAAAATCCGAGAAGGAATTTGCGAACAATCAACGGCAGCTCGGCAACGAACAATTTCTGGCGAAAGCGCCGCCCAAAGTAGTCGAGGGCCTGCGCATACGTGCCCAGGAACTAACCGGCTTGCTTGCAAAAATAAAGAGCCAACTGGAAGAATTGCATTGTCCAAAAACTGAGAACTGATAAGCCATCTCATAAATCAGCCGAAGGGAAACTCGCAAACTCCCTTAGGGGGCTAAAGCCCGCGTGATTGTTGGCTTTGGGTGGCACGACTGAACGTCGTGCCCTTCCCGAATCCATTTATGAGGCGGCCCCTGAGAACCGAGAACTGAGAACTGAGTTCTTATGGATTTTAACTCCCGCCGCATTACCGCGATCATCGAAAACGCGCTGCTCGAAGACCGGGCCACGCGCGACGCCACTACCTACGCCTGCATCGATCCGAACCAGCGCGCCTCCGGGACAGTTCTCGCGAAACAGGATTGCATTCTGGCCGGCATCGGCTGCATCGGACGCATCCTCGATATTTACGCTGCGCTCGATGGCGCGGTCCTCGCGCACTACGAAGTCACCACGCATCCAGAGATTTTCGACGGCATACGCCTGCACAAGGGCCAGTCAGTCGCGGTTATTCGCCACAATGCGCGCGTGCTTCTTTCCTGCGAGCGCGTGATCCTGAATTTCTTGCAGCGCATGAGCGGAATCGCGACGCTCACCCGCAAGTTTGTCGATGCAGTTTCCGGCACCAAAGCCCGCATTCTCGACACCCGCAAAACTGCGCCCGGCTTGCGCGTGCTCGACAAATACGCGGTACGCTGCGGCGGCGGACAAAATCACCGCCTCGATCTCTCCGACGGAGTTCTCATCAAGAACAATCACATCGCTCTTGCGGGCGGAGTCGTGCCCGTTCTCGAGCGCGCCGTGCAGAACCGCCGCGGCTCGCAGCCCATCGAAGTGGAAGTCCGCACCATGGAGGAACTCGATCAAGCCCTTTCACATGGCGCGGAAGCCATTCTGCTGGATAACATGCCGCCGGAAGACGTTCGCCGCGCTGTCGAGCGTTGCGCAAAGTTGGAGCCGCACATTCCGCTGGAGTGCTCTGGGGGTATCCGGCTGGAAAACGTTCGCGCCTACGCCGAAACCGGCGTCGATTTCATTTCGGTCGGCCAGCTCACCCACTCCCCGCAGGCCGCCGATATGAGCCTGCGCGTCGTCCCCGCGTAAAGATTATGTGGGGACAGCCGCCCCCGGCTGTCCCTCGAGCGCAGCTCGATTTGCTTCGGTTTGTGGGACGGGTTCGTATCAGGGTATGCCTTCAGCCATACCGCAAGTGCCAGCTTTTAAATCGCGCCTTCAACGCTGGAACATAGGCTTGAGTTGCTGGCACCCTGCGCGCCCTACCTATTCCTTCGCCAACCCAATCGCCGTCGGATGCGTCGGCTCATACAATCCAATCTCTCCGCCGCTCGGCAGCCGCACCGTCGTCTTTTTTCCCCACCGTTGAATTTCTACGGGCGAACACTGAACCTTTCTCTCTTGCAGCCGCTTTATCTCGCCCTGTAAATCGTCACACATTAAATAGATCTCGGCGCTCATAGGTGCCGGCTTCTTTTCCCCCGATTCCACGGGATGAACCGCGGCCTCCGCCGGAGGCAGCGCAAAAATGAGCCAGCCATGCCCCGCATCGACCGATTCGAATCCCAGGACGTCGCGCAGAAAATCCCTGTCGGCGTCCGCCTTTTCGCTGTAGAAAACAACATGCGTTCCGTTAATCATTCGCGCATTGTAACAACAGTTCGTGTAGGGCCAGCCGCTCCTTCGGCAGGCTCGGAGCAGGCCCCCGGCTGCCTGCCCTGAGCTACGAAGGGTCCATCGAGCGCAGCTCGATCCGCTTTTTCCCCATGGGCTGTCCCGATTGTTGTTTCGCGCCGATTCCCGCATAATCTCGTCATCAAAAAGACCATCAAAATTCGGCCATCCAGAACGTCCACGCCCGCAGAGCAACCCACCGACCTGCGCCTCGGCCGCATCGTGCGCCTGCTGATGGAGCACCCTACCGTAATCATGAGTGGCACAAAAATCGCGCAGGAAACTTCTTCGAACCGCTCCGAAGTTTGGCGGCTGATTCAACAACTGCGCGGCTTGGGCGTCGAAATCGCGGGACATCCCGCAACCGGATATCAACTCAAAGCCGTCCCCGATCTGCTGTTGCCGGAAATTCTTGCGCCGATGCTGCGCGGCACCGTGTTCGATGTTCCCATCCATCACTTCTATAAAATTTCTTCGACCAACTCGGAGGCGATGTCCGCGGCCGCCGAGGGCGCTCCCGAAGGCAGTGTATTTCTCGCCGAAGAACAAACCGCCGGGCGCGGACGCGGCGTTCACGTTTGGGAGTCGGCGCGATCGGCGGGCATTTACTGCTCGGTGATATTGCGCCCGAAGCTGCCGCCCTCGGATGTGCTTGTGCTGTCGCTGGCCGCTGGATTGGCCGTCCGCGACGCAATTGCGCAAGTCGACTCGCGCGTGACAGTTGACTTGAAATGGCCTAACGACGTTTTGATCGCGGGCAAGAAAGTCTGCGGCATCCTTACCGAGATGAACGCCGAAGCCACCCGCGTGCGTTACATCGTGGTGGGCATCGGCATCAATGTGAATCAAGCGGCATTTCCCGAAGAACTCGCCGCGGTCGCGACATCGCTACGCTTGGCCACAGGCAGCGAATGGTCGCGCGTGGAATTAACCGCGGCTTTGCTAAAATCACTCGACCGGGAATATGGTTTGTTAATCGCGCAGCCGGACGCACCTCAGTCGATTTTGCAACGCTTCGCCGAGCGATCGTCGTGGGTGCGAGGGAAAAAGATTCGAGTCGACGAGAATGGCTCGCGCCTTGAAGGCACCAGCGAAGGCCTGGATGCGCGCGGTTTCCTGCAAGTGCGAACCGCGCAGGGCCTGCAAACGATTTTGAGCGGAACGGTGAGAGAACAGTGACTCAAAATAGCAGTTAACACTCAGCACTTAGCACTTAGCCAATTCAAAACCAAAATGGCTGAATGCGAATTGCTAACTGCTCCGATAAATAACCCATGCTCTTCGTTCTCGATGTCGGCAACACCAACACGGTCCTCGGAGTCTTCGCCCGCGCCACGAAAATCCCCGGCGATGGCGATTCCCTTCCGCGCTACGAGCGCCTGGTCGCAAACTGGCGCGTTGCCACTCGCCAGGGCAGCACGGTCGATGAATACGGCGTCCTGTTCCGCAATTTATTTTCCATGGCCAGCCTCGAAGCCTCCGGCATCCACGGCATCGTGATTTCATCCGTGGTCCCGCCGCTTGATCCCGTTCTGCGGCAGGTTTGCGAGCGCTACTTCAACACCAAACCGCTGCTGATCGAGCCCGGCGTGAAAACCGGCATGCCGGTGCATTATGACAATCCTGCCGAAGTGGGCGCGGACCGCATTGTGAATGCGGTCGCCGCTTTCGAAAAATATGGCGGTCCATGCGTGATCGTCGATTTCGGCACCGCGACCACTTTCGATTGCGTCTCGGCCAAGGGCGAATATTTGGGCGGAATAATTTGCCCCGGCATTGGCATCTCCGCGGACGCGCTCTTCCAGCGCACCGCGCGCCTGCCTCGCGTGGAGATTCGCAAGCCCGCCCGCGTCATCGGAACCAACACTGTCGGCAGCCTGCAATCCGGCCTCTACTACGGTTATCTCGGCCTGGTCGATGGCATTCTCGAACTGTTGTTGCAGGAATTGGGAAAGGAAACAACCGTGCTCGCCACCGGCGGATTAGGTCCGATGATCGGCACCGGATCGAAGTACATTAAGACCGTGGACGATTTTCTTACGCTCGAAGGCCTGCGCATCATTTGGGAACGCAACGTTCCAAGAGCGCCGTCCCTCCCGGCGAAGCTTGCGAAACAATCCAACGATGGCGCGGTTAATCGTTCCGCAAAACGCTCAACCCGTTAAACCCTCGTGGATAATTATTTCCAATATTTCTCGGAAGTTGAAGAGCATTTTCTGCAACGGCGCGGAGCGCCCCTGATCGGTTCGACCCTGGACTGGGCGCAGATTGAAATCTGGAAGAACGCCGGCGTTCCGCTCGAGGCCGTGCTGCGCGGTATCGACTTCGCCTTCGACAAGTACGAGCAACGCAAATCGAAAAGGCACGAGAAGATCAACAGCATTCTTTGGTGCGCGCAGGCCGTATTGTCGGCGGCGGAAGAGATGAAAGAAGCCGCGGTGGGCGCTGCGGCGGACCAACCGTCGAGCAAATCCGCTGCCAGCCAGGGCTTTGAGCCGCAAACTATCGTGATATTTTTGCGCCGCAATGCCGACGCGATGGAAAAAGCGAAGCTTCCCCGCACCGCGGGAATTTCCGTGGAAGCGAGCGCGAAAGACTCGGCGGCAACTTTACGCAAGCTGGCGCATGAAATTGAAAGCGGCAAAGCGGCGCCACGGCTGGAGGATTTAGAGCTTCACCTTTCCGTGCTCGAAGAAAAACTTTTTGCCGCATTGCTTGCCGCTACGCCGGATGAAGAAATCGTATTTGTCCGCGCCCAGGCCGACGCCGAACTCGCACCCTACCGCCGCAAAATGGCCGCGCCGCAAATCGAGCAACTGCAAAAACAATATGTCCACAAGCGCCTTCTGGAAAAATACGGCTTGCCACGCCTGAGTTTGTTTTATATGTAAGCACGATGCGGAGACCGGGAAGGACGCGACATTTGGCCGTGCCATCAACGCGAAGCATTTCGATGGCTTTAAGCCGCTGAGAGATTTTCACCCTCTATGACCCATTTTTTCGATGCGCTCATTCTCGGCGGCGGCGCGGCCGGGCTGATGTGCGCCATCGAAGCCGGCAAGCGCGGCCGCCGCGTCGCCGTGCTCGAACGGGCCGATCGTCTCGGCAAGAAAATCCTCATCTCCGGCGGCGGACGCTGCAACTTCACCAATCTTCATTGCCGCCCGGAACATTTCATCTCCGCGAACCCCCACTTCGCCAAATCGGCGCTCGCCCGCTACACGCCCGCCGATTTCATCGCACTCGTCAAGAAACACGGCATCCCCTATCACGAAAAAACGCTGGGCCAGCTTTTCTGCGACCGCTCCGCTCGCGACATTCTCCAAATGCTCGAAGACGAATGCGCACAGGCTGGAGTCTCGATTTTCCTGAACACGAAAATTCTCGAAGTAGAGCGGGCAAGCGGCTTCGTTGTCCGCGCATCCGGCGCGGAGTTTCGATCTTCCGCGTTAGTCGTCGCCACCGGGGGACTTTCGATCCCAAAGATCGGAGCCACTTCTTTCGGCTACGATTTGGCGCGCCAGTTCGGCATGGCCATTCGCGAGCCGCGGCCCGGACTTGTGCCGCTGATTCTGAATGAAGAAGACCGCTCGCGCTACTGCGACCTCGCGGGCGTTTCCGCCGAAGTTATTGCGTCGGTAGCCACCGAAGACGGCGCCCAACAATTTCGCGAAAAGATGTTGATCACGCATCGCGGCCTCAGCGGTCCCGCGATCCTGCAAATTTCCTCCTACTGGAAACAGCCGCATGCGATTCTGATCGATCTCGCGCCGGAATGCGAAGTCACGGCCGCCTTTCACGACCCTAAGGTTTCGAGAAACTTAAACGCTCTCCGCGGGGAGTTGCGAAAATCTATCCCTCATCGCTTCGCCAACCGTTGGATCGGTTTCCACGCCCCAGATGCGTGGACGAATCAGGCGCTCGCCGATTTGGAAAAACAGATCCACTCCTGGTCAATCTCACCAGCCGGAACCGAAGGCTACGAAAAAGCGGAAGTGACAGTCGGCGGCGTCGATACCAACGAACTATCGGCGAAGACTATGGAGAGCCGCAAAGTGCCCGGCTTATTTTTTATCGGCGAAGCCGTCGATGTCACCGGCCATCTTGGCGGCTTCAACTTTCAGTGGGCGTGGGCCTCGGGCGCAGCGGCAGGCCGAGCGCTGTAGGATGTTGCGACCCTCCAGGTGCGCGGATCAGGCGTGGAAGGTCGATCATCCTCACGGAGTCTTGCCCACCGCCCAATAACTTGTCCTCGATAAAACGGTCGTCCCCGCTGAGGACTGCTTCAAGCGCACCCGAATCTGGTGAAGGCCAGGATGAGGATTTTGCGGCGCGAAGCTTAGCATGTACCGGCTATGGAGGTGGTTGTTGAAATCAACCAGGCGAGCCTCAAAGCCTTTTCGCGAGGTGAACAGCACGTACTCCCCTCCGGTCATCGCGGCAATCGTTTTCGTGATGTTCTTCTTCATTGCGTTTCTGGCCATCAACAGCGTACCGATGATGTCCGGAGGAGCGTCCCAATACGCCTCGTCGCGGTTGGCTCCGCGCTCCGTATCCAGCACCTGCGAGAGTGACGGCGAAAACGCGAGCGCGTAAATGACTGTGTTGCTGTTCCCAATCGCAGTCACCACATCGTCAGTTTTTGTGACGTGGCTTCCATGGTCGCGGTTTTCGCTGACCAATAAAAGCACACGTTGCCGGTCCGCCGGCTCTTTTTCCAGCAACTTCACGGAAAAATCTACCGCGTCGCGAATGGCCGCTCCGTTGTCCCCGGCTCGAAGATTCTTAAGGTTTTCATCGATGGCCGTCTCATCCTCGCTAAAGTTCTCGATCAGATTTACGTGGCTATCGAATTCGACCAGCGCAATTCGCGAGTGGAGTTGGCTGAAAACCGGCATCAACATCGCGGCGATTCCGCGCATTCTTGAATATTCGCGCCAGGCGCGCCTGCCGGCCTGAATTGCCACCACAATCGAGGCTGGCGCAGCCTCCGCGGAATCATCCAGGCGAACGGCCTGCGGCACGCCGTCATCGGTGATGACGAAATCCTTTTCGTTTAAGCCATAAACCACTTTTCCTTCCGCATCCCGTACCAGCGCGGGCACCAGCACAATATTCGATTGCACGCGCAGTTCGGATCCCTGTTGCGCCAAAGCCGCGCTCATGAACAACAGGCTCGCGAACACCAACACCAGCGGCGGACGGACTCTGGCAACCATAAGAGAATGATAAGCGGTAGAGGGGCGGTTAAAACAGTTTGCGAATCCATACTTCTCTGGAGTCATCCCGAAGTCCCGCGCTTTCACCAGCGGGACGAGGGGATCTCTCATAAGCACAGCAGCTTCTTTCGCTCGATGCCGTAGAATCAACTCTTGCTCCTAACTATTGAAAAGCTCATCTACGGCGGCGACGGACTGGCTCGCCTTCCTGCCGATTCCCCTGCAAACAATTCGCCAGAAGATAAGAGCCGCGAACGCGGCAAGGCGGTCTTCGTCCCCTTTGTTCTGGCCGGAGAGAAAATTGAGGCCGCTCTCACCGAACAAAAACCCGGGTTCGCCCGCGCCACAGCGAAGAAAATCAACGACCCTTCTCCGCATCGCGTGCCGCCTCCGTGCCCTTATTTCGCGCGCTGCGGCGGATGCCACTATCAGCACGCCGACTACGAGCACCAACTCGAGATCAAGCGGGAAATTTTGCGCGAGAATCTGCGCCGCATCGCCAAGCTTGAACTCGAATGCGAAATTGAACTCCATCCTTCGCCACCCTGGAACTATCGCAATCGCTCGCGCCTGCAAGTGCGAACTCGCCCCGACTTTGCCTTGGGATACTTCAAGTTTGCATCGCATGAGGTGCTGCCGGTCGAGGAATGTCCCATCAGCTCGCCGCTGATCAATCGCGGCATTGCGGCGTTGTGGCAAGCTGGGCGCGCGGGCAAAGCCATCGATGGAGTGCGCGAAGTCGAGTTCTTTGCGAATTCGGATGCCGCGGGAAACGAAGCGAAATTGCTGATCGAGTTCTTGTGCGCGCCTGAGGCCCGCCGCGCTCCGGTTCGGGCGTGGGCTGAAGAATTGTGCGCCTCCATGCCCGAAATCGCAGGGATCGTTGCGCTCCGTGAGCCGCAGAAAGGCGTGCAGGAGCCGCTGGTCGCCGTGGGGGATTCCGAGTTGGCTTACGAGACTGGAGTTCGGGCTTACCGCGTAAGCGCCGGTGCTTTCTTCCAAACCAACCGTTTTCTCGTCAACGACCTGGTTGATATCGTCACTGGAGGACGATCGGGCGAACGGGCGCTCGATCTCTACGCAGGCGTCGGAATCTTTTCCACAGGGCTGGCTTGTGACTTCCATCACATCTCCTCGGTCGAGTCGTCACAGACAGCCGTAAAAGATCTGAAATACAATCTGTCCGATAACGGAAAAGCGATTCACGCCACAGCCCAGGAATATTTGGGAAGCGGGCAGATCGGGAATGATCCAGCTCTCCCCCAGGCGATTCATCGTCCCGATCTGGTAATAGTTGATCCGCCCCGTGGCGGCTTAGGGGCTGACGTGGCGCGGGCGCTGGGAAGAGTGCGCGCGCCACGACTGACCTACGTGTCGTGCGATCCAGCTACGCTGGCCCGCGATCTGGTCCCGCTGCAAGCGGTCGGCTACCGCGTCGAGGAGGCCCATCTATTCGACCTGTTCCCGCAGACATATCACCTCGAAAGCGTGCTGCATTTAGTGCTCTAGCCCGCTCCAAAACTTCGATTGGTCCTGTTTTCGGAAGGGCGCGACTTCAGTCGTGCTGTTAAGCCATTCAACACCAAAGCGCTTCAGCGCCTGCGGGTCGCCCGGGTATCCGAACTAAGCTTTGTCGGCAGACTCTTTAGCCGCCGAGGTCTGCGGTAACGTTTCGCACCCCGCCAAGTTCCGTGGTCGTCTCGCGTCCGGCTGCCTGCCCCCATTCGAGCACGCCATTTTACTGACTTTCAATGCCGAGCTTACCTCAATCGCAAAATCCCCAGCCGCCGCAGGATTTCCAACTCAAGTCCCCCCGCCAACCAATGTTGTGGGCCGCGCTGTGCTACGCCTCTGGAATCATCGCCGCCAACTACTTCCGGCACTCAGCCCTGTGGTGGGTAGCTGGCGCAATAGCGTTCCTCGCCGCCAACCTTTATTTCCTCGATCGGAAAAAATCGCTTGCCGCCGGCCTCGCTCTCGGCGGGCTTTTCCTCGCCGGCGCGGTTCACATCGAACTCCGAGGCTCTTCCAATGTTCTCAACCGGACCCTGCAGCCTTTCGAATACGGCCCGGCAGTTGAGATCACAGCGCATGTAACTCGCGAAGGAACCATCCGATCGGCGAGCGCGAACGAGATGGCTCAGAGCCTCGACGTAGCAACCGACGAACTCGTCGCCGATGATGGCACGAAGACTCAGGCGCATGCCGGAGTTCAGTTGGCCATTTATACCCACTCGAACCCAATTCCTCCTGCCGGCCCAGCCATTCCCGCGATGCCGATTCTTCACTATGGCGAACGCATCCGCGTTCCGGTAAAGCTCAAGCCTCCGCGCAATTTTCATAACCCCGGGGCCTTCGATTATGAAAGCTATCTCGCAGGCAAGGGCATCGCCGAGCTCGGTTCGGCGAAGGCCGAGGAGGTGGAAATTCTTCCCGGCTTCGTCGGCAACCGCGTCGAGCTTTGGCGAAGCCGCATTCACGCGAGCATCATCGCTCGCGTTCACGCGCTGTGGCCTCCGCCGCAGGCAGCGCTGATCGACGCCATGTTAATCGGCGAAGCGGCCTTTATCGATCGCGACACCCGTGCCGATTTCCAGCGCTCCGGCACTTATCACATTCTGGTTGTCTCCGGCATGAACGTCACCATTCTCGCCTTCGTCGTCTTCTGGAGCCTCCGCCGGTTGCGCCTCGCCGAAATTCCCGCGACCCTGCTGACGATCCTCTGCTGCGTCGCTTATGCGTTTCTCACCGAGGTCGGCGCTCCGGTATGGCGAGCCACTTTGATGTGCGCGATTTATCTCGGCACGCGCCTGCTTTATCGCGACCGCGGCATGGTCAATGCGCTCGGCACTGCCGCGCTCGCCGTTCTGGTCTTCGATCCACGCCAACTCTTCACCGCCAGTTTTCAGATGACATTTCTTTGCGTGCTGATCGTCGCCGCCGTTGCCATTCCATTACTTGAGCGCACCTCGGGGCTCTACCGCCGCGCGCTGGCCCATTGGGATGCGGACGACGTCGGCCCCTCGCTTCCGCCCCGCATTGCGCAATTCCGCGTGGACCTTCGGCTGATTGCGGAGCGGCTCGCGCGTTTCGTCGGCCAGTCGTGGTCATTGCGTCTCGTCCGTGGAACAGCGGTTTTCAACCTGCGCATCTTTGAATTACTGCTCGTTTCGGCCGTGATGCAGATTGGCCTCGCCTTGCCCATGGCCTACTACTTTCATCGGGCCACCACTATCGGCCTTCCGGCAAACGTGACGGTCGTTCCTCTCACGCAAATCATGATGCCCGCCGCCGTACTAACGATTGCTCTCGCTTACATCTCACCCGTGTTCGCTAAAATTCCGGCGCTTCTTACCACGTTCGCGTTACAGGCAATCACCGGCACAGTTCACGGTTTGGGTGGAATGCGGCTGGCCGACCTTCGCGTAGCCACGCCCTCTACGCTGATGATTGCGGCCGCGTCGGTCGCGCTGGTAGTTGCGCTGATATCGGCGCGCAAACGCGCCGTGCTGGCCCTCGCGGGATTATCCGCACTGCTCGCAGCTTCTCTCGCTCTCGCGTTCGTTCCTGCTTCTCCGCAAACCCGATCCGGCGTGCTCGAAGTCACTTCCATCGACGTCGGCGAGGGCGACTCGATCCTGCTGGTTACGCCCGAAGGCCGCACCATGCTCATCGACGCCGGAGGACCAACATTCTGCGGCGGATCCCACACCGATTTCGGCGAAGACGTCGTCGCTCCTTACCTCTGGTCGCGCGGCATTTCGCGCCTCGATGTGGTCGCAATCTCGCACGCCCACTCCGATCACATCGGAGGAATGCCGGCTGTGCTGAAAGATTTTCATCCCACGGAATTGTGGATCGGGCTCATGCCGCCCAGCCGCGCGCTCGAAAGTTTAATTGCGGAAGCCCACACGCTCGGAACGAAAGTGGTGCGCCATTGGGAGGGGGACCTATTGAATTTAGGCGGCGCGAATATAGAAGTGCTCTTCCCGCCGCAAGATTGGCCCGTGGGACTCGAGCCCAAAAATAATGACTCGATGGTGATGCGCGTTGGCTACGGCCAGACTTCCGCTTTGCTCGAAGGCGACGCCGAGAAATCCCTCGAACGCCGCATCGCCAGCCTGCATCCCGCGCATTCAGACCTGTTGAAGGTAGGGCACCATGGAAGCAACACTTCCACCACGCCGGAAATTCTGGAAGCCGTGCATCCCAATTTCGCGGTAATTTCGCTCGGCTTTCGCGATTGCTTCGGCTTTCCCAAACCCGCTGTCCTCGAGCGCTTGGAAAGGGCTAAAACGCGGGTCTACCGCACCGATCTGGATGGCGCCACAACTTTCTATCTCGACGGTCACTCCGTCACGCCCGCGCTGGCAGGATTAAAATAACCTGTTCTCTTTGGTTCAGGAATTGAAAGGGCGCGCCAGCAAAAAGCTACGGAAGAACTTGGTTCAGGAATGATTTGAAAGGGCGCGCCTTCAAGGCGCGCCGCAAGGGCAAATGAAGATTCGCGGCTTCAGCCGCCGTTTCGCGTCCTGCCACACGTTTCCCGCAGCCTGTTCAGGCGGCGCGAAATGCCGATCCGGTTATGCCTTCGTCTCGTCGTCTATTTCTTCCTCAGCCGCATCCATAGCCAGGCTTTGCCGCGAATCCGCAATCAAGCGGCGCGCCCTCTCCGCATCTTCTTCCCGCACAAGAATAATCATTCCGCCCAACCCCGGAAACGCTTCCTGCACCAGGCTTCCCGACTTCAGATCGCTCTCAATCCCCGCCGAATCGAGCAAGCCCTTCACCACTATCGCCTCCGACTCCTGCTCGCTGTCGAAGATTTTCACCAGCTTCTCATTCGGATTGGGACTGTTCTCTGCCTTGGTTGCGTCAACCTGCGCTGCCATTATTCTCTCCCTTTTAATCGAAATCGGCCGCCAACGAAGACAGCCCAACCGCACCTGTGATTCTACCCCCAAGCCGCCATATGAGTTGCCAACGCTCGCACACTGGATGTTAAGCCCGCGCGAATTAACTTCGGAGCGCCGACGCCCGGGTCCGTCTGCGCCGCCTCGATGCGGCTGCACCGCCGCGCCAAACAATTGTCATCCTGAGGAAGCGGAGCCGCTCGCGAAGCGGGCGGCTCAGGACGAAGGACCTACACGGGAGAGCTTCGAAAAATACGCTGTTTCGGCCCTTAAGCCTTGCTGCCGCCCCATGATGCAGAATCAAACTCCTCACCATCAGCACGTCCGCACCTTGTGCGATCATGGTGACCAGCATGCCGTCTTCGTACAGCGTATCCGAATACCTTACCGATCTCCGCGCCATCCGGTCCACAGGCTCCGCCACTGCCGAAACATCTTTTTATCCTCCGCTTGACCGGCTCCTCAATGCGGCGGGCCAAAAGCTCAAGTCGCAGATCCTCTTCTCGACGCAACTCCGCAGCCAAGGCGCAGGCATGCCGGATGGCGGGTTTTTCCCGCAGCCCAGCCGCAAGCGCCGCAATGCCGAGCCCCCGATCCTTCACAATCCAGAACGCGGCGTGGTTGAAATTAAACCCGCTGATTACAGCCTCGACAAACTCACCGATGAGGAGCAGACCTTTCGCTACCTCAAGCAATACGGCCTCGTACTGATTACCAATCTACGGGAGTTTCGGCTGCTCCAACTAACTCCGGCGGAGAACATAAAGACTCTTGAAAGCTACGTTCTCGCCCGCACACCGGCTGCGCTTTGGTCGGACCCGATAACATCTTTCGCCCGCCACGGCGATCTGTTGCCCGATTTTCTCGCTCGCGTCATGCTCTATAAAGCCCCGCTCGTTCAGCCCAAGGACGTTGCCTGGCTTCTAGCCTCTTATGCCCGCGAAGCCCGTGCCCGCGCCGAAGATCATCCACTCGGCAGCTTCCACACGGTCAAGATCGCCCTCCAGGAGTCGCTTGGAATCAAGTTCGAAGGTGAGAAGGGCGAGCACTTTTTTCGCTCCACGCTCGTCCAGACCCTTTTTTACGGAATCTTCTCCGCATGGATCCTTTGGCGTAGAACATCTGAATTTCTGCCTGGCGCTCGCTTTGACTGGCGGGTTTCCGCCCATTACCTGCGCGTTCCGGTTTTGCGCAAGCTCTTTGGCGAAGTGTCCGATCCCGGAGCGCTGAATTCCATCCAGCTTCAGGAGATCCTGAATCTCGCAGGGGAAGCCCTCAACCGCATCCAGCCGGCCTTTTTCGACATCTTCCGCGAAGAAGAAGCCGTCGCCTACTTCTACGAGCCTTTCCTTGAAGCTTTCGATCCACAACTCCGCAAAGACCTTGGCGTCTGGTACACGCCGAAAGAAATCGTCAAGTACATGGTCGAGCGGGTCGATCAGCTCCTTCGAACCGAACTCAACCAGCCGCTGGGCCTCGCCAGCCCCGCCGTGCGAATTCTCGACCCCTGCTGTGGCACCGGAGCCTACCTCACCGAGGTTTTGCACCGCATTCATCGGACGCTGCTCGACAGCGCGGGAGACGATACAGCACTTATCCCAAATAGCCTTCGATCCATCGCACTTACCCGGGTCTTCGGTTTCGAGATCATGCCTGCGCCATTTGTGATCTCGCACCTTCAAATTGCCTCGCTGCTGGAATCTACGGGATGCGGGCTTACTGATAATCAACGCGCCGGGGTCTTCCTCACCAATGCCCTCACGGGATGGGTTCCCGAGAAACACCCACAATCAGAAATATTCGAAGAGTTCCGCCGCGAACGCGAGGATTCCGATCAGATCAAGCAGCAAGATCCAATTCTTGTCATCCTTGGAAATCCTCCCTACAACGGATATGCCGGAATCGCAAAGATCGAAGAAGAACGCGACCTCACGAACGCCTATCGCGAACCAGTTCCCGGACTTCCAGCACCTCAGGGCCAGGGACTCAACGACCTCTATATCCGATTCTTTCGCGTCGCGGAGAGGCGCGTCTTGGGAAATGCTGATGGTAAGGGGATTGTTTGCTTAATAACAAACAACGCATGGCTCGACGGCCTTTCGCATCCAACGATGCGCTACCGTTACCTTCACGCCTTTCAGCGTCTGTTTATCGACAATCTCAACGGCGACAAGTACGGCACGGGCAAAACCACGCCCGAAGGCGAACCTGATCCCAGCGCCTTCTCCACTGCTCAAAATCGTGAAGGAATTCAAGTTGGAACAGCTATCGCGACGCTCGTCCGAAATCGCGATTCCGCACTATCAAGCGGCGAAATCAATCTTCGAGACCTCTGGGGAACCGGTAAGCTACAGCAACTTGAACGGGAAGCCCTGCACGAAACCGAGCTGAAATACGATGCACTTATTCCAGTGGATGTGCTCGGCGACCTTTTCGCGTCCCGTACCCACTCGACTGCGTACATCACGCGACCTCGACTCCCAGAACTTTTCCCATTTTCGTTTGCAGGAGTAAAAACCAGCCGTGATCCCTTAGTGGTGGACATAGACCGCGACCGCCTTGAATCTCGAATGCGTCTCTACCTCGGCACCGATATCAGTGACGCGGAGATGGCCAGCTGGTCCCAGCCGCGATGGAGCCTAGCGCGCGCTTCGAGCCACAGGAGACTCGGAGGGCACTACAACAAAAGGGCTTCCGACCATGGCAGATCCTGCGTTATGCGTATCGTCCCTTTGATCTTCGTTGGCTCTACTGGGAGCCGGAGACAAAGCTTTTGGATGAGAAGCGTTCTGAATACGTAAAACAAATGATCGGGGCCACACACTGGATCGAAGCTAGACAGAAGGAATCGGGGGATATTTTTTGTCGTGGAGCGCTGACGCAAAGCCTCGCCGACAATTTCGGCAACGGTCTGTCGAATTTTTTCCCGGCCATAGTTCTTGAATCCGCGGGCAGTCTCCTGCCTGAGCCCGCATCCCGCCCAAATCTCAGCGCACCCGCAGAACGATACCTATCCTCAGTCGCTGCTTCGCCACCCGACCTCTTCTTCCACTGCTTAGCAACGATGCATACACCTGTCTACCGCATCGAAAATTCTGCGCGCTCTACTCGGGGACTGGCCGCGAATCCCGCTACCATCGTCTTCCGAATCCCTTGTCCGATCCGCCCTCCTCGGTCGCCGCCTCGCCGAACTGCTCGACCCAGAATCTGCCGTCCGGCTAGGCGCCGAATGGTCCTTTCTGGCAGCTCTCAAACTTCCTAACAGTTCAGACATCGAGAACGCCCTTAAGCTCACGGCTGGCTGGGGATACCGCGGACAAGGCAGCACGGTCATGCCCGGCCAGGGCCTCTCGCCTGATCGCCGTTGGACTCAAGAAGAACGCGAAAAAATAGCGAAGCTGGCATCGACGGAATCGGTCGCTCTTGAGGAAGCGCTCGTCCGTCTTGGGGAAAACTGCGCCAATATTCATCTCAATGGCGAAGCGTTCTGGTCGGCAGTCCCAATCAATGTCTGGAACTACCCTCTCGGCGGTTACCAAGTCCTGAAGAAGTGGCTAAGCTACAGGGAACTTCCCCTGCTCGGCCGCGCGCTTCACACGGAGGAAGCCGCCTACTTCTCACAGGTCGTCCGCCGCATCACCGCTATCCTATTGCTCGGCCCTGCGCTGGACGCAAGCTACCAAGCCATTATCCCCACCGCCACGGGCTTGCCATCTAGTTGAATAACCGGAGGAGCGCTCAGCAGCACTCCCCCGACAATCCGTGCTACGCAATCATCATCAAAACGACTAAACTTAAAGGTTCCGGTCTGAACCCCGCCCCGCGGTGCGGCGCCACCGTCCAGCGCGGCATTCATCAGGAAGGCCATCATGTCCTTAAACAGCTTCAACTCCCGCTCCGCTCTCAAAGTCGGCAACAAAGAATACGAAATTTACCGCCTCGACGCGCTCGATCATCAGGGCATTTCCACCAGGCATCTTCCGTATTCGTTGCGCATTCTTCTGGAAAATCTTCTGCGCACCGAAGATGGACGCAATGTGAAGAAAGAAGACATTCGCGCGTTCGCGGCGTGGAATAAGAATTCCAAGCCAGATAAAGAAATCGCCTTCACGCCCAGCCGCGTACTGCTTCAGGATTTCACCGGCGTGCCCTGCGTGGTCGATCTCGCCGCCATGCGCGACGCCATGAAAGAACTTGGCGGCGATCCTTCCCTCATCAATCCTTTGCAGCCGGTTGAACTGGTCATCGACCATTCCGTGCAGGTCGACGAATTCGGCACCGCTGGCGCATTCGACATGAACGCCCTGCTCGAATTCCAGCGCAACAAAGAGCGCTACTCTTTTCTGCGCTGGGGCCAAACCGGATTCCGCAACCTCGCCATCGTTCCTCCCGACACCGGCATCGTCCACCAGGTCAATCTGGAATATCTTGCCCGCGTCGTCTTCGTGAACGAAGAAGGAGGGAAACACGTCGCCAGCCCCGACACCCTGGTAGGAACCGACAGTCACTCGACAATGATCAATGGGCTGGGGGTGCTGGGATGGGGCGTGGGGGGAATCGAAGCCGAAGCCGCGATGCTGGGGCAGCCGGTTTCCATGCTGATCCCGCTCGTCGTTGGCATGAAGTTGACGGGACGTTTGCGCGAAGGGGCCACAGCCACCGACTTGGTTTTAACCCTCACCGAAATGTTGCGCAAGCACGGCGTCGTCGGAAAATTTGTCGAGTACTTCGGTCCCGGGCTGCGCGACCTTCCGCTCGCCGATCGCGCGACCATCGCAAATATGTCGCCCGAGTACGGCGCGACTTGCGGCATCTTTCCGGTCGACAAAGAAACCTTGAAGTATCTGAAACTCAGCGGACGCAGCGCCGAACAGATCGCGCTGGTCGAGGCCTACTGCCGCGAGCAGGGAATTTTTCACGACGAAAAAACTCCGGAAGCGGAATATTCCGAATTGCTCGCGCTCGATCTCGCGAGCGTTGAGCCCAGCCTGGCCGGGCCGAAGCGTCCGCAGGACCGCGTCGTGCTTTCGCAAGCGGGAGAGTCGTTCAATAAAGCTTTGCCGTCGCTGATGAAGCCGAAAGCTGCTGCCGCGAAAACCGCAGCGACTTCAACTCAAACGGCGAAAGCCGGGACTTCCGCCACATGGGAGCAGGAAGGCGGCAGCCCCGCTGCCATTGGCGTCGAAGACCCCAACGTTCACGAACACGTTCCCGCCAGCGTGAAAGATTCGCTCCGGCACGGCAGCGTCGTCATCGCCGCGATCACTTCCTGCACCAACACTTCGAATCCGTCCGTGATGATCGGCGCTGGAATCGTTGCGAAGAAAGCGGTTGAAAAAGGATTACAGGTTCCAGCGTGGGTGAAGACTTCGCTCGCGCCCGGATCGAAAGTGGTGCGCGACTATCTGGAGAACGCCGGGCTCACTCCTTATCTCGAAAAACTAAAATTCCACATCGTCGGCTACGGATGCACCACCTGCATCGGCAACTCGGGCCCGCTGCCCGCAGAAGTCTTGCAGGCCATCGATGAAAAAGATCTGGTCGTCGCCAGCGTGCTCTCGGGCAATCGCAACTTCGAAGGCCGCATCAACTCCGAGGTGCGCGCGAATTATTTAATGTCGCCGCCGCTTGTGGTTGCTTTCGCTCTTGCGGGACGCATCGACACCGATCTTCGCAAAGATGCACTCGGCAAAGGCAAAGACGGCAAGCCCGTCTATCTCGCCGATATCTGGCCTACGCAACGCGAAGTGGAAGAAGCGGTCGAGCAGTCGGTTACCGCGGAAATGTTTTCGAAAAGTTACGCCGAAGTTTTTGCCGGAGACGAACGCTGGCGCGGCTTGTCTGTTCCTAAAGGCGAAACGTATGCCTGGGAAAAAGATTCCACCTACATTCGCCGCGCTCCGTACTTCGACGATATGAAGATTCAGCCGTCGCCCGTCGATGAGATTCACGCTGCCCGCGCGCTGGCGGTATTGGGAGACAGCGTTACGACCGATCATATTTCTCCCGCGGGTTCGATCAAGAAAGACGGCCCCGCCGGAAAATATTTGCAGGAGCATGGCGTCAAGCCCGCCGACTTCAATTCTTACGGCTCACGGCGAGGGAATCATGAAGTGATGGTGCGCGGGACATTTGCCAATGTCCGGTTGCGCAACAAGCTGGTCGCGACCGAAGGCGGATTCACGCGGCATCTTCCTTCGAACAGCGAGATGTCGATCTTCGACGCTTCGGAAAAATACATTGCTGAAGGAACTCCCCTGATTATTCTTGCCGGAAAAGAATACGGCTCTGGCTCGTCGCGCGACTGGGCGGCGAAAGGCCCGCGGCTGCTCGGAGTTTCAGCAGTGATCGCCGAAAGCTACGAGCGCATCCATCGGTCAAATCTGGTTGGCATGGGAATTTTGCCGCTGCAATTTCTTGCCGGGCAGAATGCGGAGACGCTGGGGCTGACCGGCGAGGAAGTTTTTGAGATTACCGGGATCCGTAATTTGATTGAGCATTATGCCGCTGGACAGAAGGTAAAAGTCCTTGCTCGGGCAATAGCAGGCGGGCCGTCCGGTCGCCGGTACGTGGAGTTCGAAGCCTTGGTTCGCATCGACACGCCACAGGAGGCGCTCTACTACGCCAACGGCGGGATTTTGCAATATGTGTTGCGGCAGTTGCTGGCGGCGAAGCGGGAGGCGGTGGGCGTGTAGAACCCTCTCACCGGCGCTTTTGGGGATGCCGCGATTTTACCTTTCGATTAACTGGTATAACTGTTATACTTGATGCGATTTCAGTTTGACGAGCGCAAAAGCGCCAGGCTGCGGGCGAATCCGAAGCGCGGCATCGGATTCGAGGAAGCGCGGGAAATCTTCTCGCATCCTTACTATCTCGACCAGCGCTCGGATTTGCCGGACCAATACCGCGCCATCGGCTGGGTTTCGGCAAAGCTGTATACGCTCATTTTCGAAATGCGCGAGGACGCGGAAGGAGAATATTACCGCTTCGTCACGCTTTGTCGCTCGACCAAGCAGGAGCAACAGCTTTATGAACAAAACACGTAAGCGCGGCAAATCTGTTCCCGCAGAAAACATCGCCCGCTTGGCCGACCGGGGCAAGGACGTATCCCGCTTCTTCACCAATGCCGGCAGGATGATGGCTCCAATCCAGCGCGTGAACGTCGATCTCGCGCCCGGCATGTTGGAAGAGCTAGACCGCGCCGCGAAGGAGTTGAATATTAGCCGCCAGGCCGTGATCAAAACCCTTATACGGCAGGCGCTCGATCAGCAATATCTTGCACGCGAGAGCCGGCACTCCAGTCGCGCGTAGGGAGGCGCTCTACTACGTCAACGGTGGGATTCTGTAGTATGTGTTGCGGCAGTTGCTGGCGGGGAAGCCACAGCCGGTGGACGCTTAATACCATTGGCTAGTGTGCGTCGTCAATGCCGCGAAGCGATGGCGTATCGACTTGAACTCCATACGGTTGTAGACGGCGGGCATTTATCGGGGACTCTTTACCGATGCGCGTTAGGGCTTCTTTTGCTTTTCTCACGACTTCTTGCATTTCCGGAGTAGCGTTAGCAATTCTAGCGAATTGCAAACACGCGCTGATTAGTTTGCGCAGGTTGCTTCCCTTTGTTTCTCTGAAAAGGTTGTAGTAATAGTCTGCCGGAAGGTTGGCCAGAGCTGTCACCTGTTCAGGACTCCAGCTATCTAAGTCCGAGATTTGGTGAAGTATTGTTGCGGGATCCGGCTCCCGCATCAGTTCTGCCTGCTTCTGCTTAAAAGCATTGAGGACGTCTGGATCGGTGAGGTCTCCAAACATCAGATAGCTTCTCGGATCAAAGAGGCGCGGCTCGTCGGCTCGTTTCTCCAAGTAATAAGCAATCATTTGGATCGCCTGCTCGCGCCTGCCAAGCGCCTTGAAGAGCGCGATGGTACTATTCATATTTAGCGGCGTGATCTGCTTTACGCTGCTGAGGAAGGACTCACGCAGCGCGTCGAGTACCTCGTCTTGATTATCATCAAAGGAATTATGGAATAGCTCCCAGGCTTCGAAGAATGCGTTGTTTTCTTTCGATGCGACAATTCTTTTCTCAATCTCAGTCGCCTCCGCCTTGATCTCGTCTGGGTCGAAATAGCCCGCTTGGATGCCTTTCAGAAGCGCTAGATCGAGGGCGTCGACTGCTCCAAAGCCATATAGGTCGAGAAGCGCGTTCCAGCCCACCTCATTTTGTGGCACTTGTTGATCCTTGTCAGCATATCTGGTCTTTCCCCTTCTGTTCCTTAGGAAGTCTAGCGAAGGGGCTGAGTTTGTGTCATACACGCTCCAGCCAAGAAGTGTAAGAGAGTTAACGGATTGTGCCAGTACTTGTGCATCAAATCCCTGTAGAAGTTTCTCGGCTGTGCGTACCAGACGCTCGATCCTTTTCAGGAGCCGAATGTTCGAGAGACCCAACTTTACGCTATTCTCTGCGAGCAATTTGACGGCTTCACTCTTAGTTTCAAAAGCAATTGCTGCACACTCCGCGGGTGTCGGCGCAAAGTCCAGGGATACGTCTACGACCTTTTCGTAATACCTTCGGAATTCCTCTCTGTCTGCATCTAGCGCATCTGAGTTAAGTATTAGGGCAATTTTGCACCCTCTCTGCTCTTTCAGCATGGACGCTAGCCCCAGAACTTCTCGGACGGTTAGACTCGACCCGCGGCGTTCGATATCGTCTATGCAGATTATCGTGTTCCTTACTGAGAGAAACCATGCCGGAGCTAGGCTACCGACGTAACTTGTTACGCGCGGAATCTGCTGCAAGAACCAGACGGACTTTCTCCCAAGTCGTTCCGCGACAGCAACGGTGTTGGATTTAAAAGTTTCGAGGGTCGGTTCGGTGCCGTTATCCGACGATCTAACGGTATTTTCAAAAATCGAATATTTTAGAGCGTCAAGTGAGTTGATGCCGAAGAGCGACACGTACGAATAACGCGCAAGAGCAATTTGGTTCTTCGCCTTCTGGACATACTTGCGCCATCCGAAAGTCTTGCCGACACCCCAATGCCCTGTTAGGCAGATCACCTCTGGCTCGCTGGATGAAAGGAACCGTAGGACCTCGTTTTCTATCAACTGCTTCGACATGGATCACCTCAATAGGACCAAGACATATGGGCGCCATCTTCCGCACCCGCATAGAATAAACCCGAGCGGTTCTGTCATGCTGCCCTGTAGAATTAGTTCCATTTCTCGCGGCTTACCCTGGATGTCCGAGCTAATATATGCCGCCCCTTTGCCGCCGGAGTTTCGTTGCAGACTAATGCCATGTTTTGTTGCGTCAGCGTTTTCGGCACGAGTAAAGTCGTGCCCCTCCCTTTTGTTGTGCGCCTAACGCGGCGCTGAAGCGCCGCTCCCCTACATCTGAACGTTGCGGCGCGGCTGAAGCCGCGCCCTTTCAAGACCTCCAAGGGAAGACGTTTCAAAGTGCGCTCTTTCCGTGTACTCGAATGCGTTCTACTAACGCGCGGCGGCTTTTGTTTGAGCGAGGGCCAGGCTTCTTTGTAGACTTCGTAGCTGTAGCGGTCTTTTTTGACGGGCTCGACGAGGTAGAGCATGATGCCGGTTTTGCGTTCGCGGCCGAAGAGCAAGGCGGCGGAGATGATGTACCACGCCTCGACGGGGATTACGTAGGCGGCGAAGAGGTCAAGCTGGGCGAGGGTGTCGTCCTGCTTTTTGAGGTAGTGGGGCTCAGCGGACAGGAGTGTCCGCTCCACACGGGCCATGCCCGCTGCAAGTGAGCAACTGGTTCCTCCGCTACGCCGCGCCCTTCGCGTTGCTCAGGGGTCGGCTCCGGTCGGAATGACAGGTTGGGTAGGGCGGGTTTATCGCCGGGCTGAAGTGATGCGCCATCCAAACCTTGCCATCTTGGCATCTCGTCGGTATAGCGGGCCATAAACCGTCGCCCGCGCCTAAGAGCAAAATACGCGAGGGCGGCTGTGCACAGAATTACCAATCCCATGCGCAGATAGATCGCGGTCGATACCGAGATTCCGATCCCGCTTCCAACCGCAAGGTAAGCGACAATACACGCGGGGCATTTCGGCAACAGCGCCAAAATGCCGCTTGGAACGATCCATCCTGCAGCCTCGCGACCACGCCGCGCCAGAGTCCGCAGAGGCGGACCGCTATAGGCGATCCGCGCTCCCGCAGTTGCGCGATTCGATTCAGTCAAAATAGCTGCGCAGCAATTCACGATTTATGTTCCGCGCAGCATGACGATGCCACAACCTTAGGCGCCACATACCCCGCTTTCGGATCGACCACGTAGCCCTCGGTGTACTTATCGTGATGCCGCACCCACGCCATCGAGAAGGCCAATCCGTCCTCGTCTCTGCCCTTGGGCGCGAGATCGAGAAAGTTGTAGGCGCCCACAAGAATGTCGAGTCCGCGGGCGTATGTGGAATAAGTGTGAAAAATTTCGCCAGCCTCGTTCTTGTAGAAGACGCTCGCTCCCGGCGCTTCTTCGCTGGGGAACTCGATCATCTCGTAGTTATATTCCACCTTGCCGTTCTGCATTTCTTCTTTCGTGAACGAAACATGGTAATCCCGGTTAAAGTCATTCGCGAACGACGACACCCAGCGGAACTGCCATCCCATGCGCTTCTTGAATGCCTCAATCTGTTCGATCGGCGCGCGAGAAACTACCGCCAAAGTCACGTCGCGATTCGCGAGATGAACCAAGCTCCCGCCGAAATGATCGGCAAGGTAGGAGCAGCTCGGGCAGCCCGCCTCCCATCCTGGACCGAACATGAAGTGGTAGACGATCAACTGACTGCGGCCGCCGAACAGTTCGGCCAGCGTCACTTTGCCGTTCGGGCCATCGAACACATAATTCTTGTCAACTTTCTCCCATGGCAGTTCTCGGCGCTGTCGGCTGAGTTCGTCGCGCAATCTGGTGAACTCTTTTTCTTTGCGGAGGAATTCTTCTCGATTTTCAAGCCATTCCTTTGGCGAAACCACTTCGTGGCCCTGGACTCCGGTGCTGGTTGTTAGCGTAGTCATTTGGATTCTCCTTTTCTTATGTTTTTAGATTTCGGATCTTGTCCTGGTGTTGCCGCGCTTCGCCCTTCTGTGTTCCGCCCGCGCGGTTACATGAGTCGGTTTGCGCGATTTTCGTGTTCGCGTCTCGCAGGTCTCGCCTTCGGCGATTTCTTTGATACGAAGGAGTTCGCCGGTCCACAACTCCTGGAACGGGCCAACCCATCGTTCGTAAATCTGCCGGATCGGCACCACGTTGAGCGAGTTCACCCGCTGCCTGCCCTCTTCGCGCGTGCTGACCAGGTGCGCCTGGCGCAACACATCGAGATGCTTCATCACTCCGAAACGGGTCAAGTGCGGAAAGGTTTCGACAATCTCAGTCGTGGTGCGCGGACGGTCCCGCAGATAGTCCAGGATCGCGCGGCGGGTTGGGTCCGAGAGCGCCTTCCATACTGCATCGAGTTCGTCCGAAGGACGCTCAACGATTTCTTTCACGCCGCTACTCGCAGTCCTTTTTCACGTTGCCAAGCATGTGGCCCCAGCCGGTGCCAACATTCTTGCGATGCTCGGGGTCGATCATGCCAATCGCGCGGTGCCGCAAAGTTACGCGAGATCCGCCGGTGGCCGGCGTGACCTTCACTTCCACGTGATTGATTGCTGGATATGACATGAACATCGGGCCGCTCAGCTCGAGCAGTTCCGGCGCTTTGATCGCTTGCACGAATCCCCACAGGTGTCCGACGCCATTCCCGCGATCGCGGTACCAGCGTCCGCCCGCTTTCGGCTCGAGAATCATATCGAGCGATTGCCCGTCGGGCCGGGTGTTGCCTTTTCCCAGCCGGTGCAAAACCGCGGCGAAAGCCTTGTCTGGCGGGGCTTTTACGTCTATGTGCTGCTCAACTTCGAGGGTCAGATCTTCGAATTTCATTACTGCCTCCTAATTTCGTGTTGCCGTGTGGAGCAGCAACATTATGTGAGTACTATATCACGTGAGTATATGGTCACGTCAAGAAAAGTTTTGGGGATGGAAAATGGTTTGCTCGCGTGAAGCGGACACTCCTGTCCGCTGACTTTGTCGTTCGCTCTGGGTTGAACTGGATGTCTCGGTGTGCGTGTATGCGGAGGTTCGAAAGTTGGTGCCGTGCCGTCCCTACGGGACTCGATTCCCGTTTTTTCAGCTTTCCCCGGACTTACGTCCGGGGCTAATATGTTCCGCCCCTGCGAGGGCTGGGGCTTTGATAATCCGTTCTTTAGCTTTCTGCTCGGCGAAAAGCAAGGGCTGCTGTCCAGGAACTGGTTCATCCTCGCTCGTGCAATCTCGCTGCTATAATCAAGAATTGCGCTCATGCCTACGAAGCGACTGATACGCTCCACTACAGTTTTATCCATCCGGCGAAACGGCAGCGTGGTTTTGGCGGGCGACGGACAGGTCACGCTCGGCGAGTCGGTGATCAAGCACACGGCGAAGAAGATACGGCGTTTGTATAACGACAAGATTCTCGCCGGATTCGCGGGCTCGACCGCCGACGCTTTCACCCTGTTCAGCCGCTTCGAATCGAAGCTCGAGCAATACCACGGCAACCTGGGACGCGGCGCTGTCGAACTGGCGAAAGACTGGCGCACCGATAAATTCCTGCGCCATCTCGAAGCGCTGCTGCTGGTTTGCGATAAAGAACAGACATTCTTGCTCAGCGGACAGGGCGATGTGATCGAGCCCGACGGCGGCGTGGCGGCAATCGGCAGCGGAGGTCCTTATGCGCAAGCCGCCGCGCAGGCGCTGGCTACGCATACGCAACTCACCGCCCGCCAGATCGCCGAAGAAGCGATGAAGATTGCGGGCAAAATGTGCATCTATACCAATGATGCGGTAACGATTGAAGAACTGTGAAAGCCAGTTTCTCAGTTCCCGGTTCTCAGCTCTCAGCAAAAACTTATGCTGTGCAAACTGAGAACTGGAAACTGAGAACTGAGAACTGATCTATGGCTATCTATCTACCCTCCAGCGCTGAAGAAGAACAACTCGCACTCGACGAACTCACGCCGCGTGAGATCGTCGTCGAGCTCGACAAACACGTGATCGGCCAAAAGGACGCGAAGCGCGCCGTGGCCATCGCCCTGCGCAACCGCACGCGCCGGCAAAAGTTGACTCCGGAACTCGCCGAAGAAATCATGCCGAAAAATATTCTGATGATCGGCCCCACCGGCATCGGAAAGACGGAGATTGCGCGGCGGCTGGCGCGGCTGGCGAATTCTCCGTTTTTGAAAGTGGAGGCGTCGAAGTTCACCGAGGTGGGTTACGTCGGGCGCGACGTGGAGTCGATGGTGCGCGATCTGGTCGAAATTGCGATCGACAATGTGCGCGAAGAAAAGTTGGAGGACGTTTCCGACAAGGCTGAGTTGAACGCGGAAGAGCGGCTGCTCGATATCTTGTTGCCGCCTTCCTCTCCGCCGTCATCGCGCGCGGCCGAGACTACGACAGCGGGCGGAGTAGTGATCGACGGCAATACTGCGCTGGCGGAATCTTCGTCGCGCACGCGGGAAAAACTCCGGCAGCAGTTGCGCGAAGGCAAGCTGGACGAGCGGCAAGTAGAGATCGACGTGCGCGAGCGCAATTTCCCCACGTTCGAGATTATGAGCGCGCAAGGCGTGGAAGAGATGGACATCAACATCAAAGACATGCTGCCGAACATCTTTGGCGCGCGGACGAAGAAGCGGAAGATGAAGGTGAATGAGGCGTTCGAATATTTGATCCAGGAAGAGGAGCAGCGCCTGATCGACATGGATCAAGTCACGCGGATGGCGATTGACCGCGTGGAAAATTCGGGGATCGTGTTTCTGGATGAGATCGATAAGATTGCGGGACGCGAGGGCGGGCACGGTCCGGATGTGTCGCGAGAGGGCGTGCAGCGCGACATTTTGCCGATTGTCGAAGGCACCACCGTGAACACGCGCTACGGCATGGTGCGCACCGATCACATTTTATTTATTGCCGCGGGCGCGTTTCACGTTTCGAAGCCGAGCGACCTGATTCCAGAGTTGCAGGGGCGCTTTCCGATTCGCGTGGAGTTGCAGTCGCTGACCATGGACGATTTTGTGCGGATATTGACGGAGCCGAAGTCTTCGTTGGTGAAGCAGTACACGGCTTTGCTCGAGACGGAAGGAGTGAAGCTGGAATTCACGCCGGAATCGTTGCAGGAGATCGCGCACTTTGCGTTTCGGGTGAATGAGAGCACGGAAAATATTGGAGCGAGACGGCTGCATACCATCATGGAACGGGTGCTGGACGAGTTGAGCTTTGACGCTTCGGAGCGCAAAGGGGATCACGTTGTGATTGATGCGGATTATGTGAGGAAAATGTTGACGGATATTGTGAAGGATCAGGATTTGTCGAGGTATATTCTGTAGGAAAACGGGATTACAGGATCTTCACAAAGCAACGCTTCATCGGCCTGTTCAGGTTCGTCGTAAGACGAAGAAAATAGGGCATTTGCGGATCGTGGATCCGCGTAGAGCGGCCGGCTGCACGGCTTGACAGGTTTGGTTTTTCCGACTAGGATGGAGATACTTACAGAGGAGTGCCACCGTGGATGTAAACCGCGTACCGTAACGTGTTTAGGGTTCCCAAGCCTTAATTTTCCACGAGTCCATGGCTGCGTTTGACGCTCGATAATATGAGTAGCGCTCCCGCCATGAGCCTACGTTAGCTTTTGTGTCCAAAACATCAATCCACTGAGTTTTATAGTTTTGATCGGTCCAATTGCGGATAGGCGCCTTCCCGAAAAATACGTCATCTTGCATGATGCTGGACCAAAGATCCTCCGAGGTCTGATCAATGCCATCGCTATCGTGAACATTGTGGTCTCGGATCTTCGACTCACTCGGAAGCGAACGCAACTCGGTGAATAGTGCGTCGTAGTCGCCAGACTCGTCCGCCAAGCGCCTTAAACAACAGCAAATATTCAAGCGCGCGGCCCCCACCACGCTGGGGAGCAACTTCGCATGGTCGCTAACCAAAGTGCGGTAGAGATCAATCGCCCGTTCTTGGCCGTTCTTATAAGTCGTGGCTCGTTCGACCGGGTCGACTACGTCGGGAGGCAGCGGGAACAAACTGTAGAAAGACGCTCTGTAAAAATACGAGCCTGACCAGTTCGCGTCCAAATCTTTCGATTTGTGCAAGCTTTCGCATATCTCTCTGCGATACTTGCGAACCTTCTCCTGAGCTTCAGGTTTCCTCAGGGCAGCGGCTTCCGTTTGCAGGCGCTTCAGCAGATCCATAAATGCGGCAGCTCGATAGCCGAACATTCTGGCCCTATCCGTGTCGGCATTTTTCGCTGCGTAGTGGGGGGACTTGGACAGCTCAAAAAACATCTCGATTCGCTTTAGTGTCTCCGCTGGCCGTGATTGCGCGAGGAGGCCACGTGCCGTCATGAGCAGGCTATTGCAATACGTGCCCAGTTCTTCCGCGCTTTCTGGTTCCCGAAATCGAAAGGAAGGGCTGCCGAGAAATGTGAGGTGATCGATCTCGTTTACGGAAGCCTGATGGAAAACGTCGAAGTTATCCGGGTTAAGAGCGGTGGTGTCGATGGTCCGCTTCAAGTACATGGGGAGTTCGGTGAACAAGGTTTTTCTGGCCGCAAAAACCTTGTCCATTTCGAGCTTTGCGCCATCCACTAGTTGTACGGCTTTTTGAGCCGAGGTTTCGGCTTCGGTGGCGGCCTTCGTGGCCTGGGAGGCGGCGTTGGTTGCGGTTGCTTGAACTTCCTCGCTTCGGCTCTTTTGTTTCTGGATGCTCAGAAAGCCGTCTCCCAGCAACAACAGAGTCGTTAACGTGTACAGGCCGATGAACAATTCGTTGGCAAATTTCGTTTTATCAACTTCCTGATGAATCCGGGCCAGTTCGTCCTGGGCAGCCTTCAATAATTCCTGATGCTGCGTCAAGCCATCCTTGAAGCCCTGGGTATATGGGTCGAGAGTCGGGGTTGGGCTTGAGTTGGGCGCGGGAGCGGAAGTTTGCCCTGATTTTTGTGCCGAGAGGGAGACTGGCATCAAGAGCGCAACCGCCAGAAACAGGAGAAAAAGAATGCGCATTCCAATACCTCCTCGGACAATTCGGCCCGGAAGTGTCGCCAAGTTTAGCATTGCCGTTCGCGCTCAGCAATTCCGCTTCTTTTCAAAACGGGGGTTTGACGGGGCGCTAATCCGTGGCTCTTCCACGGCGGAAGGTGCGGCGGACTCGCTTCAGTACTTCGGCACTTTCGGGTCCACGCGGTCGGACCAGGCGGTGATTCCGCCGGCGAGGTTGCGAACTTTCGTGAACCCAGCCTGTTGCAGGAAGGCGACGGCTTTGGCGCTGCGGCCGCCCATCTTGCAATGGACGACGATTTCGCGGCTGGAATCCAATTCGTTCACGCGCTTGGGCAGATCGTTGAGCGGAATGAGATGTCCGCCGATGTTGCAGATTTGATATTCGTGCGGCTCGCGCACGTCGAGAACGAAAAGATCCTCTTTCGCGTCCAGTCGCCGCTTTAACTCTTCAACTTGAATTTCGGGAACGCCCGCTTCCACCGGTTTCTCCTCGCCGCGAATGCCGCAGAATTGTTCGTAGTCTATCAGCTTCGTGACTGTGGGATGCGTGCCGCACACCGGGCAATCGGGATTCTTGCGCAGCTTTAACTCGCGAAACTTCATGCCCAGCGCGTCGATCAAGAGCAGCCGTCCAATCAAAGGGTCGCCCACCCCGAGAATTAACTTGATGACTTCCGTGGCCTGCATCACTCCGACGAGGCCGGGCAAAATGCCGAGCACGCCGCCTTCGGCGCAGGAGGGAACCAGTCCCGGCGGAGGCGGTTCTGGATAAAGGCAGCGGTAGCAGGGGCCTTCTTCGGTAGCGAAAACGCTGGCCTGGCCCTCGAAGCGGAAGATCGAACCGTAAACGTTCGGCTTGCCCGCGAGCACGCAGGCGTCATTCACCAGATAGCGCGTGGGAAAGTTGTCGGTGCCGTCGGCGATGATGTCGAAATCGCGGAAAAGTTCGAGCGCGTTTTCGCTGCTCAGACGCGTGTCAAATTTCTTGATCGTTAGAAACGGATTGATGGCGGACAATTTTTCGGCCGCGGAATCCAATTTCTTGCGGCCCACGTCGGCGGTGGAGTGAATGATCTGGCGCTGAAGATTGGTATAGTCCACAACGTCGAAATCGACCATGCCCAGCGTGCCCACGCCGGCGGCTCCGAGGTAGAGAGCGAGCGGCGAGCCGAGTCCGCCGGCGCCGATGCATAAGACCCGCGCGGCTTTCAGCTTCTGCTGGCCCTCCATGCCGACCTCGGGCATGATTAGATGGCGCGAGTAGCGCAGAATTTCGTCTTTGCTGAGAGTCGCTGGAAGTTCGGTGGTGATTGTGGCCATAAAATCCTTGGTGGAATTTCTACCGTTGCGTTTTTAGTGAGGGAACGGAAACCAAGGTTCCTCGCTCCGCTCGGAATGACAAAGGTTTGAGCCGGGAATGACGAGGGTTCGAGCTTGGTATGACGAGGGTGTCAGGCGCTAGTCGCAACTGAATCTTCCGATTAGCCCACATAGGCTTCCGGGGACATTAGTTCGCATGGGTGCGAGCGAAACCATGGTCCCTCGCTTCGCTCGGGATGACAACGGAAAGATGGGCTTTCCGAGCCGCCTGCAATGGAAGGCACGATCGAAATGTTGTCGCCGTCGCTTAGCGGAGTCGCTTCCTTCTGCAAATAGCGGATGTCTTCGTCGTTAACGTAGAGATTAACGAATGCGCGCAGCTTGCCATCTTCGTTATAGAGGTGGCGGCGCAGGTCGGGATGCTGAGCGACCAGGGCGTTCATGGCTTCAGCGACGGTGGAGGCCTTTACGTCCACGGTAGACTGTTTGTCCACATATTGCCGCAGAGGGGTTGGAATATGGATCTTGCTCATAGGTCTAATGATAACCGATGCGACGAGACGCGAAAGGATTCGCGCGGGCCGACAGGGGCGCATGGTCAACGGGAAATCGCCCAGAAAGAAGAATTTAAAAGTGGCTGAACAGGCCAATCAGAATGATGATTGGGATGGGAACACCGAGCACGAGAAGCAATATGGAACGCATTGAATTCCTCCGTTTGATCCTTGTTAGCGGCAACGACCTTAGCAGGCGAATTAGCCGGCAACGATCTTACCTAAGGCAAAGATCGGCCGCCGCTACGGATTAACATGCAAGTGATCGCGCTGCCTTCCGCCAAACGTTGCCGAAAAGCTGGCGGCGAATGCGCCGAGAAGCAGGGCGACAAACAACCAATATAACGAGTGCGCTACCGCTTTGCGGGCATTATCTATCGCTTGCTGATCGCGCCCGAAAACCTCGGTGACTCGCTTTTCCGCCTCCGGTCGTGCCAAGCCAGTTTTGACGGCCACTACATCGGCCACGTAGTTCCTGTCTTCGGCTGCCAACTCACGCTGATGAAGGGAGTGCGCGAAGACCGCGCTTATTTCGGAACGCAGCGATTGATCGGGAGCGCTTGAGATCTGGTTCGAGCGGAACAAACTATCGATGAAGTAGCGGTTCGCCTCCGCTGCGGGCGTATCGGATTGCGCGCCGTTCGAGCCCCGGCGCTCTCCTCCAGACAATAAGGTTCCAGCGGAGCCCAGAAACGCCGCGAGGATGACAAAAGACACGGCCCACACCAGAAATCCATGTGCCGTATCGCGAAAGTAAACTTCATCGGAGTGCACGTCCACCCACTTCGTGCGGAGACGCCCGGCAACATAACCGCCGAGTCCGCATGCCAGGACTTCAACGATCGCCAACCACAGTAGCGCGCCCATCCCCACAGACGAGGGCGAAACGCCGGTGTTTGACCACGGAGAGAGCGACGAAAGGCTTACCCCCGCGCCCAAAGCCGACAAACTCAGCAGAAGCGCCGTGGTAACAAACGCGCCCCCGGCTACCGCCCCCCAGGACACGGCCGATGTGGACCCTTCATGCCTAGTCGAATAGGAGGGAGTTGCATTCTTCGATAACGGCATCGGCAGCGATTCGACCATGTTTCCGCCTTTTGCGATGTGCCGAATACCTTCCGCGCTTCCTTCCACACATCGACGGTTTCGACTGTAGATTAAGTTCTGCGCAGGGCCATCCGGTTAAACCAGTAGAAACCCCGGTGCATTCATCTAGCGAGGCTGCCTTTGGCGTCTTCAAGCGGGCATTTCGCGTTCACGTAAAAGTCTTGTGCCTGAAAAGACACTTACTTTCAACATGCCCGGCCCCTAAAATCAATATTCTTGGAGTCAGCACTCCTGAAATTAGCGCGGAGACTGCAATGACGATCTTTGATCCGGCTCGGGGCAGAATTATTGACGGCGGCGGTCACGGAGGCGGATTTCTTCGCCTGATCGGCCTGGGCGTTGCGGCGTTCTTGCTGATCATTTTATTGTTCAGTTCCGTAACCCGAGTAGGAACAGGCCACGTTGGTGTGCTCACGCTGTTCGGCAAGGTGCAGACCGGGGAAACGCTGGGCGAAGGCATTCATTTGATCAGTCCGCTGAAAACGAATAATGAGCTTTCGATTCAGACCGAGACGCTGAAGGAATCGGCCAGCGTACCTTCGAGCGAAGGGCTGATGATGAGCCTCGATACCGCGCTTATTTACCATCTCAATCCCGACCACGCGGCTGATGTGTTTCAGAAGATCGGACCGGATTACGAAAATGTTGTGGTAGAGCCGACGCTACGGTCGGCGATTCGCGAGGCAACGGCGTCGCATACGGCGAACGCTCTTTACACGGGCGAGCGCGAGATGGTGGCGAAACAGATTTACGATCAAGTCAGCGCCCAACTCAGCCAGCGCGGCCTCACCGTGGAAAATGTTTTACTGCGCGACATTCAACTGCCGGCGACGCTGAAGGCCGCCATTGAAGCCAAGCAACAGGCCGAGCAGGAATCGCTGGCCATGAACTTCCGCCTGCAAAAAGAAACGCAGGAGGCGCAGCGCAAGCGGATTGAAGCTGCGGGCGTGCGCGACTTCCAGCAGATCGTGGCGCAAGGCATCAGCGCGCAGTTGCTGGAATGGAAAGGCATTGAGGCGACCGAAAATCTGGCCAAGAGCGCCAACACAAAAGTGGTGGTAATCGGCAACAATAAGAATGGGCTGCCGCTGATTTTGGGACAGTAGATAGATTTTGAAGTGGGGAATGTCGATGTTGGGGAATAATCATTTGTGGGGACAGCCGCCGCGGCTGTCCGTCGCCCGCAGGGCGACTGTTCTGCGACGCTGCTAACATGAAACCGTGCCTCCGCTGCTTGACCTCTGCAATCTGAATATCGAGTTCCCTACCGCGCTGCGCGCGGGACAGCCGGGGGCGGCTGTCACTACACGAGATGTTTCCACACAAACTCTTCCCGCCGTTCGCGATCTCAGCTTTTCGATTAGGGCTGGCGAGGTGTTGGGACTTGTAGGCGAATCCGGCTCAGGCAAATCGATTACGTCTTTGGCGATCATGCGGCTCTTGCCGCCGCAGGCAAGGATTTCCGGCGAGATACGTTTCACCGAAAACGGGGCGACTCGCGATCTGGCGAAATTGTCCGACGAATCCATGCGGCAACTGCGCGGCTCACGCATCGCCATGATTTTCCAGGAACCGATGACGGCGTTGAATCCGGTGATGCGCGTCGGGGATCAGATTGCCGAGGCGGTGCTGGCTCACGGCAGGCGTTCGAAGAGTGACGCTTCGAAGCTGGCGGTTCAGGCAATGACCGATGTTGCCATCCCTGAAGCCGAGCGGCGTGCGCGCGATTATCCTCATCAACTTTCAGGCGGCATGCGGCAGCGGGTGATGATCGCGATGGCGACCGTGAATCGTCCGCAACTGTTGATTGCCGACGAGCCAACCACCGCGCTCGACGTGACGATTCAGGCGCAGATTCTCGAGTTGCTGGCCGAACTGCGCGGCAAGTTTGGGTTGTCGATGCTGTTTATTTCTCACGATCTTGCGGTAGTTTCGCAGGTTGCCGACCGCGTCGCTGTGATGTATGCGGGAAATCTTGTGGAGATGGGCGCGAAACAGGAAATTTTTCGCGCGCCCGCTCATCCTTATACCCGCGGTTTGCTGCAAGCCGTGCCGAACTTGAAAACCGAGCGCGGCCGGCCACTGGGCACGATTGAAGGCACAGTGCCGCCGCTGCACGCCATGCCGCGCGGCTGCGCCTTCGAACCGCGCTGCGGATACCGAATGCCGGAATGCGCGGTGATTCCGCCCGCCCTAACGGAAATCTCGCCGGGACATTGGGCGCGGTGCCCAGTGGTGAATGGAAAATAGCCGACGGCCCAATCGAGGGACATCCTGATTCGTAGCCTTGAGTATCCATGCCCTTCGCTCTCAGTCTATAATCCCCACTTTGCTCTGGTGACGATTGCGCATACTGCTGCTGAGTGACATTCACGCCAACCTGGAAGCGCTCGAGGCCTGCCTGGCGGCGGCGCCGTCGTTCGATCAGGTCGCCAATCTCGGGGACGTGGTGGGCTACGGCGCTTCGCCCAACGAGGTAATCGACCGTTCGCTCAGCCTGGGAAAAGTTTTTGTGCGCGGCAATCACGACAAGGCCGCTACGGGGCTGCTTTCGCTCGACGATTTCAATCCCATGGCCGCGATGGCAGCCATGTGGACGCGTGAACAGCTAACTAGCGAACACTTCGATTGGCTGCACGGATTGCCGCAAGGGCCGATTCCTTTGGAAGGTTTTCCGCAGGCGCAACTGGTTCATGGTTCGCCGGCGGACGAGGACGAATACATCGTTTCGCTCGGCGACGCGCTCATCCCGCTGCTGGCACTGGCGGCGCCCTTAACTTTTTTCGGACACACCCACCTGCAAGGTGGATTCTTCGCCAATGGAAACAGCGCCGATGGATTTCGTCCGGAATATCGCACGGTCGGCCAGGCCGAATCGGTCGCGCTGCACTTGAAAACGGGCACGCGTTACATGATCAATCCCGGCTCGGTGGGGCAGCCGCGCGATGGCGACTGGCGCGCGGCTTACGCGCTGTTCGACACAGAAGCGCAAGTGGTCCACTTCCACCGCACCCCCTACAATCTAAAAGACGCGCAGGACAGGATTATCGGCGCCAAGCTGCCGGTGAGGCTGGCTACGCGGCTGGCGGCCGGACGCTGAAGGTCGGACCGCTAGTACTGTAATCAGTGCTGCGCTGTCCCAAAAATCCTGCACTAATGGGCTCCATTATGATTGGGTCTTTGGACTGTCTCGTATAAATTGCGTTGGTTTGCTCGAAACGAGGTGGGCTCGCTGTCTTGTTTATCGCCTCTACATCTTTCCGAAATCATCCGGAATTTCCTCGCTTCCATTGCTAATTGGAAATTCAATTAAGCCGAAGGTGTTGGGGGCTGGACGATTGAAAATCTGACCTTCTCGTACATAGCCTGCCAATGAACCGCTGAGGGAAAGTTTGCTTTTCGTATCCACAGGCTTTCCGAGGCCTTTTAGAATGTCGGTTATATGAAGCGGATGCCCAGCGCTCTTGATTAGGTCGCGTGCTTTTGCGACTGCTGTTCCGGAGCGTAATTCTCTTACTTGCGATGCATCCATGGCTTCTCTTGGGAGGGCTCTTATGGAGTCCTGTACCGCTTGTAAAATTGCCCACAGCTCAGTCGTATTTCGCTGCTCAAACTCTTGCACAGGAATCCCACGCTGCGTTGACTGAGGCTGAGCGTAGGCTTTTGCTTCGGAATCGGATGAAAGATGCGAACAGGAAATTAGGCGGTGCGGCACAGCAGGCCGGCGTACGCAGCCAAATGTTTGGAGTGTTCCAGGACTCCGGCTATAAAGGGCTTTACGGTGGCTCTGGGGTTCGAGAACTGAAACTGATGAAAGGTATAGCATCCAACGAGGATTTACTTGACTGCATTGGGAGAGCAGAACTGGCGGCTAATGAGTTTCGGATTACGCAGACTGAGAGAAACTTCGCTTGGAATCCATAAAAGGTGAGCAGAAGGCTATCAATACTCATGCAGAAGTCGGTAGGAAAGTTCGCAAAGCGATAGCGGATATTGGCGGCACGATGCCAGAGAAGCTTCCTGCTGAACCGTCGATAAAGAAGCTGGCCGCCAAAAAGGCGAGAGAGCTAAAGTCGAAGTAGTAAATGATAGTTTTTTTCTTGGTTTCTCTCCCATCGTTGAGGCTCCTCGTTTTGGCCGCTCTTTGATGGCAGTTGAACTCACGGTTGGTAGTTCTGCATTCCTCCTCTTGCTCCTAGCGTGTCTCCTGTGAAGTTTCAGTAAATCGTCGGCGCGGGATGCACGGCGATAATCAGTAGTTCAGCGCTTTGCAAGCAGCGCTGGGTGGCGCAGCAATCAGACCTCAGAATGAGACTGCGATCATTGCGCCGTGAGCATTGAGAGAAACGTGCGCCGGATTTGAGGGCTGCGAAACCTTGCTGTTTCTAGTTTCAACAGATTTCGACTTGTCGAGCGTTCGCCCTGCCACAACAATGCTGGTTGTAAAATCGGTCCATGCCTTATCCTGGCAGTGCTGGAAGTAGACTTCGGTTTTCTCGCGCCGACGATTCGCCGCGCGAGAACGCTCCCGCCCATTACCTGATTGCTCACAGCGATGGTGGCGCGCGCGGCAATCCGGGCCCCGCCGGATATGGCGTGGTCGTTAAGGATGAAGCCGGCCGCAAGGTGGCGCAACTCAGCGAATATCTCGGGCACCAGACCAACAACTTCGCCGAATATCAGGGACTGATTGCCGCCCTTGAATATGCGCTGGAGCATGGCCCGAAAGCGCTGAAGCTGATCAGCGATTCGGAGTTGCTGGTGCGCCAGATCAAGGGTATTTACAAAGTAAGGAATGCGACCCTGCAAGAGCTCTACGGCCGTGCCAAAGAACTGATCGCGCAGCTTGAATGGTTCTCCATCGGCCACGCGTTGAGGGAACATAATCAGGAGGCCGACCGGCTGGCCAACGAGGCAATGGATAAGGGTATGGGACGGCGCGTGGCGCAGCCGCCCTTTCGAGAAGCCCTAGGCGAACTACCGTCCGCGACTACACTCGCTTCCGGCGCGCCGCAAGAATTAGAGGGAATAATCCGAAACGGGATGGTGGAACTGACCAACGGAACGCTGCCGGAGGGCGCGCGTGTGCAAGTGCGGGTGAAGCGCCCGTAAGTCTAAAGGTTATCAGGTCTTAGGGAGGCTAGACGGAAACGCTGTGGCTGGCATCTAACTTCTGATTGCAAGGAGACAACCGCCGATGAAGGTCCGTTCCTGGTTTCAAATATTGGCTCTTGGAGCGGCTATTGGATGCGTGTTGACTCTGCTGGTTGCGACACTATGGCCAGCTTCCCACGGAGTGGTCGCCGACGCTGCCGCCGAGGAATCGGGAACTGCGCAGGTGCCTAATCCACAATCAAACGCTCCACAATCAAGCGCACCGCAGTCCTTAGTTTCCGCCCAGACCTATGAAGGCGTGGTCACTGACACACGCTGCGGCGCCAAGCATTCGGCCGGGCTTTCCGCGTCTGCCGCCGATTGCACGCGGATGTGTGTGCATGCCGGCGAAAAGTTCGCGCTTGTGGATGGCGACAAGCTGTATGTTCTTCAAGGCGAATCGGCCGCGCTCAAGCGCGCCGCCGGCGAACGTGTCCAGCTCGTCGGCACGCTCAATGGGAATACGATCTCAGTGGTGAGAGTCGGAGCTCACTGAGATCCTCCGATTAGGATCCTGCCGATTAAGATCGCGCGGACTCAGACAGCGCGTATTAAGACTGTGCGACTCCGCCGGCGCAGTTAAGATTGCGCCGGTTTGCTCTCCGTCATCACACTCGCATTTACCGCTGACGACACACCCGTGGCCGGAATGATCGGAGCGGGAGCCGCCACTACGGGCATAGTTCCGCGGCCGCGTTCGTCCCATTTGCCGAAGATCATCTTTCCCGCAGTGGTTTGCAGCACCGATGTGACCGACACGTCGATGGTTTTCCCGATCATTTTCCGGGCGTTATCCACCACAACCATGGTGCCGTCGTCGAGGTAGGCGACGCCCTGGTTATATTCTTTCCCTTCCTTCAGGATGAATACCTTCATGATCTCGCCGGGAAGCACGATAGGCTTGAGTGAATTGGCAAGCTCGTTGATGTTGAGCACTTCTACGCCCTGCAACTGCGCCACTTTATTGAGGTTGAAGTCGTTGGTAATGATTTTCCCCTCATAGACCTTCGCCAATTCGATCAGCTTAAGATCGACCTCGCGGACGGCGGGAAAATCGTCCTCTACGATCTGAATCGACAGAGTCGCCATCTTTTGCAGGCGCTGAAGGACGTCGAGCCCGCGGCGGCCGCGGTTGCGCTTGAGCGAGTCGGCGGAATCGGCCACGAGTTGCAGTTCGCGCAGCACGAACTGCGGCGTGACAATAATGCCGTCGAGAAATCCAGTCTCGGCAATATCGGCGATGCGGCCGTCGATGATGACGCTGGTATCGAGAATCTTATAGCTCTTCTTGCCCTGTTTCTCGCCACCGAAGATGCCGCCCAGCGCAGCCAGATTGAGCAGTTCGCCCTTGCTCGCTCCCACGATCAGGCCCACATAGGCCATGAGCAGCATCACCAGAATTTGCAGAAAACTCTGGGTGTTGCCCGCAGGCACGCTGCTGCGAATGACGAGGGCGAACAGGTAGGCGCCGCAGATTCCGAGGATACTTCCAGTGGCCGCGCCAATCAGCCGCTTCAAGCTCACGGTACGTAATTTCCATTCGAACACAACGATCCCAGCGCCGATCAAAGCGCCGAGGGCAGCGTCAATATTTTGCGGGCGTCCGAACGGAGCAATTACGTAACAGGTGACAGATACAACGATGACAAAAAGAAGACGTACAAGAATTAGATCCACAATAGGACCTCCTCCGGATGCGGCTCCGCCTGCTTCCTGGCGAAATGCACCGGCGCCGCTTCACGCCGCCCCAGGCGGGAATTGGCAAAACGTCATGCGAGGCGCGCAAGAATTAGGGGAATGAATCTGCGCCCCGTCCCGGCCCGTGGAGGCGTGGCTGGGAAGAACTGCTTTAATCCAACGCCAAAAGTATATACCTGAGAGGCCGAACGCGAAACTTCCGTCTACCGTATCCTCCATCCTACATATACAGGTTCACCCCTACCCCAAAAGTATTGTTTCCGGCATCTCATTCCGGCAATTCGGCGAACTGCTGAAGGAACATGCAGGCCGCCCGTCGTTGAAGGCCGTCCAAGAATGGCCTTGGAGGATTCTCATGCGAGTTCTACGATTTTTGAATCTGCTGGTTTTGTCGACGCTGGTCGGATGTTCGGTCCTGGCATTTGCCCAGGACGAGAAGCGGCAGGACGATAAGCCTGCGCAACAGGAAGAAGCCAAACCACAACCCAAGCAGGACGACGCCAAGCCCATGAAGCAGGACGAGGCCAAGCCCATGAAGCAGGACGAGGCCAAGCCGTCAAAAGACGAAAAGCAGGAAATGAAGCAGGACCAGAAACGCGATGAACCAATGTCTCACGATCAGGCTATGCCGGAAAAGCAGGAACATCCGGCGATGCAAAGCAACAACGCGCACCCAGGCCGGCAAGGGTGGGCGCATTCCCGACGATAAATTCAAGGCGCACTTCGGCCGCAGCCACACCTTCCGCGCCCAAACCGTAATCGTCTCTGGCCAGCCGCAATTTCAGTACGGCGGCTACAGCTTTCAACTCGTCGACGCGTGGCCGGTAGGCTGGGCTTACACCGACGATTGCTACATCGATTACATCGACGGCGAATATTTCCTGTTCGATCTGCTGCACCCTGGCGTTCGCATCGCGGTTTTCGTAGTCCTGTAAACCAGTGCTGTAACGCAGGGAGCATATCGATTTGTACCGAAGGTGGACCCTCTGAGCCAGATTCAGTTCTGCTGGATTCAACTCAACCGGGTTCACCTTTTTATTGCAGCCTCAATGGGAAAAGCGTCGTTCCGCCGCGGCAGAAGGCTTTTGATTTCCCAATATCAAACCCGTCATTCTGTGCACTTGACGCTGAGCACGCGAAGGCCGAGGTCTGAAGGCTGAGGGCCAAGGGCAGAAATTAAACTCCCGCCCCGTGTTAGAAATCTCCCTGGTCAACGACTACCTTAAATGTGAGCGCAACTGAAGCCATATCGGGGGAAGTGGTGAGCCACGATTCTCGCTATGAAGATTCTCACGAAGATTCTCTCTATAAAGAGGTAGCCGGGACCTTCGGCCCTTCGCTCGTCCGTCTCGCCCGCGCCTATGAACTCGACCCTGACGCGCGCCGCGACCTGCTCCAGGAGATTCATCTGCAACTCTGGCGCAGTTTCGCGCACTTCGACCAGCACTGTTCGCTGCGAACCTGGGTCTACCGCGTCGCCCACAACGTGGCTACCGGCCACGTGATCCGCCAGAGCCGCCTGCGAAACAAACTGGTCAGCCTCGAGCAAATCGAAACCATGCCGGGCAGTAATAAGGACGAGCTTGAGATTGCCGCAAATCAGGCCCAGGCGCTCGAGCGTCTTTCGACGCTCATCCAGCGCCTCAAACCTCTCGATCGCCAGATCATCGTTTCTTATCTCGAAGAGATGGACGCCGCCTCAATCGGCGAAATCACCGGCCTTTCTCCCGCCAACATTGCCATGAAGGTTCACCGGATCAAAAACATTCTGAAGCGCTGGTTCGGGGAAGCAAGATTCGGCGAAAGGAAAATTGCCGAAGCCGGGGCTGTCGAAAAAACGGACGCCCAAAGTAAGTCCGCCAAAAAAGAGTCCGGCGAAGGAGCTTCTCATGCCAACTGAGATCGACAACAACGCGCCGCAAAATATCTGGAAAAATCAAACTACGGAGGCCTTCAAGATGTCAGCCGATCAACTACGCAACAAATCGCAACAGCGTGAGAGAAAATCCCGCTTTGAAGCGGGCTATTCGATCATCACAGGATTTTTCGTTTTCATATTCTTCGCATTAGCCTTCCTCAGAACTCATGGCTTGGCTCCCCGCGTCGGATTTGGCGTGCTTAGTCTTTGGGGGATCTATTTCGCGTACCGCTCACGCAAGCGGTTTGGGCAAGGTGGGCCTGCACCGGATGCGGCGCTGAATACCACGCTGCGATCCTACCGAAGCGAACTCGAGAAGCGACGCGATTATAGCCAGAACGTGTGGCGCCGGGCAGGCCTTCCCTTCGTTCTCCTCGGGTCGGCTCTGGTAATCCTGCCCCGGCTCATGCAATCCATTCACTCGCCCAAGCTCATCGAGCCGCTGCTACCACTGTTCGCGCTTTTCGTCGTCTGGCTCGTCGTGTTCTTTTTCGTGCGGAAGCGCCGCCGGCAGCAACTTCAACGCGAAATCGACGAACTGCGCAGCTTCGAGAGCCAGAGCGGAGCATGACGGAACGCGGCGCGAGTTGCGCTGTTAAACTCCCGAGATGAAAGCACTCGTCATCACGGCACTCTCCGGTCCGGACTCTCTCAAGATTCAGGACGCGCCCGAACCCACCTTGAAGCCCGGTCAGACTTTGGTACGAGTAACCGCGGGAGGCCTGAATTTCGCCGACTTGATGACCGCGCAAGGCGGCTACCCTGGAACTCCGCCGCCTCCGCTGATTGCGGGACGGGAATTTTGCGGCATCGAAGAAGAGAGCGGACGCCGGGTGATGGGCTACGCGCAATGGGGAGCCTTCGCCGAAAAAGCGGCGGCGTATACAAATTTGCTGTGGCCAGTTCCGGCCCACTGGACCGACGAGCAAGCCGCGGCTTTCCCGGTCAATTATTTCACGGCATATCTGGGCTATTGGCAGGCCGGGATGACGCAGCAGCCGATGTGCGGCCAGCCGCCTCTTCGACAGGCGCAGGGCAGGCTCCCGGCTGATCTGAGGAGCGAAGCTCCGCCTCGCGCGCTGATCCATGCCGTAGGGGGCGGCGTGGGAACTGCCGCGGTGCAGATCGGCCGCATCCTCGGCATCGAAATGTACGGCACGTCTTCGTCCGACGAGAAGCTGGCGCGAGTAAAACAACTCGGCCTGCAACACGGCATTAACTACAAACGTGATGACTATGAAGACGCGGTGAAAAATTTGACTCGCGGCGAAGGCGTTGACGCCGTCTTTGAAATGCTGGGCGGCGAGCATACCGCGAAGAGCCTGCGCTGCCTGCGTGACTTCGGCCGCGTCATCCAGTACGGCACAGCCACCGGCAAGCAACCGCAACTCGATGTCCGCGCACTGTATGCGAAGTCCGCCAGCATTCAAGGTTTGTGGCTGACCTATCTGTCGCAAAAGCGCGAGATCATGAAACCCACATGGAATCTGCTTTCGGAATGGATAGAGCAATACAACCTCGCTCCGGTGATCGGCGAAGTCTTCCCCTTGGAACGCGCAGCAGAAGCCTATAAGTTGCTGCAAGAGGGCAAGAACTATGGGAAGGTTGTGCTTAAGATCGGTTAGCTTCGTTAGGAAATGCCATTCTTGATGGCAAATGGTAGAATCAATGGCATGAAGCTGCACCTCGATAAGTCGGGAAGAGTCGTACTCCCGAAAACCTTGCGTCAGCGCCTCGGGCTACGATCTGGCGGAACCTTCGAGGCTGTCGAGTCGGCCGAAGGAGTGCTGTTGCGGCCGGTGAGACATCGTCCATCGCTGGTAGAGCGCGGCGGATTTCTGGTCCACACCGGCGAGGTCGCGCAGGGCTTCGATTGGCGGCAGCTATCCCACGACCTGGAACTCGAGCGGCTGAAAGACATTCTCGGGCAATAGAAATCCAGCAATACTCACCCCGCGCATGAAGATTTATTGCGATACATCGGTGCTGGTTGCGGCGTCCATTGCCAGTCATCCTCATCATGCGCCGTCGGTGGAGCTGCTCAAACTTATCCGCGGAAAAAGGCATGAAGGAGTTATCAGCGCGCACGGAACCGCCGAGTTTTATGCTGTTCTTACCCGCGCCCCGCTTTCTCCGCCCATTTATCCCAGCGAGGCTTGGCGGTTGCTCGACGAAAATATTCTTCCTCACTTCAATGTGGCTACGCTCAGCACCGCTCAGTATGCTGCGGTACTGCGGCAGGCCTCGCAAAAAGGATGGACTGGCGGCCTCGTATACGATGCGCTGCATATCGCTGCCGCGGTTAACAATCAATGCAAGCGGATCTACACTTTCCATCTCCGCCGCTTTTCGCAACTCGCCCCCGACCTTGGCAACGTCATTTGCAGTCCATAGAGCGGATGCGCCGGCTTCGCTCCGTTCTCTCGAAGTGGAAGTGCAATGTGACGATCTGCCGCTGCATCGCACTAACCTACTCTCCATAACTCTATCTACACGAAGGTCACTTTGCCGCCGCGCCTGAGCGTGGGACAATGCAGTGACGCGCAAGCGTTGGTCAGGCGCATCCTGATTCCACAAACGCTGCCGCGCAGGAAAGAGACGCACGTGGGCTGGTACTTTGTTTTTTTCTTCATCTCGGGCTTTTGCAGCGTTCTCTATGAACTGGTGTGGCTGCGCCTGTCGATGGCGCAGTTCGGCGTAACCACAGCCATGGTGTCGGTGGTGTTGTCGGTTTTCATGGCGGGATTGGGATTGGGATCCTGGGCCAGCGGGGAGTTGATCCGCAGGCGCGGCGACAAAATCGAATTTCCAGTTCTGCGTCTCTATGCTGCGATCGAGTTGCTGATCGGCGCCTCGGCGATCATTGTCCCTTACGAACTTGATCTCGGCCACAAGATTCTCGAGCGTCTGGGTTCTACTTCGTCCGTGTCCTACTACTTTGTCTCGGCCGCATGGGTGGCGTTCGCGTTGATCCCGTGGTGCGCGCTGATGGGGGCAACGATCCCGGTTGCGATGCTGGCGATCCAGCGGCTGTTTCCTAACGACTCCGCGCGGTCGTTCAGCTACTTGTATACGGCGAACGTGGCGGGCGCATTCGCCGGCACGGCGCTTCCTTTATTGCTGATCGAATTACTAGGATTCCACGGAACACTCACAGTCGGTTTCGCGTGCAACGGACTGATAGCGGTGCTGGCCCTGGTTGTAACCATGGGCGATGAGCAGAAGCAAAGTGCGGCTGCGCTGCCGCTGAGCGAAACGCACGCTGCGGCCGGAGGAAACCGGCTGCTCGCCCTGCTCTTTGCTACCGGCCTTACCAGCATGGGTATGGAAGTCGTGTGGGTTCGCCAGTTCACTCCATATCTTGGAACTGTGGTCTATGCGTTCGCGTCGATTCTCGCTGTCTACCTCACGGCGACCTTTATCGGCGCGCGCACCTACCGCAGCTGGAGCGATCGCAACAAGAGCGATAGCGATAAAAAAGAAGGCGCATGGCTGTGGACTCTGGTGGCTCTCTCCGCGCTTTTTCCGCTGGCGGCGGCCAGCCCCGATCTGAATCTATATTCCGCCGTGCGACTGATATTAGGGATCGCTCCATTCACATTTTTGCTCGGATTTCTGACGCCTATGCTGGTCGATCGCTGGGCGCAAGGCAATCCGGCGAAGGCCGGAAAAGCTTACGCAGTCAACGTTCTGGGCTGCATCCTCGGCCCGTTGCTGGCTGGATTTTTTCTCTTGCCCTGGATCAGCGAACGCTGGGCTGTGGTGTTGCTCACAGCGCCCTGGATTGTTGTTGGCATTGGCCCGGCGTTTCGCCGCAGCCCTGCGCCAAGTTTTCCCTCACGCGCGGCGGCGTATTTATTGTTGCCGCTGGTGTTGTTGCTCTTCTGGAAGAGCACAGGTTACGAGCAACAGTATTCCGATAACAGCAGAGTGCTTCGGGACTCGACTGCCACCGTCATCGCGACCGGCACCGGTCGTTACAAGCATCTTTTAGTGAATGGCTTTGGCATGACCGTGCTTACGCCCATCACCAAAATGATGGCGCATTTGCCTCTGGCTTTTCTTGACCGTCCGCCGCAGGATGCCCTGACCATTTGCTTTGGCATGGGCACAACGTTTCGCTCATTGCGCACCTGGGGTATTCCGGTGACGGCGGTGGAATTGGTTCCCAGCGTTCCGCGGCTGTTTAGCTACTTCCACAGCGACGCGCAGCGGATCATGAGTTCGCCCTTGTCGCACGTGGTCATCGACGATGGCCGCCGCTTCCTTGAGCGAACCACGCAACAATATGATGTGATCACGATTGATCCTCCGCCGCCGGTTGAAGCGGCCGGGTCAAGCCTGCTTTATTCCGAAGATTTTTATGCCGTCGTGCGCCAGCATCTGCGCCCCGGCGGCATTCTGCAACAGTGGATACCGACCGCCGACGCGCAAGACCTAACGGCGGTGGCGAAATCGTTGCGCCATTCTTTTCCTTATGTGCGGCTTTTCACCTGGGGAGGCAATGAAGGGGTCCACTTTCTCGGCAGCGACCAGCCTATTCCCAACCGCACTCCGCAGGAATTAGCCGAGCGGCTGCCTGAGCGCGCGGCCGTAGATTTTGTCGAGTGGGGGCCTGAGGAGAATCCGATAGACCAATTCGCGCGCCTGTTGCGCAACGAGTTGAACATCGCTCAACTCACGTCGCTCTCTCCCAGCACGCCTTCGCTGAACGACGACCGGCCGATCAACGAGTACTATCTGATCCGGCGCGATTTCGGCCTTCGGCAGGTTCACGCGGCGGCGGTATCGATAAAGGAACCGCGCTAGCTGGAATTCGACCGATATTTCCTTCGCGGATGTAAGCCTCTGATACGCTTTTCAAAGACATTCGGATCTCGCACAAAATTCATAATCGGCGCGTCAGCGTCATTCGCAGCCATGATTACGCCTCATGATTAACGCAGCCCATGATTACGCAACGCATGATTAACGCAGCACATGACTAAAATTCTGCGCTTCTTCCGTCCGTCGCACCAGCACTCGGCGTTTTCCGCCACCATGCTGCTGATGGGGGCGGTCATGCTCTCGCGCGTCATCGGTTATGTGCGCGAGGCATATATCGCCTACGCGTTTGGCGCCGGGCCGCAGACCGACGCCTACGTTGCCGCCTTCACCCTGCCCGACTGGCTCAACTACATCGTGGCCGGCGGCGCGGCTTCGATTACATTCATCTCCATCTATACGCGGTTTCTGGCGGAGAACCGCGACGCCGACGCGAAAAAGACTTTTTCCGTGGTCATCACCGTGATGACCGCCGTAATGATTGTCGGAACTGTACTCACCGAAATCTTTACCCCGCAATTCGTGCGCTGGATGTTTCGCGGATTCTCGCCCGCGCAAGTCGAACTTACGGTTCACCTCACGCGCATTTTGCTTCCGGCGCAAATCTTTTTTTACGTGGGCGGAGTGGTCTCAGCAGTTTTGCTGTCGCATCGATTGTTTTTATTTCCGGCGCTGGGGCCGCTGGTCTACAACTTGTTTATTATCGTCGGCGGCGTGATCGGCGGACGCCACTTTGGCATCGCGTCGCTCGCGTATGGCGCGCTGGCCGGCGCGGTCGCGGGACCGTTCCTGGCCAGCGTAGTTGGAGCGGTAAAAATCGGTACGGGATATCGTCCGTCGTTCGACATCATGAATCCCGCCTTCCGCGAGTGGGTCAAGCTTTCGGTCCCGCTGATGCTCGGAGTTTCGCTGGTCACCGCCGACGATTGGATACTCCGCCACTACGCCTCCAGCGGCATCGGCGACATCGCCCGTCTCAACTATGCGAAACGCCTCTTTGCCGTGCCCATCGCGGTTCTCGGGCAGGCCACTGGTCAGGCGTCTCTGCCATTTTTTGCGCGTCTGTTCAACGAGAAGCGGCTGAAGGAATTCGCCGCCACGGTAAACGATTCGGTCTATCGCGTCTCCGCCGCATCGTTTCTCGCCACGGGATGGATGATGGCCGCCGCTTTTCCGCTCATCGATCTGGTCTACCGGCGCGGGCGCTTTCTGTTCTCCGACACGCAGACCACGGCGATTTATTTTTTCTGGTTCTCGCTCTCGCTGGCTCTCTGGTCCGCGCAAGGACTTTACGCCCGCGCCTTCTACGCTGCCGGCGACACGCTCACTCCCATGGTCGCGGTCACGCTGATCACCAGCGCGTCCCTGCCGATTTATTCGCTGCTGTTTCACAGCTACGGAGTCGTCGGCCTGGCCTACGCCTCCGATATCGGCATTGCAGCGAACCTGCTGGCGCTGGCGTTTCTCCTGCACTACCGAAGAATGGTTTCGCTGAAAACGCTCCGCTGGGATGAGTTAGGAAAATCCGCGCTGACCGCCGCCGTGGCCGGAGGAATTAGCCTCGCCGTAGCCCGAAGCGCCGCACCGCTGCTCTCCACTCACGGCAGCCGCGTTGCCGATCTTTTTCAATTGGTCTTAGTCACAGTAACCTGGGCGGCGGCGACTGTTCTGGGCCTGTGGTTGCTCAAGTCGCAGCTACCCAACGACCTGCGGCGCCGCAAAGCAACGGCTTATCCGGCAGTGGCGCAGGTTGAGGGGAAAGAGATTATGGGTGCTGGGACGGAACCGTAAGGTCCGGCTGGCGCAATTTCGCCGTTACAGGTTGTGAGTTAGAAGTTCGAGTTCAGCCGGTCGGAGTTTGTCAAACGCCTCAGCGGCAGCTGTCTTCAACTCTGCGTAGGCTTTTAAACCATCGACGGCGGCAACCTTGCGCAGGCGCGACAACTCGAACGTTGAAGAGAAATTGAACGCCACAGGAAGCCACAACCAAATGCAAAGCCTTCCCTTGGCGAATGTACAGTACACGCGAACCTTGATTGCCGCTTCCTGCAACTCGGATCCGGGTCCGGCGATAAGCTTGTTATAGCCGCGTCCAGCGTTATCGAATTCGGCAAGGATCGAAGAATTGTGCGCCATACGCCTGAGGAGTTCCGTGTACAGGCGCATTCGGCGGCGTTGCGCCTCGCGCAAGGCGCGCGGGCTCAGGTTCCAGCGCAATTCCAACTCGGCTGCGGGATCGAGCAGTCCTTCTAACAAAGACAGATCGACGGGATACAGGAAATGAACTACGTCGCCAAGCGTGAGCTTAGGGGTCCTGCTGGTGGCCCAAGCCAGATATAGGAGGTAAACAAGTTGCAGTAAGCTGCACGCGAGAATCAACCAGGTCAGGATCGGAAAAAACATGGCTAGCGCATCCTTCGTATGGCGTTCCGATATTTTTCCAGCACGGCGGTGTAGTGGGCCAACACTTCCGGATCGAGAGGAGCTTCCTCCTCCTGCGGCGCCCGGAAAAACCAAATCCAAATCAATACGGCCACAGAGTATGCCACAAGCGGGGCCACATCCCACCAAAATTTAAATCTTGTTCCAAAATCCGAAAACTTGATTGTGCTCAGGAGTTCGACGGTCGAGTAGAGCCCAAACCCAGCCGCTATGCCCAGTGGATACTGTCGCCAGCGGAGTCCGAAGAAAGACGCCAGCGCACCCAGCCCAATGAACATGAACACCTGTACGAACCGGACTGCAATTTCGGCAGTGACAATATAGAGGAGTAGGCCGCTAACCTGCGGCGGGACGACGCGAGCGTGAGCCACGCTTAAAATCAGGGCTGCAATAACAATGATCGGGAAGAGGAGATTCGTCCACCAAGCGCGGGCGCGAAGAATGGCGCGGAAGACTTCGTACATCGCGAGGATGCCGAGAACGCAATAGCCAGCCTCCGTGATCCAATAAGTCGCTTTGTAAGCTTGGGGATGACCATCGACCGCAAACCGCACCACATCCGCGCCCACTCCAAAGGTCACGTAGGAAAAAAACCATGGACACACTTGGTACGCTCGGTTCCGCAGCATCACGAAAAGCAGCAGCACCAGAAGTCCCGACGGGATGTACCGAAGGACGATGTTCATAGGCCGGGAGCAGATTATCGCATCTACTCCCGGCTATCGAGAAAAATTTGGCTCGAGCCCCGACGGTGGGGTGGGCGGCCTTCGCCCAACCCGTCGCCCAAGACGATTACGGTTATGTCAGCGGTGGCTTTCCGCCCCCTCCGTCAGCCACAGCGGCGACGATTGGCTTGGTCGGTGGCTTTCCGCCCCCTCCGTCAGCCAATGCTGCCGAGGCGAATGACAACAGCAACAACGCCACTGCGAGTATCCGTTTCATAGTTCTCCTTAAGTTTGGGAATGGGGGAAGCGCCGAAGCGTCCCAGGCGAACAGTTTAGTCCGGCACGCAAGCCGCGGAGGATTTTACTGTCGGAATAGACGAAAATCCGAAGGGTTGGTTCTTGAGGACAAGAAAAAACGGCGGCCATTCGCATCCCTGCGAACGCCGCCCCTGATCTTCAAGGAAAGATCTCCAGTTAAGCCGAGCCTGACAGCCTACAAACCCTACGCTCTCGCTCCCACCGCCGCCGGTTCCGCCGCAGGCACGCTCTCATCTTTGCCGTTGGCCTTTTGCTGGCCGGCCTGCGTCGGCTGGCCGCCTTTGCGGATGTCGATGCCGCCTTTAAAGTAAGCGCCGTCTTCAATCGAGATGCGGGCCGCGACTACGTCGCCGGTGAGCGAGCCGTCGCTGCGGATATCCACGCGGTCGCTGGCGGTAAGGTTGCCGCGCACTTTGCCCAGAACGACGATCTCGCGGGCATTGATGTTCGCAGCTACAACTCCGTTGCGCCCAATGGTGACGCGGTTTCCCGCGAGGCTGATCGAGCCTTCGACGCGGCCGTCGATATAAAGCGATTCCGATCCGGTGACTTCGCCTTTGATCACCAGCGACTTGCCAATGGTGGCCTGGTCCGCAGTGGTGGTGGTCGAAGAGGTGGCGGGACGCGGCGCAACTGGCGCGGGCTGCTCACTTGCCATAGTTACGGGCGCGCTCGGAGTATTCATGGTAGGGCGTTCCGGCTCTGCTGGCCGGCCAGGGGTCGTAGGCTGATTCGTCGGCTTCCACATGGGTTAACAAATTCCTTTCCTTGTTGGATTAAGGCTCACTGGCCGCACTTGCATGACCAATTGGAATTGTACTCCGCAGTCTCAAAATGAGCGCTGTGGAAAATCCTTTATTTTCAATAGAGTTTCCTTATTAGGTACGCGCGCGGCGTCAAATCGGGAAAGGACTGTCGAAATTAGTTGACTCTCCATTTCGGCACTGTTGCGTGTAAAGATTCCTCGTTTGGATTTCCTCGCTACCCGTTTCACAGCGAGTCGGAGTATGCTCTTGGCTCAACTTTTTGCGGGCGCTCAATCGATTTCAGGGAGTCAGAAAATGTTCGACGCAGATTCAGTCCCTCCTCCAGCTTTTATTGTTGCCCGGCCCCAGCCCGGCGAATACGCGCCCTATTACGACCGCTACATTTCTTTGATTCATGACGACGATATTCTCGCCACGCTCGATTTGCAGCGGCGAGAAACCATGCTGTTGCTTTCGGGCCGCAATGAGAGAGACGGAAATTTTCGCTACGCGCCCGAAAAATGGAGCGCCAAGGAAGTTCTCGGCCATGTGTGCGATACCGAGCGCATCTTCGCCTGCCGCGCCCTGCGCATCGCGCGCGGGGACGCCACTCCGCTCCCTGGTTTCGAGCAGGATGACTACGTCCGCAACGGGCCGTTTGGGCGTGGGGCATTAACTGACGTAGTGGAAGATTTTATCGCCGTACGGCGCGCTACGCTTTCGCTTCTGCGAAATTTCGACGAAGCCGCATGGGCTCGCCGCGGCACAGCCAGCAATTATGAAGTTACGGTGCGCGCCCTGGCCTATATGATCGCCGGGCATGAATTGCATCATCGGCGGATTCTGGAGGAAAAATATTTCAGATTGCGCGAGCGTGGCGCGGCCTAGCGCGTAGTCACATGCAAGCCCCTTGTTATTTCCGAGCGACAACAGTGTCGTCCCGGGTGTCAGTGCTGTCGTCCCGAGCGCAGCGAGGGATCCTGGTTTTTCTTTTCTTCGCCAAGCACTAAACTCTATCCATCATGTCCGCTCGCGCACTTACCGAACTGCTACGCGGCAAAGGCGCCCACGCCGATCCGCTGGCCTGTATCGAAGATCTCTCCGCAGAAGCGGCCGCCAGCCACGTCGACGGATTCCCTCATTCGATTGGACAACTCGTCTTCCACATGAATTACTGGATGGATTATGATTTGCGCCGCATTCGCGGCGAGCGCCCGCCGTATCCAGCGCACAATTCGGAAAGCTTTCCAGCGCAACCCACACCCGCAGATCCTCGCGAATGGGACGAATTGAAAATAAAATTCGCCGCATTACTCTCCGATACGGCAGCCCTAGCGCAATCTGCTCCGCAAGACCTCGAGCGCCACATTGAAGCCACTCATCCCACCCACAACGACCGCGCCGCAACACTCGTAGCCGTCCTTTGGCAACTAGCCGTGCACAACAGTTACCACGTTGGCCAGATCGCGATGATGCGCCGTATTATGGGCGCATGGCCTCCGCGCGGAGGCGGAGATACGTGGTAGGAAAAAACTGACCTTGGACCTTGGACCTCGGACGTAAACGTCGGGCCGTGGACTTGAAACGAATCGACCTGCCTTTCCGTCTGCCAAATTTACGTTAGGATTAACCTGTCGAGTCGCCGCGATATTAATCCGAGGTCCGAGGTCCGAGGTCCGAGGTCCGAGGTCCAAGGTCCAAGGTCCGACGTCCGGCGTCCGTTCTTCAATGCTTTCCGATTCCACAATCCTCAAACACATTGCGCGCCAGCCCAAGCGCTCGGCGGGATTCAAGCAACTCGTGCGCGAACTCGGGTTGCACGGAGATGCCCGCGCCGAGCTCGATTCGCGGCTCGATAAATTAGTGGCGAAAGGCGAATTGGTTCAACTTAATTCCGATCGCTATGTGCTCCCACAGCCGGCGGCCGATAAGGATCTGGTCGCCGGGCGCCTCACCATGCACCGCGACGGCTTCGGCTTCGTTATCCCCGATGCTAGTTCGCTAAGTCCGTCTCTGAAGTCGCGGCTGACCGGCGATATTTTCGTTCCGCCGCATGCGATCGGCAACGCGATGCACGGCGATCGGGTTCTGGTCGACATGGTGGCCACTCGTCCGGATGGCCGGGCAGAAGGCCGCATCGTGCGCTCAGTGGTGCGCGCGCAGCCGACAGTGGTGGGGATTTTTCATTACGGCAACCGCTACAACTCAGTGAAGCCCATCGACAGCAAGATCGCGATGGATATCGTGATCCCGCCGGGCGCGGAATATCCCGCTGTAGCGCCGGTGCCTGCCCTGAGCGTCGAAGGTTCCCCGGCGGCTCTTCTTTCAGCGGACTCAAAACAAGCGGCAAATGCCGGCGGGACCCTTCGACTTCGCTCAGGGCAGGCGCCGGCGCTACGCAAATCCGTCGACCGCGTGCTCGGCGACGAGGCCGCTCGAACCGCGCAGTGGGACGATCTCGAAGGCGTAGTCGTCGATGTCGAGATTACCGATTGGCCCACGCCAACGCAAAGCCCGCGCGGGCGGGTGATCGAAATTCTTGGCCGCGAAGACAACTTCGGCGTAGATGTGGAAATCACGATCCGCAAATTCCACCTGCCTCATCATTTTCCCGCGGCGGCGCTCGAAGAGGCGCAGGATATTTCTCCGATAATTCCGGCGGCTGAACTGCGCCACCGGCGCGATTTCCGCGACCTGCCCATCGTTACTATCGACGGCGAAACCGCGCGCGACTTCGACGACGCTGTAACAGTGCACCGGCTCGCAGATGGCAACTTCGAGTTGCAGGTTCACATCGCCGACGTGGCGCAATATGTCACTCCGGATTCCGCGCTCGATCAGGAAGCGAACTTGCGCGGCACCAGCGTTTATTTTCCCGATCGTGCCGTGCCCATGCTGCCGCTCGAACTTTCCACCGATATTTGCAGCCTGCGCCCACATCTCGACCGTCTGGTGCTCTCGTGCGTGATGCGCATCGATCCCCACGGCGAGATCCTTGGCTATGAACTGACCGAAGGCGTCATCCGTTCGGCCGAGCGCATGACCTACACTGCCGTCAATGCAGTTCTTGAAGGCGACGCTGAAATGCGCGAACGTTATACCACGCTCGTGCCAACCTTCGAACTCATGCGCGATCTGGCGCTGATCCTCAATCGCAAACGCCAGCGCCGTGGTTCGATCGATTTCGACCTGCCGGAGCCGGTCATCGAGTTCGACGAATTCGGATTGATGAAAAGCATCACGCGCTCGGAGCGCAACATCGCGCACAGGCTGATCGAAGAGTTCATGCTCTCGGCCAACGAATGCGTCGCGCAATATCTGGAGTGGAAACGCATCGCTTCGCTATACAGAATTCACGAAAAGCCCGACGCGAAACGCGTGTACGACTTTGAAGTGATTGCCGCGACGTTTGGATATTCGCTGGGCGTGGGCCCGTTGCCCATACAGCGCGTGCAGTTCAAGAGCGATAGGCGAACCGCGCGCGGCACCGGCAAGCAAGCACCTACGCTCGAAATTCCAAAAGACGTTCATATTACCCCGCGCATGTATCAAAAGCTTGCCGCCAAGATCGCCGGCAAGCCCGAGGAGCGCATTCTGAGTTACCTGATGCTGCGCTCGCTGAAGCAGGCGCGCTATTCGGAAGAGAACGTCGGCCACTTTGCGCTGGCCGCGCCCAGCTACACGCACTTCACGTCGCCGATCCGCCGCTATCCGGATTTGATCGTGCATCGCATTTTGAAAGAAGTGCTGCGCGACTCTGCAGAAACTCATGAAGGCGAAGTTCCGGTGGGAGTTTCCAGATTCGAAAGTAGCGCCGGCGTCTCGCCGGGAAGTTTCCAGAACGAAGGCCACAATCCTGCGAGCAAATCAAGTCACGATGTTGGCCCGTCCCCCTGGTCCAAACGCCGCGACCACGCGGCACATCGGGAATCGCACGAGCCATTAGGCGGCCCCATCCCCGTCGACGAGCTTCACAACATCGCCGAAGAATCCAGCCACTCCGAGCGTCGCGCCGATGAGGCCGAGCGCGAACTGATGGAATGGAAAAAGTCGAAGTTTATGCAGGAGCGAATCGGCGAAGATTTCGATGGCCTTATCACCAGCGTCACCAAATTCGGATTCTTCGTCGAACTCACCGACTTATTTGTAGAAGGCCTGGTCCCGCTAAATACTCTTGCCGACGACTTTTATAACTTTCATGAAAACACGCGCCAGATCATCGGCCAGCGATCGCGAAAAACGTATAGCTTAGGCCAGCGAATTCGAGTGATCGTCGATCGCATCGATCCCGTCGAAAAGAAAATCCAGTTTGCGATTTTGGAAGATGCGCCTTCGCGCCCGGCATCCGCGCCGCCTTCGCGAAAATCGAAGCGAAAGCGAAGGGAAAAGAAAGAAAGAGGAAAATGACGGCTTCCGATTCCTGAAGTCCCGTCATTCCGGCGAGCGAACGCAACGAGGAAGGAGGAATCCGCTATTCGTTTGACGCTCACCCGAAATCGCGCCGCGAGTGGTAAAATCCTCTAGTTAACCCCATCTGCCACAGACACATCGCGGCAGGTTCCTTCCTCGTCGGGACGTGGCTCAGCCTGGTAGAGCACTCGCTTGGGGTGCGAGGGGTCGGCAGTTCAAATCTGCCCGTCCCGACCAAACCTAAAATCAATGTGTTACGTGGTTTCCACTCCGGGCCAGAATTGTAAGGCGTGGGGTCAATCAGCGCAAGAGACTTTTAGCTCCGCATCCGGGGGGCGTATACCCTCTGTCAACAGTGGGCTGATAATTCCGTGGTATAAGGGACGCCATGCCACACAAAGCCGAGTACAAAGTCCTGAGCGGAACGACAAAGGACGTTGAACGCGAGATTGTCGTACATGGACACAAAGATTGGAAGCCAATTCTGATGAGCACAACGCAAGGGACGAAGGGCGTTGTAATGACGGTCATCATTGAGCTGGTTCTCGGCGCGTGATCTAAGGTCTAACGTTTTCCACTCCGCCGCGCGTTTTTCGCCGTCGCTTTTTTGCTTTAGAGCGTGCAACCCTGTGCGCGTTACCGTGCGCCGGAATACAGTATTCTTGGGTCATTGGATGTGGAATGAAAGGCGCATCGCAACCGGGCTTTTTGCAAATGCGTATGTAGTCCATTCCGACAACCGCACAGACAGCGGCTGCCCAATTGGGGCAGAAAAGTCCGGCCTGTGGACGATTATCTTTGGTCGAATACCAGATGACAAACTTGACCGTCTGTAGCAGGTTGCTCATTAATCCCGAATAGGCCCATCCCGCCTTTTTCCAACTCCGGCTCCCGTGAATGTCCTGAATCGCCGTATCAAAGACATGGGGTACCCATTTTTTTGCTGAATTGAGGGCACTTTGGAATAACATCCAATCTTTTTCTCTTTGTGCTTGTTGCAGAGTAGCTGCCCCTCCCACCAATCGCCATAGTTCCGGCTGAGAACGTTTCCATTTATCAAGCTGTCGGAAAGCCTCTTCCTTGGACACTACGTGCAAGCCTGTGATTTCAGTCTTTTGGAAGAAAACCGCGCCAACCCCGTCCACAGATGCGTGATTGCTTGACCTAATCAGTATCGGGAGCAGGGTAACGGTTGGTAATGGTCGTATTGCCATACCCATTACCATAGCATAGTATCGGGCTGTGGTAAATGGACTCGCTAAATGGCGGTGTTCGTTAACCGCTGAAAGGGGCTTCTTATGAGGCCACAGAGAAGCACGCCGGACCGGCTGCACAGCGTTGAATCCGCCGCTGAGTTCTTGGGCTTCGTTTCCCCATCCACAATCCGATCTTGGCTCACACAGGGCAAATTGCAGCGCATCAAGGTGGGACGGCTTACGCGGGTCCGCGAGAGTGAGCTACTTGCACTGATTAAGCCCGAACAGAGGAAAGGTACTCAATGACTTCTCTCACCGCATACCCGGAAAACACCCTTGAGGGTTTAATAGCCCGCGAGTGGGTTTCCATGATTCGGGAGTGTGAGGACCACACAATCAACCTGGAGCCTATTCAGGAAGTTATCGGCAAGGCTCGCGCCATGATGTGCGATGCAGGATGGCCGCCTGTTTACCAACACAATTTTCTGATGCAGCTACGGCGTGATTTAACCGCACTGACAGAAGGTCATCCGGTTACGCGGCAATTTGTGACGATGCTGGAGATTGAAACGGAGACAAACTAATGCAACCCACTTTTCGCAGTCCCTTCTTTGCACTTCTGGAAAGCTACACGCCTCAATTGCTCGCCGGTCCTAAGGCCCGCAACCCACAGCCGCGTACACAGCCCTTCGCATCCGGGAAAGTTGGCATCTTTGGCGTGCTTGGTCAAAACGATTGGTTTGCCGATACCGATTACGCGGACGTTCGGGCAACTGTGAAACGGCAGCTTGCGGACCCATCAGTCCGAACCATTGACCTTGTGATTGATTCGCCGGGCGGCTCCGTCCTTGGCTTGCCGGAGACGGCAGACACAATCCACGCGGCTAACCGGGTCAAGCCGGTTCGGGCATTCGTGACCGGAATTGCCGCGTCCGCCGCCTATTGGCTCGCGTCACAGGCAAGCACAATTACGCTCACGCCCTCCGGCGAAGTTGGCAGTGTGGGTGTATTGGATCTTCACGCGGACATCAGCAAGGCCCTGGATAACGCGGGCGTCAAAATCACCGCCGTTACAGCGGGTGAGCACAAGGTAGAGCGTGCTCCGTTTACTCCGCTGGCGATTCCGCCAAGGGCCACATGCAAGAGGGTGTGAATGCGTGGTACGGAGATTTTCTCTCTGCTATCAGGCGTGGACGTGGTGCGCGGGTTCGGACAGACAGCAATTATGGCGGCGGCAGAATGCTCAACTCGCGTGATGCGCTCGCGTTGGGCCTAATTGATTTCACCGGGGGTGTGCTGTGACGTTACTGGAATTGGCTTTCCAACGTAAGAAGGCGAAGAGCGAAGCATCCGGGCTGCTTGATAAGGCAATGGCCGAATCGCGTACGCTCAGCGTAACCGAGCAAGTCCGCTTTGACTCGCTCACCGCACGCATTCAGGAATTCGACGTGCAAATTGTGAAGCGTGAATCTCTCCGAAAGGCAGTGACCGTCTAACCATGTCACTCACACTATTGAATCTCCCCAATCCCACGCCCACCGGCAAGCGAACTGAGCTGCTTGGTGCGCCTTACAACCTTGGCAGCTTGGCATCCTTGCTCACCGGCGTTCGCACCAACAGCGGCCAATTTGTCACGCCGGAGCGGGCCATGCGCTCAGCGGCGGTACTCGCGTGCATCCGCATCTTGTGTGAGGACCTTAGCTCTTTGCCGCTGAATCTTTACCGGCGCACTCCACAGGGTCCCATGCTTGCAACGGACCATCCGCTCTTCCGCTTGCTCCATGACGCGCCGAACAATTGGCAAACGTCAATGGAAGTCCGCGAAAGCATGGTCCTGGACGTTCTTTGCTTTGGTCAATCCTTCGTGGAAAAAGAGATTGACGGGGATGGCATCTCGGCCCTGTACCCGCTCAGCGCGGGCCGCATGGTCTACATGGACCCGCTGGATATGTTTATCCCTCCGCCCGTCCCGCTTTTCTTCCGCTATGCGGACCCGCGAGTCGGACAGCGTGTACTGATGTCGGATGACCTTTGGATTACACGCACACTCGCGCCGGGCGGAACAATTAACGGGCAATCGCTCATCCTGCTTGCGCGTGAAGCTATCGGGTTAGCGTTGGCCGCTGAAGAGCAAGGCGCACGGCTCTTCACTCAAGGTGTGCAGACGGACTTGACCCTTCAGGCGGACGGCGAAATAGACGAAGACGGTAAGAATCAACTACGCGATGCGTTTATGAAACGGCATTCCGGCGCTGCTAATGCGTGGATGCCGCTGCTACTTGAAAACGGGATGAAAGCGGAGCGTATCGGACTCACCGCGCAAGAGTCACAGTACATCGAAGCCCGGCAGTTTCAGTTAGCTGATATTGCCCGCGTCTTCCGCATTCCTGATGTGCTGTTGGGCATCAGCGCGGGCAAGACCGCAACCTTCGCAAGTGCTGAGCAATTTTTCCTGTCTTATGTGAAATACACATTAGGGCCGTGGTGCCAGCGCATAGAGCAATCCATTCACCGGGACCTATTGGCTCCAAGTGAATCGGACCTTTTTTGCAAGCATGACCTGGACTCGCTCACGCGGGCAGACTTGCAAACCCGCTACTCAGCGCACGCCGCTGGAATCAATGCGGGATTCTTGACACGGAACGAAGCGCGGCGCATGGAAAACCTGCCCACGCTGCCCGGCCTGGACACTCCACTGTCCCCGTTGAATATGGCCGCTGGAGATGGGCAGATACCACCGGCCTCAGGCGCGGGCGCACGCTTAGCCCGGCAACTCGCTAAGAACACAGTGGTGCACGAAGAGAAGTTATTGGCCGATGGCAAGCCCGCGTCCGATGTGTACGGGAAATTGCTGCCCGGCTATCTCCGGGACAAAGCCGGAATGTCCGCTGTGAAATGCGCTGAGTATTGCGCGGCTCGCTTAGCCGGTCGCTCAGATGACCCTGTGGAGATGCTCACACGGTTTTTGATTGCGGGGTGACCCCGTGGCTCTGCCTATCACCGGCTGGCCCGGCTAACGGCGGAAACAAAAACGGTGCCCCGCACCTTAAACGGAGTTGCAGTTATGACGTTAGCTGAAATTCGCACCATGCGGCAGACTTGCCGGGCCAAACTGGAAGACCTGATTGGCCGCACGTCCAGCCGTGAGATGTCCACCGAAGAAACGCAGATGTTTACGGACCTGAAGGCAGAAGGTGAGCGGCTTGGCAGTCTCGAATCCCGCTACGCTGTGCTTGAGTCCTTCGACAAAGGCGTAACCCATCCCATTATTCGCCAACCCATCGCACCTAACACTGCGGACCGGAAAGGCGCATTCGTAAAGGCCCTGGACGGTTTCCTTCGTACCGGCGTGATGGCCACGGACACCCCGCTCCAGATTCAGCAATCGCCGGTTTCCGGTGTCTCTGCCGCCGTGCCAACTGATGTGGTGCCCACGATTGTGGCGGGTATCAATGACTTTGACATTCCAACCCGCTTGGGTGTGACGGACTATCCCCGTGACACTACCAATCCCTTGGTTGTCACGATCATGTCATCCGCTCCGGCGTCCGCGTCCTTCGTTGAAGGTGTGGCTCCAAGCAACTCCACGCCTCCGACTTACAAGACTGTGACGTTGGCGGGCACGCGCTACGGCAACTTGACCAAGTACTCCATCGAATCTCGCATGAATCTTGGAGTGCCGATTGTGGCGTCTGTGCTCAAGGCTCTTGCCCTGGGTCAGATTCAGACACAGAATGCGGCTTTCATGTCTGCATTCCTTACGGCAGTGCAGGCCAACTCAGCGGCAACCTTCATCCAATCGGGCAGCTCTTCCAGCGAGTCACCAACGGACAACTACAGTGCTGTCATGGGACTCAAGTACGGACTCCCGTATTTCTGGCAGAATTCGCCTAACCTGAAATGGCTTCTGAGTCCCACGGACCTTCAGAAAATCAAGAACACGCGGTCCACACAGAATCAGCCGCTCTTCAACGATGTGGATGACACCATCCTTGGCAAGCCGTACGTTTGCCATCCCGATGCAACCCGCGTGTTTTACGGGGACTTTTCGGTTGGCTGCTACCGCTCGCGTACGCCTCTGTACATTCAAACTTTCTTGGAGCTGTACGCGCAAGAGGGCTTGATTGGAGTTTCCAGTTATCAGTTTGCCGATTGGAAATTCTATACCGGGGATTCGTCCGTGACGGATTACTCGCCAATCGTTTACACGAACCTGGAAGGCTCAGGCGCGTAATAACTTTTGCGGGGAACAAACAGACCGCCGCCAGACGGCTGCTCACGGTCCCGCAAGCCCAACGCGCTGTTGGGTCAGTTCACCGCGAGTGGGTTTCTGGCACATACGGGACTGCCGTTGTCATTGGGGATGGCAGCGGCAGTCTCTAATTTTTCCTTGGGGGAGGGGTGGCTGTGCGAGTGACTTTGAATCTGGATTTACCCGCCGCGTTGCATGGCGAGTTGCTTGAAGCTGCGAGGGAAGCCCGATGCAACCCGGAAGTGTTCGCCGGTGAGTGCGTGGAATCGGTTTTGGCTACTCGCAGACTTCCGAGTGTGCGACCTGGAGCGCATGGCGCACGAATTGCGATTGACCTGGAAGCCTTATGAAGCTATGCGGACGTGGTTGTGCTCGCGCTATTCCAGATGACGCTAAGTGCTGTGATGAGTGCAAAGCGGAGCGTGGCATAACGCCCGATGTTGTCAAGCAGCATACAAGCGGGTATGACGCTGAGTTAGACAAACTGCGGAAAAGTCCGCTGTGGCAGAGAACCCGCATTGTAATCGTCCGGCGTGACCCGATGTGTATGCGCTGCGCCGTGGCGGTTGCTGAGATTGTGGACCATATTATCCCGGCTGCGATAGCGATAGCACAGGCGCGAGCAAGCGGGCGCTATCCCTACAGTCCGAACGCGGGTTACTTCTTCAAGAGCAATCTGCAAGGTCTGTGTAGGTCATGCCACGGACTGAAGACCACAGAAGACAAAACGCACACGGGGCCGTGGCCTGATGTTGTAGCAATCGAAGCTGCACAGCCAAAGAAGAAATGGAGTTTCTAACATGATGGACGCCATTGATGAGCTGGTAGCACGATCACAGGATGACCGCGAGTTGCGGGCCTTCCATGAATTTCATAAGAGACACCCCGAAGTCCTGGACTTTCTTGTGCGGGAAATTCGGCTCCGGCTGGACAGCTTTGATGCTTTTTCTTATCACAGCCTTTGGCAATACGCGAGATGGAAACTGGAATTGGAAAGAGGGCCGGGCGATACCTTCCTGATGAACGATCACGCCGCGCCATTCTATGCCCGCGCAATCACTGTGCTGCATCCCGAATTCAACGGGCGTGCTGAATTCCGCAAGTCAAAAGCGGATGCAATTTTCGGGTTGCGAATTGAGCCGGTCCCGGAAAAACGTCCCAAGAATTATGCCCGGCGCTTGCAGTGGGCGGACGGCACGGCGATTGAGAACGGTTGGCGGCCCACAATCCCGCATGTGGTCAATCGCCCGGCAAATCGTAAGCCGGACATCCACCGGAGCGCCGCATGACCGTTGACGAACTAAAGCAACAAAAACGTTGGGTGTGCTGGAAACTAACAAAGGTTCCCGGCAGAGATAAGCCCACCAAAGTGCCTTACATGCCGAATGGCCGCAAGGCGGAGAATGATGACCCGGCAACCTGGAGCACCTATGCCGATTGTATGGCCGTGGTTTCACAGTTCTCCGGCGTTGGCTGTGTACTCGGAGACGGCGTTTTTGGTGTGGACATAGATGAGTGTTGCGATGTGATAACGGGAAAATTTACGCCGGAGTCACGCGAGATTGTAATTGCGCTGGACACCTATGCGGAGTACAGCCACTCAGGAGACGGTTGTCACATTTTGGGTCTTGGTGACCTGGACGAAAAATACCGCAAGAATAAGCGCAAGGTGATTGTTAAGGCAGTTCCCGGATGCAAGCAGATTGAGATTAAAGTCAGCGGGATTTTATTTCGTATACACCGGGAGACATCTCACCAAGACGCCACAGGATCTAATGCCGCGCCAAGAGCAATTGATGCGCTGTGCGCGAAGGTTGCGGCGGTCTCAAAGACGGGACTGTCAGCGTCCGCGCCGGATGAGGAAGCACGATTTAGAAAACTGTGGGCAGGGGACATGAGCGATTACGACGGCAACCACAGCGTTGCTGACATGGCTTTGGTAAGCATTCTCGCCCGGAGATTCAATAACAACGCTTTCCAGATTGACGCTGAGTTTTGCAAGTCCGGCTTGTATCGGGATAAATGGGACCGCCCCGATTACAAATGGTCAACCATCTGGAAAGTCATCAAAGACGTAAACGTTGTGACCTTCACGGAAGATGAGCCGATGGAGGAAGACGGACCAACGGAATATCTTGTTGACGCATTGTCGGACGGGCACGAAGGTTGGTTTCCTCTTGGTGAGTTATCGCTTATTGGAGGGTCATCAGGTTCCGGCAAGACCTATTGGATGATTACGCTTTTGGGGAAAGTGCATAAGAGGCGCTGATGTGTGGGGTCACAAAGCCAAAGCGCGAGACTACCGCGTTTTGCTACATGACCGGAGTCCGAAAGCAATGTTTCGCACTATGAAAGCGTTGGGGCTGCCGCCTGAGGCCCGCGAGCGAATCATCCGGTTGTCCAGCACACAGCAACTATGCAACCCCGCCGAAATTCTGGAGCCGTTGATTGACCACAATCCAGGCGTGGAGGCTTGGTTTATCGAAGGGCTGGATCTTGTGGATTCCAAAGCAAAATGAAATGTCAGTAGTAGCGCCGATCTTGGACGGCCTTCAGCGCCTTGCTACTCGAAGAAACGTTGCTATCGTTGCCAGCATGGGAGCGCCAAAGCAGAAACCGAAAGACAAATATTTCGGGCGTGATGCGTTGTTCGGCAGCTCTGCATTTGCCCGCAAAGTGGAGACGGTGGTCACCATCACGCTCACTGATGCAGACAATGGAGACAGCGCACGCCGATATACCGTGTTTCCACGCAATGGCCGTGTGGAAGATTTGTATATGGGTTGGTCTGCTAACGGCTTGGTGGTTGTGGATAAGCCAACTGAGAAAGCGGACGATAACACAGCAACGGGCAGAATGGGCCGCGCTGTGCTTGCCAAGCTGAAACCTGGAGACTTGGTGATGTACTCACCGGAGTTTGGGCCAGAAGCGACATTCTACAGATGGAGAAAAGAGGCTGTCCGCGATGGCCGACTGATTTATAACCGGGGATCATATTTCGTGGCGCAAGAAGTGGAGCACAAGCCGAACTGACCCGGCGCTACAGTGCGTGGTGAGGGGAATATTTATTTCCCCCCACCACCAACACATAGCCGTAGGTATTTATGTTCTGTGTAGTGTTTTCAATCATATAGCGGGGTGAGCAAAGCGTTGCTTTTGATTGGTGATTGGCCGATCACAATCAAGACGGTGCTCTTGTTTAGAAGCCGGGGCGGGTCAAAAAGTCCAGGATGGTTCCGTCATAGCCCGCCGCATCCGTTTTTTCCACATAGACAAGAATAGATTTCAATTTAGGCAAAGCAAAGGCGAATAAAGAAAAGTTGAGGCTAGGGTAGTGCCATGAAAAGGCTGCCCCGCGCTAGGAACGGCTCTAATGCGTGGGGAATGTCCTTCTAAGTCAAATTTCCACAGCTCTAGCGGTCTGAGGCGATGAGATAATCGCGTGCATGATTGATACCGCAATTGGCACCTGCTACTGCCAGGACAAAACGCACAAACACAAAAATCCGCTAATTTGCGGCAAGCCCTTGTCCGCACGAGCAACTGATGAGTTGCAGCGCGAAAGGCGAGACTTCGACTTCCCCAACGGCCCGCCGCTTGGACTCTGCGATGAGTGTGCGGCAAAATCCCTCACCGTGACAAGAGACTAACCCGCTCATGCACAGCCTGTAAATCCTCCGTCATCAGGTTCGCATACCGCCGCGTCATCTCTAGCGTGCTGTGACCTAACACCTTTTGCAAGTGAAACACGCTGCCGCCGCGCCGGAGATAGTTGACTGCAAAGGTATGCCGAAAGGCGTGTAAGGTCCGCGCCGGGGCTTTAAAGCCAAGCCGTTGGCAAAGCAGTTTCACATCGCGTAGCACGTTGCGCCGCCCAAGCCGTGTCTCTGTGCGGTTGGCAAATAGCAAGGCGTCAATCTTTTCGCCCGAGTCCCGAATAAAACGGAAGAGCATCTTTCGCAACTCGAATGAGAACGGGACCACTCTTTGCTTGCGGCCTTTCCCGTCCAGCGTCACAAGGAGATTGTCCATGTCTATTTCGTTCACGCGCAGGGTGAGCGCCTCCGTGATGCGGCAGCCGGTGTCAAGCAGGAAGAGCATAAGCAGATGCAGCCGCCGCTGATAAAAGTCTCTTCGGTTTCCACGCTACAAGCGGGCGGATCTGTTGCGCGGTGAACGTGGGCAGCACAAGCACGGTTCTTTGAGCTGTGGAATTTTCAGCGGTGAGCCGGACCACTTCATGTAGGCGTTAATGGCGCGGATAGCTGAATTGCAGCCGGTTGCCTTTAGCCCCTTCTCACGCATACGAAGCACGGCGTCTTTCAAGTCGTCTTGCGTGGGTGTTCGTGTCGCAGCCATTTGAAGCTGTGGCCGTACCATTCCAGCGTTGAGGGTGAGACATTCGAGAGAAATTGACGTTCGCGGATGAACTCAGAAAAACACATTTTGCGGCTCTCCAAGGCGAGTACTCAGATTCGGAGAAAACTGCGTAAACATTGGCTAATTTGGCTCAGCCTGGTAGAGCACTCGCTTGGGGTGCGAGGGGTCGGCAGTTCAAATCTGCCCGTCCCGACCAATATTCCAGATAAAATTAGCTTTAGCGGAGATCTCCTCCGCAAAGCACAACGCTCGGCGATTTCGGCAGCAGGCTCCCGCATTGCAGCCTTCAGCCTGCGCTCACGCCTGCTAAACGCCTCAAGTTCAAATCTGCCCGTCCCGACCAATACTCTCAGATAAAATTGGCTTTACGGAGATCCCTCGCAAACAACGCTCGGGATTTCGCAGCAGGCTCCCGCTTGGCTTCGCCTGCGCTCACGCCTGCTAAACGCCTCAAGTTCAAAGTTGCCCGTCCCGACCAATACTCCAGTATAAAATTGGCTTTACGGAGATCCCTCGCAAACAACGCTCGGAGCATTTCGGCATACAGGCTCCCGCTTGGCTTCGCCTGCGCTCACGCCTGCTAAACGCCTCAAGTTCAAATCTGCCCGTCCCGACCAATACTCCAGATAAAATTGGCTTTACGGAGATCCCTCGCAAACAACGCTCGGGATTTCGGCAGCAGGCTCCCGCTTGGCTTCGCCTGCGCTCACGCCTGCTAAACGCCTCAAGTTCAAATCTGCCCGTCCCGACCAATTACTCCAGATAAAATTGGCTTTACGGAGATCCCTCGCAAACAACGCTCGGGATTTCGGCAGCAGGCTCCCGCTTGGCTTCGCCTGCGCTCACGCCTGCTAAACGCCTCAAGTTCAAATCTGCCCGTCCCGACCAATTACTCCAGATAAAATTGGCTTTACGGAGATCCCTCGCAAACAACGCTCGGGATTTCGGCAGCAGGCTCCCGCTTGGCTTCGCCTGCGCTCACGCCTGCTAAACGCCTCAAGTTCAAATCTGCCCGTCCCGACCAATACTCCAGATAAAATTGGCTTTACGGAGATCCCTCGCAAACAACGCTCGGGATTTCGGCAGCAGGCTCCCGCTTGGCTTCGCCTGCGCTCACGCCTGCTAAACGCCTCAAGTTCAAATCTGCCCGTCCCGACCAATTACTCTTTTCAAGCTGTTACACGGTTTCCACTGCGGTGCGGAATTGTAAGGCGAGTACTCAATCAGCGCAAGGATTTTCTCAGTACCTTTGTCTTTTCCAGTTCCCACTCTTGTCGTCGTTTTTTTGCCATCGAGCGTGCGGCCCGGTGTGCATTCCCGTGTGCTGGAGTGCAGTATTCTTGTGTCATTGGGTCTGGAATGAAAGGCACGTCTGCTTAGAGGCAATTGCGGGCCATCCTAGGAGGCAAAAATTGGCTCTTTAGCTGGATAGGCTCTATTCCTTTTAAGCGGGGAACCTTTTCTCGATAAACCAACGGGCGGCTTCGGGTGACTCAAACTCCGCGTGAGGTTGTGCTACCGCCCCGTGCGATACTCTCGTCAGCTTCCACTTACCGTTCGGTTGAAGGGTAATGAATGCCTCTTCCCCAGATGGCAGCGGAGAGAAGTCGTATCGGCAGGGTCCAAATTAGCGCCCTGAGCAACAGTCGCACACATACCCATAGTGAGCGGGCCTCCTTCGGGCATTCTAGCACCTACGTTTCATGCGACCGCTAACCAGCGAAACACGCTCATGCGCCGCTTTTCCTTGCGAGCGCGGCCCGTGATCTTTTATTCCGCCCTCTTTCATGCGGTGTTTCATGCTTCATAACAACATTGACAGTTGAGTGTTCCGCTGAAACTGGCATCCTGAGAATTTGTAGCTGATGTCTTAAGTTGGTCTGGTCAATCGCGTCCACCACTAGGAGCCACCGGCGAGTCAGGTCTTCGGGTGAGAACCCAAAGAACGCGACAGGCGTCGATTCAAATTTAATCAGTTCTGTCGATTCACTCCGCCCATCCCGCGCTCCTTCTGGCTTCTCGAAGAGTATCGAATCCTCCAGGACAAACTTCTTTGAAACCGGTTGGTGCCACGCGCTTAGGAACAGTGCCGCTCCCTCACCCACATTCCTGACTCTCACAACGGCTGCATATTTGGTGATTGTTGGGGGCCGGACGCCCACTTCCGATAACGGGGCATCCAAAATCTCTTCGGGTTTGAAATCTACATTGCCCTGCGTAACGAGAATCGGGGTCACGCTGGCCCGCGCTATCGCTTCCTGCATCTCCATCATTTGCTTTGTATAGCGTGTATAGAAATACAGGCCGATGAGCGCAAGTATCGCGGCAATTGCCGCAAACTGCGGTAGCGTTTTGGCCATATGTGAGCCAATGCCAAGGATGGGTTAGTTGATAGACTGTCCGCCTCCAAGCTGGTAGGTTAGCCCACTTGCGGACAAAATCACCGTGATAATAGGCTCACGCGCTCATGCACCGCCTGTAAATCCTCCGTCATCAGATTCGCATATCGGCGCGTCATCTCCAGCGTGGAATGCCCTAAGACCTTCTGCAAGTGGAACACGCTGCCGCCGCGCCTCAGATAGTTGATTGCAAACGTGTGCCGGAACACGTGCAACGTCCGCGCCGGGGCTTTGAACTAACCGCTTGCAAAGCTTTCACATCTCGCAGGTTTCTCCGCACCTTGCTACGCCTCTTAAAAAGTGATCTATACATCACGTTTGCTTTGAAAGTCTCAATAAAGTGATGTATAAGTCACCTTCTTCTTAGTTTTCTTTTGTCAACCTCCACACGTAGCCTAAATCTGGGCCGCCACCCGAAGTGCTGGTGCCATACAAGTTGCCGGCCGCAGCCATCACCAGGCCGACGTGGTAGGCATCGTCGCTGAAAGTGTGCAGGATGGTTTCTTCCTTTTCTGGAGTAACCTTGAAGACAACTCGAGTGCCTGCGTTGCCTCCAGAGGCAGTGCCACAAATGTCGCCTGCCGCATCGACCGCGAAAGGTTCCGAAGGTTGTTTGCCGCCGGCATTGCCCGGAAATCCGAAAACAACTGACAGCGTTCCGACCGTGTCGATCTTGAATATCAGGAATGACAAAATTCGATGCTGTTCAAACTGAGCCTCTGCCGCGGCTTCTTTCGTGTGGATTAGTCCCGAACCAAGAAAAGCACTTTGAACCCGGGCGTCTTTCCCTGACAATCCTAGAAAGTTTCGTTTGCGCTCTCGGCGCGCTTCGTCGAAGTTCTTTCCAAGCTCGCGCGGTTGCAAGCAGTTCACTCTCGGGGGAATTCTATGTCCGGGCAAGTCATTTTATATTTCGAGGATCAGGCCGACGCGCTTCGTTTCGCGCTGGCTGCCGGGTCGGTAATGGCGGGCGACGCCGCTCGCGTCAGCGACGATTTAATTCAGGAAACGGCGCGGGTAAGCCGCATTCGCCTGGACGCAGCGAATGCAGGCAAAGATAAGAAGACGGCGCCGGAGCGCGTGGCCTGACCACCGTCAAACTCAAATGCGGACGTTCATAACGCCCTGCGCCCAGCAATGCAGGCTGCGGAAAAAGTCACTCACGAGGCAAATCCCCCCTTTCCGCGCGGCTCAAGCCGCTATTGATTTTGATGGGACTTTGACGGCGCGACTAGAAGTCGCGCCCTTTCAAAACCAACTTGATGGAGATTCTACTTGCGCGGTAAGTTCCGCCATGATGGGGATTCTTGCGCCGGGCCGCATCACATCGCTGACGACTAGAATCCTTGAACGGGTTATGCAGAATTATCCGGTCCGTCGCGCCGAAAGCAAATTCAATATCTCGCGCAATCCCTGGCGGATTCGTTGCATTTCGGCGGGCGCCTGCGTGGGGAACGGAATTGCACCCTGGGCTTTTTCCGTTTTCGATTCGGAACGAAGCTGTTGGCGCGCGCCCACAATAGTGAATCCCTGCTCGTAGAGTAGTTGCTTGATGCGCAGCACATTTTCCACGTCGCGCCTGCGATACATGCGCTGGCCGGTGCTGCTCTTCACCGGCTTGAGTTGCGGGAATTCGCTCTCCCAAAAGCGCAGCACATAAGCGGGAAGCCGGCAGAGCGTTGCGACTTCGCCGATGCGGAAGTAAAGTTTGTCCGGGATGAAAATTTCATCCGGCTTGTTCCTGCCCGCGCTCTTTTTACTGGCACTCATTTGAGTTCGACTCGTTATTGCCTTCGCCTCTCGAGCCCACGGCTTCACAATTGTGACACACCCAGGCACAGTGTGGAGAATTTTGAATGCGACGCGAGTACCCATTTGGCCATCGCCAGCCTGCCCTCGCCATTGGTTCCCGAGGGCGATCCCGAAGCGAATCCCGAGCGAAACGGACGAAGAAATTGTTCGACTCCACGCGAATCGCCATTCTATGCCTGCAAACGGAAACGCCTCTCAAGAGGTGCTTCTCCTGAGAGGCTGGTTGAAATTCTCGGCCCGCGCGAAAAACATCTCGCAAGAAACTAGTGTTTCTTCTTTTTTGCCTTCTTCTTCGTTGCCATGAAGGTTCCTCCGTGAACGATTTCCCTTGCAAGGGGGTTGCGAAAACCACAGGGCCCAAATACCAAATGCCACCCAATGCGTAGTACGAGTAGCACCCTTAGCACAAGATATTGAGGCAACTATGAACGTAGTGTCAATATAAATATGCGGGAAAGGCAAGAAATTTCAATGCAGGAATCGACAACGCTCAATATCGAAAGGTGGTGCGCTTAGTTTCTGGGGCAAAAGCTCTTGACCGCAAAGGGCGCGAAGGACTCGCAAAGGTCCACGAAGAAAGGCCAATCGAAATTAGGACACTACCCAAAATCGATTCCCGGCTCCGAGCATGAAACGGGGCCATAGCGGCAGAACAGAGACGCCGCCGCCGGAGCGATAAAGTGAAGGGCGCTTGCTATTGCTCGCACAGAATTAGGCCCAATACAGTAAGATTGGCGGTTGCAGAACCGGACCGGCCGGCCGCACAATTCGCGCTGTTACGTTTGTTCAACTTTCGGTTTGACAAAAGAAAAGAGGCAACGTGCAGATCGTTAAATCGGTGGGAGTGCTGTCCGTGGCAAAGATCCTGGGATTGGTCCAGGCGTGCATTGGATTAATCTTCGCTCCTTTTTTCTTGTTCATCGGGGTATTGACGTCGGCGTTAGGCCAACAGAAAAGCCCCTTCGCCGGAATGATTGGCATATTCTTCGCTCTCGCGATGCCGTTGTTCTACGGAATCGTTGGATTCCTCACCGGCGCGATCGGGGCGTTCCTCTACAACATTTTCGCGCGCTGGGTGGGCGGCATTGAACTCGAGTTGGAGTTGCGGCCTGAAACTCTGACCGCGCCCTATCCCATTGTTCCGCCGCCGACACCCATATCCAATCTGTAGAGGTCGAAGATCCATGTCAGAAGTCGGCTCTCATTATCTCGAGGAAGCGCAGCGCCAGTTTCACGGCCACAAGCGCATGGCCGAGCGCGCCATGGAACAACTGCGGGATGAAGATTTCTTCGCCACCCTCGATCCGGAATCGAATTCGGTCGCGATTCTGGTGAAGCATCTTGCGGGCAACATGCGCTCCCGCTTTACCGATTTTCTTACCAGCGACGGCGAAAAGCCCCGCCGTTTTCGCGACCGCGAATTTGAATTGGATTCATCCACCACGCGGGCCGATGTGATGAAGTGGTGGGAAGAGGGCTGGGCCTGCGTTTTTGCCGCTATCGAATCGCTGAAGCCGGAGGAAGTGATGCGAATCGTGACCATCCGCGGCCAGCCCCATACCGTTTTGCAGGCGCTGAACCGTCAAATCGCGCACTACGCGCAGCACACCGGCCAGATTGTGTTTCTCGCCAAGCATCTGCGCTCGAGCGAATGGAAGACGTTGAGCATTCCACGCGGCAAGTCGGAGGACTACAAAACCGCTCCGCCCAGGCCGGCAGGCCGCTAAACCGGCGTCCTCAGGGTGAGGATGTGGTGGGCGCGGCGATGACAAGGCGGCCACGGCGCCAGGCCCGGCAGATTATTAAGCCCGCTGCACTCCGCCCAACTCTTGCAGCGCGCCGACGATCTTCGCAGACCAGAGTGCAATCTGCTCATCCCGCAGCGTCCCTTCGCCCGACTGCAATCTGGCCCGTAGCAGGACCGAATATTTTCCTGCGGGAATTGCTCCGCCGCGAAAAATCTCCACCGGCTCGAAGTCGCGCAGTTCGGCTAATTTCAAATCCATGACCGCGCGCCAGATGGCTTCAAACTTTACCTGATCGGAGAATACAAACGAAAAATCCCGCTCCACCGCCGGATACTTTCCCGGCGGAGAGAATTTTGCCGCGCGCAGCCCGCGAGCGTGAAGCTTCTCCAGATCGATCTCGGCCAGAAAAACATCCTGGCGCAATTTTCGTTGCGACTTCACTTCGTCTGCGATCTGTCCAAATTGGGCGACAGCGCCCCATCCATAAGAGCCCGCGCCGACCGGCCGGGGTGAAAGCAATCCCTCGTTTCGCGATCGAAAGTTAATTCCCCGGATGCGAATGGTGCCAGCACATTCTCCACGTCGCCCTTGAACGCCCGGAACACTTCCGACGCCTTAGAAAACGAGGGCGCCCCATTCACGCCGTCTTTTGGCTTGGGTGGGGATTTTGGCGCGGAACTCAAATCGATCACGGCCGCAAGAGGAATGGAAGCCTCGATCGCCGACCATGTCGCGCCAAGGCAGGCGCTGAGAGGCTCGATCCGCGCTTCGCCCGACATTTCGTAGGTCGGGCCCATCTCGAACAGGCGCACGCTTTCCGAATCGCGATTCAGGTTCCACGCCAGCATATCGAGCATTCCCGGAATCATCGAGGTCCGCATCACGCTGGCTTCCTCGCTCAGCGGATTCTCCAGCTCCAAAACTTTCGTCGAAGAAAACTCCTCCGCGTCCGAATGCGAAATAAATGTCAGCGAAACCGCTTCGTTGTATCCCAGCGCCAAAGCCCGTGTGCGAAACGCCGCGTCCACAGCGGCATGCGGCAAGTCAACCACGGCGCCGCTATAAGCCGGCAGGGTATTTGCGAACTTATCGTAGCCGTGCAGCCGGGCGATCTCTTCGATTACGTCGATCTCGCGTTCGACATCGAGCCGCCAGCTTGGAATCCGCACGCGAAACTCCGCATCGGCCTGGCCTTCGGGAATCAGCTCGAAGCCCAGATTCTTGAGGATGCGGACAATCTCCGCAACGGGCAAATTGCCGCCCAGAATTCGCTGCACCTCGGAAAGCCTGAGCACCACTGGCGCCTGGTCGAGATCCCGCGACACCACATCGACGACGCCGCCAACTAACTCGCCACCGCCGGATTCCAGAATCAATGCGGCGACGAGATCGCACGATAAGACCGTCGATTCGAAATCCGCCCCACGCTCGAACCGATGGGAAGCATCGGTATGAATTCCGTGCCGGCGCGAACTCTGGCGTACGGTGATCGGATCCCACCACGCCGACTCGATCAAAATATTTTTCGTCTTGTCGGTGATCATGGTGTCGTATCCGCCCATCACTCCGGCGAGTCCGACGGGCTTTTTCGCGTCGGCGACAACGAGATCATCCGAGCTTAGAGTGCGCTCAACGCCATCCAGGGTTTTCAGCTTCTCGCCATCTTTGGCTTTTCGAAATGATGAGCCGGCCGCCTTCGAGCAAATCCACATCGAAGACGTGCGTCGGCTTGCCCATCTCCCACAAAACATAATTGGTGGCGTCGACGGCATTGCTGATCGGCCGCTGGCCGAGCAGTTGCAAACGATGCGCAATCTTCTCAGAGGAAGGCTTGATCGTAGTCCCGCGAATCGCGAGCGCAGAAAAGCGAGGACAAAGCTGCGGTTCCTCGACGGAGATCGGGAAGGGCACGACTTCAGTCGTGCCGTGAGAAGCTGAGGACGACGCGGCTTTAGCCGCTGAGGGTAGCTTCGGCTCAAACGCTTTCAGCGTTAGATCGTAGAGGGCTGCCGCCTCCCGTGCCACGCCGTAGTGATTCATCGCATCGGGACGATTCGTTCCAATCTCCATTTCGAACACAGTATCGGTGCCTGAGCCGCTGATTCCTTCGACTGCGATGCCGACCCCGGTCAAATCCTCAGCCAGCCGACGGTCATCGACGGTGAGATCGACAAATTCGCGAATCCATTGGGTCGAAAGCTTCATTTAAGTTTTGCTAGGCCGAGCTATCTTGCTTGTCATTCCCGGCGACTGTCATCTTGCCGATTGTCATCTTGCCGATTGTCATTCGTAGTCGAGGAACCTGCTGTTCTCTCCGTCACCATGAACTCCGCCCTATGCCCACTGCCTCAGAAACCGCACATCCCCCTGAAAGAACAACTGAATATCATCCACCCCATATTTCAACAAAGCGATCCGGTCCGCGCCCATGCCGAAGGCGAATCCCGAAACCTTCTTCGGGTCATATCCGTTGTCCTTCACGAACTCGAACACGTTCGGATCGACCATGCCGCATCCCAGAATTTCAATCCATCCGGTCTGCTTGCACGGACGGCAAGGCTCGCTGCCGCGCTTTCCACTTCCACCACAGATGAAACAGGAAACATACATCTCAGCGCTGGGCTCGGTAAACGGAAAAAATGAAGGACGGAAACTTGTCTTCACGCTCGATCCAAAAAATTCCTTCATCGCATGGTCGAGCGTTCCCTTCAAGTCGCCGAAGGTAATGTTGGTATCGACCGCCAACCCTTCGATCTGATGAAACATCGGCGAGTGGCTCGCATCTGGAGGATCGTTGCGATGCACGGTTCCGGGAATCACGATACGCAGCGGCGGCCGCATCTTCTCCATCGTACGAATCTGCACCGGCGAAGTGTGGGTCCGCAAAAGCAGGCGCTCGCGTTGCGGCTTCGGCTGCTGTCCCGCGATAAACAAAGTGTCCTGCGTGTCGCGCGCCGGATGGTTCGGAGGAAAGTTCAGCGATTCGAAGTTGTAGTAATCCGTTTCGATCACAGGCCCATCGGCCACGGAGTAGCCGAGCTTTTGAAACACGCGAACCATCTCGTTCGTCGTCTTGATAACGGGATGCTCCGCGCCGATAGCGCGGCGGATGCCGGGAAGAGAAATGTCTACTCGATCCGCCGCGGCAGGTTCGACTTCAACACGGCTGACCCCTGCGCCCTCGACGAGCGCCTGAATCTTCGCCTTCAATTCATTGACACGAATTCCGGCTTCGCGTTTCGCTTCCTTCGGCGCGCCCTTCAACCACAGGTCGTTAACCTGCGTGAGGATCCCATTCTTGCGGCCCATCCACCGGTCGCGAAACGCCTTGAGTTCAGCATCGTTCAGCACCGCTGCGGCTTCGTCTCCGCACGCGCGAATGCATTTGGCGGCAGCCTTTTCCATCGCCGCCGCCGAATAATCTTTTAGTTTGGGAACGGTAAAGGCCATGTTTCCCTAAACGATTTGTCATTCCGAACCGCTTCAGCGGTGAGGAATCTGCTGTTCTCTCGCAACGAGGCAAAAAGCAGATTCCTCACTCGCTCTGCCGCCTTGCGCGGCTGCGGGCGGCTCGGAATGACAATGAATTAGGTCCGAAAGCCGAAGCCCGAAAGCTGAAGCCCGAAGCCCGCCCCTAAGCCAGCGCGCCCTTGGCCTGCTCAGTCAGCGCCTTAAACGCCGCCGCATCCTTCACCGCCAGGTCCGCGAGAATCTTGCGGTCCAGTTCCACTCCCGCGACTTTCAATCCGTGAATGAACTGGTTGTAGCTCAACCCGTTCAGCTTCGCGGCGGCGCCGATGCGCACGATCCACAACGAGCGATATTGCCGTTTCCGCTGCTTCCGCCCGCTATATGCAAATTTGAGAGCGCGCTCTACGGATTCTTTTGCCGAGCGGTAGAGTTTCGATTTGGTGAGGAAGTATCCGCTGGCGCGGTCTAATATTTTTTTGCGCTTGGCGCGGCGTTTGGTTCCGCGTTTTACACGAGGCATTGGTGGTCTCCTTTTTGCTTTCTATGTACTGGCGGCTGGAGGTAAGGACGATTCGCTATGCAGCGATCTCTGACCTCTTCACGCGCCTGAGGCATTGTTGATTGATGATGTTTGATTGCTGATTAAAATCCTAAGAGCCTCAGGTTTTCAATCAATAATCAGCAATCAAAAAATCAGCAATAGCCCCTACTGGTAGGGAATCATCCGCTTTACTTTGCGGATGTCGCCGGGGCTTACCAGCGTGCCTTTGCCCAGCTTGCGTTTGCGTTTCTTGTCTTTCGAGGTCAGGATGTGGCGCAGGTGAGAATGCCCGCGCTTCACTTTGCCTGTCCCGGTTTTCTTGAAGCGCTTGGAAGCGCCTTTGTGCGATTTCAATTTCGGCATAAATCCTCGGAATTGGCTGCCAAGTTTATAGGAAGCGAGCCAAACGCGCGATTATGGGATCGCAAAGAACGCGATCCGTCGCGCGGCTCGCCCAGATCCTTCGCCGCGCAAAAAACGCTTGCTCAGGATGACAATCAAAAAACGGATACTTCAGAAGCCTTAAGCATGCGGAGCGGGACTGGGAGCTTCTGCCGCGGCCGCCTGTTGCGGCGCTGCTTTTCTTTATCTTTATCGTCTGGCTTTGTTTCCGCCGCCGGCGCCAGTTTTGCCTGCGCCATTTTCTCCTGCAACATCTTTTCTTTCTGCTCGGCTTTGGCTTTCTGCCGGGCTTCTTTCTCTCTTTCCTTTTCGCGCTCCACCGCCGACTTCTTCGGAGCCAGAATCGCGTGCAGCGTGTTGCCTTCCTGCCGCGGACGGAACTCGACGATGCTTTGCTCCTGCACGTCCTTGATCAGGCGCTCTAAAATCTGGCGGCCGAGGCCGGTGCGGGTCATTTCGCGGCCGCGGAAAAAGATCGTGGCCTTTACTTTGTCTCCCTCATCGAGGAAGCGGAGCACGTGATTCTTTTTCGTCTCGTAATCGTGGTCATCCACATTGATGCGGAACTTGACCTCTTTTACGGTAATCGTCTTCTGATGCTTCTTGGCTTCGCGCTCTTTCTTTTCCTGCTGGTACAGATACTTCCCATAATCCATGATGCGGCACACGGGAGGCTGCGCGGTGGGCGAAATCTCAACCAGGTCCAGATTTTTGCTGCGGGCCAATTTGAGCGCTTCGAAGGGGGGCATGACGCCAATCTGTTCGCCTTCGTCTCCGATCACGCGAATTTCGCGGGCACGGATGCGGTCATTGGTTCGGATAAAACGTTTGTCGATACGGTCCTCCGCGCTAGAAGCGACTGGGAATAGGAAATTATAGCATGGGGATAGCAGCCACGCCCGCGCGGGCACACCCCATCATCTATCCCGCCTGTCGCTTCCATCCTACTCCGTCATCCCGAGCGCAGCATGAGCGTCCGGAGGACGATCATGCGAAGTCGAGCGACCTGCTGTTTGCTGGCGCGGCCGGCGGCGTAAAAGGGGTTCTCTGTCATTTTCCGAAATTGAAGCTCATGTGGAGTATACTGTGGAACATATTCCACATATGCAAATCGTTCAAATCGTGCTGGATAAGAAGTTGTTACATGCCGCCGACCAAGCCGCGAAGCGCACGAAGCGAAACCGTTCGGCTTTGGTGCGCGATGCCTTGCGGGAACATCTCCGGCGGTTGGAAGTGCGAGCTAGTGAGGAACGCGACCGCCAGGGCTATTTGCGACAGCCGCTGGCCGATGCGGAAGCGCGAGGTTGGGAAGCAGAGGCCTCGTGGCCGCGAGAATAGGCCGAGTGGCCCGAGGGGACATTCGGCTGTATCAGTTTGCCCCGCCCGACAAGAAACGGCCCGTTCTAGTACTCACCCGCAACAGCGCCATCGCGTATCTATCCACAGTTACGGTTGCGCCGGTTACTTCCACGATTCGCGGCGTGCCGTCGGAAGTGGTTCTGAATGAGGACGACGGAATGAAGTCCCCGTGCGCGGTGAATCTGCACAATGCAGTTACGGTGTCGCAACAGCGGCTGGGGAAACGCGTGGCTCAGCTTAGTTCGGCGCGCATGAATGAGGTGTGTGCGGCTCTGCGGTTTTCGCTGGGGTGTGATTCGAAGTAGTTAGTGGAAGCGTTCCGGAACGTCGCCACCCAGCTCAAGGACGGACTTGAGCGACTGCCCCTTAATTAGGACCCAGAATGCATAGGATCCATCGGTCCGCAAAGGACGCGGGCCTTAGGATGACAGCGATTTGGTTGGGGTAGGGATTCTACGACTTCGCAATCCGATTCGCGTTGCGAATCGGGTTGCTGCGCTCAGAATGACAGAGCGAGGAGTGAAGGCCGGATTCTTTTTGGGCATGCGTTATCGCAGCGCTGAAGCGCTGCGCCACCCAAATCCGCTTTACGCGGCGCTAAAGCGCCGCTCTTCCACGGTGCCGTTGGCGGCCAGAGGCGCGTCGCGATTGAGTTCTGTCTTCCTTCGGGACGGCGTACCCGGACTTACGTCCGGGGCTATGATATGCCGCCCCTTCTGCTTCGCTCAGGGCAGGCTCTGCTGGGCTGGAGTGACGGGCGGCGGGGATCACCGTGTGCGACCCAGAATGCATAGGTCCCTTCGACAAGATCACGGCAGGCTCTTCGGCCCGCAAAGAACGCGGGGCTCAGGATGACAGCGATTTGTTGAGGTAGGAATTCTTCGACTTCGCAATCCGATTCGCGCCCGGAGGATCGGGCCGTGAAGGGAGCGGCTGGACGAATTGCCGGACGAGTAGTGGAAAGCAGGTTCCTCGACTTCGCAAAATCATTCGCTATGCGAATGATCTTGCTCCGCTCGGAATGACAAACCTTAAAATCGCACCATCAAAATCGTACCCATAAAACTGCAACAACAAAACTGCAACTCTGGAGCTGCAACAACAAACTACAACTCTGAAAGCCTCAGCTACCAGGACCGCGACAATCCCGTCGCTCTGCAATCGCAAAAACGCGGCCTCATCCTCCGACATGGTCTTCCATCGCGGGTTGCAGTTCGCTGCGGATGATGCCCATTTCGATGTAGATGGGGCGCATGATCTTGCGGATCGCCGGGAGTTGAGTGGTGAACCAGAGGCTTCCGGCGAGGCAGAATGCGCCGGTGATCATGACCGCATGGGGTGCTCCGAGGCGGTGGGCGAGGGCGCCGGCGAGCAGGCTGCCGAAGGGCGCCATCCCGACGAAGGCCATGGTGTAGTAGCTCATCACGCGGCCGCGTTTGTCTTCGGGGACGAGCGTTTGAATGACCGTGTTGCTGGCCGCCAGGCCCTGCATCATGCCGAAGCCGACGATCAGCATAAGGAACATCGAAAGCGGCAGGATGCGCGAGAGGCCGAATGCGATGAGCCCAAGGCCGAAGAAGGCGGCGGAAAGCTGGATCATGGTGGTGAGTCCGCGAACGGTTTTGCGCAGCGCCAGCGAGATGGCGGAGATGAGCGCGCCCACGCCGGAAGCGCCGAGCAGCAGGCCGAGCGTGTGCGGACCTCCATGCAAGACTTTCGCCGCGAAGATGGGCATGAGAACCATGAAGGGCATTCCCATCAGGCTGACCAGGGCGAAGAGCAGCAGGATGGTGCGGATGGGAGCAAAGTTGCTGACGTAGGTCCAACCGTCTTTTAGTTGCTCGAGCATGGGCGCGTGCGAACGGTTGGGCGGCGCGAGGTTCAGCCGCATCATGAGCAGCGATGCGATGACGGCAAGATAGCTGACGCCATCGATGAGGAAGCAATATCCTTCACCGACTGCGCCGATTACGATTCCTGCCAACGCCGGGCCGACGAGCCGGGCAACATTCACCATCGAGGAGTTGAGAGCGATCGCGTTGCCGAGGTCTTGTTTATCCTCGACCATCTGCACCAGGAAGGCTTGCCGGCCGGGCATGTCGAAGGCATTGATCAGTCCCTGAAGAACGCTTAAGCCGATCACTTCGTGGATTGTAATTACCTTCGCGATGGTGAGAGCGGCGAGGGCGAGGGATTGCAGAGCGGCGAGGATCTGGGTCCAGACGAGCATGTTGCGGCGGTTGAGGCGGTCGACGAGGACTCCGGCGAATGGAGCGAGCAGGAAGGTGGGGATCTGGCCGGCGAATCCGACGATGCCTAAGAGCAGCGCCGAGCCGGTGAGGCGATAGACCAGCCAACTGGTGGCAACGCGAGTCATCCAGGTGCCGATCAGCGAAATGCTTTGGCCGGTAAAGAACAGCCGGAAGTTGCGGTGCCTCAAGGCGCGCCAGGCATATGAAAAGCGGCTCGGGACGGGTTCGGCGGGGACAGGTGGCTGATTCAAATCGACTTGAGTCACATCACCATTGTGACTTAAAAAGCGAGATCACGGCCAACGACTACGGCCGGCAAATCTCGGTCAAGAGTCTCGGTCAAGAGTCCCGGTCAGAAGTCTTGGTCAACGATCTGGGGCAACAATCCGAATGCCTCGGTGGTGAATCCAATAGGAATGCGCCTGCGACGTACCGCCCGCTTCGTACTGATAATCCAATCGGTTCTTTTCCTTGTACACCTCTTGCTTTATGAAACCTGGACTTTTTCGCCCGCAGGCCAGAGTGCGGGAGGGTTGTGGATCAAACTGGTTCTTGGTTTTCTTTCGGTGAGCTTTGTCGCCGCTTCGCTGTTGGCCCATCGCTACACGAATGCGCCATTGCGACTGTTCTACCGCGCGGCGGCGGTCTGGCTGGGATTGGTTACGTTCCTTTCCTTTGCAGCGGTTCTTTCGTGGATTGTTTTCGAGGTCGCGAGCCTGACTGGAGTGGCTGTGAACTTTCACCGCATCGTGGAATGGCTCTTCGGCGCGGCCATTGTGATTGGGCTGTACGCGGTATTCAATGCGGGGTGGACGCGGATTACTCGCGCGACGGTGCGGCTGGCGAACCTGCCGGAGGAGTGGCGAGGCCGGAAAGCGGCGCTTATCAGCGATCTGCATTTGGGGCACGTGCGGAACGGAAACTTCCTGCGACGCATGGTGGCGAAGATTTTGAGGGAAGAACCGGACGCCATCTTTATAGCTGGAGATTTGTATGACGGCACGGCGATCGATGCGGTTCTGGCGGCGCGTCCATTGAGCGAGCTGAAGGCCTCGCAGGGGGTTTACTTCGTCGCGGGCAATCATGAGCAATTTGGAGACGACAGCAAATATCTGCGCGCGATTGAAGCGGCTGGGGTGCGGGTGCTGAGCAACGAGAAAGTGGAAGTGGAGGGCTTACAGATTGTTGGAGTGCCCTTCCGGAACGCCACGCAGAGCGGACATCTGGCGTCCGTTCTGCACAGTCTCGGTCTGGATCGCGAGCGCGCGAGCATTCTGCTGGTGCATGCGCCGGATCATCCCGAGGTCGCGGAGGCTGCGGGCATTTCGCTGCAATTATCGGGGCACACACACCTTGGGCAGTTCGTTCCGTGGAGCTGGATGGCGCGGCGGATTTACCGCCAGTTTGTGTATGGGCTGAGCCGCATCGGGAAGATGCAAATCTTCACTTCGAGCGGCGCGGGCACGTGGGGACCTCCGCTGCGTTTGGGATCGAACCCGGAGATTGTGATGCTGGAGTTTCAGTAGGGCTGGCGAGGGTCATAAAAAGCAGCAAGCCTTCGGGGGATTGGAATCGTGCGCTGCCCGGCGGACGAGGGCGTCCGCCGCTCCACAACCCTGGATAGGTTAAAGTCCGCGAAACATCAGGTCTTCCAGAGCCATGCGCCGCACCTGCCAGAAGTCGCGCTCCTGCGCGTTGACGTTCAGACGGCACTTGCCGGCGTCGTCGAAGGTCAGAGTTATTTCGAACATCGGCTTGCCTTGATCGTCGCGAACCACGATGGCGTGATCGGTGAGGGCGAAGGTCACCGCTTGCTGGACCTCTTTAGCTTTGAGGATCACTTTGAACTCGGCGATGTCTTCGGCGAGGGAAAATTCGTAGGGAGAATACTCGGGGCGCAGGGAGTTGCGAGTTTTTACGTCGGCTTCAATTTGCGATCGGAGCGTACTGAATACCTTCGGAAGCGAGCAGGAGGAACGCTCGGTGACCCAATCGAGGTTATCCGGGTCTTTCTCGGGTTTGCGATGATTAGTTTTGTCGCTCTCGTTGTTGCTTGCGCGAGTTTCGTCGTTCACGTCTCTCCGGTTTTACGGCAATCGTTCGGGATTAGATATTCCAGTAAGATTAATTTACCTGGATTGGCTCCATGCGCCGCGAGATCCCTCGCCCCCGCTGGTAAAGACGCGGGACTTCGGAATGACGCAACTCAAAGTTCGAGGTGCAGAAAATCGCCTGACCCAGCAGCCTGGTCTGTTTTGAAGAGCAGACTGCCACGAGATCAAAATCCCCGCCCTGCCGCTGAAAAGCGCGACAAGGGCGGGGTACCCTGAGTGGTTTAACGGTGATCCCAGTTGTTCTCGGTTTCCCAGCGATGGTCTTTGCCGTTCCACCATTGATGGTATTTGTCCCAGCAATGTTGGCGCTCGGCGTTGAGATCGCGGCGGCGATCTTCGGCCTGCGGGCTGCGCTCGCCGTGGTCACGGATTGCCCGGTCAAGATTGGCTTCGGCCTTCTCGACGTTGTGCTGGCATCTGGCGCGGTCGTCAGCATGCGCCAGGGTCGGCGCGGCCATGAACCACATCAGCGCTGCCGCCATGATGGCCGCGACTGCGTTTTTTCCAATTCGTAGTCTCAAAAGTTTTCCTCCTCGAGTTTCTGATCCGGCGGTCGGCTGCGGGCCTCCGGTGTTCTCAATTAATGCGGGCTGAGCGGATTCTAGGGATTTCGCCAACCAACATTCGATACAGTTCTTGCTGTATTACCTTCACGTCACCCCCGAAAAGTTTTCTTTTGGCGAAAAATGCCTCGCCTTCCCTCGGCGCAAGAATCGGCGACGAGAAAAGGCGAGGCAAGTGTGTTCAAGATTTCCGGCGTACAACAATTGACTTTTGAGAGGAGCGTCGTTCGGCTAGCGGGCAGCCGAGGTCAACGCGACTAGTTGAGGAGTAGTATGAGTAGCTTTCGCAAGTTCAACCTCGCTGCGCGACTTGGCTACTTTCTGTCCAAATTCATCAGAACGTTCCCAAATCTGGTTCAGAAAATATTGGCCACCATACCGGTTGAAGACCACTATGGGCGAATCGGGCGTTCGCCTCGATTCCATCGGGGTGGTCTGGACCAGCACTAAGACCTGGCCCGATTGATTTCGTAACAGCATCTTGTTTAAGGATTGCGGAAGCGGCCGGACGCTATACTCGCCGGCCGGAAGACTTTGCGTGCCAATCGTGAAATTAAACGGGACGTTGAATGTGATTCCTTCTTGAGCATGCCCGAAGCTGGCCGCCAGCAATAAGACCACAGCCGGCATCACCCGATGCAGAATACAGCGCTCTAACTTCATAGAACCTCCTAATGCTTGTTTGGCGATTGGCTGGAATTGCCAATCTGCGCTTCGATGGGGGCCTGGGATGGGAAACTCCCTTGGGTCCATGTGGCGCGGGAAGCACAGTCGCTGCCCGCTCGGTTTAGGCTATCGGCGCGTCAAGGACAAACTTTAGGGGGTATTTTTACCCGGAATGGAATTGGGTCAAGCAGCTGCTCAAAAGTAACCAGATGTCGTCTCGCGACGAATGCCTCAGGGGCTACAGCCGGTAATCTGGCCTGGTCCGGGAGGCACGGCTGAAGCCGTGCCCTTCCCGAGACAATCCTTCCAAAGACGGCTATGAGATGACTTCGAGAACTAGCGAGGTAAAGGTTCCTTCATATTCGCCAGCGCGTAGGCGAGAACGGCCATGGCGGCGGCGTTTTCGCGCAACTCGGCGGGAACCACTTTATCCAGCGTGTCGGCGGCGGTGTGATGGTAGTTGAAATAAATTCGGTCGTCTTGCATGACGCCAAAAGCGGGAACTCCAGCTTCGGCCATTGCGGTGATGTCGGCACCCGGAGCGTAGGCTGCGGGCTGCATGAGAGTTGCGCCGACGCTCTGGAGCACGCCTTGAACGGGATGAAGGCTGTCGATAGCCGCAGGAAGCGCCTTCACCTGAAAGCCGAGAGGATGCGATGCACCCGAGTCGCTTTCGATCGCCGCGACATGGTGCGCGAAGTCGGCGGAATATTCGGCGGTGTAGGTGCGGCTGCCGGAACCGCCGGTTTCTTCGTCCATCCAAGCGATGACGCGGAGAGTGCGGGCGGGGCGCAAATGAAAACGTTGCAGAATTTCCGCGGTCTCCATCGCGATGACCACGCCGGCTCCGTCGTCGATGGCGCCGGTGGCGAGATCCCAGGAATCGAGATGTCCGGAGACGACGACGATTTGCTCGGGGTGCTCGGAGCCCTTCAGATCGGCGATCACGTTGTAGCTGGTTTCGTCGGGAAGTTTCTGCGGCGTGAGGGTGAGGTGCATTCGAACTTTGCCCTGATCGGCGAGATGAACGATAAGGTCGGCGTCTTCGGCGGTTACCGCGCCAGATGGAATACCGGCGGGGAGGCTGAAGCCGGTGTGCGGAAGGCGGTAGTCGGCGTTGCCGACGGAGCGAACTAGGCAGGCGACGGCGCCAAGATCAGCGGCGGCTTTGGGTCCGGCGGCGCGGTAGCGGACGGCTTCGCCGTAGGAAGCGAAGGCGTACCCTCCGGCGGCTTTTTGCTTGTCGAAAGGCTCGTTGAACAGGACGATCTTTCCCGCGACTTTGTCCCGGCCAAGGGCCGCGAGTTCGTCGAAGGTGTTGACGGCGACGACATCAGCGGTGAGGCCGTCCGCGGGAGTGGATGTGCTTCCGCCGAGCGCGGTGAGAACAATTTTCTGAGCGGTGCCGGGGACCATGCCGGGATATTCGACAAGAGCCGCGGTTTCGGCGCCGCGGACCCAGTGCGGAACTGTGACCGGCTGGAGGCGGACATCAAGTCCGAGTTTGCGGAGTTCGTCGGCGACGTAGTGCGCGGCGGCGGTAGCTTGAGGCGAGCCGGTGGCGCGCGGTCCGATGTTTTCAGTGAGATGAGCGAGCTGGCGGTAGGCGTAATCGTCGTTCAGCGCCGCGGCTTTGATGGCGGAAAGCTGCTGCAATAACAACGGAGGGAAATTCTGCTGGTCGGCGGCCGAGGTTTGCTGCGGGGCCATGAACGACGGAGTAGGCGGCTTCTGGGCTGGGGCCTGGGCGCCGGCGACTACGGCAGGGATCAAGATGACGGCGATTTGGCATGCGATGCGGGAGCGACGGAGTTTTGTCATGTTGCAGCCAAGTGTATCTGAGAGCGTGAGCGGGGAAAAGGTGGATGCGGTTTCCCGGATAAAAATTCGTGGACCACGAAGGACACAAAAGCTGCACGAAGGACTCCGATGTAATGTGGTAGCGTTTAGGGATGGATAAGAAACAGATTAACGATCCAAAGATGACTTGGAATTTCCTGATCTGGGTGGGCGGAGTGTTTCTGCTGTTGCTGTTTGCGTTTCTGGCGCATTTTGTGTGGAGGATAATTTAAAGAGGAGCGCTGCGCCACCCAGAGCCGCTGCCCGGAGCGCCTGCCATCAAGCTGCGCCAATCAAAGAAGCCGCGAAGCATTTCACTACTTAGCACTCCGCGCTTGATTTTTCCTGTTTCCATTCGAGAGCGGAGTCGGAGGCATTGGAGCGGGTCTGGTTCCTTCTGCGATAGCAAACGAAGAACAGTCCGACGGACATAAAAGTAGGAGGGGCGATGAGAATCAGGATTCCGCTTTTCAGGGCTTGAATCATTCTCGAACCCGAGGATGCGGCCTGGGTGTAACAGAGGGCGCAGTTTTGCGAAAACGCGGGAAGAGGAGCCAGCAGGATGAGGGCGGCGGCGATTCCCAGAATCCAGATTGATCGCGAATGCTTCATACTCACGTCAGTGTAGCCCACGCAGTGGGGCGAAACCAGCAACTTTCCTCGAACTGATGATTCGGTTAAGCCTGAGATCCTTCGCTGCGCCTGAAGAACGGCTTCGCTCAGGACGACAGATCTGCCTGAAGAACGGCTGCGCTCAGGATGACAAAGCCGAGAGGGCTCGTCTCAATGCGCCCACGGTACGCCGTTGATCAGCCGAAAACTATCGGTCCATCCATACTGCATGCCGAGAATCACGGCGACCGTAAAAATAAGGACAAACCACATCAGGCCGCGGTTTTCGGAGAGGTGCATGAAAAATAAAAGAGCGAGGCCGGCTTCGATAACCGCCACGGAAAGCATGCGGACGAACATTTGGCCCGCGCTTATATTCTGATAGGCGATCACGAACTGAATTGCCGCAAGGGCCAGCAGGCAAACGTAGACGACGATGTCTTTCCCTATACTGCTTGTCTTGTGCGTTTCGGCGGTTGTCATGGTTGGGCCTTTTTTAGGGTCTTAGTGCGCCAAATTGTTAGTGCGCCAAATTCAAAAGATAAACCAGCGGAACGACGAACATCCAAACCAGATCTACAAAATGCCAATAGAGCCCGGTGATTTCAAGATCGTCCGCTCTATAGCGGCCGCCCTGATAGCGAATTCCGACAGCGATGAGAGCGACGACGCCGCCGCTGACGTGCAGCAGGTGCAATCCGGTGACGCTAAAGAAAAGCGAGCCGAAGAGGGGAGTGCCCCACGGATTGTGAAAAAGAGTTGCGCCTTCCCCGATCATGCCCATCCACTCGCGAATATGAAGGACGGCGAATGCGACGCCGAGGATGGCAGTGATCATCATCCAGCGGAACGCGCCGGCTTTGTCAGCCTTCTGCGCCGACCGCACGGCGATGAGCATGGTCAGGCTGCTGGTGAGCAGGATAAAGGTCATCAAAGCAACGTTGGTGATGCTGTGGAAAGGGCGCGGCCAGTCCGGAGTGGCATTGCGGATAAATCCATAGGCGACGAGGCAGCCCGCGAAGGTCGCGGTGTCGGCGATGATGAACAGCCACATCGCCATTTTCTTGGCGGGGACCGAGAACGTGGGTTCGGCCATTGCCCCAGCGGACCCGTGCCCGTGCATTGTGAGATCGGCTTGGCTCAAGTTGCCTCCTGATTAACAATCGTTAGAGCTTCATCCACAGCAAGAACAGCAAATATATCCACAGCACGCCCATGAAATGCCAGTAGCGCGAGGTGGCGTACAAAGTACTGCGTTTCAGGGCATGGCGGTTGAACTTTCCGATGACGCGGACTAAACCGCCCAAACCGCCGAGCAGATGCACAGCATGCGCGACCGTGAGCACATAGAAGAAGGAGTAACTGATGTTGGTGGCGAGTCCGAATCCCTGCGACTTGAGCTGGATCCAGGCAAAAGTTTGGCCGGCGACGAAGAGCAGGCCCAGGGCAAGAGTCAGATAGAGCCAGCGCGCCGGGTTTGCAGCACGGTCTTTTGCGCCGCCCATGAAAGCTGCAACGCGGCGGCGGGATATTTCGAGAGTGACGCTGCTGGCGACGATCACCAGCGTGTTCAAGTAAAGAATCGATGGCAGGCTGAAGTGCTGCCAGTCTCGCGCCGAGCCTTGCCGGACGACCAAAGCGCTGGTGAAAGCGGCGAAGGTCATGGTGATGCCCGCCAGACCTACCCAGATGCCGGTGCTGGCCGGCGGAGGGGAAGAATCCTTGACGCGGCGCAAGTCGCCGCCGGCGGGGGCGAGATTCCGCCAGCCTCCGTTGCCGGAGGCACGGTCGAGATCGATTTTTGGCGGCTCGTGGATCGTGGTTGCCATACGGCTACATCTCCTGGCGGTTCCCGCGGAAGCAATTGTGCCGTCTCATCTTAAAAATTACGTGCAAGCGAGACTCACAAACCCTCAGGGGCTAAAGCCCGCGTCATTGTTGGCTCTCAATGGCACGACTAAACGTCGCGCCCTTCCCAAGACTGTTCAGTCATGCCCTCGCCAAAACTGTTCAGTCGCTGCCCTTCCCAAAACTATTCATGAGGTAGCCTCCGAGAGCTACTTCTCTTCGTTCGGGTTATTCAGTGTCTCCTGCGAAGTTTGCATTACATAGTCGTTGCTGGCGCCTTCCACGTTGTATTGATAGGGGTCGTGGTAAACGACGGGCATCTTGTCGCCAAAGTTATTGTGCGGCGGCGGCGTTGCGGTGCTCCATTCGAGCGACGTGCCTTCCCAGGGATTATCGTTTGGAGCTTTCGCGCCCCAGAAACGGCTGTGAAACAGGTTGTAGACAAAAATTAGTTGCGCGAAGCCGGTAAAGAGAGCCGCGATGGTGATGAACTTATGTACGGGAATCAGCGGGATCAGATAATCGTCGGTGAACGCCTGGTAGCGGCGCACATTGCCGGCAATACCGAGATAGTGGAACGGCATGAAGATGCAGTATGCGCCCACGAAGCTCATCCAGAAGTGAACGCGGCCGAGGGTTTCGTTCATCATGCGGCCGGTCATTTTAGGGAACCAGAAATACGTTCCGGCGAAGATGCCGAACATGGCCGCCACGCCCATGACGAGGTGGAAGTGTCCGACCACGAAATAGGTGGCGTGCAACATGATGTCGATGGAGGGCTGTGCGAGGAAGAATCCGCTGACGCCGCCGCTGATGAACATGGAGACGAAACCGAGGGCAAAGAGCGAGGCGGAGTTAATGCGCAGCTTTGAGCCATAGAGGCTGCCCAGCCAGATCAAAACCACGATCGTGGAGGGAATCGTGATGATGAGCGTAGGGAAGGAGAAAGCCAGGGCGGAAACGGGATTCATTCCGCTGACGAACATGTGATGTCCGTAGACCATGTAGCTGAGCGCGGCCAGGGCGGCCATGGAATAGATGAGCACTCTGTGGCTGAGCATGGGCCGGCGCATGCTGGTGATGAGGACGTGCGAAACGATCCCCATGCCCGGAATGATCGCGATGTAAACCTCGGGATGTCCGAAGAACCAGAACAAATGCTGCCAGAGAAGGGTGGAACCGCCGGAGTGCGGCAATACTTGATTGTTGATGACGAGGTTCGAGGCGACAAAAAAACTGGTTCCGGCGACGTGATCGAGAATGAGCAGGATGCACGCGGGCATAAGAACCGCGAATGCGGTGAGGCCCATCACCGATGTGATGAACCAGGCCCACGCGCTGAGCGGGAGGCGCATCAGCGACATGCCTTTGCAGCGCATGTCGAGGGTGGTGGTGATGAAGTTTAGCGAGCCGAACAATTGGCCGATGCAGAAAATGGCGATGGACGCCGCCCAGAGAACCACGCCCCAACCCTGGCCCGGTCCGCCCACCGAGCCGATCGCACTCAGCGGGGCATATTGGGTCCAGCCGCCAAGGGTTGGACCGTCGCCCACAAAGAAGGACGCGATCAGAACGAGAAAACCGGTGAAGGTGATCCAGAACGACATCATGTTGAAGTGCGGGAAGGGCATATCCTCCGCGCCGGTTTGGATGGGGAGAAAGAAATTTCCGAATGCGGCGAACGGGGCTGTGGTGAGCACGAAAAAGACCATGATCGTTCCGTGCATGGTCATCAATTGAAGGTAGTACTCCGGAGTGAGCACATTGCCGGGAGCGCCGGTAGAGGAGAGCAGATGCAAGCCGGGAATTGCGTAATTTCCCCAGCCCAGGTGGATGCGCATGATCCACGAAAGCACCATTCCAATCACGGCGGCGAGGAGCGCGAGGGCGTAATACTGCTTGCCGATGACTTTGTGGTCAAGGCTGAAGACATGCTTCCGGATGAAGCTGGTGGGAGCTCCGTGGTGCGCTGCCTGGGCCGACATATCGTGCATGTTAGTTACCTCAAAACGAGATCGTTAGTACATCGCAGGAACAGGGAGTAAGAGCAGTCCCCGGTGAATCATTCGCCCGTACTCTGCTGTCCCTCACCGTACGAGTCTGGGTGGGACATTCAAACGTCCCATCCGGGACGCGTCGAGATGCAACCACCTTCCCCGGCGCTGAAGGCGCCGGGCTATTATCAAGCGCCCCTCCGGGACTGCTACTGCAAGGCGGCCTGCTGTTTGATCCAGGTGTCGTAATCATCCTGGGATTTCACTTCCAGGTATGCCTTCATGTTGTAGTGGCCAAGGCCGCAAAGCTGGGTGCAGACGATTTCGTATCTTCCGATCTTAGTGGCGGTGAAGTGAACGCTTACATCCAATCCGGGAACGAAATCCTGCTGGATGCGCAATTCGGGCACATAGAAAGAATGGCCCACGTCTTTGGAGTGCATCAGCAAATGAACTTCGTGATTCACCGGAATCGCCAGTTCCGCGGTGACGATGTCGTCTTTCGAGTCTTGATCGTGCGTGGTATCGATGCCGAAGAAGTTGGCGTTGGCTTCGTCAATCTGTTCGGGATGGAGGGGGCCAAATTTTCCATCGGGGCCGGGATAACGAAAATAAAAAGCAAATTGTCCAGCCTGCACCTGAACCGGCATGGCGTTGGAGGCGGGCGGGTCGAGATAAACGCTCGCCCATGCCTTGGCTCCGAATACGCCCAGCGCCAAGACTTCCGTTCCAACCAGCAGGAACGCGGCAATCACTAGTCCGGTGGCGCCGCCCGGAAAGCGCTTCACTTTGTCGCCGGGTTTTGCGGCGGAAAATTTCCAGATGAAAAACGCCAGCAAGAACTGCGCGGCCAGGAAGGAAATGCCCGCCTCAAGCATGGTGTCGGTATATTGCTCGTCGATGAGCGGACCATGGGTGGAAATGTCCTGCGGCATCGGCCACATGTGCATGACGATGGGAATCGCCGATGCAATTGCGATCAAGATAATGGTCACCGCGAATAACTTCGCCATTGAAGTTCCGCCTTCGGCCCGGGATTAAGTCGGCCTTAGTATCGAATCGCCGCAGCTTGGGCTGCGGCGATAGGTTGTTTCAATTTCAGCACTTGTCTTTCCACAGCATCTTTGCAGCACTCGTCGGCAAGACTTTTACTTTGCCTTGAAGGTGAAATCGGCAGTGCCGGAGCCGCCGGCGGCAACCGTTACCTTGGCCGTTTGTGTGCCGTACTTTTCCTGCCAGGCTGTGACCGTATAGCTTCCCGGCGGCACGTTATTCATGGTGTAGGAGCCATTGGCATCGGTGGTGGCGTAGGGGCCTTTTACCACGGCAAAATAGCCATGCATCCAGGGATGAATGTTGCATTGCACCGGAATCATTTCGACAGACTTCCAGCTCTTCTCGATCGGCGCTGCACCCGGCGGCTGCGATTGATTCCAGGGAATGTTGCCGGTCATGGGATTCGGCAGCGGGTGAATGTTATGCGTGGTTTGATCGCTGGTTTGCACCTTGAATTTCTGGTTGACATCCATTGCCAGCACGTGGGGCGAGTACATGCAATTCTTCTGATCGAAAACCGGCACGGCGGATGGGGTTTCGGTAGCGCCACTTAAACCTTCGGAGATGTAGAGAACTACGTTCTCCAATCCGCCACTAGCGCCGACCACAACCTCTTCGATGTGGCCGGGATCGTTGGCATGAGCCTTGGCACAGTAGGGATCTTTCGACATGTCGATCCCTTTCATGTGAGGCGCCGTACCGTCGAGCTTGACCGTTCCAGTGATTTTGCCCTCTCCCGCAGCCTTGACCCTGGGACCTAAAAGCAGTGAACCGCAACACAATAATACTACTGCGGATAGTACTGCCGCGAAATTGTAACCCTTGCGCATTGAAATCTCTCCTTGAGAATTCCCAAAATAACAACACCCGGATATTTTAGTCTTACTGTTGTCCCGCCGGGGCGTTAGGATCGACGGGCTTCAGGTCAAGTTTTTTCGCCATCTCTTTTTCCTTGCTGTGCTGATGCATGAAGGTTCGGAGATAGAAGACCAGATCCCAGGCCTCGTCGGGCTTAATGTTGTCGGCAAACGAAGGCATCGGAGTGCCATCCAGGCCAGTCATAAAGATTCGGTAAATATCTTTATCGGTATCGCCGCATTTCGGCCGGGCGCCCTCGGTGAAGTTGTAAGCCTGAATTGGGCGGCCAAGATCGTCGGTAAGAGTGGCAGCCGAGGGACCATTGGCCATGCCCTGCACGCCATGGCACTTCCAGCACTGGACACGGGCGAAAACGTCGCGGCCGGCCTTGATGCGCTCGGGCGTGACTTCAGGTTCGGGCGGAATGGTAATTGCCGCGCCGGGCTTTTCGTTGGTCCAGCGGGGAGAAAAATGCTTCACCCAAGCCACGAGATCGGCGCGCTCCTGGTTGGTGAGATTGCTCCATTGCGGCATGTTGGAGCGATCCATGCCACGGGCGATGGTATCGAAGAGGTCCTGGTCGAGGGGCAAAGTTCCGCTGGGCGTGGAGCGGCACTTGAAAATGCCCAACTGAAAGTCGCGCGGCTTGGGATCGACCCAGGGAAAGTTCTCGCCGTTGCCGTCGCCGAGATCGCCGTGACAGCCGACGCAATAACGGCGATACTCGGGCTTGGCGTCCTTGGCATGGCCGGTGAGGTTACCGATGTGGCTTTCCATGCCGTCGCGCTTGGCGATGTCAAAGGTTGAGAGCTGCGCCGTCGAAGCAACCGGGAGGGCCAAAAACGCAGCCGCACCCAAAGCGAGCGACCACTTCCGCAAATTATTCCGTTGCATGCTATCCCTCTCTAGAAATCGAAGTCAAAGCCGAGCAGCAACTCGCTCGTGTTGATATTGGTGGTGCCCAGGCCCAGGCTGGGTCCGGTGCCATCCTGATGCAGCCAGTTGTACTCGTTGTGCCAGGCAAAGCCGGCGCGGCTGGTCATGAACGGGTTGTATCGATAGCCGATGGTGTAGGTGGAAAGATTGCCGAGATTGGAAGCCGAAGGCCCCGCCGGTCCGGTGTAATTGGAACCGTTCGCCTGCTGCGACATGCGGACCGTTTCATAGCGCCCGATGAAGATGAGCTGCGGACTATACACGATGTGCGGCTCGAAGAGGACGCCGTTCCAAGTGGGGTTCTGCGACCCGGAAGGCAGCGTAGTCCCCGCGACGTTGTTGAGCGAGGTCGTTCCACCGATCACGTCGCCGTAGCCCTGGCCAAACCAGGCACTGTCTTCGCCGTGCTGCGTAACAACGGTCAGATCGAAGCGCTGGCCGAAGTAGAACTGGCCGACGAAACCTTCGCGGCTGAACGATTTGTTGCCGATACCCGTGCCCGCAAGGACGCTGGTGCCGCCGCCGGTTGTCAGCCACGTTGTAGGCGCCTGGCCTACCATGGCGTATGCGCCGATGCGCTGCACGCCAGCCCTGCCAGCATCGAACGCCTGACTAAAGGTGAAGAATCCAGTGTAGGAGTTCGCGCCGTCGATCAGCTCCACATTGCCGTCGTTCGAGCTAAGAAGCGCGGCCGAATACCGCGTGCGGTCATTGTAGTTGTGGCCCATCACTTCGACGCCGAGCTGATTGTCTCCCATCTGGCCGAAGACGTTGCCGTCACCGGCGGGGATGAAGTGATAAAGCTGGTAGACGCCGCCGTTTCCGGTCAAGGTCAGGATGCGCTTTTCCGAGAGCAAGTTGTCGAGTTCAAACTTGCCTAGTTTTACGTTGAGCCAGGGACTGCCAAACAGGTTATCTAACCGCGCCATCACAGTTTCAAAGTGGAAAGCGCCGGTTGGATCGGACGAGGGGAGCAGGAAGAACGAGAAGTTCTTTTCCAGCGTCCCACCGGTATGGAGGTCGAGGCCGCTCAAGTCAAAGCCTGAACTCTCGACGCGCTGAATGGCCGAGCCTGAGAGCGCGCCGCCCGAATAGGTATCGACCAGAACCTTTCCAGTGCTCACGCGGTGCCAGATCGGCGTCATGCGGAACGTAACCGGCCAATAGCCCGGATTTTGCCAGATCGGGGCATCGCGGTCATTCATGATCTGATAACCGTTGTCCTTAAACTTCTGGCCAAAATAATTCAGCATTGGCCAGGATTCGTGGCAGGCCGAACAACGGAGGCCATATTTTCTTGCGAACGCCGGCAAGGCATTCGCGCGCTCGCTGCTTGCGAGGATGACAAAGACCGCAACCAGAGCCAATGAGAGTAACGATGTCGCAGGGCGCAACGCCTTGCGAAGACGGGAACAGCTCAATACGTGCATGGCCGGACTCCTCGGCAAAGATCAATTCAACTGCGTTTTGCTAAGAATCTCAAGTCCCAAAAACCCAGTTGGATCGGGAAATCAAATGCAAGTCCCCTCGCATTTTTCGTGCAGTGGAAGCGTGCAAAGGTGCAATAACTGCAACGGGGCGGAATCCTACTACGCCCGGCAGTACGAGTTCAAGAGGGATTTTACAAATTTTTTACAAGGGCGCTTGGAGGGGCCTAATCGCCGCATTCGCAAAGGGTAAATCGGTTAGGGTTGACAGGTTTATGCTTCGAGTACGAGACTCGTGGAAGCTTTCGCGAGCAACTGAGGGATGTGCGTGGGGATGCGGACGGACGGCAAGAAAAAATACGCTTCGAGAGATTTCCGTGAGGGCAAGACTCGCCGCGTTTCCCTTATTTTGAGGGCGTCACGCCTCGTTTGGCCGCTACTGCCGGCTTTGCTGTTACTGGCAATTTTGCCGCTGGGGGCGCGGGACAAAGGGAAATTATCGTACGGCGAGGGCCTTATCGTTAACCTCCAGGATGGCGAGAGTGAAGTCGAGCAGGTGGTGGCGGACGTGGCCCAGAACGGGCTAATACGGGGAACCAAGGAATACAACAAAGACGAGTTTATAAGCGGGGCAATCGCGTCGAGTTCGCCGCGGGTTTTTCCTGCGTGGACCGAGGGAGGAAAAGTTTTTTACAAGATTCGCGAACAGGCGATCGATCCTAGAAATTTCAAGGATTCCAATGATGTGGGAACGCTGGTAGTGCGTTACGTGGTGCAGCCGCAAGGCGAGAAAAACACGGTGCTGCGGATTGACGCGATCTTCCAGGAAACCTTTCGCAAGGTGATTCATCAATCGGACGGATCGGTGGAAAGCGCCGAGTATCGAGATATTCAAGAGCGCCTCGAAGCCATCCATGTGATGAAAGAGCAAACCGTCGAGGCGCAACAAGAACAGGCTCAAGTAAGGGAAAGACTGGCGAGAAGCACGAACGCGGTTTCGAATCCGGCTTTTCCTTCGGATTCCAGCTCACGCGAAAATACTGCGAACGTAACTCCGGAGATTCGACGTGAAGAGGTTCGAAGTGGGGAGATTCAAAGTCGGGACGTTCGAACGACTGCCCCGGCGCAGCCTGGCGCTGCGCCCCCGGTGGGAACTCCAGCGGAACCGGCCCCAACCTTGCAGGATGCATCGCCGACCACTTCCGCCGTTCCCGCTTCCGCCGATTCCGCCGATTCCGCGGGACAAATTTCATCGGCACAAGTTCCGCCCGGCCAAACGCTGGAAGAGCGTGTCAAGGTGCTGCGCAAACAGGTGGAGCGGCTGGTAAAAGCGCCGGGAGCGCCCTTGAAATCCGCGCCGTTCCATACCGCCAGCACATTGACGTCGCTGCCCACGGGCACGGAGATTTTGATTTTGATTTCCACCCCCTACTGGTACGGAGTGGAAACGCATGACGGGCAGCATGGCTGGATGATGCGCGACGAATTGGAGCAGCCATGAGTCGAGCCCGCGGAATTAATCGAGTTTTGGCTCCAGCGCTCACAGTGTTGGTCCTCGTGTTGGTCCTCGGCTGCGCACAAAGCGGCGGGGCGCAGGAGGGCGGCGCAGAGCGGACTTTTCCGCAATCGAAAGCGACAGTCGAAAAAGCTTTGGGTGAAATGCGCGCGTCAAGCGCTGGGCGGCTTCCTTCTTTGGAGGGCTTCGCGACTGGCGCGGAGCATCCGCTGGAGCGTTACCAGCGCGGATATTATCAGGCGACTTTTCAAGTCAGCAGCCTGCCGGCGGGGGAATCGAAAGTTCGCGTGAGCGTTCAAGTCACAGCATGGTATGCGGACCCAGCGACTGGGAAATCGGGTTATCAAGCGCTGCCTTCGAATGGCCGACTGGAAGCGGATCTGCTTGACCAGTTGACGGATCAGATCGTTCAAATCGCGAAGGCTCCGCAAACCAAGGCGCTGCCTCCCGCGGCTGCACCGCAGACAGCGGAGAAACATCCGACGGCGCCGGAACCCACTATTTCGGCGCCCGTGCCGCGACTTCCCGAGACGTCTGGCGGGCTCTCTTCATCGCTGGCGCAGGGTCTGGCCCAGTCCAACAACCAGTCCAAGAAATCGACTTCGAGCAGGAGTGGGGCGGAATCGCTCGGTGACAGTAACAAGAGCGAGCTTCAGTCGGAAGCCGACAGCCTCGGGGAGATCCTCAAGAACCTGGCTCATCCGAAAAATCTGGTGGCGGTGAAGAAATCTGGAACTCCGGTAGTTGTGAGCGCGAGCCTGACGGCCAAAACCTTGTTCCTGGCGAGCGCACACGATGAATTCGAAATGCTGGATTTCAACCGGGACTGGGTTCACGTCCGCATCTCGGGGCTTTCGCGCGGATCGATCTGGCGCAATAACCTTGAAATGCCGGATAGCGTTCCCGATAGCGACTTGCCGGCGAACCCGGCGGCTGCGCCGGTGGCGGCGGACTTGTTTCATGTGAGCCGCGAGGAGAGCGCTCCGTTCCCCGGAGATTGGGCTCCGCTTACCGGTAAAACGGTGAAGATTGTCTCGGTGGAAAAGACGAATGAGGCGGAAAAGGACGCAAGCCCAAAGGTGAGGCTCGAGTTTGTGAAGTCCGTCTTCGATAAGGATTATGCGGAGCTTTCCAAGCCTCCGGCAGAATTGGCGGGAATTGTGGTAATCTTCGATTCCGCCGATGGTGGAATGATCGCCGCGACATTGCCCGCCTTGAAGCAATGGAAGGCGGGAAAGTTATCGGACGCCGCTTTGTGGCACCAATGTTTTTTTGATCCTCCGGAAACTTTTGTCGAAACCGGATCCGGGGGAAGTGAGTAGGTGGTTCTGTTTGGGTCATGTGTTTCGCTCGTCTGATTCGGTCGTCTGTTCGGTCAAAGGAAGTTTGAGTGCAACGCTGAATGGCAGGGTAGTGTCTTAAATTTCGGGAGCAAAAGCTTTTGACCGCAAAGGGCGCGAAGGACACACAAAGGACGCGAAGAAAGGCCATTCGAAATTAGGACACTACCAATTTGATCTTGACTTTCACTGGCGACCAGAGTACGTATGCACTCTTGGGAGTGGCGCGGCATTTTGCGGCGTAGCCCTGTGTATTTGGAATCGGTACGACAATCAGACCAATTTATCCAGACTAATTACCCAGACATTATCCCCATGAGCACGATGACCCAACCCGTTGAATTGCTTCGCAAGCACGCCACGTCGCTGCTGCGAGATTATGCCGAACTCATGAAGTTGCGGGTGACGACCCTGATCGTGATGACCGCATGGTGCGGCTATTATTTTGGAGCGCAAAAGGCGGGAGTTTCTTCGCTTTCCTGGGGACTTTTGCATGCCCTGCTGGGGATCGGACTGGTTTCGGGCGGAACGGCGGCGCTCAATGAAGTGTTGGAGCATGACGTGGATGCGCGAATGCGCCGCACCGCGCAACGCCCTCTGCCAGCGGGTCGTATGAGTTTGCGGCACGCGGCTTTGGCCGGGCTGCTGGCCGCTTTGGGCGGGTCGATTTATCTGGCGGTGTTCACGAATCCGCTGACGGGATTATTAACTTTTCTGACGTCCGTGGTGTACCTGGCGGCCTACACGCCGCTGAAGCGGATCTCGCCCATCTGCACTTTTGTCGGAGCTTTTCCCGGAGCCATGCCGGGTGTTCTAGGCTGGGCGGCGGCGCGCGGGCGGTTGGAGTGGGGAACTTTAATCTTATTCGCCATTCTTTTTGTTTGGCAGTTTCCGCATTTCTTTTCGATCGCCTGGTTGTATCGCGAAGACTATGCCAGCGGCGGAATCAAAATGCTGCCTGTGGTGGAACAAGACGGGCGGTCGACGGCACGGCGGATTCTGGCTTACTCGCTCGTTCTTATTCCGCTGAGCGTTTTGCCCAGTGTTTTTGGGATGGCGGGAAAAATCTATATGGTGGGAGCGGTGGTTCTGGGGATTGCGCTTTTCTATTTCGGCGCCCGGCTGGCGTTCCTGAAAATGCCGATTACAGCGCCGCGCTCGAAGATGCTGGCTCGCCATGTATTGCAGGCGACAGTGGTATATTTGCCGCTCTTGTTCGCGCTGATGATGGTGAACTCGACGAAGCCGTAGAGCGGCACGAACAAAACTCCTGCCGGTCCCCACGCCTACTGGATCGAGCTGCCTACCTGAGAAAACACATTGGCGGAGTTCGACCCAATCAACTGCACGGTGCCGACCACGAGCACGAGAACAACCGCCAGCATCACCGCGTATTCGGCGACATCTTGTCCTTCGTCGTTTGACCAGAGTTGGTTTAGAAGGTGTTTCACACTTTCTCCTTGCTTAAGCCACTTCAAACATTGCGAGGGGCGGCGTTGAGGCGGATTCGAGAAAATTCACTCCCCACGGCTCTTTTTCCTGCGAAAACGCCTGAAGTCCAACCTGATATTCCTTCGTGCCATCGAGGAGTTTGATCCACACGATGGTAAATTCCATGCGGCGCTGACGATAAAGAATCGTTAATTTGTCGAGTATCTTCAGTTGGTGGCGAATCGCGCCCAGCCGCGCTCCGCCGGGAGTGAGATCAAGGGTGTGCGCCAGCCCTTCGAAAGAGTCTCCAGCTTTGTCGGTGCCACGCACTCGAACCGGTAACACGGCTCGCACCCGATTTTGACGACGGCGGTTTTGCTTCGCACTGCCTGGTTTCATTTGTGGCCTGGTTTCATTTGCGGCCGGAACCATTTGTGGCCTGGGACAGTGTGCGACAAACCGGGAAGAACAGGAATAGCTCGGATGAGCGAGGCACGAAGGTAACCACCGGGGACAGAAGCGGCTGGGGATGACGTGCCCAGCTTCGAGCGGAAAGGCCGAGTACGAAAGGGCCGCCGAAACCCCGAGGACAACCCGACGAAAACAGCAAACTGTATTGATCTTGCGGCGTTTTCTGATGAGTTAGAGGTATTAAGCCCAGTCCGAAATGGCGGTCTTGGCGCCGGGCGTTTCTTTTGTTATTTGGCTTGTAGGGCTTTGCCGATTCCGCTCGGAGGCAGGTTCGTGAGACTCGTCTTTGCTTTCCAGGGTCACGATGCTCGACTCCGCGGATTCGCCCTCCGCCGATAGCCGCGAGGCGAATTCCATAAGTTTTTTCCTCGTTCTCTCGATTTGCTTTTTAGCGGAAGCTCTTTCCGCGGCATAGAGAGTTTCGAGTTGAAGGTTGGGACTTGTTTGGTTGGCGTGGATGTGCACGGCTGTCCTCCTCAGGCCAAAGACCTCTTTAGAACTGGACTATGCACATCCGTGGCCGAAGCCCGACGTAGCGAAGCCAAGATACGGACATAAGTGCTTGCTAGCAGGCTGCTGAAAAACTCATTTCGGCTACCTAAAGCGAACCTCGGGCGCTGAAGCGCGGCTAGTTTTAAAGGACTTAACGGCACGACTGAACGTCGTGCCCTTCCCAAAACCAGCCCGACCGAAGTTTTTCAGCAGCCTGCTAGGTTTTGTATCGCGTTAAGCACGAGCAATTGGCCAAGCCTCCGCGACAGGCTTACTTCGGTGCCGCGCGGAAATGTATAGTTGAGTTGCCCAATTACCAATCGGCCAACGGGCGCGAGGATAACGAGGATTGACGTGGATTCTATATTTCGTCCTGGGTTTGGCGGTGATCGGGACGGCGTCTTCCTCCGTATTTCTCTGCCTTGTGCTGGCGGGAGTATTTAGATTTCGTTCCGATGTTCGCCGGCAATCGCACTCCCTACCTGACGATTCGCAACTGCCGCCCGTTTCAGTGCTCAAGCCGGTCCACGGACTGGAAGCGCGGCTGAAAGAAAATATAGAGAGCTTTTTTCGCCAGGATTATCCGAAGTATGAGATTTTATTTGCCGCCGACGAGGCAAATGATGCCGCCCTCGACGTTGTGCGGGAAATATGTGCCCGGTATCCCCACATTCCAACCCGCGTGTTGGTGACGGGAACGCCATGGCCGAACCCGGTGGTCTACTCGTTTCATTGCCTGGCTGAAGCGGCGGCGCATGAAATCCTCGTTACCGCCGACAGCGATGTGGAAGTGGATCGCAATTATCTGCGGCAGATTGTGCCGCCACTTCTCGATCCGAAAGTGGGGATGGTGACGTGCTTATATCGGGGGAAGAACGCGGCGGGATTTTTTTCGGGCCTCACCGCGATTGGGATGTCGGTGGAGATGACTGCCGGAGTGCTGGTTGCGAATCTGCTTGAAGGAATGAAGTTCGGTTTGGGCCCGACGACGGTTGTGCGCAAGGATTCTCTGGCCAGCATCGGCGGCTACAGCGCGCTGCGGGATTACATTGCGTATGACTTTGCCATTGGCAATTTGATTGCGAAGGCGGGCTACGAGGTGGCGCTCTCGGGGCATGTGATTAATCATGTGGTGAATCAGAAATCGTTTCTGCGCATGTGGCAAAACCAACTGCGCTGGGCGCAGACCACGCGCTATTCGCGTCCCAAGGGGCATTTTGGCAGTGGGCTGATCTTCGCCGTACCGTATGGGTTGCTGGGACTTTTTGCGGCGGGGGGACTGGGGCATTGGGGCGTTGGAGCGGTACTTCTGGCTGCATCGGTGCTGAACCGACTGGCTGAGGCTTGGATGGTGGGGTGGGTCGTGGTTCGGGACCCGGTGGTGAGACGAGCACCCTGGCTCTATCCGCTGCGCGATCTGCTTGGCTTTTTAGTTTGGTTCGCGAGCTATCTGAATCTGCGTTACGTCTGGCGCGACAGCCGCTTTGAATTGAAAGGTACGCGAATCGCGCTGCGGCAGAGTTCGCCGGAATAGCCGGCGCAGTTTAAGTAGTAGGAATGTGATGTGGGAGATCCCTCGTCCCGCTGGTGAAAACGCGGGACTTCGGGATGACGGCTCCAGGAGAGAGCCCGGCTTCGTTTTCGACTTTCGTTTTCGGTTAAGGAGATTACGTGCGCGTTTTGGTTACGGGTGCGGCCGGCTTTATCGGCAGCCACATGGTGGATCGCCTGCTTGCCGAGGGTCACACCGTCGCCGGATTCGACAACATGTCAACCGGGCAGATGCGTTTCCTCGAACGCGCTGCGGGGAATCCTCGATTCAATTTGCTGCGCGGCGATTTGCTCGACCGCGAAAATCTGGCGCGGGCGATGGAAGGCGCGGAGCTTGTGGTTCACTTCGCGGCCAACGCTGATGTGCGCTTCGGAACCGAACATCCACGCAAGGATTTGGATCAGAACACGATTGCAACCTGGAATGTGCTGGAGGCGATGAGAGAAACGGGCTGCAAGCGAATTGTTTTTTCTTCGACGGGATCGGTTTACGGAGAGCCGGAAATTTTTCCCACGCCCGAGACATGTCCTTTTCCGATTCAAACTTCGCTTTACGGCGCATCGAAGCTGGCGGCGGAAGGCTTGATTCAAGCCTACTGCGAAGGTTTTGGATTGCGGAGTTACATTTTTCGGTTTGTGTCGATTTTGGGCGAGCGCTATTCGCACGGGCACGTATTCGATTTTTACCGGCAGCTTGCGGAGCATCCCGATCGCCTGCACGTTCTGGGCAACGGCCACCAGAGAAAATCTTATTTGTATGTGCAGGATTGCATCGACGCGATTTTTCTCGCGCTTGACCGGGCCGACGGCAGGGTGAACATCTTCAACCTCGGAACGGACGAATATTGCGAGGTGAACGACTCGATAGGATGGATTTGCGAGTATCTCGGGCTTCAGCCTGCGCTGACTTACTCGGGAGGAGAACGAGGATGGGTGGGCGATAGTCCTTTTATTCTTCTGGAGTGCTCGCGGATTCGGGCGCTGGGCTGGCGACCGCGATTGATGATCAAGCAGGCGGTTCTGGCGACGATTAAATTTGTCAGCGAAAATGCTTCTGTGGCGAAGTAGTATTGCGGACGGCATTCGGTAGTGTCCTGATTTCGGGGGCAAAAGCTTTTGACCGCAAAGGACGCCAAGGACACGCGAAGGTCACGAAGAAAGGCCGATTCGAAATTAGGACACCACCCGGCATTCTCCGTCGGAGCGTTCACTCTTAAAACCAGCTATACTTCCATCCGCATGAATGCTCGAAGAATCTTCTCTGTTCTGCGCTGGGCATCGCTTTGCGCCATCGTTTCTTCACTGCTGTCTTGTTCGCTTTTCGCGCAGGATCAATCGGCCACAGTTTCAAAGGCTGAAGCTGCCAAGGCCCCGCCTTCCCGCGCAGCGGCGGTGCTGGATTCGATGCCGCACGCCGCGAGGATTGGCGACGTAGCGATCTCGCCGGATGGGACGCAGGTCGCCTATATCGTGAAGGGCCAACTTTCCATAGCCCCAGTCGCCGGCGGACCCTCGCACACAATCACGGTGGAAGGCAACCTGGAGCTGCGCGACGCGGCGTGGTCCGCGGACAGCAAACGCCTGGCGTTTCTTGCCGATGTTTCGGGCGCCGTTCCCAGCGCGCAACTGTGGAGCGCGGCGGCCGACGGGAGCGCTCCGGCGAAGCATGCGGAACTGAAAGGCTACGCGCAGTCTCCGCGCTTCTCGCCCGATGGATCGAAGCTGGCGATCCTTTTCATCGAGGGCATGCCGCGCGCCGCCGGGCCACTGCAACCCATGACGCCTCTCGCGGGAGTTATCGACGAGAAGATCTTTGAACAAAGAATTGCAATCGTCGACCTGAGCACGAATCGTCTGACGCAAGTTACGCCCGGCGATATGTACGTTTACGAGTACGACTGGACGCCCGATGGGAAGGCCTGGGCGGTTAGCGCCGCGCACGGTTCGGGTGATGCCAACTGGTGGGTCGCGCGCCTTTATATGGCGAATGCGCAAACGGGCGAGATGCGCGAGCTGTATAAGCCGAAGCTCCAGATCGCCGATCCGCGGGTTTCTCCCGACGGCAAGAACGTGGCCTTCATCGAGGGATTGATGAGCGATGAAGGGTCCACGGGTGGAGATGTCCATGTTGTCTCAGTCGCGACCGGGACCGATCGAAATCTCACCCCTGGCCTTAAGGCTTCGCCATTCGCGATCGCATGGACGGGTTCAAACGCTATATATTTCGCGGAAAATATCGATGGAAACTCGGGCTTCGGCAAGGTAAACATCGATTACTCAGGTATTGATAGCCCAGGCATCGACCACCCGGGTACCGACGGGAAGACAGCCCCGACGCTGTGGACTGGCGAAGAGGCAGCCGGCCCAGGAAGCCGCGACTGGCTGGCGCAGACTGGAGGCGATCAGTTCGTGACCGCAATCGTCCGGCAATCGGCGAACGCGGCGCCCGAGGTTTGGGCGGGGCCAATCGGCAATTGGAAGCGGATCACCAGCCTGAACGCCGAGGCGAAAACGGCATGGGGCGAGATGCGCAACGTGCATTGGATGAATGGCAGGACGCGGGTACAAGGCTGGCTGATGCTGCCAAAGGATTTTGACGCGAACAAGAAATACCCTCTGATCGTGAATGTTCACGGCGGCCCCTCCGCGGGATGCATGTCGCGGTGGGACGAGCGCACCATGGGCCCCGAATCGTCAATGGGGTACTTCGCTTTATGTCCTAATCCGCGGGGCAGTTATGGGCAGGGAGAATCATTCACGCAAGGCAACGTGAAAGACTTCGGCGGCGGAGATTTTCGGGACATTATGACGGGCGTGGATGCGATGGCGAAGCAATTCCCAATCGACGCCAAACGAATGGGAATTCGCGGCCACAGCTACGGCGGTTATATGACGATGTGGGCCGAGACTCATACGCAACGATTCGCGGCCGCAGTCGCGGGCGCCGGACTCTCCGACTGGCTCAGCTATTACGGTTTGAACGACATTGACGAGTGGATGATTCCATTTTTCGGCGGGACGGTGTATGACGATCCCGCGGTCTACGCCAAGAGCGATCCGATGCATTTTGTGAAGGCGGTCAAGACTCCAACTTTGATTCTTGTTGGCGACCGCGACGGCGAAGTGCCGATGGAACAGTCGGTGGAATGGTGGCATGCGCTGAGCACTTTAAACGTTCCCACGAAACTCGTTGTTTATCCCGACGAGGGCCATGCATTCGTGAAGCCTGCGGACGCGCGCGATTACTCGCTTCGCACATTGGAATGGTTCGACGAGTGGTTTTCGAAGGCGCAGTAGTGGAGCTTTCGCATCAGCCTGGCGGCTGAGACAGGATGCGTTCGAATAGCAGCCGGGGCCAGACGGTTTGCATAAAAACTCAAATTTCAAGTACAGCGCCTAAAGGCGCGCTGAAAGCAGTGCATTCGCGGTATGCCTGAAAGCATACCCTGATACGAATCGCGAGTTTTTCCGCAAACTGTAAAGCTCGGATGATAAACCCAACTTAATCGCAGCGCTGAAGCGCGCTGCGCCAGCCAATATCTAACCTTTTCCGACTGCACTGAGCAGCGGCCCTCCGCAAATCGAAACCGCCCAGACGCGGTGCCTAATCGCGTTGACTGACCGCGTTGCCTAATGAAAATTTGCCTTGGGACGATAGACGATAGAAGAAGGCATATCCGTGCCTGCGCGAGATGAATTCTTACTCATAGTTAACTTGCGGCCCCAGCCTCCACAGGGAAACAATCGTGGCGTCGCATCGATCCCGAATCATCGCCGAGAGGAACCAGACCGATGAATGAAAGCGATATCGTCAAAGATTTTCTGGTCGAGAGTTACGAAAATCTCGACCGTTTGGACCGCGACCTGGTAGGCCTCGAAAGGAACCCGAACGACAAAGACGCTCTCGCCGGCGTTTTTCGCACGATTCATACCATCAAGGGCACATGCGGATTTTTGGGCTTCGGCAAACTTGAAAAAGTGGCCCACGTGGGTGAGAACCTGCTAACCCGCCTGCGAGATGGCCAACTGACGCTTAATCCGGAGATCACCACCGCGCTGCTCGGTATGGTTGATGCGGTGCGGCAGATGCTCAAAGAGGTTGAATCGACCGGCCAGGATGGAGAGAACGATTATCCGGAGTTGCGGGAAACTTTGACGCGGCTGCAAAACGCCGAAGCCCCCGCGGTTGCGGCCGCTCCGCCAGCGGTCCCGGTCGCCACGCCAGCGCGGGTGGAAGCAGCTTCTCGCGTCGAGCCGGAGATTGCTTCGGCTACGCCTGCATCCGCAAAGGAAAATCCCAGCCCCTCCCCCGAGCCAGCCCTTTCTGAGGCAGCCCTCGCGGAATCGGACGAAAAAAAGAGCGAGGCAAAACGAAAACCTTCCCGCGGGAAGATCGGCGGCATCATGGTCGAGCGCGGAATGGTGCAGGCAAATGACCTGGCTTTGGCTCTGCAAGAACAGGAAAGAGGCGACCGGCGGCGAGTGGGCGAAATTCTGGTGTCGTTGGGATTGGCTCGGCAGGAAGATGTGACGGCGGCTCAGCAGCTGCTGGACGCGAAGCCGCGCGACACGGCAGCGGAGACGATCCGCGTTGGCGTGAACCTGCTCGACAAACTTATGACGCTGGTTGGCGAACTGGTGCTGGCGCGCAATCAACTGCTCCAGATCGCGAATACCGTCGAAGACGGCGGCCTTCAGGCGGTTTCGCAACGCATGAATTTGATCGCCACCGAGTTGCAGGAAGAGGTAATGAAGACCCGCATGCAACCCATCGGGAACGTTTGGAGCCAATTCCCGCGCACCGTTCGCGACGTTGCGCTCGGCTGTAGCAAGGAAGTTGCGATCGAGATGGAAGGCAAGGAGACGGAGCTGGATAAAACCATCATCGAGGCGATCAAAGATCCGCTGACCCATTTGGTGCGCAATTCGGTGGATCATGGCATCGAACTGCCCGAGGTCCGGGTCAGGACAGGAAAGCCGCGCGAAGGCCGCCTGATTTTGCGGGCGTTCCACGAAGGCGGGCAAGTCAATATCGAAATCAGCGACGATGGGGCCGGATTGAATCGTGAGCGGATCCGGCAAAAAGCCATCGAGCGCGGAGTAGTCACGGCCGAGCAGGCAGGGCGATTGACGGAGCGGGAAATATTCAACCTGATTTTCCTTCCCGGATTCTCCACCGCGGAAAAAGTGACCAACGTTTCCGGCCGCGGCGTGGGTATGGACGTAGTCAAGACAAATGTTGAACGCATTGGCGGAACGGTGGACGTTCAATCCGACCCCGGACGCGGCACCACTGTGCGCGTAAAGATTCCGTTGACGCTTGCGATCATTCCGGCGCTGGTTGTGAGCTGCGGGGGCGATCGTTACGCCATCCCGCAGGTGAACCTGCTGGAACTGGTGCGGCTTGAGTCCGACGAGGTGGGCAAGAGCATCGAGTTGGTGCATGGCGCGCCGGTATACCGGTTGCGCGGCCGATTGCTGCCTCTGGTTTATTTGAACCGCGAGCTTAAGCTCCCGGCGCATGCGAAGACGGCCGCGGAAAGCGACGGCGCGGTTAACATCGTGGTGCTGCAAGCGGACGAGCGCCACTTCGGATTGGTAGTCGACCAAATCAACGACACGGAAGAGATTGTGGTGAAGCCGCTGCGCAAGCAATTGAAAAACGTCAAGACCTTCGCCGGATCGAGCATTATGGGCGACGGGAAGGTGGCGCTCATCCTGGATGTGCTGGGGTTGGCGCAGCACGCCAATGTGGTGGGACAATCGCGCGACCGCAACCTTTCCGGAAAACACGCGGAAGCGGCCGGCGCGGCAGTGGAGAAGCAAACCTTCCTGCTCTTCGCCGGGCCCGGCGATTCGCGCATGGCAATTCCGCTCAGCACTCTGGCGCGGCTCGAGGAGTTTCCCGTGGCGCAGGTGGAAATGTCGGGCACGCAGTGGGTAACGCAATATCGCGGCAAGATTCTGCCGTTGATTCGCCTCAATGTCGTCATGGAAGAGCGGCGGCATAAACTGCGCCCTTTGCAAGCCCTGCCCTCAGTTGATTCCGGCCCAATTCAGGTATTGGTGCTGAATCATGATGGCCGCTCGTTTGGCTTGGTGGTGGAGCGTATTTTGGATATCGTCGAGGACCGCGCGGACATCCGATCGGCTGCGACCCGGCCGTTGGTTCTGTATTCGGTCGTGATCGGAGAGCGGGTGACGGAGTTGCTCGACATTCCCGCCATTATTCGAGGCTCCGACTCGCACGCTACGCGGCCGGAGCCGGTTACGAAATCAGTGGAGGCGGTGAACTAGCCATGGCGCACAGCTCGCAATTCTGCACTTTTTTTTTGGACAAGCTCTTGTTCGGAGTTGAGCTTCAGGGCGTTCAGGAAGTCATTCGATCGCTGGAGATGACGCAAGTTCCTCTCGCGCCGGCCGTGGTCAGCGGTCTCATTAACCTGCGGGGGCAGATAGTCACCGCAGTAAACCTGCGCAGAAGGCTTGCGATGGAGCCGAGCCCTCCCGGCACGCTCTCGATGAACGTGGTCGTACGCTCCGACGACGGCGCGGTGAGCCTGTTGGTGGATGAGATCGGCGACGTGGTCGAGGTTGACGAGAGCAGTTTTGAGCCGGCTCCCGAAACCTTGAGCGCATCCGTGCGCACCATAATCGTCGGCGTGCATAAGCTGCCAGGCAGATTGATGCTGGTGCTCGACATAGAAAAAGCCTGCCATATGGCGGATGTGGCGGAAGCGGCCGTAGCCGGGCGCTAAGTCCGCGAAGACAGCATCGAACATTGCGCTGGGCCGCTTATGCGGTAAATTCGGTAGTGGCTCAATATGAATTAATTTGGCGTCATCTTCAGCGAAGCCGTTTTTCAAGCGTAGGCGAAGGATCTCACTCCAGCCGGTTTTTGCGGGAGATCCCTCACGCGGCTGAAATGCGCCGTGGTTCGGGATGACGAGCCTATATGATGACGGCCCTCATATGGGAATAAATTCAAATTAAGCCACCACCGCAAATTCCTGGGGCAGCGGAATAAGCTAGGCCCCGGCGCTCACTTCCCGTGCCCATTGCATGGCCTGCCAGTAAGTGGCGGCAACTTCGCTGTCGCTTAAATGAAACTCGCCGGCGAGTTTGTTCACGGCTTGCCAGTCGCCGGATTCCTGCGCCAGCATGAGCTGGTAGAAGGGGCGCAGAATGCTCGGGCCGCCGAGCAGAGCCGATTTGCTTTCCATATCGATGGGAACGCTGTCGAGCACCTGGCGCATGGGAATTTCGAGAATAGTATCCATCAGCGAAAGCATTCCCATAAGGAATAAATCCGAATCTCCGCGCTGAATCCTGGGCGAGAGCAGCTCGCAAAAACGAGCGCGGACCAGCGCGGCCAGCACCAGGTCGCTCGGTTTACCCTGCCCGGCTGCGAGTGTGGCGACCAGACGAATCCAGCGGCGGACTTCTTTTTCGCCGAGGATGGAAAGCGCGTGGCGAACCGAGTGAATTTCCGAGCCGAAGCCGAACGCGGCCGAGTTCAAATATCGCAGCAAGCGATAACAGAGAGAGGCTTCGCCCTTGACCAGATTTTCGATTTGGCGCAGGTCGAGTTCGCGCTGCGAAACCGCGGTTAACATGCGGAGGTAATTGAGCCGGTTGGCGGGGATCTCGTGGGTCGTGAGGGTTTCGGGGCGGCGAAAGAAATATCCCTGAAAGTAGAGGAAGCCGCTTTTTTGCGTGGCCAGGAATTCCTCGCGGGTTTCCACTTTTTCCGCCAGCATGCGGCAGCGCCAGGGGCCATAGCGCTTCACCATGGCGGCGGCATCGGCGGGCGAGGTTGCTTTCAGGTCGACTTTGATGATGTCGGCCAGGTCGGTGAGCGGCTGGCGGTGGTCGTCGACTGCGAAATCGTCGAGCGCAATCATGTATCCCGCTTCCTTCAGGCGCCGGCAGGCCGCCACCACCTCGTCGTCGACTGGCACAGTTTCGAGAACTTCGACGACGGTCTGGCCCGAGGGCAGCAGCGTGATGTAATCCTTTAGCAGGGTATCGCGGGTGCAGTTCACGAAAGCGCGCTTGCCGTCGCAAAGTACATTCAGGCCGATGAGCATCGAAGTGTTCAGGGCGCTGCGCGAAGCCTCATCGGCATCCGGATTGCGGAAGAAGTTTTCCACCCCGTCGCGGAATAAGAGTTCATAGCCGAAGACTTTTTCGTCCGCTGTGAGGATGGGCTGGCGGGCGACAAAGCGGGCTCCGGGCTTTGCCGGCGGATTGGCGTCGCTGGGACCGGGCGCGAGGGAGGGCGTACTCACGCTTGTCCATCGGCAACGATGCGGCTCTGGATTAGCCTCGGTCTCCGCGCCGGGCGTGCAATTACCAACCCCGCCAAACCAGTCCCAGCCAAATCTAAGGCGTGCTTCGCTAAAGCATGCGCCTCCGAATGCCGATGAAAAATCGGGCGGGATTGGCGGCTTTCGCTTCGCCCGCGGGTCCGAAGGCATCGTCGAAAAATGGTTTCGCGAAACCGGCGCCGCAAAGAGGAAAAAATGAGACTTACGCTTGGAAAAAAGCTGGGTTTGGGCTTTGGAGTGATTCTTGCCCTGATGATAATGAGCGCGATGGTCACCTATACGAAGGCCAATGCAATCAAAGCGAGCCAATTCGTCGCGATGACGATCCGGGTACCCTCCGTGATCGCCCTAAAGGACTTGCAGAGAGATCTCAATCAATCGCAAAACGAAGGGCGGCAGGTAGTTCTTGCGGGAGGGCAGATGGAGCGCGCGGCCGCAGCGCAAAAGATGTTCAGCGAAAATTGGGACGGGATCGACAAGGATGCCGCCAAATTGGATGCGCTTGCCCTCCAATGGACGCTGCAATCCGATCGCGACTCCCTGACCGAAGTAAAGCAGGAACTTCCGTCCCTCCGGGAAATGCAGGAAGCGGCGATGAAAGCGGCGGCCAATAGCGAACGCGATGCGGTGGTGAAGGCGGGAAATCAATTCGGCGACATGGCGACGCCCAGCACGGAGGCAATCAAGCAGTCCCTCGGCGATGTGCAAACCTCATTGGAAAAGCAGATGGCTGAGACGACGAAACAGATGATAGCGGAAAACCGCTCGATGGAAATAACCCTGTCAATCACAACCCTGGCGGCCCTGGCCATAGGAATTTTCGTGGCCATCTTCCTTAGCCGCGGCATCGCGGGGGCAACGCAATCGGTTCTGGCGCAGGCACAAGCCATTGCCGCCGGCGACTTGACGCGGGACGACCTGAAGATTCTCAGCCACGACGAACTCGGCGATCTGACGGCTGCGATTAACCAGATGAGCGGAAGCCTGAAGCGAATGATCCTGTCTATCACGCAGAATTCCATGCAAGTAGCACGCGCTAGCGAAGAATTGAATTCCACCAGCCAGCAGATCACCGCCAACTCCGAGGAGACTTCGGCGCAATCGGATGTGGTATCGAAAGCGGCACAAGCCGTCAGCCAGAATCTTCAGACCGTGGCTACGGGCGCGGAGGAGATGGCGGCCAGCATCAAGGAGATCGCCAAGAACGCCACCGAGGCGGCCAAGGTGGCAACTTCAGCGGTAAGGGTTGCGGAAACGACTACGGCAACAGTTTCCAAGCTGGGCGAGTCCTCGAACGAAATCGGGCAGGTGATTAAAGTCATTACCTCGATTGCGCAGCAGACGAACCTGCTGGCCTTGAACGCCACCATCGAAGCGGCGCGCGCCGGAGAAGCAGGCAAAGGGTTCGCCGTAGTCGCGAATGAAGTGAAGGAGCTGGCGAAGGAAACGGCCAAGGCGACGGAAGACATCAGCCGGAAGATCGAAGCGATTCAGACGGACACGAAAGCGGCGGTGAATGCGATCGCCTCGATCAGTGCGGTGATCGACCAGATCAACGATATTTCGAGCACCATCGCCACGGCGGTGGAAGAACAGAACGCTACCACCAACGAAATGTCGCGGAACGTAAGCGAAGCGGCGCAGGGCAGCGGCGAAATCACCGCGAACATCGCCGGCGTGGCGGAAGCGGCGCAGGGCACCACGCGCGGCGCCACCGACACCCAGAAAGCCTCCCAGCAGCTCGTGGAAACCTCTGCCGAACTGCGCCGACTGGTCGAGCAATTCAAGATCAGGGACAGCGGTGTGGTCGCCGGAAGTGAAACCGGCAAAGGCATGGCGGCACGCGCCGGCGCATAGCAATCGTACGAAGCGTTTTCGGATCGCAACGCCGGCAACGTCGACTATGAAACGGATCGAAAAAATTTGCTATGACCCGCATTCGCATCCTGGTGGTGGACGATTCGGTGGTGATTCGCAAGCTGCTCTCCGATACATTGTCGGAAGATCGCGCGCTCGAAGTCATCGGCGTGGCCAGCGATGGCCGGATTGCCATGGCAAAGATCGCTCAACTCAAGCCGGACCTGATTACGCTCGACGTCGAGATGCCGGTGATGAACGGTCTGGAGACTCTAGCCGCCGTGCGCGCTTTGTATCCGAAGCTCCCGGTCATTATGTTCAGCACGCTGACCGAGCACGGAGCGGCGGCAACGCTCGACGCCCTCTCCCTGGGCGCTTCGGACTACGCGACGAAGCCCAGCAATACCGGCAGCGCCGAGGTGGCGATCGAGCGCATTCGGACCGAACTGATTCCCAAGATCAAGGCACTCTGCGGCTTTACGCGATTGAAATTGCAAGCGCTGCCGCGAACTCATCCGCCATTGAAGGCGCATCCGCTGGCGGACTCGCGCATCGAAATCGTCGCCATCGGCACTTCAACCGGCGGACCCAACGCGCTGGCGGAAGTGCTTCCGCGAATCCCGAGCGACTTTCCCGTCCCATTGTCGTGGTGCAGCACATGCCGCCGATTTTCACGCGGCTGCTGGCGGAACGGCTTGGCCAGCTCGCTCGGCCATCGCGGTGGAAGAGGGCAGCGCAGGCGCGATTCTGTCGCCGGGGCACGCGTGGATCGCGCCGGGAAATTTCCATATGAAGGTGTGCGTGGCGGCATGAGCGCGCGGCTGAACCTGAATCAGGAGCCTCCGGAAAATTCCTGCCGGCCGGCGGTCGACGTATTGTTTCGCTCGGTAGCCACGGCCTACGGAGCGAATGTTCTGGCAGTGGTGATGACAGGCATGGGCGCGGACGGGGTGTTGGGCGCGCAGGATATCCGCAATGCCGGCGGAGAAGTCATTATTCAGGACGAGGCCTCGTCCGTGGTGTGGGGCATGCCGGGCCTGGTGCACGCGTCAGGACTGGATGATGCCGCCTATCCTCTCGATCAGTTGGGAGCGAGATTACGCGCCGGGTGCTGCAGAGCCGCGGCGGATTGTCTCCCGTTGAAACAGAAAACATTCGCAGCTTCGGAGCCACCCGCCAAATGACAATCGCAGCCCACAACCCGCCATGTCACACGCCGCCCCGAAGATGCGGCGAAATAGTCGATCCGGTTTACCGGCAAATCCGCGACCTGGTCTACAAGGTTTCGGGCATCTATAAGGCCGACGAAAAACTTTATCTTCTTGCCGACGGTTGCGGACGGCGGATGAAAGAGACTGAAGCCCGCACCCGCGCGAATATTGGGATCACTCACCGCGCAACCCACCGCGACGGCGAATTCGCCAATTGCTGAACGAGATCACCATCGGCGAGACTTGCCTGTTCCGCAGCCAGCCTCAGCTTGATGCCGTGCGAAAAGTAATTTTACCCGAAATTGTGGCGGAAAAAACCAAACAGATCACCAAACGGCTGCGCATCTGGAGCGCAGGCTGCTCGACGGGGGAAGAGGCTTACACGCTGGCCATGAACATGCTCGAGGAAAGCGACAAGCTGCTGAAAGGGTGGAACGTGGAAATTGTCGCCACCGACCTGAACGATCGATCCGTCGAAGCCGCCAAGGCGGGTATTTATGGCGACTATGCCTTGCGCTCCACTCCCGATTACTTTAAGCGCAGATATTTTTCCACTCTCGACGAAAAAAGATTGGAAGTGCGGCCCGAGGTAAAGAAGCTAGTAACCTTTAGCCGGCTGAATTTACAGGACAACTCCCGGATGCTCTTCATGAAGGGCATGGACTTGATCTTCTGCTGCAACGTGCTGATTTATTTTGACGGCGCTTCCAAATCGAAAGTGATCAATCACTTTTTTACCAACCTTAATTTCGGCGGCTATTTTTTTCTCGGCACCTCGGAGTCGCTAATGAAGTTAAATGACCAGTTTCATCTGGTCCATTTCCCCGGAACGATTGCGTATTGGAAGCCATCGCTGATGAGTGGGAAATTATGAGCGCAACCTTGGCCGAAACGATTAGCAGCCGCGTGCAGCAGATCGAAACCATGCCCGCGATTCCAGCCGTGTTTCTTCCGCTATTGAAAATATTGAACGATCCAACGGTGGACGTTTCGCTGGATGAAGTGGTGCGCCTGGTCTCTTACGACAACACCATCGCGGCGCAATGCCTGCGAGTGGCGAGTTCGCCGCTCTACGGTCTGGCGCAAACTCCAAAATCGATCAAGGGAGCGGTGGTGAGCCTGGGATTAAGGCGTGTCGAGACCATTCTGCTTACCTGTTGCCTTGGTCAGGCCTTTCCGGTGGCAAAATGGGTGCTCGATCCCGCGGTATTTTGGCGCCATTCGCTGGGATGCGCGATGGTCTGCCGAAAATTCTGCGAGAAGCTGTCCTCCACCGACGGCGAAAAAGCGTACATGGCGGGCCTGCTGCACGACATCGGCTTTATGGTGAACTGCCTGGCCTTCCCGCAGGAATTCGCGGTGGCCATGGAGCGCGCCTGCAAAGAGGAGATTCCGCTTCACGAGGCCGAACAGGCGGCGATGGGATTCACTCACTGTGAAACCGGCCGCGCTCTCGCGTTGAAATGGAAGCTCTCGGAAGATATCGTCGATGTGATCGCGCATCATCATTCCACAGAGAAGGACGACAAGCGGGCGCCGCTGGTGGCTTTGGTCCATCTCAGCGATCTTCTCTGCCGCATGCGCGGGCTCGGCTATGGCTACTATGAACGCCAAAAGGTTGACCTGATCTCCGACCCGGCGTGGGAAGTATTGCTGAAAGGAAACAGCGATCTTGGCGGGATGGATCTGGTGCGCTTCACCTTCGAGATGGATGAAGCGCTAACCGAGATTCAGGAACTGGTCGCGGCAATATTCAACTCGGCGCCGGTCCGGAGTTGATCCGGGAAATAATCCCTCTACTCGCGGCAACTCCCATAGCGGCTACTCCCATGTCGCGGGAAAAATCTCGTGGGGAAAGACAGGCGGAAACGCACTGGTTGCGGCGTGGCGGAATTCCCGAGGCGTTTTGCGATGGATCCGATTAGCTATGGATCTGGAGCGAGATGACGATCGGCAAGCTCTCGAAAAGCATCCTGACCTCCAGGGTGGGAGAGTCGGACATGGAATGCATGTCGTAGTCGTTGCCGGTAATCACGGTGGGCGGGGAGAGCATGCAGCCCTCCGCCAGGCCGGCAATCTTGTTCTTAAAGTTACCCGCCACCATATTGCAAACTTCTCCCAGAGCGTCGGAGACTTCCGGTCCAACCTTATCTACATCTACGCCCAGCATCTTCGAAGCCATAAGGGCGGCGGATTTACTATCGCAGCGCACACTCAGCACGCCGCATAATTGTCCGGCCAGACCGACCATCGAGGTAACGTTGAGATTGGTCTTTTCGTTTGCAGTCTGCATTGACAGTTTGCAGCCAAGCATCAATTCGAAGACTTCTCGCGCCGAGGTCTCGATCATCGGTACCCAGTTCTCGTGGTTGCCGGTGGCGGCCATCATCTCATTTGCGGATTTCATGGTTTTCCTGCCAGGACGGGCATGACATGCTCTTTTACCTGCTCCGGGGTGAAGGGCTTGCGGATATACCCTCGCGCCCCGCAGGATAGTGCCTCTACTACGTGGGCTTCGCTGCCCTCAGTCGTAATCATGACCACAGGCACGCCGGCCGCATTGGGAATGCCCGGAAAGCTGCTTGATGAACTCCAGACCATCCATGACTGGCATGTTGATGTCGCAGAGGATGAGGTCAACCTTATGCTCCTGGAGGACTGCCATTCCCTCGGCGCCATTGCCGGCCTGGAATACTTCGTTCATCTCAATGCCCGCCTGGCGCAAGGACCGTTCCACGATCTTCCGCATGACCGAGGAATCGTCTACGATCAGGGCCTTTATACTGTTCATGAGGCGGCTCTCATTTTCTGGTTCTGACTGCTCTGAATTGGTTTTGAACGCTTACTTTTGGTATATCGGCGGATCATTGAAGGACTTCAGTGTCCTGTCAATTTATGAAAGCCGGCGCGCGCTCAACGGGCTGTGGCCAAAGTACCGATCCCGGAGGGTTAATCCGATTAGTCGGAAAGCAAAATACCCGCTCGCGGATGGGCATCCCGCAACATTTTCTAAGCAACTAAATAATTAGTTACCTTTCCTCACCTCATGCGTCTAAAGGCACAGAAGGAGAAATAGGGTGCCACCAAAGCAGTCCGCAACGTTGACGGAAGCCGAGCTTCGCATTATGGAAGTGCTGTGGCGGAAGGGCTCGGGGACGGTGCAGCAGGTGCTGGACTGGCTGCCCGACGATTTGGCCTACAATTCGGTGCTGACGACCATCCGAACGCTGGAGAAAAAAGGCCGGGTTCGGCACGCAAAAGATGGGCGCGCGCACATTTACGAAGCGGTTGTTGGGCGGGAGGAGGCAAGCCGGTCGGAGATCCGGCATTTGGTGGGGCGCTTTTTCCGAAATTCCCATGAAGCGTTAGTTCTCAACATTCTTCAAAACGACGCGATTGGCGCCAGGGAACTACATCGCTTGCGCGAGATGCTGGAACGCCACGACCCTAAAGACGGGCGAGGAGTTGGACCGAAATGACCGGCCTGGGGTTGCAATCGCTGGCGCAGGTGTTTTCGGAACGGCTGCTGAATGGCGCGGCCGAAGGAATTGTTCTCGCCGTCATCGTCTGGGTTTTACTGCGCCTGACTGGCCGCCAGAACTCGGGCACTCGCTATGCGATTTGGTTTTTGGCGTTGTTGGCGATTGTTGCCCTGCCGTTCGTGGCAGGAATGAGTTCCATCTCTTCTCATGCGCGGAATGTTTCGCTTGAACGCCTGCATGGTGAAATCACGCTTTCGGCCCGCTGGGCTATTTATCTTTTTTCCGCCTGGGGCGCGGTGGCGGGTTTGTTACTGCTGAGGGTTGGCGCAGGGCTGTGGCGCGTTCGCGGTCTGCGCAGGGGCTTTTCCGAAGTGAATGTGGCGAGCCTCGCCCCCATTATCTCTTCGACCCTCCGGGAGTTTCGTTCGCGGCGTCAAGTGAAGTTGTGCGTTTCCGGCGAGGTCGCAGTGCCTGCGGCAGTCGGGTTCTTTAGGCCTGCCATTGTTTTTCCGGCGGGATTACTTTCGAAGCTCTCTGTTGAGGAGACGCGAATAATTCTGCTGCATGAACTTGCCCATCTTCGCCGCTGGGACGATTGGACCAACCTGGCGCAGAAGGTCGTCAAGGCGCTTCTCTTCTTTCATCCGGCGGTGTGGTGGATTGAAAACCGGCTTACCCTCGAGCGCGAGATGGCCTGCGACGACCTGGTTCTGGAGCAGACGGTAAGTCCCGGGGCATACGCGGCGTCGCTGATCTCGTTCGCGGAGAAAATGCACAGCGCGCGCTATGTTGCGCTGGCGCAAGCTTTGGTGAGCCGCGTAAACCATATGTCGCTGCGGATTGGGCAGATCCTCGACGTAAAGCGGCAAATCCGCGCAGGCGCATGGAAAGCGGTTGCCGGCTTGTGCGCCGGCATGATGGCGCTGGTACTTTGCTCTTCCGCGTACGCGCCGCAGCTCGTGGCATTTCAACGCGAAGCGGGGGAGAGCCCACAACAAAGAATGCAGGCAAACAGCGAACCCGTTCCGGAGGGTCAATATCCGGCGACCTACGGCATGGATGTGTCGCATGCGCAGTCGTTGAGACCGGCGGAGGCGAGAGCGATTCCGGCATCATTCATTGCAGGAACCGCGGCAGCGCCTTCGCAATTAAAGCCCGCAATTCGGCATAAGACTCTCGCAATACGCGCGATCAGCAAGCAGAGGCAGCTTCCCCGCCAGGGAATGCTTGTGATTATGCAGACCACCCGCTACGACGCTATGGGCCGCGCAAGTTGGACCCTCTGCATTTGGGAAGTCGAAGCTGGGGGTTCGACGGCACGGCAATTGGAATCGGCGATCGTGTGGAATTCGATCCAGATGAATTCAATCTAGATGAATTAAATCCGGACGATTCAATCTGGAAAATCTCGATCCCGAATAATTTTTTTTGTGCGCAACAACTAAACAATTAGTTAGTCAAAGGAGAAAGGGTACCATGAAAAGCTGGATGAAAAATTGCCAGGGAGCGCTCAACCGGCGCTTCCTCGTTGGATTGGCCGCCGTGGCGATGGTTCTATCGCTGGCGGTTTATGAGTTTGAAACCCCCGCGAGAGCGGCGGCGGCCGCAGGCGAACCCGCAGCCGCAGCGGGGCCGCTCGACGATAACAGCGTGAGCGCACTGCTTTCGCTGGATCGCGCGATGGAAGCTCTCGCCGCGCGGGTGACTCCGGCCATCGTCAATGTGACGGTCACGTCGAAGAAATCAGGCGATAACTCCAACGCGCTTCAGCAAGGCGACAACGATGGAAGCGGCGGCGACAACAACGACGGCTTGCAACAATTCTTTGCGCCATTCGGAAAACAGTTCGGGCGGCAGTTTGGCTTTGGCCAACTCCCGCGTCAAGGGCCGCAGATTGAGCACGGCCTGGGCAGTGGCGTAATTATTTCGCCCGACGGCTACATCGTGACCAACAACCACGTGATCGACGGCGCGGTTGATATTCGGGTCACGATGACGGATCGCCGAATTCTGCGCGCGAAGCTGGTTGGGGCCGATCCCCTCACCGATCTCGCAGTGATTAAAGTTGACGCGAACAACTTGCCCAGCGTGCCGCTGGGCGACTCCACGCAATTGCATCCCGGGCAAACCGTGCTGGCCTTCGGCAATCCGCTGGGGTTCCGCTTCACGGTGACGCGCGGAATTATCAGCGCGCTGAACCGTCCCAATCCGTTCGCGTCCGATCGCCGGGCGCCCGGCGAATTCATTCAGACAGATGCGGCCATCAATCCCGGCAACTCCGGCGGCCCGCTGGTCAATGCTCATGGCGAAGTGGTCGGCATTAATACGTTTCTAGTCTCCGAAACCGGGGGTTTTTCTGGCATGGGATTTGCCATTCCCGCGCAGATCGTTCAGCCGACGGTTCAGGCTCTTATTAAGGACGGAAAAGTAAACCACGGCTATATCGGCATCGGCATCAGCGACGTCACGCCCGACGAAGCGAAGTTCTTCCACGTGGATAACGCTTCGGGAGCGGTGGTTACGCAGGTCGAGCCCAATTCTCCGGGCGCGAAAGCCGGGCTGAAGGTCGGCGACGTAATCACGGAGCTGAATGGAAAAACCGTGAGCGACGCCGGCGCTTTGCAAGTGGAAGTCGGCGAAAAGCAGCCGGGGACGACCATCCACCTAAAGGCGTTGCGCAATGGCAGTTCAGTTGACCTGCCCGTAACGCTGGAGGCGATGGGCAAGAGCCCGCAGGAAAACGCGAGCGCTGACGCCAGCCATGGCAAACCACGCTGGGGAATCGGTCTCGGCGACCTTACGCCCGATGTGCGGCAGCAACTGCAAGCCGGCGAAGACGTTTACGGCGCTGTGATTGAACAAGTCACGCCTGGCAGTCCCGCCGATAATGCCGGACTGCAACGCGGGGACGTGATCACGGAAGTAAATCGCCAGCCGGTACACTCGGCCGCCGATGTGCAGAAGGCGCTGGCAAGCGTTCCGAAAGACGGTGATGCATTAGTGCTGATCTGGTCGAACTCGGGAAGCACCTTCCGCGTGCTGCATCCGTCGGAGGGATAGTTATAAGTCGCGGCATTAAGGCGCGGGCTGCGGCTCGCGCCTTTTTTTTGTTCCTGGAGTGAGAGTCCACTCGATTTTCAACCTTCAATCGATTTTCAACTTTCGATCAACTTTCAGATTTGAATCAACGCGATTCCGCTCTCGGGATCGACTTTCTTCCGTAAATGAGTTGGACTCTCGGTCAAAATCAATTCACAGGTCGGACGGGCTCGCGCCTCGAGCAGATGCCCGCCGTGTGCCGTTCCGTCCGATTTCCCGATGACAACGTGGGCGTGTACCTGAGGCTCTCCATCTTTTAGCGCGACGTCGCCAATCAGCGATAGCAATTCCACTTGCTCGTCGAACAGGCAGGCGGTCTCGTATTTCTTGGTCTCCCAATTGAACCATCCCAGCTTCGCGTAAGAGAGCGCGCCGATGGCTTTGAAACTGCTTCCGGCCAGGCCTTGTTCTTTCGAAAAGCGTTTCAGCGCGCTGGCGATTTCGTCGCCGGTCTCAAAAATCAAAGCAAAAGTTTTTGGTTGGTTCTCGATTTGTTTCCAGCGCATTTGCGTCCTCCCGCGGGAACGGGTTGGATGAACGCGCCTGGCGCGGAGGTTGCCGGAGTTGTTGCAAAAGCCGCTAGCGCGCCTCTGCCATCCATCGTTTTTTCTGCTGTTGAATAATTTCTTAGCAGTCGCAGGCAGCGCGCTCCAATTTTGCGCGATCGAGAATGGTTACGTTTCCCCGCGTGTAGGCGGTCATGCCGGCCTTCTGCAAAACCCCCGCCGCAGTGGTGACGCTGGCCCTGCGCGTTCCCAACATGTGGCCGAGAAATTCCTGGGTTAAAGGCAGGGTCGCGTCGCCAATGCGGTCGTGGCTCATCAGCAACCATCTCGCCATTCGTTCCACAACTTGCAACGAGAGCACACGCTGCAATTTCTGCAAGAACAATTGCCTGCTGCACCTTCATCGACATTCGCACGGTGCCCAAAGACGACCTGGCTTTCGTGCCTACCCAATCTTCTCGCAGAATACTCGATGAGGACATGTTGGAGCGTTTGTTCGGAGAAGAAGTTCGCGCCGGCGTGATCAGTCATCCGCTCGACATTGGCAACGCGTGAAAGAATTCGTATTCGTGCAGCACGAACCACAAGGTGTGGGCGGCGAAATTTACCGCGCGGCATCCGAACCTGGTCGGTCTCCCGTGGCAGTCAACGCGCTGCAAGTCGACGAGGAAGTTCAGAGGATGGCAGCGGACTAAGCCGCTCTCCGAACCCAACCGCACCCTTCGAGCCAGCAACAGTTAACGGACAAGAAATTAGCGGTGCAGTTTTGGCTGCACCGCCGGAAGGATCAGGTTTGTTACGTTGCCGTGAGTAAATCGAGCTGAACTATTGTGTCAGCTCGAAGTACCCCAGGGTTAATTGGTTGGTGTCGGTTTCGATGGCAAACAACCTTGTTGAGTCAATCAAGTAATAGGTGAGATTGGCGGTAACGTTCAAGCCGGAGATTGAGCCGGTAAAGACTCCGTTGGCGTTGGAGGTGAAGCTTCCGGTCAAAGGCACATCCGAGGTAGGAACGGCCGCGGAACTGGTCTGGAAGAAGTTGAGGTCAACGAAGCCGGGAGTGATGGCGCTAACTCCATCCGCAGTGACCACCCCGACCGCGCCAAACTCGTTTTCGCTTGGATCGACACCGCCGGCACTGAGAACGTAGTTGCCGCTGAAAGAGCCGGCAGAGAACGCTCCCACTTGCTGTAGATAACCGCCGCCTGCGCCGACGTGAGCCCCAGGACTGGGATCGGCCATCATTTCAAGAGCATTGCCGTTGCCATCCAAATACAGGTTGATGTTAAAGGTCAGGGTGCCGTCAGTTACACCGGTCATGGCTACTCGCCCGGTGGAAGCCACAGTATAAGCGCCGCCAGTTATCGAGTTTGCCGCCCCGAACTGGGTTAGATCGTTGTAGCTGATCGTGCCGCCCAAAGCTGTCGCGGAAGTTGCGGTGAGCACGCCGGCGACTTGAAGCACTCCGTATTTGTCGGCACCTACCATGCCCACAACGTAGCTGTTACCAGAGGCGAAAGTGGAGCCTAACTGCCCGGTGTTCCCTCCCTGGACCAATGCTGTGCCGCCAGTGATGCCGCCGAGATGATCGAGGCCTTCCACCAGCCGGATGTGAGTCGAATCCACGGTGTAGCCCACCAGATTAAACGAAGGTATGGACGACGAGCTGGGGACCAGCGTCAGGGCGAACCGACCGGAGGTGTCTGGCGTGGTGACGGTGCTGGCGGCGAAGGTTTGATTTTGGGTTACGACGCCGGAATTGTTGATGTCGAAAACGCTGCCCGCTCCCGAAATAGTTCCAGAGCCGTCAACATTGATCACGCCTCCAAATGAGAGGCCGAAGTCGCCCGAGTTGACCCCATTCATGGCGAAGGCATAACCGCCAGACGGAGCCGCAGTGGTGGTTTGCAAATCCAGCGTTCCATTCGACGCGGCGGAAGAGTCAAACTCAATAATGAGACCCTTCGTAGCCGAGACCAGCGATCCGCTGAGAGTCTCGACGCCATTAACGCCCACGCCCGTGTCGTTGCTCGTGCAAGTTTGACCGTAGCATATGGTAAGTGTGATCAGAAGGTTGCTATCCTTGGCATTCGTTGAAATAGGGCTGCCAGTGGGGTTAATCAGGTCGCGAGATTCGTTATTAATGTCGGCGTAGTCCTGCTCACCACCCGTGATCAGTCCGCCGCTAACCACAAATTGTCCTGCCACGAAATAAGGAGATGGGCCGCGGTGCCATTTCCCGTCCGTTCATTCCTTCCAGCGAGAAGACGTAGTTACCATCGGCAAGAGGTGAGACCGGGTGTGATCGTGATTTTGGCTGAGGCCGACTTGGTGTTATCCGTCACTGAAGTTGCGATGACGGTAACTTTATCGCCGCTCGGAACTGCTGCGGGTGCGGTGTAGGTGGTATTCACGCCGGTGAGCGTATTGGTTGGGCTAAAGCTGCCGCACGATCCCGTGGGCGTACAGGTCCAGTTGACTCCGGAGCTATCATTGGTGGTCGCCGAGAACATTGCGGTTGCGCTGGTTGCGAGCGTCGTAGGAACGCCGACTAGAGAAACGGTAATGGCCGGCGCGGTAACGGCAATAGTGGCCGAGGCGGAGGTTGTGCTGTCGGTCACCGAGGTTGCAGTGACCGTCACCGTGGTCGCCGAAGCGGGCGCGGTGTAAGTGGTTTGCGCGGTGGTCAGAGTTGACGTGGGAACGAAACTGCCGCAGGCTCCCGCAGGAAGACAGCTCCAGTTGACTCCCGCTGAATCATTGGTGGTCGCGGAGAACATGGCGGTGGCGCTTGCTGGCAAGCGTCGAAGGCACTCCGACGAGCGAGACTGTAATGACCGGGGTGATCGTAATAGTAGCTGTAGCTACTGCGGTCGTCTGAGCAACGGAAGTCGCTGTGATCGTGACAGTGCTGCCGGTTGGAACTGCGGAGGGCGCCTTATAAGTTACAGACGTTTTCGTGACCGCGCTGAACGTTCCACAGGCTCCGCCACCCGTGCTGCCGCAAGCCACAGACCAGGTTACGCCGGCATTTGTCGAGTCGTTCGTGAGGATTGCGGTAAGCGGCGCGGTAGTGCTGGTGGTCATGCTTGCGGGCGCGCCGGAGATGGTTACAGTGATGGTCGCCGGGGTCGTGATCGTGATATTCGCGGAAGCTGAAACCGTCGGACTTGTCACCGAGGTCGCGATGACCGTTACGGTAGTTGCGGAAGCTGGCGCGGTATAAGTGGTGCTCACGGTGCTCAGCGTCGTCGTGGGGTTGAAACTGCCGCAAGGCGAGGCCGCGCAGGTCACGGACCAGGTAACGCCGGCAGTGTCATTCGTAGTGGCGGAGAAGGTGGACGTAGCGCTGGTATTCAGCGTTGTGGGCACGCCGGAAAGCGTAACGGTGATCGGAACAACGACGGCCGTAATCGTGATCGTGGCCGATGCCGACTTCGTAGTGTCTTTGACCGAGGTCGCGGTGACAGTAACGGTATTTCCCGTGGGAACGGCGGCGGGCGCGGTATAAGTAACTGCCGTTCCGCTGAGGCTGGTGGATGCGCTGAAGGTGCCGCATGCTCCAGCACCGGTCGCGCCGCAAGTGGCAGTCCAACTGACGCCAGAATTCGTGGAGTCGTTAAGGACGGTTGCCGTCAAGGACGCCGTGAGACTGGTGGTCAGCGAAGTGGGCGCGCCGGAGACGGAAACCGAAATCGCCGCTGGCGGCGGGGTAGTCGTGGTAGTGGAGGTGGTGCCGCCGCCGCAGGCGGCCAGGGTGGCGATCAGGGCTAAGCTGGCGACGAGAAAAATCGATTGGCGAAACTTCATTGGAGGTCCTCATTATTCTGTTTGGGCTGGCCGGCCGGAGCGGCGGACACGGCGCGGTCATGTGCGGAGAAGCGTTTCAGCGCGTAGAGCGAAATCAATACGGCCCAGAATGCGCTCCCTGGCCCATGATTAAATTGCTTGATTCCGGAATTGCCGAGTCTTGCGCCTGGTTGTGGCTTGCGGCTTTTACGGCGCGGATTGCGTGCGGAACGAACGCGATACTGTGAACTGAAAGAATGCAAGCTAAATCCCACTACGAGGCAGGGATATTTTGCGCCAAACTTTCCAGAAGCGGAATGGCTCAAACGTGGGAGGCACGAAAGTAACAGGGCATCCGTTCGTTCCGGCGAGGTTTCTATCCGGATGGGAGGGGCAAAAGCTGGAGGGCAATCGAGGGGGCAGGATTGAGGATGTAGGCGGTCATTGGTCGTCAGTCGTTGGTCGTTGGCAAAACCAAGGTTCCTCGCTTCGCTCGGAATGACATGGTGAGCGCTTGGGACGACGAAGTGGGGGCTCGGAATGACGATGTCAGCGCGAGGAACGACGAAGTGAGCCCTCGGAGTGACGATGTGAGCGCTTGGAACCACAAAGGGAGCGCTCGGAATGACAAATCTAATAAATCTAAGAAGATCGAATCCGCGAGAGCTGGGCGGAAGAGAGTTCGCCACCGGGAGACCGCGGGTTACTTCACAGTTACTGCGATCGTTGATCCGGCTCACGGCTACCTCTGGGCTGACGGAAACGCCCGTATTTATGGGTTATACAGTGGGTGGAACAGGATGGGAGGTTACTAAGTGAGTAACTGCGGGCAACCCGGATCAGGTTGCGGCCGGAGCGAGGAACTCTGGGGGGAAGAGCCTGACAGGGCTTCGCGCGAAGGTTGTACTTAAGGGAGATCCCTCGTCCCGCTGGTGAAAACGCGGGACTTCGGGATGACGCCAGGCGATACGAGCAGTCTTTAAGCACTATGCTTGTTACTGAATCTTGCAGAGGCTGATCAGGTCGTTGGCGATCTGATCGGCTCCGGCGAGGGTATTTGCCAGCGAATGTTGACCGCCTGCCACGCAGGCTTGCGCCTTCGAGCTGGTGATGTTATTGAACCAATCCTGACCAATCGGGATTGCGGAACTGTCATCCGCGCCGCCGAATACCAGGTTCACGTAAGTGCTGGGGAAGCTGTAGGTGGCTCCCGCGGCCTCGACGCTGTCACCCAGGAAAAAGTTGAGTCCTCCGGGCGGCAGGGTGCCATTCACGGCATCCGTGCATAGGCCTGGAGTGACGCTTGGATTGTAGGCCGGGTCCCACACGGGAGCATCCGCATCCCCAAAGGAAGTACCCAGGGTGGAACTCGATCCGCACTGCACAGGCAATTTGCCCTCCAGCCCTCCGCAGCCCCAGTCGAGGCGGCCAGTCGGTGGGCCGCTGGTGACTTCGGCCATCGAGAGAATCTTGTTGGAGCCGTATTGCGAGAGGGCGTAAGCCAGCGCTCCCGCGCCGCCGCTGTTTGCGGTCGCGCAGAACGGAACGCTGGCATTGCTGTTCTGGATATTTTCGTAGATCCAGTTCGTGACCGTAGCGTAACGGCAGGCCGTTGCGAGCACGCCTCCGGGGCCTTCCACCCAGCCATTCGGCTGATTGGTGTTGAAGGGAGTTCCCCACGAAATTTGCACGGTTGTGAATCCGGCGTCGAGCACATTTCCCACCGCAGTGCTGCCGTAAGTAAAGATGCTTTCGTATAAGCCGTTGCCATCGGTGCCGGTGTTGTAAGTGGCGGTTCCAAGAGAAGTTCCAGTGGGCGTATTGGTTTTTACGTAGGCGAAAACATCGGGAACGCCTGGGCAGGAAACCGTCATTTGCTGGCAGGTGCCGTTCTTAATGGAACCGGAACACGAAACGCCCGAAACGGCACTGATCGTTCCCAACTTGCGGGTCGCGCCGGTGGCGCAGGTGGCCTGGATGGTAACGTCCGAATTGATGGTTGCGGTGGAGTAGGTCGGGATGCAAGCCTGCGCTGACGGCTGGCTGGTAACGCTGACAGTGTATGTCGCGCCGCTCGTATAGGCGGTCGAAAAAGCCTGTGTGGTGTCACTGGAGAAGGTCAAGGTGTCGCCTTGATCGTTTTGGAATGTTACCGAGCCGGAAAGTCCAGAGACTGCAACGCTGACTGTTAGGCCGCTGCCGGAGGGCTTGCAGGTGATTATGACGCTGGTGACGTTGGAGCTGCCCACGGTTCCGGTATTCGCGCTCGGCGTGCAGCTCTCGCCAGTGGGTTGAGTCGCAACTTCTACGTCGTAGGCGCTGCCGCTGGGCAGCTTTGTCGTGAAGGTAAACGCTGTGGCACCGGAGGCGACGGTCAGGTTGTTACCGCCATTGTTCGTCAAAGTTAGGCCGCTCGCCGTGAGGCCCGAGACTGTGCCGCCGATCGAGTAAGTCGGATTCGCGGCACATGTAATCACGACGCTGGTCACGTTCGAAGTGCCAACCGTTCCGGTATTCGCGCTGGCGGTGCAGGTTTCGCCGGTGGGCTGAGTAGAAACTTCTACGTCATAAGCGCTACCGCTGGGCAGTTTCGTCGTGAAGGTGAAGGCTGTCGCGCCGGAGGTGACAGTCAGGCTGTTGCCGCCATTGTTCGTCAACTTCAAGCCACTCGCGGTAAGGCCCGAGATGGTACCGCCAATCGAGTACGTCGGAGTAGCAGCGCAGGTAATCACGACGCTGGTGACGTTCGAAGTGCCAACCGTTCCGGTATTCGCGCTCGCGGTGCAGGTTTCGCCGGTGGGCTGCGTGGCGACTTCGACATCGTACGCGCTGCCGGTGGGAAGCTTGGTCGAGAAGGTGAACGCGGTCGCGCCGGAGCTGACCGTAAGGGTGTTGCCGCCGTTGTTGGTCAACGTCAGACCACTCGCGGTGAGGCCCGAGATCGTCCCGCCGATGCTGTAGGTGGGGGTGGTGCTCGGAACGCACGTGATCACAACGTTAGTCACGTTCGATGTGGCGACCGTGCCGGTATTCGCGCTGGGAGTGCAGGTTTCACCGGTGGGCTGCGCGGAAACTAATACATCATAAGCGCTGCCAGTAGAGAGTTTAGTGGTGAACGTGAAGGCGGTCGCGCCGGAGGCGACAGACAGACTGTTGCCACCGTTGTTTGTGAGAGTGAGGCCGCTGGCGGTAAGTCCTGAGATCGAGCCGCCGATCGAGTAAGTGGCAGCAGCCACGCACGTGATCACAACGGAAGTGACATTGGCTGCGCCGACGGTTCCGGTATTCGCGGTCGGCGTGCAGGTTTCTCCGGTGGGCTGAGTAAACACGGTAACGCTATAGGGGCTGCCGCTGGGCAGGAACGTAGCGAATGTGAAGTTGGTCGCACCAGAGCTTACGGTTAGATTGTCCGCAAGATTGTCCTGCAAGACGAGGCCGCTGGCGGTAAGGCCTGAGACTGTGCCGCCGATGCTGTAAGTCAGCACGCCGGTTGGAGCGCAAGTGACGTCAACTGTGGTGTTCGCGGTGATGGTTCCCTGGAAGTTGGTGCCCAGCGTACAGGTCTCGCCTGTTGGCTGCTGGACACCGCTGATCGAATAAGACGCTCCGCTGGCATATGGTGTGAGGAAGGTTTGCGTGCTACTGGCGCTGGTGGTAAAGGTCAACTGATCTCCCTGGCTATCCATCAAGACCAGGGAATTCGCGGTAAGTCCAGTGACTGCGGCGCTGAGCGTGTAGGTGGGCGAACTGCCGGCAGTACATGAGGCGGTTACAGTGACGTTTGAAGTGATGGTTCCGCTGGCGTTGGTGCTCAGCGTGCAGGTCTGGCCGGTAGGCTGCGCAAAAACGGTTACAGAATAAGTTGCGCCACCAGCATATGTAGTCGCGAAACTTGAGGTGGAGTTGCCCGTGAAGGCTAGTTCGTTGTTAAGATTATCTTCCACCTCTAGGGTGCCTGAGGTTAGTCCCGTGACGGCTACACTAAGCGTAAAGGGCCCCGGCGGAATCACAGTGTCGCAGGTGGCCGTGACCGTTACATTCGAGGTAATCGTGCCCGACGCGTTGCTGCTGAGCGTACAAGTTTCTCCGGAAGGCTGCGAAGAAATCGTCACGCTATACGATGCGCCGTTGCTGTAGCCGTTGGTGAAGGCTTGCGTGGTGTTGCTGGAAAAGGTCAATGTGCCGCTAAGGTTATCCTGCACTACGAGGGTGGCGCCCGAAGCCAGACCAGTGACCGCGACGCTAATATTATATGTGGACGTGTTGCTGGGCGGAGTAGTCGTCGACGACATGCTGCCGCCTCCGCAGCCTGTGAATGCGAGCGCAGCCAGCACCGTCAACACTAATACACACGATTTCATGCCATCCTCCAACCCGGGTCTGCCTAAGATGTTTCGTCCTTCAAGAGCGCGGAATGTTTTTCAGGGGAGAACCTGAGGCAGCGGCTTCACTGCGCTTTTACGTCCAGGCGGCGAGTCCGGATAAGACTAGATTTAGCCGAGAGTCCCTGTCAAGATGAAGGATTTTGCGGCATATTCTAATGGTCAAGGATGCATGTTTGGCAGGCGCATGCATTGAGCGGGCGACGACTCCGCGAGGCGCAGAAGGCGTGTGATTAGGAGCGGGTGCCGTCTACGCCGGGACTTGTTGTCATCTTCAAATCCCGGCGCTTCAAGTCTCCCGCGCTTGCGGGGGACATAACAGCGGGGGACATAACAATGGCTCGCTTCGCGACTCTGTATCGGAGGCGCAGCGCCTGAGGGCGCGATTCAGAAACATAGCGCTTGCGGCATGCCTGAAGGCATACCCTGATACGAATCGCCGGCAACGTGGCAACGGCGCGATCGGCGGGTTACTTCCGTAATCTGCCCAACGGAACTCCATTTCTAATAGATTCCTAATCTAGGAAGCCGCGACCCTTTTCTATCCTTAATTTGCCGGATTAAGCTGATGAGCCTTCCGGATTCGATTAGCCTTGGCTAGGGGCCGCGCTTTGACCGACAAGCACGACCACAATTATGAAGAACCTGCTTCAGTTATGCGCGTTCCTGGCCCTGGGAGCGTCGCTAGTTTTCGCTGGCCAGCCGCAAATCGCCCAATTTTCCACCCAAACCCCGAAACAAAAAGCGGCGTTACAGGCCAGGATGAGCGCGAACGCGCGCTCCCGCGGCGAGGCGGTTCCGGGACATTCGGCGCAACTGCCACAAAATTTATTCCAGGCGAATCGTTCGGAGACCAGCTCGGGGAGTTCGGCGAATAGTTCGGGGAACAGTTCGGGGAAAAACTTTGCCCACGTGCACCGGCTTGCCGGCAAACCTCCGGTCAGCAAAATTGGATTTGTCTCCGCTACCGACATTCCGGCCGGCGGCGGAGCTTCGTTTCCGGCCGTGGCCGCAGATTTCAACGGCGATGGCAAACTCGACGCAGGCACGCTGGTGGGCGTCAGCTACAACAACACTCTAGGTCTTTGGACCTTCGCAATCTCCGCGATGTTGAGCAACGGAAATGGAACCTTTCAGACTGCGCAGTTGACGCCGAATCCGAACGGAACCTGGGGAGATACGATTCTCGCCGCCGATGTGAATGGCGACGGTAGACAAGATTTGGTCGTGGTTCACACGCAGAGCCCGGCCACGTTCGATGTGTTCCTCGGGAATGGCGACGGAACTTTCACTCTGGCAAATACCAACCCGTACTCGATTTCCGCCAGCAGCCTGGATGGTGGCGCGCTCTTCGACGCGAACGGCGATGGCAAACTCGATCTGGTTTCCATCGATAACGAGGCTCCCGCCAATCTTCTGGTCTCGCTGGGCAACGGGGATGGAACCTTCCAAGCGCCCACCTCGGCGGCGCTTACCGGCGGCAATTTGAGCGCAATTGTTTTTGCCGACTTTAACGGCGACGGCAAAACAGACTTCGCCGCCACCGACTCCAACAGCGGCCAAACTGTCGTTTATATGGCGCAGGCTGGCGGATCCTATCTTGCGGGCGCGCCTCTGGTGACGCCCGAGCACGTTTACGGCACATGCAGCACGGCGGCGGGAGACCTGAATGGCGACGGCCAGCCTGAAATCGTAACCGTGAACTGCGATTCCAACACCGACGATCTGACCATTTATCTGAATAATGGGGATGGCACATTCCAGAGCGGGGTTTATTACGCGCCTGCGCAGAATTCCGGCGCGGGCACGGCGGCGGATATTTATCCCGTAGCGGTTACGATTGCCGATGTCAACGGCGACGGCAAGCCCGACCTTGTCTCCTCCAATTACGACTCGAGCGACGTCACGATTCTGCTGGGCAATGGCGACGGCACGGTGCAGGTGCCGAACGTGGGCTTCGCAACCGGCGGCGAGGTGGAGTATCCCGCGCTGGTGGCGGACTTCAACGGCGACGGCCTGGCCGACATTATTATTCCCGATCAAAACTATAGCCTCGCTTACCTGCAAGGTTATGGCGATGGAACCTTTCGCGCGGCGGTGGATTATTTTGCGCCGATTTCAGACGACTTCGGCGCCAGTTCGGCGATGATCGCCAGCGGCGATTTCAACGGCGACGGCTTTCCGGATTTTGTCGTGGGCAACTACGGCTATAACCAGAATGGCGTGAGCACCGTCGGCATCACGGTATTTCTGTCGCGTCCCGACGGCAGCCTCGCCCCCGGAGTCAATTACGGATCTGGCGGAAGCCTCGGCGCCGTTGCCGTGGCCGATTTTGACGGCGATAAGATTCTGGATATTGCGGCGGCCGACTATACCAACAACCTGGTTCAAATATTCCATGGCAATGGCGACGGTACTTTCACCATGGGGTCCTCGTATTCCACGGGCGGAAGCGATTCGTGGTTCGTCGTGACCGCGGACTATAACAATGACGGCCATCCCGACCTCGCCGTGGCGAACTGGACCAGCCAGGATGTGAGCGTGTTGTTGAACGACGGAACCGGCGCATTCCTTCCGCCGGTGGTTTATCCGATGAATGCCAACATCGAGTCGATTGCCGCGGGAGATCTAACCGGGCAGGGCGTCCTCGACCTGGTTGCGATTGATTCCTATCCGGGCGCGGTGGCTGTGCTGATGGGCAACGGCGATGGGACCTTCCAGGCGGCCAACAGTTACTCTTTCGGATACAACTATCTGGCGAACATGGCGTTGGGCGATCTTGATGGCGATGGCATTTTAGACCTGGCGGTCACGGTTGACGATTGGTCTTCCGATAGCACTGGCCTTGCCGTTTGTAAAGGCAACGGGGACGGAACTTTTCAGACCCCGGCGTTTTACTCGACTACGCTGCAAAGCCAGATTTTCAATCAGCCCTATCCCGGCGACGTCAAGATGTTCGATCTCGACGGCGACGGCCGCCTCGATCTTATCTACACCAACGAGGATTACGGCACCGTGGGTGTGCTTTTCAATACGGGCACGAACGCCTACGCGAACGGAATGTTTTACGATCCGGTTGAATTCGCCGGCGGAAACTATCCTTATTTCATGGCACTGGCGGATGTGAATCAGGATGGCGCAATGGACGTGGTGGTTGCCGGCGGCGACTTTGCCGGGGCGACGGTGTTGCTCAACAGCAGCGGCAGCGGCGCTCAACCCAACTTCACGCTCGCGTCCAGCCTCAATACCGCGTCGGTGAATGCCGGCAACGCCGCCGGTTTCAACCTGACTGTGGCCGGTTACAACGGATACACGGGAACGGTAACTTTTGCGTGCAGCGGATTGCCCGCGCTTTCCACATGCGCATTCAGTCCGGCTTCGGTGGTGACGAACGGCCATGTGGGTATGCCTTCGACTTTTACGATTAATACTACTGGACCTACAGCGTCGGTCGTGCAGCCGAAACGCCCCGGCACAGGCGCGCCAACTTTCCTGGCGGGTTTCGGAGGGTTGGGAATATTTGGGCTGGTTCTCGGAGGAGGCAAACGCGGACGGCGCAAAATGAAGATGGCTGCCTTGCTGGGGATTATGCTCATCGTCGTGAGCTTCAGCTTGGTGGGGTGTGGCGGCGGCAGTAGTTCAGCAGGCACCGGCGGGACGACTGGTACTCCTGTTGGCAGTTACACGGTCACTGTCACTGCGACGGGAACGGGGACGATCAGCCACGCGCTCAATCTCACGCTGGTTGTGCAGTAGAGGTCTTTCAAAACGGTCAGGAAATTGTTTCGTCCGCTGGAGCGGACTCGGTTCTTCCGCATTCGCTTTCCCAGCACTGACGTGCTGGGCTAATGAATCCCGTCGCTCCGCGACTGGCGCCGAAGCCAGGACGGAGTTAAGTCCCTACGGGCTATGAACGGTAATAGCGTCGCACTTTGGCGCTATTCTCATTCGACAGCGCGCTTTGATACAGTAAGTTGCCCTCCCGCTAAGATTGCAACCACCCGTTAAAGTTATGGCAGTGAGTTTTAACCCTCAACGATGCAGGCTGGAAGTATGCGGCCGCTGGCGGGCATTCGCCTTGGCCGTAGTCATCGCGGCCGTAGCTACGCTCGCGGGTTGCGGCGGAGGATCGACCTCAACTCCGCCGGTCCAGAGTTCTCCTCCAACATTGGTTTCGATTGCGGTTACTCCGTCCCCCGTCACGATTGCGTCCGGGACTGAGCAGTTCAATGCGACCGGCACTTATAGCGACAACAGCACACAGGATCTAACGGCGGTGGCGACCTGGAGTTCATCCGACGCAGCGGTCGCAACTGTCAGCAACAACGCCGGAAGCCAGGGTCTGGCAACAGCTACCGGCATGGGAACAACGACGATTACGGCGACTTCCGGCACGGTGAGCGGATCAACCTCTCTGACCGTAAGCAATGTGATTCCAACTCTAGTCACGATTGTTGTTACACCGCCGGCTCCAGCCATAGTCGGGGTTGGCGCCACTCAGCAGTTCGTAGCCACCGGCACTTATTCCGACGGCAGTAATCAGATCGTCACAACTTCCGTGACATGGTCTTCCAGCGCGCCGAAAGTCGCGACCATTAGCAACGCCGCAGGCAGTCAAGGGCTCGCCACCAGCGTTGGCGCGGGTTCATCGACAATCACGGCGACAATGGGATCGGTGAGCGGATCGACTTCGTTGACCGTGAATGCCGCTCCGCTGGTTTCGATTGCGGTAACGCCTACATCTCCGACAATCGCGCTCGGGACGAATCAGCAGTTCACAGCGACCGGCACTTACTCGGACGGAAGCACACAGAACATCACGACCTCAGTGACGTGGTCTTTAGCGACCGCGAAAGTTGCGACGATCAGCAACACTGCGGGCAGCCAGGGACTCGCCACCAGCGTAGCCGCCGGCACTTCAAGCATAACGGCCGCCTCGGGGACAATAAGCGGATCGACTATGTTGACGGTGAGCGCGGCCACTCTCGTCTCGATGACGATTTCGCCCGTGGCTCCCACCATTCCGCTGGGGACAACGCAACAATTTACCGCAACCGGAACATTCTCCGACGGAAGCACGCAGAACATCACCGCTTCCGTGACATGGTCTTCCCTGACGCCGAAAGTCGCGACCATCAGCAACGCCGCCGGCAGTCAAGGGCTCGCTACCAGCGTGGCTGTGGGCAGTTCAAGCATCATGGCCACGTCCGGACTGCTGAATGTATTGACCAATCTCACGGTGAGCAACGCGACCCTGGTTTCGATTGGGGTGACGCCGGAATCTCCGACGATTATTTTGGGAACGAATGAGCAGTTTACGGCGACGGGCACTTACACCGACGGCAGCATGCAGAACATCACGACCTCGGTGACCTGGACTTCGAGCACGGCGAAAGTGGCAACCATCAGCAACGTCAGCGGCTCTCAGGGCCTGGCCACGAGCGTAGGCGCCGGCACGTCAACGATCACGGCAACGCTTGGGCTTGCGGGCTCGACGGTTCTCACCGTAACGCAGGCTTCCGGCAATCAAGCGTGGACGCTGCATGGGCCGCCAGGGCGAAGTTCGCATTCGGCAGTGTATGACTCTGTCAGCCAGCAGATGATTATTTTTGGCGGGCAATCGACCACGGGCGCAGATCTGAACGATGTATGGCTGGGAGTGACTGCGAACACGCAGGACGACAGCTTCACCGGCGAAACGCCCACCGGCACGGCGCCGGAAGGCAGGCATGGCCACGTTGCGACTTACGATTCCGCCAGCAATCGCATGACGATTTTCGGCGGAGGTTCGGGAAGTTCAACCTGCCTGAACGATGCGTGGATCCTCTCTGGCGCGAATGGGCAAAGTGGAACGCCAGGCTGGAGCGCCCTGACAACCTCCGCGGCGCCGGCCGCTCGTATTTATGCGGGAGCCGCTTACGATGCCAATACGAAATCGATGATGCTGTTTGGCGGCAACAACTGCTCGACTGGATTTTTCAGCGACGTCTGGGTGCTCAGCAACGCAAACGGAGAAGGCGCTTCGGCGTGGACGCAAATCGCGACTTCGGGAACTTCGCCGCAGGCGCGGGAGAGCGCTTCCGTAGTCTACGATTCCGCGAACAATATCTTAATCATGTATGGAGGCGATGCGGGTGGCTCGCCGTTTGGCGATGTCTGGGCGCTCTCGCATGCCAACGGCAGCGGCGGCACGCCGGCCTGGACGCAATTAACTCCCAGCGGAACGGTCTCCATCGGCGCGCACCGGGCAGACTGCGGTTTACGACAGCGCGAATGACCGCCTGATTATCTTCGGGGGAATCAGCGGTGGAACCACTTTGACCGACACCTGGGTGCTCGCCTCGGCTGATGGCGAGGCCGGCACGCCAAGTTGGACTCAGATCGCGACATCAGGCACCGCTCCGAGCCTCGCCTATCACAGCGCAGTCTACGATCAGTCCGCAGATAATATGTACGTCTTCGGGGGCACCAGCACCGAAGATAAGCTGCAAACTGACGATCACGCATTCACTCTAAGCGGGGCGAATGGGCTGTCCTCGGGCCAGAAATGGGTTCTCGGCGGCCCTCCGGTGCGGTACGGACAGTCGGCGTTTTATCTCTCTACCATCAACGACATGTTTGTCTTTGCCGGGCAGCACGCTTCGAGCAATATCGATTTCAACGATTACTGGCAGCAATCGACGGTGCTCGGCTCGACAAATTTGAAATGGACCACCGTGACCACGAATGGAAGCCGGCCCAGCGGCCGCTTCGGGCATACCGGCCTCTACGATAACGCGAGCAATCGCATGATGGTGTTCGGCGGCGCAACCGGCTTCCCCGCGCCCTGCGCGAACGGATTATTACGTTTTGGAAGAAGCCGATAACCAGGGCGCAACTCCCAACTGGGTTTCGATTTCCACCGCAACCGCGCCCGCGGCCCGAGCTTTGCAGGCCTCCGCCTATGACGGCAGCACAAACACCATCATAATTTTCGGCGGCTTCAACTGCGCATCGACTTATTACAACGATGTCTGGATTCTGAGCAACGCCAACGACCAGGGCGGGCAGCCCAGTTGGAGTCAGCTTGCGCCGACCGGCACGCCGCCGACGGCGCGAGAAGCCAGCAGCGCGGTTTACGATTCCACGACCAACACTCTGGTTGTTTTTGGCGGAGACGCGGGCGGCGAGCCATTCGGAGATATCTGGCTTCTTTCGCATGCGAATGGATCGGGGGGAACTCCGGCGTGGACGCAATTGAACGCTTCGAACAGCGGGCCGACGCCGCGCTCCGGGCATACCGCGACGTATGACGGCGCGAATAATCTGATGACGATTTACGGCGGATACGACGGGACCAACGTGATCGGAGATGTATGGGTTCTATCGGGCGCGAACGGGCAAGCGGGCCCGGCATCATGGAGCCAGCAAACTGCCGGGCAGGTGCGGCGTTTCCACAGCTCGGAATATGACCCTGCCTCGAACCAGATGATGACCTATGGCGGCACCACGGGAGTTTCAACCCAGCGCCAACCTCGGATGTTTACACGTTGACCGACGCAAACGGGATTCAGTAACTGCGAGGCTGGGGATTTCTCAAGTGTTCTCAGCGAAATTCGATTTCGCTAAAACGCCTATCTCGCAGCTGGAGAGAACGCCGAAAGCTCACGATTCGTATCAGGGTATGCCTTTAGGCATGCCGCAAATGGCATTGTTTTCAATTGCGCCTTGAGGCGCTGAATCCGCAGATTCTTCGGCTAATAGGCGACGCGATTGTTTATCTTGGCTGGGCTGTTTCGGCGCGACTGGAAGTCGCGCCCTTTCAAAACGGTTTCGACCAAGTTTCCGCAGCTCGCTAACGGCGCTTGAGGGCTTCCAATTCTTCCAGCGTGCGCGGCCAGTCCGATCCCAGGAGCTGGGATAAACTCCGATCCGCAAGAACTTTACCGCCGGTTTGGCAGCGGGCGCAGTAATTCGTTTCCTTGTCGGCGTAACGAATCCGCAGGATTTTCTCTCCGCATCGCGGACATGGGTCGCCGTAGCGGCCGTGCGCAGCCATGCCCTTGCGAAAGGCAGTGACTTTTTCCGGAAAGTCGAGCTTCGCTTCGGCTTGCAGCCGATCGATCCAAAACTTAAGCGTCTGCCGCGCCGCCGCGAAAAGCGCCTCCCATTCGTGGGGCTGGAGTTTCTGCGTGAGCGCGAGTGGAGACAGTTTCGCGGCATGCAGAATTTCGTCGGAATACGCATTGCCCACACCGTCGATCAGCCGAGGATCGGTGAGCGCCCGCTTCAGCGTGTGATTTTCGGCGGCGAGCGTCTCACGAAACAGCTTTAGATCGCCGGAAAAAATATCGATCCCTCCCGCATCAAACGAGCGCAGGCTTTCTTCGCCGAGCACTACATGCAACGAAGCGCGGCGCTTCGAGCCGGCCTCGGTAAGCACCAGCGATCCGTTGGGAAAATCAAAAGCCGCCAGACTCTGGCGTCCGGCAAGCTTGGCCGCGGCGCCCGCCAATGCAGCCGGCCGGCGATCATCAGGTGAAGCACCAGCCAGAAATCGCCTTCCATGCCAATCGCTATGCGCTTGCCAATGCGGCGCAACTCCCGCACTTTGCGGCCTTCCGCGCTTTCGATTGACGGCTGCGCGGTCCGCAGGAGAAAGGCGCTCGCGATGCGGACGTGTTCCAGCGGCTGGCCGACGATTCGTGATTCGAGCGCGCCAACGTAGGCGGCAATATCGGGCAATTCCGGCATGGGTTACAGATTGCACGTTAAGAACGCCGAATTGCAAACCTGGCCCGCCGCAGATTCTACAAACATAAGAATGAGTGCGGGCGGCGCAGGCTTCCTTCCCAGACCTGGCCGTCAGAAATCAATTTAAATGCCAACTTATCGCCAGCCCGCAGAATCTAACGCAAAACAAGAACCGGCCTCTATACCGAATTGCATCGCAGTCAGGAACACTCGAGGTAGAAAAATGCCCGACAAGAAAAAGGCCAAACCTCTTTCTCCGCCGCCCGAAGAAGACTCCGCCAGACAAATTGTGACGGTTACAGCGAGTGGAGTGACGCGGCGCTCATTCCTAACGCGGTTGAGCGCCAGCGGAATCGCGGTCTCCGCAGTACCGCTGCTGCAAAGCATTTCAGCCGCGCAAGTGGAAACTTCGCCGGCGCCGCCAGCGACTCCGGGCGGGTATGTTCCGCCAGTCCCGGTAACATTAAACGTAAATGGACGCGACTATCATCTGAACCTGGAGCCGCGGGTCACGCTGCTCGACGCTCTGCGCGAACAGCTGCAACTCTTCGGCACGAAGAAAGGCTGCGACCACGGCCAGTGCGGCGCATGCACCGTACACGTCAATGGACGCCGGGTAAATTCCTGCCTCACTTTCGCCATCATGCACCAGGGCGACCAGATCACGACCATCGAAGGCCTGGCGCAGGAACGGCGAGCTGCATCCGGTGCAGGCGGCGTTTCTGGAACACGATGGATTTCAGTGCGGCTACTGCACGTCGGGCCAGATCATGTCGGCCGCGGCGTTGTTGAAAGAGCCTTGCGGCGCAGACGATGATTCCGTGCGCGAGTGCATGAGCGGCAACATCTGCCGCTGCGGCGCCTACCACAACATCGTTGCCGCGGTGCAGGACGCGCGCAAGCGCTCGTAACCGGCAAGGAGCATGACCGCATGCAAGCATTCCAATACAAAAAAGTTCATGACGTTGCAGGGCGCGCTGGCCATGTCGGCCGCGGCGGGCGCCAAATTCGTCGCCGGCGGCACGACATTGATCGATTTGATGAAGCTCAACGTGGAGCGCCCCACGACGCTTGATCGACATCAACGCTTGCCGCTCGACCAGATCGAGCCGACGCCGGATGGCGGCCTGAAAATCGGCGCGATGGTGCGCAACAGCGATCTGGCGCACGATGCGAACGTGCAGAAACAGTATCCCGTGCTCTCGCAGGCGCTGCTTTCGGGCGCTTCGCCGCAGCTGCGCAACATGGCCACGACCGGGGGCAATTTGTTGCAGCGTACGCGTTGCTACTACTTTCGCGATACAGCGTACGCCTGCAACAAGCGGGATCCCGGCTCCGGCTGCGCCGCGATCGATGGCTATCAACCGCATCCACGCGATTCTCGGGACGAGCGAGCATTGCATCGCCACGCACCCTTCGGACATGGCCGTCGCGATGATGGCGCTGGAAGCGACGGTTCACATTCGCGGGCGCGAAGGGCGAGCGAGCCGTGCCGCTGGAAGATTTCTATCTCGTGCCGGGCTCGACGCCGCATCGCGAAAACGTGCTGCAGCCCGGGCGAACTGATCACTTATGTGACCTTGCCCCGCTGGCCGAACGGAACGCGATCTCATTACCTCAAGCTGCGCGATCGCGCTTCTTATGAATTTGCGCTTGGCTTCCGCGGCGGTCGTAGCGCAATGCAAGGCCAGACGTTGCAGCGCATACGAATCGCTTTAGGCGGAGTCGGCACTAAGCCGTGGCGATCGAAAGAAGCCGAGCAGGCGCTCGAAGGTCAAGAGGCGAACGAAGCGAACTTCCGCGCCGCTGCCGAGGCCGCTCTGCGCGACGCCAAGCCGCTGCACGATAACGCATTCAAAGTGGAGCTGGCAAAGCGAACTTTGATGCGCGCGCTGAAAGTTGCCACGCAGCCGGCATTAGCAAGCGCTCGAACTGACATGTCACTCAGACGCACTCGAGGAGAAAGAGATGAGCACCGTAATCGGGCAGGCAGTTACCCGAATTGACGGCAAACTGAAAGTCACGGGCGGGGCGCCGTACGCCGTCGAACACCCGATCGATAATGTCGGCTTACGGCGTGGCCGTGGCGAGCACGATTGGCAACGGAAGGATCAGAGCCATTGACACGGCCAAAGCCGAAAAGATGCCCGGAGTGCTGGCGATATTGCATCACGGAAACGCCGAGCAACTTTATCGTCCGGCGGGCGCGCTCGAAGAATCAAGCCGGCCCGGCGAGAGCCGCCCTCCGTTTGAAGATGACAACATTTATTACTACGGCCAATTTGTCGCGCTGGTGATCGCGGATACTTTCGAGCAGGCGCAGGCCGCCGCATCTCACGTGCACGTGGAGTACGACGCGAAGCGGCCCGTAGTTCGATCTGGATGAAGGCGAGAAATCAGCATCAGCGAAGGCGCAACTACGCGCGCGGGCGATGCGGAGGCCGCGTTGCAGCAAGCGCGCGGTCAGCTCGACGAAACATACATCACGCCCGTGCGAGACTCACAATCCCATGGAAATGCACGGAACCATCGCCGTGTGGGATGAGGACAAAGACAAACTCACTTTGTACGAGTCTTCGCAGGGCGTGGTGAATCACCACAACGTGGCTTCGCAAGTGATGGGGATGCCGCTCGGAATCGATTGCAAGTGATCTCGCCGTTTATCGGGTCGGGATTCGGCTGCAAGCTTTTTCCCTGGCCGCATTCGTGGCTGGCGGCAATGGGCGCGCGGCACGTCAAGCGCCCGGTGAAAGTCGCCGTGCCGCGCACGTCTGATGTTCACCACCGTTGGGCATCGTCCGGCGATCCAGCAGACGAATCCGCATCGGCGCCACACGGACGGCAAACTTATCGCATTCAGAACGAAATTTTGCAGAGCACGTCGATGGTGGATGAGTTCCTTGAGGATTGCGTCGATCCTACGTCAATGCTCTACAGCTGCCCAAACGTTACCGGCGATGCAGCATGGTTCCGCTGAACATCGGAACGCCGACGCCCATGCGCGGTCCGGGCACGGACGCCGGCGCTATTTGCGATTGAATCGGCGATGGATGAACTGGCGGTGAAACTGAATATCGATCCGCTCGAAGTGCGTCTGCGCAATTACGCGGAGACCGATGAGGGCTCCGGACAGGCCATGGTCGAGCAAGCATTTGCGCGAGGCTTACCGACAGGGCGCGGAAAGGTTCGGATGGAGCGAGCGAAATCCGAAAGTGGGTTCGATGCGCAAGAGCGGATGAAATTCTCGGCTGGGGAATGGCGACGTGCACCTGGCCGGCGCATCAGCGGGGCGCCGAGGTGCGCGTGCGGCTTCTGGCCGATGGCACGCGCGCGCGCATCGTGCGCTACGCAGGACATCGGCACCGGAACCTACACCATCTTCGCCGAAATGGTTTCCGACAAGACCGGCATTCCGGTAGAGAAAATGCAAGTGGTGTCTGGGCGATACATCTTTGCCGCCGGGGCCAACTTCCGGCGGATCGTCAGCCACTGCGACCGTGATTCCGGCGATCGTGAAGGCGACCGAAAACGCCGTGCAGGCGGTGCTGAAGGCCGCTTCCAAAGCGCCGGACTCGCCGTTCGAAAAAGCCGATCCGGGAAGTTTAAGATGACCGGCGGCCGCGTACACGATCAAAGCAAATCGCCGGAAAGCGGCGTGCCGTTCGAGCAGATTCTGAAAGCGGCGAAGCTGGCCGGATTAGATGGCCACGCCAAAACCGATTCCACTCCCGAACAGACAAAATATTCGATCCATTCTTTTGGAGCGCATTTCTGCGAGGTGTCGTTTGACCCGGAGATTGTGCGACTGCGAGTAACGCGCTGGCTTTCCGTGATCGATGGCGGACGCATGATCAACCAGAAAACCGCGCGCAATCAGATCATGGGATCGGTCACGATGGGAATCGGGATGGGTATGCTCGAGGAAGCGGTATACGATCGGCGCACGGGTCAACCCATCAACAATAATTATGCCGACTATCTGGTGGCCGTGAACACGGACGTGCCCAACGTCGAGGTGATGTTTCTGGATTATCCGGATACGATTCTGAACGAATACGGGGCGCGCGGAATCGGCGAGATCGGACTCACCGGCTGCGCCTCGGCGCTCACTTCGGCGCACCTACCATGCGACTGGAGTGCGGGTGCGCGAGTTGCCGATTCGCATCGAAAAACTCTTGGCGCGGAGCTGAGAAATACTTCTGCGGCGATGGATCGTTCCGCTCCCCTCGCAAGTGCTAACCTTAAACGGAGACAGATTCAAGGAAAGCGCCCCATGAGAAGTCTTACGATTCACCCCACGATTCACCGCACGATTTACCCCGTGATCGCGGCAGTTCTGTTCTGCGCGACTCATTTCTGCGGAGCGCAGGCAGTGCCCGCGCCGAGTCCAGCCAAAGCGAGTCCAGCGTTCCCAAGCTGTGCCGATAGCCTGAATACTGTCGCCGTTCCCAGCGGGCCGCATGGGCTTTTTGTGATTCTTTTCCCAGACGGCTCGATGAATGAAAAGGCGACGCAATACCTGATGAACAATCCGGTGGTCTGCGGCGCAAATATGTACCTGGTGTGGAATGAAATCGACCGCGGACCGGGCGCCACTCCCCGCTATGATTTCTCCAATGTCGAGCGGCAAATGGAGCCGTGGATCAAAGCCGGCAAACAAGTGAACCTGATTGGCTGGGCCACGGGTTACGGCGGTCGGCGCAGAGTTACGCCCGATTATGTTTTCCAGAAGGTGCAATCGGTAACTTGCCCGAACGCCGGCGAGGTACCGGTCTTCTGGGAAAAAGGTTTCATGGAGAATTATCAGCAGTTCATGGCGGCGGCGGTCCAGCACTTCGGAAATAACCCCGCTGTCGGCTATATCCGCTTCGGCCTGGGGCTGGGCGGCGAGACTTATCCGGCGTGCATGTATGCGTTAAAGAGCAAAGGATTTTCGCCGGGACGATGGGAAAAATACATTTTCGACATGCTCGATTATGAGGCGTCGCTGAACTCGCCGAAACAATTGATGGTGGGAATCAACAGCTTCGGAAATCCGCCGAACATCGAATTTGCCGATGCGGTTGCGCGCCGAGCGGTGCGCGACAAAATTGCGATCGGCAGCCAGGGGCTATCGATCGAGGACGCGCGAGCGTATCAGTCCGGCTCGCCGTGCGCGGTGGATTGGTGCAGGATGTTCCGCGAGGCCGGCGGCAAGGTTCCCCTGGAATTGCAAACGCGAAAGCAAACTAATCCCGGCAGCGACGGCCCGATTGGTTCGCTGGTGGATCTGCTGCCTTTCGCCGACAAGTTGCGCGTGCAGATTTTCGAAATCTATGCCCAGGACTGGATGGTGGCTTACGACCCCGGCGACCCCGAGTATCCCCAGCATCACGAGGAATATCAACGGGCTCTTGAAGCCGAAGCCAGAGCTGTGGGCGCGCATTAGAACGCGCGCGGCGAACCGTGAAGACCGCAAGTTACCGGAAGAGCAAGCGCTTGGCTGACGACGCCATCGTATGAGCTGGAACCTTAGTAACCCAGCCCTCAAACATTAGCGCCCACGAAAATCTTTCCCGCATGCTCTGGTCCGTGACATAATGAAGCTCCCCCCACTTATTAGGTCCCCCGCTAAGAGGATAGTAACGACTTAAGAAGGCTGGTCTGTGCCCACCAATTTCGAGTGCTTATATTCGCTACGGGCGGAATTACGCCGTCGTTTCTCTTCTCGCGTGTTCATCTCGCGCGCGCTCATCGGTTTTTTGCTCGCCTTGAGTCTGATTCTTCTCAGCAGCTGCGGATCGACCTCGGCTTCGCCCACCAGCACCGGTGATACAGGCGGAGCGGGCAGCCCCGGCAAACTATCGCCAGCTACGGTGAATTTCGGCAACCAGCCAGTGGGCATAGTGAGCGCGGCGCAGATTGTTACTTTAACGAATACGAGCGAAACCGCTCTGGCAGTTTCCGCCGTTGCCGTTCAGGGGGCGAACGCGGCAGATTTCTCGCAGACCAACAACTGCGCCAGCGTTCCCGCCGCAGGCGCTTGCAGCATTAATGTAACCTTCACGCCGGCCACAACCGGCAGTTTGACAGCCAGCGTCAACGTTACGTTGAGTTCGGGAACCGCTCCAGCGCCGGCAACGCTGAGCGGTACAGGCGTAACGTCCGGGCCCAGCGTAAATCTTTCGCCCGCGAACCTTAGCTTTACCAGTCCGCACTTGAATATCGCCAGCGCGGCCCAGAGTGTGACGCTTACGAATGACGGCAACGCTTCGCTGAGCATCACTGCCATAACAATCGCCGGCGCGAATCCTGGAGATTTTTCGCAAACCAATACCTGCGGCAGTTCAGTGGCTGCGGGCGCTAATTGCACAATCAGCGTGCAATTTCAGCCGACTGCGGCGGGACCTCGTACCGCTTCATTGTCGATTGCCGACAATGCCGGAGGCAGCCCGCAAAGCGTCCCGCTGACCGGCAGCCTGCCGAATCCGGTTCCATTTATCCAGCAACCGGTACCGCCCACGACCGTGAAGCCTGGCAGTTCCGCGCCGACCATCACGGTGAATGGCGCGGGATTTACCGCGAACTCGTCGGTGCTCTGGAACAGCAGCAGCCGCGCCACTACATTTGTAGGCTCTACGCAGTTGCAGGCGGCGCTTCAGGCTTCGGATGTGGCCAATGCCGGAACGGCGCAAGTGACCGTCACAAATCCCGCTCCCGGCGGAGGTATTTCCAATCCGCAGGCATTTCAAATCGAATATGCGAGTTCGACAGTCACGGCGAGCGGAAGCGCTTTGCCGGTTGGCACCGACCCGCGCGGCGTAATCGTTGCCGATTTCAACGGCGATGGCAAACCCGATTTAGCGGTAGCCAATCGCGGCTCGAACACCGTCTCCATCCTGTTGGGCAACGGCGATGGGACTTTTGCGACAGCCGTGGGCTACGCCATTGGCGTCGACCCCATCGCGATCGCGGTCGGCGATTTTAATGGCGATGGCAAACTCGACCTCGTGACCGCCAATCGAGCTTCGTACACGATTTCCGTTCTTCTCGGCAATGGCGATGGAACTTTCCAAAAGCACGTTGACTATCCCTCCGGCACCGAGCCGATCGCAATCATCGCCGCGGATTTCAACGGCGACGGCAATTGGGACGTTGCCGAATTGAACAGCGCCGACAATACGGTTTCCATTTATCTCGGGAACGGCGATGGAACCTTGCAGCCGCAAGTGATCTACCCGGTTGGATCGGACCCGATCGCCGTAGTTGCAGGAGACTTCAACGGCGATGGGATTGTCGATCTCGGCATAGCCAACTCCGGCACGGACAACGTTTCCGTTTTGCTGGGCAACGGCGATGGAACTTTTCAGAATTCCGTTTATTACGCGACCGGCTCGGATCCGGACGGCCTTTTTGCCGGCGATCTCAATGGGGACGGCAAGCTCGACCTGGTTGCAGCCAATAACGGAAGCAACACGATTTCCGTGTTCCTGAACAACGGAAACGGAACCTTCGCTTCAGGCGTGACTTATCCTGTAGGCACGCTGCCCTTTGGCGTAAGCGGCGGCGATTTCTTCGGCAATGGAAAGATCGATATCGCGGTCGTGAACTACGGCGACAATACCGTTTCCATTTTGCCCGGCAACGGGGATGGAACATTCAGTAAGACGGGAACTCTGACTTTCCCGACAGGGAATGAGCCGATTGGGCTGGCGGTCGGCGATTTCAATCTGGATGGAAGACCCGATCTGGTGAGTACGAACTCCGAGGACGATACCGCTTCGGTGTTACTGCAAGTTCCGGCGGTTACGCTTTCCAGCGCGAGCCTGTCATTCGGCTCCGAGAATTCCGGCAGCAGCAGCGCCCCGCAGAATGTGGTGTTGACCAATTCCGGCAGCGCGTCGCTTGTGATCGGCGCTATTTCGATTACGAGTTCGCAATACAGTGAAACCAACAATTGTCCGAGCGCGCTGGCTGCGGGAGCAAACTGCACGATCAGCGTCACCTTCACTCCCACAACTTCTGGCACGCTGGCCGCGAACCTTACGATCAGCGATAACGCTTCGGGCAGTCCGCAGACCGTGGGCCTGCTGGGAACCGGCGTTGCGCCGTCGGTAAAGCTGGCGCCGGCGAGTTTGGCTTTTGCTTCACAGGTCGTCGGCACGACGAGTCCGGCGCAAACTATAACGCTCACCAATACCGGCAGCATCGCATTGAGCATTACGTCGATCACAGCGAGCGCGAACTTCGGGGAAACGAACACCTGCGGCTCGTCAGTGGCGGCGGGAGCGGCTTGCAGCATAAACGTCACGTTCACTCCAGCGGCAACCGGAACCCTCACAGGGACTATCGCCCTCGTCGACAATGCAACAGGCAGCCCGCAGACAATTAGCCTTACGGGAACCGGCTCAGGCGCGCCGACCGCCGGTTTGTCGCCGACCTCGCTCACTTTTAGCAGCCAAACTGTGAACACGACCAGCCCGGCTCAGACTGTAACCCTCAGCAATACAGGCGGCGGTCCGCTCACGATTACAAGCATCGCGACGACCGGCACTTACTCGCAAACCAATACCTGCGGCGCTTCGGTGGCGGCGGGAGCCAGCTGCGCAATCAGCGTGGCGTTCACGCCCACGGCCACCGGAACCCTCACGGGAACCGTCGTCATCACCGACAATGCGGCGAATAGTCCGCAGACGGTCGCACTTACAGGAACGGGCGCAGCCGCTACCGTGGCTTTTGCGCCGGGCAGCCTTACTTTTGCCAACCAGACGGTGAATACCAGCAGCCCGGCTCAGACGGTCACCCTCACCAACAATACGGGCATCAAGCTGACGATTACGTCGATCGCCGCATCGGCCAATTATTCGCAGACGAATACCTGCGGAGCGAGTGTGAATGCGGGCGCCTCCTGCACGATCAACGCAATCTTTACGCCTACCACCACAGGAGTTTTGCCGGGGACGGTCACCATTTCCGACAGTGCAACGAACAGTCCGCAAACGGTCCCTCTGACCGGAACCGGAGTTGCGGCCGGTATTGGCTTCTCGCCAACCAGCGTTACATTCGCGAATCAGAGCGTGGGAACATCCAGCCCGGCATCGGCTGTGACTCTCACGAACTCCGGCACCGCGGCATTGACGATCACGAGCATTACCATCAGCGGGACGAACGCCGGGGACTTTTCCGAGACGAATACATGTGGAACTTCGGTGGCGGCAGGAGCTTCGTGCACGATCAATGCGGTCTTTACACCGACCGCGAGCGGATCGCGCACAGCCAATGTCAGCGTTGCCGATAGCGCGACCGGCAGTCCGCAGCTGGTTCCGCTGAGCGGCACGGGGACTGCGCCCGGAATTACGTTATTGCCGACGAGTATCGCATTCGCCAGCGTGCCGGTCGGCCAGAGCAGCGCGGCCAGCCCTCTAACCCTCAGCAACTCGGGAACGGCCGCCTTAACCATCAACAGCGTCAGCGTCACCGGCGCCAATGCCGGAGATTTTTCCCAGACCAACAATTGCGGCAGCTCGCTGGCGGTGGGCACGAGTTGCACCATCAACGTGACGTTTACGCCGACCGCATCGGGCACGCGGCAAGCCAGCGTTTCCGTAAGCGACAACGCTGCTGGAAGCCCGCAGACCGCGGCGCTAACCGGCACGGGCACGGCGCCCAGCGTCAGCTTCAGCACTTCCAGCGTTACCTTTCCGAACGAAAGCGTGGGCGCAAGCAGCCCGGTGAGCGGGATCACTCTGTTTAACATCGGCAATGCGACGCTGACGATTTCAAGCATCGCGATTACGGGCGCGGATCCCGGCGATTTTTCGCAGACCAATACCTGCGGCTCGTCCGTCGCCGCCGGAGGGAACTGCACTATCAGCGTCATTTTCACGCCGACGGTTGCCGGAGTTCGCACCGCATCGATTTCGGTGAGCGACAACGCCGGCGGAAGTCCGCAGACGGTCGCGCTCACTGGAACCGGAACTACGGGCGGCGCAGTCGCTTCGATTTCCCCCTCGAGCCTGACCTTCGCTTCGCAAAATGTTTTGTCGACCAGCGCGCCGCAAACAATCACCCTTACGAATACCGGCGGCGCGGCCTTGAGCATTATCAGCATCGTGGCCAGCGGCGATTATGCGCAAACCAACGCCTGCGGATCTTCGCTGGCGGCAGGCGCGAAGTGCACGGTGCAGGTAACTTTCTCGCCATCCTTCACGGGAACCCGGACGGGTTATGTCACCTTTAGCGACAACGATCCTTCGGCGCAGCAGACGGTAACTTTGACGGGCACGGGCGCGCAGCCGACAACGACGGTTTCGATCGTCCCCATGCAGTCCTCGGTGACTCCGGGACAGACTATGCAGTTCACCGCTTCCATCAGCGGCGTCACCAGTTCCAGCGTCACGTGGACCGTCGATTCCATAGCCGGCGGCAGCAGCACCGTGGGAACAATCTCTTCCAGCGGTCTGTATACCGCGCCCAGCGCGGCGGGGTCGCACGTGGTAACGGCCACCAGCACGGCGAATAAGTCGGAAGCCGCGAGCGTGCCGATTTTCGTCACTTCGTATGCGGGCACGTTCGTCTACCACAATGACAACGCGCGTACCGGCCAAAACCTGACCGAGACGGTTCTCACCACAGGCAACGTCAACACGACTCAGTTTGGCAAAGTCTTCAGCGATCCGGTGGACGGGCAAATTTATGCCGAGCCGCTCTACGTGCAAGGGGTCAGCATTGCCGGCCAGGGCGTGCACAACGTGGTTTATGTCGCGACCGAGAACGACAGCGTCTACGCCTTTGACGCCGACGGATTAACCACCACGCCCCTGTGGCAAGTCAACTTCCTCACCAACGGAGCGCAAACGCTAAACACCACCGATATCGGCGGCTGCGCCAACATCACACCGCAGGTCGGAATCACTTCCACGCCGGTCATCGATCCGGTGTCGAATACGATTTTCGTGCTGGCGAGAACGAAGATCGTTTCCGGCAGCAACACAACTTATTATCAAACCCTGCACGTTCTCGATATCACTACCGGGCAGGAAACGCCGGGAAGCCCGGTGGTAATTCAAGCCACGGCGAACTCCAAGAGCGGCACGATCACGTTCAATCCGCAGACCCAGAATCAGCGCGCCGGACTCTTCATTGACAACGGAGTGGTTTACATCGGCTGGGCGTCGCACTGCGATATTCAGCCGTATCACGGCTGGCTAATTGGCTACCAGGAGGGCACGCTACAGCAAGTCGCCGTGTTCAACACTTCCCCCAACGGCGTGGAGGGCGGTATCTGGCAAAGCGGCGCAGCGCCCGCCGTGGATGAGAACGGAGACATTTTTGTCTCGCTCGGCAATGGCACCATGGACGTTTCCACCGGCGGCGTGGATTACGGAGAAGGCCTGCTGAACCTTAGCCCGGGCTCACTGACCGTGAACGACTACTTCATCCCGTCGAATTATCAAACGCTGAACAACTCCGATCTTGACCTGGGGTCGGGCGGACCGTTGCTGTTGCCCACTCAACCGACATCGCCCACGGAACTGCTGGTTGCGGCCGGCAAACAAGGAATGGTTTATCTGGCGGACCGCACGAACCTCGGGGGCTATAACTCCGGCGGAAATCAGGTTGTCCAGACTTTGCCCGCGGGCACGGTGCCCACGGCGCACAGTTCGCCTGCGTACTGGCAAAACAACATCTACTTCTGCGGAGTGGGAGATTACGCAAAGTCTTTCCTGCTCTCCAATGGACTGCTCTCCAATTCGCCGACGTCGGAATCGGCCAACAGCTTTGGCTATCCCGGCGCGACCCCGGCGGTTTCGGCCAATGGAGGGGCGAACGGCATCTTGTGGGTATTGAATACGGTGCAGAATTTCCCCGCGCAAGTCTATGCCTATGATGCCACGAACCTTTCGCGGAACATTTACAACAGCGCGCAGAACTCGCGCGATAAAGCCGGGATCGCGGTGAAGTTTGCGGTGCCGACTGTGGCGAATGGCAAGGTTTACGTGGGAACGTCGACCGAGCTTGACGTTTATGGATTGCTGCCGCAACCGTAAGCAGGAATCGAAGAACGCTCTGGTTTGAATTGCAAGAACGTAGTGCCGCGCTGCGGGCCCACTTCAAATACCGCACCCGGCGCGCCGATTTCTCGAAACTAAAACCGGTTCATGGCATAAATTATTCCGCCGCCGCCGGCGCCGCCGTATCTGGTCGTGCCATAAGGAACGTCGAAAAAAGCGAAGGCTAAGCCGGAGTAGGGGCTGTAGCCGTCCACGCCGTCGCGTTCAAAGCTATGCCACGGCAACAAAACAAAAGCTCCGTCTACTCCTTCGCCGCTGTAGTAGATCGTTCCCAGCCCGGCCCCGCCGCCAATTGTGGTGCCTTCGGGATAGCCCTGCCCATTAATCGCGAGAGTGCCGTAACCGGGATAAGCTCCGTCGTTTTCGCCGGTAAAGTTGTACAGAACGGATTCCGTCCAGGTTCCACCGGAGTTGCTCAGGTTGTAGATCGTTCCGTAGCCGTAAGTGCCGCCGATGTTCGTCGTGCCGTAAAAAGTGGCGAAGCCGTCTTGAGCCAGTCCGGCCAGAGGCGCGCAACCGTCGCTAGTGCTGTTGAGAAAGCTGTGCACAATGGTTTCGGTAAATGTTCCGCCAGCTTGAGGAGTAAGTTCAAAAACAATTCCGCAGTTATCCGATCCGCCCGCAGAAGTGGTTCCATACAAATTGCCGCTGGAATCGACCATCAATGCGCTCCACGGATTGGCTCCATCCGTGCCGTTATTGCTGAAACTATGGATAATCTTTTCCGCCCAGCCGCCGCCCGCCGGCGATAACTCAAAAACCGTTCCCACTCCAGCGCTGCCGCCGGCCACGGTCGTTCCGTAAAGATTGCCCTTGGAATCGAAGGCCGGATTGTTGGCGGGGTTCGCGCCATCGGTTCCGTTGGCGTTGAATTGGTGCAAAATCTTTTCCGTGTAACCGGTGCCGCTCACGGGAGGGATCAGCTCATAAACGATGCCGGCGCTGTGAACACCGCCGAGATAAGTCGTGCCCCAAACGTATCCGGGCGACCCGTAACCACCGGTTCCAGGAGTGACGATGACACCGCCATAAGGCTGGGCTCCGTCGCCCGCGTTCGGATTGAAGCTATGTTCAATGACGGTGTCGCTCCATCTTCCGCCGTGAGCATTGTTGATCTTGTAGACCGTACCTTGGTTGTTGAAACCCCCTGCGGCGGTCGTCCCCCAAATTTCGCCACCCTGGTCAAAGGTGATGCCGGCGATCGGCCCATAGCCATCGCGGCCGTCGTTTGCGAACTCGTGGATAATCGTTTCTCCGTCCTGCGCGGATGCCATCGTGATTAAGGACACAAGCATTGCGCTCATCAAAAGCGCAATTGAGATCGAACAATTCTTGGGTACAGATGCCTTTTAGCGCGCATCCATCGGGAAGCTATTGATAGCGAGGCCTAGCAGGCTGCTGAAAAACTTCGGTCGGGCTGGTTTTGGGAAGGGCACGACGTTCAGTCGTGCCGTTAAGTCCTTTAAAACTAGCCGCGCTTCAGCGCCCGAGGTTCGCTTTAGGTAGCCGAAATGAGTTTTTCAGCAGCCTGCTAGGGTGTGATCTCAAACGCGACGCCGCTGCCGGAAGTTCCACCCGCTAAAGTGGCGCCATAAAGATTGCCCGCCGCATCCAGAATTACGCCTCCGGGAGGCTGGCTTCCGTCGCTGCCGCCGGTGAAGCGATGCAGGAGAGTGTCGGTCCAGACGCCGCTTCCGGAAGTTAGTTCGAATACAGTGCCGCATCCCTGGTCGCAACGATTGGCAGTTAATCCTCCGTCCTCCGTGGCGCCATACAAGTTCCCGTTGGCGGCGTGCGTGATTCCCACCGGAAGCGCGCCGTCGTTGCCATTGAAGTTGTGCAGAACGCTGAATGACCAACTGCTGCCGCTCGGCTTGAGTTCAAACAACGTGCCGCATCCGTTCGGCAAACATGCGCCGGAGCCGCCGAATAGCGCTCCACCATAGAGATTGCCTTCCGAGTCGCGGATGAGCGGGAAAGGCGTATCGCCATCGGCCTCGCCGGTGAATTCATAGAGGACGCTTTCGGTCCAACTGCTGCCGCTCGGCGCGAATTTAAAAACAACACCGCAACCGTCGCGGCAATGATACTTGGCGATCCCGCCCGCGAAGGTCGTGCCGTAGAAGTTGCCCATCGAGTCGGAGACGAGTACGCCTCCCGAGCAACCTCCGCTGGCGGCAAACGTATACAAAACCGAGAAGCTCCAACTGCCGCCGCTGGGCGTGAGCTTGTAGAGGGTGCCGCAGCCTGACGGACTAATGGTGTTGACTACGCCGGCAAATTCGGTGGTGCCGTAGAGACTTCCGCTCGAGTCCAGAATCACGCCGGTAATCGGAAATGCGCCGTCGGAACTGTGGTTGAAGCGATGGAGCACGGTCTCGGTCCAGCCGCCGCTTGAGTTAGGCGAGAGCTCGAACACGGTACCGCAGCCCGAATCGGCCTGAAATGGGCAAGTGCCGCCGCCATAGGCGGTGGTGCCGTACAGATTTCCGGCCGCATCCAGAACCAACGGTGACTGAGGAGAAATGCCGTCGCCGCCGCCTTCGAATACGTGCAGCAGCTTAAAGTTCCATCCTGAGGAAGACGGACTCAGTTCGTAGACGGACCCGCATTTCGAGGTGCAGTCGGGAACGCCCACGCCTGTTACTCCATAAAGATTGCCTTCTGAATCGGCGACCAGGCCGGCCTCTGGATAGTCCGACGTGCCCGAGAAATTATGGATCACCGTTTCCGTCTGGGCCGTGGCGCTGGTGTCTGTAATGAATAGAGTTGCAAAGCAGATCGCCCCAACCAGCGCGAATCCACCGAAAAACTTTGCCCTTTGCATGGAAATTCTCCTTGGTCGCGATGCGACGAGTGAAATTGTCTTCGCGGGGGAGCCCAGGGTTCTTGTGGATAGTTAAGATGCAGCTTTAACGGGGGGAGTGAGAACCAATCTCACTTTGGGGAAGAAAGGCAAATATATTCCGGCAAGAATTTGGAAGTCAAGAAGTTAATCCGCAGGCTCGCAGGGAGGTTCGTTCACGCTCATGGTGGGATCTGGTTGTTCTTCAAGCAGCCGTTGCAGTTCGGCCCGGGTCTGGCTCACCAGGGCGTCGGCAAACTGGTGCGCGGATCGCTGGCGCTCGGCGGATAAGTCTTTCACGCGCATTGCCAACAAAGGAATGTCGGCCTCGAGCGAGCGCAGAGCCTGTTGCACGCGGGTGATGCGATAAGCGGTGGGAAGCATGAACGTGTCCCTTCAGGATTCCCAGTACTTGTCAGTTTGCAATTACACAGAAATCGTCGAGCTTCGCTCGACTGGACAGAAGAGAGCGGCTGTCCCACACAAATCTCGGCAAACCGAGCCCGACCAGGATCTCTCCCAGATTGCCACGTGAGAATGAGGATGGAAATTACAAAGTGGATACCCGGTAGCTGGGCGAGATCAGCGCGCCGCTTCGGAAACGGGGCTCGTCAACTTTTCTTTCGCACCCGGAAGCTGCCCTTCCATGCGCTCGTCGAGCCACTTTTCCAGTAATTGCTGCGTGGTTTCGGGCACGTTGAGAAAGCGCAGGCCGGCATGTCCTTTGACGTCGGTCCAAGCCACTTCGGCTTCCAAATCGAACGCCAAACTGGTTTCCGGTAAAGTAAACTTCAAGCGCGAGGAGGCGCTTCTGGCGAGCGGCTGGGTTAGCATCAGCGCGATCCCGCCTTCGCTAATATTCGTGGTGGTGGCTTTGATTTCCGCCTCTCCGACCCCTATCCGCACCAGCATCTTCACCGGCTGCCGGTAGTAGCGGCGGCGCTCGCGCACCATGAAGTTCAATGCGGCATGAAAGCAGCGCGAGGCGTTGAGGGTGGTGACCGGTTTTTGCAGCACAAAGTTCACGCCCATGCCAAAAGCCAGTTGCGTGGTGGTTTTTCTGCCATTGAGCAGGGCAAAGCTTACGGAAGTTTTGTTGCTGGGAGTGGTGCGCAGGCCTTGCAGAACTTCGAGGCCGCCTTGCAGGTCGTCGCAGTCTACAATCACTGCGTCGAATTTTTCCGCCACCAGAATCTCGGCGGCTTTTTTCGCCTCCTGGCAGATTTCAACATCAATGGAGAGCTTTTCAAGCGTAGGGCGTAGGACCCGGACCGCTTCCGCGTCGCGGCACAGGAGAAGGGACTCCAATGTCATGCTCCAATTCTAGGTTCGTCCGCGGGCGTGCCAAAGTAACCAAGGTACCGGAGCGGCTCTTGCGATGCATTGGCCGAAAGTCGCGTATTGAGCGATTGAGATCGGGACTGCCAGTCCGCTATATCCGCATTAGAGCGTTGTCACGAAATCGCGACGATAAATCGAAACGGGAGATCAAACACGACTTCACATATTCCGGAGACCGCGTATCTTTCACTGGGATCGAATGTCGGCGATCGCCAGGCGCAACTGAAGGAGGCAAAAGCCCGGCTGGGCGCACTTGGCCGCGTGACAGCGGAATCGTCAATTTATGAAACCGAACCTGTGGAATACACGCAGCAGCCCTGGTTTCTGAATTGTGCCGTCGCGATTGAAACTCGCAGCTCTCCGCTGGAGCTGATGGCCGCAATATTGGAGATCGAGCAAGAGATGGGACGGAACCGCGCCATTCCTAAGGGTCCGCGATCCATCGATATCGACATTCTATTTTTCGATCGAATTGTCGTTAAATCGGAGAACTTGACCATCCCTCACCCCGCGCTGCACAAGCGTCGCTTTGTATTAGAACCTTTGGGGGAGATTGCAGCGGAATTTCGGCATCCGGTCTTGAAACGCACGATTCGAGAGCTGCGCGACGCATTGCCGGCGGGGCAGGTGGTGCGAAAACTAATACCTTAGCCGCGGATTTCGCCGATGGGCACAGCTCGGAATATCGTTCTTACGGAACAATAATCCTGCCGGCTTCGGGAGAGGCGAGAACGGCGGGATCTTTCTCCGGGAACTGCTCCATCAGAAAATCGATGAAGGCGCGCGACTTGGGGCGGCCCGTGGTGCGGCCGTGAGCGAGGCGAAGCAGAAAAACAAAAGCTTTCAGAACTTCGGAATCGCGAAGCGAGGAAAATCCGCGCTGCTGCCGTTCGGCTTCGCGATATTGCTTCAACATTTCCTGTACCTGAGTCGCGACAGCGTGCTGCGCGGCGGCGGCCAGTGGCTGATCGTAGTGCAGACCCGAGTTCAGCAGACGTTCGTAGCGCGCGCACAATGAAGTAAGCGCAGCGATTAGATCGCGATCGTTCAAGGTGCGGTCGGTCTGCGTAGCCTTGGCCAACGCGTAACTCAGGCCCATGAGCAAATGCTCGTGCTCGTAGGTGAATTGATCGGAAACCTCAACCTGCAAGAATAAGGAGGCGGCGTCGAAATGGTCGGCGGAGCGCGGTTTCTCGTGCTCACGCGCCTGGCGCAGGTAAGGGCAATCGCTGGGGCAATCGAGCGTGACCTCCCGCTGCTCACCGCAACACTGCGGGCAGATGCGTCCGTGGACAGCGGGACAAAAGCGTTTTTCCTTGCGAATTTCGCAGATGGCGCAACTCAAGTCGGAATCTCTCCGGTGAGTATTATGGCATTGAGAAGCGAAAAGCGTGCAGCATTGGCAATCAGGAATTAGCGATCGACAGTTTGGCAATCAATAGTTTTCGTCGGGGTGCGCATTGCGGAATGGCAAACTCCGAATTGCCGCTCTTCGCCGTTAACTCTTCGGATACGCGTGTTTGGGCCATTTTGGGAAGCCAATCGTGAAATTCGCTTGTAAAAATGGCCTCTTTCGTGTGCTATATTCGTAAAACCCGCGTAAAATAAGGGTGTTTTCCACAGGGGCTGTGATGTAAGATCAAGCCCGGAATTTAATCCACATCTTTTCCCGGAGGAAAAATTTATGGCAGCAGGTTTGACCAAGACTCAGCTCGTCCGTCATTTGGCCGAGAAGACTGAACTTCCCAACAAGACTGTCGCAGGATTTCTCGAGCAGTTGGCCGACGTGGCCGTGAAAGAAACCAAGAAGAATGGCGTGTTTGTTGTGCCCGGCCTGGGCCGACTAGTGAAAGCGCACCGCAAAGCGCGCGTGGGCCGCAACCCGCAAACTGGCGAACCCATTCAGATCAAAGCCAAGACGGTGGTAAAGTTCCGCGTGGCCAAAGCCGCGAAGGACGCAATCGCCCCGAAGAAGTAGCAGCTGGTTAAGATTCTTCGAAGGCCGGCTTAGGCCGGCCTTTTCGTTTGAGCTTGCCTCGCACAGCGCCCTTCTATGTTGAATTGGATAATTGTTGGAATTGGCGATATCGCCACCCGCCGCGTCATTCCGGCGATTCAAGCCGAATCCCGCAGTCAACTGTATGGCCTGGTTACTCGCGATCCGGCCAGGGCCGCAGCATTTGATGCGCGCGTTTGGACTACGCTGGAGGATGCCCTTGCCGACTCCGCCGTGAACGCCGTTTACGTCGCTACCCCCGTATTCCTTCACGCGCCGCAATCGATTCAATCTCTTCGTGCGGTCAGGCATGTGCTCTGCGAAAAGCCGATGGCGATGAATGAAGCCGAAGCGCGCTCGATGGTGCAGGCGGCGCAGGAAAATCAACGCACGCTCGGCGTAGCCTACTATCGCAGAAGTTATCCGAAGGTGCAGCGCGCTAAAGAACTGCTCGAAGCCGGCGTGATCGGCAAGCCGGTGGTCGCGGAAATCACTTGCCACGAATGGCGCGAGGGAAGCGCCAGTCATCGGGACTGGCTGCTGGATCCCGCCAAAGCCGGCGGCGGCCCGCTCTTCGATATCGCATCCCACCGCATCGACGTGCTGAACTTTTTCTTTGGCGAGCCGCGGCGGGTCAGCGGGCAGCTTTCAAACGTTGTCCATCATTATGCAGTGGAAGACAACGCTACGGTGACGATCGAATACGCAAGCGGCGTTCGCGGCATCGTCGATGTTCGCTGGCATTCGAAGATCAAGCGCGACGAGTGCCGCATCCGCGGGACCGATGGCGAAATGGAATTGAGTCCGCTGAATGGGCCGGAGATTGTTTATCCCGGCGGCAAGGAAAATCTTCCCGTCCACGCCAATGTACACAGCCCGATGATCGAGAATTTTGTGGATGCGGTGCTGGGCAAGGCTCCCCTGCTGGCCAGCGGAGCCAGTTCTTACTGGACCGACTGGATTACCGAGCAAGCGCGAAAATCGGCTTAGCCGCCGGGCCCGTCGTTCGAGACATATTGCTCGAGCGATTCCAGCTCGCGGCTGAGATCTTCGACGCGCCATTCCAGCAGATTGCGAATGGAGAGAATTCCCAAAAGTTTGCCGTTGTCATCGGCCACCGGCAAATGGCGGAAGTGACGCTCGAGCATAATACCGAGCGCTTCGCCCGGCCCGGTGCGCCGCGTGGCCATTTCCACGGGCGTGGTCATCAGGTCGCGTACGGGGGTATTCTCCGGATCGGTGCGGGTGAGCGACATCTTGCGGAGCACGTCGCGCTCGGTGAAGATTCCCGCCACCCGGTATTCGGAATCCACGATGGCCACCGCGCCTACATGATGGTCGAGCATCTTGTTTATGGCATCGGCTGCGGTAGCTTCCAGCGGCACCGCGGCCACTTCCCGGTCACAAAGCTCCAGCACGCTCATGGACCCTCCTTTGCCTTTTCTCAGATGGCTTTTCTTATAAATCTCCCACCGACGGAGTTTTCGTCACTTCCAGCGAAAGCGTTAGCGGGAGCAGTCTCGAATTATCCTCAGGGCATAGCCGATGTCAAGCGAATTGAAACGATCTTGCCCATCTCTTTCTTGCATTTCCTTGAAAAAGGGAATGGGCCTCTTTAGACCTGGAGAGGTCGCCGCGTTTCAACTCTCGGCTAGATACGCCTCCGCTTCAATCTCGACAAGGATGTCGGGCGAAATGAGGGCGCTAACCTGAACCATGGAAGTAGCGGGAAGAATGCCGCGAAAGAACTCGCCATGCGCTTTTCCAATCTTCTCCCACTCCGCAATGTTAATTACGAAGATTCGAGTGCGGACAACGTCTTTCATGTTTGCCCCAGCCCTCTGCAACGCGCTTTCGATGTTTTTCAACACCTGTACAGTCTGCGCATAAGAGTCGCCTACGCCCACAATCTTGCCATCAGCCCCGGTCGCGGTGGTTCCCGAAACGTGAATGTGGGGTCCGATCTTAACGGCACGCGAGTAACCCACGATTGGTTCCCATCGTGTGCCGCTGGAGATATTGGTTCGTCCCAAGAATCCCTCCTCACCTACAGCCTTCATTGTATTCGAGGCAAAAACGTCGGGTTTTTAGCAGCCAGCAACGCCGTGTGCCAACAAAGACGCGCTGCAACCTCGCAAGGCTTTGCGCACTTCTAAGCATGAGAGAAAGTGATGTGCGCCATAAACAAAAGTCACTTGCATTTGGGTTTAAACGGGCTTAACTAGTAGCTACGGAGTTACGAAAGTCCGCGAGGCTTTCAGGGGGCCGATAAGATGATTCCGGAGTCTCATCCACTGCGTCAGCTTTTTCAGGAACTGGTGGGGCGGCATTATGCCGAGGAGATTGGCATCCGCGATCCGCAGGTAGTCGCATATGTTTCGCATCTGCTGGCCGAATTTTGCGAAGCGGATCAATTGTTCAAGGTTCACGATGCGGCCGACCGTCCCATCACCGACTTGGGAGAGATGCTGCTGGAGTCCGATCCTGTGTATGGTCCGGCGCCTTCGTTCGATCGCGAGCGGCAGGTGCGCAAGCACATTGGCGACTACGCGTTGTTCTTCGCTGGAATGTTCCCCGAGAGCATCAATCATTTCCGGCTGCGGCATCACCGCCTGGAAAATTTTGTGGAGTGGGTGAAAGCGGGAAAAGAGAGCTATTACATTGTTTCGAAGTTCGAGCATTTCGAGTACGCGAAAGTTGCGCCGTTATTCGCGCAGCTTTCGCGCGAATTCGAGGGCTGCGTGTATGGCCTCAATATGGTGAAAAACGATTTACAGGAAATGCAGCATCCCATCGTGCGCCGCGATCCGGAACTGCTGATGTAGGCTCGGGCCAGGTCACTCGACCACGCGCCGCTTGCGGGCATTCAAATCCACTTGTCCGCCGATTCGAAAAAAGCTGAGGGAAGAGTTCCCCTGGGTCAGTTTGCGAATTCTGCGCAAAGGCCCGAACTCATCGCCCGGATCGTATCTCTTCTCGTGCTCCGCTATCACCAAAGACATCGCCCAGACCAGAGAGGAATTCCCCAGCGCCCGCAACGTTTCCTCATACGCGCCCTGCATGCGATACGGAGGATCGAGAAAAACCACGTCGGCAACCAGATGCTGCCGCTGCAACCGCCAGATAACGCCGTCGAGGTCTTCGCGAAGGATCTTGTGTCCGTCGGAAACACCGAGCGCCCGCAGATTGTGCTCGATCGTTTTCGCCGCCGCTTCCGATCTTTCGACGAAATAGATTTCCTTGGCGCCGCGACTTAAAGCTTCGATTCCGACCGCCCCGGTACCGGCGAAAAGATCCAGCCATACCGTTCCATTGAGTGCCTCGGGATTACCCGCCGTCAGGATGTTGAATAAAGTTTCGCGTAACCGGTCGGAGGTGGGACGAGTATCGAGCCCGCGAAGCGAGCGCAAGGGATGTCCGCGGTATTTGCCGGCAATCACGCGCATGGCGGTTTACTTCCGAACACGAAAGCCAATATATCCGACCATGTAGAATAACTACAGTGGCTGATTCGACGAATTGCGGTGACCCAAATTCATGAGAAGCTGGTCGATTCACGTCGGGCGACTGTTTGGGGTGGAAGTCCGCATTCACCTGACGTTCCTGATCCTGCCGCTGTTCGTCTTCTGGACCGAATACAGCGTGCATCCCTCGGCCAACGGGCCGCGCGATCTGGCGCTGGTGGGAATTGTGCTGGCTTGCGTGGCAGCCCATGAAATAGGACACATGCTGGTCGCGCGGGGTGCCGGATTAACGGCGAAGGCGGTGATTTTACTGCCGCTCGGCGGGGTTACGGTGTTCGATGAAACTCGCGCCGTGCAGCCCGCGTCGCGTGAAGCGGTTTGGAAGCGCGATCTTCAAATCGCCCTCACTGGGCCGCTGGTGAATTTTGCTTTTGCCGGGATCGCCGCGGCAATTATTGCGGCGGCCGTTCCGGCCGCGAATCTTTGGCAATGGCCGTTCTTGCAGTCGGGCAATCTACCGCGCAGCCTGGTTTGGGCGAATCTTTATCTGGGCGGATTTAATCTTTTGCCCGCTTACCCGCTCGATTGCGGCAAGGTTTTGCGGGCGTTTTTCGCGCGAACTATGGATTCCGCCGCAGCCACGCGGCGCGCGGTTTCCATCAGCCACGCGATTGCGATGGTGCTGATGGTAGGCGGGCTATTCAGCAATACCTGGCTGACGATGGTCGGCGTGATTATTTTTTCGGCGGCACAACTGGAGGAACGCGCGGTCATCTTTCAATCGGTGCTGGATAATGTCCGCCTGGAAGAAGTGATGCTCACCGATTTCGCGACGCTGTCTCCGGCCGACACGCTCGAAGACGCGCTGGATAAGGCAGTGCATTCGCTGCAAGACGATTTTCCCGTGGTGCGGGGCAGCGACATGGTGGGCGTGATTTCGCGCCAGCGGATTCTGGAAGCGTTGCGCGCCGAAGGCAACGGTTATGTACAAGCCGTGATGAATAAACTCTTTGAGGTTTCAGTACGGCAGGAGTCGCTGGCCTCGGCGTTTCGCAAGCTCACTTCGCGCAACCTCAGCATCATCCCGGTAGTTGAAGATCAGCGACTGGTAGGCATTGTCACGTTGCAGAATCTGATGCATTCGATGGCGCTGCTGGCCGAGAGCCGGAAACTTCGGCGGGACGAGCGGAACTCGTAGGTCTGCCGGTGGACGGAAGCGGCTTGCAGGCGCTGAAGCGCGGTTGATGTTTAAATGGTTTTACGGCACGACTGAAGTCGTGCCCTTCCCAAAACAAGTTGCCTGCCTGAGTTTTTCAACATTCTCTAGAAAAGCCGCACCGCCTTCGCCTGCCGCACGGCCGGAATCTCTTCCAGCTTCTTCAGCACATCATCGGGAACGCGCCCATCGACGTGAACGACGGCGATTGCCTCGCGCGTGTCCGTTGACGTTTCCGCGCTGCGGCGGCCTAACGAAAAGTCCGCGATATTGATTTCCGCTTCACCCAGAATTGTTCCCACCTTGCCGATCACGCCGGGGACGTCGCGGTTGCGCAGGTAAATCAGATCGCGCTCCAGCGGCGCTTCCACATCGATTTCGTCGATGTGCAGCAGGCGCGGCGCACTGCCGCGCAAGACTGCGCCTTTCACCATGTGCTCTTCTTTCGAACTCTTGAGAAAAATCGAGAGCACGCTGCCGGCGCCGCCGGTTGAAGCCTTGGCTTTGTGAATCTCGCGCACGCGAAGTCCACGAGTTTCGGCAAGGGACGCGGCATTTACCAGGTTCGCTTTTTCCTCGAGGGCCTGATTCAGAATGCCTTTAATCGCGCCGTTGCGAATGAGTTCGGTTTTCCATCCCGCGATATGACCGCTGTAGCGCAGCGAAATTTCCTCAATCGAGCCTTCGGAAATCTGCGCGAGAAATGCTCCCATGCGCTCGGCCAAAACGATGTAAGGCTGCATCTCGGCATATTCTTCGGCGGAAACGGAAGGCACGTTCACCGCATTTTGAATGACGCCATGCTTCAGGTATTCGCGCACCTGTTGCGCAATCTGCACACCAACGGCCTCCTGCGCCTCGAAAGTGGCTCCGCCGATATGGGGGGTGAGGATTACATTCTCCATCGCGATAAAAGGAGAATTCGTGAGCGGCTCCTCGGTGAATACGTCGAGCGCCGCGGCGGCTACATGGCCCTGCTTCAAACCTTCCACCAAGTCGACTTCGTTCACCAATTCACCGCGCGCGCAATTCACCAGCCGAACGCCTTTTTTCATTCTCCTGATTGCGGCTTCGTCGATCATGCCGGCAGTCTGTGGCGTAAGGCCGACGTGCAGGGTGATGTAGTCAGCCGCGGCGTAGAGTTCGTCCAGAGTCGCCAGCCGAATCCCTTGCTCTTTTGCCACGCTTACGGAAACGAAGGGATCGTGCCCCACCAAATTCATTCCGAAGGCGCGGGCCCGGCGCGCCACCTCCATGCCGATGCGGCCGAGTCCGGCGATACCAAGGGTTTTCCCGCGCAACTCCGTGCCTTGCAGCGATTTCTTCTCCCAGCGGCCGGCATGCATGAGCGCATCGGCCCGGCAAAGATGGCGAGCCATTGCGAGCAGCATGCCAATCGTGTGCTCGGCCACAGCCACGGCATTTGCTCCCGGCGTGTTCATCACGGCTATTCCCTGTCGAGTTGCAGCGTCGAGATCGATGTTGTCTACACCGACTCCGGCCCTTCCGACGACGCGAAGTTTCCTGGCGTGCGCCAGCAGAGCCGCATCCGCCTGCACCGCGGAACGCACGATCAAAGCGTCCGCGGATTCCAATTGCGCTTCCAGTTTGCCGTCAAGCTGGTCGGCAGTCAGCACGATCCAGCCTGGCTCTCGCAGTTGATCGACTGCCGACGCGGAAATCTTTTCGGCTATGACTATTTTCACGGACTCGCTCATTTCCGGTTCGTTCCCTTTTGATCCGCTTACAAAATGTTGACAGGCATTTGACACTCGCCTGACACGTCGGCGTTGCGTCCTTCCTACACTACCTTCTCATGGGCTACTGCCCACGGAGAAACCATTATGAAAACCCTGGCGACAGTATTGGTGGCCGCGTTGACTACTCTCACATTCGCGTGCGGCTATAGCTCGAAGGCCACTACGCCCGCCACCGCCGGATCGCTACCATCGATCACTATCCTTGCTCCCACCAATGCCACGCACGGCGATCCAGCGTTTGTGATGACCGTAACCGGAACCAACTTTTCGGCGACTGCGGTAATCAACTTCAACGGTGTCGCCGAAACCACCAATCAGGTGAGCGCGACTCAACTCACCGCGACGATTCCGGCTTCGCAGATCGAAACCGTAGGCACCGTGCAGGTGACAATCACGAATCCCGCGGTCGCAGGGACGGGCGCATACGGCAGCGGCGGCACGCTGGCGGAGACGTCGGTTCCAATGAATTTCACGGTCGACTAGAGAGAGGGCCGTTTACGCGGTCCTCGCACTCTCAGCTTTACCGGACAGCTCGGTAGCGTAGACTTGCTGGCCCGCGCGAACTGCGGCGCCATATTCGACGGATTTTCCCGTGCAACGGGCCAACACGTGCTCAAGCGCGCCGAGAATGCCGATGGTATCAAGATAATCGTAGTAGCCGATGTGCGCGATACGAAAAAGCTGGCCTTTCATTTCGCCCTGACCATTCGCCACTACGGCGTCAAACGATTCGCGAAAGTCTTTGATGATCTTTCCGGAATCGACGCCGTCGGGCGCGCAGATCGCGGTTAGCGCGGCGGCGGGCGAAGCCGCGAAGAGTTTCAATCCCAGAGCTTGCGCGCCTGCTCGCGTCATTGCCGCGCAGAGCTCGGCGTTGTTAACCAATGCTTCGCGACCTTTGGCCAAGTCACCGTTGCCCATGCCGCGAATAAAATCGAGCGCCGCGCCCAACGCCGCGAACAGCGAGGTTGGCGGCGTGTAGGCGGATTCGCCTTTGGCGGCGGCCTTCCGTTCCTTCCGGAGATCGAAGTAAAAGCGCGGAGAAGTCGTTGTCTCCATCCGACGCCACGCCCGGTCGCTCACCGCGCAATACGCGAGACCCGGAGGGATCATCAGCGCTTTCTGCGATCCGCCGATAATTACGTCGACGCCCCAGCCGTCAACATCGAGATAAGTCGTGCCCAAGCCGGTGATTGCATCGACAACAAGCAGCATATCGTCACCGTGCGCGCGCACAATTTTGGCGATGCCTTGAACATCGTGCCGCACGCCGGTCGAACTCTCGGTTGCCTGCACGAAGACGGTGCGAATATCAGAAGTGAGCCTGGCGCGAACTTCACTCAGCGAAAAAGTTTCGCCATAGGGCGTGTTCAACACTTCGAGTCGGCAGCCGAAGGCTTTAGCCAAGCCGATCCATCGCTCACCGAAGTTGCCAGCGGTGAGCACCAGGACTTTATCGCCCGGCGATGTAAGGTTCGAAACCGAGGCTTCCATCACGCCGGTGCCGGAACTGGCTAGAACGAGGACATCGTTCTCGGTGCCGACAAATTGCTTCATGTCGGAGAGCACGCGCTGAAACAGCGCGCGGAAGTCGGCGGTGCGATGATGCGCCGTAAACGACGCCATGGCGATTTGCGCCGCAGGCAGGAGTGGAGTTGGCCCGGGAGTGAAGAGACGATTCTTGCGCAGCATTCCGATAGATTCCTTAAAGGATTGCAAAGTGAATTCTTCAGTAAGTCTATCGGAATGTCTGCTGGTTCTGAAAACTACGCGCCTGTCGATTATTTTGCTGCGCAAGAACTGAAGAAATTAGGCGCCGGCGGATTTCGCGGACGACTTCGCCGCGAGAACTTCCGGTTTCGCGATGTCAGGCGGTTTAGAAAAAAGATCCTTGGCTTTGGCGAAGAGCGCTTTGGCAATTTCGCCGTTCAAATGGGCGTTGCGGCCATTCTCGTCGGCGAACGTATCGAAGATGCCGTACTTTCCCGGCGCAAGTTTAATCGCGTACCAACTGAGAGTGCCCGTTTCTTTCTCGGCGAGAGGTTGAGCCGATTTCAAAAAGTCTTCCACCTCTTTCTCTTTTCCCGGCTTCGCTTCCAATTGCGCCCAAATAGCAAGTCTGCTCATGATTGTTTCCTCCTGAGGATGAGATGCGCTTCGGGTACGTTTGGAGGCGGGAATGTTGCAAGCCATCCGCGAAATAGCTACTCCGCTATAATTGGCGCAATATGAGCCTCATCGAACAAATTCAACAGGATATTACCGCCGCCATGAAGGCGCGCGACGAGCGGCGCCTCTCTACGCTGCGCATGGTCAAGAGCGCGCTTAAGAATCGTGAGATCGAAAAAATGGCGCCGCTTGACGAGAAGGAATCGCATGCGGTGCTGGCGACTTTGATCAAACAACGCAAAGAGTCCGTGGAACAATTCACCAAAGGCGGACGCCAGGAGATGGCTGACAAAGAAGCCGCAGAAATTATTTTGATCGAAACTTATCTGCCGAAAGCCGCGGGCGAGGTCGAAATTGTAGCGGGAGTGAAAGCCGTGATCGCCGAAATGGGATCTCCCACGCTGAAAGACATGGGCGCGGTGATGAAGAACGCGATGTCGCGATTTTCAGGAGCGGGGATGCGCGTGGATGGGAAGGTCGTCAGCGAGGCGGTGAAGAGGGAACTGGCGGGGAAGTAACTGTGCCGGAATCCGGAGCGAGGGCTTAGCTAGTAAGCTTCCTTCCGATGCCGGAAAGAATGCAGTACCACTTCGGTCCCATAGATTGTCATACCGCAAACGGTACTCACGCCATCGGATTCGCCATTGCCCATCAGATTTGATGTCTTTGAGTTTCTTGATGGGATGACTCGCGCTCCGGTTATACGGGTCTTGGCTCAGGGTCGCCGCTAATTCGCGCAACGCGCGCTCCAAGGCGGGGTTCCCTTTCGCGATTTTCCGAAAGTCCCGGTCAAACGACGGCGTACTCATAACGCGGAATTCGGCCATACCATAAAGACTTATTTTGTTTTCTTTTTCGCAGAGGTCTTTAACTCAGCCAACAACTCGCTCACGTCGCGCGCTTTGCCTTCTCGATACTCCGCGTTGCTCTTTGCGATGTGGGCACTGAGTTCGGAATCCTGAAGTTCCAGATAGTCCTCTAAGTCGTCCACGTGCATGAGACCGACCACCGGGATGCCGTCTTTCTCAAGAATGAAGTACTCGCGATTTACGTGAACCCGACGGACGACTTGCCCGAGGTTGATGCGCGCTTTCGTCAGAGGAATACGATGTACCACGGCCTTCATAATTTCGTTCCTCCCCAGCTTCAAATCAGCATTGATTAACGTTAATCAATGTTGATTATAGCACTCGGTGATGCGCTATTTGCTTCGCTGCCATTCCCGATACGCTTCGCTCTTCGAGATTCCACGCTCTTTCGCCACCTTCTTCAAGGCTGTTTTCTCGTCCACTTTTTCTTCCGCCATAATCTGGTCGACTCTTTGGCGAATGCTGAGGCGGACGGGGGCATCCGCCTCTCCATGAGGGTCGATCTCTTCCGCTTTGCCGATCAACAGCGTGATTTCGCCTTTCACAACCTCTCGCGACTGCAAAGCCTTTAGAACTTCGATCGCGGGGCCGCGCAGAAATTCTTCGTGCAGCTTGGTCACTTCGCGGGCGATTACGACATGCCGGGCGCTTCCTAGAATCTCGGCTACGTCATTTAGCGTTTCGACGATGCGGTGCGGGGCTTCGTAGAAAACCTGCGTGCGAGGTGAAGTCTTGATCGATTCGAGCGCCGCGCGCCGTTCGCCACGCTTCGCGGGAAGGAATCCGCTGAAGCGGAAAGAATCCGTCGGCAGTCCGCTCGCAACCAATGCCGCCAGAAACGCCGATGCCCCTGGAATCGGCACAACCGGCAGATGATGCCGAATGGCCAGAGAAATCAGCCGAAAGCCGGGGTCGGAAATTCCCGGCATGCCGGCATCCGTCACCAGCGCGACGCTTGCGCCCTCCTGCATTTCCTTCACCAGTTCGGCCGCGCGTGTGATTTCATTGTGTTCGTAGTAGCTGATGGTGCGGGTCGTAATGTTGTAATGGTTGAGCAGTTTCTGGGTCTGGCGCGTGTCTTCGCAGGCGATCACATCAACTTCCTTCAGGATTCGCACGGCGCGCAGAGTTATATCTTCGAGATTGCCGATGGGAGTCGCGACGACGTATAGAGTTGGGCCGCCTGCGCGACGGCGGTCCCCCGCGGTGGCCGGCCGCGTAGGCTCGCTAGAGTCTTTCATGGGCGGAGTCTACCATCGCTGCCGTGCTTGCGTTTTGATTCGTGGCGCCATCGGCAAAAAACGAGCGAGCTGCGCTCGATGGACAGCCGAGGGCGGCTGTCCCTACATGAGGCTGAATTGACGCAATTGAACCTGCGCCCCTAGAATCGAGTTGAGAACTAAGCTTAGTCGCAAGCGTCCTATCACCCATGCCTCTTTACGAATATCAGTGCGAAAAATGCGGTCACCGCTTCGAGAAAATCCAGAAATTTTCCGACAGAATGGTCAAGAAGTGCCCGGAATGCGGAGGCCGCGTGGAGCAGATGATTTCCGCTCCCGCCGTGCAGTTCAAGGGGTCGGGCTGGTACGTCACCGACTACGCCAATAAGTCGACCTCTTCCTCGTCTGATAGCGGAAAAGACTCGAAAGATTCCAAGGGGGAGAGAGGCAAGTCTGAGGGGTCGGCCTCGGAGAATTCGGCTAAGGACGCTTCGGCTAAGGACGGTACGTCTTCGGAAAGTTCCTCGAAGGATAGCTCTAAGAAAGAAAGCCCGTCCAAAGAAAGCTCGTCCAGGGAAAGTTCGTCTAAGGAAGGCTCGTCAAAGGAAAGCTCGTCGCGAAGGTCGGGCAAGAGCAGGTAACGCCGCGAACGATTGGTCTCCTGGCGAGCAAAAACCAATCGAGCTCCGCTCGATGGACAGCCGGGGGCGGCTGTCCTTACATGAAATTAACTCTCTACTTCAACTCCCTTACAAAGTGATCGTCGATCATATGAAACAAATGATCGCGCGAGTCGCTGCCCGCGATGCCGTGAGTCTTGTTGGGATAGATCATTAACTGGAATTGTTTGCCCGCCTTAATCAGCGCGTCGATCATCTGCATGCTGTTCTGGAAGTGAACGTTATCGTCTCCGGTGCCGTGAGCCAGCAAGAGCGCACCGTGCAGGTTGGCCGCGGCCTTGGTCACGTCTGATTCGCCGTAACCGCCGGGATCGTCCTTTAACTGGCCCATGTAGCGCTCGGTGTAAATCGTGTCGTAGTTGATTTGATCGGTCACGGGCGCAACCGCAACTCCGGCGCGAAAGCGGTCGGAATGGGTCATGGCGTAAAGCGTCATCGAGCCGCCATTGGACCATCCCCAGATCCCCATGCGGTCTTGATCGAGCTGCGGATACTGCGCAAAAAGCTGGTCGAGCGCGGCGAGCTGGTCTTTCAATTCGATCACTCCGAATTCGTGGCGAATCGCCGTCTGGAAATTTCGGTCGCGGCCCGGCGTACCGCGATTGTCGACGGAGAAAATTGCGAAGCCCTGCCGCGCCAGAATTTCATCGAACGGGCTGGAGAGTTCCTTGAGCACAGTTTGCCCGGCGGGGCCGCCGTAGATGTTTACGATCAGCGGAATCTTTCCGCCGGCCGGCGGATTCGGTGGCAGCAAAAGCCGTCCGTAGAGCGTGGCCGAACCCTCGGCCGCTTTGAACTCGAGGAACTTGGGAGCGCGTATTCCATATTCAGCCACTTCATCGCGCGCCTGCCACATCGGAGCGCACGCGCCTCCCACCGTACACACTGACATTTTCGGGGCCGAGGTTGGGCCTACAAAACTTTGCTGGTAATGCCTGGCATCGTCGGAAAACTTGACGGAATAAAGCCCTTCGTCCGGCGTCAGTTGCTGCATTCCCGTTCCGTCGAGCTTGATCGAGAAAATATGCCGCTGCCGGGGATCGTCTTTGTCGGAGGAGAAAAACAGCGTTCCCGTCGTCTCATCGACCGCTTCCACGCCCAGCACTTCAAAATCGCCACTGGTGATTTGCCGCTCGAGTTTGGCTTCGGCGCCGAGCGGGTTCTGCTTGTCGAAACTATATAGATACAAATGGGTATGGCCGTCACGCCAGCTCGACCACAGAAACCGGTCGCCCGATTTCAAAATGCGAAAATCGTCGGTGACGTTGATCCACGCGCCTGGGCTCGTCTCCGCAAGGACCTGCTTCGATTTCCCCGACTTCGCATCGATAAAATACAAATCCATTTTGTCCTGGTCGCGGTTGAGAACCTGCGCCCACAGGATGCCATCGCGCACCCAGCCGAAGCGCGGAATGTAATCCTGGTCGTCATTCGTAAGCGTGATCCAGCGAACTTTTGCCTTGTCGGCATCGACCACGCCGAGTTTGACCGCCGGGTTTGGATCGCCAACCTTGGGATATTTTTCGTTATCGACCGTTGGATGAGTGGGGATTAAGTTCGTCAAAGGATAAGTGGGAACCTTGGTTTCGTCCATGTGCAGGAAGGCGATTTCCTTGCTGTCGGGCGACCAGAAATAATTACTGCGCACCGCCAGTTCTTCCGCGTAAACCCAATCGATGTCGCCATTGAACAAATCCGCGCCGGTATCTTTGGTGAGCTGTTTTTCGTTCTTGCCCGCTACCGGCTGGACGAAGAGATTGTGTTTGCGGATATAAGAAACATGGCTGCCGTCGGGAGAAAATTTTGGGTCGCCGCTGGGATCGGGCGCGGAGGTGAATTGCACGGCGGTGCTGTTCGACAAATCGAAGAGCCAGAGCTGGCCCTGCGAGTCGAAAATCAGATGCTTCGAATCCGGCGCCCACAAATAGGCCGCGACGTGGTAGCGCGTGAGGCGCTCTTTTTCGCGCTCGTCTTTTACCTTGTTGTAATCGGGAGCGAGCGAAGCCAACTTCGCGGCGCTTACCAGAATTTTCTTCTCGCCGGTGGCGGCGTCCACATACCATAGCTCGCCATGTTCTCCGGCATCATTGCGCTGAACGAAGGTCAGCTTGCTGCCGTCGGGACTCCACTCCAGCGTCTCCGGGCCGCGGCCGGTCAGGCCGCCGGAGGCGAAGATTGCCTCGATGGTCAGGGGCCTCCGCGCGGACGATTGCGCCTGAAGCGGAGAGGCTGCATTCACAAGAAAAACGAGAGCGGCGGAAATAGCGAAGCGCGAGGCTGTTTTTTTCACGGCAAACTCCGGGAACAAGGCGTTAAAAGAAATGTACGGCGCGAACGAAAGAGTTTACACCCACCAAGGCCCGCTTGCCGCCGCTGACAGTCCTTCAGCCGCGTGAGAGCCTGCCCTGAGCCTGCCGAAGGGGGTCTCCCGCAAAGACTCACTAGACGGACATTCTTCGCTCTGCCTGAAGAACGGCTGCGCTTGATTGCATAACGACGTTGGCTGGTCGCAGGGAGTAGATTGGTTGCGACAAAACAAGACCAAGGCTCACTGAGAGGAGCCAACGTCATGCTGATTATAGGCTGTGATTTTCATCCTGGGTTTCAGCAGATCGCGATCTTTGACAACTTAACGGGAGAGATCGAAGAGAAGCGGTTGCAGCACAGTGCCGAGGCCGAGCAGTTTTACCGCTCGCTGGCGGGCCGGGAAGTGCGGGTGGGGATGGAGGCTTGCGGGCACTATCCGTGGTTCGAGCGGTTGTTGGAAGAGACGGGCATCGAACTGTGGTTCGGCGATGCGGCGAAGGTGCGGGCATCGGCGGTACGCAAGCAGAAGACGGACCGGCGGGACGCGGAACATCTGCTGCGGCTGCTGATGGAGAAGCGGTTTCCGCGGATCTGGGTGCCAAGCCTGGAGGTGCGGGATGTGCGGCAGTTGCTGGTGCATCGCCACAAGCAGGTGCAGTCGCGGACGCGGACGAAGAATCAACTGCAGGCGATGGCGCTGAGCTGCGGCATCCAGAAAAAACACAAGCTGTGGACCAAGGCGGGGCGCACGGAGTTGGAGCAGTTGCCCTTGCTGCCGTACGCGGCCGAGCGGCGCAAGAAGTTGCTGGAAACGCTGGACGGACTGGAAGCGGAGATCGGCGAGTTGGACCGGCGAGTGGCCGAAGAAGCGCGGCAGAGGCCGGATGCGGTGCGGTTGATGACGCATCCGGGAGTGGGGTCGGTGACGGCGTTGGCCATGGTGCTGACGCTGGGACCGGCGGAACGATTCGGATCGCCGAAGCAAGTGGGGAGTTATTTCGGGTTGATTCCGAGCGAGGATTCCAGCGGCGGAAAACAGCGGCTGGGCAGGATCAGCAAACAGGGCAGTTCGTTTCTGCGCTTTTTGCTGGTGGAGGCGGGACAGACGGCGGCGCGCTACGATCCGCAGCTGAAGCGCTTCTATCGCAGATTGGCGGCGCGCAAAAATCGCAGCGTCGCCAAGGTGGCCGTGGCCAGAAAATTGGCCACGCGGTTGTACCTGATGTTGCGCGAGCAGTGGACCTATGCGCAACTGAGTCAGGCCGTCATGCAGGCGAGCCCGAGTCATTCTGTGGCCGGCGAGTAACGAGCCGAGCGCTTGAGTGGGCAGCCTGCCTCCCTGAAAAGTCGGGGAGATCGAACTGAGCAATCGTGGGCGCAAGTGCCGAAGAGATGGATGGTGGGACCTGATTGGGTTCCGCTGCGAGATTGAAAATGAGTGACGAGCTTTGGTCTGTAAAGTCAAAATCAAAGGCTTCCAACAGAGCGAAATGGCGCTTTTTTTAAAAGCAAAAGCGTCGGCGGAGAAGTCTCGCCTAAATTCGCTTGACAGGAGGCAGCGTCGTTAGAGACAGGATGACGTCGAATTAATTCAAATTGGGCCACTACCGGCGCAAGCTGCCGCTGGGAAGCTCGATTCCGCGTGGTAGAATCAAGGCTGAGTCCTCTCGGGATGCTGCCAGAAATCGAAAACATATTACGCCTGCAAGAAGCGGATAAGGAAATTCGCCGCTTGCAGGATGAAGTGGCCGAGCTTCCCAAGCGCGTCGCCGCTATCGAGCGTAAGCTGGCCAATACGAAGGCTCAATTGGAACGGGCGCAGGCCGCGGTAAAAGCCGACGAAGCCACGCGCCGCAAGCACGATACAACGATCTCCGATCTGCGCGGAAAGATTTCGAAATACCGGGATCAATCTCTCGACGTAAAAACCAACGAGCAATACAAAGCGCTGCTGCACGAGATTCAGTTTGCGGAAAAAGAGATTGCGGCGACGGAAGATAAGATCCTCGAATTAATGTTGACTTCGGATGCCCGCGACAAGGAAGTAAAGGCGGCGCAGGCCGAGTTGAAGGCGGAAGCGGCGGAGATCGAAAAAGAGAAAATCGCCGCACGCGAACGCACCGCCGAAGACGAGAAACAGCTTACCGAGTGGCGCGGTAAACGCGATCAGATGCGGGCCGCCGTGGGCGAAGACTTGCTGCGGCATTACGAGCGCGTTTCCAAATTTCGTGGCACGGGCATTTCCGAAGTGCGCGATCATAAGTGCATGGCCTGCCAGGTCATGCTGCGGCCGCAGATTTACAACGACGTTCGCACCGGCCAGCAGACCGTGGTTTGCGACTCCTGCCAGCGAATTCTATATTTCAATCCCGCCAACGAAATGCAGGCCCTCGAGCCGGAACATAGGCGCGCGCGGCGGCATCATCCGAAGATCGACGCGCCGCAAGCCTGGTATTACCGCGAAGAATATGGCGGTGATGGCGAAGCCTTGTTGTGCTTGAACAATTCCGGCGGCCAGGCCAGCCGCAGGGTTTTTGATTTCGGAACCGGACGCCTCATCGGCGACATTCTCATCCGCGAAGGCGATTACCGCCATGCTTTTCCCGAGGAGATCACCGGCGCCATCCGGCTCAACGGAAGCTGGTCCGAAGGCGAGATGGAAACTTGGGGCGCTGAAATGCCCACCAACGCGCTCGATTCGCTGCATTTTGATCTCGAAGCGGCGCGGCATGAGATGAAGGCGCGCCCCGCTTCCAAGCCCGAGAGCCCCACAGCAGTTCCCACCGGGCAAGCGGCAAGCTAGCTGGACCGACACTTTGAGGAATATTGAAACTCTTCATTCCTCTGGCGTGTAGTGGAATACGCTTTCGAGCGGCTTGCCGAACACAGAAGCGATTCGGAATGCGGCCTCCAGTGACGGCGAGTATTTTCCCTGCTCAATTGCGTTTACCGTTTGCCGGGTCAGCTTGATTTTGTCGGCCAACTGCTGCTGGGTCATCTCCCCATGCTCGAAGCGCAGCCGCCTGATTTCGTTTCGAATCGTGGCCATCTCAGGCGCCCCGCCGGTATTGAACGACTTGCCAGCCCGACCGCAGGATCTCAGCGATCACCAGAATGAACAACAGGGCATTCGTGTTGAAGACGACTCCGGGCGTGAGCGCGCCGAAGAGGCAGGCCATCACAACGCCCGCAGCGAGTGCGGCATAGGCCACCCGTACCGCCCTGAGTTCGATCAACTTATCGCGCTCGTCGGGTGGGGCTTGGGCATTCTTCGGACTGAAGATGGCGACAGCAATTGAAAGTACGATCTGGACAATTACGAGAGCGATGATCGTCCCCAGGAGCCCGCCCGCACCCGCGGCCGGCCCAGAGTGAATCGCAGACCAGAAGTAGAAACCATAAATGCCCCCCGTCGATAGGATCGATATCCAGGCGCTTTTTTCGCGGAAGGACATATAAAACCTCCTTTTGATGTCTACATTACCAGACGCAATGTAATGTATAATAGATATACTGTCAAGTATTATTTACTCAAGATGGACGATGCAATTCATTCGGCGCGTTTAAGATTGCTTTATGAAGAGAGACATGGGAGGGACGGCTTGTCCCACCGTTAAAGTTTCCCCACGCGGCGCGGCACGCCTGAAAGGCGGCCACATGTGGGTTTATCGTTCAGACATCGTTTCGGCCGACGGAATCCCGCCGGGATCGCTAGTCAGCGTTGCCGACCATCGCGGCCAACTTCTCGGGACCGCGCTCTACTCCAGCTCTTCGCAGATCGCCATCCGGCTGATTTCGCGCGAACCGGTCGCGGATTTTCAATCCTTACTTCGCCAGCGGATCGGCGAGGCAATCGCCTATCGTGAATCGATCGTTCGCGACACGAACGCCTGCCGGTTGATTTTCAGCGAAGGCGACTTATTGCCGGGGCTGATTGTCGACCGCTACAACGACATTCTCTCCCTGCAAATTCTTACTCAGGCAATGGACGCCGAGGCGATGCGGAAAACCTTGACGGAGGAATTGACGGCGCGGCTCAGCCCGGCTTCGATCGTCGAACGCGTGGAACCGCGCATTCGCCAGATGGAAGAACTGCCGCCGCGCGCATCGGGCCTGATAGCGGGTGAAAAGACCTCGACAGTCGTGACGATGAATGGGGTTCAGTTGCGCTTCGACGCGCTCGAAGGGCAGAAGACCGGAGCTTTTCTCGACCAGCGCGAGAACTACGCCGCGGCCGCGCAATACGCTCATGGCGAGGCTCTCGATGTTTTTTGTTATCAAGGCGGCTTCGCTCTGCACCTGGCTCCGCGCTGTTCGCGCGTGACTGGCGTTGACTGTTCGCGCCCCGCGCTGGAAATCGCCGATAAAAATTCCGCGCTCAACGGGCGCGACATCGAATGGATCGAAGCCAATGCCTTCGATTTGCTCCGGGACTACGCCGATTCCGGCCAGCATTACGACACGATCATTCTCGATCCCCCGGCCTTCGCCAAGAGCAAACGCGACCTGGATGCTGCCATGCGGGGCTACAAAGAGCTAAATCTGCGCGCTTTGAAGATGCTGCGACACGGCGGGACTCTGGTGAGTTGCTCCTGCTCTTACCACGTGAGCGAGGCGGATTTCTTGGGAATGCTGGCCTCAGCCGCGCTGGATGCGCATCGCAACGTCCGGTTGGTAGAGGTTCGAGGGCAAGCAAAAGACCATCCGATTCTGCTGAATGTCCCGGAAACCGGCTATCTAAAATGCGCCATTGCGACGGTAAGTAATTGAAAATAGGTGAGAATTACATATTGACAGTAATACGCTCATATTTTATGCTTCTTTCATAATCATTTGTCATCGAATGTAGTGACGGGGATCCAGTTAGTGACAGAACTTAAGGAGTCCCGATCCCATTCAGCCCAAGAATTTTGAAGGAGGATTTACCATGACCGTTCTTACCCGTTGGGAGCCTTTCCGTGAGTTTTCCACGCTGCAGGACCGCATGAATCGCTTGTTCCGCGAGTCATACCATGAAGGTGGCCGGGACGAGTCTCTTAGCACTTCCAGCTTTGCCCCAGCCGTTGACGTCTACGAAGACGAGCACACCGTGACTCTGAAGATCGAAGTTCCGGGAATCGACGAGAAAGACATCGACATTCGGCTGGAGAACAACACCCTGACCGTACACGGCGAACGCAAGATCGAGAAGGAAGAGAAAGAAGAGAACTATCGCCGCGTGGAGCGCCAGTATGGCAGCTTCACCCGCACCTTCACTCTGCCGACAACCGTCGATGCCGAAAAAGTCTCGGCGAACTACGACAAGGGCGTGCTGAAGATCGCACTGCCCAAGAAAGCCGAAGCGAAGCCGAAGCAGATCAAGGTCAACATCGGCGGCACAAACAGCCCCGACAAGACCCTTGAAGCCAAAGCCCCCGGCAAAGCCGCGTAAGGCTGCCATGCTCATGTAGGGACAGCCGCCCTCGGCTGCGGGAGGCGGCAAACCAGCCGGCCTCCCGTTTTTGTTTGACGCGCGACGCTTGGCTCTGCGGCGAGATTGGTTCACAATGCTTTCAGGTGCTTAAGCCGTGAAAGAAGCCATCGAAACTATTAACCAAATGCAGGCCGATGGCGTTATCGGCAAATACGCTATTGGAGGGGCGGTCGGCGCGACCCTCTATCTTGAGCCTGCGGCGACGATCGACTTGGACATCTTCGCTTTGCTTCCGACCGTCTCCCGCGGGTTGCTGATTAGCCTCGCCCCAATCTACGAATATCTGAAGTCGCGCGGCGGCATGGTCGTCGATGAGTACATTGAGATAGGCGGCTGGCCGGTTCAGTTTCTTCCGCCAAGCGATGACCTGGAGACCGAGGCCGTAGAGCACGCCGTCGCTACGACAGTCGAGGGCGTCCCCACCTGGGTCATGTCGGCCGAACATCTCGTCGCAATCGCCTTGCGAACCGGTCGGCCGAAAGACCGAAACAGGATTTTGCAGTTTGTTGAGCAGCACGCGGTGAATCGCCGAAAGCTTGAGGACATCATCGAACGCAACGGGCTGACCGCGAAGTGGAAAGAATTTGAGGGCAAGTATTTGGAAGGCAGCCATGAGTAAACCAAGAATGCGGGCGCGGCTGGCGTCGCTGAGCTTTTCCGACAAGATCAAGATACTTGAAAAACTCCGTGACCGAAGTTCCGCGTTAGCGTTAGTGAAGATTTTTCTGATCGCTCGTCCGGACGATCCACACCCATGCGACCTGGAGAGGATGCGTCAGAAGCTAGAACCCGACGCACAAAGATATCTAAGTGCCCACCTTAAAAGCGGGCCACCCAATGCCTCGCGTGCGGTTCTCTATGTTCTGCTGGAACATTGGCTCGGTCGAGGACAAAAAGTACGCTTTGATTTCGAAATCGACGGCAAGATAAAAACCAAAGAGGTGACGAACTTGGAAGAACTCGACGCTCTCATTGGCAAGGGGCGGACCGGAGCAGATCTCTTGCGAATTATTGGATCTTCTGCGGAGCAGGTGGCCGAGGTCCCGGTTACTTAACGTCCCTTTACCCGATTACAAAATTACCAAATTACTAAATGGAGTTTTCCATGCCCATTCGTTGGGACAAATTCACCGTAAAAGCGCAGGAGGCCGTCCAGCGCGCGAATAGCCTCGCCTCGGAGCACGGCAATCCGGAGTTGATGCCGCTGCATTTACTCGCCGCCCTGCTTGAAGACAAAGAAGGAATCGTTTCGCCGGTTCTCGAAAAAATCGGCATCGGACCGCAGGCCGTTCTCGCCGATCTCTACCGCGAGATCGAAAAACTTCCGAATGTTTCCGGGGAGGCGTCGCAAGCCACGCTATCCAACGCCGCCAACAAGCTGCTCGAGCAAGCCTTCAAGGAAGCGGCGAATTTTAAAGACGAATACGTCTCTACCGAGCATTTGCTGCTGGCCATCACGCATCTGAAGCAGGATTCCGCGCAACAGATTCTGGCGCGCAACGGCGCGACCTCCGATGCGATTTTAAAAGCCCTGATCGGCATCCGCGGCTCGCAGAAAGTGACCGACCAGAATCCCGAGGCAAAGTTCCAGGCTCTCGACAAGTATGCCCGCGATCTCACCGAGCAAGCGCGGCGCGGCAAGCTCGATCCCGTAATCGGACGCGACGAAGAAATCCGCCGCGTGGTGCAGGTGCTCTCGCGCCGCACGAAAAATAATCCCGTCCTCATCGGCGAGCCCGGCGTTGGAAAAACTGCCATCGTCGAAGGACTCGCCCAACGCATTATCTCCGGAGACGTGCCTGAAGCCCTCAAGAACAAGCGCGTGGTCGCGCTCGATCTCGGAGGTATGCTGGCTGGCGCGAAATATCGCGGCGAGTTTGAAGATCGCTTGAAAGCGGTATTAAAGGAGATTGAAGATTCCAGCGGACAAATCGTTCTCTTTATCGACGAGCTGCACACGCTGGTCGGCGCCGGCGCGGCTGAAGGGGCAATCGACGCGTCGAACATGCTCAAACCCGCGCTGGCCCGCGGCGAACTTCGCGCCATTGGCGCAACCACGCTCAACGAGTATCGAAAATACATCGAGAAAGACGCCGCATTGGAGCGCCGCTTCCAGATTGTCTTCGTCGGAGAGCCGAACGTCGAAGACACCATCGCCATTCTTCGTGGACTGAAAGAGCGCTACGAAGTTCATCACGGCGTTCGCATTAAAGATTTGGCGATCGTCGCTGCGGCCACGCTTTCGCATCGCTACATCTCCGATCGGTTTCTGCCCGACAAGGCGATCGACCTCGTGGACGAAGCGGCCGCATCGATTCGAATTCAGATCGATTCGCTTCCCACTGACATCGATCAGCTTGAGCGGCGGGCTACGCAGCTTGAAATCGAAAAGCAGGCGCTGAAGAAGGAAGACGACGCCAACTCCCGAGAACGGCTGGCCGTGATCGAGAAGGAACTTGCCGGCATTCGCGAAAAGTCGAACGCGCTCAAAGCGAATTGGAAAAAAGAAAAAGATTTGATCGCCCGCTCGCGTGAGCTCAAAGAAAAAATCGAGAAGCTCAAGATCGATGAACAGACCGAGTTGCGAAAGGGTAATAACGAGCGTGTAGCCGAACTTCGCTACGGCTTGATTCCGCAAGCCGAGCAGGAACTCTCCAAACTCACGACCCAGATGGAAAGCAAAGCCGGTGCTCCGCGCATGTTGAAAGAAGAAGTGGACGAGGAAGATATCGCGCGCATCGTCTCAAAATGGACCGGGATCCCGATTTCAAAAATGCTGGAAGGCGAGGTCAAGAAGCTGGTCACCATGGAGGAGCGGCTTCGTCAGCGTGTGGTCGGCCAGGATCAGGCTTTGGAGCGCGTCGCCAACGCAATTCGCCGCTCCCGCGCTGGATTAAGCGACCCCAAGCGCCCGATTGGTTCGTTTATTTTTCTCGGTCCTACTGGAGTCGGCAAAACCGAACTCGCCCGCGCGCTTGCCGAGTTCTTGTTCGATGACGAACGTTCCCTGCTGCGCATCGACATGTCCGAATACATGGAGAAGCATTCCGTCGCGCGCCTCATCGGCGCGCCTCCGGGCTACGTGGGCTATGAAGAAGGCGGCCAGCTTACCGAGCAGGTTCGGCGGCGGCCTTATGCGGTAGTGCTGTTTGACGAAATCGAGAAGGCGCATCCGGATGTTTTTAACATTCTTTTGCAGATTATGGACGATGGCCGCCTCACCGATGGCAAGGGTCGCGTCGTGGATTTCAAGAACACGATTCTGATCATGACGTCGAATTTAGGATCGAGTTACTTGCAAGCTGAAAATCTGCGCACACCAAAGGACTTCGAAAAGGCCAGCGAGCAGGTAATGCAAGCGCTGCACAGCCATTTCAGGCCGGAATTCCTGAACCGCGTCGATGACATCATCGTCTTCGGTCCGCTCGGAAAAGATCAGTTGGTCAAGATCATCGAGTTGCGGCTGGAAGACGTGCGACGACTGCTCGCCGACCGCAAGATCTCAATCGAACTGACCGACGCCGCGAAAGAACTTTTGTTCGCGCAAGGCTATGACGCCAACTTCGGCGCGCGTCCGCTGAAGCGCGCCATCCAGAAGCTGATCCAGGATCCTCTGGCTCTCAAGATTTTGGATGGAGAAATTCTGCACGGCGATCACATCGTAGTCGATGCGGACAAGAAAGCCGGCAGAATGAAATTCGACGTGAGCAAGCGCGTGGGAGAGAAAGAAAAGGCGGGAAAGAAAAACTAAAAGCAAAGTAGGGAGCGCGTCCTAAAGACCCTTGCCATTCCGGCTCAAAACCCATGTCATTCCGAAATCGCGCGAAGCGCGACAGAGGAACCTGCTTCCCGCCGGCACCATCAAAGCTGCCGGCGGGAAGCAGATTCCTCCCTGCGGTCGGAATGACAAGGCGATGTTTCTGCCGGGTCGGTTATGTTTCCGCCGGGGTCCGCGTTGCATTCGTGTCATTTCTTCACGAAGGCTTCAATCACTTCGGGCGACGCGGCCAGCAACCACGCGATCACAACTCTCGCCATGATCTGCGCGCCATAGAAGAAAAATCGCCAGTTCAGGTCGCGCGCGGCCGCCGAGACTGCTGGCACCGAACCTGCGACGCCGATCACCATGAGAACCATCGCGCACCAGCGCGCCCAATTGCGAAGGCGGTAGAGTCCCCAGGCCACCAGCGCCCATCCCAGGCCAACCGATATGGCGGCCTGCGGGCCGCTTAGTTCGCGCCCATACGTGAGTCCTGTTCCCCTCGTCATCGAGAGCGCGCCAGGATCAAAAACTTCTGCAATGCCGATTGCAACCAGATAGCCCGCAACCAGAAAAAATAGAGTCGCGATCACCGTGACGCTGGCCGGACGTTCCCGACGTTCCATAGGATGAGAGTACCGCAGTTATAGGCGAGAAATGCGGATTCGCTCTGTGGCACACTAGACACATGCCCAGCCTCACTCTCGGCGATTTCGAACTCAGCATTTTTTCGGACGGCACTTACCCGCTCGATGGCGGCGCGTTTTTCGGCGTTATTCCCAAGATCATGTGGTCGCGCAAAGCCGCATCCGACGACAAGAATCGCGTTACATCCGGACTCAACTCCCTACTTATCCGCACCGGGAAGCAAAATGTACTTGTGGAGACCGGCATGGGCAATAAGCTCTCCGATCGCATGGTCAAGTTCTATGGCCAGCCCGCGCAGTTGCTGGCGAATCTTTCCGCCGGGGGCATCGCCCCCGAAGATATCGACATCGTCATCAACACGCATCTGCACTTCGACCACTGCGGGTGGAACACCATTCGCAGAGACGGCAAGGTCGTGCCAACTTTTCCGCGCGCGAAATATTACGCGCCGGAAGGCGAATGGCAATATGCCCGTAAGCCCAGCGAACGCGATTCCATCAGCTACATCCCCGATAATTACGATCCTCTGGTGCAGAGCGGGCAGATGACACTGCTGAAAGGCGGAGAAGAAATCGTTCCCGGCATCTCTGTAAAAACTTTTCCCGGACATACGGCGAGCATGCAGGCGGTGATTATTCAGAGCGGCGAATCCCACATCTCGCAAAAGAAGCGAGATGTGGGGCACCCCATAGACTCGAGGACTGCTTGCTACATTTCCGATCTCATCCCTACGACAGCGCACATCGACCTGACATGGGGGATGGGCTTCGATCTCTATCCGCTGCAAACCATCGAGAGCAAGAAACAGTATTATGAAAAAGCGATCCCGGAGAAATGGCTGACCGTTTTCACCCACGACGCGAAAACGCCCTGGGCTTATGTGGAACAAGATGACGTGGGGAAGATGGTGGCGCGGGTGACATAAAACAAATAGGTTTGAGGGAGCCTACGAGCGTTGGAGGGCTGCGAGCGTCTCGCGGACAGGAGTGTCAGCGCCGCACAATCTTGCTTCGAAGAATTCTTCCACTCGCTCCAGAATTTCCACCGCGCTCTTCGACTCGTAGATCGCCTTGCGCAGCGCGGCTCCGCCGGGGACGCCGTGCGTGAACCACGACGCAAACTGCTTCATTTCCCGACCGCGTCGGGAAGTTCTTCTTCGATCAGCATCCGGAAGTAGGTGCGGATCATCTGGTAGCGATCGGCCTCAGAGGGCTCGTCGTAGGACCGTCGTGTGTATTCCCGGAAGCATTCGTCCGGGGCAGCCGAAGGCCGTGTTTCATCCTGTCCGTCGAACAAAACTGCGTCAGCGCAAGTCGAAGATGCTCTCGAGCTGGCGGACGAATGCTCCGCCCCTACGAGTCTGCGCAATACTGCTCGAATCTGCCGGAAGATCCACGGGTTCGACGGCGCCATGCGGCCGATCATGACCGCATCGCAGCCGGTCTGCGTGACCATGGCGCAGGCGTCTTCGGGCGAGCGGATGTCGCCGTTGCCGATCACCGGAATCTTTACCGCATCTTTCACCGCGGCAATCCACTCCCAGCGGGCGTTGCCGCTGTAACCCTGCTCGCGGGTGCGGGCGTGCAGCGCGACTGCGGCAAGACCGCAGGATTCCGCCATGCGCGCCAGTTCCACGCAGACGATCTCGTCATCGCTCCATCCCGCGCGAAACTTCACGGTGAAGGGAATCGTCACCGCGGCTCGCACCGCCTCAAAAATTCGCCCAATCGCCGGCAGATCGCGCAGCAAGCCGGAACCGCCGTTGCACTTCACGACTTTCTTCGCCGGGCAGCCCAGGTTCAGATCGACCAGATCGAAGCCCAGGCCTTCGACCATGCGCGCCGCCTCGGCCATCACTTGAGGATCGCTGCCAAAAAGCTGCGCCGAGATGGGATGCTCGTCTTCGTAGAAATGCAGATAGCGCTTGGCCTTCTGGTCTTTCTTGCGCAGCACGCCGTCGGCCGAGGTGAACTCGGTCATGATCAGTCCGCAGCCGCCCAGGTTGCGGATGAAGCGGCGGAAGACCGTGTCGGTAACGCCGCCATGGGAGCAAGCACCGTAGCGGGGGAAATCTGACGTTGCCGATGGAAAGGCTCGCGGGGACTGGCTTCTGTGGCGCTGTCTGGCGGACGAGGGCGTCCGCCGCTGCCACTTGGCCGTCCGAGTTGTCCCAGAATTTCTTCACCGTTCTATTCTACTTGGCCGACGCAAAACAAAGCCCCCGCCGAAGCGAGGGCCTAATTTCGATACTATCCGTATTAATCCGCAGCAAATCCGTGGCAAATTAGTTCTTCGACGCCGGCTGCTTGCGGGCGCTGCGGGCGCATTCTTGGCGTACTTGCGGCGGAAGCGCTCGACGCGGCCGGCGGTATCCATCAGCTTCTGCTTGCCGGTGAAGAACGGATGGCAGGCGGAGCAGATTTCAACGCTGATATCGCCCTTATGGGTGGACCGGGTAACAAATGCATTGCCGCACGCGCAATGCACGCGCACTTCGTTATAAGCGGGATGAATGGCTGCTTTCATAGGGTTCCAGACCTCGATTACGAATCCTTAGATTCTACCGGAATGCCCGAGGATTCAGCAATGACCGGCTCCTGGCTTTCGGCTTCAGGCTCCGGGCGTTCAGCCTGAGCAGAGTTGCGGATAAGGACCTTGCGGCCCCCGGTTCGTTCTACACGGCTCATCCGCTGTTTATATTATCGGGACTTTCACGGCGCGAACTGGAAGTCGCGCCCTTTGAAAACGGCCCGAGTAGCGTTTCTTGGCAGCGTCAGAAGCGGAACAAATATGACACTTTCACAAAAAACTGCCGGCTGTCGTTGATGTAGCCTTTCGCCGTATTGAACAGTCCCGCCAGGCCGATCGGTCAATCTCAGGCTATGATCCAGATTTTGCAGATCGCTGTTATATCCCACATAGATCGCCGTTCCCGGATGCACCAGATAAGTGAGCAGGAATCGGCGTTGAATTCCTTCTCGTCGGCAGATAAGTATACGGATAGCGAATCCGTCGATCTGCCCGGCGTATTCGCCAGCAACCGAGTTGTATTGCAGAATCACGCGCAGCGAAAGCTGCGGAGTAAATTGCCAGTTCCATTTGCTGCGCACGATGTGATCGTTGAAAATGCCTTTCCCGATCGGGATGCCCGGCGAGGTCGACACTGCGACTGCGCGAGAGCGAAAAGATATTCGTTATTCGTGGCGCGCAGCCGCTCGAACAGATAAGTATTTTCAATCTTCAGCGGCTTCATCGGACGAAACGTCAGCGTCACCGACGCCGGTATTCAACCGCGACAAAAGGGACTGCGGCGCGGCGCGTGGCCGCCGGCACAAAGTTCGCTCCGTCGCCCCAGAAGTAGCTGCTCCCAGCGCAACCTTTTTGAAAGTATCCGGTCTGAAACGTGGCTCCGCTGCGGTGCTCGTGGTAATCCTGATTCGCTGGTCACGCCTGTACAGCCAAGAAACGCAAAATCCTGCGGTCGCAGCCGCTCCCGCGATTCTTCATAAGGAAGCAAATAGAATCAACGTCTGCGCTCGCCCCTGAATCGCCAAATACGGCTCGTAGTCGGTATCCAGCCGGTGCCCTCGTGATCAAACACATAGCGCTGGTTGCAGAGACGGGCCCCAGTCCACGATCCAGCCCTTCTTCGGCCGAAAGCGGTAGCGGCTCTGCTGGTAGAGTCTCGCGAATGTCCACGCGGTTCACGAATCCCGGCACGGTCACAAACCCCGGGCTGATGTCTGGTAAGTTCCGTCATAGACAAAGTGCAGCCCATCGCGTTGCGAAGCTCCAGCCTGTCCGCCGGCCCCGCATAATAGTTGCCGTTGCCCGCATTGCCCGAGCTGAAGGGATAGAGATCGTTCTCGCAGGTCTTCTGCAGGTTGCTGGCATTCAGCCCCAGAAGTTGCTGGAACTGCAACCGCCTGGCCTTCCAGAGTCCAGTTGGCATTGAACTTCAGGCGCGTGTCGACCCCGCCGAAGCGGTTAAATTCCCCGGTCGTCGGACATTCCCAGTCGGTGTAAATCACCCCCACACTCGACTGCTTGAAAATGTCGCGGCTCACCCGCGCAATCGTGAAGTAGGACCGAATGCCAGAAAGACTGTTTGAACAAATGGGGACGTAGCCGGGCAATAGCTGGGCACAGCCAGTCCCGGGACTGCGGTCATCGGTCGCCATCACTCCCGACTGAATACGGGCCCTTCTTTCCCCGTCAGCCGAATTCCCGCCGACGGGTCCTCGATATTGCGCGTGAAAAACAAATCGAACGGCGTGCGAAAGTAGTCTTCGTTCTCCAGAAAGAACGGCCGCTTCTCCGGAAAATACACCTCAAATCTCTGGTTCACCGTAATCTGCGGATCTTCCGACTCCACCTGGCTGAAGTCGGGATTCGCGGTCATATCCAGCACAAAGTGATCATGGATCACGAACTTCGCGTCCATCCCGGCCTGCCCCTGCGCCGTCGCGTTCTGAAAATAGGGATTGTAGGGATCGCGCGTGTCCAGCGCCCGAAAACCGCGCATGATTCCATAAGGAATCAGTTCGATGTCGCGTCCAGGCGAAATTCCTTCCAGCCCATACAGCGTCGCCGCCTGTCCCAGCCGGCCCTCAATTTGCGGCGAAATCTCCGGCCAGAACGAATCTTCGTTCTTGCGAACGATTCCGCGATACAAAATGACTCCCCACTCCTGTTGCTTGGTCGACGGGAAAACGCAGGCTCTTGAACGGAATTGCCATCTCCACCACAAAGCCGCGATCGGTAACTTTGCCTCGCGAATCCCACACCGTATCGAATGAGGTATCGAAATTCCCATTGACCTCGTCGCGCGACGCTTCGGTCCAGATCGCGTCCCATTGCACCCCCAGCGGCGTGGTCTGGAAAGCATAGGCCCGCCGCCGGTCGTGAAAGGTATCGAGCATGACCTCGACCTGGTCATCGTCGTAAATATCCTCGCGCCGCGACATGCGCGCCCGCACCTTCTTCGGATCGTCGAAGCACACGAATACGACATACAGATTCTTCTGGTCGTAACCGAGATAGGCGTCGGTCGGCTCGCGAAACTTTTTCCCCATCATGCGGATTGCGCTGCACAAAGCCCGTCACCTTCGCCATCTGCTCGGCTATCTCGCCCTCGGGTTTCATGCTCAGGAAGTCTTCCAGAGCGGGTGCGCGGGTCAAACGTGGAATGGTCAGAGAAGGAGGCGCAAGCGCAGGCTTAGGAGCAGGCCTCACCTCCGGATTCTTTATCGGCGGCTCCGGTTCCTGAGCGGATGCCGGAGGATTCTGCGTGGCGGGCTTTGCTTCCTGGCTGGGAAGTGGATTTATTTGCTGCGGCGCGGGAGCCGGGTTTTGCGAAGGTGTCTGCGAAGGTGTCTGTGAATTCAGCAATACGTAATTACCGGAGTCAAGG
>CAVWJE010000006.1:0-374039 GCA_963755225.1 uncultured Acidobacteriota bacterium
AAGAACTTGGGGGTGCCGAGGTTCTTCGGGTCAGTGATCTCATTCGATGCTCGGTGCAAAACATAAAAGAGCAGTGGTTCCAAGACTTCCGGTGCATCGTTCCAGCCGTGGAAATTGAACGTCTGAAAGCTTTTGAACGAAAGCGTGTCCTCGGCGTTGTCAAAGAGAAATCCGTACTGTCCGCCGCGGGTCCAGCGATGCAGGCGTTCTTTCAACTCGCCAATGATGTTGCCAAAGTTCGAGACCGTGCGCTGGTTCGGCTCCAGTACGTAGATGCGCTCGATCGCGTCCCACAGTCGGCGTTCCTCCTTGAAGTCGATACGGTAACGTTGCTCGTTACCCTCAATGAGCACGCGGAAGAAGCTGAAGAGAAACTGCAGGTTCTCTTTGGTCTGAGGCAGCGAGAAGGGGTTAATGGTGAAGTCCCGCGCTTCCTGACCCACATTGAGATACGAGCCCTTGAATATCGTCGTAAGCGACTGGAAGCTGCCGCCGATATCAAAGATGAAAGTCAGCGGCTTGTACTTCTGCGCGTTCTGCAGCAGAAAAACGCAAAGATAGGACTTGCCACTGCCTGTCATCCCGAGAATCAGGGTATGGGCAACGTCGCGGGTGTGCAGGTTGAGGAAGTAGGGCGTGCTGTTGTCGGTTTCGACGACTGCCAGGTACTCCGTGCCGAGGTGCGCGTTCGTCTTCTCGCCGGGAAGGATCGTAAACAGAAAAGACAGGTCGGCGTAGTTCGTGTTCAGCAGATACAGCTTGCGAAGGTTCAGCGCATAGTTGCCCGGCACAGTGGCGAAATAAGCGTTCAGCTGGTTGTAGGTTTCCGCAAACAGATTGCCGTCCGCGTTGGTGAAGACGCCAGTAAACTCGGCCACGAGCTGATCGAGTTCCGTTCGTGACCGGCCATACAGCACAATCGTGAGCGAGAAATCGCCAAGCGATTGACCGTCACCCAGGGCGCGCAGGCAATCGCCAAGATTTTCAATGTCGGCCTGCTTGGACTCGTCCACCAGCACGTCGCGTGGGTTCGTCTTCGTGGCGTCGTTGCCCATCTGGGAGACAAATCCTGTTTTGGACATATTGAAGTGGCGGCGGCGCTTGTTCACTTCTTTGCGGGCCTTGTCCGCGGGGAGCGGCGTCCACTCGGTGACCACATAGAAGTTGGCGGGGATCTTCAGCAGCGCGTCCAGTACCAGGGGCCTCGTTTCGGTGATGGCCTCTTTCATCGTCAGCACACGGACGATGTGATCGCCTACCCGCAGATGATCGCGTTCGGCTTCGATGTCGGAGTTGACCACCTGATAGTCGAGAAACTGCGTGGACTGCGGCCTGCCGGCAACACGCCAGTCGTCATAATTCAGCAAGCGGCGGAAAAACGTGAATTGCCCCTGCCGATTCAAGACCTCGATTTGCATGAAATCTGCGAGCTGCCGAGCGAATGCCTGCACGTGCTGGTCGAGCCGTTGAAGATCGCGCTCGATATGCGTCCGCAACAACTTCTTCATGCTGTCGTTGGTGAACTGCGATTTGAGTTCGGCAATCGCGCCCTCTGGATCGCGTAACAGGCGAGCTAGCGCCGTGCCGACGCCGGTCTTCGACCGGGCGCCTTCGAGCAGGATGCAGTAGAAGATTTCAACCTGATAGAGATGGTCCCGCTTCGCTTCAAAGAACTTCCGTCGCTGGTCAATAGCCGCTTCGACAATGGGGTCATCATATGTTGCGAACGGTATGTCGGGGCGGTTCGATTTGAAGAGGTATTGGTAAACATGGAAGCCTGGGCCAAAGGCTTTCAGCGCCGCCTCCAACCGCTTCACCGCATACTCCTGTTGCGAGCGGTCAAGACTTTCGTAGTCCACGCCGGGAACACTGAGAACCATGCCTAGATCGCCGCTTTTGGTAAGGAAGGCCGTCTCATTCCAGAAGCCGTAGAGGTTGATGTGGTCGTTGAGGGCCGCACTCTCTTTCCACGGCTTGATGACTTTGTCGAGACGCAGCATCACACTACCTCCACGCGGGGAACTTGCTGCTTCGCGGCGTCATAGCGCAGCTTGTAGCGTTCGGACTTTGCGAGGATGCGGAGGAATGCCGGATCGCTGTTCGTTACCCAATGGCCGAAGGCAAAACCGCCAATGAAGACGGCGATACCTGCGAGGATGGAATTGAAGAGATTGAAGGCCCCCACTGCGCCGACGCAGACGAAGTAGAACAGCGTGCGTTCCACGCCCAAGTAGGTGAGCGGCTTATGCAGGCTCTTGAAGACTCGATTTGTGCGATGCTTCTGCTGTGCTTTGTCTGGCATAACTCTCCTCGATCTAGGACGCGAGTCGAAGAGATCTGGGAAGGGCGCTATACGCCCCAGAGCCAACTCAAGACATTCACCGCCATAACGGCAATGCCCGTTCCGGCGGCAACGCCAGCGAGCGCCTTTTTCGCGCCGGGTTCGCCGTGCGCGAATCCGTAGCCGCCGATCACGATCGCGACCAGACTCGCAACCTTCGCGATGGTGCCAGTGAAAAGGCCTTGGATGGCGTTGAAGCCGGTGTCGAAAGGCGAACCCTGCGCCAGCGCGGCCCCATGCATTACAAGAAGGAGGGTCAGAAGAGTGGCACTTGAACGCGCCCACTTCGACCGAAGAAGGATCTCAAGTTGGCGGATCGGATTTGCGTGGGACCAGCGTGGCATATGCACCTCCGGGAGTCGCTCAAAACGGCTCCTTTTGGCGCAAACTAAATCTTACTTGACTGCGAAGTCCAATGAATGTTCAGTGGTCACCTATTCTCCGCAGGAATAGCTGGGACAATTTAGAGTGATTCGGTCGGAAAACTGATCTGCAACAATTGCTGCCAGTGTTGATCTAATCCCCCGCAGTCGGTAGTGAGTCAGTTTGCGAGGCAAACGACTACTCACCAAGAACGCACACGGATCAGCCCTCGTGGAAGTACTCGCAAATTACGGGGATCAGGACGTCTGCGCCTTCGGGACAATACTCAACCGAGTGGGCTAGGACCATGTGCGTAAAGCCTCGATTTGAAAACTTGTTGGCTGGAATGAAATCAATCGGAACCACTGGCTCAATTGAAATAGGCGTTACAGGCTTGTGCGCTATCCATTTGATGCCTTCGTGATCTAAATGCCTGAGTTCGATCATTCCCGAACTAAACTTCTGATCCTTGAAAAGAAATCGATTAAGGTCGGGTGGACGTCCCGGAAACTCCTCCGAGCGCCTCCTTTCATAGTCGGCCCATGGACAGACCGGATACACGTAGGAGAGATGCTGGATCCATCTATTTGCAATTGCAAACGTCAGATAACTTCCTTCGTTCAGCCGGTGCTGACCTCGTTCAGGTGTAGACCGTCCGTCGACCGGAAGCGAGAGAACAGTCTCAAGGACATAACTCCAACTTGCGTCGCCAAATGATAGGTCAGAGTGGGCGTCGACATGACTGACGCAAAATGGCTCTTGGAGTAATCCCACTGACAGCCATCGGCGCCAGGTATCAAAAGCCTCGTCGTGCCGCTTACAGAAGTGTCCCAGGACCTTATGGTCTCGCGATAGTCCGCATTGTTCTTCCAGAAAAGCACGGACTTGTTCCGGGGTCGCGTGCATGAATTCATTTTCTGGTGGACGCCCATCAACTGGCCCACGAACAGCGGGCCAAACAAAAAAATCAAGATCGAGATCCAAGATGTTCGACATATGAAAGTCATGCTAATCGAAGCGGATCAAGTCGACTTGGTGAAAATAGTTTTCCGACGTGGCGGATGTGCGCTATGCTCTATTGCGCCGGCAGGAACTTTTCTGGCATTAGTAAGCCAATTGGGTCAGGCCAGTAGATTTGTACCGTTTTTGTACCGCCGACTCGGCAGAGGGGCGTTTTTGGCATTTCTCGCACTTGAAGAACCAATAACTTACATAGAATCAATAGGTTGAATAGTTCGACTCCCGCCGCCTCAACCACAGATTCTTCCCCGCGCATGAGTCAGTCTGGTCAAAACGGTCGCGTTCCCTCGCTCACCATATTGATGTAGCGGGTGTAGGCGAAGAGCCGATCGCGGTGTTTTCCCGAGACCTCTTTGACGATGCCTAGGCGTACAAGATGGTTCAGCGAACTGGCAACGGTTGGGACGGTAAGCTTCAGGGCTTTAGCTGCCGTTCGAATGCGAACGTAGGGATTGGTTTGGATGAATTCATGAAGCCGCAAAGCGGAAGGAGCGGCCCTCCCTACTTTCTCTATCCTGTCTTTGTCTTTGGCGAACAACTTCAACGTTCGCTCCGCGGTGTCGGCTGCCTCCCGTGCCGAAATCGCAATTCCCTCGACAAAGAATGCCAGCCAATCTTCCCAAGCACCCTCGGTCCGAACTCGCTGCAATAAATCGTAGTACTGATCTCGATTGCTCTTTAAATAAAGGCTGGGGTAAAGAAGTGGTGCACTCAGCGCGCCCTTGGCACACAACAGAAGCGTAATAAGCAATCTCCCGAGCCGGCCGTTGCCATCAAGAAACGGGTGAATAGACTCGAACTGAACATGCACCAGGCCGGCCTCGACGAGCGCGGGTAGCCTTTGCTTGTCATCGTGGAGAAATCGCTCAAAGCTGTCGAGGGATTCCATCAACCGCTCCGGCGGCGGTGGAACGAACGAGGCGTTTCCAGGGCGACTGCCGCCAATCCAGTTTTGCGTACGGCGAAATTCGCCCGGCATTTTGTTGGCACCCCGTCCGCCTCTCAAAAGGATTGCGTGAATCTCACGAATCAACCGTAGTGAGAGCGGAAAACCTCCGGCCATTCGCTTCAGGCCGTGTTGCATGGCGGCCACGTAGTTCGAGACTTCTTCCACGTCCTCGACTGGAACGTGAGGAACCTCATCGTTTTCAAACAAGAGCAGATCAGCGAATGAGGACTGAGTTCCTTCGATCTGGGATGAGACCAGAGCTTCTTTGCGAATGTATAAATAAAGCAAGAATCGGATGTCGGGCAGGAGTTTGGTCATTCCGTTGAACCGACCGAGTTCCTGATTTGCACGGTCGAGATGCCGATGCAATTCCTCTAGTTGCAATTCGGGTACTGGTGGCAGCGGAGGCGGAATGAAGGCTCGGACAGTTTCCCCGGCAACGGAACTGGAGACGTAAGTTCCAAGCCGCTGCTTTAGTTTCGACGGGGCCACGCTCATCCTTTAATAACGCATCTCGCTATTAAAGGATAACGACTTATCCTTTAATAAGCAACTACCGACGAAGGATGGGTTTTACCGCAAATCCCTCAGAGGCCGTATTTTTCGATGCGTCGGTAAAGGGCGCTGCGGCTTAGTCCCAGGGCATCCGCGGCATGGCTGATGTTGCCGGAGTGGCGAGCCATGGTTTTTCTAATCAGCAAACATTCCACTTCTTCCAGGCTCATATCTTCGATGACGGCAGTAGATGAGGTTCGTGTGGCGAGGCCGAGATCGCTGGCGCGGAGCACATCGCCCTGACTGATCAGCACGGCGCGTTCGATGGCATGGTCCAATTCGCGAACATTGCCCGGCCACGGGTGTTCGCTCATCAATTGCAGAGCCGCAGTATCGAGATGTGCCAGCGGCTTACGATAGCGCGTGGCGTACGCTTGAAGGAAGTGCATGGCCAGCAAAGGAATATCCTCTTTGCGCTCGCGTAAAGGCGGGATGCGAAGCTCGATGGTGTTCAGGCGGAACAAAAGGTCGGGACGGAACCGGCCTTGCGAAGCTTCCAAATCGAGGTCGGCATTCGTGGCGGAAAGCACGCGGACATCGGCCTTCCGCGTCTTGGAGGATCCGACTCGTTCCATCTCTCCGGTTTCGAGCACGCGCAGCAGCTTGGCCTGCTGCTTCATGGGAACGTTGGCAATTTCGTCCAGAAACAGGGTGCTGCCCTCGGCCAGCTCGAAGCGTCCGATGCGGTCGGTGCGGGCATCGGTGAACGCGCCTTTGACATGGCCGAACAGCTCGCTTTCGAAAGTGCCCTCGGGCAATCCTCCTGTATTGACCGTAACCATTGGCTTGGCCGAGCGTGCCGAAAGCGCATGAAGAGTTTGCGCAACCACTTCCTTGCCGGTGCCGTGCTCACCGGTAATAAGAATGTTGGCGTCGCTCGCTCCCACCCGCGCGATGAGATCGAGCACGGGCTTCATGGCTTTGGATTCCGCAATTAAAATCGGACGGCCGCGAGCCCGCAGCAGCCGATTTTCCGCTTCCAGCCGTTCGGCGTTCTGGAGCGCTCGGGCCAGCGCTACCTGATTATGGACGATGCTGATGAGGCGCTGATTCTCCCAGGGCTTTTGGAGAAAGTCGCGAGCTCCACGCCGCATCGCTTCCACGGCGATATCGACGCTTCCCCACGCCGTCATAACAATCACAGGAAGCCTGCTGTCGAGGGCATGAATGCGCGCCAGCAGGTCCAAGCCCTCCGCGCCAGACGTGGTATCGCGCGCGTAGTTCAGGTCCATGAGGATGGCGTCAAATTCCTGGTATTGCAGCGCGGCGAGCACGGCGGCGGGACTGTCAGCGGTTTCTATGGCGTAGGATTCGCCTTTCAACAAAAGGCGCAGGGCTTCGCGAACATCCGGTTGATCGTCCGCGACTAACACCCGGGGCAGATTTTGGCTTGAGGGCATTGATGGTTCGATTTTATAACTCCTCTTGGCTTCAAATAGCCAGCGATGTCGTTAACTTATTGCAGCCTTTGATCGGAACTACTCGACCCGCTCTCCGAACGCGGAGCCAGCCCGGGAACCTGCGGCACGCTGTTAACCACTCCGCTTTCGGCGTCGGCGATACTAATGGAGTTGCGGAGCAGCGTGGCTCCGACGGCCCGGTCCAACTCCACGCGAGATTTTTCATAGCTGGTCATCGCAGTCACGAGGTTGGACTCGGCGAGCGCAAGATCGCGGCTGGCCTCAAGAACCTGAAGGCTGGTGGACGATCCCAGCGCGAATTTTTTCTCCTCGATTTCAAAAGTGCGCTGTGCCAGATCGCGAGCTTTACTGGCGGAGCCGACTCGGGCGCGGTTTTGTTGCAGGGCGAATTGCGCGTTCCGCACTTCGATTCCTATTTCGTTGCGGAGTTGTCCCAGCCGCAGCTCAGCCTGGCGATATTCGAGTTCGGAGCGCAATTGGTCGGCGCGCGCTGCACGATTGCGCAACGGAATCGTCAGGTTGAATCCAACCTGATAATTGGGGGAGCTTCCGTTGAAGCTATTTTGCAGCGCGTCGCCGAATCCAGTTGGGGACAATAGACCCGACGTCGTGGAAGAAAGATAAGGGTTCTGGGTTCCGCCCAGGCCGGCGCCTCCGTAGTACGCTGCAAGATCGAGTGCAGGCAACAAGGCGTTCCGCGCGGCTTTTCGGGTGATCTCACGATTGAGCAAATCCATGCGAGCCTGAGCAAGTTCGGGACGATGAGCTTGCGCCTCGGCGACCAGGTCCTGCGTTGGGATAACCTCTTCGGTTTCGCTCACTGTCATGGAATCGGTCGGCACCACAGGAGCGCCGGCCAAAGTTGTATCATTCAGATTTCGCGTGATCGCGTTCTTCATCAGCAGTTGCTGCAATTCGAGAGTGGCTTGCGCGACCGTCAATTCCTGGTTTCTGGTGTCAACTTCGGATTCGGCTTTGAGCACGTCCATCGCCGCCATCGATTGCAATTCCTCCTGCTTGCGGTCATCGTCCAGCGTTTTTTGAGCGAGGGTCTGGGATCGTTCCTTCACTTTGACATCTTCGAAGGCATTCACCAGATCCCAATAAATGTTCTGCACCTGCGTCACCGTGGCGATCACTTGATTGCGGAAGGCTACGTCGGAGATTTCGCGATTGTTTCGCGCGATATAAATGTAGCGGCGGTTGGAAGCGGTCCCAAATCCCGCCAGCAAATGTTGCGTGAGATTGAATTGGAAGGTCGAATTCAAAGCTGGAGTGAGCGTCGTATAAGGACTGTTGTTGGTTTGGCGGTTGTTGTCGAAACTGAAATTGACGCTGGTGCCAGTGCCAAAGGCCTGGGTATAAGCGAAATTCGCTTGCGCGGTATTTTGCCGGTAGAGCGGCGTGCCCGTAGTCGCAATGTTGGCGAGCGGGGAAGCCACGTGCTGGAGGAAAATGCTGGAAGTAACGGCGGGATCGAGCGAATCGATTGGAGCGCCGGTTCCGATGGTGGATTGCACGAGGCCTCCTGCGCCGCTGCCCGCGCCGCCAGCGCCACCGGAGGTGCCGCCGGCACCGACTCCGGGCGCGCCGCTGCCGAAACCTCCAATTCCGCCGCCGGGAGTGCCTTGCACCAGCCCGCTGGCCACGCCGCGTACGGCCGCTCCGGATTTCGTGCGCAGAATGTCGGTTTCCGCAATATCGAGGTTGTAGCGCGCTATTGCGAGGTCGAGATTGTTTTCGAGCGCGAGCGCAATAGCGTCATCGAGAGACAGCATGATTTTTCCGTCGCGCACCAACTTGTCGACGCGCGGCGAATTCTGAAAATTCGGCGGCGGCACGTCTTGCCCGCGATAGAGGCGGCTCAACCCCCAGGAACGTTGGGCGGTCGTGAAGGAGGATTCCGGAGCGTGGGCCTGGGCGTTGGCCGCCAGCACAGGCAGCGCCGCAAACATCGCTCCGCACACACCTCTCCTAAGAATTGAGAGTTTCATAGATCCTCAGTTTCTACGAATTGATTTCTTCCGTGATCCGGCCGTCGAACATGTGCACCGCGCGGTCCGCATGGCGGGCGAAGCGCTCATCGTGGGTCACCATACAAATGGTGGCACCCTCGCGATGGAGTTGCTGGAGCAGGCCCATCACCGCTTCGCCATTTCTGGAATCGAGGTTGCCGGTCGGCTCGTCGGCCAGCAGGATGAGCGGTTTTCCCGCCAGCGCGCGCGCCACCGCCACGCGCTGTTGCTGCCCGCCCGAAAGTTGCGAGGGATAGTGGTTGACGCGGTGAGCGACGCCGACTTTTTCCAGCGCCTGCTCCACGCGCTCCCTTCTTTCTTCGGCCGACAAGTCGCGGTAAGTCAGCGGCAACTCAACATTTTCGTAAACCGTGAGATCGCCGATTAAATTGAAGCTCTGGAAGATGAATCCGATTTCGCGGTTCCGGATGCGGCTGCGCTCGGCGTATCCGAGATCCTGCACCGCCTGATCGTTCAATATGTAGATGCCGTCGGAAGGCGAATCCAAAAGGCCGAGAATGGAAAGCAGGGTGGACTTGCCGCAACCCGAAGGCCCGGAAATGGAGACGAACTCGCCCTTGGCGATGTCGAGATGAATACCGGAGAGCGCGTGAGTCTCGACCTCATCCGACTGAAAAATCTTGGTGATGTTCTCAAGCCGGATCAGCGACTGAGCCCTGGAGCTTTCCATCACTTCTCCCACGGTTAGAGTCTGTACGCTCATGAATCATCTCCCAATAATTTAGTCCAGCCGGAGCCGATCGATGTTGTCCCAACGCGAGGTATCGGAAAGGATAACCTGATCGCCTTCCTTGAGGCCGTTAACGATTTCCACGATGTTGACGGAGCCGCGCCCCAGCGCGACTGGAATGCGCAGTGCGCTTTTTCCATCGGGCGTAAGGCGAAACAAGCTCACTGTAGTTTTTTCCTGGCCGAGAGCGGGACGGCCTACGTAAAGAACATCCGCACAGCGCTCGAGATCGATGGTGCCGTCGACGCTCAGGTCGGGCCGCGCACCTTTGGGCAGATCGCCCTCCACCTTAATGTCGACCGTGACCGTGCCGTTTTGCACCGCGGGATCGACGCGCATTACGCTGCCATGGATGACTCCATTGTGAGTGTCAACGACAGCAGGTTGACCGATCTGCACATCTTTCGCCAGGGTTTCTGGAATCTTCAACTCGGCTTTGAGCTTGTCGGGCTCGACCACTTTAGCCATGGTGGTTCCGGGGATAACCCGCTGCCCCACTTGCAGAGGCAGCTCCTGAAGAACTCCTTCGATTCCGGCGCGCACTTTCAGATCGTCGAGCCGTTTGCGTTTCAACTGCGCGAGCGCGCGGAGCTCCTCCACTCTTGCCTGTTGCACCGCCATCTGCGAAGAGATGGCCTCGGTGTTGATCGCGATGCGCTTCTGCTCGATGTCGTTACGGGTCGCCATCTCCTGCGATTTATCCAGAGACTTCTTCAACGCCAAAGGGGAAATCACGCCGAGGTTTGCGAGGGCGGAATCGGTATCGGCCTGGCGTTTCGTGCTGTTGTATTCGGCGCTGACGGTTGCCGCGGCGGCTTGCTGATTCATCAGCTCGCTCTGAACTTTGACCCGCGCATTTTCCATTTCCGCTTGCTGCGCTTTGAACTGCCATTCCGCGTCGATGGCTTCCTGCTCGATTTGCGGATTGCTCAGGTCGAGGATAATCGTATCGGGATGCACCGGCGTTCCGGGCAGTACGCGGATTCGTTCCACGCGAGCGTCGGTCTCGGCTGGGATCCAGCGGATATCCATTGGAACCAGAGTGCCGAGGCCACGAACTTGCCGCAACATCGGCCCCCGCCGTACCGTATCGATAAACAGAGCCGATCGATCCACGGTGGGCGCGGCCGGTTTGAGCCGGGTTAGCCCCAATGTGACCCCGACGCACAGCATCAATCCAATTCCCCCAAACAGGATTTTGCGACGGCGTTTGGGTATTTTGCTATCTGGTCGCTTAATATCCATAAGAAGCCGCTTCTGTGAAGGCACTCGGCTTACCAAAGTCGCGATTGCTAACCCATTGATTCTGTTGACCGTGATTGTTCGATCCGGAGATAACAGGTCCTAAGGCGTCCGCTATCGAAAAGCCATTGTTCGGTATCGGGCAGTTATCCCTTCGGCTACGAGGCGGAAATCCCAAGGGAGTCAATGTCAGGAGGGTCGGTCAGAGGAAGGAACGAGGCTGGAAAGAGGGCGCGGGAGGGTCGGGTGACCCTCCCGGATCGAAAGGAACAGCACTGAGCAGGATGGGTGGGAGGAGAAGTCGGCGGCGCTATGCCGCCATGCAGCAAAGCATCTCCGCAATAGGAGCCTCAGCCTCACGGGCACGGAAGACCGCTTTCATAGCGTCCACATTCGCCTGAATCGCCGGGTTATCGATGAGTTCCCGGATCAGCCCGGCTATCTTTTCGGGCGAGCATTCCGAGGGCGCACAAGCGGCTCCCAGCTTGTGATGCTGGATGCGCAGCGCGTTCCGCGGCTGGTCGACGTGAAAGGGGATGACCAGCATCGGGACGCCGATCAGGATCGACTCGCGAATACTGCCGAGACCTCCGTGAGTAACGATTGACCTGGCGCGGCTTAGAAGCTCAAGTTGCGGGGCGCTGGGCAGCATCAGCACGTTGGGGGGCGGACTTGCGCAATAGTCTTCCGGAGGCAGATTTCCCGTGGTGACCACCAACTGAAAAGCCGGCAGATGCCGGAAAGACTCCATGACCGACGACAAAACCGCGCCAGCTCCGGGATAGTTTCTAAGCTGCGTTCCGAAGCAACAGTAGACCAAAGGTTTGTTGGAATCGAGGGAGCTCCAGGGAAACGCCGCAGGTGGACGCTTTCGGCATACCGCGGGCTCGCCGTAGTGGCGTTTTGGAACCTGGCCGGTTTCTCCCGGCACCTCCAGTTCTCGCGGGCAAAGCACCAACTCCGCAAGCGACGTTTGATCATCGTCTTCGGGCATACAGACATTCAGCGAGACCACCGGCTTACGCAGTCTCCCGCACCAGCGAGTCTCCGAGATAAAAACCAAACACCACGACATCGCAGACCAGCAAATCGAAATCCGCACCCCGCATCTCGGAGAGGACGAGGTTTAACAACCCGGCACGTCCACTCTGCTTCGCGGCCAGCAGCCGATCCACGATTCGCCGCATGAATTGTGCGCCAGTATTTCCCACCGCGAAAGAATCGCCCGAACCGGGATCCAGGCGCAGCGATGAGAACATGGGACGGTATTCAAAACCCGCCCGCTGAATCAACTCGCGGAACTCGGCAGTGGTGTAATAGCAGACGGAGTGGCCACGCTGGCGCAACGACTCTGCGAGGCCCAGCGTAGGCAAGAGATGGCCCGGCTCGGGAAACATGAGGAACGCGATTTTTGCCATGGGAAAATCCTGGAAGCGTCCGTCCGCCAGGTTCTGCGGACGGACGCTCGATTTTTCGCTTAGCCGCCAATAGCGACGAGCAAGGGTGTGCGTGCCAAGGTTTGGGCAACGGGGACGGCGGAAGGGAATCCGCCGATTCGATAACGGAGATCAACTGCAATGACGATTTTACTGATGGCGCAAAGCGATCATGGGGTCAACTTTGGTCGCCCGGCGCGCCGGGACATAAGCCGCCAACAAGCCTGAGGAGGCGAGCACCAGACAAAGTGCAGTGAAAGTGGCCGAGTCGATGGCCACCGCGTTATAGAGGACGCTGGCAATAACGCGGGTTAGCGTCAAAGCCAGCAAGATGCCGATCGCCAGCCCCAGCGAGGCTGTCCGCGCGGCTTTCCACAGGAAAAGTTTCAAAACGTTCGCCGGGCTCGCGCCCAGCGCCATGCGAACTCCGATCTCGTAGGTTCGCTGGCTCACCAAGTAGGAATTCACTGAGTAGATTCCGGTCACAGCAAGCAGCAAAGCGATGAGGGCATACATCGACATGGTGCGCGCAGAGATGCGTACGCCGGAGGTTTGCTCGGCCACGATCTGTTCCATAGTCTTGACGTCATACGCGCCCTGAGTCGGATCGGCCTCCCGAACCTGGGCGCGCGCGCTTTGCGCCAGTTGCATCGGGTCGCCGTCCGTACGCATGAGCAGCCGCATTGAAAGTAGAGGAGACTGAGAATAAGGAACGTAGGCTCCCGGCATGGGATCTCCCGCAAACCAATTCTTGATATCTCCGCTGACCCCCACGACGGTAAGCCAGGCGCCAGTATGCCCGAAGCGCACACGCTGTCCCAGCGGATCGGAGTTGGGCCAATAGCGCCGAGCCAAGCTTTCGCTGATAACGACACTCGCCGGCGAATCGGCGCCGTCCTGCTCGTTGATGGGACGACCTTTCAACATGGGAATCTGCATCGCTTCAAAATAGTGAGCGCTGATAGCCTTGAGCTCCGGGCGGGCATCTCCCGGGCGAGGATCGGGGCGGCCTTCCACAAAAAGTCCTTCTTCGGTTCCGACGTAACCTTCGGCGGCAGAACTCTTCACCGCGGGGATGGAAGCCAATCCGCGCAGCACCCGGCCATAGAAGTCAGTGATCTGGACATCGTTCTTGTATTGCTGTGGCGGCAAAGACACATTCATGGTCAATGCGCCTTTGGGGTTATAGCCGGGGTCGGACTTGGACATGCGTTCGAAGGCTCGAACCATTGCGCCCGCGCCCACCAGTTGGACTAAAGCCAGAGCCACTTCGGCTACCACAATGGCACTTCTCATACGGTTTCGAGTGGGGCCCGACGATGAAGTTTGACCATCCTTAAGAAGGCTGTTCAGGTCACGGTCCTGCAAGCGGTGAAGAATCTGAAAGAGCGCCGGCAGCGCGCACAACACGCCCACCAATATCGAGAGAGCCAGCGCGAAAATGTAGACGCTGGCGTCGATCCGCATGTTGCGCAGGCCCGCCACCCATTTCAGAACCTCGGCCGGAATGCTGGCTTTCGTGACCGTGAGATTCCAGCTTGCCAAAAGCAAACCCAGAACGCCCCCAATTAACGCAACGACAACGGCTTCAGACAAAATCTGTAGGGCGATAATCCCGCGGCTCGCTCCAACGGCCGTGCGAATGGCCAGTTCCCTTTCGCGATCCGCGGCGCGCGCAAGTTGAATGTTCGACACGTTGGCGCAGGCCAGCAGCAAAACAAAAGCGGCCGCCGCCATAAGGATGGCGACGAATCGCCCGGTGATTGTGTTCGATACTTCCCGCAGCGGCACTACCTGGATAGAGCGCGCTTCGTTGCTGTCGGGGTATTGGGCGGCCAATCTCTCGGCAATGGTTTGCGCTTCAGAGACCGCCTGCGCGACTGGCACTCCGGCTTTCAACCGGGCAAGAACCAGAAGGTCGTGGGCGCCGCGCTGATTTTTCTCTTGTGCGCTTAGAGCGAGTGGAATCCACACATCGGTAGCTAATGGGTAGTCGAAATCCTTGGGCATGACCCCAACGACGGTGTAGCTCTTTCCGTCGAGAGAAAGAGCTTTGCCCACCGGATTGCCGCTTCCCGCAAAATGCCTCTGCCAGAAACCCTGGCTGATGACAGCGACCCTATCGCGGCCCTCTACTTCGGCATCCTGTGCAAAGGTGCTTCCCATGAGCGGGTTCATCCCGAGAACCGCGAAGAAATCGGCGGAGGCACGGCAAGCCTGAAGCCGCTCTGCCGCATCGTCCCCGGTAACATTCATGTTGGTCGTGCGGTAGGCCGCCATCTCGTCAAAAGAATGGCTCTGCTCTTTCCAGTCGAAAAAATTGGCCGCCGCCACCGCGTCGCGTTCGGAAGGCAACTTCGGCACCGTCTCCCAGATGGTGACGATGCGGCTTAAGTTCGGGTAGGGCAGGGCATGCAGCACCATGGCGTTGACGGAAATAAACGATGACACGTTCACGCCGATGCCCAATGCGAGCGCGAGCACGGCCACTGCGGCTGGAGCCGGCTTCTTCGCCAATGTCCGCAGAGCGAACCGGAAGCTCGAGAAAATTTGCTGACCGAGTCTCATAAAGCCTCCATGACCGGCGAACTCTTTGCGCAAGCTATGGCCGGCGCATCTGTGTCCAGCGCAATCGCGCGCGACTGGCGAAGCGGTAGGCTGGTCTTCGCATTTACAGGTGCTTTATGCACGTCCGCACCGGCGGCGCTGCGCCAGGTTTCTGAGGTTGCGTCATATTCAAATCCCAAAGCGGTTTCGCGCACTGCGTTAAAATCCTGTTCCGGATAAAGTTCGGTCAAATGTTGCAGGTTCCGTAGATACAACGAGATTTGCTCATGAGATCTTGGCCGGCAAGGATGAAACGCAGCCGGCGGCGTCTCTTCCAGATGATAGACCATGTTCTCCGTGAGACATTGCAGACCGTATCCGTGGCGCGTCGTCAAGCGAATGGCGAGTTCGCAATCTTCCAGTCCCCAGCCAACAAATTCTTCGTCAAAAGATACGGACGCCGTTTTGGAGACGCTGAAGTTGCAGCCACAAATGCAATACCAGGGAGTGCGGCCTTTGAAGCGCGCCCGCTGGAATGGCGAAGTAGGAAGGCACGAATAACGGTCGACCTCGCCCATTCGTTCGTCAGCCAAAAGCCTTCCTACATCCAGTTGCGGATAAGCTTTTAAGAAAATGTAACTCCGGCTGCCGCAAACCAGTTGCGGCCCGTTGCGATGGGCATCGGCGTGGCGGCGTACGAAGTCACGTTTCACAACGACATCGCCGTCCAGAAATATGACGAGGCTGCCCTTCGCGCAGCGCACTCCGTTGTTTCGGGATCGCGCCAGGCGGAAGCCGCGATCGGTTTGCCATATGTAACGCACTTCGCACATCGTGTGACGGCTGAATTCTTTGATCGGCTCGAGCATATTCGCCGTGGAACCGTCGTCGCATATGAGAAGTTCCCATGGCGAGTCATAGTCCTGATGAGCGAGACTCGCCATCACCAACGGGAGAAACTCCGCCTGCTCAAAGACCGACAATACAACGCTTACTCTTGGTTGTTGTTCCAGCATGAAACACCGCACCTTGGTTGGAGTGAAAGTTTCGGGGGAAAGTCCGCAGCCCGTTAGTTTCCGCTAAACAACCGCGACAGGCTGTTGCAACAGTTCCACGTATGCCTTCAAATTCATCAACATATCGTGAGTGGAAAAAGACAGCATCTTTTCGACATCTTCTTCCTCCGCTTTGGTTCCGAGCGGAAGCATTGTGGAAGCGCGATCCATATCCACATCGAAGCGCTCTTCCGATTCCACGACCACATTCTCCCCTTGCGGATGAAATGTCCACGAGGCTTCGTGAGATTTGAGAAAGGCCAGGGGCTGAGTTTGACGATAGCGGATTTGATTGGGCGAACTCGCCGTTCGCTCTGCGACGTAGCCGCAGACGGCCCCGGAAAATTCCTCCTCGATCTGGAAGCGCTGCACTTTGTCGGTGGATTGCAACACTTCGACGCGCCGCACGTTGGGGTTAAACGCGCATAGCAGGTCAAAGTCCCAGGAGCATTGAAAGACGTAGTTTAGCTGTCCTTCGATGGCGACTTGTTTCTTGACGACGAGCATAGGTCACCTCACAATTTTCGGTTGCAGAATTCGAATCTGATTTGGCGCAGCAGGCGCAGGTTTATCCCGGAACCATGCCACCATCCACGTTCAGCACGTGGCCGGTGACGTAGCTGGACATCTCCGACACAAGGAATAAAACGGCTTTCGCAACTTCGCTCGGCTGGCCGTAACGCTTCATGGAGATCTGGTGCAAGTAAGTTGTCTCCACTTCCTTGCTGAACTCTTTCATCATTCCGGTATCGATGCAGCCCGGCGCCACGGCATTGATTCTGATTCCATAGGCGGCGAACTCACGCGCGGCCACCTGAGTGAAGTTGTTGATGGCGGCCTTCGAAGCGGCATAGGCTCCCTGCCCTATCAGGCCCCGATCACCGGCCAGTGAGCTTATGTTAACGATGCTGCCGGACTTCCGCTTCATCATGTGCAGGGCCACGGCCTTGGTGCAGTGGAACGTGCCGAGCAGGTTGATGTCGATCACGCGGCGGAAGTCGTCGCTCGACATCATCATCAAAAAGGAGCGCGCGAGAATTCCGGCGTTGTTCACCAAAATGTCGATGCGGCCAAGATCAGCCACCACTCGTTTCATCATGGTGCCGACCTGGTTGTAATCCGCGACATCGGCCTTGTAGGCCGCGGCTTGTCCACCTTCGCCGGTGATTGCTTCCACCGTTTCCTGCGCCGCCGATTCGTTTCCGGCATAGTTGAGAGCGATGCTGGCTCCAGCCTGCGCCAGTTCCAGGGCGACGGTACGACCGATGCCGCGCGAAGCTCCCGTTACCATGGCGACCTTGTTGCGCAAATCGAAGGCTGGAAAAATGGGCGGCTGAGCCGAAGGAAACTGCGCGCTAGTTAATTGATTCATGTCGTTTCACCACGATGGAGTTGATGTTTCCGCCGAATTCGTAGCAGTTGACGAGAGCGTATTCCGCGTCGAGTGCGCCTAGAGTGAAAGAATTCGCCGCTCGCTCATGCGAAGCTTCACCGGGAACTTTCCGGCGATGCAGAGCTTCCGCGGCGGCGATCACCGCAAAGACTCCGGAGCTTCCCAGCGTCTCTCCGATGTAATCCTTCACGCGAATTGCGGGAGGCGGTTGCGAATTACAAAACAACTTCGCGACGGCCGCATCTTCCGCATGGTTTAGCTGGGGCAAGCCGTTCGCCCCGGAAACAATCAGACCAATCTGCCGGGGTTGAACGCCGCTGCAAGACAGCGCTTTGAGCATTGCCGCCTCAATCGATTCCGGCGTCAGGTGATAAGGATGCGGGCTGCGCAGAGGATGAACGCAACCGTAGTCGAGCACCTCGGCCCGGGGTTGCGACCCCCGGCGCTGCATCGATTCCGACTCTTCCAGAACCAGCGTCGCGGCGCCCTCGCCGAACAAGAACGACGATCTGGGCGTCACGGAATCGGACTGACCGGCATCGCTTACCGTCCCGAAATAGCCGGCGTGCCGGAACCATGAGGTCAAGCTCGAAGTGATTTCGTCACAACCGCCCACCAGCATCACGTCATCGGTGCCCTGGCGAATCGCATCGAGGCCGTAACATACCGAGTTCGATCCCGAAACTGTCGAGTTCGTTCCCAAGGCCTTCGTTTTCATTGTCACCAGCCCGGTGAGCACGCTGACCACGGTGTAAGGAAACAATCCGGCGGGCGCGCGTTTCGACCCCTCGCGAATGAGCTTGCTCACGTAGGTCTCTGTGCTCTGCAAGGGACCGAAACAATTGTTGAAGATGATGCCGGTACGCTCCTCGTTTTGCCGGTCGATGCTGAACTGCGCGGATGCCAGCGCTTTCTGCGCCGAGATCATCGCCATCTGCGTCAATCGGTCGACACGCCGGAGTTGGTCGTGAGCGATATAGCGGTCCGCGTGCAGTTCCCGGATCGGACGAGTCGGCTGGGCGCAATCATCCGCCAGGAGCGAAGTCTCCAGCAGTTCGTCGTAGAAATCGGTTTCGGCGGGAAACGAATTATCCAACGGCGAAACCGAGCCGTGTCCTGTTACAAAAATTCTGCGATCGGAAATCATAGCGACACCGCCTCTTCGAACTCCGGCGTGGCCGCCGCAGCAGATTTTTCGTCGAAGTAATAGGTGATTTCGCCTTCGCCAACTTCCACATTATCGACACTGGCAATGACCACCACTCGAGCCATGCTTCCAAAACCACGCTGGCGCTGAGCCTTCAACACAATCTGGTCGCCGGGCCGCACAAATTGTTTGAATTTCACTCGATCCACCTTCGCCAGGTAGCCGCGGCCGGGAACCTGCTCCCGCTGGTCGAAGACGAACATCAAGCTTCCTGCCTGAGCCATGGCTTCCACCAGAAGCGCGCCAGGAAACAGCGGCTCATCGGGAAAGTGGCCCTCCAGGCAGCGATCCGTGCCAGTCACATTTTTAATGGCGACTACTTCCTCCCGGTTCACGTCCAGAACGCGATCAACCAGAAGAAACGGATAGCGTTGCCGCAAGTACGACTTCAATTCTTGATGTTCGATGATCATGGTTTTTACTCCAGACGAAGGTGTCGTGAGTCTCAATCAAATTGCGGCGGCCGTGGACAACGGCAAATTCAGGCGAATTTAATTCTGGCTGAGAGCTTTAACGCGCCCGGACAGGGCGATGACTATCAGTGAAGCCGCGGACCACGCGCTCAACACGGCGATTTGCAATGGAAAACGATTCAGAGGCAGGCCGGCCTGGATGGTACCTCTCATCAGGTCGACCAGGTACGTCAGAGGCATGAATTTGACCACCGCTTGCAGGATGTGCGGCATATTCTCGTTGCGAAAAAACACTCCGCATAGAAAAGCCATGGGAAAATTCAGCAGTTGAATGATGATGTTGCCCGCTTCAAAGCTGGGAGAAAGCATCGCCACCACTCCCGCCATCGGCATGAAACAGAGGATGCCCAGCACGACAACGAAGATGGCCGCCGGCACCGAAGAGAGAATCTGCGCCCGGAAGAGAGCGATTGCGACCAGACTCAGCACCAGCAGGTGGGCGAGCACGATCACACAGCGCCCTGCGAGGAAACCGGTATAGATCTGCAAAGGCTTCATGGGCGTGAGTTGCAGGCGCCGCAAAACGCCATTCTTTTTTGCGTCGAGCAGCACAACGGCGCTGCCGAGGCAAGCTTGCAGGATGGAAAGCGCCAACACTCCGGGGAAAATGAAATCGATGAAACGGTTGTTGATGACATTCACGTGCAGGTATTCCACCGGGATCGAACTCTGCTGCACTTTACCGCTTAACACAGCTCTCAGATGTTCCACTCCAACCGCGGTCCAATGATTTTGCGGAGAGTCGCTCACTATCAGGCGAAGTGCAGGCTCCTGTGGTTGCAATCCAGGTTCGACAATCACGCCGCCGATTACTTGCGCGGTGCGGATCAGCTCCGTCAACTCATCCTCGCTTGCCGCGGGCCGAAGCGTGAGCACCGGGTCGCGGTCAAGCGCGCGCAACTGGCTAGACTGGCCGCGTGTTTTGTCCAATACCGCAACCCCCAGGTGGAGATTTGCCATATCGCCGCCGCTCATCACGCCAAACAGAACCATCATCAGCACCAGCAGACCGATCGAAAGAAAAACGGTCAAAGGTTCCCGCATGTAGATGCGCAGGATTGTGAGGCTCAGACGAAAGATAGTTTTCATATCGATTCCTCTTCCGATGCGCTGCCCGTGAGCGAAAGGTAAACGTCCTCCAGGCCGGGTTCGCGGATCTGTAAATCGTCGAGCGTGATTCCCTTTTGTTCCGCCCACCCCAGCAGGTTCAAGAGGGCCACGCGCAGATCGGAGGTGTACACAGTGGTTCGGTTTGCGCCGGTGGCGACTGCGTTGGAGCACCATGAACGCATCGCCAGTTCGTTCGCATCGATCGCCGCTTCGCAACGAAACGATATGGCGGACTGCGAACCAAGCGTGCCGATCAGCGAAGCCGGAGAATCGCAGCACATGATCACGCCGTCATGAATGATGGCCACGCGGTCGCTCAATGCCTGCGCTTCCTCCATATAGTGAGTCGTTAAGATCAAGGTTTTTCCGGCGGCTTTTAGCTTGCGAATAATCTTCCACAAGGCGCGGCGCGAATCCGGGTCGAGCCCCACCGTCGGCTCGTCCAGCAGAATAAGGTCAGGATCGTTGACCAGCGCCAGGCAAAGAATCACGCGCTGCCGCTGGCCGCCCGAAAGATCGCCGAGGAAGGCCCGCTCTTTGTCGCGGAGGTCGAAGGTATCGAGCAGCGTTTCATAATCGAGAGTTCTCTTATAAAAACTCTGGAAGAGATGGATGAGTTCGCCAACCCGAAGTTGTCCCCAATATTCCGACTGCTGCAAGCTCACTCCAATGCGCTCGCGAATTTCCGACAGCCAGGTTTTATGGTCGAGTCCGAAGACTTGAATCTCGCCGACATCCTGGTCGCGCAAACCTTCAATGATTTCCAGCGTCGTGGTCTTTCCGGCGCCGTTCGGTCCGAGAAAGCCGAAAATTTCTCCGGCGCGAACCTCGAACGTGACGTCCCGCAAAACCGCTTTTTGGCCATAAGCCTTGCGCAAGTTCCGCACCGCCAGAATGGGAACGACGGAGGGTGCGACCGGCGCAACCGCTCGCTCAGCGGCAAACGAGGTTTGAGTTGGACTTGTCGTAGTTTGAGATCTCTTCGCGTTCGAGTTCGGCAAAGCGGTCGTCGACGATTTCTTCCAGGGCATGGATACCTTCATTCTCGAGTTCCCAGATCTCGTTCAAGAGCTTTTCTCCGGCGCGCGCCGGGTCGAATATTCCTTTTGCCGGCTGCGCCGCCGACTCATCCAGCAATTCGGAGAGGTCCGTCCAGTGGCGTCCGGCTTGCTGATAAATCAATGCAATTTTTTCCAGGCGCGCTTCACCCAGAAGCGGGGCGCTTTCGCGGAGAAAGCGGGAGTATAAGTTGCGAAAATTGCCCCCGCCCGTTCCCGCCCTTTCCATCATGTGACTGGCGAGCGTTAAATTTAAGATCAGTTCCTCGCCCTTGAATATCCGGTTCCAGCGCGTCATTTGGCGGCAGCAGCGGTCGATCGCAGCCAGGCCGGTGAAGTAGGAAATGGAATTCCGCATCAGGCACACGTTGCGGGAAATGCCCAGTAAAATTGCAGTCTTCATTGCGGTTAGCTTTTCGGGAAAATGAAATACAAAGCTGCGGTTCTGCGGCGCGGAGGGACAGTCCGCGCTATTTCGCGCCAGCCTCAGACTCGATAGCGGGACGCTTTGCACAGGCCACGCGTAATCTGCCACATAGGCGACCTGGGCGTCGAGGTCATATCCCGTAACCAGTATTTTGTGTCCGCCAAAATGAAGTCCGCGAATACTGTCGCCCATGTTTTCGACAAGATAGGGCAGCAGAAACATGTCGGTATCGAGCATGACCAGTTCCTGGTTTTCGATTTGCCGTCGAACATATTCCCAGGCGAGATCGTCATCGAAGAAGACCGCAGGTTCGAGGCAGATGCCCATCGCGTCGCAGAAGGCCGACTCCAGCTCAGTTCCCCGCCCCATGGTCAGAACCGGCGATGAGGGAGTCGTTCTGGTGTACGAAAAGCCCAAGCCTGCCGCGATGCCAAATACCAACGCCTCGGAAAGCAACACGCCGGCTTTGTGATAAACGACATTGCGCAGTGCCGCCGTCGCGCAGTGAACGCCTCGAATGTGTTTGTAGTTGCCGACGTGAGCGCTGTTCATGAAACGAAATCCTTATTCAACTCTTCCAAAGCTTCATATTCGAGAACATGAATCTCGCGTATGGTCTGGGCGGATTCCCGCTCGGTGAGCTGATCTCCAAAAACCATGCGCCAGCCTGCGGCTATCTCTGCGTAAGAACTCGCGGCCGTCGACAGGACGGGCGCATTTAGCAACTCGGCGGCCTCGAAAAGAAATCCGGAGAGCAAATCGCGATGCCCTGCCGCTCCGCCGTCTGCCAGCGCGTAGCGGCGAGTGCGCTCAAGGTCTGCCGAGCCGTTTTCGAGAGCATCCGCAAAAGCTGGAAGCGCGCTTAGCCCACCGAGGCCATAAGGCGATTTCGCCTGCCGCATCTGGTGAACCCATTGCTCGATACACAATCGCGTTTGCGCGCGAGGCTTCCAACGAATGCCCGTTGTATGCGAAACATAGAAGGTATAGGCGGCCGCTCGATCGCCCGGAGCGCGCCAGCCCCGAGCCAGGTTACTTCCTTCAACAATAACGGGATCATCGTTATGGGGAACTTGCAGTTCCACGAATGGCCATCCATCCGCCGTGGATTTCTCTGCCAGACCCGCAGTCCAGACGCAGTAGTGTCTCGGCGCGTAAGGGTCGACCTCGGCTTTGCCATCTGCCTTCGCGGCAAAAACAGTGCGATTTAGTTCCAGCAACATTTTGCCCGAGCACCCGCATAAAGCTTCGGGTGTGAGTGGCGCGCGCGTCCAGCAGCGATACGAATCGGCCGGGACATTGAGGGCCATGAACATGCGGGGCACGCGGAGCGGATGATACGTCAGCAAGTCCGAAGTTCCTGCATGCGCGCGAAAGCAGTACCAGGCCGTTCGGCCGAGACCGAAGAGCAACTCTTCAGAAATATCTTGGCCAACCTGAGCGGCGAAGCGGCGCACCGCCCAACAGGCGGAATGCGTCGCTTTTACCGCGTCGCCGCCCGCTTCGCCGGCTGAAGCGATGTTCTTGTCAGTTATTTTTTCTTCGGCAAGCATGGCGAACCTGATTTTTCGTTCTCGAAGCATCCGGGGAACAATCCGCTGGCCTTCGCGAAGGCGTCGGAGAAAACTCGCGGCGGTCGCAATTGAAGCTCCAGTTTCTCGTCCACGAAACAGTGAGTGGTCCAGCCCGAAGCGCACGATTGTTCCGGAGTGCCTTTTCTGACGATGCTGTAATCGAAGCGGAACATTGCCGTCCGAAACATCTGCACTTTTCCGTAACCGATGGCGTCGTCACCGAACAACAGCGGACGAATGTACTTTGCCTGGCACTCAAGAACCGGACATGAGATGGCTTCGCGCCGCAAAACACCGGGATCCAGGCCCATCAAGTTGCGTAAAACCGAAAAACGAATCTGCTCGAAATAATGAATGTAGGCGGTGTGGTGCACCACGCACATCATGTCGACGTCGGCGAAGCGAATCGTGAGCGGCGTCGCCGTCGCCCGGCAATCTTCGATTTGAAAAGGATTGGAGGACATTATCGAGATCTGAAGTGCGGGAGCGTCCCGCAAGAAATGCCGACTTATCCGACGCGCAGAAACCCTTCGATGTTTTCCACCGTTGAAGTTTCGGCTTCCACAATCGATTGCAGCAGAGGCGCTAACTGCTGGTCGGGACCGAGATCGGTCCATCCTTCCTCCAGGGCTCTCTGCGCCGCTCGCGCGATTAGCGATCGCCATTGATCGGCCGCCTTTGAGCAGGAGTCCGATGCCTTCTGTAAATTGTCGCTGCGGCAGAGCCTCGCCGCCTGGCGCAAGTACGAAGCGAAAAGCCTTCTGCCCATACCGCCCGAGGCGATCGTCTCGCCGTGCAACTGCATCATCCAGACGGTAGCTTTTAACTTTTCTGGCGGCAGATCCTCCGAAACTTGCCACTGTGGAAGTTCCTCGGCCAGCACCCGCAACCCCTCGAGGCCGAAGTAGGCGCGGTTGGGCCCTTTAGACCGCCGCATTTGAAACGCCACCTTGGCCAGCGCCGTGCGAATCATGTCGCACTTTGGCGGAACTACGCTTGGCGGAATAAATACCAGCCAGCGGTTCAGCGATTTCATGAAGCAGTGGACGTGGTCGTCGCCCGCGCTGCGAAGTGCCTGGAATACGTCCTGCGGCAGAGTAATCGGCTGCGGCAAGTCGGATTCAAAAAGCGTCACGGTTTTCTGCCGGTCATCGATGTCGACCAGCACGACCCAGTGCTCACCGAATTCGAGAGGACCCATGAAGTCGGGCAATGCCATCGGCCGGCCCAGATGTTCGCTGAGCAACTGGCGAGATACCGCAACCATCACTGGAATTCCGTGCCGCAGGAAATCGCGCATGCGTTCCAGCGAACTCTCAGCCTCGTCTGGATAATTTCCCACCAGGGTGGCGCTGTAAGTGTAAGCAAGCTTCTCCATGCAATCGTAGCGATGCCCCAGCACCGGATAGAACAGTTGCGCGAAATCGCAATTCGGAACCTCCAGCGCCTCGGCATAAGTGAATCCGTCTTTTCGGTAAGCAAAGTTGAAGGACGAACTCATGCCAAATGTGGTCGCATAGCTCTCTTTCGTTCCAAAATAATCGAGCAGGTTTCGCAGGCCGGCGATGCGGCAGTCAGCGCCGACATAGTGATGACTGGGATATTCGCGCGCGATGTCTGTGCTCTGCATATCATCCAATCCTGATATCATCCGACCCTGCGAAACGCTTCCGCTTTCGCGCCCGGCGCAGATCCCGCTAAAAGCGCTCCGCGATGTTCGGCGAGCGTGGCCATTACCTTGTGATAATCCAACTGGCGAAGCTGGGTCTGATAAACCAGCATGGCGCGGCGCTTCGCCTCCCATGTAGCCTCGTCCAGCCGAAGAATTCGATCCGGCTTGCAGCTTCCCCAAACCTCATACAGATAAAGTTCCGGGCGCTTGGCGAGCTGCGGCAGAACGTCCTGCACCCACTTGAAAGTCGCCTGATGATCGGGATGAAATTCGTCGGGGCCGGGCACGTAAAGCACGTCGAATTGTTTTTCCTCGAGCAGGCTGCGGAGTTTGCCGCAAGCTCCAATGTTGCGAATCAGTTGGCGCTCGGGCAGATTGAAATAAACGATCTGGGAGATTCCCAGGATCGAGCCCGCGCGCTTGCTCTCGGTGATTCGTTCGCGAGTAATAGTCTGCGTTCCTTCGCCCGCGTTTTTCCGGGGACTGCCCGGCCCCGTGGTGCAGAACGCCACGGTCACCTCCGCGCCCTGCTTGCGATATTTCTGAACCAGTCCTCCGCAGCCGATCACCTCATCATCCATGTGCGGGGCCAGCACCAGCACGCGCTGGCCGGGCAGGGAGCGGAAATCCTGCAATTCGTTACGGCGGCTTTCGTCGGCGGCCATGTCATCGCAAACTTTCGTCAGCAGAAGATTCATGCAATAGCGCTGCGACGCGCTGGCCTCCTGCGACAATGCCGTCTCCTGCTGTTGTTGCTGCGCGCCTCGCTGGTCCGCCATCCGGTAGACAGAAAATCTCAGATCCAGATCGGCGTTGCCGCTGCAAGGCAAGTTCTTCGCGGCCGCCACGCGGTTGTTGAATTCCAGAAAACTGATTTGATCGCTGAGGAATTGCACGAATGGTTTCGCCTCCGGTTCCGCCCGATGCTTCTTGTAGAAATATTGGGTGGTCATGGCCGCATCGCTGAGCAGATTGAGTTGGGGATGGCCGTGATCGAGGTGAAAGATCACCGAGTCTCCTACGTAACGAAGTCTCCTGCCGGTTTTCGTAACTCGAAATGCCAGATCGAAATCCTCCATCCCGTAGCGGCGAATCGCGCCGTCGTATCCATTCAATTGGCGAAACAGATCCGCGGACATGCTCACCGACGGCCCTTGCGCACCCACCCATCCGGTCACAAGATTCGGCAGGTTGTGTTTAATCAGACGCAGCAGCCGCTGCAAAGCGCTTTCGTTTTCCTCTCCGACTCGCAAAGAGACATCGTTCATGAACGACAGGTCGCTATTGCGCAACCTCGCCATGACTGAGGCGACGTTCTGGATGGCGATATGCCGGATCGTGGAAATCAGCATCGCCTCGGGCGTTTCGCAATAAGCGCGATAGAGATGCTGCAAGGCATCGGGCGCAAGCATGCAGTCGTTATCGAGCATGACCAGCAACCGGCCCGAAGCCTTCTCAATGCCGGCATTTCTGGCGGACGCCAGCCCTTGATTCTCGGTGTGAACCACCCTGAAGCTATAAGTTGGCTGGTGCTGATCCAGGAACGCTTTCGTATCGTCGGTGGATCCGTCGTTCACCACGATCACTTCGAATTGCCTGCGGTCAAACTGAGCCGCTTCCAGGCAGCTCAGACAAGCGCGCAAGTATTCGCTTTTGTTATAAGCGGCAATTACCACCGATATGGCAGGTTGTTCAATCACGGGAGCCCTCTACTCAGCAAGTTAATTGGAAGTGACTTGGGAAGGGCACGACTTAAGTCGTGCCGTTAATTTTTTTCAGCAACGGCGTTTCAGCGCCTAGAATGCCGCTTCGGCAAACACCAGTTGTTCTGTGGACGCGAGAGCCGGGGCTTCGCGGAACAGAATGCAGGCGGAACTTCCGCCGAATCCGAACGAATGCGACGACATCAGGTTGGCTTGTTCCGTCGCGCGGCTTTGCGGCACGAAGTCGTAGTCAAAACCTTCGATCGCGTCGGAGAAATTTATGGTTGGCGGCAGGAAGCGATGGTGCAGCGCCAGCACCGTGGCGACCGCTTCAATGGTTCCTGCGGCCCCCAACGTATGGCCAATCATCGACTTTATCGAACTGATCGGAATTCCATAAGCATCCTTGCCATAGATCTTCTGAATGGCCTTCAATTCCATCAGATCGTTGTATTTGGTGGAAGTGCCGTGGGCGTTGATGTAATTGATTTGTCGCGGACTGACATCGGCATCGAAAAGAGCCCGCGAAATTGCCCGGCACGCTCCCCCCGCTTCGGGATCGGGTTGGGTCGCATGATAGGCATCGTTGCTCAAGCCGTATCCTGGAATCTCGCAATAGATTTTGGCGTTTCGGGCGAGAGCGTGCTCCAGTTCCTCCAGAACCAGCGCCCCCGAACCCTCACCCACCAGCAATCCGTCGCGGTTTCGATCGAAAGGACGGCTGGAAGAACTGGTCATCGCCATCAGAATGTTGAATCCTGAAAACGACAATTCGCAAAGTGGATCGACCGCCGCGGCCAAGACCACATCGCAACGCCCGAGACGAATCATATCGATGCCGCAGGCGATCGAGTTGGCCCCCGCGGCGCAGGCCGTTACCGTGGAAACCGTGCCCCCCATTATGCCAAAGCGATCGCACAACTTTGCCGCCAGCCGGCACGGCGGAATATCTTCCATGCACGGATAAGGACCGTCGAATCTGGTGGCCGGATTTTCGAGATGCTCGAGCTTGAGAGTCTCGATGTAAGCGTTCCAGCCTCCAATCGACGAGCCCAGGGTTACCGCCGAGCGCAGGCCGAGGGCGTAGTCGAACTCGATTTCCGAGTCCCGCACAGCCTGTTCCGCGGCGATCATGAGCATTTGCTCGGTCCGGTCGCGGTCCTCCTCCACGCCGTAATCTTCCGGATGCAGGTCGTAGATCACTCCCGCGCTATTGTTGCAATAGCTTTTGGCATCGAAGCAACGAATCGGCTTGATGCCCGAAACGCCGCCTCTAAGGCTGGCGATGAACTCAGGGACATTGCCGGCATTGGAGGTAAGCACTCCAAGTCCGGTCACCACGACCCTGGGACGATTTGTTGGTTTAGCGGATGGCATGACATTCTCCCTGGCGCCGATAGGTTTTTTTCAGTCGGCGCCGACGGATTCCAGTTGTTCGACGGCGATCGATTCCGGCAGTTTGCCGGCGACAAACGCCGCAATGCTGTCAACGTTGGCGAAGATGTGCATATCTTTCTGTCCCACTTCGACCTCGAACTCCTCAAACAGGCCAACGGCGAGGTCGAGAGCATCGATTGAATCCAGGCCTAATCCGCCTTCGGTGCTGCCGAAGATGGGGACGTCGTCCCGGATTTGTTCAGGTTTAATGCGAAGATTCAAGCGGTCGACAATCAAGTTCTTGATGCGATTCTTCAGTTCGCTCATAACGTCTCCTTTTTGTGTTGTGGGTTTGATACGGCAATCGAAAAATCGGGAGCAGCGGCTATTGCGGACAGATTTCACTTGCCGAAGTTATTCCTCGCTTACTTGAGGCTCAGCGCTCTCTCCTCGTAAAACTTGCAATCCGCGGCGAGGACCTCGGGAATTGGCACTTCGCTCCATCCCCGTGCGTCGATGTGCTCGCCGCAGGTGAATTGCCAGGCGTTGTTGGCGTGCCGCAGATAAACGAACGAATCGTCGCCGGAAAGCCGGCAAACCCGCGACCCGCCCCGCTTCGCATCGCACAGAAGATGCGCATCTTCGGCCAGCGAGAGACTGCGATAGCGTAACCCTTGGTCATACAAGTTCCTGCGAAATACCAGAGTGCCGCAATGTACGTTGCCGACGAACATGCAGCGATGCACTTTTGGGCTACACCGCCAAAATCTCCACCGTGGCAGCTCGAAGAAAACTCCGGCGGTAAAGGCTGAAATATCGGCTGCGCCCGCCAATAGAGGCGCGAGTTGAATGCTGAGCCGGCGCGGCGAATACCAGTCGTCGTCATCCCACTGCGCGATGTATTCGCCTTGCGCCAAGTCACAAGCGAGATTGCGCTTTTCGCCGATGGACATTCCGCCCGGCGCGCGGTGGTAGCGAACGTGTTCGATTCCAGTTACCACGCTCGCAAGGTCGCAGGAGCCGTCATCGACAATTATCAGCTCGCGGTTCGGATAGTCCTGACGAAAGAAATATTGAATCGACTGCAACACGAATTCCGGGCGGTCGCGCGTGACCATGATGCAACTGACTAATGGCCAGTTGACCAACGGCCCGCTAACCCACGGCTGCGCTGTCGAGTTCTCTGCGCTGCTTGTCATACCAGGATTCAGTTTGGTCTAAGATTGCGCGGTTAGGTTTGTGGCCGTTCAGTTCGGTAATTGGGAATGATTGAAGCCGCTCGATTCGCGGCTCTGTGGAGCGGACGAGACCGGCGCGGCAGCGATCGGCTCGACCATTGCCGCCAGCGTGTCAGCATCGAAAGCCACCGCCACCGACCTTTGCAGTAACGAAATCGAAACCACGAACCGGCCCTTGCGTTGAGACACTTCGATAACTCCTTCGGCGCCTTCCAGCGGGCCGGACTTGATGCGCACGCGATTTCCGGGGAGTAAGTGAGGAATGGGCTCGCGAGGAAGGCCCGAACGAACGACTAACTTGAGATGCTCGATTTCCTGGCCGCTGATAAATGCCGTTCGGCCGCCGAAGCTGACGATTCGGAGCACCGCGGGAGTGGTGATCAACTTGGCGCTGATCCCCGGAGTCATGCGGCAAAATAAATAGCCGGGAAAGAGCGGCTTGTCATCCGCATGAGCCGAAGCGCGCCTGGGCTGCGAGGGCGCATAGGTTGGCAGAAAACACTCGTAGCCTTTTTGCGCGAGAAGGTGTGCGGCGACTTGTTCCCTGCGCGACTCTGTTTGTACGGCGAACCACGAATCGTCCAACATATCAGCCCTCCTGAATCTTTATCGATTGTTCCACCAAGAGACAGGCTGCCGCCATTTTTGCATTTTGTAAGTTATTGAATATGTAAAGGCAGGGTAGCTTATACTTCTGCTTTGCTTTTCCCGCCACGACGCGAGGCGATTGGCTCTACCGCTGTTACTTGTTCTTACTAACTCTGGGACTTGGCGAGTATGCTTTCGATACTCGTTCAACATAAGTGCATACTGAATGCCAAACCACACTATAGGGCTAAGTGATTGATGGACATCGCACATGCAGCCTGCGCCACAGCTTGTTTTGTTTTGCTCCTGTTCGTTACCGGCATCGGTTGTTCAGAAACGAACAGTCCGAGGCACTTGTGCCTGGGAGACCGATTGATTGGGAAGCCAGCGCTTATCCTGCGCGCGCGGCGAACGTTAATTACGCCTCGTTATAGTGTTAAGGTTTATGCGGCAGCGAACAATCCGATTATTTTGCCAAGTCTCTCGCTTAGACTTCAGATTTATGAAAGCCATGCCGCACTCGGATTTAAACATCGCATTGCCATACACGCGGGAAGAATCGCGGCCGGTTCGTAATATGCGCAATCTGAGACTTGGTTATCAGAAGAAGATATTGCTGGCTTCGCTGCTTGCCGGTGTGCCTGGCGTGGCCGCGGCGATTGTGCTGTTATGGCTTACCAACTATTGGCTTGTCTTCCGAATCGCGATTACGGTTTTATTGTTGGCGGGCTGGATCGGAGGTTGCGCCATCGTGAACAAACGAGTGGTTCATCCTCTCCAGACTATTTCAAACATGGTGGCGGCGCTTCGCGAGGGGGATTACTCTTTTCGTCTTCGTTCGGGTTTACGCAGCGATGCCATCGGAGAGTTGAGTTTTCAACTCAATGCTTTTGCCGGCCTTCTGCAAGAACAGCGCTTTGGAGGAATGGAAGCCGCTGCGCTGCTTAAGAAGGTACTTTTGGAAATTGACGTTGCGGTTTTTGCTTTCGACCCGAAGCATCAGCTTGTTCTAGTGAACCGGGCCGGTGAGCAATTGCTGGCCCTCACTTCGGAGCGGGCGCTGGGAAGAACCGCCGAAGAACTTCATTTGGATGAATTGCTGCAAATGGAGGGCGACCAGACGATCGAACGGGCATTTCTCGGCAAGGAGGGGCGCTGGTCGATCCAACACTCGACTTTTCGCGAGTCCGGAGTTCCCCACGAACTGCTGCTCGTCTCCGATTTGAGCCGGGCCTTGCGGGAGGAGGAACGAATTGCCTGGCAGCGCCTGATCCGAGTGCTGGGCCACGAATTGAATAACTCGCTGGCTCCGATTAAGTCGATCGCCGGGACGCTTCGGGTTCTGACCTCGCATCAGCCGATGGCTCCCGACTGGCAGCAGGATTTGCGCCGTGGACTGGAAGTGATTGAAGCGCGGACCGATTCGCTCAATCGTTTTATGCAGACTTGCACACAACTTGCCAGGCTTCCGATACCGTCACTCGTGCCAGTGGAGGTTCAAACCGCGGTAGCCCACGCCGCACGGGCGGAGGTGCGACTCGCCGTGAAGGTGATGGAAGGAGAGCCTCTGGTTATCGAAGCCGATCCCATTCAACTGGAACAACTCTTGATTAACATTATCCGTAATGCCGTGGATGCTACGCTGGATCCGGCGGCGGCGGGGCAGTCCGTGAGTATCAGTTGGCACAGACAGGAAAGCGTGGTAACTATCTGCGTGCTTGACGAGGGGCCGGGCATTCTCAACGACAAAAACCTGTTTGTGCCATTTTTCACGACCAAGCCTGGAGGCAGCGGCATAGGCTTAGTTCTGAGCCGTCAGATCGCGGAGTTACACGGCGGCAGTTTGAAGCTGAAGAATCGGACAGACCGGAAGGGATGCGAGGCGGAATTGCGCCTGCCCATCGCGAAATCACCGGCCGCAAAAGGCTAGGCGGTGACGACATCGCCGAAGCTTCGCGGCATACAGGCCTGCGTCTTTGACGCCTACGGAACGCTGTTTGACGTGAACAGCGCCGCCCACCGGGCACAAGATCTATTAGAAGACAAATGGCAGCCGCTGGCTGAATTGTGGCGCGCCAAACAATTGCAATACTCCTGGGTGCGCGGCTTGTCCGGTCGCCACGCGGATTTTTGGCAGGTGACGGGCGATGCGCTCGATTTTGCCCTGGACGCGCTGCAACTGGAGGATCCCAAACTTCGCGGTCGACTCCTGGACTTTTATCTAACTCTGAGCGCCTACCCTGAGGTCCCGCAAACTTTGCGGCGATTGAAATCGGGAGGAATGAAACTCGCCATTCTGTCGAACGGCTCTCCAAATATGCTCACTACGGCCGCAGCCAGCGCGGGCATTGCCAATTTGTTCGACGCAGTCTTGTCCGTGGAAGAAGTGAAAGTCTACAAGCCGCATCCTTCCGTCTACCAACTGGCGTGTGAGCGGCTCGGTTTGGGTGCGTCCCAAATCTGTTTTCTTTCTTCGAACGGTTGGGATGCCTATTCGGCAAAAGCTTTCGGCTTTCGCGTCCTTTGGTGCAACCGTTCAGGTCAGGTAGCCGAGCGAATCCCGGAAACCCCCGATGCGGAGATAAGAACTCTGGCCGAATTACCGGAGATTGTGCTGGGCTGAAAAATAAACCCCCGCGTCGCGCTAAATTTTTCCCTGCCTGGCGAGCGGCGGTGCCGCGCTTGATGTAAGGCCGTTTACACATACTTCTTACTGAAGGACAATGTAAGTCGTGGATGATAAATGTGTGACATTTACCACCAAAGGCCAACTGGTGATTCCAGCGGAGCTTCGCCGCAAACACAAGATTGCTGCGGGAACCAAAGTGAAGATATTAGAGGACCACCTTGGCCGGATCGTTCTTCAGCCAATCACGGAAGACTATGTCGATCGCGGAGGGGTCTTCTAGCGGACGGGCCCGATCTTTTGGCGAGTTGGGAAAAAGACCATCGCCGAGAGGGAAAGCGCGGCAAGTGAAGACCTATGCGCTTGACGCCAGGCGCTGGTCGCCTTGCTGCGGAATACGCCGGGCGCTGCCAAGGTCGATGAACTGGTAAGGGAAGCAATGCGCGGCCGCGCGCGATTGCTGATGTCGGCAGTGAATTACGGCGATGGAGCACAACGCTACGCTTGTGACCAGCGGTTCCGATTTTCGTAAACTCGGCCGCAACTTTCCAGTCCTGTGGCTAAAACGTTAACGAGGATGCAAGAGATCGACGGAAAGCTGTTCCCGAAACCGGCAGGCGCTTACTCGCACTCTCCGCGCCCATGCGAGGAATGTGTATATTGAAATGATTCGTGGTTTTGCTCGAAAACATTCCGCTTGCGCCGTTTACCACCCTTAAAATCGGAGGCCCGGCGAATTATTTTGCCGAGGCCCAAAGCATCGGCGAAGTGCAGGAGGCGGTTGGTTTTGCGCGTTCGCGCGGCCTTCGTCTATTTGTTCTGGGCGGAGGCAGCAATTTGCTGATTGCCGACTCGGGCTGGCCCGGTCTGGTTTTAAAAATTTCACTCCCCGGCATCGAGCAGCGGGCCGGCCATGATGACGACGGCAAGGTTCTGTTCGACGCCGGAGCCGGCGAATCATGGGACAGATTCGTCTCCCGCGCCGTGATGGCTCGTTGCGCTGGCGTCGAGTGTCTCAGTGGAATTCCCGGCAGCGTGGGCGGCACGCCTGTGCAGAATGTCGGCGCTTACGGCCAGGAAGTGGCCGAGACAATCGCCTCGGTGCAAGTTCTCGATTTGAAGGACGCCCAGGTACGCGAGCTTTGCCGTGAAGCGTGCGAATTCAACTATCGATCCAGCATTTTCAACACGACTGAGCGCGGACGATTTATAGTTCTTCGGGTTACCTATGCCCTGACCCCTGAAGGCAGCCCGCGCCTTGCATATGCCGATCTTAAGCGGCACTTCGAAGCTTCCGAAATGATTCCGAATCTTTCGGAAACCCGGGAAGCTGTGCGCCACATCCGCGCCCTTAAGGGGATGCTGCTGATTCCGGGCGACTCCGATTGCCAGAGCGCTGGCTCGTTCTTCAAGAATCCAGTGCTTTCCGAAGAGGAACATGAGCCTCTCAGGCAACGCGCGGCTGCACGAGGATTAAGCGTGCCCACCTATCCGGCGCTTGAAACGCGCAAGAAAATTTCCGCTGCTTGGCTGGTGGAGCGCTCCGGCTTCGCCAAAGGATATGGCTTTGGCCGCGCCGGCATATCCAGCAAACATGCGTTGGCTATCGTGAATCGCGGCGGGGCTACAGCCGCCGATATTGTGGCCTTGAAAGAACAAATTCAGCAACGCGTGGAAGAAATATGGGGAATTCGGCTCGAGCCGGAACCAGTTTTAGTCGGCTTCTAGACGAAGCATGGAAATCGGCGCCGCCCCGGCTCGTGACCCCGGGCTTCTCGACTTTGACCCCATTGGATGGGGCAGGGTGCAACGATCCGCCCGACGGCGCCTCGGGTTATCCATCGGCAAGTTTGCCCGCCTCTTTAAATATCTCAACAAACATTTCCCGGGTCAGCTTGCCGGTCTGCGTGTTCTGGTTCGAGGGGTGGTAAGAGGCGAGTAACGTCTTACCATCAGGTAACCGGTAACCAGCGCCATGTTTGAAGAGGTAAGGTTTCCGGTCCAACCCCGGGGCTTGCCGTTTCAAGTAATTTAGATAAGCGTCGAAACCGATTTTGCCCAGCGCGACCACTACTTTGATTCTCGCCAATCCCTCAATTTCGCGGTCGAGAAATTGCGAACACTCCGCGAGTTCCTGCGGCGTGGGCTTATTGGCGGGAGGAGCGCAGCGCACCGCGGCGGTGATATACATATTTTTCAACACGAGTCCATCGTTCCGATGCGTGGCGTTCGGCTGATTGGCAAATCCCGTTTCATATAGCACAGGGAACATGAACTTGCCCGAAGCATCTCCCGTAAATGGCCGCCCGGTGCGGTTCGACCCGTGCGCGCCCGGCGCCAATCCCATCACCAGCACCCGCGCGTTCGCGTCGCCGAAACCGGGCACCGGTTTGCCCCAATACTCGCAGTCACGGTAAGCGCGGCGCTTTTCGCGGGCCACTTGCTCTCGATAGGCCACCAGACGCGGGCAACGGGTGCAGCCGACTACTTCGTGGTTGAGGATTGTGAGCCAATGAGGTGGGAGAATGTTCACGCTATCGAACTATATTCTATCCGCGGTCTTCTTCAGCAGGTTGCGGAAAAAGTCGATATCGCGCTTGCTTTTGAATGGCGCGGGGTTTACCGCTGCGATAAGCGTCATGGTTCCAATGCCGGCCTTAGGCGCTCTGGATTTGAGTGGACTTTGACAGCGCGACTCGAAGTCGCGCCCTTTCAAATCAGGTTTCTCCGCATTGTCAAAAGCTTTTGCTCCCGAAATTAGGACACTACCCTATGTGTGATCAGCCCCATTCCGTTTTCCCAGGACTTCCGCCTTCCGCAAGATTTTCAGCGCCAGACCCGTCAACGGCAACCTTTCCACACTGCGCGCTGGAATCCATTTTCCTCCGTCGCTCGCAGTCTGGCGTTGCTTCGCGCCATACTTGCACGGTGTAATCGGTGACGGTTATCGAATGACGCAGAGTGAAAACCGGAGTCTGGTTTCTCTTCACCTGTCGCAGTTCCGGCAGTTCCCACATGCATGGCATCAGCGACATATCCGGAGAGCGGCGCGTCAGAAATACCTCGCCTCCTCCGCCCTTTCTTTTTCGATAATCCAATTTTCGATAACTCAAGGCGTAATGGATAACGAGCTTTTTCTGCCTGATCACGTTCGGAAGCGCGGCTAATTCGCCGCGCGTGGAGCATAGCTGTCGAATGGGGCAAGTCACACATCCCGGCACTCGAGGCGTACAGACCGTAGCCCCCAGTTCCATCATCGCCTGATTGAAATCGCCTGGCCGTTTGGGATCCAGCAGGCCAGTGGCAGCTTGCCAAAGCTCTTCTCCGGAAATTGGCCCCAGAGAAAGGCGCTGCAACACGCGCTCGACGTTTCCATCGACCACGGAAACCGCTTCGCCGAATGCAATGCTTGCGACCGCCGCCGCCGTGTAGCGGCCGATTCCGGGCAATTCGCGCAACGCCGCACTATCCGCGGGAAACTTTCCGCCATATTCACGGACCACCGTTTTTGCTGCCGTATGCAACATGCGCGCCCGCCTGTAGTATCCGAGGCCGCTCCATGCCGCAAGCACGCTGGCCTCACGCGCGGCAGCCAGGTTTTCGATTGTAGGAAAGCGTCGCAGGAATTCATGATAGTGCCCGATCACCGCGGCCACGCGCGTCTGCTGCAACATGATTTCGGAGAGCCAAACCCGGTAGGGATCGCGAGTTGCGCGCCAGGGCAGGTCGCGGCGGTGAAGGTCGTACCAGGAAAGAAGTCTCTTGCGAAACTGACGCAGTTGCGAAGTCGAAAACGGCTTGCCGGATGGCGGGGGCGGCGTTTCCACGTTTCTCAGAATCGTTGAGGACATTCTTAGAGGAACGGATTTCTCACCCGCACCGTGCCGTATCTGCGGCCATGCTCGAAGTCTTCCGAAAGAATTTCAGGCAGCCCGTAATGCTCGGCATAGGCCCATAGGCGGGCATCGTACCAGGGAAACCTGTAAGCTGCCATTCCGAGCATCGCTATCCGAAACACTTTCTCATTCGGATAGAGCACTGGAAATTCAGTCAGCAAGTCTTCCGCCTGCCGCCACGCCTCTTCCCGGTCCAGAACGGGTGGCCCTCCGCGTCGCGGTTTCGTGACAACATTGACGAACTCCACTAAGGCTTGATGCGGAAGGTGGAGTTCCTTCGAAGCTACTCCATCACGTAGAACATTCCGTGCTATTGCAGTCTTCCTCGGATCGATGGGATCGCACCGATATACGAGGATATTGGTATCAACGAGGGAAGCCACGAGGCAGGCCCCGCTCATCGTTGTAAAGATCTTCCCGGGTCCAGCCGCGATTTTCGCGCGTAATCTTGTTACCCTGGTTCTTTTTCAACTCTTCCGCCTGCAACTCGTCGAGTCGCTTTGTGCCGGCGTCAAACAAAGCTAACCGCTCTTCTGCGCTTAGCTCCTCGAAAGTCTTGACCTTGCGGCGCACCAACTCCACTCGAATGCTTTCACCAGCGGGAATCCACTCCAACTCATCGCCGGGGCGAATGCCATATTGGTCGGCGATGGCCTTGGGAACGGTTAATTGCAGCTTGGAGGTCACCTTTGGCATATCCTTACTCTATCAAGGATACAGTCCTTACTCAAGCATCTCCTAATCTTATGACGGGGAAAACTGACGGGGAGTGATTCTTCAGGGAGCTACTTCGGTTGCGTGATCCGCCATTGACCTCTCCGAGGCTGGGCGAAATAATAGGCACACCACTTCCTGCAACTTTGCTTTCGTCTACGCCCAATAATATCGAGGGGAAGAATTATGAATGACTTCAACCGCAAGGTGGAAGAAGCGTCGACCCGAGTCAGCAAGACCGTGGCCGAGGCCGCGGAACGCATCGAAAGAGAAATTCCGGAATTCATCAAATATCTGAACGATGAGGTCGTACCAACTGTGCGGCAGCACTCGACTAAGGCCCTGCGCGCCGCCAGCGCCAAACTATCCGAATTGGCGGACTATATGGAGCGGCAAAAAGCGGCGCACAAGTGAATCTTCGTCAAGAAATTTCCGGCCCCTCCACGGCGGCGATCATCTTCTTAGTCGCAATTCTTGCCGGCTGCGGTCACTCCAGGCAGATGCAGGTTGCGGTGCCGCCGCCCCCCCCAGCGCAGGAAACGGCTACAACCGGCGATGGCCCTAAAATCAGCGGGAGCGCCTGGGCGACAGAGAGCCCGGATTTAGGCGAACCCGCAATTCCGCACGGTGCGAAGCCATTCGCCACCGAAATCGGACGCGCCAGTTGGTATGGGCCTCCCTACCACAACCGGCGCGGATCGAACGGCGAAGTCTACAACATGCATGCCATGACGGCGGCGCATCGCACGCTGCCGCTGGGTTCGATCGTGCGCGTCACCAATTTGAAAACCGGCCACAGCGCGCTGGTGCGTATCACCGACCGCGGCCCGTTCATCCCCGGACGCATTCTGGACTTATCGAAGGCGGCGGCGGAAAAGCTCGATGTGATTCTGCCTGGAGTTGCCGAAGTAAAAATGGAAGTAATGGAAACTCCCGCGCCGCTGGAAACTGGCGGCAAGTGGGCGGTACAAATTGGCGGCTTCACTCATGAGCAGGAAGCGACCGAGATCGCAGACCATCTTCAACGGCGCTATCGTACAGCGAAAGTATTGCGTTTTTCCAGCCCGGTGGGAGATTGGTGGGTGCGAGTGCGAGTGCTCGACGATGACCGCGAGCGTGCGCGGCAAGTGGTCGCTCAGACTGTAACTCCGGAGGGCGCGGTTTTTTTGGTAAGGCTCGATTAGCGGCCATCGCAGATTTGAAAGCGCCTAAGACACGAAGCCGCCCGTAGGTTCGCGAACGCGTCGATAGGTTTCGTAAACCTTCATGGGGTTCATGGCGAGCTTGGAGCGCTATCCCTCCCCCGCCGGCTACTGACAATTCGAATTGCCAGTGTTAAGGTTTTCGAGGGTGAATCGATGACCGAACAAAACAGCAACTGTCTTTTTTGCCGAATTATTCGCGGCGAGATTCCTTCGAAAAAAGCTTTCGAGGATGATTACGTTTTCGCCTTTGAAGATACCAATCCCAAGGCGCCCACTCATGTGCTCATTATCCCGAAGAAGCACTTTGCCGGATTGAAAGAAGCGCAGCCTGAGGATGCCGAACTCATAGGCCGCTGCCATTTGACCGCGGCGAAAATCGCCCGCGAACGCGGTATCGAGGACGGGTATCGCACGGTGCTCAATGTGGGCCCGGGCGCGGGACAATCGGTATTTCATCTGCATGTGCACCTTGTTGGAGGGCGCTCGCTGAATTGGCCTCCGGGGTAGAAAGGCAGTTCTCGGTTCTCAGTTCTCGGTTCTCAATTTGCAGTTCTCAGTTTGCAGCTGCTTCGCTTCTCCCCGCGTGATTACAATGTAATTACATCTCTTGGAGGGGAAACTTTTCATTTATGCGCCTGGAACTCACTCGTATCGGCAACTCGCGGGGAATCCGCATCCCCAAACCTCTGATCGCGCAGTGCGGATTGCGCGACGTCGTTGAACTTCGTGTGACTCCAGAAGGTCTGGTGATTGCGCCATATCTTTCGCCGCGAGACGGTTGGAGGGAGGCATAGCCGCAGCGCGTTCGTACGGAAAGGACATGCTGCTCAATCACGTTTCGAATAAGTTCGATGATCAGGATTGGAAATGGTGACTTCACGCCGCAAAGAGGCGTGGTTGATCGCGCTCGATCCGACGCTGGGATCGGAAATCAAGAAAAACCGTCCGTGCCTCGTTCTTTCTCGCGATGAAATGAACGGAGGACTACAGACCCTGCTGGTTGCTCCCAATGACGACGACTCTGCGCAGCTATCCAATCCGCGTGAATCTCACCTTCAGGAATAAGAATGGACAGGTCGCGCTCGATCAGTTGCGGGCGATTGACCGCCAGCGACTGGTCCGTCGGCTGGGTATCATCTCATCAAATAGCGCGCAGATCGTTTCGGATCTACTAGTCGAAATGTTCACTCGCTAGCGGCATTATCTGCCCGGATTCCTACTACTGAACGGTCGGACCCTCTTCTTCCGGAGCGCCATGCCGGCGCAACAACTGCGGAAGATTCTGCGAGAACGCCGAACGCGGCAGGACCATATCGCAACCCACTTCGTGCGCCTTCTGCTTCAGATCGCCCTGCACGTGCGAGAGAAATCCGATAATCGAAGTTCCCTTTTTCAGCTTCGCTTTTAGCTTCGGGATCAGCGTGAGCGGCTTGGCGTTCGCGTTGTTGAGATCGAAGATGATCAGCGACGGCTTCTCTTCGCCATTTTGCTGCATGCGCTCGGCAAGATCTTTATCGTTTTTAGCGAACTCGACTTTCACGTTAAGTTTGCGCGCCGTCTCCTGAATCTTGGCGGCGAAAAACAGATCGTCGACAAAGGCAAAGATGCGCGAGTTGGAATCTTCGCGCGCCGGCAACGGTTCGGGATCGGCGGAAGCGAAAGGCGCAGCAAAGCCCGGACGCGGGCCACGACGCGCTCCTTGTCCGTTATTGCCGCCGAGCGCGGCGCGATAGCTGTGATCCATGGGCGCGGTGTAGATGCCGTCCTGATTGTGACGGGACTGGCTGGGACCTCCGGGACGAGCGCCGCGTTGGTTGTTGGGGCGCCGACCGCGACGCCGTCTGCTTCTTCCTCCCCCTCCGCCACCGCTGGAGGGTCTGCCTGGTCCTGCGTTCATAATCCTCTCAAAGCTGCTGGCCCGGGAGTTCGACCCGGTGCAGTGTCACAAAAATCCTACGATTTCCGGTTTTCCATTGGTTGCGGAAGGTTCTTGCAGCGTTGGTACGGAACTACTCCTCTTGCGGGGTCGCTGCCGGTTCAGTCATCCCTTTACTTCCTAATCGCGAATAGCAAAAGCTCACTCTGCACGCACGAAACCGCGTGGGCTGGACGCAATCGCGACGGACCGCTGTTTCTGGTGAAGCCAACTCGTACTCGGCGAAAATCTAACTTTTTACGTATTCGGTTATCCGTTATCGGAGTCCGTCGCGCCGCCGGGAACGGCCTGGGACGCGGAAAGCCTTCGCGGGAACGAGGCCAATGAGAACACCTTAATCGTACTCGCACTCGACGCCGTGCGCAAGGGGCAAAGGTTGCCTCGTTTTGCACAGGAGGTCATGGCTGTCGGATTTCGATTCCGAGGTTTGCCCTATAAGAACGCGCGTGGGGCAATCTCTGAAAGCGATCAACCCCGCCTCTGTCGGCGAGGCTTTCATTGTCAGTTCACCACGAGTTGAATCGTAAATGGCGCATTCGAATTAGTAACAGGGGTTGTACCCCCGGTGGTCGCGCTGATCGTCACCGTGTAGGTTCCCGTCGGGGTTCCGGGGTTGGGTAGCGTGCTGTTATTGCTGCTGCTGCCGCCACAGGCGCCAAACCACAAAGTAGAACAGGTCAAAGCCGCAATCAGGCAGAGCGTCCGCACGCCGCGAGGGCGCGACCCTGCGGCGAAAACAATCCCGAATAATCCGGGGAACAGCATGGCATAAAAAATCCGGGATCCGCCGAATGGCCTGAGGTGCGAGGTGGGCGGCGTGGTTTGAAGAGTTATCGTCACGCTGGTGGCATTCGTAGGCTGGCCGTTGTTGGGCAGCGAACACTCGATTTCAGCCGTGGTCAATGACGGCGATCCCGTGCAAGTGTAGGTAAGCGGCAACGCGGTGGTGTTGTTACTGCCGTTGATGAAACCGTTGGCGCCGCTCACGGCGATGGCGACAGAAGCGGGCCCACCCAACGTAACCGGAAAAGTGGCGCCATTCGTCGATGTGAGCGTGAAGGACTCCGTCGTCGAAGTCACGGTCAAATTCACCAAGGCGGCGCTCGATCCGCTTCCGCTCGTGCCGGTCACTGTGATCGATTGAGCGCCCGTCGGTAAAGCCATGTTCGCCGCGGTAGTTATCGTTAATATAACGGTTGCCGTCGAAGTTCCGTTGAGCGTCACGCTCGGCTGGCTAAAGCTACAAAGCGCTCCCGCAGGCAAGCCCGATGCGCAGCTCCCTCCACTGGAGACGGTGGAGTTGGTAAAGCTCACAGTCCCGGTGAAGGAGCCCACGGAAGCCAGAGTGATGGTCGCGGTCGCAGTCTGTCCAGCGGCAATGCTCAGGGTCGAGGGGGTGGCCGTCATCGTGAAAGGCGCGTTGACATTTACCGTGACTGCCGGCGACGTTGACGACGCATTAATTCCGTTATACCTGGCTACGATTGAATTCGTCCCGTTCGGCAGTAAAGTCGTGGCGAAAGTAGCTGTTCCGCTCGATAGCGTGGCTGTGCCCAACGCAGTACTGGAGCTATTGTTGTAAAAGCCGACGCTGCCGCTCGCCGACGAGGGTGACACGGTTGCCGTGAAGCTTACGTTGCTGCCTACAACAGTTGAAGCTGTCGAGGGTGAGACCGAAATTGCAGTAGCGGTAAGCAATTCGCCCCAAGCCAGCGCCAGGGTGTTCGCATTCACCGACCCCAAGCCCGTTACCTGATCGTAGCCCACGCCCGCGTCGAACCCGTATTCGAAAGGCGACACCGAAGGGCAGTCGGTTGTGGACGCCGTACAGGGCACAACGTTGCTGCCGGTAGTCACATCATTCAGCGCGGTCGGATTATAGGTGGCGATGTGATAGAGGTTCGGATTGGCGTTGCCGATGCCCGGCGCGCTCTGGAATCCGTTCTTGACCAGATATTGGTTGAGCAGTGCAACCATGCCGGCGAAGGTTGGCGCGGCGGCGGAAGTGCCGCCAACAACGTCGAGAAACTGGTGGCTGTCTCTGAATCCGCTGGTGCAACTCGCGTACCCGGAACCGTCCGTCTGGGAGCAAACCAAATAACCATCGTGATCGGCTGAGGCGGATAGAGCTAGATCTGGAACGTCACGCTTCCCGTCGGCAGGTACGCCCGTACCCGTCTGCCATGAGGGCTTCGCAAAGTAAATACTCGCTCCGCCGCCCGAAGCGGATAGAGTGCCATCCGCAGTGGTGTCGTTCCAGGCTTCTTCCGGGATATAGGAGAGCGCGGACGAAATTGCATCGGCTCCGCCCGTCGTTCCGCTCCAGTATTGTGTGGCACTCGCATTTCCGCCGGCAACGGACGCTTTCCCGTCGCCGTTGAATTCGTTCCCACCCATTCCCGTGACTTCCGGGATTGCGGCAGGCACATCCACAGCGAGCCCTTTTGTGGCGGATGCCACTTGATAGTCACAGTCCGCGGCCCCGTCGTCCCCCGAAGCGGACACAATTGTTTGTCCCTGCGCATTCGCCTCTTGTGCCCAGCCCTGAACGCTGTCATCGAAGGAGACCCCGTTCGCGGCCTCGCAAGCTCCATAGCTTATGCTGATGACTGGAGCAACATTGTTATCGACTGCATACTGGAGGGAGTTCCAAACGCTGTAATTAGAATTGTTCCCTACATAAACAAAGATTACCGCGGCGTTCGGCGCCACGCCGTTCGACCACTCGAGATCGAGATCGGCCTCCAATAGGTCACCACTGGAGACGGTGGAAGTACCGCTGCCCGGGACCAGCGTTTGCGTGGGAAGCGCGGCCGTCAGGCCTGCGGCGGAACGGAAATTATCGATATCGGCGGTATAGATGGCGGTCTGGCCCATGATCGCGATGGACTGACCCGTCCCGTCGATCCCTGCGTTATATAAAGCCTGAACATCGTAAATTGTGGCGAAATCGCCGGGCGTCAGGAAATGGCTGCCGGAAACTGCGGAAGTGAAATGGGATTGCGATCGCAAATGCGGCTTGGGACGAAAATCATGAAGATGTCCCACAGCGAGCACCGATCCCGCAAGCGCCGCCGGCACGGACGGATTCGTTGCATTCGCGAAATGAGTCTCGCCATCGACCAGATAGGTATGAATCTCTGTACGGAATACCGATTCGATTTGCGCTACGGTGCCGTCGAACGAGACCTGGTCACGGCTGTTGGCGATTGACGTTACGGTGAAGCCCTCGGATTCCAGCCACGCCACGACTTTCGCGATATCATCCGGGCTCATCCCGAAGCGGTCGGCGAATTGCGCCGGGGTTAGCCATTTGTGAAAGTTCGGTGAAGATCGATCCTGCTGCTCGGCAAGCAAATTATTCAGATCGGCCTGCTGCGCTGTGGAAGGCCGAAACGCCAGCGTGACCCCGTGGATCGTCTTGCTTCGGTCCGTGCTGCCCAGGTCAAATCGCGGCTGCGCCAAACCGTGCACATTGCCGGTAAGAGCGACCATCTGCGAACTGTCAATCGGGCCGGAAATGCGGTCGGGCTGTGCCGCAAGGCACAGGGATGAGGCGAGAAGCGGTAAAAGAAGCTTCCAAAATCGCATGCAACACTCCGTCTGGGATCGGGGGTTAGGTTTTCGCGTTATTTCTTAAGCTTATATGGCTTTATAGCACTCTGATCAAGCATCCGGGAAGGAAGGTTGCATCGCCCGAACAAAGTTTACAGCGATCTTACAACTCTTTTGGCCTCAATCGGCATGGATGGAGGCTCACTTAAGGCCCCTCCCCATCAGGTTCAGGCGAAGTTTGGGACACTTCCGCGAAACGCGACTCATACAGTCCTGCCCTGTAAGACACGAATTCAAATCCATCTTTTTAGCCCGATCCCAAGTTAGTTCCGTCGCATCCAAGACTTGTGTAAATTCCAGCATTTTGTCTGAGAGGGATCATGCGCTTGCTCGTCAAGTCTTATGCCATCTTCCTATGGGCGATTTTTCTACCCATCGCCGTCTCCGCCGCCGACAAGGATGCAAAATTTCACGACGCGCCTGACTCCGCGCAGAAGATGAAGGACCCATACCAAGGCCAGGCGGCCGCAATCGCAGGCGGAAAGCAGCTCTATGCCCACGATTGTCTTTCGTGCCACGGGCGAACGGGAGGAGGCACAGGCAACGTGCCGTCGCTAATCGACGGCAGGCTCGAGTCGGCTACCCCTGGCGAGGTTTTCTGGTTTATCACCAAAGGCGACAAGGATAATGGGATGCCTTCCTGGGCGCAGTTGCCGGAAAAACAGCGCTGGCAGATCGTCAGTTATGTAAAGTCGCTGGGCTTGCCGGAAACCGGAAATATCGCAACCACACTTCCGCCCGATGCCGGGAAGTCAACTGTGAAAGGCGCATCCCCCACTCCTCCATTTACCGACTTCCGCTATGAAAAGCCAGGAACGGTTCACAAAATTACAGTGAACGACCTGCCGCATCCCTATGCGACCCAATCGGCGGAGAATGCTCCGAATCTGGTAGCTCGACCTGAAAATGTCTGGCCTATCGCCCCGGCTGGATTCAAGGTCGAGCAATATGCCACTGGGCTGGAGAATCCCCGCACGTTGCTTACCGCGCCCAACGGCGATATTTTTCTCACCGAGAGCGATGCCGGACGGGTCCGCGTGTTTCGCGGCCTGACGGCAGATGGCAAACCTGAACTCTCGGCTGTTTTTGCCACCGGCCTCAAGCACCCTTACGGTTTGGCTTTCTATCCTCCCGGCGACGATCCGCAATGGCTCTATGTGGGCAGCACGGCCGAACTGGTTCGCTTCCCATATCACAAGGGCGATTTGAAAGCGACCGGCGCGCCCGAGCATATCGCCGACCTCCCCAATACCGGCGGCCACTGGACACGCGCGGTTACATTTTCGCAAGATGGCAAGAAAATGTTCGTTGCCGTGGGGTCGGGCTCGAACGTGGACGATCCCGACACGCACCCCGGCGAAAAGAATCGCGCCGACATTCTGGTTTGCGATCCGGCCAATTGCCAGCTCAGCGTCTACGCTTATGGAATTCGCAACGCTGGAGGCGGACTGGCGATCAATCCCACCACCGGCGAGCTGTGGTGCTCGGTGAACGAGCGCGATGCGCTTGGCGATAATCTGGTTCCCGACTACATCACGCACGTGCAGCAAGGCGGATTTTACGGCTGGCCCTGGTGGTACATGGGCGGACATCAGGATCCGCGGCAAAAAGGCAAACATCCCGAACTCAAAGACAAAGTAATTGTCCCCGACGTGCTATTGCAGCCGCACAACGCTTCGCTGGAATTCACATTCTATGAGGGTCAGCAATTTCCCGCCGAATATAAGGGAGATATCTTCTCTTCGCAGCATGGTTCGTGGAACAAAGGCATACGCACGGGCTACGAAGTGATCCGCGTCCCCCTGCATCAGAAAGCCGATGCCGGCGGCGAATACGAAGACTTTCTTACCGGCTTCGTTCTTCCCGATGGCAATGTCTGGGGACGTCCCGTGGGCGTAGCGGTAACTTCTGACGGTTCGCTGCTGGTCAGCGATGACGGCTCCGATTCGATATGGCGAGTAAGCTACACCGGAAAGTGATTCGGCGCTTCAAGAAAGCTCAAGAATTACGAATAAGCCCTAGCCCGGAGAGATAGCCTGCAAGCGGAGAACAACTTCGGAACGCGTCGAATATCGGCCAAGACCAGAAATGCTCTGGTTTTCTTGTCCGCTTTGATACTTCTTTTGATTGGCGGAGCGGTCACGTATGTCACCATTGTCCGCTTGCTCACAGCCGAGCGCTGGGTCGCTCACACCCACGAGGTGCAATCTGCGCTCTCCAACATTGAGCCCGTGATTGGTCGCGCGGGCCGCAGCCGCGTCGGGTATGTGCAGACCGGCGATCCGATTGTGCTCGACGAATATCAAGCGGCCTTGAAAGAAACGCACTTGGCCGTTGCCCTGGTCCGGCAGTCCACCATCGATAACCCCGCTCAACAAAGTAATTGCAGCCATTTGGAGGTTCTAGTCAAGGAGCGAACACGGTTAATGGACCGGGCGATCGACCTCAAGCGCACGGGTGAAGCGACTCTGTTGAATGAGGCGGAATTAACCCAATCCGTCGTACAAAGCGCGGCAGAAATGGATGCCCTGCTTCGGCAGATGCAAGACCTCGAGGATCGCCTGCTGACCGAACGCCAAACGCGGTCCCAGGTTCTCTTCGTTCATGCGGTCACAATCTTCGCCGGAACGTTTATGATCGCTGTGTTTCTGTTGGGCCTCCACTATTACCTGTTGAACCGCGAATTGAGCGCCCGCCAGCAAGCGGAGGAGTCTCTGCGGCACATGAGCGCCCGTTTGCTGGAGATGCAGGATGCGGAGCGCCGAAAAATTTCGCGCGAGTTGCATGACAGCTTGGGTCAGTATTTGTCGGGAGTGAAGATGAGCCTGGAAATCGTCGGCAAGTCGATTCCACCGAATGCGCTGTTGACCGAATCTGTGGCGATTCTCGATCAATCCATTGCCGAGACGCGAACGATTTCTCACTTGCTGCATCCTCCATTGTTGGATGAGGTTGGCTTTGCCTCGGCGGCGCGCTGGTATGTGGAAGGCTTCGCGCAGCGCAGCGGAATTCATGTGGACCTCACTCTGCCCGAGAAACTCGGCCGGTTGCCGGGCACGGTGGAACTGGCTTTATTCCGCGTTTTGCAGGAGGGCCTGACCAATATTCATCGCCATTCCGAAAGCCGAAATACCGAGATCGCGCTCTCTCTTGACGCGGATGAGGTCTTGCTGCGAATCCGCGACTTCGGCAGGGGCATGGCTCCCGAAGTCCTCGAACGGTTCAAGAGCAACAGCGGCTATCTTGGAATCGGGTTGGTGGGGATGAGAGAGCGCCTGCGCGAAATGGGCGGACGGATGGAAGTTCAATCGAATGCCACAGGAACTCAAATCCTGGCGTGGCTGCCTATTCCGAAGACCGGGCAACATTTTCCGCAGCCTGCTCTTTGACCAGACATCTTATGTGAAGGTGTTTCTTACTGGTTGACGACCAGCGTCGCGGCGGACGCGGGATGGCTCAGAGTTCCCGAGGTGCCAGTGACCTTAATGCTGTACGTTCCGGGTTGCGTGCCGGACTGCTGGCCGTTATTCAGCGTTGAGTTCGTGCCGCCGCCCCCGCCGCAAGAAGCCAGCAACAAAGTCAGAAGAAATATTCCGGCCACAGAAATTGCGAGGAAAGATTTCCGGCGCCGCTCACCCCCGGCTTTGATTACGATCAACCCAATTCCCGGCAGCCCCAGCCAGCAAGCCAGCAAGAATGCCGATCTTCCTTTTGCGGGAAAGATGCCGGGTTTTGCGGGAACGAGGCTGGCCGAGGTCGCGGTCGTGCTGACAGTCAACGTAACCGTGGCCGGGTTGCTTCCGGGTGTAACCGAACTTGGATTGAAACTGCACTGCGAAATCGCGGGTCCGCCCGAGCAGGAAAATGTTACCGCACTAGAAAACGCTCCAACTGGAAGCACGCTGAAATTATAAGTGGACGATTGACCCGGGTTTACAGTCTGACTAACAGGCGCGAGTGCGCTTAGGCTGAAGTCCTGAATAACGGTTAAGGGCAGCGACAAAGTCTGAGTTGGCGTTCCCGAGGACCCGGCCGCGGTCAGAACAACGTTATATGGGTTCGATGGATTGGGAGCAGCAGTACTGGGCACGGTGACAGTAAGAGTTAGCGCGGTGCTGGCTCCGGCAGCAGTGGAAACCGCACCGGACGGAGTCACCGAGCATTGCCCCGCAAGCGCGCTCGCGCTGCAAGTCGGCGTGACCGAGCCGGCATAGTTGGCGGCAAGAGACACGGTAGCCGATTGTTGCGATCCCACATCGGCGGCTACGGAAAAAGGTTGCGTCGCCGTGAGTTGAATTGTCTGAGGTACCACTAAAGAGGCCGTCGCGGAATGCGAAAGGGATCCCGATGCGCCGATTACCACTACCGGATAAGTGCCCGGGACCGACGCGCTGGTCGTGGCGATCGTCGCAACCACCGCCGCCGACGCAGTGCCGGGAGTGACGGGATTCGGCGTGAAGCTGCATGTTGCGCCCGCGGGAAGGCCGGTGCAGCTAAGCACAACTGCACTGGTAAACGACGCGCCCACCGGGGCCACGTTGAAATTGTAACTGGCGCTTTGGCCGGCTGCGACGTTTTGCGTAAGAGGCGTGATTGAGCTGATGCTGAAATCGTTCACCGTGGTCGCGACCGAAAGCGTGCTGGTCAGGGAGTGACTGGGAGCGCCGCCGACATCCTCTACGCTGACGCTGATGTTGTAATTGCCCGTCGCAGCGCCGCTGGGTACGTTAATTGTGGCGGTCACAGGTACTGCGTCCCCAATGCCGATGGCGATGGGGTTCGCCGGGCTCAGCGTGCAGGTCGCGCCGCTCAACGCGGTAACGCTGCAAGTGGCGTCGACTTGGCCGCTGTAAGAGTCAAGAGAAGTGACGGTAAGATTCGCGGTGGCTTTACTGCCGGGCGAGGCGGAAAGCGTTGCCGGCCCGGTTACGGAAAAATCGCCGACGTTGAACCCCACGTCGAAAGTATTCGTGATCGATCCCGACGTTCCCTGGATGGCAAGCTGGTAGTCGCCCGCCGAAAAGCTGGTTCCGTTGATTACCATCGTGGCCGTCGCCGGAAAAGTTTTGACCGTGGCTGGAGTTATGCTGCAACTGCCGACTCCGAAAGTTTCAGGACAGCTCAAAGTGACGGTACCAGTGAAGCCGTTCTCCGCCGAAATAGTAAGCGTGCCGCTGGTTCCGGTTGTGCCCGCTTTCACTTCGGGGAACGGAGTTGACTCGCTGAATACGAAATTCGGACTCGGCGCCGTGCTCATATTCTGGAGCAGGATGGGTTCGTCGCCGGCCGTTACCGTGCTTTTTGAAATGGTGTGTTGAACGCCGCTCAGATCGAGATAATTCACGTATTGGCTGGGCACGGTGTAACTCTTGCTGCCGCCGGCGTACCACACCGCTTGCGCCTCGTATCCGTTTGCTCCAGTAAGGCCGCAAGTCCATATATCGGAGCTATTCTCCGAGCACAGCGTGCTCATGGTGCGGCCTGACATCCAGCTCTCCACCTGCGTGTAGGCGATTCCAGGCGTGTTGATCTTGCCGTTGACTTCAAGCGTGCCGGTAGTCGCGTCGTCCCACGCATACCAGTAGTGCCGCGCGACGCCGTTTGACCAAAGAAGCAAATACAATCTCGCGAGAAATCCCGCCTGATTGGTTGCGCCCGAAAGTTCGCTATCCGTGCCCCATGCGCCTTCCGTCGACCATAGCGGCAGCGAACTTATGTTGTAGGTCGCCATCGTGCTCTGATAGCACTGAATTACGGCGATGACGTCCTCGGGCACCGTGGTGTAATAGGTATGAAAGGCAAGAACATCGATGTATTGCCCGAGCCCAGCCGCCAAATATCCCGCCATAAGGTCGGGCATGACGCAGTTTCCGCTGGGATAGGAGTAGTTCAACTGTCCGTTGGCGGGACTGATGATCGTCGCACCGGGGATGTATTTCTTAATGTAAGTGCGCGCGTCCTGCACCATCCGCACCAGTTGAGCGTCGGTTCCGTTCCACTGGTTGGGATCGTGCGGAGTGTTCCACATTTCCCAGTACAGAATGCTGGGAGCGTGCTGTGCAATCGCCGAAACAAAATCGATCCAGTGCTGATCGGTTCCGGTGCCATCGGAGTTGAGATCGTCCGGAGGCCAACACGAGCCCGCGCTGTAATCGCAACTTTCGTCTTTCGGATCGGAACTGGCCCAGGCAGGGGTTTGCCCAAAGGTGTACATCAACTGAACGTTGTTGGTCGAGGCGGCCGCGGTCCATTCATCGAGGGTCGTCCAATCGTAAACGCCGCTTGCCGTATTGAGTTGTGCCCAGGCAACGTCCGCGTCCCAAAGCCGGATGCCGAAAATTGGCATGGTCGGCCAGGGCTCACTGCCATCGAGGACACCGGAATGAATGGACATATCGAAATACTGCGGGGGGATGGAAGTCGTAGTAATCGAATTGGGTTCGGCGGACTGGACGGCAGATTGGGAAGAATCAGCCTGGATGTGGTCCATTTGCCCGAACGTGATGGTCGGCGCCAACAAAAGGAAAATGCCCATAACAAGGGCTCCGGGCGCAGAATAGTTCTTCGCTCTCATCCGACGACTCCTAAATTTTCATTGCCCCAAGAGAGATGAGCGGAAAAATGCGGGACTACAGAATCATGGAATCTTACACGAGTGCGAAGTAAACGAGACAGGAAAATCAAGAAATCAGCCGAGATTTCCCAAAATGTACGCGGCGCTTCATTTTAGCTGCAAGAAGCTGCACATTGCAACACCGCATAAAATCAGGGCCGATGTGATCGAATTCACATGCGGGCGAAACTGGGAAGACAAATCTTACGGCGAGAATCTCGTCGTTTGATGGGAGCGCGCGTTTTCTTTCGTCGCTCCTAACGAGCCCGGCCAGGAACTACTCCATCGGAAATCGTCTCTCAGAAACTGACGTTGCAAGTTCTTGCGCAGTTTTTGCTCAAAAACAAATTGTCAAAAGACGGTGAATGGCGTCACTCAGACCTTGACTTGCCAAAATCGCCGTACTACACTGCTGTTCCCTCCCTTGATGTTACCCGTAATACAACTCGACTTAGAGTTCCGCTAGCGCATTAAGAGTACAAGGCAGGAAAATCCCGGCGAATAAAGGTTGGAGGTCCGTATGAAATCCCGCATTCTTTTGTTTACTGTGTTGGGCGCAATGTTCCTGGCGGCAGGTGCAGCCAATTCGGCAGCAGCGACGAGCTATACCATCAGCGTCGCCGTCACCGGCCTCACCGGAACGCTGGTCGTGCAAGACAATAAATCCCAAACTCTGACCTTCACCACGAACACCACGCAAACCTTCTCGACCGCGTATGCCGCCGGATCTTCCTACACCGTGGGCGTTAAGACTCAGCCCACCGGGCAGACTTGCACGTTGAGCAGCAATTCAAAGGGAACGATTAATTCGAATATCACAGTTACCGCGACCTGCGTCACGAATTCCTCCAATTTCAAGATCAGTGTCGCGGTCACCGGGCTCACTGGAACGTTGGTGGTGCAGGATAACGTTGGCCCGACCCTGACTTTCACCACGAACACGACACAAACGTTCTCGAATACCTACGCCAGCGGCGCGACCTACTCGGTAACGGTAGAAACTCAACCCACCGGCCAGACCTGCACTTTGAGCAGCAACTCCAGCGGAACCATTACCTCGAACATCACAGTCACTGCGACCTGCACAACCAGCGCGGCCTTCACTCTCAGCGTGGCCACCACCGGCCTTACCTCCGGAACGCTTGTGGTTGCGGATAACGTTGGCCCCACTCTGAGCTTCACCACCAACAATACTCAGACGTTTTCCAACACATATGCGAGCGGCGCGGCCTATTCGGTGACGGTGACGACTCAGCCCGCCGGCCAGACCTGTACGCTGGGCAGCAACGCGAGCGGAACCATCACTTCGAACACCACGGTAACGGCCACTTGCACGACAAACAGTAGCGCTTTGACCATCAGCGTGGCGGTCAGCGGCCTTACGGGAGGATCGCTGGTGGTTGGCGACAACAAGGCCGCAACCCTGACCTTTACCAGCAACGGCACCCAAACTTTCTCCAACACCTATGCGAGTGGCGCTTCCTACACAGTGGCCATCAAGACTCAGCCCGCGGGACAGACCTGCACGCTGGGCAGCAACGCCAAGGGAACCATCACTACGAACATCACCGTCGCAGCCACATGCGTTTCGAATAGCTCTTTCACCATAAGCGTGGCAACAACCGGGCTTGCCTCCGGTGGAACGCTGGTCGTGGCGGATAACATTGGTCCCACGCTGACCTTCACTACCAACAATACTCAAACGTTCTCGAATACCTACGCGAGCGGCGCGACCTACTCTGTGACCGTGACCACTCAGCCGACAGGCCAGACCTGCACGCTGGGCAGCAACGCCAGCGGAACCATTACCTCGAACATCACGGTTGCGGCCACATGCACAACCACCGCGGCTTTCACCCTCAGTGTTGCGACCACCGGCCTTACATCCGGAACGCTCGTAGTGGCGGATAACATTGGCCCCACATTGAGCTTTACCACCAACAACACGCAGACGTTCTCGAATACTTACGCGAGCGGCGCTACGTATTCGGTGACCGTCACGACCCAGCCCTCCGGCGAGACCTGCACACTGGGCAGCAACGCCAGCGGAACCATCACTTCGAACGTCACGGTGACGGCCACATGCGCTTCATCGGCGCCTAAGATCAGTGTTGCAGTCTCTGGACTCACTGGAACGGTAGTGTTCCAGGACGATCAGGGCGCGACCTTGACCTTCACCAGCAACGAAACCCAGACATTCTCGACTACGTATGCCAGCGGCGCGGCCTACACGGTGAGCGTTACGAGCCAGCCGTTGACCGAATCTTGCATTCCAACCTATTCCACCGGAACTATGGGAACCTCAGGCGTCACGATTATGGCCGCCTGCGGAACCGGATTGACGCACGCCCTGGGCACCATCAGTGATGTCTCCAGCATTACCTGCCAGGGAGCGCTTAAAAATGGAGTCTGCCAGCAGATGAGCGTTTCCTGCCCAGGCGTTCCCGATGTCATGGCCTACGTGAAGACCAATCAACCCACGGGCACCCCACTTGGAGTCGCCAGCTACGGTACCGGCACCGAAGGCAACGGCTTGTATGAGAGCGTCTTCACCTATGGCAGCACTGCAGTGGGCAATGTGCTCGACGCCGGCTTTACTACTGTGCAGATTTCGTGGGGAACTCCGTTCAATACAACTCAACCCAACGGTTGGGTGCAAGGTCCGGGAGGCTTGCTGGCAACTGCCTGCCACTACGCTACCGTGGTGCAGTGGATTCACGACAATATCAGCACCACCACCCCGAACCTTCCTTACTGCGCGACCGGAAACAGCGGTGGCGCGGGTGCGGTGGCTTACACCTTGTCGCAATATCCGCAGGAACTCGCGATGGCCGAAGTCACCAGCGGTCCGCCGCCCGCCCGCCTCGATTGGGGCTGCGGATGCCAGGAGGGCAAGATGGCTGTGCAGTGCGGATCGAGCACTTCGCTCGGCACCTGCTTTGGAACAACCGATGGCGCGGTGTGGGATGGAGCGTATAGTCCCAACGCTCTATGCTCAACTGCAGCCACGAACGGCGGCGCACTGCCTCCGGGAGGTTTGAATTTCTTCCTAGGTGACAGCGTCGAAGCTCCGGGAGCCAATTACGACTTCCCGACCACTTACGTAAACCTAGTATTTGGCGGCGCGGACAACAGCTCTGCCATTCCGATTGCGCAGGATTGGTTCAACAAAATTACCAGTTCGAAAGCGCAGGCTTGCGTGGCGGGCGGTATGCATTCGCTAGCGAATACGCTGCCGGGCGCAGAGCAGATCGCAAACGATCTGATCAGCCTCTGCAAACTACAATAGATTCAGCCAGAGAACACTTAACTCGGCGGCGGATCGGTCATTCCGATCCGCCGCTGTTTTTTATAACGCCGTCGTTGATAGCTTTGTTCAGTCCACTTACATGCGGAGCCATCGAATCATGTGCGGATACGGACGAACGGAATGTTCCGCCGCGCGGGTTGCGTCAAGCGTAAGGCCCATCCATTGCAGCAGCGGAACACCAGCCTTGCCGTCGCGGTAGATTGCGATGAGGCTGTGTGCCGCGCCTTTGTAGCCGGTGGCGTGGAAGACGATCTCCGGGTCCAGTCCAAGATGTAAAGCGGCCGCGTAGGACCAAGCCTGAGCTGCGATCTCGTCTCCCATGTCGGACCCGACATTCGATGCGGTTGCGGCGCGCCGTTCGGGCAGCATAGTGGCAAGATGGCCGGCTTCGTGGAGCAGATCACCGGGATAAAGCAACCGCTCAGGGTCAACGATCAGGCCGCCCGGTTCCAGCGTCACGCCCGGCAGGAAAGTATCCGCAGCGAGAGGCGCCAGGCGAACGCTGAAGCCAATCTGGCGCAGCCAGTCGATGATTAGGTCTGCAACGCCGTCAAGCATGATGGTGGGCGCTATAGGATTCGAACCTATGACTTCCACCGTGTGAGGATGGCACTCTACCGCTGAGTTAAGCGCCCGCGAGAGTGGATTTATTCAAACATTTGCGCGCCGATAATGCAAGGCTGTGAGGCAGATGACAGCTTTTGAACTCTGTTCCCATCACCATGGGTCATCCCGAAGCGCGGCGTGCTTCAGCCGCGAGAGGGATCTCCCGCGAATACCAGCTCGCCCGAGATCCCTCGCTCCGCCCGAAAAACGGCTTCGCTCGGGATGACGCCGAACCAGCAGCCCGGAAACGATTTATCGCAGCGCGGGAAACGCTGCTCCACCCAAAATGCGATTCTTTTCCGCAACCTGGAAATCCCCTCAAGCGGCATCCAGCTCACATCGTCAGAACCACGCGAAACTCGGCTTTGCCGCTCAGCATTCGCGCATAGGCCTCGGCCGCTTTTTCCAGGGGATAGGTTTCAATCATGGCGCGCACGCCGCTGAGTTCGGCGAAGCGCAGCGTGTCTTCGGAATCGGCCGGCGTTCCCGAAGCCCAGCCCTGAATCGTTTTGCTTCCATTAATGAGTTGCACAGGCGTGACCTGAATCGGATCGAAGGTTGCGCCGATAACCATCAGTTCGCCGTTCGACGCCATACCGTCGATCAACTCCGACATCGCCTTCGAACTTGGGGCAGTCGCCAGAATCACGCGAGCCCCGCCAAGTTTTTGCAATTCCTCCGCCGGCTTGGCCGCTTGGCTGTCGATGTAAACGCTGGCCCCCAGCTTCTTTGCCAGCCCTGCGTTCTCCGGACCGCGCCCGATCGCCGCCACCTTGTAGCCAAACTTATTCGCGAATTGAATTCCAAGGTGACCCAGGCCCCCGACCCCCAGCACCGCCACCAGGTCGCCCGGAAGCGCGCCACTGCGCCGCAGTGCGTTATAGGTGGTAATTCCGGCGCAAAGCAGCGGCGCGGCGTCCACGTCGCTCAGGCTGTCGGGAATCGAAACCAGCGCCTCAATCGGCGCGACCATATATTGCTGGTATCCGCCGTCGTAACTGATGCCGCAAATTTTCAGGTTCTGGCAATTGCGAAAATCGCCGCGCCGGCACTCGCGGCACGTATTGTCCTGGCCGCCGTGCCAGCCGACGCCCACGCGCTGCCTTTTCTTCCATGCGGAAACACCTTCGCCAACTTCGTCGATGACGCCCGCCACTTCATGCCCCGGAATGCGAGGATACTGAATTCCCGGCCACAAGCCATCCTTCGTGAGCACGTCACTGTGGCAAACCCCGCAGGCCTGCACTTTGATGCGCACATGCCCCGCGTCGGGCGTGGGAATCTCACGTTCGACGACTTCGAAATCCGCTCCCGGCTTGGGGACTTGCACCACCTTCATTTGCGTTGCCTTCATGGGCACTACTTTGCTGGTTGCCATAAATGTCTCCTTAATTCCTCTACATTAATTCTCTCGACATTGCCCGCCGGAGGTTCCGAATAGGCTATTTTAATTGATTCTTGCCGGAGTGCGAGCCACTTCGGAGGACATTGCGATCTCCCGCGGGGCGAGTGGATCAACCAGCTTTTCGCCGCTGGGGGGGCGATCATCAGGCGGACGACCTCTTCCGCCGTAATCGGCAAACATTTGCTTCAATTTTCTCGAATTCTGGTCTCACGAGTTTTGATCGCAATCCGCGGCGTGGTAGCCTACTTCAATAGGGCTGGGCGTGTCCGGGTAACCCGATCCCATGCCTAAAGTAACCTCTTCATGGCGCCAGAAGCGAAGCCCTCGCGATCCGCATTATCTCCCTCTTCTGGCGGGACTTCCCGTGAATCTCCCGAAGCCGAAAGCCAGCAACTTTCCAGCCCTGGCCGGGTTCGACCTAGTGTGAGCACTGCCACCGTGGACGGAAGCGTTCTGATGGCTGCGGTTGGACCTCGCCCGGCGAGTTCGTTGCAACCGGCCATGGCCGGCGTCGATGGCTTTACCGACGCCGAAGTCATGCTGCGGGTAAAGGCGGGCGACGAATCCGCTTTCAACTTCCTGGTGCAGAAATATCGCCGGCCGCTGGTCAGCTTCATGTACAGAATGGCGCGGAACTCCTCTGTGGCGGAGGATCTGGCGCAGGAAGTTTTCCTGCGCGTGTATCGTTCGCGCCAGACTTACGAAGCCAGCGCCAAGTTCACGACCTGGCTGTATCGGATCGCGACCAATCTCGCCGTGAACCACGCGCGCGACACCCGCAAGGAACGGCCTGAAGTTACGGTCAGCCTCGACGAACCGGATGAAGAAACCGGCACCACGATGGATGTGGCCGATAGCACGGTGACCGCGGAAGAGGCTTTGGTGCGGCGCGAACGCCTGGCCGCGATCCGCAGCAAAGTGGAAGCTTTGCCGGAGCGGCAGCGTCTGGCGGTGGTTATGCACAAGTATCAGCAAATGGATTACAGGCAGATTGCCGAAGTATTGAAGTTGAGCGAATCGGCGACCAAATCGTTATTATTTCGGGCGTATGAGACTTTGCGCGAACAGTTAAAACAATTTATTTAGAACTTTCCGGGTGAAGTGGCCGGTGGCGAGAGAAAAGAAGAGAAAAGAGTTGAGGGGAGCAGGTTATGAAGTGCGAGGAAATTCGCGAAGCAATGCCGGATTTGGCCTCTGGCTTGATGGAGTTGACGCCGGAGATCGGCGGCCATTTGGCGGCCTGCGGCGCATGCGCCGCGAAGATGGAAGAGTTCCGGCAAACGATGGCGTTGTTGGACGAGTGGCAGGCGCCGGAGCCGTCGCCGTATTTTGATGTGCGGCTTCAGGCGCGTTTGCGGGAGGAGATGGCCAGGCCGAAGGCTGGATGGCTGGCGTGGTTGCGGCGTCCCGCGCTGGCAGCCTCTCTTACAGTGCTGATGGGAGTTGGAGTCGCGTTGTTTTTTAGCGACGGCGGAACCTATCGGCACGCCGATAACGTGGTGGCAACCAACGATGCGGCCATGCAGTCGGAGCCGGGAACGGCTGTGAGCGATTTGCAGGCTCTGGAAAAAAATCACGATCTGTATTCCGATTTCGATTTGCTGGATGACCTGGAAGTGCAGCACGATGTGGTGGCGAATCCGTAGAATGCGCCAGCGGAATTAGACTGTCGAGCGCCGGTGTACCGAGTCCGGGATGGGGGGAAATGCGGCGGGGGAATTTCATCGCGGGGTGGGTGGCGGCGCTGGTGCTGGGCCTGGCGGCGATCGCGGCTCCCAGCCTCGCGCAGCATAACAATTTCCGTCTCGCGCAGGGGCGACCCGCAGCGCAGCGTCCTCAGGCCTATCCTGGGCGGGGACATGCGGGCGATTGGTTGCGGCGTTATAGGAACGTGCCGCCCGGCGAGCAGGAACGCGCTTTACAGAGCGATCCCGCGTTTCGCCGCCTGCCTCCTCAGATGCAGCAAATGTTGCGGCAACGCCTGCAACATTTCTCCAGTCTGCCTCCGCAACAGCAACAGCGCATGCTGAACCGGATGGAAACCTGGGAACATTTGACCCCCGAGCAGAAACAAGAGGCGCGGCAGTTGTTCGGCCGCATGCAGCAGATTGCCCCGGAGCGGCGTGGAATGGTGAGGGCAGCTGTCCGCGATTTGAGCGCGATGCCGCCCGAGCAGCGTGAGCGAATTATCGATTCCGACCGCTTTAAGAATATGTTTTCGCCCGAAGAGCGCGACGTGATGCGCCGCGCCTCGCGGCTTCCGCTGGCGCCGCCGGAGAATGGCCGGCCGGAAGAACCGGCTCCCGAGCAGTGAAATAGCTTCTAGCTTTTGGCTTTTGGCTTTTGGCTCTTGGCTTTTCGCTCTTGGCTTTTCGCTTTTGGCTTTTGGCTTTTTGGCGCGTTACGGAAAAATCTTATTTGGAGCGCTTTGAAAGGGCGCGACTTCGAGTCGCGCCGTCAAAAGTCCAATCAAATCAACCGCGGCCTTAGCCGTGAAAGAGCGCGCTTCAGCAGGCGCGTAAACTTCCAAACTCAGACGGGCTTCCGCCTCCGATGGTTTGGATTCGACCTCAATGAAAATCGTGCGAGACAGTTTCCGCTTTCGTCACGAATAAAGGCAGCACCCGCTCCGCTTTCACCGAAATCACATTATCCTGATTCTGCAAAATCCCTTCGATGGCCAGAAATTTTTCCGACGCCAGTAGCAGACGATTGCGATGAAACAAATCGGGAGCGATGATCGCATTCGCCACGCCGGTTTCATCTTCCAAACTCAAAAACACAAATCCCTTCGCGGTTCCCGGACGCTGGCGCACAATCACGCAGCCTCCAATGCGAAGCCGCTTGCCGCTCGGAATATTGCGAAGATCGCCGGCACGGCGAATGCCCATGGCATTCAACCACTCACGGCGGTAAGCCATGGGATGTTTTCCCACAGTAAGGCCGGTGCCGCGGAAATCGGCGACCAGGCGCTCTTCATGGTTCATCGATTGCAGCGGCGAAGGCATATCGGGCTCGGGTAAATTTTCCAGCAACGGCCCGGATCTGCGAATAGCTTTCTCGACCTGCCAGAGCGCGTCGCGGCGATGAAGCTCTTTTTCACCACGGAGGCACGGAGGCACGGAGGTAATACTGATTGCCAGACTATCGATCGAATCCTTGATAATCAGCGAAGATTCTCGGTCTTTATTTTTGTCTTTCTCCGTGTCTCCGTGTCTCCGTGGTGGATTTCCGATTTTATTTAACGCTCCAATTTCCGCCAGCGTGGTCAATTCATCCTTGCGCAGTTCGAGAACGCGCCGGGTCAGATCGTGAATGGAAGCGAACGGAGCGCGACCGCGCTCGCGCACCAGCGCTTTGCCGGCTTCTTCGCGCAGGCCGCGCACGCAGCGCAGGCCGAGACGCAGCGCGATAATGATGTGATTTTCACCACGGAGGCACGGAGACACGGAGGAATTGTTAGTCGTTGATTGTGGATTGTTGATTGAATTCGTTAAAGCTCCTTGGCCAAGTTCTTTCTTTTTCTCCGTGCCTCCGTGCCTCCGTGGTAAATCTACCCATGTTTCCAGTGCGCACATCCAATCCGACTTCATCACATCCACTGGCAGTATTTTCAATCCGTGACGCTGCGCGTCTTTCGTGATGGTTGCGGGAGAATAAAAACCCATCGGCTGATTGTTGAGCAATGCGGCGGTGAACGCAGCCAGGTAGTGGCACTTCAAAAAAGCGCTGGCGTAGGCGATGAGCGCAAAGCTGGCGGCGTGCGATTCGGGAAATCCGTAGAGCGCGAAAGAAGTAATGGAAAGAATAATTTCTTCCTGAGCTTTGGGCGCGATTCCATTTTTCGTCATACCGGCGCGCAGCTTGGCTTCGATTTCTTTCATGCGCGCCTCCGAGCGCTTGAAGCCCATGGCGCGGCGCAAGTCTTCGGCTTCGCCGCCGCTGAAGTTGGCGGCGATCATGGCGATGCGCAGCAATTGCTCCTGAAAAAGTGGAACGCCGAGCGTGCGTTTCAACACCGGTTCGAGCGACGGATGAGGATACGTGACGTCTTCGCGTCCCTGGCGGCGCTGCAAAAATGGATTGACCATCTGGCCGACAATAGGCCCCGGCCGGATGATCGCAACCTGCACCACAATGTCATAGAAGCGCTTGGGACGCAGGCGCGGCAGGCACGCCATTTGCGCGCGGCTCTCCACTTGAAACAAGCCTATGGTGTCGGCTTCTTGCAGCGCGGAATAGACCGCCGGATCGTCTTGCGGAAGCTGCGCCAGATCGACTTCTTCGCGATAATGGGTTTGGATCAGTTCGATCGAATCCTTGAGCACCGCCATCATTCCCAGGCCAAGCAGGTCAACTTTTATGATGCCCATGTCGGCGCAATCTTCTTTATCCCACTGCACCACCACGCGGCCGGGCATGGATGCCGGCTCCAGCGGCACCACGGAATCGAGCTGTCCCTGGCAGATAACCATGCCGCCGGAGTGCTGGCCGAGATGGCGCGGCATATCCTGCACGGCGAGACAGAGCTCGTAATATTTGCGCAGGCGCGGATGTTTGAGATCGAGTCCGGCGTCGCGGAAGCGGCGATCGAGCGCGTCGTTCTCGTCGCGAAATTCCCAGGTAGCGACGGCGGCGGAAATCTTCGCCAGCGTTTCCTCGTCGAATCCCAGCACTTTGCCCATTTCGCGCGCCGCCATGCTGATTGCGATAAGTAATAACATTCGCAGTCATGGCCGCGCCGCGTTCGCCGTAACGGCGGTAAACGTACTGGATAACTTTTTCGCGCTCGTCGCCGCTGGGCAGGTCGAGATCGATATCGGGCCACTCGCCGCGTTCCTCCGAAAGAAACCGCTCAAAGAGAAGTTCCATGCTGATAGGGTCGACGGCGGTAATGCCAAGGGAATAGCAGACGGCGCTGTTGGCGGCCGACCCGCGGCCTTGCACCAGAATATTTTGCTCGCGGCAGAAGCGGATAAGATCCCAGACGATCAGAAAATATCCCGCGAGTTTTAATTTTTCGATGAGCGACAGTTCCCGCTCGATCTGGCGGCGGGCGCGGGTCTGCATGTCTTGAGATTTCTTCCCGTAACGCTCGCGGAACCCTTCCCAGGAGCGGTCGCGCAGAAAAGAATTCATGGTTTCGCCTTCGGGCACGGGATAGCGGGGGAATTCGTAGCCGAGATCGTTGAGGGTGAATTCGAGGCGCGAGGAAAGTTCGAGAGTATTCGCAAGAGCTTCGGGAAGATCGGCAAAGAGTTGCCGCATCTCTTGCGGCGATTTTAAATGACGCTCGGAGTTGCGCGCGAGCAAGCGTCCGGCAGTGGATAGCGTGCGGTGATGGCGAAGGGCGGTAAATGCATCGCACAGTTCGCGGTCTTTCGCAGTGGCATAGCAGACGCCATTGGTCGCGAGCAGAGGAAGATTGAGCGACTGAGCGATCGCGATAGCGGCGCGATTGCGAGCTTCTTCTTCGCGATGGAAATGGCGTTGCAGTTCCACGTAAACATTGCCGTGGCCAAATAATCCGATGAGTTGCTCGACTTGCTCGCGCGCTTCTTCGATGCCGCCATGCCGCAAAGCCGCAGCCAAAGGCCCATCCGCACCGCCGGTAAGGCATATCAGGCCTTGCGCGTGCTCTTCCAGTTCTTCTGGATGAACTGCTCCTTCCCTTTCTTGCCGCGCAACTTCATCTTGGTGATCAGGCGACAGAGATTTTGGTAGCCGGCACGGGAGGAAACCAGAAGCGGAAGACGGAATTCACCACGGAGACACGGAGACACGGAGGAATTCAATTGTTTTTTGGATTATTGATTTCTGCATTGTTTTTCTCCGTGACTCCGTGACTCCGTGGTGAAAATGTCGTAGCCTCCGCGCCGATGTGGGCTTTGATTTTTAATTTTTTCGCGGCCAGATGAAAGCGCGGTGCTCCATAGACGCCGTCTGTATCAAGCAATGCCATGGCGGGCATAGCGAATTTCGCGCACATTCCCGCCATATCCTCGGGTAGGGATGAGCCTTCGAGGAAGCTAAAAGCGGAGCGGGCGTGAAGCTCGATGTACAAGTTCCCAGTTCTCAGTTCCCAGTTCTCAGTTCCCAGTTCTCAGTTCTCAGTTAAAACCTTTCGCTATTGCTAGGCTGGTAGGTTTTTCTGAGAACTGAGAACCAGAACTGAGAACTGTTTCTTCAGTCATACGTTCCTTCCACGAACCAGTCTCCGCCAAGCAAATCGTGCATGAGGCGGTAGAGAGCGATTCCTTCGGTATTTTGTAAAGCGATATCCCATTCATCGCGCGACCAGGCTTCCCGTTCCCACCAATCGCCCGAACTGCGCCAGGGACCGGCTTTCCAGAGCACCGTGCCTTGTACTTCTTTTTTTTTCGAGCAGATCACGCGGGCTGGTTCGCCGTTTTCCAAAGTCACGGTGGCGCGCAGCGGCGGACGGAACATGCGCAGAGCCGCCACAGCAGATTTGTCTTCCGCCGCAGCTTTTTGCTGGATCGCGTCTGGAGTTGCTCCGTCTCGATATGCTCCAGGCACGAAGCGCTTCATCCGAAAACCTTCGGCACGATAGGTATCCAGCAACTCCAGCGAGCCCACGCGGGATTCGCCGACCAGTCCCGCGATGCGAGCCAGCGTAAGTTCGAGTTTTTCCGGTTCCGGCGACGGAGGCAAAAACAAGCCCCCTTGAGCTGATCTTTGCCGGGCCGGTTCGGCGGCAAGATGAATCTTCAGGATTGGCGCTCCCGGCGGATTTGCGCTCAAGTCGAGTTGCAGCAGGTTGAGAAACAGTTTGGAGTCCAGCATGGGAAGAGGTAGGCGAAGAGTGCGACGAAATTGTTGATTTCTGATTTCTGATTTTTGATTTAAGGACGAGAAGTTTTCGAGTTCAAGCGTGAGCCGCAGTTCCTGCGTGTTCAGTGCGCGTGAAGCCAGGCGCGCGCAAATCTGCTCAAGCAGACGATTCAGCAGAAAAGCCAGCGGCTCCAGCAGCACGATGGGATGTTCCAATTCAACCGCTTCTTCAAATACTGCCGGCATTTCTACCGGGACCAGCGTGCGAAAAGCCGCGCCCCGCGCCAGTTGCTGCAGGCGCAGACCTTCCTGGCCCAGACGCTCGCTCAGCGCAACTTCCGGCAACGCAGCCAGCGCGCGCAGCGTGCGAATTCCCCAGCGCTCAAGAGTTCCAAGCACCCGCCCGGTGGTTTTTTTCAGTTCATCTTCTTTCCTCTTCCCTCCCCGCTCACCTTCGACGCAACCGGCAAATAAAACTTCGACCGGCAGCGATCCCAGGGACTCGCTTTCTTTCCCCGGTGGAATCACGGTTACGCCGGAAAAACCGCGGGCGGCGAGCACGGCCGCGTCGGGATTTGAAGCTATGGCAATATTGGCCTCGAGCCCGAGGCTGGCAATCCGTTGAGACATGGCATGGGCAATTTCCGGCAGCGCACCGAAAAGAGATTCCATTCCCGCCAGGTCAAGAATCGCAGTATTGGCAGCGGCATCTTCCACACAAGGCGAAAAAGATTGGGCACAATCCAGCAGGGAGTTGTGCGCGGAAGATTCATGCAGCACAGATCGCGGACGCAGCGTCAACTCCGAACAAAGTTCCGCCTGGGCTTTAGTCATGCCGGAGGAAATGCCCGCGCGGATCGCGCTCTCATTCACAGCAAAAACCTTTTCCAGCGGCGGCTTACCGTCATAAATAGCGACGGCCTGCGCGCGCAACTCCGGCTCGGCGCGAAACACCGCGGCCACGGAGAAATTCGGCACGAAGATGCAGGCAAAAGGCATTGAATTGGATTGAGTAATTGGGGAATTTAGTAATTGAGTAATTTGAACTGGGAGACTGCCGCCGCGCATTTGGGTCTTAAATTATCCAATTACTCAATTTCTCAATTACTAAATTTCCCTCATCCCGCCCATGCAGCTTTGCTGGTAAATGTGATTTCCGAACGCGGTGGTTTTCGATCCAGCCGCGAGCGCGCTATTTCCGCGGTGATTTCCAGTTCGGTCAGCAAATGAGCATGGGTGGGAACCGCGAATTGAGGGTCCGAACGCTGTTCTATCCGATGTCCTTGTGATCCCAGCTTTATCAACAATGACGAGCAACTTCCGGCGATGGACTGTCGTTCGATTGCCAACAGCACGGTGGGCGTGCGCTCCACGGCGCGGCGGAAACGGAACCATGTGGTCAGCGGGATGCGGCGTGCCGCTTGCGGCGGCAGATCGCCAAGATCGAGAACGATCAATCCAAAACCTCCGCTTTCGAGCAGCAAATCCGTGACGCGCAGAAGTTGCTCTAAATTGCGCTCGGCGGAATGCGATTCCGATTTAAGAAAACTTTTCTTCCTTGAGTTTTCCCTGGGCGCTAACTGTTTCGGTTGCGAACTTTCTCCGCAGCGAACCCACAACAAGCGATCTAATCCGATTCCAGCGTCCGCGACAGATTGCGGATCGAGAGCGTCGCTGGCATCTACTATCGCGCAGCATTCTCCGCGCCCGGTGGACGCGGCAAGAGCGGCTAACAATAAGGTGGTGCGGCCGGAAGAAGCCGGGCCGCAGATTTCGGTCAGGCAGCCGCGCGGTAATCCCCCGGTAAGCGCATCGATCTCGGCGATCCCGCTGGAGACCATTTCCGGCGCGGGGCGCACCGCCAGTTGTGAAGCCGGGGTAACGCTGGCAAGAATTTTTGATTGTTGATTTTTGATTTTTGATTGATCGGAACGAGTTGGCGGAAAAGCACGCTGGATGGCAGCCGGCTCTCGATTGCTGGGAAGCGGGCACACTTCAGGAGCTATTTCGGCATCAAAAGCAAAAGGGCGGCCTTGGGCCGCCGGAGTGGAAACCACTGCGGAAGACATAAAAACCTCAGGAAATTTCAGGGAACACCGGGGCGGGAAGCTCCGTAGGCATATTCGCTTTTTATTCGCCTATTAAGATTGTGCTCCTGGAAGCAGCCGTTGTCAAGGCCACGTTATCGAGGCAGTGGTGTGCAGTTTGGCGCTACACGACTTTGTCATCCTGAGCGTAGCCGTTTTTCCAGGCGTAGCGAAGGATCTCCCGCTTGACCGGCCCAACGCGTACGCCAAATTGCACCAGTACCCTATCGAGAAGCACCGTCGCAAAATCATAGGCCACGAAGCACACGAAATATGCTGCCTTACCAGCGCTTCCCCCCGCTTACTTCGGTATTCCCCGCCCGTCTAAGCCCAACAATAGCGATCAGACGCAAATCTCAAACTGCATCCCAGGCTGCGTCTTGATCCGCTGTTCGATCTCCCACAAGAAAAAGGAGTTCCCATGCACAAACCTCGTCTGCTTGTTTTGTTATCCAGTATTTTGTTGCTCGCCGGCCTTTGCCACGCACAAACCGTGATGCTCAACCTGCCCCTGCAAAGCCAGCATGCCGTGATCACGCAGCGCATCGGCATCACCGACATCACCGTCAACTATCACCGGCCGCTGGTGAATAGCCGCCAGATCTGGGGCAAGGTTGTGCCTTACGGAGAAGTCTGGCGCGCCGGAGCCAACGAAAATACTACTGTGACCTTCACCGACCCGATCACGATTGAAGGCCAGCCGCTCGATAAAGGCACCTACGGCCTGCACATGATTCCCGGCGAAAATCAATGGACCGTGATTTTCTCGAAAATGTCCACCGCATGGGGAAGCTTCAGCTACAAACAAGATGAGGACGCGTTGCGCGTCACCGTGAAACCGCAGCCGGCCGAATTTCACGATGCGCTGACTTACGACTTTGATGATGTCAAACCCGATTCCGCCGTAATTACCCTGTGCTGGGAGAAAGTCGCCGTGCCCTTCAAGGTTGCGGTCAATCTGAACGACACTGTCGAAGCCAGTATTCACCAGCAATTGCGCGGGCTCAATCAATATTACTGGGAGAGCTGGGACGATGTGGCAACCTACTATCTCACCAACAAAATCAATCTCGACCAGGCGCTGAAGGATGAAGATCAGTCGATCAAGGCGGAAGCCCGCTTCGACAACCTGATCACCAAATCGAAGATTCTCGAAGCCATGGGCCGCAAGGATGACGCGACGGTTGCGCGCAACGAGGCGTTGGAGAAAGCATCAGGCCAGCAGCTCTACTTCTATGGCCGCCAGTTACAGGGAGAAAAAAAGCAGGAAGAAGCCTTCACGGTTTTCCGCTCGAATGCCAAGAAATTCCCCGATTATTGGACGTCGCACGTGGGGATGGCCCGCGTCTACAGCGGCCAGGGCGACTTCGACAAAGCCGTCAAAGAAATGCAGGCCGCTCTGACGGGCGTGCCCGACGACGCCAACCGATCCAACCTGGAAAAATACGTGAAGCGCTTGCAATCGAAAGATGACATTAATCGTTAGCCGGGAAGATGTTTAGAAGTAAGGATGGGCCAGCCCGAAAGCTGGCCCGTTTTCATTTGTCGGGATTTATTACGAGAATCCTTTCCATCCGAATCTATACGTAAAAGTACGCGACACTCCAAAACACAGCAAGCGAGACTCCTGCGAGACAAGCAATCACACGGGAGCGCCCATTGCCTACAATCGCGGTAACGACAGAGAAGACTGACAACGGACAGCCACATAGACCCCCGCAATCGCCAGCCGGTGCTCATTCGAGGAGCCGATATGGGCAAGCTGTATATAAGAGATCACCGCATACAGGCACAAAGCTGAAATCGAAGCGGTGGCCAAGCTCCCCGCAGTCGCATAGTTCCGCCAGAACCGAGGAGGGCGGACGCGCCACCATCGCACCCATCCGAAAGTAAGAAGCAGGCAGGGAGAGAAAGCGAGCACGTACGCCAGCATGTTTCCTGCTCTCGCGGGCGCATTCACACTCTTCGCGTCTGACACTGCGGCAAACAGTTTCAGGACACAAACTACCAAGAACAGCCAGTAAATCCATTCGATCCGTTTGCGGCTTCCCGGAATATTCGGGTTTCGCCGAATCCAAAAGACGACCCACACAATGACCGCACCCACCGCCAGCGACAGTGGAATGACGATGACAGGTGATGTCGCCCAAAGCATGATCATGTAGAGGAGTAGTCCTGCCGCCATGAAGGCATGATACTTTTGCCACTGCTCGACGGCCCGCACTCGGACCGGGCGAAGGGAGGAAACGATCTCCAGCACTTGATCAAAGTGGTCGATGCTTTCTGGTATGGAGATGACACGACTCGTAGTCTTGCCAATCACACGCAGGTATCTTCCTTGAACGCGCTCCACAGCTTGCACCTCATCGAATTGCAGACGGAGGTCGGGTATGTCCGCCTGTCTCCTCAGCAGATAATCATGTCCGATGTTCAGCTCATATGTTTCCCAACACTTAAGCAACCGTCGCCGCATTCTGCGCGGATACCAAACCGCCAAATACGCTACGTATGCGACCATGAGCGACCCATATGGAACCATCGACCTCGCTTTAGCCCCTTTGCTGATTCCTAGGGCGACAAATACCACGGTCGAGAGCACCGCTATCAGCACGATGGTAGGCATATAAGAGGAGCGAATACGCTTTTCCTCGCTGGGGAGGCCGGCTGACAATAATCGACAGTGCAAGGCGACGTCGGTCATGGCCGGGATTCTACACTTGGTCGCCGCCATTCAGGTAGTGGAGCGGCCGGAAGATCACAACCCGTTGTAAAACAGACCGATACACGTTTCGACGGGCCTGAGTGAACTGGCGATGCTCCGCAAACCACCCGGCCCAGGACAATCTGTCCCCATCGCCGCGCGGAATGGGACAACTTGTCCAAGTGCGCTCCAGTTCGTTCTCATCAGTGCATAGAATCAGGCACTTAGAAACCCTCCTAACGGGCCCGGGATTGCTCAAGAAGAACCGATCGCTGGAACATAATTTCTGGAGCCCCCGATGATGCAGAACCTAGCCCCCATGCTACAAGACTTTTCGCAGGAACCCTGGCAGTGGCAGGACAAGACCGCAAAGCTGTCTCTCAAATTCGACGACAGCCTCTTACAGGAAGTGGCCTTGAGTGGGGGCGTGGTGACGATCGGACGCCAGCCCGACAACCTGCTTCGCATCGATAATCCCATTGTTTCCGGTCACCATGCCAGGATCTTCTGGGAAAACAAGCACTATGTTCTTGAAGACCACGAAAGCTTCAACGGCACCTACCTCAACGATCGCAATGTTTCGAAGGCGGTGCTTAGCGATGGGGATGTCATCGTAATCGGAAAACATCGAATCGAGTTTCACGATGCGGCAGAAAAGCGCGATGCGTCATTCTCGTCTGTGGCCGATCGCAGCAGCAACTGGCAGGCTCACGTGGAAAAAGGCGCGCCCCCGCAACTGGACGCCACCATGGTGCTCGATACTGCCAAGCTCAAAGAAATGATGGCCAAAATGTCCGCTGGCGCTGCGCCTCTGCGGCCTTCGGCCATCACACTGGTGCCGGCGTTTCAAACCAGGGTAGTGAGGTCGCGGCAAATCGGCATGGTCACCATCCTCGCCGGCCGCACCGACCGCCGGCAGTACCGTCTCTCGAGCAAGCTGAACGTGATTGGCAAATCCAAGATGGCCAGCATCCGGCTGAAGCGATGGTTTGCTCCCCGCGTCGCCGTCTCCATTCACCAGCGCGAAGAGGGATATTTCCTCGTGCGGTCAGCAAAGCGCGTCCGAATCAAAATCAATAATGCCGAACTAACCCAAGGCCAACAAGAACTCAAAAGCGGCGACCAATTTGAAGTGGCCGGAATTGTCGCCAAGTTTGGCTATGAAAACGGGTAAGGCTTAAGCTCCCCCGGCTCACCAAACCCGGCAGGCATTCGCCCGTACCATCTTCTGTCCGCTCTTGCAGCCAAAAGCCTGCGCGAACTCCGACATGTTCGAAACTACATCGTCGATGCGGAAGATCGGCAGCGAGTGCGGATTGGTGGTGACGATCATGCGCGCAATCTCCGGACGAACGGCCGAGCACCACGAATAGGCATACGAAAGGAAGAAGCGCTGGCGATAGGTCCATCCATCCGGACCTTTTTCGTCGAGCGATTTTCCCTGATTCTTCAGGTCGGTTTCGAGCGCGGCCAAAGCCAGATGCAGGCCGCCGTTGTCGGCGGTATCCTCACCCTGAGTCAGCAAGCCGTTCTGTTTTACACCCGGGCCGGCGTCGGGAACCTCCTGTGTGTATTCGTCGGAGATGCACTTGCCGCGTTCGTCATATTCTTTCGCATCTTCGGCGGTCCACCAATCGCGCAGGTTGCCCTTAGCGTCGAACTTGCGGCCTTGATCGTCGAAGCCGTGTGTAAGTTCGTGGCCAATCACCATTCCAATGGCACCGTAATTCACTGAGTCATCCATGGTTTTTTCGAAGAACGGCGGCTGCAGAATTCCGGCGGGAAAGTTGATGGTATTGAGCTGGGGATCATAATAGGCATTGATCGTCGCGGGTGTCATCGTCCATTCGCCACGATCCACCGGCTTTCCGATCTTGGCCACCCAGCGCTCGAACTCGAACGACGACGCCTGCGCAACGTTGCCCATGTAATTGTCGCGGGTGATGGTCACGCTTGAATAGTCGCGCCAATGCGAGGGATATCCGATCTTGTCCTCGATTCCTTTCAGCTTCACGATGGCCTGTTCCTTGGTGGCTGGCGTCATCCAACTCACGCTTTCGATGTCGTTGTGCATCGACTGTTCGATCGCATGAACCATTTCCAGGGTGCGCGCCTTGCTCTCGGGCGGAAAGGCATGGTCGACATAAGCCTGACCGAGGGCCTCGCCCAAATCGCGGTCGGCATTGTGAACGCAGCGCCGCCAGCGCGGCTGGTTGGTTTCCTGTCCGGCCAAAGTGTGCGAATAGAAATCAAAGTTCTCGTCGACCATCGCTTTGGTGAGAAGCGGCGCGGCGCGGTGAACCAACTGCCAACGCATGTAAACTTTCCAATGCTCGAGCGGATGCTCCGTCAGCAGCTTTTCCTCTTCGCGGAAAAAGTCCGGCGAGGTCACGATGTAGTGATCCGTCGTGGGCGCGTTTACAGCTTTAAGATAAACCTCCCATTCGATGGTAGGAGTAAGTTCGCGAAGCTGCGCCAGGCTCATCTTGTGGTTGATGTTTTTCGGATCGCGGCGCTTGACATTATCCATCTGCGCGTTCGCCATTGCGGTTTCAATTGCAACCACTGTGCCAGCATCCTGCGTGGCTTGCGCCTGCGATTCGCCCACCAGCACAAACATCTTCTGCACGTGCTCGCGGAACTTCTTCAGCGTCTCTACTGACTTTGCGTCAGTTTTAATGTAGTAGTCGCGATTGGGCAGACTCAGGCCTCCCTGATCGATCTGCGCCACTACTTTCGAAGCATCGTCATAATCCTGCAATCCGGTAAAACCAAAGAACGGAGCATTCGACTGATTGTCTCCCTGCTCCCACGCGCCGGGAAATAGATGATGAAGATGCGCGATCTCGAGCGTGATTTCCGTCTTCGATTTGAGACCGTCGATGCGCTCCAGTTCCGGCTGCAACAGCTTGAGGCCGGCAGCTTCGATGCCGTTTTCGTCCATGCAGGCAGCCCAGTAGTCGCCGATCTTCTGCTGCACAGGGGTGCGGCTGGGGTCGTTTTTGCTGCTGGCTTCCATGGTTTCGCGCAGCACCGCTTCATTCCATAGTTCGAGATTGCTGCCGGTAGTCCAGTAAACCTGATCGGGAGGAATGGGGTTGGCCGAGATCCATTTGGTGCAGGAATATTTGTAGAAGTCGTCGCACGGGCTTAAATCTTTATCGACGAGAGTGGGGTCGAAATGTTCGAGCTTCGGAGTCTCTTTGGTTTCGTCGGCGGCGCTGGCGGCGGTTGCCGTGACCGGGGCCGTAATCGCACCTTGCCCGAGCAGAGTTAAGGGTAGGGTCAGCAAGCAAAGGGTCGACAGTAAAAAATAGGGAAGGACTCTCCAGTTAAGCATTTGGGTCTCTTTTCCGTGTGTAAACGAGATTAGGTAAAACGCAACTAAAACGCGTCGATATGCTTTGAGATACGTGCATGCGAGGACGCAAGTTCCCGTTCGCTGCAAAGAACACACTTTCGCCCATGCGTAAAACAACATACTACAGACGAGCCGGCTCTCGCATGGTTAGCGTAGGCTTCAATCTACCCCGTATTATGCAATCCTGCGGCGATTCCGTTGATAGTCGCGCCCAGCGGATACTCCAGCTCCGCCAGGTCGCCGCCCTTCTGCTTGCGCCGCAAAAGCTCAACCTGAATCAGGCTCATCGGATCCACGTAGGGATTGCGCAGATCAATGGAGCGGGCCAGCACTCGATTGTCCGCTAATAATTCGCGCCGGCCGGAGATTTGCAGAATCATGCTTCGGGAGCGCAGAAACTCGTCTTCAATCATGCTGAAAACGCGCGAGCGCAATGCCGTATTCTTTACCAATCCCGAATAAACCCGGGCAATGTGGAGGTCCGCCTTCGCCATGCCCAGTTCGACGTTTTGCATCAAGTCGGAGAACAGAGCAAACTGCTTTGCCATTTCACGGAGCAACCGTTCGTGCGTTCTCCCTTTTTTTGCGAAACTCTCGAGGCCATACCCAACTCCATACCATGCAGGCACGGCGTGGCGGCTTTGCATCCAGCCGAACACCCAGGGAATTGCGCGCAGATCTTCCAGGCGGCGGCCTTTGGCACGCCGCGATGGCCGCGATCCGATGCGCGCCGCGTCCAACTCCTGCACGGGCGTCGCCTGCTCGAAATATTCCAGCACGTCGGCATTCTCGGCAATATCGCGGCGATAAGCCCGATAAGCTTCCGATGACATTTCTTCCATCGCCTCTTCCCACCGCGCCTGATCTTTGGATGCGGAGACCGGTCCGCGTAAGCGCTTCCAGACTTGCGGCTATCATCAACTCGAGGTTCCACTCGGCGAGCACGGCATCGGCATATTTCCAGTTGAGAACTTCTCCCTGCTCGGTAATGCGAATCCGCCCCGAAAAGCAACCTTCAGGCTGCGCCAGTATCGCTGCGTGGGTCGGGCCGCCGCCGCGACCCACCGTTCCACCGCGGCCATGAAAGAGCCGCAGTTTCACTCCACATGCGCGCGCAGCACGATGCAGGTCGCGATGAGTTTTATGCAATTCCCAGGTGCTGGTAAGCATGCCTCCATCCTTATTGGAGTCGGAGTAGCCCAGCATCACTTCCTGCCACCGTCCCCAGGAATCGAGCAGCGGGGCATATTCGGGATTCCGCCACAGGCGCGCCATTGCGGCGCTCGCCGCGCGCAACGATTCGATCGATTCAAAAAGCGGCACCGGCATCAGTCCCGGGTCGCCGGTCGAACCGGCGAGAGTCACGCCGCAAGCCTTCGCCAAGCGCACCACATTCAATACATCCTTCTCTGATTCCGCACCGCTGATGATGTACTGGCGAATTGACTGCGGGGGATACTCTTGCTTCATCTGCCGGATCATATGAAAAGTGTCAGCCACGTCCTGCGCCTGAAGAGAAATCTCGCGGCGTTCGGGCAGCGCGACGTCGGTGGCCACAGCGGGAGCGCTGGCCATTAGCTCATCTTTTCGCAGTCTTGTTTTTCTGGCATCCGAACTTCGCGGCTCGATCCGGTGGAATTCGAGCTTCTTCACAGCGATTTCCTGAATCGCCTCGGAGTGCATGCGGGCATGCTGGCGAATATCGAGAATATGAAGATGAAAGCCAAAAGTCCGCAGCTTGCGCAGCAGCGGATCGACAAACGTCTCCGCGAGCAGTTGCCCGCGATTTGCCGCCAGGCTCCGCCACAGCATCAGCAAATCGGCCTCGAATTCCGCCGCATCGTCGTACGATCCCTGAACCCCCGAGCCTTCGCGGCCACGTTGCAGCCTGTAAACGACATAAGATAGAAAACGGCGGTAGAACTCGGCGGTGTTATTCGGCCCCCAGAGCATGGCCGCTCCTGCGAGCGACCCTTTATATTGCCCGAGCTGGACAACAATTTCCTCGGAAGCGCCCACCTGCCGCGACGACGAACTCAAGTGGTCGCTGAGGAACTCAACGTCGCGGATATACTCACGCAAAATCATTGTTCGCGCCAGATTGAGCGCATTTTTTACGCATTCCGGTTTGACCAGAGGATTTCCATCGCGGTCGCCTCCAATCCACGATCCGAAACTCAACAAGTTCGGCAATTCGTTAACGTCGAGAGCAACACCGTAGACCTCGCGCACCGCTTCGGCAATCTCCGTATAGAGGCCGGGCAAGGTTTCAAACAGCGAGAGCCGGAAGTAGCGCAATCCCATGCGAATCTCATCGTTCACGGTGGGTTTAGTTTGCCGCACTTCGTCGGTCTGCCAAAGCGAGGCAATTTCGGCGTGCATGATTTGCTCGCATCGCAAGGCCTCGCTGAGAGTCAAAGGAAGCCGATCCAATCGCTCTAATTGCTGGGCGATTCGGCTGCGCTTGAGCAGGACGGTTTGACGCGCCACCTCGGTAGGATGAGCCGTAAATACCGGGGTCACCATCATCTGGCGGAGAGCGCTTACCGTAGACTCGGCGGTAATTCCAGACTTCTTCATGCGCAGCAGAGTACCGTGGAACGATCCGGGTAAAGCCTCATCTTGCCCGTGCAACTGGCGAGCGCGGCGGCGGCGCTTGCGATGGTTGGTTTCGGCCAGGTTGGTCAGTTCAAAATAAATCGCGAAAGCCTTTGTGACCTGATAGGCGCGGGGAATATCCATGGCTGAAATCATCGCCTGCGCCTTACTCATTTGCTCGCTGGCGACGGCTTTGCGGCCTACGCGCTCGCGATGCCGAATCATCAGGCGGCGCAATTGTTCGACGGTATCGAACAGATCCCGCCCCACCTGTTCGACCAGAACTCGCCCCAGCAAGACACCGAGCGAACGAACGTCCCGCCGCAGAGCGCGATCCTTAACGGAATCTTCCGACTGCGCGGTAAGTTCCGAAAGACGGGCCTTTTGATCGTCCGCTTTCCACAGCGGTTTGAGTCTGAACATGATGGGAGAGTTGATTAGACAGGATAAATCAAAACGCAGTTCTCAGTTCTCGGTTCTCTGAAAGACCGAATCTTCAGGCCGCGATCTGGCATCTGCACCTCAACTGAGAACTGAGAACTGAGAACTGAGAACTGAGAACTGAGAACTGAGAACTGAGAACTGAGAACTGAGAACTGAGAACTGAGAACTGAGAACTGAGAACTGAGAACTGAGAACTGCTACCTCGGAACTTCGAAGCGATAGCCAATTCCGCGCAGGGTCTTGAGATATTTAGGATGGCGCGAGTCGGACTCGATTTTCTCGCGAAGGCGGCGCACGTAAACGTCGATCGACCGAGGCGTGACGAAGGGAGTTTCTTTCCACACCGCATCGAGCAACTGGTCGCGGGTGAGGACGCGTCCACAGTGAGTCGCCAGGTATTCCAGCAAACGGAATTCGCGCACCGTTGTAAGCACAGTCTTTCCCCGCACCTGCACCGTCATTGAAGAAGGATCGATCTCGATCTCCCCCAGGCGGAGCACTTCCGGAGTCACTGTCTCCTGACGCAGACCTCGCAGCACACTGCGTACGCGGGCTACCAGTTCGCGGGGACTGAACGGTTTGGTGATGCAATCGTCTCCGCCCAATTCCAGTCCTTTCACTCGGTCGGCCTCGGCCGTTCTTGCCGACAGAAAGATTACTGGCGTTGACGAGAGGCTGGGGGTCTGTCGAATTTGGCGGCATATCTCAAAGCCGTTCGCACCCGGAAGCATCACATCGAGGAGAAACAACGACGGCATCTCCCGCAATGCTTCCGCAACCACGGACGTGCCGCTGGTAAAACTTTGCACTTCAAAGCCCGCGGTTCGCAGATTATTCAATATTAACCGCGCAATGTCTTCCTCGTCTTCGACCACGAAGACGAGACAACGCGTAGCCGGCAAAATCTTCCCCTCGCTACCCGGAGGGCACGATTCCGTGGGAGAGTGCATTGTCTATTTGTGTGGCTGGCTTCGAGGCCCGAGCGCCAGAAGCCCGCAGGGTCTGGATAAATGTATGGTGGGAATGTTGCCGGAGTGTTTCCGCCGTGTTAACGAATGGTGAATTCAGGAAGGCAGTTTAATTCAGTTCTCAGTTTCTCGGTTTCTCAGTTTCTCAGTTTCTCAGTTTCTCAGTTTCTCAGTTAAGCAAACCCGAACTGACACGCCCGGTTTCTGTTGTCGCTTCGGATTTCAAATGATTTTAGAACTCACAGATCGGACGTAAAGTAGGCAAGTCGAGGGCTCCGAAGGTTTGCTGAGAACCGAGAACCGAGAACTGGGTTCCTACGTTGCCGCCCGCTTCTTCGGCGCATGGCGCAGACTGCGGCCTTCGATCAGGCTGTAGAGGTCTTCGGCCAGATTCGTCGTGTGGTCGCCCGCGCGCTCCAGCGCCTGCGCCATCAACAGAACATCGAAGCTCGAAGGATTATTACTTGTCGCGTGTTCCGTAAGATGCTTCTGGAACAAGGCATGGCAGACGCGATCGATTTCTTTATCCATTTGCAATACTTTTCGGGCGCACTCCACGTCGAGATTGAGGAAACCGCGATACACCAGGTCGAGCATCTCGCGTACCATCGCAGACATTTCCACGAGATGACGTATATCGGCGGCCGCCATTTTGGTCGTACGAGATTGCACCCGCATGGCAACGCTCATCATGAGATCGCCGATGCGCTCCAGGTCGGTGGTGCACTTCAGGCTGGTCAATAGCTGGCGAGCCCGCGCTTCGTTCACGCGCGTAATCGCGGCCGGCAGATGTTCGTCGATATAGCGTTCGATGACATCGAGTTCCTGTTCGCATTCCTTGATGGCGAGGAAAGCCATGCGAGAAGAGTGAGTAAGCAAATCGCGAACGTTGAAGGCTGCATCGCGAGCGATTAGAAAAGCGCGCATCGCCGTCTGCGCTAGATCGTCGAGCGAACCGGCGCCCTTCCTGGCGGCTTTCGCGGCCACTGCCGGCTCCTTGGGCCGCATCGTCCTGGACCCGTCGTCGCCTTCTTCTACCGCAATCCGGGATGTCGCAGCTTTACGGGGCATACTTCTGGGGACATTCTTCCAGGGCATTCTTTTAAACCAACCGGAAGCCGGCTGTCTCGACAAACAAAGTATCTACCGCCAACGTCGACCAGTCTACGGAAGAAGTGTGAATGGATCGTTAACATCGGCGCCTTATGAGGCGCTCGAAAAATTCACCGCTGCTCTTGCGGGGGTTCGTCCGGTGCGAAGCCCAGCTTGAGTTGCACAGTGACACGTTCGCCCTCGTTAACGCGTAAAGCCTTGCCTTGGCCCTCATATATCTTAATGAATTCGGGATCGTACCAGGCTTCGCCATCCACACTGTCCCAGGCGAAGAGAGTGTAATCGCCGGGAGCCAAGCCGCGCAGGACGAAATGTCCCGTTTGATCGGTACGAGGTCTTGCGATAGCGATCCGGATGATCGCGAAGGCGCGCTTCCGGTACGGCCACAATCGTCGCATTGGCGGCGGGCTCGTCATGCCTGTCACTCGCGACACCTTCGGTGGAAGCGCCGTTCGCGCCGGCTATTACATCAATCGCGGCGGCGCCGCCGACGACGCCGAATCCGGAGTCCACTACGTTCCGGCCTGCCACAAGGACGGATTTCACGAACCAATCGGGCGTCGCGCTGGCATCCGAGATCTCAATCGAATAGTGTCCCGCAGGCACGTTTTTCCATTCGAAGCTGGCATCCGCATTCACCTGAATTAGAGGGGAGAATCCTCCGCTCGTGGTGAAAGATCCCAGGGCGCCATCATCGCCTTCGGCGGAACGCAGCAGGAGAAAAATTCGATCCAGATTCGATTTGCTGGCGACGCCAATTTTCCCCGGATCCACGCTGAAATGCCCGCGAACCGTTCCGCCGGGCTGTGGCGTGAGGCGCAGCCCGTCTACACTCGCCGTCACCTGAAGCTCCTGGCGAGCCATCATCGCCACAGGTGAATCATCAACCGTGGCTACGAGAGTGTAGTTTCCAGGAGAAACATCGCGTACCTCGAAGCTGCCATCCTTGCGCACTTCCGCCCCATTCAGCACCAGATTGAAATCCCTGGATTGCAGCATGATCGCAGCGGTGAAACCGGGCGGCAGGTTCACCACCGAACCGCGAATACTCAAACTCGGGCTGGGAGTTAGCGAGAAATTCACCGGAAAATCATCGCCGGGGCGCAACTGGATGGATGCAGCCTGGGCGCGGTCTCGCGTCCCCGGATAATAGGTGGTTTGGTAGGACGCGATTGCCGGCTTCTCGGCCGGCGACCCGCCGGGAATTCCCATTGCCGTCGCAGTGCCATTGGTTTCGATCAGACTTCTGAAATCGGGCGGTGGTGCTACGGAAACAAAGTAATTCCCGGCGGCGATACCTGCGATTCGGTACTCGCCGAGGTCGTTAGTCCGCTCGGCGCTCATCTGTTCCCATCGGCTGTGCCCTGAAACGAAAGTTTGGTGCAACACCGCAACCTGCGCCTCCGGCATCGGGTCGCCATCTTCATCGGTCACCCGCCCCTCCACTACTGCGGAAGCCTGAAGACGAATGAAGATATCTTTAAGTTCCTGCCCTGCGGCAAGGGTTAGAGTGCGGCCTTCCATGTGGTGGCGGAGCCGATCCACTTCCTGATAGCCAACGCGCTCGACGAACAACCGGTATCGTCCCGGCAAAACACTCTCAATGCGAAAGCTGCCATCCGCGCCACTGGTCGCCGTGTAGTTTTCCCCGTCGGCCTGGCTTTCGGCGATCAACTCGATAAGCGCTTTCTTCACCGGCTCGCCGCCCGGATCCCTGGTCACCACTCCCGCTAGTTGCGCCGGTTTCGCATGCGCCGCCAATCCGCTCGGGGCGGAACTCCGCTCTTCCGCAGAAACCTGCGCAAACAGCGTCGCGACGCCCAGGAGAATGATCGGCATAGGCGTGGCGGTCCGTTTCATTCGTTAATCAACCTCAATTCGATCTCTTGTTTCTGCAAGCCGCGTCAAGAACCTGAATCGGTCCTCAGGCGGCAAGGCAATCGCGTTTCGAGCCCGCTCCTCAGCCGATTCTAACTCGCTTTCCCTTAAGACCCGAACAAAGTGGATGGTCATTGGAACGCTGGATATTACCTGCGAGTGTGCGAAAGTCTCCTCCGTTACGGCGGTAACTACGGTGTGACGTTTCGCTATGTTAAAGATTACTAATCAGGAATAGAAGAATCAAAGCTGCTGAGACATCGTCCGCGCTCGACCTTCCAGACCTGACCAGAATGGCGGATCCGCGACGGCTCAAAGAGTCCACCGGCTCACCTCGGCTTTTCCGTTGAGGAGAATAATGTCTAAGAAAATTCTAGTCGTTGATGACTCCAAGACAGCTTTGATGATGGAGCGCGAAATTCTTACAAGGCGCACCAACTACCACTGCGTAACTGCAAGCGATGGGCAGGAAGCGGTCGAGAAAGCTCAACAGGAGCGTCCCGATCTGATTTTGATGGATGTCGTCATGCCTCGCATGAACGGATTCGAGGCTTGCAAAATGATACGCAAGCAGCCCGGCACGCGCGAAATTCCCATCGTTCTGGTCACCACCCGTGGCGAGGAATCCTACATGGAGGCCGGCTTCCAAAGCGGTTGCAACGATTACATCACCAAACCGGTAAATGGCTCGGAATTGGTCGCCCTTTTGCAAAGTTACCTGGGGGAATGAACAGCCAGGATGGGCTGGCAGTATTCGCGAATCAATGTAACAAGGATTTTCATGAAGGCCGATAACGGTAACAATAAAGGACGCAGCAGAATAACCTCCGCAGCCGAGCCGGCCAACGAGGCGCGCTTGGGCGTGGCGCGCAAGAGGTTGGCCGAAAGCAAGGATGAAAAGGACGCGATTGAGGGATTGCGTGAGATCGTGGCCAACCTCCTTGGTTCCGAGGAATTCGCCCTGTTCACCGTCAATCGCGGAATCGCGGCTTCTAAAGTTTGGTGGTCTTTCGGAATCGATCTCGAAGGTTACGACTTGTTGCGCGCTCTGGGCGATGCCGGGCGGCAACGGTTAATGCGCGGAGAGTGCCATGTCGAGCCGTCGGGATCGGAACGATCTGGCGCCGTGGAGAAGGTAGAAGCATTCGTCCCGATCCGCAGCGGAAATCAAACCGTCGCGATTCTGGCGATATTCCGCCTCCTTCCGCAGAAGATCGGCTTCGATAAATCCGATATCGAGTTGTTCAAGCTGCTTTCCGAGGAAGCCGCCCAGCCCTTATTTGGTCCGAACTCTCGCTCGAAACCGGTAATTGAGCAGTCAGGAATCACAACATGAGAGAGAGCCCACCCAAGTTTAATCCCGCGGTGCTGCCCTCGGAGTTCATGAAGAGCTTCGAGCTCCCGGAAGCGAAAGAAAGCCGTCACTTCCTGTATCCGGGACAGGTATTTGTCAGCCGCGATCCGGTCACGATCTCGACCATCCTGGGCTCGTGCGCGGCGGTTTGTCTGTGGGATAGACACAAGCGAGCCGGCGGCATGAATCATTATCTGCTCCCGGAAGGCCTTGCCGATGGGCCCAACCGCTTGCGTTACGGCAATGTCGCCAACCCTGAACTTCTGAAGCAGGTGTTGGCACTGGGGTGCGAAGTACGAAATTTACAGGCCAAAATTTTCGGCGGATCGAGCGCCTTCGCGGTTGATCTGTCGCAATCGGTCGGTTCGAGAAATGTAGAACTGGCGGAAAGTTTTCTTCGTTCCTCGGGTATTCCAGTGGTGGAAAAGGAAGTATCGGGCAAACATGGCCGCAGACTGGTCTTTCAAATTACCGACGGCCTTACGACAACAAGGAATTTTGACCAGATTTGATCGCAGTCGGCGGCGCAATCGCCGCGGACGCTAATAAACTTCCACTTAGCACGAGGGGGACAGTGGAGTTACCTGACTTTGATCGTGGGGAAATCCTCGCGTCGTTCATCATCGAATCCGAGGAAGGCCTCGACGTGATGGAGCAGGCGCTGATGCAGATGGAGTCTACTCCATCCGATCCCGAACTGCTGCCCACCATTTTCCGCGTCGCCCACAGCATCAAAGGAAATGCAACTTCGCTCGAACTCGTGGGCTTGGCCGGCTTCGCCCACGTCGTCGAGGATCTGCTGGATATCTTTCGCGAGCAACAAACCCAACCCAGTTCGGACCTCATTGCGCTTTTGCTGAAGGCGGCGGATGAGCTTCGAGTCATGGTTGCCGGCGCGCATGAGGGCTCTCCCGATCTCAATCCGCGACAGCGCGAGATCGAGAAGGAAATTACGCAAGAAGTGGGGTTGAGGTCAGAAAGAGCGATACCCAGTTCCGATTTCCAGGCGGAAACCGGGTCTACGGTGAAGCTCAACCCGCTGCCGGGGCCGGGCCATCGCACGCTGCGGGCCGATGTCGACAAACTGGACCAGATGTTGAATTTGACCGGCGAACTTGTGATCGCCCAGGGGCGTCTGCGGCGGATGATCGAAGAACTGGGCACCGAGCAAGGCCGGGCTCTTCTGGAAATGCACCGCGAAGCCGAACGCCTTTACATGGATTTGCAGAGCCAGGTGATGAGTATTCGCATGGTTCCGGTAGGACCCGTGTTTCGCCAGTTCGTTCGTTCTGCCAGAGACCTGGCCCGAACTCATGGGAAGATTGCGCGGCTCGAAGTGGTGGGCGCCGAGGTCGATGTGGATACGACCGTCCTCGAACAATTGAAAGATCCCCTGCTTCATTTGGTGCGTAATGCGGTGGATCACGGCCTGGAGAAACCCGAGGAGCGCGAAAAAGGGGGAAAAAATCCCTGCGGCATAATCCGGCTCACGGCGGCTCACACCGGCGGAAACGTTGTTGTCACTTTGCAGGACGATGGCGCAGGCTTCGATCGCGAAAGAATCCTTCAAAAGGCCACGCGCGTCGGACTCGTCTCTTCCAAAGATGTGATTCGGGATAAGGACATTTTCAATCTGGTGTTTCAAGCGGGATTCTCCACCGCCGAATCGGTCACCGATCTATCGGGGCGTGGCGTTGGACTCGATGTCGTCCGCCGCAACATCGATAACCTGCGCGGGACGGTCGAAGTATCGAGCATTGCCGGCCAGGGCAGCACGGTCACTATTCGTCTGCCCTTGACCCTGGCCATCATTGAAGGTTTTTCGGTTCGAGTCGGCTCCGAGACTTTTGTGGTGCCCGTGGAACATGTAACCGAGTGCACGGAACTGCCTGCCGACCAGCGGAGCTTAGAAGCCAGCGGAATTCTTAGTTTACGGGGCAGCGCCCTCCCTTACATCCGATTGCGGAGCGCCTTCAATTTGACTGGAAACGCTCCCAAACGGGAGAACGTCGTGATCGTCAAAGTTAACGAATTTCACGCGGGAATTGCCGTCGACGAATTGCTTGGCGGCATGCAGGCGGTGGTAAAGCCCCTCGGACGGGCGTTCCGCGGTATTTCGGGCATCGCCGGATCGACGGTCCTGGGAGATGGACGAGTGGGTTTGATCCTCGACGTTCCCGGCCTTCTGCGCGGCGTGATGCCTTCGGCTTTGCAAGCACAAGCTTAGAAAAAAGAATCGACTATTTCGAAAGGCAAGCATTATGAAGACTTGGCAAGATCAAAAGATAGGCACGCGGCTCGGCCTCGTATTCGGAACTATCCTGCTATTCGTAATTGCGGCGGGAACGCTCGGGCTGGGATGGCTTGGCAGTTTGAACTCGAATCTGTCGGCCTCGATGGAGAAACGCTACAACACCGTCGAAGCCACGCACAAGACGATTGAGAATTCGATCACCAACGCGCGCATTACTTTGCAACTATTCGATGCCACCGATCCCGAGCAAGAGAAAAAGCTTAACCAGGAAAATGAAGCGATCAGCCAGGAGATCACCTCGCAGATTGCCATCATCGAAAAAAGCCTGAGTTCCCCGCAGGAAAGAGAATTGTTCGACCTGGTCACGCAGGATCGCCAGGCATACATCTCGGCCAGACAGAAAGCCAAGAAACTGCTCGCCGACAAGAAGCGGGATCAGGCGCTTGCCGCATTGAGCGAAGAAGTGATTCCGGCGCTCGATAAGTACCGCGCTTCATGGCAAAGGTTCATTGACCTTCAAACCGCCGCCATGGCGCAAAGCATGAAAGACAGCCAGGAAGGCTACGCTCTCGGCCGCAAAATGGGGCTTCTGCTGCTTATCGTCACTTTGATCGTCTCGCCGCTTGTCGCCGTCAACGTGACCAGGAGCATCACTCTCCCGATCAAACAGGTGGTGGAGTATGCCGAGCGTGTCGCCGCCGGCGATTTAACCAAAGAAATCATGGTCACCAATCGTTCCGAAACCGGCCAGTTGCAGCAAGCCATGCAGGAGATGAGCGGCCGGTTGTCGGGCATCATACGAGACGTGCGCGAAGGGTCGGCGGCGGTGGCTTCCGCGGCGCAGCAAGTTTCTTCATCGTCGCAAAGTCTCTCCCAAGGAACCAGCGAGCAAGCCGCCTCGGTGGAGGAGATGAGTTCGAGTCTGGAACAGATGAATGCATCGATTACTCAGAATGCCGACAACAGCCGCCAGGTGGAGCAAGCGGCGGCGAAGGGCGCACTCGCGGCGGAAGAAAGTGGCAATGCGGTGAAAGAGACTGTGGACGCCATGAAGCAGATCGCCGCCAAAACCTCGGTCATCGAGGAGATTGCCTACCAGACCAACCTACTCGCCCTGAACGCCGCGATCGAAGCGGCGCGCGCCGGAGATCAAGGCCGCGGATTTGCAGTGGTCGCAGTCGAGGTTCGCAAACTGGCCGAGCGCAGCCAGTTGGCCGCGCAGGAAATCGGCGGACTGGCTGGTAAGAGCGTCAGCGTCGCCGAACGATCTGGCCAACTGCTCTCCGATCTGGTTCCATCGATCAGGAAAACCGCCGATCTTGTGCAGGATGTGGCTGCGGCTTCCACGGAGCAATCCGATGGAGTGTCGCAGATCAACAAGGCCATGTCCCAGGTTGATTCAGTTACGCAACGCAATGCATCGTCCGCGGAGGAACTTTCCAGTACCGCGGAAGAACTGGCTGCGCAATCGGAACAACTCCAACAGCTGATGACTTTCTTCCGCGTCGCCGGCGAGCAAAAAAGTCGCGGTGACGGCGACGGGAGTCAACGCGTAACCATGCCCCTGAACCCGGCGTTTAAGAGCGCCGCGCAACGGCATAGCTATCGTCAGGCAGTCAAAACCAACCCGGCGGAAGAAGCCAACTTCTCTCCATTCTAAATTGGATGGTGCCGTCAGCATCCGGAATGCCGGAGGGAATTGGCCGCGTAAACATATGAGGAACGAAAATATGGGCGCTTCTAATCGGAGTGAGGATCGGCTCGCTCGTGGCACAGTGCAATATCTCACCTTTTTCACTGCGGACGAGGAATATGCCATCAACATCGGCAAAGTGCGGGAGATCATCGAATACGAAGCGGTTACCACCGTGCCCCATACTCCTGCGTGGGTTCGCGGCGTCACCAACTTGCGCGGCAGAGTGATTCCCGTCGTCGATCTCGCGCTAAAGTTCGGACTGGCCGCCAGCCGCGTCTCGAAATTTTCCTGCGTCATCATTACAGACGTAAAGTTCCAGGGCGAAGACCTCACCATGGGAGTTTTGGCCGATTCCGTGAGCCAGGTCATGGAACTTGCAGCCGGCGAAATTGAACCCACCCCGCCGTTCGGCACCCGGGTGAAGACGGAATACCTCCTCGGCATGGGAGCGTTAGGAAAAAAGTTTTGCCTCATCCTCGATATCGACAAAGTTCTATCGGCCGAGGAATTTCTGGCCGTGACAGATACTGTCGTCGAGCCCGCCCCACGATGAGACTGCGGCCAATTCCGAACCTTCGGTCAAAGAATTACATCTGGAAGCCGGGGCGTGATCCGTGCCAGTGGGAAGCTTTGCGAAGGATAATTCCGCCGGTTATCGCGCTGTCGCCTGCCTGGAACCGCCGCCTCACCTTTCCGTCAGTCCAGCTTTGTTTCAAAAGTTTCAGAAGTTGATTTATGCCGAAACCGGCATCTGGCTGGGAGCTTCAAAGACCGCTCTGCTCTGCGGAAGGCTCTATCGGCGGTTGCGCATCCTCGGAATTACTTCTCTGCAAGATTATTACGACTGCGTCACTCAGCCTGATCGGCAAGAAGAACGCGCCCGGATGATCGATGCGATCACCACCAACGAAACACGCTTTTTTCGTGAGCCCCGGCAATTCGAGTTTTTGGTGCAAAAAGTTTTTCCGCGCTGGCAAGCGGAAAGCAAACATCAATCAAACTCGCAGAGACTGCGTTTTTGGAGCGCCGGGTGCTCCTCGGGGGAGGAGCCATACACCTTGGCCATGTTATCGGCGAAGCATCTTCCCATCGAAGCGGGCTGGCAGGTCGGCATTCTGGCCACCGACATATCAAACCGCATCCTCGAAAAAGCCAGCAAGGGCGTTTATCCCATCGCGAAGTCAAGCGAGCTGCCGAAGGATCTTTTGCAGAGCTTTGTGCTGCGGGGGCGAGCCGACCGCGAAGGCGAGATGAAAGTAAAGGTCAAGATTCAACAGATGATCGACTTCCGCAGATTGAATCTGAATCTGGAGTGCGATCTGGCCGAGGGCCCCTTCAACGCCATTTTCTGCCGCAACGTGCTCATTTATTTCGACGCCGCCTCGAAACAGCGCGTGGTTACAAATCTTATTCGTCATCTCGTTCCCGGCGGACTCTTATTCGTGGGACACGCGGAAAATTTGAGCAGTATTTCCTCCGAGATACGGAGCATCGAACCGACGATATACGCCAAGCACGATGTACACCAAATTGGATGACAATAACCGTCAGCGCCGACATCGCGCGACGGTGTAAAGCGCGACCCGTAGCTTAGAGGAATTAAACCGCATGCCGCCGATCAACGAAAACAACCTGCAAGTGCTAATCGTGGACGACTCCGCCATGGTACGGCAAGTCATGCAAGCCATCCTGAGCACCGACCGGCGGATTAGCGTTAAAGCCGCCGCCGACCCGCTGATCGGGTGGAGCAAGATGGAGAAAGAGCCGCCCCACGTGGTGATCACCGATCTGGAAATGCCGCGCATGGACGGCCTGACTTTCATTCGCAAGATCATGCGCGAGATGCCCACGCCGGTTGTGGTCTGCTCTGGCCTCGCCGCCCGCGGAACGGAGCTTGCCTTTCGCGCTCTGGAAGAAGGCGCGGTGGAAGTGATTACCAAGCCCAAAGTCGGAGTACGAGATTTCCTGCATGAATCTGCCGTCACTCTTCTCGATGCCGTATGGAGCGCCGCGCAGGCGCAGATCAAGCCGCGGCCGATGCCGGCGATTCCGCGTCTCAGCGCAGATGCAGTCCTGCCGCGCAAATACATGTCTCGCAGCGCAATCCCGCCGAGCGGCCTGATCGCCGTTGGAGCTTCTACCGGAGGCACGGAAGCGCTCCGTACCTTTCTCACAGCCATGCCTACAGACTCTCCGCCAATTGTGATTGTGCAGCATATGCCGGAGGTTTTTACCCGCGCGTTCGCGGAACGATTGAATAGAGAATGTGCGATAAACGTAGAGGAAGCCCGCGACGGCACCCGATTGCAAACCGGTCAGGCGCTGATTGCTCCGGGCAACCGTCACATGCTGGTGAAGCGGGCGGGGGAGGATTTTGTCGTTCAGATTATTGATGGTCCTCTAGTGTCGCGCCATCGACCGAGCGTGGACGTATTGTTCCGATCGGTTGCGATTTCCGCGGGCTCGCACGCGGTTGGCGTGATCATGACTGGGATGGGGGACGATGGCGCCGAAGGCCTGTGCGAGATGAAAGAAGCGGGCGCCGCCACTATCGCTCAGGATGAAGCCACCTGCACCGTGTTTGGAATGCCAAAAGAGGCAATTGCCCGCGGCGCAGTGGATTTAATTTTACCGCTGGAGCAGATTGCGCTCGTTGCCGTAAATTCGCTTAGGAGGGAAACGCCGGGAGGAAAGACTGCGCAGTCGGCGATGACGGCGAAATCAGTGTAAGCCTTGCGCGCTTTGAGTAGGCCGCCGAAAAAATTCTGTTCGATCAGGTTGGGTCAGGGCGTGAGTTCAGGGCCGTGGAGAAACTACACGTTCGAGGAGTTTGGAAGGATATTTTCGAGGGGCTTTGGGAAGGGCACGAGTTTCAGAGGCTACCGAAAAACTCACGTTCGAAGGGTTGGGAAGGGCACGAGCGAAGGGTTGGGAAGGGCACGAGTTTCACTCGTGCCGTTAAGCTGTTTGAAGATGAATTTGCGCTTTAGCGCCCGAGGTGGCTCTTCGCAGCAACCTCTTAAAATTATCCCTGAAGTTCGCGAAACCCTACAGCGGTCAAAGCCCGTACTCAGAAGCCGGATCGGGATTTCAGCCTCACTACTGACGCCAGCCAGAATATTCTTCGCGTCCCGCAAAAATGTCGTGAAGCACGCGCGCAATACGCTGCTTCAGCGTCGCGGGCGTTGTCTCGATGGTTTCGGTGGTCTCGGTTTTTGTTTCCGCCTTTAGTTCGGGAGCGGGAGCAGCGCCAGCAGCCATAAGTATCTCCTCCTAAAATTAACAGCCACAACCTGTAAGACGAACACACTTCACAGCAATCGATTGTGAGAGGAGGTCAAAGAATTCCAATCGCGAAACAATTCTAAGTTGCTTTCAATTTTGTGCGCAGATCACGAACGGCATAGAACAGAAGGTTTCGGTGCTGAGGGACGGACTGTCTGATGGCTTCGGCTACTGGCTCTCGCGACGGCCCTGGGAATTTCCGGGGCTGTTTGTATTTTCACCGGGACATTTTCTTCACAGACACAGCCTGAGCGGTATCACGGCCTGAATCCAGCCTTTCCATCCACGTTAGGGCGAGATGTCATTCCGAACCGCCGCAAAACGGCGATGAGGAACCTGCTGCGAAGCCAACCTGTAACCTTTCCCTTGGCCATCCGAATTCTTTGTTCCCAAAACAGAACCGCACGTCAATAAAGGCAAGCCAGACGCCTAAGCCTTAGCCTGACTCGAGTAAGCTTTGCTTCGTGGGCCTGTGGTGTATGGCAGCACAGGACCCCGTCAAGGTCCGTGTGGGGGGGCGAATCCCCCAGGTCCACCTTCCTTCAGGAAGTGTCTCTCAGGGACAAGTGGGGGGCGCAAGACGGGGTGCGACCCTTCTTTAGGTAACTTGATTTGTGGCTGCGTTGTGTCGATAATAAGGGTGACCTTGACGGGGTACCGATTTATCGGTTCTCGCGACGGCCTCGGGATTTCCGGGGCCGTTTGCATTTTCAAGGCCGCATGCGCCTGAGAGGCAAATTTTAGAGTCGCCGCTTCCAATATCCTGGTTTTCGTTTGCTGTGGGCCACAGCCACAATGTTCACAAACTCCGCCGTGTCGAGATAGACGATTGAGAACGGGAAGCGGCCGAGGACGAAGCGACGGGTACCATGTAGGTATTTGGGCCAACGATGGGGAGCTTCGCAGATATTTTCGACGGCAGAGAAAACATCGGAAACGAAGTCTGTGCTGGCTTGCGCGCTGCGCTGTGCGTACCACTCATCTCCTCCATCGATTTCCAGCCACGCGAGAGGATGAAGGCGATAGCGCTTACTTCCTGCCATTGGACAGTCGCGATAACAGACGTCGATGAACTTCCTCGCCGGGAATCATCTCGACTTTGCCGGATTGAATCTCTTCGACACGCTGCTTTATTTCTTCGGACCACGCCGCCTCCACTCCTTCTTCGGCTAGCTCGTTGTCGAGGCTCTCAACGAGGCGGTCGATGATCAGGCCGCGATCTTCGGTGGAGAGCGCTAGCGCTTTTTCGAGGACTTCGGAGACTTGCGGCGTTAGTTGCGGCATGAGCACCTCGCTGAGGCTATTTTAGCTCCGATTGCAAGCGTCAAGGCTAGGAGCGCGAAGCCCGTTCCAAAACGAAATCTACTTGAATAAATGCGGGTGGACTTCCGAATCTTTATCACGACTGAAGTAAGCTTTGATGCGTGGGCCTGTGGTATAATTGGCAGCATAGCACCCTGTCATGGTCGCAGGCGATCCCCTCCAGGTCCATTCTCTCTTCGGAGAGATTGTCTCTCAGGGACAAGTGGAGGGTCGTGGACAGGGTGCGGCCCCTCCTTAAAGTAACTTGATTTGTTCTTGGTGTTGCGCCGATAATGGGGTTGCGACCTTGACAGGGTGCCGATTTATCGGTTCTCGCGAACGGCTCCGGAGATTCCGGGGCCGTTTGCATTTGGGGGCGAGGCTCCCGGCAGCTGTTCCGCGATACGATGCTGAAGCTCATCCATTCTAATAAGCTCTAATACAAGGAAGTCGCAAAGGTTGCATGAGCACCTAGTGAGGTGTAGGCATACCTGGCGTTATCTCCGATGTCGTATCGTTAGTGTACTGTCCATGCTGGTCCGGCAAGGTCCATTCATAAATAGTCTGGCGTTTGGCGATGTCATAAAAAGACATCGTAACTCTCGACCCATTCAGTGCCCTAGGTTTTAGCCATTTCTCCTTTAAGTGATGGAACGCGAATATAGCAAATCCCGTCGGGGTATCGCCCTGCTTGATAGCCTTTAATGCTGTGACTTGTGGGAGGTTGCCCTCACGAAAGGGAATAGAGGCTTTGTGTCCGTCTGGAGTTCTTAACGTCCAATTCATGTCAGGGTTACTTGGAGATACAAGCAGATAACCGAGTATCGGGACCGTATCATCAGGCAATAATAGCTTCGCTTCCCAATCGAATGTGGTGCTAGGTGCCCCGCTGTTGACTATGGACCCCTCCAGTGTAAGCACTAAATCATCGGGCGTTTTACCGTTATAATTTAATTGCGTTCGGCTTCCCATCCCCGCAGTTATAGCTAGCGGTCTCCACTCCAGCGACGGAACGGCAGGCGCTGGAGACGAAGAAATTACCGGAGCAGGTGTATCTCGCCTAGAGCGCCACTGCGACCCGAACTGTGGGATTGCTATCGCGGAACATAGAATTATTACCAGCGTCCCCAAACAAGTTTTCTGGTATACGTTCCATCCAATTACCCAATGAGATCGGAAGGCAAGCCACCCTAGGCCAACACAGACCCCCACAAATATAGGAACCTTGGCGTAGAGCGGTGGAACGATAATCACGAACAGCAGCCCCAGCAGTACGCCAAGGATTGTCCAGGTATCGCTTTTATTAAGCTGAGGACTCTCAGACATTGCGACGGGAATAGCGGGCTGATTTTGGGCAGCTTTCGGGTGCTTCCGCCAGTAGCGTGGAGTGTGCCCTTCAGGATTCGCCGCCATCTGATGCCCCTCGACAAGGATAAGAGCATTGTAATCCCATCCTTGCGCGAAATGCACAATCCCGCTTATATTCGCCTTGTTTTCTTGTACCTACAGACAATTAGGTCGGGATAATATCGGCGAATACATGGCGAATTAGTGGCATGTCTGACAGGCCGTCAGCCGCGAAGTCGGAATCCAAGTCAAGTCAAAGGCAACGGACAGGAGTGTCCGTTCCTCACGAGCGTTGCGTCGCTCCGCAGACAGCCGAGGCGGCTGTCTCCAAATGAGATGTGCTGCGCTTTAGTTAAGGAAATATTGCCGATACAGCGTATCCCTCTGCGCAGGCCGAAATCCCGCATCGCGGATGATGCGGCGCAACTCTTCTTCCGTCGTGCAGTTGGTTACGCCGGCGGCTCTGACTACATTTTCTTCGAGCATCACCGAGCCTACGTCGTTGCCGCCGAAGCGGAGGCCCATCTGGCAGACTTTCAGGCCTTGCGTTACCCAGCTCGATTGCACATTGAGGAAGTTCGAGAGATAGAGGCGGGAGATGGCGAGGACTTTCAGGTATTCGACGGCGGTGGCTTCGTCCCAGTGGCGGCCGCCTAGCGCGGTATTTTGCGGCTGAAAGCTCCAGGGGATGAAGGCGGTGAAGCCCCCGGTTTCTTCCTGCAAATCATAGAGGGCTTGCAGGTGGTTGATGCGGTGCTCGTAATTTTCGCCTACGCCGAACATCATGGTCGCGGTGGTGCGCATACCGATCTGGTGAGCCGTGCGGTGAACGTTGATCCAATCGCCGGTGAGGCACTTCAGGCGGGCGATTTTGTAGCGGACTTCGTCGTCGAGAATTTCGGCGCCGCCACCGGGGATGGAATCGAGGCCCGCGTCGCGCAGGCGGAGAATCGTGTCGCGGATGCTGAGGCTGCTGTACTCGGCGATGGCGATAATTTCGGATGCGGAATAACAATGAAGATGAATCTGCGGAAAACGCTCTTTAATACCGCGCAGCATCTTCTCGTGCCAGTCGATCTTGAGGTCGGGATGCAGGCCACCTTGCATCAACACTCCGGTGCCGCCGAGTTCGACGGTCTCACGAATCTTTTCGTAAATGGTGTCGAACTCGAGGATGTAACCTTCTTTCGACGCAGGGCCTTTCAGCGGGCGATAGAACGCGCAGAAGGTGCAGTATTCGGTGCAGAAATTCGTGTAGTTAATGTTGCGATCGATGATGTAGGTGACCGTACTCTCGGGATGAAGCTTTCGCCTGACCGCGTCGGCCTCCATGCCGATGCCGATCAGGTCGTCGGAGTGGAACAGATCGAGCGCTTGAGATTTCGTTAGCTGCATGGGCTGGCTCAATTTTAGCGGAAGAATGAGAGTTGGGCCAAATCGGGGCATGTTATCCCGAAGGCGGCGACAGCCGCAAGAGGGACCTTACATCAATGTCCCGAGTTGATGACATCGGCGGGAGTGCCCGCAATCCACGCAGCGTGACGCGCTTGCCATCGCTATTGCCAGTTGACGCTTGGCGTAAGGTCCCTCTCGCGGCTGTTGCCGCGTTCGGGATGACACTGCGAAGAATGCACGGCGCGGTTAGTCAACTCTTGCGGTAACGCAGGTATTGAATCAACGACAAAACCGGCAGAAGATGACCTAGCCGGGGGATCTGACGGTCAATATTCGGGATAACGAAAGCCGGCGAGAGTGCCCGCAACCCACGCAGCGTGACGCGCTTGCCATCGCTATTGCCAGTTGACGCTTGGCGTAGGGTCCCTCTCGCGGCTGTTGCCGTGTTCGGGATGACATTGCGAAGAATGCTCGGCGCGGTGAGTCAACTCTTGCGGTAACGCAGGTATTGAATCAGCGACAAAACCGATCCCAATACCGCCATTCCAATTAATATCGCCAGGGCAGGGGCATAGTATTGATTGAAGAAACGCAGAATATGGCTGCCGTAAAGATATCCCAGACCCGCCCCAATGGAATAGCGAACTCCACGCCCTAGAGTCAGCGCTCCCAGAAATTTCTTGGGCGAGTATTGTCCCGCTCCGGCCGCCACGAGAAACGGAACGAACGGAAACGGCGGGGGCAAAACCGCAGGAATTGCCACAGCGAAGAATCCCCAGCGTTCAAACGCTCGCGAAACTTGCCGAGCCCGCTTCTTCGAGAGCTTGCGCTCCATGGTCTCTTTGCCGCCCTTGCGGGCGATGGCATAAGTAATGTAGCCGCCGGCAACTGCTCCCAGAGTCGCCATGAACGCGTAATACGGCCACGGCTCGCGGTGTCGGGCGGCGAGCCAGATGGTAAGAACATCCATGCTGCCGGTCAGCGGAATAATGGAATTGTCGGCGATACCCAACAAGACCAATCCCGGTCCGCCCAGGCGGCGAAGCCGGTGCCAGATGGGAATCGCCAGCAACGGATTGAAATGGAAAAGCATTCAGGTTTGAAGGAGTTTACAGGCTAGGCAATCGACTGCGCCATACGTGGTTTCGGCGGGACGAGAAATTGCAACTCGGGGGCGGTCGGTAAAGCCCCGATCTCGGCGGCATAACGATAAAAAAGACGCAGGCCTGCGAGGCATGCCGCATCGAGTTGATAATAGATATTTTCCGTCAGATAAGAGAGAACTTCAGCTTCCGTAAGCCGCAGGCGTGGCGCCCATTCGCCGGCGATGTGGTCAAGGCTCGCCGGTTCGAGCCCGTGGTCGCGGGATTGTTGGAATATGGCGGAGAGGTCTGGCATAGGAGCATCGCTTCGCGACGCGGAGAAAGCGGCTTCTTGCAGAGAACCCTGGCGAACCGTCCAGAAGGCGAAGACGAAAGGTTTGCCGGTGTAGCGAATCCACTCTTCAGCGAGGTCGAGTGTGAAGTAGCGCGAGCGGTCAATCTGTAGCGCGGGGTCTCCGATTAACAATCCCGCATCGTGCGCGGCGAGCATCCGGTCGACCTCCGGGGGCATCGATGTGAAAGTTCTGCCGCCGCCCAGCCATTTTTCAAAAAGGATCTTCGTCAACGCTACCGAGGTCATCGAAGATGTGTCGAGTGCGATAGTACGAATTTCTCCTACTGGAACTTTACTTACCAGAAGGATGGAGCGCACGGGGCGGAGCGAGGCGATGGCAACGCCGGGCAAGATCTTAAGGACCGGAATTTGAGTGTAGGCGGCTGCCGGAATGATTCCGATGTCGGCGGTTCCAGCTTCAAGAGCTCGGGCACAAACTGAGGGCAGGGTATAGGTAATATCGAAGTCGCGGCCAGCCTCGCCATGCTCGAAATCCCACATAAGGGGCGCAGTATTAAGGTAGGAAATCGCAGAGATGCGCAGGCGTGTCATTCCTGTTTTGATTCTAGCAGAGCGATTCTAGGCGGATTTGTGACATCTTTCCTTGACCCAGCTTCAGCTCAATGACTAAAGTCCGCCCAGTCCGATTGGAAGGACAGGAGTATCGACTTGCCTAACGCAGCGGTAGCAGCCACAACGCATGTGCTGGAATGGATCGCCATCTCCCTGACACCGGGTTTGGGGCCGACCAGGGCGCGAAAATTAGTGGGGCGATTCGGAAATGTGGAAGCAGTATTCCATGCATCGCTTACGGAACTTGAAAGCACGGGGATTCAGGTGGTCTCGGCGCAATCGATTGCCACTGGAAAATCGGCGGAACTGGCCCGTGAGGAAATTGCGCGCGCCGCGGCCGAAAAAGTTGAAGTGCTTACTTGCGAACATGAGTGTTACCCGGCAAGGTTAAAAGAAATCTACGATCCCCCGCTCGTCCTTTACGTTCGCGGCAATCCCCAAGTCTTGAAGCAGCCCGGCATCGCCATGGTAGGAACGCGCCATCCCACGCCCTACGGTTCGGGCATGGCCGAGAGGCTGGCCTGCGACCTTGCCGCACAAGGTCTGCTAATCATCAGCGGCATGGCCCGCGGAGTGGATACCGCCAGCCATCGCGGCGCCATCACTGCAAAGGGCAAGACAGTCGCGGTATTTGGCACCGGCGTGGATGTGATTTATCCCAAAGAAAATTCGCGACTGTCGGAGCAGATTCTCGCGCTGGGCGGCGCGCTGATTTCAGAGTTCGCCATGGGAACGTTTGCCGCGCCGCAAAATTTTCCCATCCGCAACCGAATTCTGAGCGGGATGTCGGTCGGCGTTCTCGTGGTAGAGGCCGCCGAATATTCTGGAACGCGCATCACGGCGCGTTGTGCGCTGGAGCAAAATCGCGACGTGTTTGCCGTGCCCGGCAACGTCACGAACAAAAATTCCTGGGGGCCTAACACTCTGATAAAGCAGGGCGCAAAGCTCGTCGCGACGTGGGAAGACGTTTGGGAAGATCTGCCGGCGGAGGTGAAACTGGCGCTCACTCCGCCCTCCGCGCCTGAATCCGGCGCATCAACTTCCGCATCTCTATTCCCGGACGAAGGAATACCGCCCCACGAGAAACGGATCCTGAACTTGCTAAAGGCCGATGAAGCCACGCAGATCGATGAACTGGTGGAACGGTTGGAAAACGAACTGTCGTCCTCGGAAATCTTCGCCGCATTGTTCGAGCTTGAACTGACCGGCAAAGTAAGGCAGATGCCGGGGAAGAATTTTGTGAAGAGCTTCTAGCTGCTAGCTCCTAGCTTCTAGCCAACCCCTGAGAGTATCGCAATGGAAGATTTCAAGAATTTGAAGGTGTGGACAAAAGCCCATTGCTTAACGCTGAGGCTTTACGAGTTAACCCGAGGTTTTCCGAGAGATGAGATAACGGATGATCTGCCAGTTGCGCCGTTCTGCGGCATCCATCGGCGCTAACATTGCCGAAGGATGCGGCCGAAGATCGGACGGGAGATGAAGAGATTTCTACAAATCGCTCGCGGCTCGGCAAGCGAACTCGAATATCATTTTTGTTGCTCGCGAAAGATTTGCGCTTCCTATCCGCCACCGACTTCGAAGACCTTGAAGCGAAAGTTCTTGAGGTACAACGCATGCTGGCCTCGCTCGTCCAGCGCCTGCAAAGGCCAGTTTTAGCTAGAAGCTAGGAGCTAGAAGCTAGAAGGTTTTTACTCGTAACTTGTTGCTTTCCTCCGATTCGTGCTAGGTTCAAAGCGAAATCTTAAGAACTGAGGTTCCGTTGACCAAAAGTTTAGTTATTGTCGAATCGCCATCGAAGGCGAAAACCATCCAGAAATATCTGGGGAAGGGATTCTCCGTCGAGGCGTCGCTCGGCCACGTCAAAGATCTGCCTAAGAGCACGCTGGGCGTAGACACCGAGGACGACTTCGAACCGGAGTACGTTGTCATCCCGGGTAAAGAAAAGGTGCTGGCCAAGTTAAAGAAGCTGGCCGCCGGCATGGATGCGATCTTTCTCGCTCCTGACCCGGACCGCGAAGGCGAAGCCATCGCCGCGCATCTTGCCGGCGAACTCGATGGCAACGGCACAGGCAAGAAAGCCAGGAAGAAGAAAAAGGCCGACAGCGACGCTCCGCCGCGCATTCAGCGCGTCACGTTCAACGAAATTACCAAGCGCGCGGTGCAGGCCGCGTTCGAACATCCGCGGGCCATCGATCAGAATCTGGTGGATGCGCAACAGGCGCGCCGCGTGCTCGACCGGCTGGTGGGATATCAGGTTTCACCGTTGTTATGGGATAAAGTTCGCCGCGGGCTTTCCGCCGGACGCGTACAAACCGTTGCGCTGCGGTTGATTGTCGAACGCGAACGCGAAATCAAAGCGTTCGAGAAAAAAGAGTACTGGACCATAGACGCTAATCTCGCCGCCAGCAAGCCTCCCGCATTCGACGCGCGTTTTCTGGGCAAGGGCGAAGAAAAGATTGAAGTCACTAATGGCGAGGACGCGGAAAAGATTCGCGCGGCGCTGGAGCAAGCCGACTGGCTCGTGCGATCGGTCGATAAGAAAGAACGCCGTCGCAACGCCGCTCCTCCATTCACCACCAGCAAGTTGCAACAGGATTCTTCGCGCAAACTTCGCTTCAGCGTAAAGCGCACCATGATGATCGCGCAGCGCTTGTATGAAGGCGTGGAACTCGGCGAGGAAGGCCAGGTCGGTCTCATCACTTATATGCGTACCGATTCCACGCGAGTCGCGCCTGAGGCAATTCAGGAAGTACGCGAATATGTCGGCAAGGAATATGGCGCGGCTTATCTGCCCGAGACGCCCAATACATATAAAGAGAAGAAGGATTCGCAGGGCGCTCACGAGGCCATTCGCCCCACTTCCGCGATGCGGCATCCCGATCAGATGAAGCAGTACTTGAAGGAAGACGAATTCAAAGTTTACAAGCTGATCTGGCAGCGCTTCGTCGCGTCGCAGATTATGCCCGCGGTCTTCGACCAGACGACTGTCGACATCGACGCGAAATCGAAGAACGGCGACGTTTACTGGTTCCGCGTAACCGGATCGGTGATGAAGTTCGACGGATTCCTGCGAGTCTACGAAGAGTCGAAAGAAGGCAAGGACGAAGAAGACGAGGAACTGAAACACAAGCTTCCGGCGCTCGAAGCGGGACAGAAACTCACGCTGAAAGAATTGAAGCCGGAGCAGCACTTCACCGAGCCGCCCCCGCGCTACAACGAAGCGTCGCTGGTGAAAGAGCTTGAAGAGCGCGGCATTGGCCGTCCTTCGACCTACGCCGCAATTCTTTCGACGATTCAGGAACGGCAGTACGTGCAGAAATTGGGCGGGAAATTTACTCCCACGGAAATCGGATTGGTGGTCACCGATCTGCTGGTGGAAAACTTCCGCGACATTTTCGACGTGGCCTACACGGCGCGGCCTGGAAGAAGAACTCGACGAGATCGAAGAAGGCAAGGAGAAGTGGACCGACACGCTCGCCGAGTTCTACAAGAAGTTTACGAAGGATCTCAAATATGCCGAAAAGCATATGGAGAACATCAAGCGGATGGAGAAGCCCACGGACGAGAAGTGCGAGCACTGTGGCGCGCCGCTGGTGATCAAGTGGGGCAAGCACGGATCGTTCTACGCGTGCAGCACCTACGATAAGGAAGATCCAAACACCTGCACGTTTACCAAGGAAAATCCGATCAACCTGCCCGATCTCGATTCGGCCGACGTGCAGGAGACCACGCAGGAAGAATATTGCGAAAACTGCGGGCGCGTGATGGTGCTGAAGCGCGGGCGCTTCGGGCAGTTTATGGCCTGCACGGGCTATCCCGATTGCAAGACGACGCGGCGGCTCGATCAGGGCAAGAAAGTTCCGGACATTCCGCTCGATGAACTATGCCCGAAGTGCGGGCGCAACATGATGATCCGCCACGGGCGCTTTGGCGAGTTCACGGCGTGCAGCGGATATCCCGAATGCAAGTACGTGAAGCAGAATTACATCGGCGTGAAGTGTCCCGAGTGCAAAGACGGCGAACTGGTCGAAAAGCGCGCGCGCAAGGGCAACACGTTCTACGGCTGCGGAAATTATCCGAAGTGCAAGTTCACTTCGGCGCACAAGCCGATTGCGGAAAAATGCCCGAGTTGCGGCAGCGAATATCTGGTCGAGAAGTTTCTGAAAGCTGGACCGGTGATTGCTTGCCCGAACAAAGAGTGCGACTATGAGCGGCCGGCGCCGCCACCGGAGGCAGCCGCAACGACCGCGCTTAAGTCGATTGAGCAATCGGGAATTGTAATTGAATACTTTGCGAACCGATCCCAAGCGCTCGATTCTAAATCTCAAATGACCCAAAATCCCACGGAGGAATCTCCATGGCCAAGAAACCGACTGCGATGCCGATGCTCAACTGATTCTCCATCTCTACGATCTGCGCCGCGAGGCGGAAATGCGCAAGGCGCGCAACTGGTGGCTCGGCGAGTTTTGGCCGCAGAGCGCCGACGATTACCTGAAAGTTGTCGGGGCGATGGGCTCGCAGGAAAACAACTGGCTGCGCCAGGTCGGAGGATACTGGAGCATGGCCGCGTCGTTCGTGCTGCACGGGGCGCTGAGTCGAAGAGTTGTTCATCCAGCCTGCGGTGAGCGGGGAAATGTTATCTTATCTTCGCCAAGGTCCATCCCTTCCTCAAGGAGCTGCGCGAAAAGATGGGCGACCCGCAGATGTTTGGGAACATCGAGAAGGTCGTCACAGGCTCCAAGTTCGGCGGCGAACGGCTGAAGTTCACGCTGAAGCGCGTCGAAACGATCGCGCGAGAAACGGGCGCCTGGCGAAGGCAAGCTAAAGCACAACAGTCTACGTTTCGGTCCCTGAACTGATTCTTCAAATGGAAGCGACTGAGCGATCAGCTTTGAGTTCCCGCGCTTGTGCGCTCGGGAGCCGAAAGCTAAGGGCTGGTCTATCCAATGGCACGAACCGCGCCCGCCTGAGCTGCGAATCATCTGTTATTCTAAACTGGTTGTGCGGATGATCTGGTGGTTCCTGATCCTGGGCGCGAGTACGCTGGTGGTGGTGTGCGTGGCCATCGCCTTATACATGCGTTTGCGCCGCCATTTGCGGCGCGGCTCATGCGGCGCAGGAGCAGGATCTCCGGCGAAGTGGAGCGCGAGCGCCGATCAGACCGAGTTGGCGGTAACGATCAATGACGCTCCTTGCTTGATAGAGCTCTCGGAGACCTTCCATGGCAAAAGTATGCAATTCCAGCATTAAGCATACAGCAGCAGCGCATTCTCGAAGCGGCGCGCCAGGTTGCGCTCGTGGTGGGCGCCAGTTTATTCGTGGCGTTGTGCGCGCGCATCACGATTCCGCTGCCCTTCACGCCCGTGCCGTTGACGGTTCAGAATTTTGGCGTGCTTGTTGGTCGGCCTGATGCTGGGCAGCCGGCGCGGATTTGCCGCGCTCGCTCTTTATCTGGCGAAGGTGCGATGGGCATGCCGGTTTTCAGTCCCGTCGGCCCGCGGAGGCATCGCGCAGCTTCTCGGCGCCCACCGGCGGATTTCTCCTGGCTTATCCCTTCGGTTGCGTGGGCTGGCGGGATATGTCATGGAACGCGGACGCAAAACTTTCGCCCGAGCCGCCATCGGCGGACTGCTGGGCGAAGTTGTGCTGTTTACCGCGGGCCTGGCGTGGCTTGCCGTTTTCACGCATTCGGTGGCGCAGGCTTTTCGCTGGGGACTTTACTGGTTCTTGTTTGCGGAAGTAATCAAGGTGATGATGGCGGCAGGAATTGCGTCGCGATGGAAGGGGAAGCATAAGACCCACGTCTCCAGTTAGTCGCAAGCGGTTTTGGGAAGGGCCAACTTCGGTCGCACGGTCCAGGACTGATAAAGACGAGAGCTTTAGCCCCTGAGGGAGCATCTCACTTTTCATATCCGCCGCGCCTAAACAGAGTTGCAATCTGGGAGTTTAAGTAATGACCGTAATTTCAGAAAGAGACGAAACATTCCGCCGCCAATTCATCCCAAGTGCGCGAGATTGCATCGCTCACAGTCCCGATTCCGACGACGCCTTCATGTTCTATGGCCTCGCCACTAATAAGGTGCGCGTTCCGGGCCTGCGTTTCACGCACACTTTCTGCGACATCGAAACTCTGAACCAGAAGGCGCGCGAAGGCGTCTACGATGTCACCGCGATTTCGTTTCATGCTTATCCTTATATTCAGGATTTATACGCACTGATGTCTTGCGGCGGCAGCGTGGGCGAGGGCTATGGGCCGATGATCGTTTCTCCGCGGCCGTTCACTCAGAGTGAAATCAAAGACAAACGCATCGCCGTTCCGGGCACGCTCACTACCGCCTATCTCGCGCTGCAGCTTTTTGCGCCTGGGGTTGAAACTGAAGTAGTGCCTTTCGATCAGATCATTCCGCAAGTGCTCGAGGGCAAGTACGAAGCTGGGCTGATCATTCATGAAGGCCAGTTGACCTATGACAAGGCGGGACTGCACCGCATCGTCGATCTCGGCAGATGGTGGAAGAAGATCACGGGATTGCCGCTGCCGCTGGGAGGCAACGCGATCCGGCGGGCGCTCGGCCCTGAGCTGATGCCGCCGGTCAACAGCGCGTTGCGCGACAGCATTCAGTATGCGCTCGATCATCGCGAGGAAGCTTTGTCCTATGCGATGCAGTTCGCCCGCGATCTCGACACGGCGACCGCCGACCGGTTCGTCGGCATGTACGTGAACGAGCGCACGCTGGATTACGGTCCAGAGGGACGCGAAGCCGTCGCGCGGCTGCTCGATATGGGACATAAGGCGGGGATCATTGGGCCGGAAGCGAGAGTGGATTGGGTGTAGAAGATTTAGCCGCGAAAATAGCCATTCGCTCTTAGCCGTGAAGCTTGAATCCAAATCTTATGGGGACTGTTCCGGGTATTTTCCCGAGAAACTTAGGATCGTCGCTTTTGCTAGAAGCTAGTAGCTAACGGCTAACAGCTTGCTCTCACAAACCCTGCTCATCGACGCCGACGACACGCTCTGGGAAAACAATATTTATTTCGAGCGGGCCATTGCCCGCTTTATTTCGTTTCTCAATCATCACGAATTTTCTCCCGAGCAGGTGCGCGAAGTACTCAACGACGTGGAGCGCGAGTGCATTGTGACGCATGGTTACGGACTGCACAGTTTTGCGCACGCTCTGGTCGACACATTCGAGCGCTTAAGTCCCGGCCGGTGACGCCCGAACTGCACGCCCAGATCCACGCGTTTCGCCCACGCCATCGCCGACCATCCAATCGAAGTTATTGCCCGAGGTTCCGCAAACTCTGCAATATCTTCTCCGCGCGGCATCGCCTCATCCTGATGACCAAGGGCGCGATCCCGGAGCAGACTGGAAAGATCGAGCGATCCGGATTGAAGCGATATTTCTGCGGCGACCGAGATCGTCGCGGAAAAAGACCCCGCGGCCTACCACGCTCTGGTCGAGAAACATTGACTGGCGCGGGATTCCACATGGATGATCGGGAATAGTCCGAAGTCAGACGTAAATCCGGCGCTGGCTGCGGGGTTGCACGCATCTTCGTGCCGCACGGCAACACGTGGATTCTGGAACATGAAGAAGTTGAGCTGCCGCGCAACCGTCCCCAGCGTTTGTTGATCGTCGGGCAGGTTTGCCGAATTGCGCGAGCATTTCTAAGCGCTGCCGCGGCACGGGGGCTCGACTCCCGCTCGAGAAAGTCGATCTTTGTTAAGCCTCGCTTTCATCTGCGTCACCACTGCACCAAACTAACCAACAATGCGGTCTCGCAGCATGCGCTGCTGCGCATGTTACGCTCATTTGGTTTAGCGTTCCGCACCATTATCGTGAGCCGTGGAGACCAATAATTTTCGCAGGCTGTTGCGCACCGTTGAAGCGCTCTCCGATCTCGGGCCGGAGCTGACGGCGGAGCGCGACTTCACCGAAACTTCCCGCCTCATGCTCTCCGCCGTGATGGAGGCGGCCGGCGCGAGCGAAGGCGCGCTTTTCGTTTTCAACGACAAACCCACAATGCTGACTTCGGTTGCGCAGCAGGGCTTCGCCATGCTGCCCGAGCCCGCGTTCATTCCGCTATTGCCCAAACACGCTCACGCGCTCACCGCCGCCCGCGGACCGATTGTGCTCAACGCCTCCACGTATCCGGTATTCCTAAGTTCGAACGGCAATGTGGCTCCGGAACTTTTCAAATGCCTTGCGCCGCTCAAGGCCTCCGGGCAAACTGGCAGGCGTTGTCGCTCTCGGTCGCCGCCCTGGCAATGCGCCTTACGAAGCCGCGGAGCTCGGCGCCATGGGCTTGCTTTGCAACTACATTGCGCTGGCGGTGCAGAATCATGCGCTCACCCAGACCCTGGCGCAGCGCATCACAGAAAATTTGCGCCTGATGGCCTCCCTGCACGGATTTTATGACACTGCGCTGGAAGCGTTTGCAGCTGCCATCGACGTGAAAGATGTGAACATTCATGGTCACTCATTGCGCGTGGGCCGCTACGCCGCCGCCATCGGTGAAGCGATGGGCATGGATGCCGGCGAAGTCGCCGCTCTCCGCAGCGCCGGGTATCTTCACGATATTGGCAAGGTCGCCGTCGATCGCCGTCTGTTCAGCAAACCGGAGGCGCTCAATCCCGAAGAGTTTCGCGAGATGGCGGATCACACAGTAGTCGGTCATCAGATCGTCAGCAGCGTGCAGTTTCCCTGGCCCAAGATTCACGAAGCCGTGCGATGGCATCACGAGCGCAGCGACGGCTCCGGCTATCCCGATCACTTGGGCGGCGAAGAACTGCCGCATGCCGGTGCGAATCATGGCTCTTGCCGATACCTTCGACGCCATGACCAGCAAGCGCCCTTATCGCGAGTCGCTTTCGTTGGGCAGCGCGTTAAGCGATTTAATTCGCATGTCGCCGCAGAAATACGACCCGAACGTCGTGCAGGCGCTGCTGATCCAGGTGCGCCGCGATGCCGTCGGCAGCAACCGGACTCCCCTGCTGGCCGATCACACGACCCTCAATATCGCCCCCTCCGACATCGACCAGTTGGCTGCTACTTTGCAACATAAGGTATCCCGCGGCCGAATGTATCTGACGTAAGTTTCGTTGCGAGCCCTGCCGTATAGTCCGGCTACCACTATTCTTTCGTAACTGCTGCCTGCAACCTTTTCTTGCGCTCCGGGTTGATAATTGAAGAGTCTGTCGTCCTTCCCGTCTGGGAGTCTTCATGCGTTTGAGCCGCCGGAATTTAGCCGTTCTTATCGTGTCTCTGGGCCTGATCTGCGCCGTCCCGCAGTTGTTGGCCCGGAAGAAAGACAAGGATAAAACTGCGAATTCCGGACTCAGCGAAGAAAAACGAGCCGTGCACGCGCTGAACCGCCTAACCTTTGGACCGCGTCCCGGCGATGTTCAGCAGATCATTGCGACAGGCATAGACCCCTGGATCGATCTCCAACTCCATCCCGATAGGATCGACGACAGCGCGCTTAACGCCCGCCTTGAGCCGCTCCTTACCCTTCGCATGAACAGCAAGCAGATTGCCGAGAACTTTCCCGATCCGCAGGAAATTAATCAGGTAATGAACGGCAAGAAGGCGATGCCGTCGGATCCCGCGCGCCGCGCGGTGTATGAAGTTCAGCTTGCCCGCCAGCAGGCAAAGAAAGAACGCAAAGAAGAGCCTGGAAAAAATACCGCCGCCATCGATCGCGTCGCGAATGCCAAGATGGTAGCTGGCGGAGCGGACGGGTCGATGACCGCAGATAACGCATCAACCGTCGACGGAGCGGCCAAGTCGATGCCTGAAGACCCCGAGCAGGCGCGCCTTCGCGAAGAACAGCTTTATGCCGACCTCGAAGTTCAGCAATTGCCGAACCTGCCGCCCGACCAGCGTTTTCAGAAAGTTCTCAAAATGCAGCCTGCCGCGCAATTATCTCTTGCGAATTCGTTGAAAGGCGGCAAAGGACAGGAATTTCTCGAAGGTTTGAGCCCGCGTCAAAAAGAAGTTCTGATCGCAATGAACAATCCGGGCGCAGCGGTGACCAACGAATTGACGCAGGCCAAGCTTTTGCGCGCGATCTACAGCGAGCGGCAGCTGGAAGAGGTGATGACCGATTTTTGGTTCAACCACTTCAACGTATTCGTCGACAAAGGCCTCGACCGCCTGATGCTCACCAGCTACGAGCGCGATGTGATCCGTCCGCATGTGCTTCGGCAAATTCGAAGACCTGCTGGTCGCGACGGCAAAGAGTCCCGCGATGTTGTTTTATCTCGATAACTGGCTGAGCGTCGGACCGGATTCGCCGCAGGCGCTGGGGATTCCGGCGCATCCCGGTCCCTACGGCTATCCGCCGCGCCCTCGGCCGAATGCAAGGCAAACGCCAAGCAGCGGACTCAACGAAAATTACGGCCGCGAGTTGCTGGAGTTGCACACGCTCAGCGTCAACGGCGGATACTCGCAGCGCGATGTCACCGAGGTCGCCAAAGTTTTTACCGGATGGACAATCGAGAAGCCGAAAAAGGTGGCGGCTTCAAATTCGATCCGCGCATGCACGAGCCCGGACCCAAAATTGTGCTCGGCCATCGCATCAAGCCCAAGGGCGAAGGCGAAGGCATTGGAAGTGTTGCACCTGCTGGCCACCGAGCCCGCAGACCGCGCACTTCATTTCGCTGAAACTCGCGCGAACGCTTCGTCTCCGACGATCCGCCGCCGGCGCTTGGTCGATCGCATGGCGAAAACTTTCTAAAGAAAAAGGGCGACATTCGCGAAGTGCTGAACGACGATGTTTCACTCGCCAGAATTCTGGGACGACTCAACTTATCGCGCGAAAGTGAAAACGCCGCTGGAATTCGTCGCCTCCGCCGTTCGCGCCACTGGCGCGGACGTCGACGACGCGCTGCCGTTGGCGCGGCAACTCAACAACATGGGCATGCCCCTCTACGGCGCGCAGCCACCCACGGGCTATTCCATGAAGGCCGAAACATGGGTGAGTTCGTCGGCGCTGCTGAACTCGCATGAATTTCGCGTTGGCATTGACCGGCGGAAAGATCAAGGGCGTGAAAGTGGATCCGGCATCGCGGTCGCCGGGAAAGTGCGCCGACCGACGCGGATTCAACCATGCGCGTTTCACACGCTGGAAACGAGCTTGCTCGCAGGAGCGATTTCGCAGCAAACGCACGATTCGATCGGGCGCAAATCGCATGCAGCTGGGAAAAGCTGCCGCAAGCGAAGCAGACGACAGCAGGCCTGTTGCTGGGTTCGCCGGAGTTTCAGAGAAGATAGCTGATTGGCTGCAAGCTTCAGTTTTAATCCAGCACGGCGGTCTCCGAATTGCTGGAGCCATGATTCAAGCTGAAGCTGATAGCTAATAGCGATAGCGGAGCTAAGCTAAGAGCTGAGCCAGGAGCCGTTCTTCATGTCCATCACTCGCCGCATATTTCTTCGCAACAGCGCGCTGGCCGTCGTCGGCACGGCCGCGGTGCCGAGTTTTCTCACGCGCGCCGCATTGGGCGCGGTCGATCCGGCATGCGCAACAAGCGTCTGGTCGTAATTTTTCAGCGCGGCGCGGCCGACGGCCTGAACATCGTGGTTCCTCACGGCGAGCCGCAGTACTACGCCATGCGGCCCAGCATCAATATTCCGCGCAAGGCCGTGCTCGATCTCGACGGCTTCTTCGGCCTGCATCCTTCGCTGGCGTCTTTTCAGCCGCTCTGGCAGCAGCGGCATCTCGCCATCGTGCATGCCGCCGGATCGCCCGATCCCACGCCGCTCGCACTTCGATGCGCAGGATTTCATGGAGTCCGGCACTCCCGGCGTGAAGTCCACCGAAGATGGATGGCTCAATCGCTCGCTTGCACGGTCTGCCGCAACCCGTCGCCAGAAATCTGCCATTTCGCGCCATCGCGCATCGGACCATCCTTGCCGCGCATTCTGAGCGGCAAAGAGCCGGCGGTCGCGATGAACAACATCAACGATTTTTCCGTCGGCGGGCACGGAGCCGAAAGCCTCGCCGGTCGCGAACGCATTCGAAGCCATGTACGACCACTCCGTCGACACCGTGCTCCACGGCACCGGCGAAGAAACCTTCGACGCAGTGAAGATGCTGAAGGCCGCCGATCCCGGCAAATACACGCCCGCGCCCGGCGCGAATTATCCCAAGGGACGCTTCGGCGACAGCCTGCGCCAGCTCGCGCAACTCATCAAAGCAAATCTCGGCGTGCAGGTCGCCTTCGCCGACATCGGCGGCTGGGATCATCACGTCAACGAAGGCGCACCCAAGGCCAGATCGCAAACGTGCTGGGCGACTTCTCGCAATCGATCGCCGCGTTCTGGACCGACCTCGGCGATCTGGGCGAAGACACAGTCGTCGTCACCATGTCGGAATTCGGCCGCACCGCGCGCGAAAATGGCAACCGCGGCACCGACCACGGCCACGCCAACGTGATGTTCGTCCTCGGCGGCCCGGTGAAAGGCGGCAAAGTCTACGGACGCTGGCCGGGACTTGATCAATCGCAGCTCTACGAAGGCCGCGACCTGGCGCTGACCACGGATTTCCGCCAGGTGCATCGGCGAAGCGGTCGCGCGGCACATGGGCAATACGAATCTGAGTGAAGTGTTTCCGGGATATGAGAATCAGCCGGCGAAATTCTTGCAGGTACTCGGGATAAGTAAGATGCTAAGAATCACGTGCGCGACGAATTCAATCCGCTTGACATTCGCTTGCGTTGCGATGCACACCTGTAGCCGGTCCACGGCATATCCCCTGCAACAATGTCGTCGTCAAATCCTTTGCCAAAACGCGATGCAGAAAATCATTCGTGCCGCGTCAGGGCTGCGGAAAGCAAAAAATCCACAATCGAACCGAGGTAGATCGGCCACGCCCAGTAGACAACGGCATAAGCGCGAGGTCATCCATTCGCGATTGACTGTGGCCACTTGCTTTGCGGCGCATTGGGGAAAGCCTTGACAATTGCAAAACAAGAACACCAATCGCCTAACAATGTGGTCGCCGCGTTTCATTCAGGCCCCCAGTATACATCTAAGCCATCACCAGCGTGAAACTCGCAATCACCAGATGCCTTTGATCGACAGCCATCCATGCCCAGCCAGCGATCATCGATCCAACGCAAAGGCAGCTCGGATAACGCCATAAACAGGCTCCAGCCACTTGGAGGGAGCACTAAAACAGTGCGCCTGGATACATGTGCGCGATAGAGCTCAACGCCACGAACCCGGCAAATCTACATCTAGGACTCGGCATGGGATCGGCTGGCTCAGCGAACGCTTCGTGCCATGAATAAACCAGCTTCGTCGCGTCCGGCTGCAACGTCGATCACAGCCAGTTATGAGTCACTCCGATCCAAAGTAAGCGGTCGCTCGTGGGAGAGCGAGGTGGCCCTTTCGGCCGCGTATGAGTAATCATCTTTGAAGACCGGTTGAAATGCCGGGGTGACGATATTCTACCAAGAAGACGAAAGCTGCTTTAATGTGAAATTATTCGGGCGAGACGAAGCAATTCGACCGCACTTCAGTGCGGTCAGATCTCAACCAGCACATCCCCGCCTTCGATCTTCAGCGGATACACGGCAATTTCGCGCTGGGATTCTGCGCGGCCTCGCCGGTCTTCGGATCCCAGGCCCAGCCATGCCACGGGCAGACTACCTTGCCGCCTTCGATCATTCCCTGCCCCAGCGGGCCGCCGCGATGCAGGCAGACGTTATCCATGGCGCTGAAGCGCCGTTCACGTTGGCGACGCAGATGTCTTTATCGCCGCAAGGAAATTCTTTGGCTTCGTCGGCGGGCGGGAGTTCGGATTGGGTGGTGAGCTTCGTGAAGGTCGGCATGGCAGCTTTGCAGCGTACCGGTAAGCAACCGAGCTTCGCTCCGGCGGACAGCCGAGGGCGGCTGTCCCCACATGATTCTTTGCTCGCTGACGGCTGAGAGCTGAGCTGCTAACGCTATTTCGGTTGCAGCGTCTGCGCGATCATGACCTGGCGCTTGAAGTTCTCCACCATATTCGGATCGAGGCGCACTTCCGTGGGCTTCTTGGCCAGCGTCATGGTATCGATTTTGTCTTGCAGCTTGAGCAGCGCGTAGAAAAGATTCTCGGGACGCGGCGGGCATCCGGTGACATAAACATCCGTGGGCACGATTTTGTCGACGCCCTGCAACACGGCGTAAGTATTGAACGGCCCACCCACTGACGAGCACGCGCCCATCGAGATCACCCACTTCGGATCGGGCATCTGGTCATAGATGCGCTTCACCACCGGCGCCATCTTCAAGGTCACGGTGCCGGCGACGATCATCAAATCGCTCTGCCGCGGGCTGGGACGAAAGACTTCCGACCCAAAGCGCGCAATATCAAAGCGCGCGGTCGAGGAAGCGATCATCTCGATCGCGCAGCAGGCCAGGCCAAACGTCATCGGCCACACCGCGGACTTCCGCGCCCAGTTGAAGACGTAGTCCACCGTGCTGATCATGAAATTCTTTTCGAATTTGTTTTGCAGCCAGCCCATCAGGGGACCCCGGTATCGAGAAATCGAATCACCGCAATTATACGTTCAGACGAGTAGCCGCAAGGAACCAGTTGGATTGAAGCGCTCCGTGTCAATTCATTTGCGGACCGCAGTTTGCTCGCAGCGTCCCGACTCAGCTACAAATAGACATCCATGGATTCAATACCCGCCGCGGCCGACGATCGGAACGCCGCTCTCTCCGCTTAATACTGGCGCTCACATCCGTACATCGCAGTTCTGGATGGTCGCCATCGCCCTCGTTCTTCGCATGGGCTGGATCATCGTCGGCCACACTTACAAATTCAAGAGCGCGGAGAATAACTTCGGCTTCGGCTGGGAGATGGGACGCATCGGCGGCGGCCATCGCCTCGGGCCGACGGCTTCAGCAATGCCTTTCGGCCTGCCAACGGGGCCGACCGCATGGGAACCGCCGCTCTATCCTTACTGACGGCCGGCGTATTTCACATCTTCGGTATTTATTCGCAGGCGTCGGCGTTCGTGCTGCTCTCCATCAATAGCCTTTTCTCGGCGCTGACTTGCATCCCGATTTTTCTCGTTGCGCGGCGAGTTTTTCTGAAAAGGTCGCAGTCGGCTCGGCCTGGACCTGGGCTCTTCTGCCTTATGCGATGTCCTGGTGTACGCGCTGGGTCTGGGAAACCAGCCTATCGGCGTTACTGGTAGCCGTGATTCTCTGGCTGGCGCTCACCATGGAAGACCGTGACGGATTGCGGCCATGGCTCGAGTTCGGCTTGCTCTGGGGAATCGCGGCGCTGACCAGCACAGTATTGCTCTCTTTCTTGCCGGCTTCGGGACTGTGGGCGTGGTATCATTGCGCCAGGCGGCGCAAGCTGTCGTTGTTATTCGCGTTGGCCGGAGTAGCCTGGCGTCTGCCATTTTCCTCGCGTGCATCGCGCCGTGGATGGCGCGCAATTATCAAATATTCGGAAAGTTTATTTTCATCCGCGACAACTTCGGCGCGGAACTGCGTCTCGGCAACGGCAATGGCGCCGACGGAACATGGATGCAATATCTGCATCCCACACAGGATCTCTACGCCATGCGCCAGTACACAACGATGGGCGAGCTTGCGTATATTGCGATGTGCAAACGGCAGGCGGTGGATTACATCAAGGCCGACTACTGGCCGCTTTGCCATACTTTGCCTGAAACGCTTCATATATTTTTGGGCCGGGACCACCCCGGCTCTCACAAGTCTGGTGGCTGGCGAGACGAAAAACTCACTGTTCCTCGCATCATCTGTCCTAATGTTCTGGGGACTTGGGGCGCGCTCTGCGCCGGCGTCAAACCCGGCGCATGGCTGCTCTTCTGGCTGATTCTGCTGTATCCCGCGATTTATTACGTCGTCTTCCCCGGCCAGCGCTACCGTCATCCCATCGAACCGGAGATGACGATCCTTGGCGTTTATTTACTTACAGAAGCTGACTTCCGCAAGAAAGCATCGCGCTTGAAATAATGGGAACTTTGCGCGTTCTCCTTCGTACCAATACCTATCCAGGACCCTTAGACCCGCCCTCACCAAATGCGAATCGCTACGTCTAACGTTTTTAGAGGAAGACAATCATGAAACGCCTATCCGATTTACAAACTCGTTCCGCATTCGTCCTGACCTTCTGCGCGATGCTCGTTTCCGCTTCAGCGGCGCAGGCTTCCGATCACGGCACTTTCCACGAAGAGTTTCATCAAACTTATCCCATCACCGCCGATGGCCGCATCGAACTCGATAATCTTAACGGCGCGGTCCACATCTCGACGTGGGATCGAAACGAGGTCAAGGTGGACGCGGTCAAGTATGCCGACTCAAGAGATCGCCTGGCCGAAGCGCAAATCGAAGTTGACTCGCACGAGAGCTCTATTTCGATTCGTACCAAGTATCCCGATCACGATCACACTTTCAACTGGGGATCGCACAACAACCCGGCGGGAGTCGAATACACTTTGACCGTACCGCGAGCCGCCCGCCTGGACGAAATCAAACTGATCAACGGTTCGCTCGATGTCACCGGCGCGAGTGGCGAAGTGCACGCATCATGCATTAACGGCAGATTGGACGCGCACAATCTCTCCGGCCGAGCCGAACTCTCAACCGTCAACGGCAGTCTCGACGCCAATTTTGACCAGCTTTCCTCGTCGCCGGTCGAATTGAAGTCGGTGAACGGATCGATCAAGTTGACCATCCCTTCCGACAGTAAAGCGGAGATCGAGGCCAACACCGTCTCTGGCGGGCTGGAGAACGACTTTGGGCTGCGGGTGAATCGTCAAAGCGTGATCGGACACGACCTGCGCGGGCGGCTAGGGAGTGGCGGCCCGCACATCGAACTGGAAAACGTAAACGGCCGAATCGAGATTCGTCACCCATCCGACGGCCGCGCGGTAAGCCCCGCGAAAGATTTGAGCGACGGCGACAAAGACAAAGACGACGATAGCCAGATCTGATGCGTTTTGAAAAGAGGCCTAGAGTCGCGCCGCTGATTCGAACTTTCCCGCTTCTTCTCGAATTCGTTTCCAGGCATTCTCGACGTGCTGCGCTTCGGTGTGGGTTTGTCCGAAACAGAGCCGCAAAGTAAACTTTCCGTCCAGTTTAGTGTGAGTCAGGAAAAGGTGGCCGCTGCGGTTTAGGCGCTCCATAATGGTTTGATTGGCTTCGTCTCCATGCTTATGCCGGAAGCAGACCAGATTCAAGGGTACTGGCGCTGCCAGTTTGAAGCGATCGTCGCCGCGCACCCAACTCGCGAATTGCTGCGCCAGTTCAACGTGGCGGCGAATGTGAAATTGCAGGCCTTCGATGCCGTAATGTCGTATGACGAACCACAACTTCAGCGAACGGAATCGGCGGCCAAGTTGAATGTGCCAGTCGCGATAGTCGATGACCGCGCCAGATTCCGTGGCTTGATTCCGCAAGTATTCCGGCAGGATGCTTAAGGTTTGAATGAGAGCATTGCGGTCCGCGACCCAGAAGCAATTGCAGTCGAAATTGGTAAACATCCATTTGTGCGGATTGAAATTGTAGCTGTCGGCGAGTTCGATTCCTAGTTGCAGATGGCGAAATTCCGGGCACAGCGCGGCAGTGCCTGACATTGCAGCATCCACATGCAGCCAAAGATTGTCCTTCTGCGCCACGCGGGCGATTTGGCCGATCGGATCCATCGCGTTCGAAGAGGTGGTGCCGACTGTTGCGCAAACAAAACACGGAACGAGGCCGCCACGCTTATCCGCTTCAATCTGGCGGGCAAGAGCTTCCGCGCGCATGGCGAAGTTTTCATCGACATCGATCAACCGCAGATTCGAACTGCCGACGCCTGCAATCATCGCGGCCTTCTGAAGCGACGAGTGAGTCTGGGTTGAGGCGTAGGCGATGAGGCGGCCGTCGCATCCTTTTTCGTTGCTCGCATAGTTGGTCGCGCGTTCGCGTGCGGCGAGTAACGCGCATAAAGCCGCGCTCGAAGCTGTATCTTGAATCACGCCCCCGCCAGAATTCGTAGATAGAAATTTCTCGGGCAAGCCAAGCATGGAAACCAGCCAATCGAGCACGTGCGTTTCAAGTTCCGTACATGCGGGACTGGTAGACCACAACATGCCCTGCACGCCCAAGCCAGATGAGAGAAGATCGCCGAGAATTCCGGGACCGGAGGCATTGCAGGGAAAGTAAGCGAAGAAATTCGGCGATTGCCAATGGGTGATTCCGGGAAGAATCAAATTTTCCACATCCCTGAGCAGAGCGTCAAAAGGCTCGCCCTGCGCCGGAGGATTCGCCGGCAGCGAGTCCCGAACCTGACCCGGCTCCACTTGCGACAGCACGGGAAAAGATTCGATCCGCGCCTGATAGTCGGCGATCCAGTCGATCACCTCGTGGCCGTGGTGGCGAAATTCCTCGGGCGTCATGTGAAAGGACTTTTCTTTGGACACTTCCTCAACCTCGCAGCGCAACGCGAACTTTCTCGGTTTACTTCGTGAACCTTGATGTCCTTCGTAGTTGACAAGCTGAGCTTAACAATCTGAGCTAAACAATTCGGCTTAACAATCTAAGTCAACCGTCCGAAATACAATCGCGTCGTGTAGTCGAAGGCGACTCGCCCTTCAATCGAATGGAGATCGAAGATGCGGCGCAGTTCGTTCAGCATGGGTGAATGTTGCGGATGATCCGGTCCGGGCGCATAAGACGATGAAAGCAGTCGTCCCTCGACTCCGGAGTAATCGAACTCCTGCCGCATTGCAAACGTTCTTTCTTGAAATGGAGCGGGATCGAAAAATTCGTCGATAGCGGAAGTCGTCCGCTCGTGACGAATTTCTCCGTAGTCGGTTCCGAAAGTCAATAGCAGTTTTTCATAATCGCGCAGAAATTCCGTCGAATCCGTGACGCGCTCGTTCCACAAAAGCACCAGCCAGCCATCTGGTTTCAAAACTCGCACAAATTCGCGCCTTGATTTTTCACGGTCGAACCAATGCGTGGCCTGCGCGGCGGTAACGAAGTCGACGCACTTATCGGAGAGCGTAGTCGCCTCGGCGGACCCATCGATGCTCGTGAACTTTGGAAACGCAGTCAGCAGTCGTTCCCCGGCAGCGCGCATCTGGGCATTCGGCTCGACCCCGAAAATATTGTTTCCGTTCTCCAGCAGCATACGAGTCCAAATGCCCGTGCCCGAGGCAATATCGGCGATCTCGTGCGTGGGCATGAGACTGCATTCGACTTTCAACGTGTCGATCGCTGCCGGCGGATATCCCGGCCTGTAACGTACATAATTGTCAACGCGATCGGAAAAGCGACTGGTGGCGTTTGAAGCGGGCATAAAATTGAATGCGGCAATTTCTTTCATCTTGCCGGAAGCCTATTTTAATTGCAGGATCGGTGTATTGTCCTGTCGCCGGATGGCCGTTCCGCTTCCCCCGGCGTGGGAAAACGAATGTAACCTCGGAAAGTCATAAGCAATTCCTTCCCCAGCTCGATCTGAGATACCATTTCTACGAACGGAAAGCGTCTTTTCATGAGAGTCGTCATCAAAATCGGCACCAGTTTGATCGCCCCAGGCGGGCAGATCGACGCAAACATGTTGCGCGCGATGGTCGATCAGTTCGACCTGAGCAAGAACGAATATCTGATCGTGACCTCGGGGGCGATTGCCGCGGGCATGTCGGGCCTCGGACTCGCGAAGCGGCCCAGCGGCGTTCCGGGAATGCAGGCCTGCGCGGCAGTGGGGCAGAGCAAGCTGATGCATACCTACGAGCGCGTGTTTTTCGGAAAGAAAGTGGTCTCGCAACTTCTGCTTTCGAGCGATGACTTTACGTCTCCGGTACGTTACCGCAATTTGCAGAACGCGCTGGCCGAGTTGCTCTCTCTGGGCGTGGTGCCAATTGTGAACGAAAACGATAGCGTCTCTGTCCGCGAGTTAGTTGGCGCTTTTGGCGACAACGACGAGCTGAGCTCTTTGCTGGCTACCGCAGTCAAGGCGGACTGGCTTTTGTTACTCACCGATGTGGATGGGTTTTTCATGCCGAACGGTCGCAAGAAACCGAAACTGGTACGGGTGGTGCGCAAGTTGACTCCCGCGCTGGAGGCGCAATGCAATGGGAAGAGCAAGCTGGGACGCGGCGGCATGATTTCAAAATTGCGCGCCGCGAAACTGGCCAGCGAAGGCGGGGTACACGTGGCAATCGTGAACGGCCGCAACCCTCAAGGCATCAACCTGGCCATGCAACGCAAGACCGGAACATATTTTCCTCCGCAGCAGGGACAAGGCTGATGGCGACGACTATTACAAATTCGGTCTCAAGCAACTTTTTTACACAGGAGAAATTGCAGCGTGCCCGTGCGGCCTCATCGAAGCTGGCGCTGCTCTCTTCCGGCGAGAAGAACGCGTTATTGCTGAAGGTTGCGGACGCTGTCGACTCCGAAGCAGAAAGCATTCTGGCCGCGAATCGCGAGGACATGGGAAGCTCCAGCCAAGAAGGAGCAATGCGCGACCGCCTGCTTCTTACGGCGGAGCGCATTGAGGAAATGGCGCAGGGCGTCCGTGATGTCGCGGCGCTGCCCGATCCGATTGGCGAAACCTTGGCGGAGTGGACCCAGCCCAACGGCCTGCACATTCGAAAAGTCCGCGTGCCGCTGGGCGTGATCGGAATCATCTACGAATCGCGGCCCAACGTTACCGTAGACACAGCCGTGCTCGCCCTGAAAACCGGCAACGCAATTGTGTTGCGCGGAGGCAAAGAAGCTGCGCGAAGTAACCAGCGGCTGGTGGAAATTCTTGCCTCGGTTCCCGGCGTTCCGGCAGGCGCGATCGAATTGCTCGATTCCAGCACGCGGCAAACCGTACATGAACTGATTAAAGCCCGCGGCCTCGTCGATGTAATTATTCCCCGAGGCGGCGCAGGTCTCATTTCATTTGTCACCGAGAATTCGACGGTGCCCGTGATCGAAACCGGAGCCGGCAATTGCCACATCTTCGTGGACGAGTCCGGCGATTTCGAGATGGCCGACCGCATCGTGATCAACGCCAAGACGCAGCGGCCGTCGGTGTGCAATGCTGCGGAAAAATTACTTGTGCACGAGCGTATCGCCGCCGAGTATGTTCCGCGTATCGTGAAAAAATTAATCGATGCCGGAGTAGAAGTTCGCGGCGATGAAAACGCCGAAAGTCTTGCTCGCGGATTGAAATTGATCCCCGCCGCAGAACAGGATTGGTACGAAGAATATCTACGATTGTGCTTGGCAGTTCGCGTAGTCGCGAACGTAGATGAGGCAATTGCCCACATCAATCGCTATTCGACGAAGCACTCGGATTCAATCATCACGCGCGACGAATCGAACGCCCGCAAATTCCTGCGCGGTGTGGATTCCGCCGCCGTCTATTGGAACGCTTCCACCCGCTTCACCGATGGCGCCGAGTTCGGCTTCGGCGCAGAAATGGGCATCAGCACTCAAAAACTGCACTGCCGCGGGCCGTTCGCGCTGGCGGAGTTGACATCTTCGAAGTATGAGATTGTGGGGACGGGGCAGGTACGCTGACAGTCGCAGCCACCGCTCGCCGTGCGCCTCCGTCATCCTCGCCAAACCGGAATCCGCATCGCTTCGAAATGATGGTCGTAAGTCCAGACTGGCAGTCCTGAGCGTAAGGCCAGGATGGCGAGCGTCGCATCAAACAGCGTGATGGACTGATCTGTGAAATCGGCGAGTCTCACCGAGGCTTGACGATAGTCTTCAGGAGTTGGGTTTATGAGAGTTGCATCGGCCATTTCCTCCAGCCATCGCAGAGCAACACCTCGGCGGATCTTCCGAAGGACCAGAGAATAGACCTCAAGCAGAGTGGAGAAAGAAACGATCACATCGCAATGATCCCCCGACAAGATTTCCAGTTCTCGTAGCGCTTGTTGATGGTGTAAGTCGCTGGGGTCGACAGCCGCATAGAGCGGACCCGCGTCCGCCAGCACTGCATTCCTCACACTTCTCCCTCGGCGAAGTATTTGTCGTGATTCGCGCTCACGTCCGTAAGTCCGCTACCTTGTTGGGCGGGCGTAATCTTGAGTGGCCGGAAAGTTCGAAGAAATCCTCGTTCCCGTAGGTACTCCCGGAGTGCTGTTTGCATCACGGTTGTGAGTGCGGGTGGAGCATCTTGAGCGCTTAGATATTCGTCGATGCCAGCAGCAAGGTCATCTGGGAGCGTTATGGTAGCTCTCTTCATGGATCCAATTGTATCACCAACTGGTGAATCTGGTGAAGTTGGTGCATTGGACGAATAAAATACGAATATGCTGGGCATAAGAATAATGGCCCGCCTATGCTACCTTGCTATCTTCGCTACGGGAGCTTATGAAAGTCTTTCCCATCGCCGGTTTTTTCTGCACCATCCTGATTGGCGCATCCTCCCCGGTGGGAAACAGTGCGGCACCCGCTTCGAGCGCATCCATCTTCGGCTTTCGTGACGCTGCTGCAGAAACGGCTATTGAAGCTCGTTTCCTGGCCGTCCCAGATCCCAAACTCGCCGAGGAGCACCTGCGCATTCTCACGCAAGCGCCGCACATGGCAGGCACGCCGGAAGATAAAGCCACGGCCGATTATGTGGCGCAGAAATTCCGCGACGCCGGCCTCGACACCGAGATCGTCGAATATAGAGTTTGGATGAACTATCCGCTGGAAATCAGCGTAGACGTTACCGCCCCTGCGGGAGTGACGATGCACGGCCCAACGCGCGAGCACGTGCAAGGCGATCCGTATGACAGCGACCCGCGCATAGTAATGCCCTTCAACAGCATGTCGCCGTCGGGAGATGTTGAGGCGGAAGTGGTTTACGCAAATTATGGCAGGCCCGAGGATTTCGACAAGCTGGCGCAAGTTGAAAATCGACGTGCGCGGCAAGATCGTGATGATGCGTTACGGCCAAAATTTTCGCGGAGTGAAAGAATTTGTCGCGCAGGAACGTGGCGCGGCCGGAGCGCAATCCTTTATTCCGATCCCTATGACGACGGCTGGCGGCGCGGCGATCAAATATCCCTACAGGACCGTGGCGGCCGGAAACTGGCGTGCAGCGCGGCTCAGTAGGATACATGTTCGAGTTTCCCGGCGATCCCACGACGCCGGGCTTCGCCTCGTTGCCTTCGTTGCCGGAGGTCAAGCGAATCTCTCCCGAGAAATCGGCGCAGATGCCGAAAATTCCAGTCACTCCACTTTCTTATCACGATGCCGCGCCCATTCTTCAACATCTCGCTGGCTCTGAGTCGCCGCGCGAATGGCAGGGCGCTCTGCCGTTTACCTATCACGTTGGCCCGGGGCCCGTGCGGGTAAAGATGCACCTTAAGCAGGATTATCAATTCCGCACTCTGTGGGACGTGGTTGGCCGCGTGCGCGGGAGCGAGTTTCCGGACGAATGGGTGATCGCGGGCAATCATCGCGACGCTTGGGTGTATGGCGCAGTCGATCCTGGCAGCGGTACTGCGGCGATGCTCGAAGCTGTGCACGGCATCGGCGAGTTGCTGAAGTCAGGCTGGAAGCCTAACCGCACGCATGATCTTTGCCAGTTGGGACGGCGAAGAAGAAGGCCTGATAGGTTCGACCGAATGGGCGGAGCAGCACGAGTCGGAACTCGCCAATGCGCCGGCATATTTCAACATGGATGTGGCGGTCTCGGGAGACAAATTTGGCGCTTCGTCGGTACCCAGCCTAAAACAGTTCTTGCGCGATCTGGCTAAAGCCATTCCCAGTCCCAAAGGAGGTACGCTCTACGAGGCCTGGCAGAAAGTCGAGCCGCCGAGCGGTGCAGCAATGCTGACGCCGGCGGAAGCGATCGGCAGCAACGGCCACATTCCCGCGGCCGCCGTTAACGAATGACGTTCCCGTCGGCGACCTCGGCAGCGGATCCGATTACAGCGCTTTTCAGCAGCACCTCGGAGTGCCTTCGACCGATATGGGGTCGAGCGGGTCCGTACGGCGTGTATCATTCGGCGTTCGACAACTTCGCATGGTTCAAGAAATTCGGCGATCCGGATTTCGTCTACGAGCAGGAAATGGCGAGAATGTTTGGCCTGGAAGCCTTGCGCATGGCCGATGCCGACGTTCTGCCTTACGATTACGAAGAGTATGGAAAGGAAGTTGTCGCCTACCTCGACGCCGCCGAAGACCCGCGCGGAAGACAAATTCAGAAGACCGCACACTCGACTTCAGCGCTGCCGTGGGCGGCTGCGAAACAATTTGAAGCGGCTGGAAATAAGATGCTGGCAAAGGAAACAAATCCGCCTCGCGACGCTTCGAGGCTGAACCAGGCTCTGCGCGATGCCGAGCGCGCTTTGTTAGTGCCGGAGGGACTGCCGCATCGTCCCTGGTTTCGCCATGCGATCTATGCGCCGGGGGAATATACGGGATATGCCGCAGTGGTGATTCCAGGCGTGAATGAAGCGATCGACCGCGGCGACGCCGAGCGGACTCGCCAGCAACTGGCGGTTTTGACGGCCGCGTTGAAGCGGGCCGGCGAGACTCTCGGGCAAAAACACCCGCCGCTTGACTAGTCATCTGACTAGTCATATGATTTAAAGGTGAAAGAGACATCCATGAACTCATGGCAACTGCAAGATGCGAAGGCGAGATTCAGCGAATTCCTGAATGCGGCGCTGATGAAAGGGCCGCAAGTGGTGACCCGGCGCGGCGTGGAAGCTGCGGTTTTGGTTCCCATCGAGGAATGGCGCCGGATACAGCAGACAAAGAAGCCCAACATTAAGGAACTGCTCCTTGGCCCCGGACCTCGGTTCGACATGGTTCTTCCGAAGCGGCGCCCGGTGAAGCTCCGTCCGCCGATCGACTTTAGCCACCCGGATTTCAAGTGATTCGCTATCTGCTCGACACCAATGTTATTTCCGAAGTTCGCAAAACCCGGCCTCAGGGCGCAGTGACGTCGTGGCTCGAAACGCTCCAAGTTGAGCAGATATTTATATCGGCCGTTACCATAGGAGAGTTGCAAACCGGCGTGGAATTAACGCGGAAGAGGGATCCCGACAAAGCCGCCGAGATCGAATCCTGGTTAATCGCCGTGGAAATGTCCTGTGTATTTGTTCCAATGGATACCGCTTGCTTCCGCGAATGGGCGCGGATGGTCAATGGAAGGTCCGCCGATCTGCATGTTGATGGAATGATTGCGGCCACGGCCAGAGTCCACGGGTTCATAGTCGCTACGCGCGACGAAAAGGATTTCAAGCCTTTGGGGGTCAGCGTACTGAATCCATTCAAATTCATCCGCTCATGATTGCCACTCACGCTCTCGGCCAATTCCTTCGTACGCTGCCACATTCGGCGGCGGCGACGTTTCTTGCGCTGTTCCCCATCGTCGATCCGTTCGGCGGCATCCCAATCTTCTTTAGCATGACTTCATCCTGGACCGCCAAAGACCGCTCGCGCACGGCGTTGAAAACCGGAATCTGGGTCTTCGTTATCCTTGTCACATTTCTTTTCTTCGGCCGCTTCGTACTTTATTTCTTCGGCATTTCGCTGCCCGTGCTGAAAATCGCCGGAGGATTGATCGTGGCCAACACGGCCTGGGGCATGGTCACTTCGCACGCACGTATTACTCCCGAAGAGAGCCACGAAGCTAAAGAGAAGGAAGATATTTCGCTTACTCCTCTCGCCATGCCGCTGATGTCCGGTCCAGGCGCCATCGGCGTGGTGATGGCTCTCGCGGCACATGTGGATAGCTCCGCCTCCTACCTCGGCATGGTCATTGGCATCGCCGCCGTCGCGCTAAGCGTATTTCTTTTTTTCTATCTGGGCGGTCCGCTGGTGCGCCGGCTGGGGCCAAGCGCCGTTGGCGCCATCAATAAAATTTTCGGCTTCCTGATTCTCGCCATCGCAGTCCAACTAGTATGGGACGGGGTGGCAGACTTCCACAGCTAGCTCGTGTGGCGCGGACACTCTTGTCCGCGTGCGTCCGCTCCACGTTCGTCTCTTGCGCCGAAAGCCGTGAAGGCGAAAGCGCCGACGCTCACTCAGCTCTCGAATTTCCGTTGAATTCACCGTGTTACCCGCCGATACTGACTCGACTATGAAAATAATCTGCGTCTGTTTATTAACCATGATTTGCTTTGCCGCCCCGAATGCCGCTCTTGCGGAAGACGCTGCGACTTTTACGAATCCGCTGCTGCCCACCGGGCCCGATCCGTGGGTGGAGTACAAAGACGGTTTTTACTACTACATGAATACGACCGGCTCCAACCTTACGGTTTGGAAGACGCGCAATATTGCCGATCTCAAGTCCGCGGTAAAGAAAATTGTCTGGACACCGCCCGCAACCGGCCCTTATTCGCACGACATTTGGGCGCCGGAAATTCATTTTTTACAGGGCAAATGGTATATCTACTTCGCCGCCGACGCGCAGGAGAACACGACTCATCGCATCTGGGTGATCGAAAATTCCTCGCCCGATCCGCTCGAAGGCGAATGGATTTTCAAAGGAAAGGTGACTGATCCATCCGACAAGTGGGCGATTGACGCTTCTGTCTTCGAAGATCACGGCAGGCTTTACCTGATCTGGTCTGGATGGGAAGGCGATGAAAATGGCGTCCAGAGCGTCTATATCGCGCGGCTGAAAAATCCCTGGACCGTCGAAGGCCAGCGCACGCGGCTCTCGACGCCGCAGTTTCCCTGGGAAAAAGTTGGCGACATGCCGGCGTCAATGCTGGCCGGAAATCCTCCACATATCGACGTCAATGAAGGCCCCGAGATACTCAAGCACAACGACAAGATTTTTTTGATTTATTCCGCCAGCGCCTGTTGGACCGACAATTACTCCTTGGGAATGTTGACAGCAACTTCCGGCAGCGACTTGCTGAATGCCGCCGGGTGGAAGAAATCGCAGAAGCCGGTGTTTCAGCAATCTCCGGCCAACCACGTATATGCGACCGGGCACAATTCGTTCTTCAAGGGGGCGGACGGGAAAGATTGGATTCTTTACCACGCAAACTCGGAGCCGGGCCAGGGATGCGGCCGACATCGCTCTCCCCGCGCTCAGCCCTTCACCTGGAATCCCGATGGCACGCCGGATTTCGGCGCACCCGTGGCGGTAGAGAAGGCAATCCACAAACCCTAGAGTATGGCCACAATCCACTCGCTAGCGCTTTCGGACTTCTTCGATTGGGATTGTGAGGCAGTTTTTGCGTCTCGAATGTTTGGGTGGCGTCTCAATTTGAATTCCCTTAGCTCTGACCCGGCGTCATCCTGTCTCTAACGACGCTGCCTCCTGTCAAGCGAATTTAGGCGAGACTTCTCCGCCGACGCTTTTGCTTTTAAAAAAAGCGCCATTTCGCTCTGTTGGAAGCCTTTGATTTTGACTTTACAGACCAAAGCTCGTCACTCATTTTCAATCTCGCAGCGGAACCCAATCAGGTCCCACCATCCATCTCTTCGGCACTTGCGCCCACGATTGCTCAGTTCGATCTCCCCGACTTTTCAGGGAGGCAGGCTGCCCACTCAAGCGCTCGGCTCGTTACTCGCCGGCCACAGAATGACTCGGGCTCGCCTGCATGACGGCCTGACTCAGTTGCGCATAGGTCCACTGCTCGCGCAACATCAGGTACAACCGCGTGGCCAATTTTCTGGCCACGGCCACCTTGGCGACGCTGCGATTTTTGCGCGCCGCCAATCTGCGATAGAAGCGCTTCAGCTGCGGATCGTAGCGCGCCGCCGTCTGTCCCGCCTCCACCAGCAAAAAGCGCAGAAACGAACTGCCCTGTTTGCTGATCCTGCCCAGCCGCTGTTTTCCGCCGCTGGAATCCTCGCTCGGAATCAACCCGAAATAACTCCCCACTTGCTTCGGCGATCCGAATCGTTCCGCCGGTCCCAGCGTCAGCACCATGGCCAACGCCGTCACCGACCCCACTCCCGGATGCGTCATCAACCGCACCGCATCCGGCCTCTGGCGCGCTTCTTCGGCCACTCGCCGGTCCAACTCGCCGATCTCCGCTTCCAGTCCGTCCAGCGCTTCCAGCAACTTCTTGCGCCGCTCGGCCGCGTACGGCAGCAAGGGCAACTGCTCCAACTCCGTGCGCCCCGCCTTGGTCCACAGCTTGTGTTTTTTCTGGATGCCGCAGCTCAGCGCCATCGCCTGCAGTTGATTCTTCGTCCGTGTCCGCGACTGCACCTGCTTGTGACGATGCACCAGCAACTGCCGCACATCCCGCACCTCCAGGCTTGGCACCCAGTATCCGCGGAAACCGCTTCTCCATCAGCAGCCGCAGCAGATGTTCCGCGTCCCGCCGGTCCGTCTTCTGCTTGCGTACCGCCGATGCCCGCACCTTCGCCGCATCGCCGAACCACAGTTCGATGCCAGTCTCTTCCAACAACCGCTCGAACCACGGATAGTGCCCGCAAGCCTCCATCCCCACCCGCACTTCCCGGCCCGCCAGCGAGCGGTAAAACTGCTCGGCCTCGGCACTGTGCTGCAACCGCTTCTCTTCGATCTCTCCCGTTAAGTTGTCAAAGATCGCGATCTGCTGAAACCCAGGATGAAAATCACAGCCTATAATCAGCATGACGTTGGCTCCTCTCAGTGAGCCTTGGTCTTGTTTTGTCGCAACCAATCTACTCCCTGCGACCAGCCAACGTCGTTATGCAATCAAGCGGAGCCGTTCTTCAGGCGCAGCGAAGGATCTCATTCAACCCAGTATTTGCGGGAGATCCCTCACGCGGCTGAAGTACGCCGCGTTTCCGGATGACCCATCAATCATTGGAATAATTCAAACTGACCCACTACCAGTGTTTGCACTGCCTTGACGCCTGATTATACTTTGATTTAGATATAAGTCCCCAGGGTTTCCCTCCCCTAAGCAGATCGGCTTCGGCAACAACAAATTCATGTCGTACTTTGTGCGATCGAGAGAAGGACCATCCATGAAAAGAAATGAAGTTCACCTTCCACTTGCAACCGCATGCGCGATGCTGGTCGTAATCCTCTTCGCAATGAGTACGCGCGCCATCGCCCAGAAGGAATCCACCATCTACAACCTGGGCGCGGGGGATTGTGCGAATCTCCAGGCTGGCGTCACCGCTGACTCTTCCGGAAACTTGTACGCAGCGTCCAGCGAGTTTGTTTGCGAATTCATTCAAGCCGGCGGGACGTGGACCGAGAAGACTCTCTACGAGTTCACAACCGACGAGGAAGCGTTGGGAGGACTGACCCTCGACGCCACGGGGAATCTCTATGGCCCGACAATAGCAGGTAGAACCGGCGATGCGGGCACTATTTTCAAACTGACACCGACCGCAAGCGGTGAATGGACCGAGGAAATTCTTTTTACATTTCCCCTGGGCGGAGCCCGAGGCAACTCACCGTATGGCAAGCTGGTTTTTGATGGGGCCGGCAATCTTTATGGCACCACCGCATACGGCGGCGCCTACGGCACTCAGGCCGGCAGCATCGGTGGCACGGTGTTTGAACTCATACCCCAGCCAAGTGGACCGTGGAAAGAAAAAGTGCTGCACAGCTTCGGGAATGGCGCCGACGGCGCAGCGCTCTATGGCGGCGTTATTTTCGATTCGGCCGGCAATCTGTATGGGGTCACGAATCTGGGTGGAACCTTCGGCGAAGGCATTGCGTTCGAATTGACTCCGCACTCCAACGGCACATGGACCGAGACCATACTGCACAACTTTGGCAGCGGCACCGACGGACAGCAACCGTACTACAGCCTTGTCTCGGACTCCGCGGGCAATCTTTACGGGACAACCAATGGCGGTGGAACAAATGGCGTTGGCACGGCCTACGAGTTGATTCGCCAGGCTGGGGGCGGCTGGGAAGAAAAAATACTAAACAACTTCAGCGCCATGAGCTTTCCCTTTGCGCCGCTTATTTTCGACCACGCGGGCGACCTCTATAGCACAACTTTCAGCGGCGGACATTTCAATGGCGGCACGGCCTACGAGTTGGTGCCGCACAGCAAGAACTGGAAAGAGAAGGTCATCCATAACTTCGGAAACGGAAGCGATGGCTCAGGGCCACTGTCATACCTGGGCATTGACGCTGCCGGCAATATTTACGGTGCAACGTTGACCGGAGGAACCTCAAACGACGGAACGTTGTTCGAAATCACACCTTAGCCGAGTCTGATGATGGCGAGGACTTGGAGTAGCTGCCGGAAAGCGTGGTTTCGACTGCAAACCTCTCGCGTCGGCCAATGTGTTCCTTTGCGGATTTTAGGACATGCCGGGCTGCTGCGATTGGGAAGGTCGAGGGCATACTGGACTGCAAGGTTGCGGCAATACTGTCAGGATCAAGAAGCGGTATCTCTCGAAAGAATCTTTCGTCGGAAGTCAGCGTGTTTTTGCCAGAACCGTTTGCTCCAAAGACGAGAGTAAATCTGGGTTGGATCACTGCGAGCGCGAAGAGGACTGCACCGGGCCCTGCTTCCGCTGCCGCTCGGCGAGAATTTCCCGCAGCCGTTTTCGATCAGCGGCTACCCGCGCGCGCGCGGTATTGGCCATCTTTTGCGCGAGTTCGATCCAGTTCACAGCCATACTCATAGGATACGGCCATCATAGTCTCAGTTGTCGGTGTTTTTGAAAAGCACGCGGAGAGGCGGGCAGCCCGGGAAAGACTACTCGTGTTCCCGGAGTTCAGAGCCCGGCGGTTTTCTTGCGGCGTGGCGAAGATGAAGAACCTCGATTACGCGCTTATTGTCATCCGGTCGGTAATAAATCAGGAAAGGACTATGCACCAGTTTTCTAACTTGCGGTCGCCTTCGGATGATGCTGCCCATGCGTGGAAAACGGGCAAGTAGATCAATGTGGTCGAGTAGGGAACTGCCGAAGCGAGAGGCTGCATCCGCATTGTCTCCGGCGATGTGCCCGATGATCTCGGCGAGATCGTTCAGCGCCCTTTGCGTGTAGAGGAGGCGGTAATCCACGTGGGCAACCGCTTGCGGACTTCTTCGGCTGGGACGGTTCGGCCGGCTTTCGCGTCGCGAATGCCTTCGTCAATGGCGGCGAGTGTTTCCTCGTCTTCCTGATCGAGGATCGGAGCAGGAGCTTCGAGTTCGAATTTCTTGGCCTTCGCCATGGGCTTATCGTAGGCTGGAGTTGGGGAGCAGCGCAACGGAATTCGCTCTCGACCTCAAACCATCCCACTTCTCGCAAACGAGAAGTGGGGCGCCGAGCGGTTATCATTGCCCGATGGCTGACAGTTCCAAGCCAATCCAATTCTCCGGGCACGCAAGCCAACAACTGCAATTTCGCGGGGCAACTGAAGCTGAGGTCGTCGAAGCAATTTTAACGGTGCCCTGGCATTCTGCGGAAACTGGGCGGATGGAATGCCGAAGAGATTACGCTTTCCGAGCAGTCTGGAACCGCCGGCACTTCGCAACCAAGCAGGTACGGCCAATCTTTGTCGAAGAGCCGAATGAGATCGTAGTTGTTACCGTTTACGTATAACTACTTAGAGGTGCAGGACATGCGAATCACCTACGACCAAAATGTAGATGCGCTCTACATCCGCTTCAAAGAGACCACGGTCACGACGAAGCATCTGGGCGAAGGCATTGCCGCGGACTACGATGCCGATGGGCGTCTGGCCGATCGAGGTTCTCGACGCCGTGAAGAGATTAGGCGATCCGAGTGTGTTCAAGAAGGTCACTCTCGAAGACGTGGCGATTGCGCGGTAGCATTCAGGCCTGAGGCATCCGGCAGTGTAAAATGGCTGGGCATGCTGCCGGATTGCATTAAGCTTAACCTGGATTAAAGAAAGAAGGTCCCGAAGCACGACAATCCTTTGCCCCGAAGGGCTAATGACAGCTTGACGACACGTCATATCGAGGAGACTGCAAGAGTCACTCGCCACAATTCACATCCAACAGAGAATTGCCAACACGAATCCCGTGCAAGGGCAGGCCAACGCGGGGACAACGTCAGGGGGCGGAGAAGGTCAAACACAAGCGGCCCAGGCTAAGAAGTAAGTAGTGAATACGTCAGACTGGATCGCGGCTGCGTCCCTCACCGTCTCGGCTGCGGCTCTGTCAATATCCATTTACGCGATCCGCAGGGCAAATAACACAACTTCCTCTGCAACGCTCGTTACTTTGAATGAGGCATTCCGGCAGGCTTGGGAGAGGTATTTGAAGGAACCACAATCGGATGCATCTAGCTATAACCTTGCTGAACTGATAAATCTTTTCGAAATCGCGTGTGCGATCTATTTAGAAGGGTCGGTTTCCGGCAACTCTCGAAGGTTAATGGCCGATTACCTCAACAATGTCCTGACGCACCTCGTCAAGACCCCATCAACTAACGAACATGTACTCCAACTGCTGCAAACGGAAAAAACATTCGAATTCATCAAGAAGTTTTTGAAAAAGCTAAAAGAGAAGCCATCCATTCTGAGCGGACTATTCCGCCGAAGTGGTACGAGCTTGACTGCTAGGCAAGAGGCCTCCCCTTCAGCTATACCTCCGCTGCACGGACTCCCAATCATACTTCTTCTCGACACGTGCTTGTTGTGCTCGTCCACCGTCGACGCATAATCCATCGAGCAGAATCTCGGGGCTTATCCCGCACTATTTCTCTTTGACCTTCTCCGCCAGTTCGCGAAACTCTTTGCTCAGCTTGTGGCTCGCCTTGATCTGCAACTGTGCGAGCTGCCGAGAGTTCTCGGTCGTCAGGATCGGCTCCAAGGCCTCCAGTTCGGTTGCTACTTCGCGCGCGTGATCGGCCTCTTTCAACATCAAATGTTCGAATTTCCGAACTGCCTCGTGGTGATCCATAGACCTCGCTTTGGGTAGATTTTCGAGTGCGTGGTTATCACGGCGGACAAGGGCGTCCGCCGCTCCACTATTATTTCAGCGTTACCAACCGCTCCACCAACTCCGAATAATCCTTCTTCTCGATCCCGTGCACCTGCTTGTTGTACTCGTCCACTTTCGACGAATAATTCATCGAGCAGAATTTCGGTCCGCACATGGAGCAGAACGCAGCCTCTTTGTAGTAGTCGTCAGGCAGGGTTTCGTCGTGCATGGAGCGCGCAGTCTCGGGGTCCAAAGACAAAGCAAACTGCTTTTCCCAATCAAATTTATACCGCGCATAACTCAACGCATCGTCGCGGTCGCGAGCGCCGGGGCGTCCGCGGGCGATGTCGGCGGCGTGTGCTGAAATCTTGTACGCGATGATGCCGTCTTTCACGTCTTTTTCGTTCGGCAAACCTAGATGCTCTTTCGGAGTGACGTAGCACAGCATGGCCGCGCCATACCATCCAATCATCGCCGCGCCTATCGCCGACGTGATGTGGTCATAGCCCGGAGCTATATCCGTAACCAGCGGCCCCAAGGTATAAAAAGGCGCTTCGTAGCAAAGCTCGACTTCTTTCTCGACTTGCTCTTTGATCTTGTCCATCGAGACGTGGCCGGGGCCTTCGATCATCACCTGCACGTCGTACTGCCATGCAACTTTCGTCAACTCGCCAAGAGTCTTCAGCTCGGAGAACTGCGCTTCGTCGCTGGCATCGGCCACGCAGCCGGGACGCAGGCCGTCGCCGAGAGAAAAGCTAACGTCGTACTTCTTGAAAATCTTGCAGATGTCGTCGAAGCATTCGTATAAGAAATTCTGTTTGTGGTTGTAAGCCATCCACTGCGCCAGAATCGCGCCGCCGCGGCTCACGATTCCCGTAATGCGCTTCGAGATCAGCGGCAGATACTGAATCAGCACTCCGGCGTGAATCGTCATGTAATCCACGCCCTGCGCGGCCTGCTCTTCGATCACTTCGAGCATCACCGAAGCGTTCAAATCTTCGACGCGCTTCACCCGCGCAATCGCTTCGTAAATCGGCACCGTGCCGATGGGCACCGGCGAATGCCGCAGAATCGCCTCGCGAATTTCGTGAATATTGCCGCCGGTTGAAAGATCCATCACCGTGTCGGCGCCGTAATGAACGGCGGTGTGCAGCTTCTTCAGCTCTTCTTTAATCTCTGAAGTCACTGCCGAATTTCCGATGTTGGCGTTGATCTTGCACAACGAGGCGACGCCAATCGCCATCGGCTCAAGCTCCGGATGATTAATGTTCGCGGGAATAATCATGCGTCCGCGGGCAACTTCGTCGCGCACAAGCTCGGGCGCAAGCTTTTCTTTATGCGCGATGAACGACATTTCCTCCGTAATCGCACCTTGCCGGGCATAGTGCATCTGAGAAAAATTGCCGTCGCGGTTCTCCTGCCTGCGCCGCGCAAGCCACTCCGCGCGGGGTTTCGGAGCGCTATAACCGTTATCGCCAGCGCCGTTATTGCCGTTGCCGGAATTGCCATTCGGGGAAGTCATATCAGGGCCACTTTCCTGGGGAGTCGGTAGCCTCTGATTATACCCGCATCGGCACGTCGAATGCGGCGAGGCGGGGCTGAAATCCGATGCATCGCCCTCAAGCCTCGCCGCATCCCGCGCACGCTTACTGCATTTGCTGCATCTGCATCGCACACTCCACGGAAGTACATCCTCCGGGGCCTTGCGTGCGGATGTTGCCGACTCCATTCTTCACGTGCAGCACCGTCATCGCGACGGGATACGCCCACCAGAACTTGCGGATGATTCGATCGCCGGGAAGCCACGAATGTTCTCTCTTGAGTTCGTAGGTCCCGATAAATTCGGCGGCGAAGATGCCCGCGTCTTTCTCCACGGTCAGCAGGTTCGAGCGAACGCTCGTTACCCACGGAGCGCCCGCGGCCAGTTCATTTTCCAGAACGACTTGTCGCGAGGTGAAGCGCATTGCCTCCGAGCCGCCGAGCGCTCCGATCACCGCGACGAATTTCTTGTCGATCACATGTTGCGGCTTAGGCGCATCCGGCAGCGTCGCCGGGGCGGTGTATGCGGGAGTGAATGCGCCGCTACCCATACTGTCGCGGATTTCGGCGGGCAACTTGCTCGGCATGCGATCTTGAGCGGCGGTTAAGCCGATTGATAGGAGCGCGGTCAAAACGGTGAAAAACGAGAAACGGGCGGTCAGCAAGATGAAATTCTCCTTGAGCCTGTGTTGCGCCCGCTCGCAGCTCTAACTTTTGCTTCTTCGGGCGGCCATGAGCTATGCGGCGCTCACTGCTCAGCCCTGTAAGTGCAAACTTTGCGCCGATTGGCGCAGACCTCCGTTTCAATGAGTTAAGCGCGGTTTTCCCGAAATGGACACGCCGCAGTCGAGCCATGCGCAAGAGCTTTCCGCTCTCTAATCTCTTATTTTTCCAGTGGGGGATTTAGATTGAGTTTGGTGGATAGGCTGGGCGGGCAGACAAGAGGCGCTTTTCCAGCAAGAGGGCCAATGAAGGACCGAGCAAACTTCTGGCGAACAAGAACTGCCGAGAACGCTCAGTGCTTGGCTGGCCCAAATCCCTTGCGCCGCTGCTCGCTATAGCGATGCAGCGCATCGAGGATGATGGGATAGGCCTCGCCCGCGGGACGAATCTCATCCACTTCCACGGCCTTTCCTTCGAGCTGCTTGTAATCCTGAAAAAATCGCCGCAGCATGAGCATGCGGTGCGGCGGCATGTCGGCAGCCTCGTGATACGAGTTGAATTCCGGATCTTCCGTCGCAATGGCGATAATCTTATGATCCGGCTTGCCGCCATCGATCATCGTCATCAACCCAATCGTTCGCGCATGGATAATAGTGAGCGGCACCACGGTTTCTTGGCAGAGCACGAGCACGTCGAGCGGATCGTCATCCTCAGCCAGCGTCTGCGGAATGAAGCCATAATTCGCCGGATAATACACGGCCGAATAAAGAATGCGATCCAGCTTGATCAGCCCGCTGGCCTTGTCGAGTTCATACTTCACGCTCGAGCCAAACGGAATTTCAATCACGCAGTCAAATTCCTGCGGAAGCTTGTCGCCGGGAGTCACGTCGTGCCATGGATGGATCATGGGAATTTGGGGCTGATGACATTCTAGCGGAGAAGGCGGCTTTCAGCTGTCAGCCGTCAGTTTTCAGTCGTCAGATCTAAGTGAGGGACGCGGCTGCCCCGTCCTTGTGTCAGCGTCTTTTTGCAGAGACAGGACGGCGGGGATTTTGACTTTGATCAGATGGGTGCCCCATTTCTCGCGTCTTTTGCGAGAAGTGGGGACTTGTCGCAGCCTATACGGACGATTCCAGAAAAGCCCTCGTCCCTAACCCGGAGCACCAAAGTCTGCGCGCTACCCACAATCCCTCCATAGGCGAGAACTCGGCAGTATCCTGTCTTATCGCAAGGGGCGACGCCAACATGCTTACAGGCGATAACACGAATTCTCTTGTGCTCGACCTACGCGTGCCGAAACTCGAGAACGTCGTAGTTCGCGAGGTGCGCGACCGCGAATCCTTCAAACTCGGCACCATAATCCAGCACCACGACGGCACCGAGGCCGGAGTGATCGCCGCAGCCCAAGCCGCAACCAACCGCATGTACGCCGAGTTCTTCAACCCCTCGAACGCCGAAAGCAGAATCTGCGCCACCGACGGCAGCGGGAACCCCAGATCGGTGGTCTTATCGAATTTCCTCGGAGATAGCACGCCGCACCATTCGAGACACCGACGTCTTCCAACCTCCAGATGTAAACTTATCCTTGCCGCTGCCGCATACAGACCGCCGCCCTTGGAGCCGCGAGGAGCTAATCGTCGCCTTCAATCTCTATTGCAAAATCCCCTTCGGCAAGATCGACAAAGCGAACCCGCAACTGATCGAGCTTGCCCTAGCGATCGGAAGAACTCCTTCAGCGGTTTCATGGAAACTGGCGAACTTCGCGCGACTAGACCCAGCTCTGAAGAAGCGCAACATCGCCGGGGCGACACACGGCGCAAAATCAGAAATCGAAATATGGCGCGAGTTCAATAACAATTGGGACAAGTTGGCCTACGAAAGCGAGCGCTTGTTGGGCCAGATAACTGGACTGGCCCCGGAACAAGGGGAAGAGGCCGAAATCTTCCCCGAGGGGAAGACACGCGAAGCTATCGTCCGAGCTCGCGTCAATCAGGGATTTTTCCGCGCGGCGGTTCTAGCCGCCTACGATTGCAGATGCTGCATCACTGGCTTACCCCTACCTCAGTTATTGAACGCAAGCCACATAATCCCATGGGCCAAGGACCCGGCCAATCGAACAAATCCCCGCAACGGGCTATGCCTCAATGCCGTCCATGATAGGGCCTTCGATTGCGGGTTACTCACCGTCACCACGGAGTTCAAGGTGAAGCTCTCATCTAAAGTTAAAAAGCTCCTAGCCGATGAAGCAACCAGAGATTTCCTTGGGAAGTACGAAGGCGCGCTAATAAGGTTGCCGAGTCGGTTCGTGCCCGACGAAGATTTCTTGACATATCACAACGAAAAGAAATTCGTACGCTAATGGCGGCATCCCTAGCCGTGCGAAAGGCTCATGACTGTAGCGTCAATTTCAGGCGAGTCAATGAAGGCGTACCTTCGCGCAACACTTACGCCTGAGGCCCTTTCCGCTTCGGTGCCAAAAATCGCATTACGGCACAAACTCCGAAACATGGGATTCTCCGAACGAATTGCTCCGGGCGGCTGGCTCGCCCGCACAACAACAGAGGCCTCGTTCGGACAAAAAAATCTAGCAATCTTCCCCGAGGCTCTCCGGCCCGGCCTCCCATACCCGCCGGATCGGCAGCTTCCACAACCGACGCTCGGGCTGCATACGATTTGTTCCACCTTCCACCAAAGCGGCATAGCAAGTTTTTACTGCGCCGCTACCGTCCAAAATCAGGACGACACATCATCGATGCAGTGGCACGCGGTGCAACTCGGCCTTCCCGCCGCACAACCGTACATTCCCTTCCTTGAGGCTGCCGCAGCGCTGAATTTTAGGCGGCGTCAAAGAGCCTACAATTTCCTTCGCTACAAGACCGAGACGGCGGGCATTCCCGAAGAGGCAGTGCCGGAGGAGTTCTCCAAGGAGCATCTCCGCGTAACTTTTCAGACGAGTTTCTTCTCAGAGATATCGGACATCGACGGAATATTCTGGGGGCAACAGCACACATATCCGCTCGAGATAAAAGAAAAAACGTGCGCGCCGTCGCGGGATACGGGTCCCTACTTCGGGTTGGATGTTGGCCCGTTTGTGAAACTAGCTTTCTATGCCGCCAAACGTGGAAACTTACATTCCATCTTCGTCGTGCGGGAAATCGATAGCCCCGAGACGAGGAACCTCGTGAATTGGTGGTTCATAACCTTCGACCACATGGCTCAGTTCGCCTCTTGGAAGCAGCGGTCAGGCGGAAAATCGATGACGGGCGGCCAAAGTTCCGTCGTGCGAATCCCAAAGTCGGAGTTCCAAGAACTCAACGCTGGCGCGCTTGCGGCGCTATAGGTCTGCCTTAGGAACCGATGGCCTAGTTCAGGAATCCCGATTCGAGGGCAGCCGATGGAATTAGAGTAGGAAATAGAAAGCAATCCCGAATTATTCACACGTTCTTGTGACCTCTAACCTTGCCTCACTTCTTGTTTTGAGTGATTCTTAGGTAGTTATGTTTCAGGGGAAAGCCCAACCCGCAAGGCGACAGTCGCGGTGCTTGCAGCACATACCAACCGTCCGCTAAACCCCCTGGCTGCAATATTTTGCGGACAAGTTCTTGCGGCTCAATATTTTAGGCAGATCAAGTTGCATTCGCGCACGCCCAACTTCTTTAGAAGTGATATTTTAGGAAGATCGATCTTGAAATTTTTTAATCCGGATTCGCGTAGCAAGCGCCTACCTAGCTCGCTCCTCCTGAGAATCTTGATTCTCCCCTCGCCCTCGCGTAAAGTCTTAGGTGCGGTAGATTCACTCCCCCCGGAGTGGTTACTATGTCCAGCCAAGGCAAAACTTATCTGAAGTTCGGCGCGGCCACGGTGGTGATTCTTTTCCTGCTCGGCTACCTCGCTTACACCGGCGTGCAGGATAGCAAGAGCTATTACGTCACCATCAGCGAGTTGCACAAGATGGGCAACGGGGCTTATTCGAAGCGCCTGCGCGTGGCGGGGAACGTTCAGCCGGGGTCGATTAAGCGGACGGGAACTCACGTGCAGTTTGTGCTCATGGAGCAGGATCAACTGCTTTCTGTGGACTACACAGGGACCGAAGCGCCTCCCGATACATTCAAAGACGATTCCCAAGCCCTCGCCGATGGCAGCTTCGGCCACGACGGCGTTTTTCACGCCAAAGGGTTGCAAGCCAAGTGCGCGTCGAAATATGCGCCACAGCCGGGCAACCAGATGCAGGCGAGTCCGGCGAAGACGGTTACGCAATTGCAGCCCTCAGTTCAGCCCGTTATGGCTTCGAACTAGCCGGTCTAGCCAAGGGAGTGCTTCGAACTAACCGAATTCATCTTCGATTGTCATCCCGAGCAAAGCGAGGGACCCTGGTTTCGCGGGATGCCACCACAACCGCAATCAGAACCATGATCCCTTGCGCCGCTCGGCGATGACATCCGTGCGCGCTCCCGACATTGTGTTTAACGATCGCGGATGGGCACTCCATCATCGACTCGTATCGGCAGACTGTCCCCTCCCACTCCTCGACTTCGCCGCACGCTTCCGCTATCTTCTACCTTTCTGTTGAATGGAATGAGCTTGAACGCTACCGAAAATCCAGCCGCGATCATCAGCGTGAAGGGCCTCGTCAAGCAGTTCGGACGCTTCGCCGCGCTGCGCGGCGTGACCGCCGAGTTCGAATCCGGCAGCTTTTATGTGATACTCGGCGACAACGGCGCAGGAAAAACAACGCTGCTGCGCGCGTTGGCGGGACTGGCTCAACCCACGCGGGGCACGATCTCCGTCCACAGCAAGGCGCCGCGCGAAGCATGCCGCGAACTCGGCTACATGGCTCATCCGTCGTTGCTCTATGAGGAGATGAGCGGCATGGAGAATCTCCGCTACTTCGCGCGCCTCTACGGTATTGCCGGCGACGACCGTTGCGCAGCGGCGATTCGCGCGGTGCGCCTCGACCCCGAACTCTCGCGTCCAGTGGGGCAATACTCGCAAGGCATGCGGCAGCGCATGTCGCTGGCGCGGGCAATTCTGCACGACCCTAAAATCCTGCTGCTTGATGAACCGTTCTCGAACGTGGATGTTCACTCCGCGATCGAGATGGTCGGACTGCTGAAAGGCATGCGCGATTCTGGCAAGACTATATTCGTGGTCACGCATCAATTCGCTCTGCTCGAGGGCGTGGCCGACGAATTTGTGTGGATGCAAGCCGGCAGGATTGTCGATCGAACCCGCGGCCTTTCGTCTCCAGTTTCGTCACCGGTTTCAACGCCGGTTATTGCGCCAGGCTCAGGGCCGGATTCAGCGCCGAGTTCAAAGGAGAGCCGGTGAGATCATTCTGGTCGATCACCCTCGCCACTCTCGCCAAAGACATTCGTCTGGAATGGCGCTCGAAAGACGCGCTCAATGCCATGCTGTTTTTCTCTCTTCTGGTGGTGGTGATCTTCGTTTTTTCATTCGATCCTTTGGCCGAGGAGTCGCGTCACATCGTCGGCGGCCTGATCTGGGTCGCATTCTTATTCGCCGCTGTAGTCGCGCTGAATCAAACCTGGGCGCGGGAACTGCGCAATCAGGTGCTCGACGCTTACCGCGTGTCTCCCGCCCCAGCCGTCGGACTCTTCATCGCCAAGGCTCTGGGAAATTTCATTTTCGTCAGCTTGCTGGAAGCGCTGATGGCCCCCCTCTTTGTAATTTTTTATAACCTTCGCGCGCTCGGTCCGGCATGGCAACTGATTCCGGTGGCGCTGCTGGGAACATGGGCGCTGGTGGTGAATGGGACATTCTTTGCGGCGATGTCGATCCGCACCCGCAGCCGCGAATTAATGCTGCCGTTACTCCTGTTTCCCGTTTCAATTCCGGCGGTGATCGGCATGGTCGCCGCCACCACCAGCATTCTGACCGGAGAAGATTCGGCGCACTTCTACATCGTATTGCTTCTCACCTACGATGTGGTGTTTACTACTGCTTGTCTGGGATTGTTCGAGACAATATTGCAGGCGGAATGAAAAAAGCTTTCCCCATTTTGGCGGTCTTGACGGCGATTTTCCTCGCCTGCGCTTTCTATGAGGCGATGTTCGTTGCGCCCACCGACGCTTTACAGGGCGATGTTTACCGCATCATCTACTATCACGTGCCTTCGGCGTGGACGGCTTTTCTGCTCTTCTTCGTCAACTTCATCGCCTCCGTTCAATATCTGGCCAGCGCAAAGCCTTCGACCGCACGAGCGGCAAAATGGATCGTGATCATCATTGGTATCGTCGGCTTTATCGCGCCTTTTATCCCGCAGGTCAAGCAGTCGTTGCCCACGGGAATGTATCCGAGTTCGGTCGCGACCACAGCTCTGATCATCGTGGGACTTTATTTCCTGATCGGAAAATATTTTCCCGGGCCTGCACTTGACATACTTGCCGTGACGTCGGCCGAAGTCGGAGTGGTCTTCTGCACCATCGTTTTGATTACCGGCCCCATCTGGGCGCGGCCAGTGTGGGGCATTTGGTGGGCGCCGGGAGACATTCGCCTCACTTCAACATTGGTTCTCTGGCTGATTTATGTAAGTTATTTAGTCCTGCGCCGTTTTTCCGACAGCGCTCAGACGCAGAAGCTGGCCGCTGTTCTTGCCGTCTTCGGCGCCCTTGACGTTCCCCTGGTTTATTTCTCGATTTGGTTTTTTCGCACGCAGCACCCGCAGCCGGTGATCGGAGGAGGCGGATCGATGGATCCCCGAATGCTGCACGTCCTGCTGGTTAGCTGGATGGCATTTCTCTGCTTCGCCTATCTCGTGTGCTGGTCGCGTTACCAGTTGGAGAAACTGCGGCGCGAAGTCGAGGAAGCCGAGGCGCTGGAATCATTGCTCGATTCTGGCGGCGATCAAGCCGTGCCGTCCGGTCAAACCAAAATACCTTTAAGCCGAGGCCCGCGATGAACTCCGTCAAGTTTCTCTATGCCGCCTACATCGCCACATGGCTGATTCATGGCGGTTATATCGCCACATTGATTCGCCGCTACAGCCGCCTGCGCAAGCAGATGAAAGATTTGGGAAAATAAGAGCGGCTTCCGCCTGCCAGCTCCGGCCTTCGGGCTTTGCTTCGGGATTCCAGGCCGGGATTCCCCGCTCGGGATAAATGTTGAATTCTGTGACCGGGAGCCTGAAGCCGAACGCCGGAAGCCGAATTTCAATTCGTCGCTTTCCACTCCCGCTGCAATGCGCTGAGGAAGTCCCCGTTGCCGTCGGTCCGGAGAAATTCGTATTCCTCGATCATGGCCGCTGTTCCGACTCTCAATGATGGCAGCGGAGATTCTACGCGGATCACCCGCGCGGTGAAGCGCACTCGAACGGCGTCGGTCAGCGTAATGTGGGGCGGAAAAGTCAGAGTAACTTCGCAGCGCGTCCCCGCCGGAACCAGACGGTCGAGGTAGAAAAAGACTCCCCGCGCGCTCACATTCTGAGTTTCGGTGATGAATGCATTTTCCTGGTTCGGTTCGGCGCGAATCACCGCTGGATCCACGCGCACCACTGCGGGCAGTCGCATATCGAAGCGCCGCATCATGCGGCGTTCCTGGGTATCCGGCTGCATCCGTGATTTGGTTTCCGAAAGCATTCTTCCTGGCGAAGACCGATCCCCAAACACCACGGATCGGGGCTGTAAGGATCACAACTTTCAGACTGGGAAGGCCTCAGTCGCCGCCGCCCCCAACGGCTACTGGTTATCCTCCAATTTATAGAATTGCCGGCGCTTTGCAAGGGCAAAAAGGCTCCCGGAACTGATTCGGTTAACTCGGGAGGCCCAGTCGAGCGGATATTTCCGAGCGCGCCTCGTTTCCAAATGTGCAATTTGCTTCATGCCGATAGCCGAGGTCGGCATCTTTCCGCGCGTCCCAACGCATCTGACAACTGCGGGAGCGTCCTTGTGAGCGGAGGAGTGGTGCGGTTTGGCTCACCGTTGAGCCGATTAAGCGGGAGATCTTTCGCTTCGCCTGAAAAACGGCTTCGCTCAGGATGACAATCGTGGTGTAACTATGCGAACTGCACCATAGCTGAGTGGAGCCTCGCTTGACTTGGCTATCCGCCAGATGTTTAAGTAGTTGTTTATTTTCCGCCAGTTCCTAAAGGCACGTCAGCAGCGGGCGGTTTCGCCGGCGGCGAGGTACGGACTCGCGCCGTTCTATTCTTTCCAATCGGATCGAATTGGAAAGTTCTGGTCGAATCGGAGGCAACACCGAATGGGAAATGGCCGTTGGTTGGGAAAAGGCTTGGGAAAAGGCTTGAAAAAAAGCTCGCGCGCTGGCTCGGGAGTGAAGCGATGGTTGCGGCCGGTTGGCGTCACTTGCGCGCTGCTTTTGGCGGGAGTGGCGCTGATGAGCGTCGGCTCCCGCCGCGATTCGCAGAAAAACGCGGGTAAACTTCCGGCTTCTCCGATTTCAATTTCTGCAAAGTCTTCGCTACACCCCAATTCCCAACTCCCCAATTCCCAGCACCCAAAACCGGAAGCCCAAGCTCTTCTCGGCCAACTTCCTCTGATTTTCGAGCCCAACCAGGGCCAGGCCGATCCCAAAGTGAAGTTCTTATCGCAGGGCGCGGGATATACCCTCCTGCTCGATTCTTCCGGCGCGATGCTTGGCTTGCGAACCGCGCATTCGGCAGCGGAGAGCCGCGAGCAATTCCTTCGCATGAAACTTGTAGGCGCGAATTCAGCCGCGACCGCTTCGGGCACGAACCCTCTGCCCGGCAAGAGCAATTACCTGATTGGCAACGATCCGCAAAAATGGCACACCAGCATCCCGCAGTACGCTGGAGTTCAATATAAGAGTGTTTATCCTGGAATCGATCTGGTCTTTTACGGCAATCAGGGGCATCTTGAATATGACTTCCGGGTCGCTCCCGGCGCCGACCCATCGCAGGCTGAATTGCAATTTGACGGCGCGACCAAGCTCGAACTAAATCGTGGCGACTTGATTCTCTCGAGTAAAGATGCCGCGGGCCTGCGCCTGCAAGCTCCGCAGATTTACCAGCTCGATGGAGACCGCCGCACGCCTGTAGCTGGACGTTTCGTCCTTCACGCCGCCAACCGCGTAGCTTTCGCGATTGGAAAATACGATCATAGCCGTGAGCTGGTCATCGATCCCCTGCTCACTTTTGCAACTTACTTCGGCGGCAGCGGTTCGGAAACTTTACCCTCGATCGCGGTGAATGGCGATGGCAGCATTTATCTTGCCGGTTCCACCACTTCCCCGCCCAGCAGCTTCCCTCTCGGCACTACCGCGCCTGTCACCGTGGGCACGGCGACGAATGTTTTCATCGCCAAGATCCTTCCTACGCAACCTCCCAGCGTCGCTTACGCCACCTTCTTCGGCGGCAACGGAGCTGATGCCAGCGTTGGCCTCGGCGTGGATAGCGGCGGAAACGCTTACGTTGTGGGCAATACCACTTCCACAAATTTTCCCGTCACTGGCAGCCCCTACCAGTCGTCCGCTGACGCCAAGGGCTCACAGTGCACCGGCATCACCTGCACATCGATATTCGTCAGCGTTCTATCTCCAACCGGCGCATCATTCACTTATTCCTCTTATCTTTCCGGCAATGGCAACGACCAGGCCAACGGAATGGCCATCGACACCAACCGAGACGTTTTCATCGTTGGCAATACCACTTCGACCCAGCCGAGTCCGCTTCCTACGAACGATGAGTTCCCCGCCACTCAGGTGCCCGCGCCATTTCAAGCTACGCCGCTTGCGCCCTTGCAATTTTTCATCACAAAAGTGAAACCGGTATTCCGGGAACCGGCAGCATCGCGTATTCCACATATTTCGGCGGCAGCAATCCAGCCAATGCCATCGCGATCGGTGGCGGCGATTGCGGCCGATGCGAGCGGCAATATTTATTTCAGCGGCACCACGAATTTCTACAACAGCGGCTCCGGCATTTACGGCGACAGCGGCTCAGGAGACTTCCCCATCCTCAACGCCTACCAGCCCTGCCTGGATACGGTGCCCCCGACCATTCTCAACAACCCTAATCCGTGCTCGGCTCCGGCCAGCACACCCTATCCCACCGACGCCTTCATCGCCAAAATCAATCCCAATGGACCGGCCGGCGATCAATTGCTTTTCTCGACTTATTTGGGAGGATCGGCCAACGACACCAGCGCCTCGCTGGCAATCGATTCAGGCGCAGCCAATATTTACATCACTGGCGCGACCAACTCACCGGATTTCGTTCTTCCCACCGGCAGCCAGGCATTCCAGACTTGTCTCGACACTCCTCCGCCAAATCCGGTGCCATGCCCTGCCATTGCGGCCCCGGCGGCGAACGATGCGTATGTGGCAAAGTTCAGCAATCCCACGCCGAGCACAACCGGCGTTCCTAACGACGTTGGATCTTACTTATTTTTCGTATCTCGGCGGCGCGGGCACCGACAGCGGAATGGCCATCGCCGTTCTCGACGCGTCAAGCACCACGCTTGGCGACGTGGCTCTTACTGGCTCGACCAATTCGTCGCCTTTTCCGGTAACGAGCGGACCGATCCAGAGCACGCTCGCTGGCGACTCAAAACGCCTTTTATGCGCAGATCGATACCACGGCCGTTACCGGCCAGAACGGCCTTGGCGCATACGTTACGTATTTCGGCGGCAACGGCATGGATCGCGGCACCAGCATCGCGGTCGATCCCGTCTCGCAGGCAATCTACTTCGCCGGCGACACCACTTCAACCAACCTGCCCACCGTGAATCCGCTCCAGCCACTCTGACTGGCCCCGAGCAACGACTTCCTTGTGAAGTTAACCTCGGCTCCCGATATCTGCATCGCTACCTGTCCCGCTCCGGTGGTTTCGCCGCTGGGCATCGTGCCCGCGGGAAATCAGGCGACCGTGACTTTCTCGGTCACCAACGGCGGCCCCGATGTGGCGACTGGAATCACCGTAAGTGGAGGAGTGAATTCCACCGGCGTGACGTTTGTCAGCGGCACCGCGGCTTCGGGAAGTTGCAGTACGCCGGTAAATAATTCCGGTCGTATGCACCATTCCTTCCCTGCAAGTGGGTTCCACCTCGACCGTTAAGTTTCGTGGTAACGCCAACCACGGCGGGCAATTTCGACACCACGGCGACCGTGATCGAAGTCAACAATACCAACACCAATATTGTCGCCAGCGCGTCAATCACGGCATCGGACTATTCCGTAACCGTTAACCCGTCCGGCGCGGATCGTACTCGCCGGTCGGCATCGCTTCGTATCTGGTCACCGTTTCTCCAACAAGCGTCTTTGCGGACAACGTATCGCTCAGTTGCGGCAAATTCCTTCCGCGACAAGCTGCAACTTCACCAACAGCACTCTCAACCTGACGAACGGCCAACAGTCGACGACCTTGAACATTACTGACGACGGCGCAGCCGATCACTACCGTCGCGTCGGCGTCGATGGCGGCATCCGTTTACGCTCTGTGGCTGATGGTGCCGGGAATGGCGTTTTTGACTTTGGGTAAGCGAAAGAACCGTAAGAAGCGCGTCGCTGGGACTTGTTCGCAATTACGCTGTTCTTCGGCCTGGTTCTGCTTCAGCCGTCCTGTAGCGGTAATAGAGGACTCCGCCGCCCGCCGGAGGAACTCCCTCCGGAACCTATTCGCTGACCGTGACAGCCACCTCAGGATCGTCTCGAGAAGCGCCCCCTTGCAATTGACGGTCAAGCCGTAGGGAACAATTGTGGCAAGCCGTTGGGAGGGTGTCATCCTTAGCGGAGACGCTTTTCAGGTTGAGCGAAGCCGAAGGGTATCTCCCTTGCATCGGACTCGGTGGGCGAGGAGAACCGGCTGGCGAATTCCTACGCCCCGGCCGAGAGCTTATGATGGCTCTTGGCCTCGGCGATCCCATATTGCCGGATCTTGTAGAGCAGCGCTTTGTAGCTGATTTGCAGAAGCGCGGCGGCTTGTTTGCGGTTCCAGTTGGTCTGCTCGAGAGCCTGCGCGGATGGCTTCGCCTTCGGCTTCATCTTTGGCGCTGCGGGCCAGCGACTTCAATCCTCCGCCCGCGTTCGGCTGCCTTCCGGAATCTCCGTGCGCGCCCCGCCGCCGTTGCCATCGGGGCGGGGCTGCAGTTCGGCCGCGGCCAGATTCTCGTCGCCGAGAATCAAATAGCGCTTCAGAAAATTATTCAGCTCGCGCAAATTGCCGGGCCAGGAGTACGCCTGGCAAGCTTCCAGCAGCGCAGGGGACAGCGGAAGCTGCGGCCGCGCGTAGCGCTCGGCCATGCGCGTCATGAAATGCTTCAGCAGAATCGGAATTTCTTCCTTGCGCTCGCGCAGCGGCGGCAGTTGCAGGGTGAACGCGTTCAGGCGGTAGTAGAGATCTTCGCGCAGACGCTTGGCGGCCAGCGCCTGCGGAATGTCGATATTGGTTGCCGCCAGGATGCGTACATCCACCTTGATCACGCGAGCGGCTGCCCAGCCGCGAGAAACTCTGGTCCTGCAACACATGCAGCAGCTTGGCCTGCAGCACCGGAGGCATCTCGCCGATTTCGTCGAGCAGGATCGTACCCTTGTTGCACAATTCGAACTTGCCCGGCTTGGCGTGCGTCGCTCCGGTGAAGGCGCCTGGCTCGTAGCCGAACAGTTCGCTCTCCAGCAGATCGGCGGGAACCGCCGCGCAATTTACTTTCAGGAATGTACGGTGCGCGCGCGGCGAAAGCTTGTGAATCAGCCGCGCCAGCACTTCCTTGCCGGTGCCGCTTTCGCCCAGCAGCAGCACGGGAATATCCACATGCGCGACCAGCGCGGCTTGCGATCGAATCTTCCGCATGCCGGGCTGGCGGCAATAAAGAAGATGTCATCGCCGACTTCTTCGGCTTCTCCGCCCACAAGCGCTTTACCCTGCCCAGGCACTGGTCGATCACCGCATCCAGTTCCGCCTTCTGAAAAGGTTTGGTCAGGTAGTCGTGCGCTCCGAGGCGCATCGCCTGCACTACTTTCTTCGTATCGTTGACGCAGGAAAGCATGACAACTTTTACTCCGGGCCGCTTGTGCCGGAGTTGCTCCAGAGTCTCCAGTCCGTCGATTCCCGGCATCAGGACATCGAGCAGCACCAGGTCGGGCTCCATGCCTTTGTCCACGCGCTGCAGAGCTTCTTCGCCGGTCGAGGCCGTCTCCACTTTGTAGTCGTCGACCTCCAGCAGCGTCCGGATATAGCGCAGCATGGCCGGTTCGTCATCGACCAGAAGAATCTTGGCGGTCTCCCTCATCGATTTTTTCCTTTGCCGGCAGGGTTGGCGGCAGGTTTGAAGGGAATGAGGAAATGAAAACTTGCAGCCCGCGCCCTGATCGCTTTCCACCCAGACTTTTCCGCCCATGCCTTGCACCAGGCGGCGTACGATCGCCAATCCCAGTCCCATGCCTTCCTGATTTTCGTTGCCCGGCAGGCGGAAGAAATCGTCGAACACTTCCTGATGAAACTCCGCCGGGATTCCGGGACCGGTATCGGACACGCTTACCTTCACCGAATTTGGCTGCGAATGTATCCTGCCGCCGCCGCTCGCCCGACGAGGCGGGCTGCGCCGCGGCCCGGCGCTCCCACATGTAGGGCTCGGCATGCAGCCAGACCGTTCCGCCCTGCGGAATGAACTTGAAAGAATTCTCCAGCAGATTCGAGATCACCCGCTCCAGTTTCGGAGTGTCGAGGGGAAACGCCGGCAACTTTTCGTTCGCCAGAAAATAAAGCGCCAATCCCTTTTCCTGAAAGCGCGTCGACCAAAGCCGGCAAACTTCCGAGAGGCAAGTCGTTGATGTTGCCCGCCTCAAACTGCATTTTCAGGCCGCCGGTTTCGAGCGCGCTGTAAGTCAGAAAATCCTGGATGAAACTGTTGCAGCCGCTTGCCGCTCGGCTGCATGTCGCCCAGAACTTCGCGCTGGCGCGGGTTCAACGGTCCCAGCTTCTCGCTCTGCAGCAATTCCACATATCCATTCAGAATGGCCAGCGGCGTTTTCAGATCGTGCGCGGCCGAGCTCAGGGCGTTGGTGGTGCGCTGGAATCGCTGCTGCAACTCGGAATAGGCCTGCGGCAAATCGGCCGCCTCGGGCACTCCCTGCACCCGGAGCGGCGGTTCGTGCGCGGCGTTTGCTTCGCCCGGCTTCGGAACACACATATTCTTTTGTACGGTTGCCATAAGGGGCGCGGCGGTCTAACACAGGGGGGGGCACTCGTCCGGTTAGAGACGAGTGCTGTACAAAAATCGTATGCCAGCCCAGTTTTCCTTGTCAACGAAAAATGCACGCTGATTACCCAAGTGTAGCAAAACCTTGCACTTCTGCCGCGCGGAGCTATTGCGCCGATCTCCAGTCGATGGGATCGGAACGAATGGGTGCGAAACGACGCAAAACCAAGCACTTCTATGGCTTTGATGCCAGGAACGACCGAGGTTCGCCGATCCCACTGGTTTTGTTGCCCGGTTCCCCGGTGCTTTCGCTTGCTAATTCAGCATTTGGCCCACTGAGATGCTAAAAATACCAAGGTATGAACGATAGAAACGGGGTGTGCTGGTGAACGCGAAGGCTATCACGGGAGAGCGTCGGCGCTGGCCGCGCTTGCCCCTGCCTATTCCGGTTTTTGTCCGGACCAAGGGCGAGGCAGACAAGGAATTCCTGGAGTTTGCCACCGCCCTCAACGTCTCCGCTGGTGGCATGCTGGTCGCGGTTCGCCGCTCCCTGCCTTCATCCGCTCAAGTCTTGTTGGAGATTCCCAGCGCCCCGTTAGCCGCTCTGGCTGACGCTGCCCCGGGTCGCCCGCGACTTCCGCGCCAGGGTGCTGCGGATGCAGCATGGCGAAGGCTATAACCTGGTTGGAGCTTAAGTTTTCAAGGCCGCTGTGAGCCCGTCCGCTGCCGCAAAAGCCGCGCAGCGCTTTCACTTCCGCCGTGTGAAGAAATTTTCCCACGTTTTTCTTGTCATCGAAAGCGCCCCAGTTTTTCCATTACCGCTTCTCGGCTTCCGCAATCTTTAGTAAGTTGCGTTTCCTCAATCAGATAGACTACGCTTACAAGACACGCTCTTCCTCCCCGTGTTTGGTTGTCCGGATGCACATAAGAAAGCACCCCCCCGTGCCCCCAGAAACCAGGAATACCTCTATGAGCACGTCGAATCCCGTCAGCGCGCTGATTCAACCCCTCGGCGAGATGCCTCCGGAGTCAGTCGTTTTTGGCGGTACGGAGGCCATGCGCGCGCTGCGCGAGCGTCTGGAAAAAATCGCGGGCGCGAACGTCCCGGTGCTGATTCAGGGAGAGAGCGGTACGGGAAAAGATATTATCGCGCGCATGATTCACGCGGCTTCGCCGTGGAAGACCGGCCCATGGGTGAAGGTGAATTGTCCGGCGATTCCGGGCACGCTGCTGGAGAGCGAACTCTTCGGCTACGAAAAGGGAGCCTTCACCGGCGCTTACGGAATGAAGCCCGGGCGCGTCGAAATGGCGCATCGCGGAACGCTGTTTCTCGACGAAATTTCCGAACTCGACATGGCCTTGCAATCGAAGCTGCTGCAATTGCTTCAGGACGGCCAGTTCTGCCGCATCGGCGCCCAGGAAGACAAGAAAGTGGAAGTGCGGGTGGTCTGCGCCACCAACCGGAAACTGGAAGAGGAGATTCACAACGGCACGTTCCGCGCCGACCTGTTCTACCGCATCAATGTCGTAAATTTGCAGATGCCTTCGCTGCGCGAACGCGCCGCCGACATTCCAATTCTGTTCATTACTTCCTCGATTACTACAACCGCAAATTCAATTCTCGCGCGGTCAATGCCCTCCGCCGAGTTGATGAATTCCCTGAAGAAATATCACTGGCCGGGAAACATCCGCGAGCTGGAAAATCATGATGAAGCGCTACGTGATTCTGGGCACCGAAGAATCCATCTCCGGCGACCTGCGCCCGCACGAACCCGATTTCTTCAGCGCCGATATTTCCGTCGAAGGACCAATCTCGCTGAAAAAAATCACGCGCCAGGCTGTGCACGAACTGGAACGCAAAATCATTCTAAAAGTCCTGCAACATCATCACTGGAATCGCAAGCAATCCGCTCGCGCTCTGAATATCAGCTACCGAGCCCTGCTCTACAAAATCCGCGACGCCGGGTTGCCTTCCAACCGCACTCCGCGAAGGCCGCAGCCCGACGCAGTAAACCCGAACATCGCCGCCGACTAGCGATTATTCGACTCCCTCCGCTTTCCGAAGATTATCCTCTCAGTTCCGACAGCGCTTTTCGCGCATCGCTGTTATTCGGATTGATCTTCAGCACGCGTTCCAATTGCTGGCGCGCTAGCACCGGCTGGTTTGCCTTTTGATAGGCAAGCGCGAGATGGTAGTGAACCATGGGGTCGTCCGCCGCCCCACGTTTCGCGTTCAGCCGCAGCGATTCCTGAAACATGTCGATCGCGGACCGGTAAACGCCTTTCTGGAAATATGCCCAGCCCAAAGTGTCCGCCGCATCGGGCGATTCCGGCATGCCGCGGCGCGCGGTTTGCGCCATGGACAAAGCCACATCCACGTTCCCGCCCTGCTGCAACATCACATAAGCGAGATTATTCGAGGCTAGCGGATTATCCGGCTGAAGGCTCAGCGCCTGCTGATACATCGCCTTCGCCTGGCCCCAGTTGCTTTGCGATTCGTACATCATTCCCGCAAGCAGATAAAACGAAATTTCTTTGGGATGATCTTTTATCGATTGTTGATACGTTGCCAAGGCCTCGCTCACCGACCCTTCGGAAGCCTGCGTCTGCGCCAGCTTCAAAAGCGCGTCGGAATTATTCTTGTCGAGATCGACGGCCCTGTGAAATGCCCCATCGGCACCCGGAAAATCTTTCTTCTCGTAGAGCACCGTTCCTAACAGGTCATAGAAGCCGGTATTGTTCGGCGATTTGGCGATCTGCGCTCGCGCCGCGGCGATCGCTTGATCCATTTGCTTCTGCGCCAGATAAGTATTCATCATGCCCTGCAATCCGTCGGTCGATGCCGGATCGCGGTCGAGCGCGAGCTGATAAAACTTCACCGCATCGGCATACTGCTTCTGCAAAAGGTGAAGATTGCCCATCTGTACGTAGGGTGCCGGATTCGCCGGCGCTAAATCCGCCGCCTTGTGCATATCCTGCTCGGCTTCCGGATATTTCTGATGCTTCACTTCCGCCAGGGCGCGCGTCAAATAGCCGTCAGGCGCATTGGGCGCGCTCGAGATGATTTGCTGGGCGGTTTGCATCAAGCCGTCGAAGTCCCCCTGTTGCACCTGCAATTGCGCCAGGGCCCGTTGCGCGTCGGTGAGGTCGGGACGCAGGGTTACCGCTTCGCGCAACTCCGATTCCGCCTGCGCTTCATTGTGCTGCATCTCCAACGCGAGACCCAGATGATAATGCGCAATGGCATTATTGGAGTCGTTCTTGAGCGCCTGCTGCAAAGAATCGACCGCTCCGTTCCCGTCGTTCTTGCGAATTTGGACCTGGCCGCGATAGATCAGAGCGTCGGTGTCGTGCGGATTATCCTTGAGAATTTGGTCGTTCAGCTTGGTGGCTTCGGCCAAGCGATTTTTCAAGATCAGCAACTGAACGTAGTTTTTTTTGACCTGAATATCCTTGGAATGGTCGTCATACAATGACGCGTACTCCGCCGTCGCCTTGTCCAGATCGCCGCTGGCGAAATAGAAGTCGCCTAACATGCGGTAGCCTTCGGAGTTGTTCGGCAAATCTTTCTTGACCTGCTTCAGGAAAGCTTCCGCATCCTGTTTCTTGCCCTCCGCAAGCAGCAGGCGAACGTAGGCCGCGCGCGGCGCGGAATCTTTTGGATCGACATCGATGGCGTGCTTGAATTGCTGCTCCGCCTCCGGCAGGCGGTTGCGCGACTGGTAAAAGCCCCCCAGCGCCAGTTGCACATTCATCACTTTCGGTCCAAGTTCCGCCGCTTTCTTGAAATTGATCTCGGCCTGGTCGGGCTGGTTGCCGCGAAGTTGCAACAGGGCCAATCCTAAATAGGATTCCGAACGCCCGGGATCGGCGGCGATTGCCTTCTCCATCTCCTGCTCCGCCGATCCCACATTATCCTGAGCGGAATAAAAGTTCGCCCATGCGATGTGCGTATCGGGACTGTTGGGCTGCTTGTCGCGCAAGATATCGAGGTGCGACTGGGCCTGCTTCACCTCCCGCGCGGAAATGAGCAGGTTCGCGATTTCCAACTGCGCGAGATAGTTGTCTGGAGTCAGGTCCAGTGAGCGCGAAAGTTCCGCATATGCGCGGTTGTAATCCTTTAACTTGAGATAGGTGTCGCCCAACTGGTAATGCGCTTCCGCAAACCTTGGGTCCACCTGCACCGCGTTGCCGTATTGAATCGCGGCCTCGCGGAACTTTCCCTGATCGCGGTAGCGGTTCCCGCTTTCCAGAAACTTCTGTTTACGCGCGTTGGGATCGCGATTGCAGCCGGTATTGCAGGCGACCAGCAGCGCGGTAGCCAGAAAGCCAATCAATGAGCGGAAGGAAGCCGAACGCCTCATGTATTCTCCAGCGGGGAAATGCGCGGCCCAGAGCCCACGGCCGCAACCTCAAAGGTACTGCAAGACGGGCCGGAAGAAAAGTGACACCGGTCGAAACGCGAAGGATCGATCCGCTCTGATTCATTCCTGCGTTATTGTCAGCGAAGACCTGGGAGCGGAATTCGGAAACAGCGGCGGGTTAGGTAATGTCAGAGTAAGTGGACGAAAAGAAATTCGGATGCTCCCAGAATCTTGCGTAGCATTCGAGGCATAGCCATTCATGACCATTGGTATAGCCGTTGGCGTGGCTTACGTCCTCTTCCTTCGCGGATTCAAACAATTCCCATCGACAGACGACGCAACGATCCTTCTTCCATCCTCCTTTTACGAGTTCGAAGTTTGCCGAATCCGATTCCAGACTAAGGTCGAAAGAAACCTTGCCGGTTTTTCTCGCTACAACGACGTCAATGTTCGTCCATGCCCGTTTCACCCAGTGCCAGTTATACATACGGTAGCGCTCCACCGTGTGGTGGATGCGTTCCGCATTTCTGCGAACTCCGTGAATTTCAATCGACCACTCCGGATTCGAGCCCCGGAGTGACCTACCGAAGGATGATGTCGAGCGCTCAGGCGTTTCTGCGACCTGTGGCCTAATCGTGGCGGGATCGGCGCCGCCTTCGCGCATGAGCTTCGCGGCAAAACAGTCTTCCTCATCAAGAATGCCAAGAAACAAATGCTGAGTTCCAATCTGCCTATGAGATAACCTGTCGGCTTCGTCAGCGGCATATTTCAAAATGCGCTTCCCGGCGGGACTGAGCGGTAAGTCGACGGATGTGGATGTCGATGGGCGCTTTTTCGAATGATCGTCAATTTGCTGTGCGATGGTTTCAGGATTCGTCTTCGGCAGCCAACGGCCTAAAGCCTTATCCTCGCGCAGCAAGCCGAGCAGAAGATGCTCGGAGTTAATGTCGGGCGATCCATAGCGACTGGCTTCGTATCGCGCAAAAAAGATCACGCGCCGCGCCTTTTCGGTATAACGCTCGAACATCGTCTACCCCACTACAGCTGCTTTTCGGCTACTCCACTTCCAATACAAATATCCCGGCAAGCCGACAAGCACGATTGCGGTGCCCCAGAAAGCTTCCGTAGGCCGCGTGATGATTGTATTTAACGTCCAGGCAGCGCCAACGAAAACGTAGATCGCCGGCAGCCAGGGGTAGCCCGTGCAGCGGTAAGGCCGCGGAATCTCCGGCCGCTTCCAGCGCAGCAAGAACATTCCAATCACCGTAAGCGTATAGGAGAGCACCATGCCGTAAATGACATACGTATAAAGCTGATCGTAGCGGCCGCTGAGTGTCAGCAGAGCGGCCCAAACTCCTTGTCCGATAAGGCTGAACGCGGGCGTGCGCCACTTGGGATGGATTACCGCCATGCGCTTGAAGAAAACTCCATCCTGCGCCATCGCGAGATACACGCGCGCGCCCGAGAGCGTGCAAGTGGCTGCCGCGCCGAAACAGGAAACCGCGATCATCAGCGAAAGCCATATCGCCGTGCGCGGAGAAAACAGTGAGGCCGCGGCGGCGTGCGCGATCGTTTCATGCTGGGCGATTTCGCCCAGCGGCAGCGCGTAGAGATAGGTCACGTTCATGGCCAGGTAGATCGCGCCGACGACGAGCACTCCCAGCACCATTGCCAGCGGCACGTTGCGTCGCGGTTCTTTCACTTCGCCCGCAACCCACGTGATATAAACCCATCCGTCATATGCCCAGAACACCGCAATCAATGCCACGCCCATCGCCGATATCAACTGCGTGGGATGAAGTCCCATGGTCAGTCCTACCCCGCTCGACCGAAAGTGCGACCAGTCGCCTTTGCCGATCGCGAATCCCAGGACCACGAACGCAGCCATCGCCGCAAACTTCGTCCAGGTGGAAAGATTCTGCAACAGCGTTCCCCACCGAAGGCCAACCACATTCACATACGTAAGAATCGCAATAAGCAACAAGCCGAGCAAATGCGCGCGCGTAATCGTCACGCCGAGAAGCGAAAAAACAATATGCTCTTGCGAGACAAGCGGAAAGACTTGCCCGGTATACGCTGCCGAAGCTACGGATAGCGCTGCGATGGAACCGCCATTAGCGACGGCAAACAACATCCAGCCATAGAGGAACGCAACCAGATCCCCATAGGCCTCGCGCAAGTAAATGTACTGTCCGCCAGACTCCGGAAACATCGAGCCCAGTTCGGCGAAGGCGACGCATCCGAACAGCGAGATCACTCCTCCGATCACCCAGACTCCAAGGAACATCAGAGGATGGGGCAGCGGGCCGGCGATGTCTTTTGCGGTAAGAAAAATCGAAGAGCCGATGATGCCGCTGGCCAGCAGCAGCACGGAATCGAGCAATGTTAACCCGCGCACCAGGCTGGGTTGCGCCGCAGTCGAATCCGAATTCGTTAGGAGGGGCGCGGCAGTTGATGAGCCAACGCGATCCACTATCCGATTCCCAATTCATCGGAAGATTCCAATGGCGTGCCGCAGCGCCGGCAGATCACAGCCGAACAATCTCCGCAGGTCAGCGGATCATTCACTTCCTGCGCGCACTTCGGGCAGTAGAGCGATCCCGGCGCAATTTCCGGTGGAGGATCCTGAGGGCGTGTCGCCATGTGGAGAAAAACTTTAGCACAGCCGTGGGATGAGGGATAGCGAGGACGAAGCGGCAGTTCAGTTCTGGATTGCGGACCCACTGCGCTGTGACGACTCGGTTCCGGCGCCTGGGTGTAATGGAGATATTACGTCAACTGACCGCTCACAAAAATCTTTCATGTTGTCGAGGCATTCGGACGGGTATAAACTCGGACGCCTGTAAAGGCTAGGGGGAAACCTATGCAGAAACCAATCGGGATGGGGCTTTTGGCGGCGCTGGTTCTGGCCGTGGGTCTTCCATCTGTTGCCCAGCAGTACACAATTACTGACCTGGGGACGATTCAGGGGAGCACTTACAACTGGGCTACTGGGGTGAACAACCTCGGCCACGTTGTCGGATGTGCGGGTTGCTCAGACTTGAATACGCCGGCTTTTCTCTGGAACCCGCAGAACGGCATGCAGGCGTTACCTTCGCTTCCTTCCGGGGGGGCGACATACGCCTACGCGATTAACGACTCGGATCAGGTGGCCGGCTTGTCATGGGGGTTAGGGGAATCTTCAGACGACTCGCTCGCCGTGATCTGGAGCAGCACGAACGCGGTTCAGAGTCTGGGTACGTTGCCGGGGGGAACCCAGAGTTATGCATTTGCCATTAACAACCTGGGCCAGGTAACGGGACATCCGAGGTGAATTCCGGGCTGGCTAATCACGCCTCTCTCTGGGCGAGTTCCACGGGCATGTTCGATATCCAACCAACCGGGCAAGGCTCGAGTTGGGGACTCGGAGTGAACTCGCCGGGACATGTCACCGGCATGTTCATCGGTTCCAATCCTCGCGCCGATGCTCGCGCCTTCTATTGGACAAACCAGACCGGAATGCAGGACTTGGGAGTGTTGCCGGGATGGGTTACGAGTGCCGGCGAGGGCATCAATGATCTGGACGAGATTGCGGGCTCGTTGCAGGGATTCCAGGGCAAGTCCATCAGCCATGTGGTCTTATGGACCAAAAGCGGCGGCGGGTGGGGCGTGAAAGATTTGGGGACGCTGCCGGGCGGATTTCAGGCCCTCGCGACCGCGCTCAACAATGTCGGCCAAGTGGTGGGATTCTCCGATTACAAGCAGAGCGGAGGCCTGGACCACGCGTTTGTTTGGAGCAATGCGACAGGCATGCAGGACCTGAATCTTCTTATCCCTGTAGAGTCGGGTTGGGTGCTCTCCCAGGCCAACGGCATTAACGATCTCGGCCAGATTACAGGGACGGGGACAATCAACCAGGAGACGCATGCGTTCCTGCTGACGCCGACGAAGTAGAGAGTTGTAGGAAGCTGCGGGGGAAGAATTGCGAGTTCCATCCGTTCGGCAGGACGAAACCAGGCGCTGACGCTCATAACCGAAGATGGACCTTCTGCCGCTCCTGTATCCAGGCACACCCGACGCTGGATCGTTGCGCCCACAAAGCGATAGCTTGCGGACAATGGCAGCCGATGAGAGCCGCGATAAAATGTGTTATGCCAGAAAAATTCCTTACCCCCGACGAAATCCTGCAACAGGAATTCAACCGTTGGGCCACCGCCGGCGAAGGCCCGAAGATGGAGCAGCACCATTTCGATATCACGACCAAGACCATTCGCCGCATGAATCTGCGCCCCGGCGAGCGCGTGCTCGACCTTGGTTGCGGTTCAGGATGGGCTACGCGGCTGCTGGCCCGGCTGGTGGGCGAGGGACCGGATGGCTTCGGACAAGTGATCGGCCTCGATGTTTCCGACGAGATGATTCGTGAGGCCCGCGCCGCTTCGAAAGATTTCGACAACGTGCTCTATGTCTGGGGATCGGCGCAGCAAATTCCCTGGGAAGAGAATTTCTTCGACAAAGTTCTGTCGGTCGAGTCGTTTTATTACTACGCCGACCAGGATCGAGCGCTGATGGAGCTTTTTCGCGTGATGGCCCCGCGCGGAAAATTATTCATCCTCATCAATCTGTACAAAGATAATCCCTATTCGCTGCAATGGGTCGACAAGCTGAAAGTGCCGGTACACGTGCGCTCGGCGGCGGAATACGAAGAGCTTCTAAGGAAACACGCTTTCGAAAATGTGGAGTCATGCCGCGTCCCCGACGACACGCCGACTCCCGACGATTACAAAACAAAATCGTTCAATAGCCTGGAAGATCTCCGCGCATTCAAGCGCGAGGGAGCCTTATTATTGATGGCAACGAAACCCGACTTGCGAACTCCGGCACCGGGATATTCGATTTATTAAAAGGCTTGTGCGCCGATTAGTCGGCCGGCATAGGCGCGGGACGCGCCACGACGCCGCTAGGCTTGGCAGGAACCAAGTTCTCCGCAGGCGACGCAAGCCACTGCCGCACTTCCGGCAGCGCCTGCCGCATGGCGACTTCGCCGGATCGAATCAGCTCATCGGCACGTTTGAAGTCATCATAGGCGAAGCCCGCAACGTCGGGTTCCACCACTAAATCCGCGGCGTTTCGCCACAAGCTCGACATTGCGTCCTGCGCAATCGCGAACGATTGCCCAATCACATCGAAGAGGTGCCGAGGCGCTCCACCTTTCGCCCACGTTCCTTTCAAATGCACCGCCATGACGCGCTCCGCGCCCATTTCGCGCAAGGGCCGCGTCGGCACTGGATGCGAGAGCATGCCATCCACCAGGTAGCGCCCGCGAATTTCAACCGGCAAAAACATTCCGGGATACGCGCAACTTGCCCGCACCGGCTCGACAATCGAACCGGAGTGAAACACAATTCCTTCGCCGCTATTAAAATCGGTCGCTGTTACGCCCAATGGTATGCGCAATTCTTCGAAGGTCTTCACTTTCAAAGTGCCGTTCAGGAATGACACCATCCGCTCATTCGTGGCGAAGCCGTAGCGCGAGACAGTCCAGCGGGCAAAAGTAGTGAAGCGGCAGGAGCGCGCCAGTTTTTCCAACTCTTCAATCGAAAGCCCGCTGCAATACGCGGCGCCTATCAGCGCACCCACGCTGGTGCCCGCGACCACGCGAACCGGAATCCCTTCTTCCTCAAGAACTTTTAGGACCCCAATGTGAGCCATCCCTCGCGCGAAGCCCCCGCCGAGGGCTAATCCGATGGTGGGAACACGATGCTCGGTCTCGGTACCTTTGCCGGAGATTTCCCGCCCAAACGCTTGAACCGACCGGATGATCTTGCCGAGACGCTTCACAAGAACCCCTCGTTTCTACCCACCCAGCTACATTCTAGGATGCCACTTTCTGAGACAACGGTGCAGGCCACTTTCGTGCTATAGCGGTTACGCCTGAGCGCTCAAGAGGTTACAGGAGTGTCAACTGTGCTCTAAAGCCGGCGGCGCGCTGATTCGATTGGCCTTTCTTCGCGACCTTCGCGACCACTTGGCGGTCAAAAGCTCTTACTCCCGAAATTGCGACACTAACCTGAAGCCGAAAGGTGACGAACTCCAATAATCCTGTTAACTTCCGGTTTATATGTTGCGTGAGATATCGGCAGGCGGCGTGGTCGTCCGGAAGCGCGAGGGAATCTGGTGGATGGCGGCCATCGAAGTTCCGACCGAACCCACGCGCGCTCCGGCTCATGACTCGGAAGAGATCGCGCCGCCTTTCGAGACGACGGGAAAAAGCAAGCCGGTGCTGGCCCTGCCAAAAGGCGCTGTCGATGCCGGCGAAAAGCCGCTGGAGACGGCGCTGCGCGAGGTCTCGGAAGAAACCGGTCTGACCGCCGAACCCATCGTCAAACTGGGAGACAGCAAATATGTCTATACGCGCGTTTGGGGCGACGGGCAGCGCGTTTTTAAAATCGTGACTTTTTATCTTATGCGCTATCGCTCCGGCCGGATCAACGAAATCGCCCCCGCCATGCGCATCGAGGTGGCCCGCGCCCGCTGGGTGCGACTGGAAGACGCTCCCAAACTTCTCGCCTACAAAGGCGAAAAACAGATGGCGCGCCGCGCGCTGGAGTATGTGAGTACTCATGACGAAGGCTAATGGGCTGCGGAACAACTCCGTAATCCGCTTGATTTTGGGTGGCGCAGCGCTATCTTTTCTCACCCTGTCACCGCTGATTTTTTCAGCAAACGCCAAAACTCCTCCTGCTGCGACCCTCGACTCAAACTACGTTGCTGCTCTCGCCGCCGCAGATCGCTTCCTGCAAGCCTGGCAATCCGGTGACGCCGAAAGCGGCATGGTGCTGCTCACCAGCCATGCGAAGGAAGCGGCTACTTCGGACGGAGTCGACAAATTCTTCTCCAACTCTGGACCGGCGTCGTACGAAATCGGCCGCGGCAAAATGTTGAAGCGGGGCCGTTACGAATTTCCCGCCGTGCTCGTGGGCGGCACTTCGCGCGCTATGCGGGGGCGACCGCGATTCCGCAGCATTGTGGTTGTCAACACTGGCGACAATGACTGGGCAGTGGATAAACTGCCGTGAGGGATTCCTTTCCTTACGCTCCTCCGTGTCCCCTATATTAGGTTTTCTGTCGAGGTCCAATCATGAAGCGTATTAATAAAGTCGCGATTCTGGGCGCAGGAACCATGGGCGCGCGCATCGCCGCGCACTTCGCCAACGCCGGCGTCCCCAGCTACCTGCTCGATATTGTTCCGTCCGATGCGGACGCTTCCGCCCGCAACAAGATCGCTGCCGCCGGTCTAGACGCGGCGAAAAAATCCAAGCCCGCAGCTTTCATGGAATCCTCTCTGGCTCGCTTCGTCACCGTCGGCAATTTTGTAGACGATCTGAAGAAACTCGCCGAGGTCGATTGGATCATCGAGGCCGTTGTTGAAAACCTCGAGATCAAGCGCTCGCTGCTGCGCAAAGTCGAAGTGGTCCGCAAGCCGGGGACGATTATTACCACCAATACCAGCGGCCTTCCAGTGGGCAAAATTGCCGAAGGGTTCTCCGACGATTTTCGTCGCTCATGGTTCGGCACTCATTTTTTCAATCCGCCACGCTACATGCGCTTGCTCGAAATCATTCCCACTCCGGAGGCCGATCAGGCGGCCATTGACACGATCTCGCAGTTTTGCGACGTGCGCCTGGGCAAAGGAGTCGTGGTCGCCAAAGACACGCCGAACTTTATCGCCAACCGCATCGGAACATTCTCGGTTCTGAACGTGATGCGCCTGATGCAAGAGATGGACCTCACCATCGAAGAGGTCGATGCCCTCACCGGGCAAGCGGTCGGCTGGCCGAAATCGGCGACCTTCCGCACGATCGATCTTGTCGGCCTGGATATTCTCGGGCACGTCGTTGGCAATATGACGGCAAACGTCCGCGACGAACGCAGCGAACTTCGCTTGCCTGATTTTTTCACAGGGATGATCGAGCGCAAGTGGCTGGGCGACAAGACGAAAGGCGGCTTCTATAAAAAGAACATGGAGCGGCGGACGCCCCCGTCCGCCGAAGCCGGCAAAGAGACAGGAAAAGAAAAAGAAGACGAACGCCTCGCGCTCGATTGGAAAATGCTCGAATACCATCCACGCCAGAAGCCTAAGTTCGCCGCGCTTGATGTAGCGAAAAATATCGAAGATACTGGCGGGCGGGTTCGCACGCTGCTTGGTCTCGAAGGCAGCGGTCCGCAGAAAAGCGAAAAAGCCGGACAGTTTCTGTGGGAAGCGTTGTCCGATCTTTGGACCTACTGTGCCAATCGAATTCCGGAAATCTGCGATTCCATCGTCGAAATCGACCGCGCCATGCGGCTCGGCTTCAACTGGGAACTCGGCCCCTTCGAACTGTGGGACGCCGCCGGCGTCGAAGCCACGGTCGCCCGCATGAAGAAAGAATGCAAACCAGTCCCTGCAAACGTGGAAAGGCTGCTGGCCGCAGGAAATAAATCATGGTATGCCGACGACCCCAAAACTCCAGCGGGGCGCGCTTATTTCGACCTGGAAACCGGAAACTGGAAACCAGTTCAGGTCCCTGTCGGCATCTGGTCGGTAACGGTCGCCAAGAAATCCAACGGCGTGGTGAAGAAAAATTCCGGCGCATCGCTCGTCGATCTCAGAGACGGCGTGGGATGCATCGAATTCCACAGCAAGATGAATTCGCTGGGCGCCGACATCGTCGGTTTTATTCTGCAAATCCTAAAGCCCGGAGGCTTCGGCGATCAATTCGACGCTTTCGTCATCACCAACGACGGCACCAATTTTTCTGTCGGCGCCAATTTGATGCTGCTGCTGATGAGCGTGCAGGAAGAAGAATGGGACGACGTCGATCTTGCCATCAGGCAATTTCAGGGGATGACGCAAGCCATCAAGTTCTCGCCCAAGCCGGTAGTCTCAGCGCCATTCGGTTTGTGTCTTGGCGGCGGCACAGAAATTTCTCTGCACGCCGCCGCTCGCCAGCCTCACGCCGAACTCTACACCGGGCTTGTCGAAGTCGGCGTCGGTTTGCTGCCCGGCGGCGGAGGCTGCAAAGAAATGCTGCTGCGCGCAGTCGATGGCGCAAGTGCGGCTCGCGGCGGAAAAACTTCCAGCGATCTCGCCGGCTCGATCGAAATGCTGGAAGCAATGAAGCGCGCCTTCGAAACTATCGCCACTGCGAAAGTTGCAACCTCCGCGCAAGAAGCCCGCGCCCTCGGCTTCCTCGACGATAACGATCGCATCACTATGAACCGTGACCGCGTCCTCTCAGAGGCCAAAGCCCGCGCCCTCGAACTGTTTCGCGCCGGATACGAACCGCCCATCCCTCGCACCGACATACCCGCTCCGGGCGAAAATCTTCTGGCCACGCTCAAGATGGGCGTTCACCTGATGCGCCAGGGCGATTACATTACAGACTACGAAGTGAAGCTCGGCGCAAAAATCGCGGAAGTTTTGTGCGGCGGCAATGTCACGCCGGGCACTCCGGTAACTGAGCAATACATCCTCGATCTCGAGCGCGAAGGCTTTAAATCGCTATGCGGAGAGAAGAAAACCCAGGAGAGGATTCAATACACGCTGAAAACAGGCAAGACGCTGAGGAATTGAGATAACGGGAACGATGCGAACAACCGAACGGCCCGTCCGCGGAATAGAAGTCGAGCTACGCGGCGGGACCGCCGATGATTACACAGTGAGGTGACTAATGAAATTTTTCCTGTCAGACAAGTGTGCTTCCGATGACGACGAGAAGATGAAGGAGTCCTATCGCCCAATGGCAGAGGATATTGAACGCGAGCGCGAAGCCAGAGAGTGGTGCGAGGCGCTCATCGGCGACATAACCGAAGAAAGCTGATTTCCGCCCTGCGCCGTGCCTTGATATATACTTTTGGTATATACTATTATTTATGCCTAGCACGAACATCGCCAAGCTCTTCCAGAATGGCCGCAGCCAGGCGGTTCGCCTGCCGCGAGAGTTTCGTTTTGAGGGCGACTGCGTTCGCATCCGGCGCGTAGGGCAGGGAGTGCTCCTCGAACCTCTAATTCAGGATACGAAGGAGTGGTTTCGCAAACTTGATGAGCTAAATTCCGAGCCATTTCCGTCCCCCGGTAAGCAGCCGCGGGCGCCGAAGCGGAAAATCTTCGATTGAATTACCTACTCGACACGAACGCCTGCATTGCTCTGATCAATCGCACGTCGACTGCCGTGCGCAACCATTTTCAGAAGGCGGCCAGTGCAGGCGAGCAGCTCTACGTTTCCTCAGTCGTTACCTTCGAGCTGTGGTATGGCATCGCGAAGAGCGCACGTCAGGCCACGAATACTGCGATGCTCGAGGCCTTTCTGGCTGGCCCAATTTCCTTGCTGCCTTTCGAAGAAGGGGACGCCAGATTCGCCGGATCAATCCGCGCCGCCCTGCAAGCGTCTGGCACGCCCATCGGCGCTTATGACCTCCTCATCGCCGGCCAGGCCCTCGCCCGGCAACTTACGCTGGTCACCGCAAACGTCTCCGAGTTTTCCCGCGTCAAAGGGCTTTCGTGGCAGGATTGGGCGAAGTCGTAGAATAGTTGCGAAACGTTCGCCGATCTTTTTCGTCAATAGTTACAGCTCATCGCAGTCGCAACCGAAAGGAACGATGCTTACCAAGAGACTATTTGCGCCTTTATTCTTCCTGCTCAGCATGACCTCGACCTCGGCCCATGCTGGCGACGTTAAGACCGGCGAAGACGTTTTGCGCGCCATGCATGACCGCTATGCGAAGTCCTGGTACGAAACCTTGACCTTCACGCAGAAAAGCACTACCTACAACCCTGATGGCACCTCTAAAGTCGAAACCTGGTACGAGGCTTTGGCGATGCCGGGTAAGCTGCGCATCGACATAGAGACTCCCAGCGACGGCAACGGATATCTCATGGTCGATGGAACGCTCACAATATTCAAGGCAGGCAAGGAAGCCGCCACGCGACCGCTGGTAAACATGCTTCTAGTGCTGGGCTTCGATGTTTATCGACAAGCGCCGGAGGAAACCATCAAGGTCGTGAAGGCCGAAGGCTACGATCTTTCAAAAGTTCACGAAGAATCCTGGGAGGGCCATCCCGTCTACGTTGTCGGCGCCGAAAAAGGCGACCTGGAATCGAAGCAATTCTGGATCGATAAAGACCGTCTCTTGTTTGTCCGCATCTTCGAGCCGACGCAGGCCGACGCAAAGAAGTTTCAAGACATCCGGTTTGAAGATTATCGCGAACTCTCAGGCGGCTGGGTGGCGGCGCGGGTGGAAGTTTATGTGAACGAGAAGAAGACTTTCAGCGAAGACTATTCGGCTATTCAGGGCAACGTCAAGCTTAACCCTGCCACGTTCGATCCCAAACAGTTTAATTCGAGCCATTGGGAGAAACCGTGAAGAGATGGATGCCTGCTACAATTTCCTTCATGCGAAATCTCCTTTCGATCACTACTTACGCTGTTGCAGCGCTTATTCTGACAGCAGGAGCGGCATACGCGAGCGGTGCGGGCAGCCTACAAAAGGATTCCGCGCAGGCTTCCGGCAAGGAGGAGCCGCCCGATGTCCCAGACAGTATTCAGGCTCCCTCAGGCGAACAAGTTATTCTGTACGCGCACGCTACAGGATCGCAGATCTATAGCTGCCAGCCCGCGGCAGGCGACAGATTTAGTTGGACGCTCAAGGGTCCAGATGCCGAGCTTCACGATCGAAAAGACAAAGTAATTGGTCAGCACTACGCCGGGCCCACCTGGAAGTTGAAAGATGGCAGCGAGGTCACGGGCAAAGCTGCCGCTCAAGTCGAGTCTCTCGACGCAAACTCCATTCCATGGCTCCTCGTGAAAGCCACGAGTCACGCCGGAAAAGGCGGGCTCAGCGAAGTAACTACCATTCAGCGCGTGCATACCAAGGGCGGCAAGCCGCCAGCCGAGGGCTGTGACCCGGCGCATAAAGATGCGGAGACTAAGAGCGCATATACAGCGGACTATTATTTCTATGCCCCGGCCAAGTGAGACCGACTGAGGCACTTTTTTGATAAAGGTCCGCGAAGTCATAAAACGCCTGGAAGAAGACGGCTGGCGTTTAGCTCGCACCAAGGGAAGCCATCGGCAGTACCATCACGTGGCGAAATCCGGGACAGTAACTGTGGCGGGCCATCCGTAAGTAAGACATTCCGCCGGGAACGTTGAACAATATCCTTAAGCAGGCAAGGTTTGAAATGAAATATCTGTCGATTTACGAAAAGTCTGCGTCGGGCTGGGGCGCTTACGCACCAGACTTGCCGGGGCTGCGGCGCCGCTGGTAAGACTCTGGAGGAAGTAAAGGAACTTATTCGCGAGGCGATGGAGTTTCATCTCGATGGCATGCGCCAGCATGGCGACCCAATCCCTGCGCCAAGCGCAGAAACCGAATACATCAGGGTTTGAGAGCAAGCAGTTTCGCAGGCCGCCGCACCCCTTCATTGGGCGGAGCATCCAAGTATAAGTACTTTGTGGCTGAGAGCCGAGAATCCCATGCGAGAAGTCGTGATTGCTTCCTCCGTCCGCACGCCTGTGGGCCGCGCCTATAAGGGTACGCTACGCGCCACTCGTCCCGATGAACTAGCCGCAGTTGCGATTAAAGGCGCGATTGGCCGCCTTCCGCAACTGGATGCCAAGGAGATCGAAGACGTAATCCTCGGCTGTGCCATGCCCGAAGCCGAGCAAGGGATGAACGTTGCGCGCATCGCCTCGTTGCGCGCCGGTCTTCCGGTCGAGGTTTCGGCGCTCACCATCAATCGCTTCTGCTCATCCGGCCTGCAGGCGATCACGATGGCCGCCGAACGCATCATGAGTGGGGGCGCGGAAGTGATCGTAGCCGGCGGCACCGAGTCCATGACTATGATTCCCATGGGCGGCCACAAAGTTTCGCCGAATCCCTGGCTAGTCGATCATTATCCCGATGCTTACCTCAACATGGGCCTCACTGCCGAACGCGTTGCCCAGCGCTTTGGCATCACACGCGAGCAAGCGGACGAATTCTCGCTGCGTAGCCATCAAAAAGCGCTGGCGGCAATTCAAGCGGGAAAGTTCGATGATGAAGTGGTGCCCGTACCCGTGAGCTTCACCGTTCCGAATGGCTCCAAGCCCAAGCGCCAGGAACTCGTTTTCAAAATGGACGAAGGCCCGCGTGCCGATACTTCGCTCGAAGCCCTGCTTGCGCTGAAACCTGCGTTCCACGCAAAAGGCACTGTGACCGCCGGTAATTCTTCTCAAATGTCGGACGGCGCTGCGGCGGCGGTAGTGATGTCCGCCGAACGCGCGCAAGCCCTCGGCATCAAGCCCCTGGCGCGCTACGTTTCGTTTGCTACCGCGGGATACAAGCCGGAGGAAATGGGACTCGGCCCGGTTTTCGCGATTCCAAAGGCTTTAAAGATGGCCGCACTCAAGCTCTCCGACATCGACGTGATCGAGTTGAACGAAGCCTTCGCCGCGCAGTCGCTGGCCGTGATTAAAGAAGCAGGTCTTGATCCAGAGAAAGTAAATCCCAACGGCGGCGCTATCGCATTAGGACATCCTCTCGGCTGCACCGGAGCCAAGCTGACCGCGACGATCATCCGTGAACTCACGCGCCGCAAGAGCCGTTACGGCATGGTTACCATGTGCGTTGGTGGCGGAATGGGCGCAGCGGGAATATTTGAAAATCTTTCATAACCACGAGAGATCGGTGTAGCGCGGACGCCCTCGTCCGCGACTCTTGCGTTCTGCACGCGGGCGGGGAGCCCGCGTCAAACTTAAACTCAGTGGTAAATCCATCGGATTGCTTATAAACTTCAATGTTGTTCACCTGAAAGACGGCATCAAGCGTTTCGTGAACGGAACCAACTGGAAATAGGAGTAAAGCTAACTGCGAAGGACTCTGAGGTCCGCGAAGGTTTCCAAGCAACCGTAGCCTTCGTGAATCTTCGTGCCCTTAGTGGTTGAAAGCTTCCCATGGCCACCACCACAGCACTTCCCAAAACCAGAATCGCGGGCGGCAGCTTCCTGCTCGAGTCCCGCCGCACCGACGAAGTCTTCACCCCTGAGGATTTCACCGAGCAGCAACGGCTCATCGGCCAGACCGCGGAAGAATTCACCGTCAACGAAATCCTGCCGAACGTCGAAAAGATGGAGCACAAGGATTTCTCCATCTCGCGCAACCTCATCAAGAAAGCCGGCGAACTCGGCCTGACCAGCGTGGAGATTCCCGAAGCCTACGGCGGCCTCGAAATGGATAAAGTTACCGCCGCCGTCATCGCCGACCACATCGCGCAGTATGCCGGATTCGCCACCACCTGGGGCGCGCACAGCGGCATCGGCCTGTTGCCCCTTGTGTATTTCGGCACCGAAGAGCAGAAACAGAAATATCTCCCGCGCCTCGCCGCCGGAGAAATTGTGGGTGCCTACGCCTTGTCGGAAGCCTCCTCCGGCTCGGACGCACTCAACTGCCGCACTCGCGCCCAGCTTTCTCCAGATGGCAGCCACTACATTCTCAACGGCGAAAAGATGTGGATTACAAACGCCGGCTTCGCCGATTTGTTCACGATTTTCGCCAAGATTGACGGAGAGAAGTTCAGCGCGTTCTTAGTGGAAAGAACTTTTCCCGGCCTTTCAATTGGCGGAGAGGAACACAAGCTGGGTATCCGCGGCTCTTCGACTTGTCCGGTAATCCTCAACGATTGCAAAGTTCCGGCGGAAAACCTGCTCGGCGAGATCGGCAAAGGCCACATCATCGCCTTCAACATCCTGAATATCGGCCGCTTCAAGCTGGGCGCGATGTGCGTCGGCGGCGGTCGCGTTTCTCTTGAACATGCGATCTCTTATTCCAAGCAGCGCAAGGCATTCAACAAGCCAATTGCCGATTTTGGCCTGGTACGCGAGAAAATCGCGAACATGGCTACGCTGCTTTATGTCGGCGAATCGCTCATCTACCGCACCGTTGGCATGATGGACGGCGCCCTCAGTGAGATCGACAAATCCGGCGCCGATGCCGCCAAGGAAACTCGCAAAGCCATCGAAGAATACGCCGTCGAATGCTCCATCATCAAAGTGTGGGCCTCGGAGATGATCGATTACGTCGTCGACGAGAGCCTCCAAATCTACGGCGGCTACGGCTTTGTCGAAGAGTATCCCGCCGAACGCGCCTATCGCGACGCCCGCATCAACCGCATCTTCGAAGGCACCAACGAAATCAACCGGCTCATCATCGCCGGTTTTCTGCTAAAGCGCGCCACGAGCGGCAAGTTGCCTCTTATGCCCGCGATCAAGAAATTGATGGACGAAGTTCTCTCCGGGCCTTCCATGAGCGAAGACCTCGACGCTCCCCTCGCCGAAGAGCTCAAACTCGTCGGCCAGGCGAAGAAGCTCGGGCTCTTTGCCGCTGGAGCGGCAACGCAAAAATATATGCAGGCGATTCAGGATCAGCAGGAAATCATGGGCGCCATCGCCGACATGGCCATCGAAACCTATGCCATGGAATCCGCGGTATTGCGCGCGCAAAAGTTTGCCGAGACGAAAGGCGAAGGCGCGGCTTCACTTCCCATCGCGATGGCGCGCGTCTATCTGACGCAGGCGATGGAGAAAGTGGAATCTGCCGCCAGGAAAGTGATAGCTGCAGTCGCCGAAGGAGACATGCTCCGCACTCATCTTGCGATCCTCCGCCGGCTTGCCAAGCACGAGCCGTTCAACACCATCGAACTTCGCCAGCAGATCGCGCAAAGAACGATCGAGCGAGGGAAGTACACGCTGGCGTAGCGGGACGATTCTACCGAGGAGCTTCGTAGTGTCAACAATAAGAGCAAAAGACATGGCTGAGGAAGCCGGGGGTAGACCCAAAGAGGTTTCGTCAAGCTTTGCGGGACGACCGCTTTCAGTGGCACGACCACAATGAACGCTGGACAGTGGAATCAGGAAGCGGCGAGCACAAAGCGATGCACTTGGTTTTGCGCAAGATTTTGAAATGAGTAATAGCGGGAGCCGACATGCCGATTGGAACGTTCGCTGCGGTATTGCACAAAGAAGGGCACCTATACGTTGCCGAATGCCCAGAGGTCGGCACCGTGAGTCAGGGGAAAACTGTCGAAGAGGCTATCGCCAATCTCAAGGAAGCGACGGAGCTATACCTGGAAGAATTCCCTCCCGAAGACTCCAGCCGTCCTCTTGTAACAGTCTTCGAGGCTCATTATGCCTGGAATGCCTCGGGTGTCAGGGGCAGAGGCAATTCGTGCTCTCGAAAAATTGGGTTTTGCGCGGATTCGCCAACGCGGAAGTCACGTGAGTCTAAAACGCACTGGTCCAGAAAGAATCACGGGCTGCGTAGTTCCACTTCATCCCGAATTGGCTGCCGGAACATTGCGCGGTATCCTGAAACAGGCTGGCGTAACGATACAAGAGTTCCTCGACAAAAATTAATTAGCAATGAAGGCATGCGCTCACTCCTATTTGCCTTTCCGGATTGGCCTCTCCGATGGAACTACTTCAATGAAATTCCAACTCTTTATCTTTCTCGCATTCGCACTCGCCCATAACCTGTCGGCTCAATCGAACCCGCCCGCGCGGCCGGATTCCGCTACCTTCGATCCCGATGGCACGGCAAACATTGTGCGCGTGATTCCGACGCCATCCACTGTAAGTCCCCAGGCACAGAAGTGGCTGGAATCGCTTACCCACAAGAAGTTTGGCCCAGAGACCCTCGCCGAGCGCCGCGCCCGCACCGACATTTGGCGCGCGCAGGATTCCGCCGAGGCCCGCAGGATTTATCGCGTGAACGTCGAAGAGAAAATCATTGCCGGCGTACGCGCCGATATTGTTACGCCCCGCGGCTCTGAAACGAATCCCGCCCGGGTGCTGATCAATCTCCACGGAGGCGGCTTCAACTCCGATTCTGGCTCGCTCATCGAGGGCATTCCTATCGCGAGTCTGGCGAAGATTAAAGTCGTCTCCGTCTACTACCGGCTCGCTCCGGAAAATCCCTTTCCCGCCGCCGTCGACGATGTCGTCTCCGTTTACAAAGATCTTCTGAAAAGCTACAAGCCGCATGACATCGGCATCTTTGGCACGTCGGCGGGCGCAACCCTCAGCGCCGAAGTTGCCATTCGGCTAAAGCAACTCGGACTTCCGCTGCCCGCCGCTCTGGGAATTTTTTCCGGCCTTGCCGATTTTAGCCGCGTGGGCGACTCCCGGCAGATCTTCGCTCTCGATGGCCTTCCCGGCCAGATGCAGCCCATCGATTCGGATCATCTGCCGGATGACTCCTATGTCGGAAAAACCAATCGCAAAGATCCGGTCCTATCTCCGTTGTTCGCCGATCTTCACAGTATGCCGGCTACCTTACTGGTTACCAGCACGCGCGACATTCTGTTGAGCGATACTTGCATTTTTCATCGTGCCCTTTTGAATGCGGGCAATGACGCGCAACTCATCGTTTTCGAAGCGCTGCCTCACGCGTTCTGGTATCACTTTCAATTGCCCGAAACCAAAGAGGCGCTCGAACTTATGGCTGAATTCTTTGACGAAAATGTCGGCCGCTGAGGCGCCGCGATCGGGCGTTTCTCTCAGGAACCCATATGAACAAGAATCGCATATTTCTCTTCGTGATCTTTCTGGTGGCTGCGAGCGTTTGCCCGGCGCAGGATGCCGCCGCCCCATCGCGCAATCTCGCTCTCACTCCGCCCATGGGCTGGAACTCGTGGAATAAATTTGCCTGCAATGTGAGCGAAGAAATGATCCGCAGCATGGCCGACGCCATGGTGAAATCCGGCATGAAAGACGCGGGATATCAATACGTCAATATCGACGATTGCTGGCAGGTGAGCCGCGACGCCCAAGGGAACATCGTCGCCGATCCGCAGCGTTTTCCCCATGGCATGAAAGCGGTCGGCGATTACATTCATTCGCTCGGGCTGAAGTTCGGCGTCTATTCCGACGCGGGATCGAAAACCTGCGCGGGTCGCCCCGGCGGCCTCGGCCACGAATATCAGGATGCGATCCAATACGCGGCATGGGGCGTCGACTACCTCAAATACGACTGGTGCAACACCACCACGCAGGACGCAAGAGCTTCCTACGCGAACATCCGCGCCGCGCTCGACGCCGCGGGACGCCCGATAGTGCTCAGCATCTGCGAATGGGGCACGGCAAAACCGTGGCTTTGGGGAAAAGATGCCGGCGGAAATCTTTGGCGCGCCACTGGCGACATCAAAGACCGATGGCAGGGCAAGCAGGAGTGGAAGCCCGGCGACTGCTGCTCTTACGGCGTACTCGATATTGTCGATGCGGAATCGGAGCTCTATTCCTACGCCGGTCCGGGGCACTGGAACGATCCTGACATGCTCGAAGTCGGCAATGGCGGCATGACCGACACCGAGTATCGCTCGCACTTCAGTTTGTGGTCGATTCTCGCAGCGCCGTTAATGGCGGGCAACGATCTGCGCGACATGCGACCCGGGATTCACGACATTCTCACGAACAAGGAAGTGATCGCAGTCGATCAGGATCCGCTCGGCCACCAGGGCCGGCGGGTGTGGAAGGATGGCGATACAGAAGTTTGGGCGAAGGAGCTAAAAGACGGTGGCCGGGCCGTCGTTCTGCTAAATCGTGGAACCTCAGAACAGGAAGTTTCGGCCACATGGGAAAGAATCGGTTATCCCGATCACTTGACCGCCTCCGTTCGCGACTTATGGCAACACAAAAACCTGGGGCAGTTTACTGGAACTTTTTCTGCGCCGGTGGCTTCGCACGCAGTGGTGATGGTTACCGTTAAACCTTAAAGAATGTTACTCACGGGTTCTTCTTCAACTCTTCCATCACGCTCTGTATCAATTCCTTCGCGTCCGTAAGGCTCTTCATGATGATCTGAATATCCATCACTGGCTTGCCCGGCCAGCGCTGACTCTGGCAGTAAACTCCGTGCTGGCCGACCAGTGCCATCGCGTCGGTAATGGTATCCATCGTCACCGCCAATCGCCCGCGCGGCACTCCCATCATCGTCTCGTAATGCTCCAACTCTTCCTGCTTTTCATCGAATACCGGCATGCAGCGATTGTAACCGCACTCTCTGAGGGAGCATAATTGCCGGTTCGCCAATTCCTTCGTGAACCTTAGCGTCCCTCAGCGTCCCTCGTGGTCCATGATTTTTCATCGCTAGCGATGCGGCAATCGCTTTCTTGGTTGACTAATTATCTAAAAGTCTGGTGACATATCCTTTGGTGAGCCGTCGAAAGTACGAACTCATCGGAGATGACCATGCAAAAACGAACCGCCCTCCCTGCAATCTTGACCCTCCTGTTCGCCACCTCTGCTTTCGCTCAAATGGGCGGAGGCAAAACCCGTCCCAGTCCTCCCGCTTCAGCCTCATGTGATCTTGGCGGGGGTAAAACTATTAAGACGGATTACTCCAGCCCGCGAATGAAAGGCCGCAAGATTTACGGCGGCCTGGTTCCCTTCGGCGAGGTCTGGCGCACCGGCGCTAATGACGCCACAACTTTCGTGCCCAGCGCCGATGTGGTCGTTGGCGGAAAAGCCGTACCGGCCGGAAGTTACACGCTCTTCACCGTTCCAGCCGCCGACACGTGGACGCTCATCGTCAACAAGAAAACCGGCGAGTGGGGAATCCCTTACAAGTATGAAAGCGACGAACTGGCCCGCGTCGATATGAAAGTTTCGAAGCTGCCGTCGCCAGTTGAGAACTTCACCATCTCCTACAACAAATCCGGAAGCGGCTGCACGATGAACATCGATTGGGAAACAACGCGAGCTTCGGTGGATATCTCGGCGAAGTAGCGGGTGGAGCGGCGGACGCCCTCGTCCGCCGAAGCCGTCCACAAGAATTTGAGAGTTCGTGGGAATGCAGTTCGGAATCAGACAAAAAAGGCGGCCGAGGGCGTCCGCCGCTCCACAATACCTTTGCTACGCCGGCTTCCACCTCAGCACCGGCTTCCGCGCCGCCGCCGTCTCGTCGAGGCGCGAAACCCGCGTGGAGTGCGGCGCATCCAGCACCGTCTGCGGCTCTTCTTCTACTTCCTTCGCAATCGACTTCATTGCGTCGATGAATAAATCCATCTCTTCTACAGACTCGCTCTCCGTCGGCTCGATCATCATCGCGCCGGGAACGATCAAAGGAAACGCCGTCGTATATGGATGAAAGCCGTAATCGATGAGCCGCTTCGCGATATCCATGGTGCGTACACCCTTCTTCGCCTGCAGCCGGTCGCTGAAGACAACTTCGTGCATCGTCGGCGTCGAATATGGCAGATCGTAGGCACCCTCAAGCCCCTTGCGAATGTAATTCGCATTGAGCACCGCATCTTCTGTTGTTTGCCTCAATCCATCCGGCCCGTTCGCCTGAATATAAGCGAGCGCCCGCACGAACATTCCAAAGTTTCCGTAAAACGCGCGAACCCGTCCCACCGACTGCGGACGGTTGTAGTCAAAACCCAGCGTTCCATCGGATTTTGTAACCACCACCGGCGTGGGCAAAAATGGCTCGAGAATTTTCTTGATTGCCACCGGCCCCGATCCCGGCCCACCACCGCCATGTGGCGTAGAGAAAGTTTTGTGCAAATTCAAATGCATCACGTCCACGCCGAAATCGCCCGGTCTTACCTTGCCCACCAGCGCGTTCATATTGGCGCCATCCATATAAAGCAATCCGCCCTTGGCGTGCAGAATGTCCGCAATCTTGTGAATCTGCTGCTCGAACACTCCCAGAGTGTTCGGATTCGTCAGCATGAGCGCGGCCACATCTTCATTCATCTGCGCTTCCAGCGCTGCGATATCGACCATGCCGCGCGAATCCGATTTCAAATTCTCCACCGCGTAATCGACCATGGCAGCCGTCGCCGGATTCGTGCCGTGCGCGGAATCTGGAATTAAAATTTTCTTGCGCGGCCTTCCCTGCGCGTGGTGATACGCCCGCACCATCAGCAGCCCGGTCATCTCCCCGTGCGCGCCGGCCGCGGGTTGCATGGTGATCGCGTCCATGCCGGTAATATCCATCAGGCATTCGCTCAACGTTTTCAGAATGCGCAGCGCGCCCTGCGAAATCTGCTCCGGCTGATATGGATGACCATTTGCGATACCCTCGACGCGCGCCACCGCTTCGTTCACGCGCGGGTTGTATTTCATTGTGCATGAGCCTAAAGGGTACATTCCGAGATCGATTGCGTAGTTCCAGGTCGAAAGTCGTGTGAAGTGGCGGATGATTTCGATTTCGCTTACTTCCGGCATGCTCCCCAGATCTTTTCTTTCCGACGAACCCAGCAGCTTCGAAGTATCCACTTCGGGCACGTCGAGAGGCGGCAACTTCCACGCGGCTTTGCCCGCGGAGGATTTCTCGAAGATCAAACCCTCGTTCTGATTGACGTGAAGCGTGGCTTTGCGAATCATATTTTTCATCGCGTCACCTCCTCGACAGCAGCCTCTTCTTTTTTGTCGGATGCCCGTCCGCCGGCGCCTTCCGCAACTAATCCCGTGGCGGCATCGATCGCTCGGCGCGTAGTCAGTTCCGTGCAGCACCACAACGCGGCGTTGCCCAGCTCCGGATAAAACTTCTTCAACGGCAAACCGCCGACAACCTTTTCCCCTAATAATCGCCCGTTGATCGCGGCCGGATCTTCGGCAGTTTGCAGCACGAACTCGTTGAATCGTGGCGAACCGGCAAACAATATCCTGCCGCTCTTGCCGAATCGATCGGCGGCGTACGTCGTCTTCGCCAGGTTTTGCTTGGCCAACTCTTTCAGGCCAACTTTGCCGTAAACAGTCATAAAGATGTTGACCATAAGCCCGACCAGCGCCTGGTTTGTGCAGATATTCGAGGTCGCCTTCTCGCGCCGAATGTGCTGCTCTCGTGTGGCCAGCGTCAACACAAATCCGCGCCGGCCTTGTTTGTCGACAGTCTGTCCGACTAACCGACCCGGCATCTGGCGCACGAACTTTTCGCGCGTCGCAATCACACCGCAGTAAGGACCGCCAAACCCCATCGGCACGCCGAACGACTGCGCTTCCATCGCAATTACATCGGCGTCGCGCGGCGGCTCGACAATACCCAGCGAGACCGCCTCGGCGATCGAAACCACCAGCATCGCGCCGTGCTTGTGCGCAATTTCAGCGATCGCCGCAACATCTTCAATCGTGCCAAAGAAATTCGGAGACTGAATCAGCACGCAAGCCGTTTTCGGCATGATCGATTTTTCCAGCTCTTCCAGATTCACGCGGCCATCGCCGCCAAAACCGGCAACCGATAATGGCATGCCCTGATGTGTGGCATAAGTCGCGAGCACTTCGCGATACTCCGGATGCAAACTTCGCGCCACTACGACCGACCGCCGGCCCGTAAGCCGCACCGCCATCATCACCGCCTCGGCTGCTGCGGTCGAACCGTCATACATGGAAGCGTTCGCCACTTCCATGCCGGTCAGTTCGCAAATCATTGTCTGGAATTCAAAAATGGATTGCAGCGTCCCCTGTGAAATCTCCGCTTGATAAGGCGTATACGCCGTCAGGAACTCGCCCCGAGAAATCAACGAATCGATGATTACTGGCCGATAATGAGCGTACGCGCCCGCGCCCAGGAAGCTGGTGTAGCCTTCGCCGTTCTCGCGCGAGCGTTGGCGAAAGTAATCCACGATTTCGGACTCCGCCATTTGCCGCGGCACCTTCAGGTCACGTGCGAGCCGGTATTCCGCGGGTATCGGAGAAAATAATTCGTCAACCGAATGCAGGCCGATCGCTTTCAACATGGCTTCGCGGTCGGCGGGAGATTTTGGCAAGTAGCGCATAGAAAGTGATTAGATGTAAATCGAGGCCAATTCGATTGTTAGGAAGACTTGCTCACCGTGTCAAACTCAGAATTGTGGAAAAATAAGCACGCCGAAGCAAAGCACTCCTTTGTGCAACCCGGCGCTCCCTGTGGTTTGAGATTTTGCCCGCTGGGGCCAGGTGGCCAAACCGTATTTCAGTGCCCGCCTTCTTCCGTGACAAATTGCTCATATGCGGCCGCCGAAAGCAGATCGGCTATCTCCCCGGCATTGGTCAACCTCACTTTAATCATCCACGACCCGTGCGGATCCTGATTCACTTTCTCGGGAGACGTCGCCAATTCGGCATTCACATCCGTCACCCCACCCGAGGCCGGCGAGTAGACATCCGAAACCGCTTTTACCGACTCGACCGTGCCAAATGGCTTGCCCGCCGCCACTTCTGCTCCGACCTTGGGCAACTCGACAAAAACAATATCGCCCAGGGACTGCTGCGCATAATCGGTAATGCCTACGATAGCTTGCTGCCCAACCACTTTGATCCACTCGTGCTGTTTGGTATATTTGCGATCCGCTGGATAAGTCATATAGCTCCCGGCTTCCAATTCCCGACTACAATCTATCGGCAGAAATCCCGAGTTCTGTCGCCGTTTACGCTACCGACAAGTTCGAGCGGCTTCGGTTATGCCGCCTTCTTCGGTCGCTTGTAAAACGGCGTCGGAACCACTTGCGCGCCCACGCCCTGCCCTCGAATTTCCACTCTTAACGCCGTGCCCAGTTCCGCAAATGCCGGCGGCACATAGGCCAGGGCAATATTTTTCTTCAGGAAAGGCGCAGGCGACCCGCTGGTAACATATCCAATCTCGCTTCCATCGTTATCTAGAACCTTGTACCCGTCGCGCGCGATCCCACGTTCAGTCATTTCCATGCCGACCAAAGTCCGCTTCAAGCCATCAGCTTTCGCCTTTTCGAGCGCGGCGCGGCCGATGAACCCTGGTTTCTCCATTTTGCAGAAGCGGTCCAGCCGAGCCTCCGGCACATTGATTGTGTCTGAAATCTCGTGCCCGTAAAGCGAGAGCGCGCCTTCCAGCCGCAAAGTATTTCGCGCACCCAATCCACAAGGAACGATTCCGAATTCTTTGCCGGCGCTCAAAATCTCGTTCCACACTCGCGCGCTGGTGGCCTCATCCGCCGGAATATAAATCTCGAAGCCGTCTTCCGCCGTATATCCCGTCCGCGCAATCAGAATATTCTTCAGCCCGCAGACCGATCCCCGCGTGACCCAATAAAACTTGACTGCGTTCAAGTCGGCGTCGGTAAGCTTTTGCAAGACGGTCACGCCCTTAGGCCCCTGTATCGCAATCTGCGTGAAGTCATCCGAAAGATTTTCGACGGCGCAATCGAACTCCCGCGTATTGTCGCGCACCCAGTTGAAATCTTTTTCCCGCGTGCCGGCATTGATCACCAGCAAATATTCGTCTTCCCCCAGCCGGTGAACGATCACATCGTCCACAAACGTCCCCTGCGGATAGAGCAACGCCGAATACTGCGCCTGTCCCACCGCCAGTTTCGCGGCGTCATTCATCGAGATGTGTTGCGCGGCTGCAAGCGCCTGCGGCCCGGCGAGGCGAATATCCCCCATGTGACTGACATCGAAAATCCCTACGCCAGTGCGCACCGCCATGTGCTCATTGATGACTCCGCAACCGATCGATGCGGGATATTCCACCGGCATGTCCCAGCCGTTGAAGTCCACCATCTTCGCGCCCAACTGGCGGTGAATGGCATTCAGCGCAGTTTTGCGAACGGCGGGAGAGGTGCTGGCGGGCGTCGTTTCGACAGAAGACAAATCTAAACCTCAATCAGCAAATAATGGCTGGTCTGCCAGGATGGCATGACTGTTTACCGTAACACGCGGTTTTTCGGGTGGTCAAACGGAGAAGGGCCACTGCTGAGGATTCGCATGGAGTTAATCGCCCTGCCCATCGTCCTCCTTCGACTTGGGCTGATCGTGGGAAATGGCCTCGCGTTTTCGAGCCAATTCCCAGAGCCCAAGGAAACCGAAAACATACATCACTGCCTGAAGAATCGCGAGACCTCCGATTTCTCGGTAATACCCCGTAAACAAACCCGCCACCGGGATAATCAACAAGAAAACGGCCACAACTCGCAGCGCGGTGGGGCCAAGCAGTCCCCCGCGCTTCTTGCGCCCGGTCACCAGACGAAAGCATTTCACGAGCACCCCGAAACAGGCGGCCAATAGAATCAAAACAACAGCAACGGCGAAAATTGGGCTCGGGCTGCTCTTAATACCGGCAAGTAGCACCATGTCTATCGCAGCAGATGCGCAGAACAACGCAAGAAAGGCCAGGAAGGTGCCTAAAAGGATCTGAATCCATCGAGGCAACTCAGCCTCGCCGATCCTCACAAGTAGTGGCTTGTCGTCGTCATTCAGCATTATAATATTTATGTTAATTCAAAGGTGATCCCGCATGAAGCTTAAATTACGTTCTGTCGGCACTTCCACTGGCGTGCTGTTGCCCAAGGAAATGCTGGTGCGTTTGAAGGTCAAGAAGGACGATCAGCTTTTCGCGACCGAAACTCCGGAAGGATATCTGCTTACGCCATACGACCCCGAGGTGGAACGGCAATTGACCAAGGGCCGGGAGTTCATGGCGAAGTATCGCGACACTTTTCGCGCGCTGGCCAAGTAAGTGCCACGGCGAAGAAATCCACGGTGGATCGATCCGAGAGCACTACTTCTGCTACACGGCGAAACTCTGGCCGAGCACGGCGGCTTAGCTGGCGTTCGTGACCATGGACTTCTTGAGTCGGCCCTGGCCCGCCCGCGTAATCTTCATGCTTACGAACCGGAATCTGATCTCGCCCAACTAGCCGCAGCCTATGGATTCGGGATTGCACGAAATCATCCGTTTAATGATGGAAATAAGCGAACGGCTTTTTTGGCGATTGGACTATTTCTTCAGATCAACGGCCGCGAGCTGATCGCCGATCCAGTCGAGGCGGTTGCCGTAATTCTCAGTCTGGCAGAAGACAGCCTCAGCGAGCCGGGGCTCGCGGAGTGGATTCGGCGAAATAGCAACTAGCCTTAGCGTCCGAACTGCACCGTCACATGAGCCCCAGCCGACACATGCGTTCCCGCCAGTGGAGACTGTTGCCGGGCCACGCCGCTGCCTACGGCTTCTAATTCCAGGCCAGCATCCTGCGCGGCCTCTACGGCACTACGGACTGTCTTGCCCACAAACGACGGTACTTCGATTCCACCTTGCTCCACATCCAGCACCACCGTTCCAGTTGTCGGCAATTGTGATTGTGCGGCAGCGGTATCGACACTCTTAGACGGCTGGCTCGACGTGGCTGCTACTGGTTCACCTTGGCGTAGCGCAGCCTGAACTACGGGTTCCTCGCCGCCGGCATTCGCGGGCGAGGGCGCCCGCGCCACATGGTCTGTTGCCGCCGGCTGCGACAAATCGCCACTGACCTCGGCCGCTTCGAGAGTCTCGCCGGGATGATCCGGCGTGCCTTCTTCCAAATCTTTATCTTTCGTGCGCGCCTGTGCCATCAGTAGCTGATGATTGGGAGCAAGCGGCAGATCGTGCGGCGTGTGCAGGTACTCGAGCACCTGCTGCGTTACCCGGCGAAACACTGGCGCAGAGACTTGTCCGCCTTGATGCAGTCCCACTGCCGAATCCAGAATCACCACCACCACAATCTGCGGATTATTCAGCGGCGCGAAGCCTGCGAACGAGGCGATATATTTTGTCTTGGAATACGCTCCGGTGGCTGGGTCTACCTTCTGCCCGGTGCCCGTCTTTCCCGCCGACGTGTAGCCCTCCAGAACCGCCTTCCGCCCCGTCCCCTCGAGCACCACTTTCTGCATCATCGAGCGCATCTCGGCCGCGGTGTAACTCGAAATCACGCGATGCGATGGGCCGGGATGAAACGAAACAGTCTGCAATGGTCCTTGCGGCGGCACTGTACCCGTGAGAATACGCGGTGCAACCCACACACCATCATTAGCAAACGTAGAAATTAAACTGGACAACTGGATCGCCGAGATTCCAATTTCCTGGCCCATGGAAATCGCCGCGATGGAAACCTTTGACCAGCGGCTCACCGGCTTGGTCATGCCGCGCGTTTCGCCCGGCAATTCGATTCCGGTTTGCTGACCAAAACCAAACGCGCGAATGTATTTGTAAAACCGGTCTTCGCCCAGGCGCAGCGCGATCTTGATTGAGCCTACATCGCTCGACTCCGCCAGAACGCCCCACACCGGCAAAAGGCCATGCGGCCTCGAATCGCGAATGCGCATGCCGTTGTAGACGATCGATCCCATCTGGCAGTCGAACACTTCGTTGGGATTGGTCAGCTTCTCTTCGAGCGCGGCCGAAATTGTGACCAGCTTAAAAGTCGATCCCGGTTCATATGCGTAGCTCACCGCCCGATTGGTGAGGGCGGCGGGCGTGATCTGCTTGCGCAGATTGGGATTAAACGTGGGCCGGTTGGCGAGCGCCAGAATTTCTCCGGTGTGCGGATTCTCCACAATCACCGTGCCCGCGATGGCCTGCGTATCATGAATCGCTTGATCCAGTTCTTTTTCCGCGACGTACTGAATATTTTTGTCAATCGTCAGTACTAAATTCTCGCCCTGCTCCGGCTGCTTCTCCACGTCGGAGAACCACTGCCGCCGCGCGTCTACCGAGATAAACATCTTTCCCGCGCGCCCGCGCAATTCATCGTCAAACTCATGCTCGATGCCGCTTTGCCCGGAGTCCTCCATTCCAACCGTGCCGACCACTTGGGCCGCCAAATCGCGCGCCGGATAAAAACGCTTGGGCTCTTTTTGAAAATGGATGCCTTGCAGATGCAGCGACTGAATGCGCTGAATGGTTTCGTCGTCGGCCTTGCGCGCCACCCAGCAGAAAGTTTTGTGGGCGCGGCAGTCGGCGAGCACAACATTATGATCTTCGCCGGTAATGCGGGTGATCAGCGAAACTGCCGTGGGCAAGTCTTTTACTTCGCTGGGGACCGCGAATGCCGAATCCACCAGAACGGACATCGCCAGCTCATGCCCGGCGCGGTCATAGATGACACCGCGCTTCGCGGAGAGCGGAATCTCGCGCTGCTGCTGATGCTCCGCCTGCTTCACAAAACTTCCGTAGCGGAAAATCTGCAGGTAAATTAGCCGTCCGCAAATCGCGACGCACCACAACAAAAGCATCGCGCCCAGCACATAAAGCCGGGAGTTCTTGCCGAGCTTGGGATGATTGGCCATTGCTATTGAGAGTAGTCCAACAGCCTTGTCATTCCGACGAGGCGCGAAGCGCAGCGGAGGAAGCCGCTTTTTGCCGGCGAAAGCAAACAGCGGGTTCCTCGTCGCATTCGCTCCTCGGAATGACAGGAAATAGAATCAATCGTCGTTAGACAAACATGGCGGCCCACAGTGCAGACGGGCCGCCGCCGAAACTGAGCCGAGCCCCGCTCGGCAGCCGGATCGAAGATCCGGCCCTACTACAGGTTCCCTACTGCCCCAGCAGCGCGACCGCCGGCTCAACGCTGGCCATCACCGGACCATCGGATTCCGCAGCAGAGCTGTCCATCCGAATCACCTGCCCCGGCTCCGGCGGCACCAACCCCATGCGGCGCGCCATCACATCAATCCGCTCCGGATCGCGCAGTGAAGCGTCTTCCAGACGCAGCGCGCGGTTCATCTCCGTCAGGTTGCTCAGCTCACGCTTCGACGACTCGATCAAATATCCATACTCAATTGCGCGAAAATGCTGCCACGCATAGGTAAACACCAGCAGAAATAAAACGCCGAGCGCCGTGCCAAATTGCTTCATCTCGCGATTCCGTCGCGGATCTTCCACCTTCACCAGCCGCGAGTTGTCGATCGCCTTGGCGAAATAAATCTCCGGCGTACCGGAAAAAAAATTGCGCCGCCTTACCTCAGGGACTGCACCATTCACCACCGCCGCTGCCGCCATTTATGCCGCTCCCGCAAGTAACGGTTCGCTGTCCATCTGTGCAGCGTCTATTTCGAACATCTGCAACATGCCTACTTCCTCGTCGCTGCTCTTCCGCAGCGCTCGCCGTTCCGCCCGCTCCACCGTCGCCATCAGATCGTCGATCAACGTTCCCGTATACATTTCCCAACCTCAGAATTTGGATTCCTACCACGGAACCCTGAACCCGGCTTCGGGCTTCGGCTTTCGGGCTTCAGTCTTCAGGCCGTTTCTAAAAGCCCGATAGCCGAAGCCCGAAGCCTGCCTCTCGAACTCCCGGCACGCCATTACAGCTGTGCCGGGGACTCCGGCAGGTTTTCCGGAATCTAAAATCTGACAAGACGACCTTTGACCTTCCACGACCTGATTTGCCCAGGTCCGAAGTCCGAGGTCCGCCGTCCGACGCCGCTTCTAAACCCTCTCCGCCGCCCGCAACTTCGCACTGCGCGCCCGCGGATTTCGATCTTGTTCTTCTTCAGATGCTATGAGAGGTTTCTTAGTCAAAACCCGGAAGTACTTGTCCTTATTTCCGCTTTCGCGGAAGGCATCCTTTACGATGCGATCTTCCAGCGAGTGAAAACTGATCACCACCACGCGTCCACCTGGCTTCAGAATCCGCGGCGCCGCTGCCAGCAGCGCCTCCAGATCGTCCAGTTCGCGGTTTACGAAAATTCGAAGAGCTTGAAAAGTTCTGGTCGCCGGATGAATCCTACGTTCTGCCTGATTCATTGGCCGGGCCGCGGCTGATATGACATCCGCAAGATGTGCGGTAGATCGTATCGGCCGCGACCGGACAATGGCTCTGGCGATTCTCCGCGACCTCCTTTCCTCTCCGAATTCGTAAATCACATCGGCAAGCTCGCGCTCGTCGAGGTGGTTTACCACTTGTTCGGCGGTAAGCTCATTCTGCGGGTCCATCCGCATGTCGAGCGGTCCATCCGCCTGAAAACTAAATCCGCGCGCGGCATCGTCAAGTTGCAGGCTGCTGACTCCGATGTCAGCCAAGATGCCGTCAGCCCTCAGACCCCTGACCTCAGCCAAACTCGCAAACGACGCATGCCTCAATTCAACCCTCGGCCAGTCTGCAAAATCCTTATCGAGCAAACCTTTGTCATTCCGGGCGAGCATTTCGTCCCCGCCAGGGGACGAAAGCGCAGTCGAGGAACCTGCTGCTTCGCCGCTGTCCAAATTCCCGAAGCCCGTAGCCCGTAGCCTGACGCCCGCCTTCTCCAGCGCCGCCGGATCCTTATCGAAGCCAATCAAATGTCCCGGTGCGCCGAGGCGTTTTGCGATTTCGTAACTGTGCCCGCCCAGGCCCACCGTGGCGTCGATATACGTCCCGCCACGCCGCACGTTCAAAAAATCGATCGCTTCTTTTAAAAGAACCGGAACATGATTGGCTAAAGGACTGCTCGCTTCCCTTCCACCGCCATGCCCAACCCCCTGAGGGGTGTCTGTCGAACCCTCGTCGCCCACTAGATGCCCAATTCGTCGAGCGTCTTCTCATCGTCAGGCGTGAACTTTTCTTCCTCGACCTGCTTGCGATACGACTCCAGGTTGCGCACGATCAAATGCGTCAAATTGCCGGTAACCGCAACCTCGCCTTTGATCTCCGCCGCTTCGCGCAGCAGTTGCGGAATCAGCAACCGCCCTTGCCCATCCATTTCCACCATCTGCCCGTAGTAGTTCACACGGTCCAGAAACTTTTTCTTCGTAGGATTGAAAGTGGAGAGCCCCGCCAGCTTCTGCTCGATCCGCTCCCACTCCTCGAAGGGATACACTTGAGCAACCTTCCCATCGAGACTGGTGATGTAGTATTGCTGTCCATACTTCTCGTCGATTACCCGCTTGAACTCGGCAGGGATCTTGAGCCGTCCCTTTTCGTCGACGCGAGTTGGGTGATTGCCGCGAAACATGTGGTGTCTGTGTAATCCCGAGGCGACATTCGCCCCTAACGCGTGTCATCCCGAGGCGACGCCTTTTGTCGCCGAAGGATCTTGGTTCTAGCTCTAACCCCAATACTGCCGCCCCAAAGGAGGAAAAAATCACGCAAAAGCAGGTCAAACTCAGTTGGTTCGGGCTATTTGCCGTGCTTTTGGGTCGGTTTCCCACCGGCTCCTCTTTTTCAGCTTCCCGTTCCCGCGAACTAACTTCGCCTACCACTCTGTACCACTTTGTACCACATCTTACCCGTAAGTCATTGATTGTCAAGCACAAACTTGAAGGTACTGCCTTCGCTGTAGCCTCTAATCGACTAACTACGAGTTCTTGTGGTTTGCCAGAATCACGACCACTAGGGGTGGGGTTTACACTCTAAATTCCTTCGCTATTGTTTCGCTTACATTTTTCTTGCACTCGGCGCGGGGCGCGCGGTTCGCTGTGGAAATACTGTCCCGCCGGTCCCGCGAGTTCAGGCCAACAACCAGCGGGGACGGCTGGCTTCGACGGTACTGCTTCGGCAGGTTGAGAGCAACTCCGTGGATAAGCTCGACTGGCTTCAATAAACCGCGGCGGCTCCGCGGCGGCTGTGAATTTCCCCCGACGCCACCGAGATGGAGTAGGCCTCGCCGCCATCCCCGCTCCACGAGCGGATATCGAACGTTGCTCCTGTGGGAGCGTGATACGCCGCCACTTTCCGCAACGTCAATGCCTGGCCGGGCTTGCATACTTCTGGCGCGTCGGTGACTTGCAGAAAATAAACGCCAAGCCCGCTGCCCACAACTTTCGCCCGTCCATTCTCTTCCACAAGTAGCGCCGACTTCTCGTCGATGGCGATTTCGCGCGGAGCTTTCGTCCAGCCGTCTTCGACAAGGCGCGCTAAAAATCCAAGGCTGCGCCCCATGCGGTCGCGCTTCGCGAAGTGACTGTCGGTAAGAATGTTTTCCAATAGGGGCACTTTCAAAAAATCTCTGACCAATGTGACTCTTCTGGCATATGGATCGGACAGAACTTCGCGCGAACTAAGATCGGCATCCTTCGGTTTGTCTTCCAGACAGCCATAAACAAACTGCCCGAGCACGGCCAGCCCGGCGCTGGTTCCACCGATGGGCTTGCCCTCCGCGACATGCCGGTTGATAGCGGCTTCTACGGGAGTTCCTTTCCAGAAGTTGACGTAACGCGATTGATCGCCCCCAGCGATGAAGATCACCGCAGCCTGCGCGATGATTTGAGCGGAGCGCGGATTGTACGCCGCCTGTCGACTGCGAATAATCAGCGTCGCCACCGAATTCATTTTGCACAAGCCATTGACGTAGGAGTTGTAGTCGGCGCCGCCATGTGCGCGAACAATCAGAAAATCACCGCCGTCCGCCTTGCCACAGAGCCAACGAAATGCCTCGTCCAGATCGCTTCCCCCGCCCATCATGGCGATTCCGAATTCGACGTGCGTATTTATATCGTGGGGATTGCCCTGCCGAACGTATTTGAATGACGCCGCATTCGAAACTCCGGCGCAGGAGAGAACTACAAAAACGCAAAGCCGCATGCGCGTCAGTTTCATCGACTATTTCGACGGCTCGACGAACACCGCCGTCCCATAGGCGAGCACCTCGGTGACGCCCTGCATCACTTCGGTTGCGTCATACCTCGCGCCTACAACGGCGTTGGCGCCCAGCTCAGCCGCGTGGATCAACATCAAGTCAAACGCTTCGGCGCGCGTCTTCTCACACAAATTCGTAAGCAGCGTGATGTTGCCGCCAACCAGAGTCTGCAATCCCGCGCCAATTGTGCCGAAGATCGAACGCGAACGCACCACAATGCCGCGCACCACCCCCAGCGTGCGGGTCACTCGAAAACCATCCAGCTCAAACTGCGTCGTCACCATATTATGAGCGACCATGCGACCAGCGCTGTAACCTGTAGCCATTGCCATTCGTCCCTTCCGTAATGCCAGTAACTATAGCGCGAACACAGGAAAGAAAAAACGTGGGGATGAAGAAAATATGGCGAAGAAAAATATGGACAGAAAAATGTAGGGACAGCCGCCCCCGGCTGTCCAGTCGAGCGAGGCTCGACAGCCTCTATCCACGCAGACGACACTTCACTCCAGCTCCGCATTAATAAAGAATCCCGCGGCCGCAGTATCGTACTCGACGCGCAAGACATTCGGCTTGCAGCAAACCTGGCAGTCTTCAATGTAGCGTTGCCGTCCACCGGCGGATTCGTCGACGGTGGTCGAATTCCACTGGCCGCAGCCCGCGCACTGAAACCCAGCTTCCATAACAAAATTATCGCGCACCTGCGCATCCCTTCGTGTAACTTCGCGCCCTTAGTGGTTCAGGGAACTTTGGAAGCGGTGCGGTCTTGCCACATGGCGCGATAGCCAATCTCCTATAATGGCCATTCGATCACGGATTGGAGGATTCATGATCTCGCGGCGGCGTTTTATTGAAATAAGCGGGCTAGCGGCCGGAGTCGCGGCAACTCGTCCCGCACTATCGTGGGCCGCGCCGAAGGACTCGCCGCTTCCGCCCTCGCTGGCGCGTCTTAAATCACGCAAGAGCGAGGCAACTCCGATCACGCGCGAGGAGCGCCAAACCTGCCAGGAACGCGCCCGCCAACTAATGAGCGAGAATCGGCTCGATGCCATTCTGCTGATGGAAGGAACCTCGCTGAAATACTTCACGGGCATCCGCTGGTGGGGCGGCGAACGCATGTTCGCGCTGGTTTTGCCGGCAAGAGGCGCATCCTTTTATGTTTGTCCCGCATTTGAAGAAGGAAGAGCCCGTGAGCAACTTGCCAACGCACCCGAGGGAGATCATCCCGACATTCGCACCTGGCAGGAAGATGAAAGCCCATATCAACTGGTTGGGCAAGGCCTGAAAGACCATGGTTTAGCGGCCGGCAAACTCGGCATTGAAGAAACCGTACGCTTCGTCTTCGCCGATGGAATCGCCAAAGCCGCGCCACAAGCCATGCTGATCAGCGCGACCCCGGTGACCGCAGGTTGCCGCATGATTAAGAGCGAGCACGAGCTAAGCCTGATGCGCCTTGCCAACCAGGTGACGCTGGCCGCCTATGAAGCGGTCTATCAATCCTTGCGCGAAGGGATGACCCAGCAGGACGTTGAAAATCTAATCGCCGCCGCCTACGGACAACTCGGTTTCCCCGGCGAAGCCAGCGTGCAGGTCGGCGAATATTCGGCGCTTCCTCACGGATCAACCACGCCTCAGGTGATTCACGAAGGCTCGATTGTCATGATTGACGATGGCTGCACCGTCGAAGGATACCAATCCGACATCACGCGTACGTTCGTGTTGGGTAAAGCTTCCGACAAGATGAAGAGAGTTTTCGATATCGTTCACCGCGCGCAAGCGGCGGCGTTGGCGGCAGCGCGCCCCGGCGGGGAATGCGGATCTGTTGACGCGGCTGCACGCAAAATAATTACCGACGCGGGCTACGGCCCCGACTACAAATACTTCTCCCACCGCCTCGGGCACGGCATCGGCATGGACGGCCACGAGTGGCCTTATCTCGTCCGCGGCAACGCAACCAAGCTTCAGCCCAACATGACTTTCAGCGACGAGCCGGGCATCTATATAAGAGGAGAATTCGGCATCCGCCTCGAAGACGATATGCACATCACCGAGAACGGCGCCGAATTGTTCACGCCGCAGAGTTTTTCTTTGGAGGAACCGTTCAAATCCTAGTTGTTAACTGCTCAGCTATCGATGCGCACCCTTTGCGCTCTCCGCGGCATTTCTTTGCGATCTTCGCGGTTAAAAGCTTTGGTACGAATATACTTGACACTGGCAAGAATATACTTGCCAAAGCTTTTTACCGCAAAGTTCGCAAAGGTGATCGCGAAGGACGCGAAGAAGATCGCCACTACTTCGCGGCCACCTGCAAATTATTCATCACCTGGAACGTGCCCGGTACGCCATTCGCGCGCATGCCGGCAAAGTTCTTGTCGCCCTCGTTGTCGACGACTCCCTCCAGCGCCACGTGCCCGTTCTTCACGATAATGCGAATCGGTTTCTGCACGCCGAGGGCATACTTCTCAAGCGCGGGATACCCGTAGATCGCCCGATATAACTGTATGCGCAGCCGATCGTCCATGGACGAGGGAGGAAGAACTTCAATTTGATTGTCCACCCGATCCACGCCCTCGATGTGCTTCACGGCGTTCTCCGCATCCGATTTGAGAGAAGGCCGCACTGCTTGCCCCATCAAAGTAACAAGCCCGCCATCCACCTTGAAGGAAATGTTGTCGAACACCCCGAAATAAGGCAGCATGAGGAGCTCGTGGCGAACTTCACGGATGATTCGCTCTTGCGACTTCGCCGAGGGCATTCCCCGGTCCTGCGCCGCTCCGAGCGTGGCGGCCAGGAACAAGCCCGCTATCATGAGCCGGCAAATTCTGCTCTTCATACTCGTCTCCTTGCCCGAAAATCTCGAACTGCAAACTGAAAGTCTAACTTGGCCCGGACCGCCGCAGCCTACTGCGTTCACAGTAATTTTTCGGCGATTTTCAACAATTTCCATAATTCGAACTTGACGATCGGATTCCGCCGAATACTGTTGATTCGCAGCCCCGCATTTGCGAATATCCAGTACGCCCTGGCGTTGGTGAACTGAAGCCATGCAGCATTTGAGTCCTCATGACGTGATGACGATGTTCCTGGCCCTCGCCACGCTGCTGGGTTGCGCCAAACTGGCTGCGGAGTTGATGCAAAAGATTGGACAGCCGTCTATTCTGGGCGAGATTTCGGTGGGGATTTTTCTTGGGCCAACCGTTCTCGGCCATTACCGGCCACATCTCTACCAGGCCTTGTTCCCTACAACTGGTCCCATGCCCATTGTTCTGGAGACCGTTACCACCCTGGGCGTAGTCTTTTTCCTGCTTACTGCCGGCCTCGAGATCGATTTACGCAGCATCTTCCGCCAGGGCAAATCAGCTTTGCTGGTCAGTCTCTTCGGCGTGGCTTTCCCATTCGGCGCGGGATTTCTGGCTGCCACGCTTTTTCCCAACGAGATGGGTGCCGTGGCCGGCGCGAACGTTCTGATTTTTTCGCTTTTCGTCGGCACCGCGCTTTCTATCTCGGCGCTTCCCGTCATCGCCAAGATCCTGATGGATCTCAATTTGCTTCGCACCGAGATGGGTACCGTGATCATTTCATCCGCCATGTTCGACGACCTGGTGGGATGGATTTTGTTCTCCTTCGTCCTGGGAATGCTGCATCCCGTTGCCGGCGCCGGACTCGGCGACAGCGTGAAACACACCATCAAGCTGGTGCTGCTCTTCGTCGGACTCACCCTCACCCTCGGCCGCTGGCTAATCGATAAAATCCTGCCCATACTTCAGGCTCATACCACGTGGCCCGGCGGCGTTCTGGGATTCATTTTTACCCTAACCATGGGCGGCGCCGCCTTCACCGAATACGCCGGTATTCATGCCGTATTTGGGGCGTTCGTCGTGGGCATCGCTGTGGGAGAGTCTACGCATCTACGCAAGCGCACATCCCAACACATTCACCAAATCGTCAACAATGTTTTCGCGCCGTTTTTCTTCGCCAGCATCGGGCTGCGCACCAACTTCGTTTCCAATTTTCACCTTGGGCTGACTGCAACCGTGATCGGCGTAGCCTGCGTTGGCAAGTTGTTGGGAGTTGGCTGGGGCGCGCGTCTCGGTGGCATGGACCGCACATCTTCACTGGCGGTGGGGCTCGCCATGAACGCGCGCGGCGCGATGGAAATTATTCTTGGAATCCTGGCCCTTCAGGCGGGACTAATCCGCGAGAATATGTTCGTGGCCATGGTGGTCATGGCGCTGCTGACCTCGCTGATATCGGCGCCAGCGATTAATTTTCTCGTCAGCCGCCGCCGAACGATTACCTTGAAGGATACGGTTACGGCAAAATTGTTTCTGCCGCAGTTAGCCGCGGAAACTCGGCTCGGGGCCCTCCGCGAAATGTGCGAAATCGCCGCCGAAGCGGTTAGCAATGCGCCCGAAAGATTATTCCGCCTGGTTTCCGAACGCGAGCGCGTGCTACCCAGCGGATGGGAAAACGAATTGGCCATCCCTCACGCTCGCATCGATGGACTAAGCAGACCCCTGGTGATTGTCGCGAAATCCAAAGGCATCGATTTCGACGCGCGCGACGGCAAGCCGGCCCGGCTGATCATTATGATCCTCACCGGCGACAATCAATCGCAGCACGACCTGCTCGCCGACGCCAGCGAATTATTCGCCGACAAGGAAGCGGTCGATCAAGCGGTAAACGCCACAAGTTTCGTGGAATTAATGGCCGCGCTCAACGCTCCAGTGCAGTAGCCCACAAATGCAACGTAAGCTACCGCTTCGCCGATCGCTTAGCGCCGGCCCATCCGGTTACGCTGAAACATCCAGACCGGAAGCGGACCCGCCTGAGGAGCCACTCCCCGTGGACGCTCCCAGCAAATTCAGCACAATCTCTTCATTGCTGTTGGCCGGCAGGTTCAACGTTACCTGCTGAGGGGTAGATCCCTGGCTGCCGGAGCTGATCGAGAGTTGTTCACCGCCGCCGGTTTGATTGGTTATGTTCAGCGTGATCTGTTCGGGGCCATTCGTACTGAAATTAAGAACAATTTCCGGGCCGGCGCTCGAAGCAGACGGGGCGCTTGCCGTAGACGGAGGAGTTTTTCCGCCCGAGTTTTGAAACGTCGACTTAAGGCTGCTGAAGGCTTGCTGTGCGCCCGCCAAATCGCCGGATTGCAGAGCCTGGCCGATCTGAGTGAAATCCTGCTCGCGTTGCGGATTGGAGAAGGAGTTTCCGCTCGCAAACGGTCCGCCTTGACCAAGCTTGGCGATCGCTTGAAAAGCGGACTGCGCCCCAGCTAGATTCCCCGTGCCCAAGGCCTGGCCAAGTTGTTGCAGATCGCTCTGCCGGGTCTGAAAATACTGCTGCTCCTGCTGGTATAACGACGCGGTTGAAACGGCGGATGTCGACATGAATTTCTCCTCAGAAGTGAAAACACTGACGCAAACGAGGCACCCATATTTGGACAGCTCGTTTCCGTCTTCCAAGGGCCACATCGGCGTTTCGCGAACAACCTTTAGTTTGCCGTGAAGAATCTGCGGAGAATCACATCCCGGCGAATCCGGCTCAGATCTGGGGTTACGACATGAGTTCGATCTCAACCACATGCACATTATTGCCTTTTGCATCCAGCGCGCCCGTCACCTTCACTTGTTTCCCCTCGTATTTCTTAGCGCGTTCCTGATCGTCAAGTTCGTAGACGTTGCTCGAGGCTTTCAGTACATATCTTCCCGCATCCTTCACAATTGTTCCGGTGAAAGTCTGCGTTTCCATGGGTTGGGCGGAGTTAGGAGTAGTTTGCGCCGGATTGGATTGGGCAGGATTGGGTTCAGACGAATTGGGTTCAGACGAATTCGGTTCCGCGGGATGCGCTTGTGGCACGACAACACCGCTCTGTGGCGCGGCATCCAGTCCCGCAGCAGAAGGCTGCGTCACTGGCTCCGGCTTCTGAATTTGCGACCAAGCGATCAACTGCGGACCGAGGATGTCAGACGGCACAGGACTTGGCCGATCTTGGGCCCCTTGTGAACGTCCCAAAGGCACGATTGCGATCACAAATGCCATGACTGTAAATAGAAAAGTCTTCCGATTCATGATCCCTCCTTAAGCCTTAATGCGACAGTGGCAATCCGCCGATTCCTTTTTCCCTTAGTTCTGTTTTTACCTCTCGTCTGGTTCTATATCCGGGTATTACACGCGGTCCATACACCGTTTCATGTAACGCGGGGGATTCCGCGCGATTTTCCATCCGAATACGAAAAACGAAATCGACCTCGGCGGAATGCCTTACAGGTGAGTTTCTCCCTCGCATACAAGTTCCACGGTATGGGCATGACGGCCCCGGTTTATTAGAGTGAAGCTCTACTCGACAGACGCCCCCATCGAGCAGGTACCAGTTCACTGGGAGAACAGGTACCTGCTCCCTTCTCTTTTAAGGAAGGAATTTCTTACAGCCCCCACGCCATTGAAATACAGCGCGCAAAGGATTCTCTACACGAATCCTCAAGGCTACAGTCGATCCGTTCACAAATATCCGCTTAGGAGGCACTATGCTTTACTGGACTCTCGTATTTCTGGTCATTGCTCTAATCGCCGGCGTGTTGGGCTTTACCGGCGTGGCCGTTGCCGCTGCCGGCGTGGCGAAAATACTGTTTGTAGTTTTCCTCGTTCTTTTTGTGATTTCGCTCTTCACACACCTGGGGCGCCGGGGCAGCGTCTAGCGAGTCAAGCTAGTTCTGTGCCTCCCGAGCGGCAATTGAGTTGGGAAGCGAGTGGCGGCCGATAGAAAGCGGCTTTCACTCGTTTTTCTTTTATGACGCGAATGCCGCTTTCCATCCCGCGGCTCACGGTTTCGCCGATCAGTTAGCACACATCTGATCGGTAGCGCACATCTTGGGACAGCGATTGAAAATCATCCCCCAACATTTCAAAGGATTAGCGCAACTAAGTTATATAGATGGCGATTAACGAGCGCGGCGATTGCGGCGCTCATTCTTAGGAGGAACCCTCGATGACAGATAATACGGAAAAGAAAGGTCAGCAAGGCAATCAAGGCGGACAGAGTGGACAGTCAGGCAAGACTGGTCAATCGGATCAATACCAGCAGGGTCAGACCGGCCAGCAGAGCGGTCAGCATGGACAAACCGGCCAGAATCCTCAGAAAAAGACCGGCCAGACCGGCCAGAACGAAACCGAAGAAAACGATCAGAACCGCGACCGGCAGCGCCGCGCTTCCTAATTTTCTTCGCTTTTTTTATCGTACGTCGAAATCCCGGCCTCGCTGCCGGGATTTCTTTTTCCGGGGGTCAGAGAGTAACATCCGAAGCGGAGCGCAGGCCGGAACACGGGAGGATCGAATGGCAGCCAAGAAGAAAGGCCCAAAATCGGAAGCAGTTTTGAGCGCGATGGCTCGCACGCTGGGTCATGCCGCCGGCAAACTAACGGCAGCCACCAAGAACTTGCTGGGGCAGAACCCATCGGCCGGATCAGAAGAAGTCGCCGGCGAAACTGCAACAGGCACTTTGTCCGCCCCCGAGAAGATATCCAAGCGAACGCCAGCCGCCAAGAGCCGCAGAAACCGCACAGGCCGCGCCCCGAAAAAATCCCTAAACTCTTCAGCCTCGTCGAAATCTTCAGTGCTGTCACGCAGTCGAAAACGCAAGTAGCGCCATGAATTAGAGCTGCAAACTGCACAAGCCCTTACCTCTTACTTTCGCAAAGAATGCCTTCGTGTACCTTCGCGCCTTTCGCGGTCCAAGATTTTTCATGCCAGCGAGCCCTTCGGCTGGCGCAGGGAAAATGATTCCTCGGCAGATTCCACGCGCATTTCTGGATACCTCCGTACCCCTGGGTACGGATTCCGGGGTATTGTCCGCCTGCCTCCTCGCCTACTACTTTCAAACAGGCGCACCACTGACAGTGAGGTAAGCGGCAGACTGAACTGCCGCGTGGGCGAAAATCTGAGGAGGTTATGAAATGTCCAAGGAATCATTGAAGGAACTCTACATCGACGAACTTCGCGATCTATACAATGCGGAAACTCAACTGGTGAAAGCGCTGCCAAAAATGGCCAAGGCTTCTTCGAACGATGATCTTCGCGAAGCTTTCGAAAACCACCTGCGCGAAACCTCGGAGCACGTCTCGCGTCTCGAAGAGATCTTCGAGCAACTCGGCGAGAAAGCTTCCGGCAAGAAATGCATGGGTATGGAAGGGCTGGTCAAAGAAGGCGCCGAGACAATAAAAGAAGACTACGAGGGAGAAATCAAGGACGCTGCCATTATCGGCGCAGCGCAGCGCGTGGAGCACTATGAAATCGCCGGCTATGGCACCGTGAAGGCCTTAGCGGAGCTTCTGGGTGAAACCGAGCACGTTTCCCTTCTCGAGCAGACCCTCGACGAAGAGAAGCAGGCGGATGAAAAGCTGACCGAGCTCTCGGAGGAGATTAACGCTCAGGCCATCGAGGACGTGGAGGGCGCCGAAGAGGAAGAGGAGAGAACGGCCCCGGCAGGCCCTCGCTCCGCGTCGAAATCGAAGCGAGTCGCCTAATTCAATTTGCAGTCAGCAGCAAGCGAAGGGCCCGCGAGGGCCCTTTATTTTGCGCTGAGAGCGCGGCTACAGGCTTTGCTGTATGGCGGTTTTCACCGTATACGAACTACAGTTTAAACATCCCGCACTACGGTATTTCTCCGAGGATTTGCCATGATCGATCAAGCGTTATCGCCGGGTTTGTGGAGTTGGCGAGACCTTTATGTAGCAGCGCTGTTCGAAACCGACACGAATCGCGTGCCTGCCAGAATAGCTGAGGCCGAAAAGGCGATCGTCAGGCGAGCACGCGAACTTTTTTCCGAAGGCAATGACACCATCGAAGAAGACCAGGCCTTGGATGATGCCCTCTATGCCCTCCGAGCCCTTCAGAATTGTTTAGACCTGCGCGCTGCCGCCTAAGATTTCATTTCAACTCACATTCCCCTTTTATTCGCAGTGGCATTCGCTGTCGTAACCTGCCATTTCGCGCCTGCTACCAACCCAACCTCGCCGGCGGAACGAGAGCTTGCCGAAGGGTCTCCCATGAGCATGCGGTGCGCTTGATCAAACTGCGACTGATCCCTGCCGCAGTTTTGCACAGTCTTCTGCTTCCTTTCACTTACCTCGCCCCTAATCCCTACGTCGCAAAGCCCTAGGGGTAGGGGAGATTATCGCCCTTGGGCAGGGGCTAAACAGTATTGTCTGCGCACGCAGGTGCTCCTACAGTCAGAGTCGGGTAGAGGATCAAGCTGCCCCATAGATTGACTAGAAGTATCGACTAGAAAGATCGACTAGAAAGAGAGCCCACTTCCATGCCATACAGACTTGCAGATCATCATCTTGCTGCACAACGCACCGCTTCCCCGGACGATCTCAGGCGCGTCTTTGAGACGGCCGTTGGCGACATTCATCAGGCCGATCTGGCTGCGAAAAAGCGCCTTGAGTACCGCGCTCCCATCGTTCCCCGCGCCCGAATTTTAGGTCTTTCTAAAGCTGGCGCTCAAAAGCAGGCCCTTTCCGAGGCCGCCCGTGCTCTGGCTCAGTTGTGGAAGGTGTAAAGGGCGTCCTGACCGTTTGCGTCGGGTCCCAAACGCGACTTTAGGGTCGCTGAAAATCTCCCATTTGAACGGGCCGAAAGAAACACGAGGCAGACGCTTCCGAAAATTCGCAGAATGGTATGAAAAAGGCGCGGCTTTAGGGTCGCGCGGTGAATCTCCCGCTCCGACTACTTCCTCTCGTGCGTTCTTGAGCAAAGCCTGCGAGCAAAATAAAAGACGCTGCCTTGTGGCAGCGTCCGCGAAACAAAATCCTGATTAACTCGCCTTGCGCCGCGAAATTTCCTCGTCCTTCCCGGTTTCGGCTTCTTCCGCCCGCTTGTTGGCCTCGTGTTTGTCCACCGCTTTTTGCCCTGCGTCCTTAACGTCTCCCCAGGCATTCTGGACTTTTCCCTCGGCCTGCTTTGCAGCGCCGTGGACTTGCGCTTCCTTATCTCCGGTCCATTCGCCCACCTGGCGTTCCACGCGCCCTGCGGTGTCCTTCACTTTGCCTTCCACCTGATCCTTATTCATGATTATTTTCCCTCCTGATTTTCCATTGCGGAAAGATTTTCATTACGAAAGCTCGTTTCGACTGCAATGCCGGCGGCTCATGCTTTCGCTCTCCGGTTTCGTTAAAGCACCGGACTTCGGCCCTGGATGAGGCGAATTAGGACCGCTACCACCGCCAGGACGAGCAGAATGTGAATGAACCCACCGAGCGTGTACGAACTGACCATACCCAGCAGCCAGAGAACCAAAAGCACGACGGCGATTGTCCAGAGCATTGGCGACCTTCTTACGCGGAGATTGAAAACCAAGTAACGACAACTCGGAGTCTACTTTTGCTCTCGCATCTCATGTATCAGGTAAAGCCTTTACGCGGCCAGCAATCGCACTTTACGCGGGTCGGTCAAACCGCACAATGCAACTTCCACCATAGGGAGCCGCATACCTAATAGATCTGCACAATTCCATTCCGTACCGCATAAAGCGTCAAATCCGCGACGGAATGCAGATCGAGCTTCCGCATCAGATTCGTGCGGTGCGTTTCCGCAGTCTTAACGCTCAGACTCAGTGCAATCGCAACTTCCTTCGTGCTCTTGCCCTCCGCCACAAGCTGAATGACCTCGCGCTCCCGTGGCGTCAGAATCGGCTGCGATGGCAGCAGACTGTCGTCCTGGGGCCGCAAATAGCCATCGAGCATCATCTGCGCCACTTTCGAGGTGAAGAATGTCTGGCGGTTCTGCAACGCTTCGACGGCCGCCACCAAATCGCGCCCCGCATCGGATTTGAGCAGAAAGCCGCGCGCTCCCGCCGCCAGCACCTCCCGCACTACCTGTTCCGAGTCGTGAATCGTAAGAATCAGGATGCGGGCTTCCGGCATCATGGCGAGTATCTGACGCGCCGAATCCAGGCCGTTGAGGTTTGGCATGCCGATATCGAGCAGGCAAATATCCGGCTTCAACTGGATCGCGAAATCAACCGCCTCGCGCCCATCGCGAGCCTCGGCGCAAATCTCCCATCCCTGATGCTCTTCCAGCAAAGAACGGATTCCTTGCCTTGCGAGTTCGTGATCGTCTGCGATGAGGATTCGTAGCGCGCTCAACCTGCACCTCGCACGGCTTGAAAGAACCACGAAGATATTCCAGAGCGTATCCGCTAGAAACTTCGTGTATCAAATAGTTGCGGTTAGCGCTGCCCCGGTTGCAAATTAAAGCCCGCTTGCCAGCTTTGAGAGCAAATCTCTTGAAGAAAAGTGGTTTCCGGGGAAATCCAGAGCCCACGAGCAAAGCCGTCAACCTCGGGTATTCACGGTATGAAATCCAATCCAACCTGTACTCTCTTCGCCCGCATGGCATCCAAGGGGCGGAGGGATTTTCATGCGTTCTGCCGGATCCTCAGCTTCCGCTCCCACAGGTACGACCCGGCCGGGTTCTCCGTGGATAAGTTCTGCCGAGATAAGTTCTCCCCGGAGTGTTCACTGGTGGCAGTTCGCGATGCTGCCTTTCGCGGTGATGGCTTTCTTACTGCTTTCTGGCGCTATGTCCGGTGCGTCCGCTCAAAGCTCCGAGCCCACCCGGCCATCGGCGCCTGCCGCGGCCAATTCTGCCTCCCCGAGTCAGCAGCCCGCCGCTCCCGCTTCTCAGCCGCTACCTCCGGCCATGGAACAGCAGTCTCCGGCAACGGATCAAAATCCAGTTGCCCAGCCCGCCAATCCAGACGATCAAGGCACGATGTTCGTTTTCAAGAAGCAAGTGGAAGAGGTGGTCCTGCATGCTACCGTCTACGATGCCGACCGCCGTCTGGTCTCCGGTCTTGATCGCAGCGCCTTCACGGTTAGCGAGGACGGCAAGCCGCAAACGATCACTTCGTTCCGCCGCGAAGATGTTCCCGTGGCCATCGGCGTAGTCGTCGATAATTCCGGCTCCATGCGCGACAAGCGCGAGGACGTGAATCGGGCCGTATTGAATCTGGTTCGCGCCAGCAATTCCGAGGACCAGGTTTTCGTGGTAAATTTCAGCCAGAACTTTTACCTCGACCAGGATTTCACTTCCAACGTCAATCTGCTCCAGGCGGCGCTGCATCAAGTCTCGGCCAGGGGCAGCACCGCACTTTACGACGCCATCGTCGCCTCCGCCGTGCATCTCGAGAACAATCGTCAGTTGGAAAAGAAAGTTCTTCTGGTAATTACCGACGGACAGGACAACATGAGCCAGCAGACTCTGCGGGAAGCGATGCGCAAATTGCAGCAAGCGAACGGGCCCACCGTCTATGCGATTGGTTTGCTGGGCAGCGGATTACAGCAATCCGGCCACGAAGCCTTGCAGCAACTGGCCGCAGCCACCGGTGGAGTGGCTTACTTTCCCGATTCGCTCGACCAGGTGGATAGCATCACCCGCAGCGTGGCCCGCGACATTCGCAGCCAATACATGATCGCCTATAAGCCGAATCGCCAGAATGCGCAACCGGATTATCAATCTCTGAAAGTGGAAGCGCACGCCCCGGGATACGGCCCCCTCACGGTTCGCACACGTCGGGGCTACTATCAACCCGAATCCAAACATTAAATCTTGCCTGAGTTTTCGTGCTCGGGGTTTACAGCGAAGACTTACTACGCCGCGTGCAAATTGCGAGCCGGCCATCGCTTCGGCAGACTGCCAGCGCCCATCGCTTTAAGAAGGTTCGAATCGGGGCCAGCCCCACAAAAAGAGCGGCTTCAGCCGCTGAGGCCCCTCGTTACGCGACCGGGCTCTCCGTCGTGTTCCGCAACTGCGGAGGCATCTGTATCTGAATGATGTTGTTCTTGATTGCGTAGACCACCAGATCGCGGATCGAGTGCAAACTCAGCTTCCGCATGATATTGCTGCGATGAGTCTCCACTGTTTTGGTGCTGAGATTTAACAATGTGGCTACTTCCTTCGAACTCTTGCCTTCCGCGAGCAGTTGCGTCACCTCCCGCTCTCTCACGGTCAGCGTCGGCAACATGGGCGGCTCATTCCGCGAAATCGCATGGCCCTTGTCGAGGAAGCCCGCCAGCACCAGATCGTTCACCCGCGGCGTAAAGAACATGCGCTTGCTCTGCAACGCTTCCACAGCCGACACCAAATCGCGCGCCGCGTCCGACTTCAGCACAAATCCGCGCGCGCCTGCATCCAGCGCCTCCCGGATCACCTGATCGGAATCGGTGATCGTCAAAACGATAACCTTGAAATGCGGATCGTGCTGCAAGAGTTGGCGCGTGGTGTCCAGTCCGTTCAGATAAGGCATGCCGATATCGACGATGACCACATCCGGCTTGAGCTGCTTCGCCATTTCGACAGCTTCACGACCGTCGGATGCCTCCCCGCACACTTCCCATCCCTCGTGCTTTTGCAGAAGGGAGCACAAACCTCGGCGCACAATTTCATGATCGTCGGCTAACAGAATGCGTAATTTCATGGCAGACCTTTCCTCGATGCAAGCCCCTGGGAATCGACCTAAGCACGGACATTGTACCTACCTTACCCACTTTCAACACGCCGCGTGCGGACTTCTCGCCAACGCCGTAAACACGCGATGCTGGCTCACCGCTTCCACCGCCTCCAATAAATCGCGGGCCGCGTTCGACTTCACGACATAACCTCGCGCCCCGGCATCGAGCGCTTCGCGCATCATTTGCGGAGAATCGTGTTGGGTCACGAATAAAACCTCCAGGCCGGAGGTTTTCTCTTTTTGCTGAATCAGCCGGCAGGCCTCAAGACCGTTCATTCGCGGCATGGTGACGTCCAGCACTACAACATCTGGCTGCAACTTTTCCACTTTTTCCAGGGCCTCAACGCCGTCCGATGCCTCCCCCACCACTTCCCAACCGGGCCGCGCTTCTAAAAGGGTGCGCAAGCCCTGCCTCACAATGGGGTGATCGTCCACCAACAGGATGCGGACAGCCATAAGGTTTATTAACTCTCGGGAGTTCAATTCCGACCGCCCCAAGCGGCCGTTCGCATCAGGTAACTCGGCACACTGCAACCCACCCCGTGACCCTAGCATGCTACTACGGCTTATCGAATACAGGGAATCCTGTATTTAAGCCGTTTTCTTTGGCCCTGAATTGTACTTAAGCGGTAGGCGAGACGGGAAAATAAGTTCGCTGGTGGAGCAGTGCGTCGACCGCTTCCACGATCGACCCCACATCTGACTTTGCGCAGGCCCCGCGAATGCCGGCCCTCTGCGCTTCCTCGGCCAGTTGCTTCGATAGATGAATCGTCACCATCAGAATCGGAATCGCCGGAAAAAGTCCTGAGATCTGCCGGGCAACATCCAGCCCATTTTGATCGGGCATCTGGAAGTCCAGAAGAATCATATCGGGGGGATTCTTTTTCACCCGTTGCAGCGCTTCGCCGCCGGTGCGCGCTTCGTCACAAACCTGCCACGTACTCTGCTGCTCAAGCAACGACCGAAGATAGTTCCGGACGGCCGGATTATCATCCACCACCAAAATTCTGACCAAGCTCCACTTCCCTTCCCCGGTGCGTGACTATTGAAGCACCTTACTATTTGTGAGGTGCGTTACTATCTGATAAACCTACGTTATCTTTTAACAATAGGGCGGCATACCTTAGCCCGCAATACTGTAAAGTCCCGATTGGGCACTCGTGCGATAAACGAACTCACCAAATCCCCTTATCGCTTCCCGTCAGCTTCTGTTCCAATGCCGCAGCTGCCGCCAAAGGCGGCAGCAGACTCAGCCGCAAAGTATTTTGCAATTGCCCGTTCAAGAGTAACCGCTTCCATTCGGACGCGTACAGGCCCGCGGCTTGCGGGAAAATCGGAATTCGCAGGAACTGCCGCCTGAAACGCACTAATTCGTTGCCAAATCGCGCCGAGTTTGTAACCAGCTCCGGCAGGGGCAGTCCATGCCCCCGAAATGACTTCACATATCCTGAGACCGTTACCAGATACGTCGCCAGACCGTCCCACAACCCGGCCGACTGAGCCAGGGTTTGCAGATACGAATAGTCGATCGTCCCCGAGTCCACCAGCCGCGACGTATCCACCACATCGCACAAGCGCAGATAGAAATGTCGGTACATGCGTTGCAGGGTGCTGATAATCAACCGCTCTTCTGGCGCAGGAACGCGGAATGTATACGAGGCAAATTGCGCGGTTCGGGAGCGCTTTACCAGCGACTCAGCTACCGCAACTTGTTCGCCCGTTTGGCCGAGCCGCGAAATATGCACTTCCACCAACTCCGGCAACCCAGGAACGATAAAGTTCCACTTGTTGGCCAGGCGGTCGCCCCAGCTGCGCTCATCCAGTTGCGCTTTGAAGCGTTTGGCCATGGTCGCGACCACATCGGCGCTCTCCGCATTGGTATAAAGATCCAGATCACTCCCTAGATCCGGCCAATGATCCAGCGACTTGATCACAATCGTGTCTCCGGCTTCGCTCAACGCCTCGCAAATGGGAGAGAGATACGATAGCGCGTGGTCGACCCGCGCCTGCTCTTTCGTCATCGCATGTTCGGCCCAGTCAGCCTTGTCGTTTCCCTGCTCCGCCATGACATCGTGCAACCGGGGAAACGCCCGCATGATCACGTGATTTGAGGTCGCTAATCCCCAAAGTTCTCCAAAATCGCCGCGCCCATAGCTCGCCACCGTTCGGGCGATTTCCTCGCTCCAGCGATGCGAAGTTGGCTGTCCCATGCCGCTCGAAGCGCTATCCTCTTCGGCGCCAAGCAACAACTGAGAAAGCAGTGTTAAACATCCCGTTGAATTTTTTACGATGCCATCCATAGATTTTATCGCCGCCATGACCGAAGTGGCCGAGCCAAGCCCAGCCCCATTTGGATGGCCGATTGTGGCGCAGGGTTGTTGCGATGGAAACCGCTTCGGTGTGCAGGCGCAGGAAGTTCGACCTCGTCTGCCTTAATGCCCTTGGCGGTTATGAATTTAGCGGGCGCAAAACAACTCTAATGCGCGGCAGGCGATGCTCCGCCAACCCCCTCCGTGCCGCAACCTGAGGTATTCGGCCGCTCAATCGCGGTCCCTTCTTCGTAATCGTTCCAGGTTTCGATCATGAGAAACGGCAGCGGATTCGCGCTGTCGTAATACCTCTCATACAGACTCATGGTTTCGTCCAGAGTCTTCCCGCAGGCCCGTCCTATGTGGCGATTCAGCCCCCACTTCGCCGCCGAATCGTCGAAGCCCGGCCAAGCCCCGCCTACCGCGATTTTGTCGGGACGTTTATTCCTCATCGTGTCGTAGAAATTTTCAAGATACTTCTCGCCCCAGTTACTGCCGTCCGCGGACCATCCTCCCGTGCCCGGCTGCACCCATGCATAGGATCCCGCGAAATCATCGGCATACTGCGCCGCCGGCTGATCCTTATAAATCAGCAATGGCACACGGTCCCAGCCGCTGCAATGCTGCCGCACCAAGTTCCAGTCAACGTGCCCGCTTTTGGGAAAGATAAATACCATCGGCTTGCCATCGTAAGTGAGATACGCGTCGCGATATTTCGCCGTGGGCCCAAAGTAGTCTCTGTACGCTTTATCCAGGGCGGCAATGGCGGCGTCGGTCGCTTGCGCGTCCTCATCTTCCGACTCGTTGTAGAGCAGCGCGACCTGAAAGTGATTCTCGCTCGCAATCTGTTGCAGCAGCGCGAAATTATGATCCGAGTATGGCTTGCTCTCTCCGTACCAATCGACTACGAACGCCGCAACGCCGATGCGGTGCGCCTCCTGAATTTGTTTACGCAGCACCGCCGGATCCTGACTCGAATAACCCACGTCCATATGCGAGTGATCGCCAAACCACGGCATATATACCGCCAGCAGCTTGGGCGAAAGCGACGGCGCCTGTCCGCTGTGCAGCGCCGCCGGATGCGCTCCGGGCGTAGTGCACCCGCCTGCCACTACAAACAACGTGAGCGCGATACTAAGTAATACCCTCGACACGCAACTGCCCCCTATATCGCTTTCCCGCCCTTTGACTAAGATGCCGAGGAAAAGGCCTCGGTTGGCGTCTGGAGGATTGGCATTTGGAGGATTGGCGTTTGAAGAATTGGCGTTCGCACTGCGCGGTCCAGGGCGTAGAGAGTCAGCGGAAAATAAATCACCCGCGAATTCCGTCAAAACTGCGGCACCGATTGCAGATGCCGGATCACCCAGCGGTCCGCGCCCGGCGTCATAAGAACAACATAGTGCATCGTGACATGCTCGTCATGGATTACCTTGCCGCCATCTGAAATCTGTAACTGATACTCCGCCGTATCGTGCAACTCCATCACATCGCCCTCGGACGCATAGAACACAGCCTCAAGACGATGAGTCTGTCTCAGATATCGCTGGCTGAGACCCGATTTTTGCTGGCTCAAAATAGTTTCGCGAAGCCACTGCTTCGCATCGCCGACAAACGGACCGTCCAGAGGATCGAGCGTGTTGAATTCGACCGCCTGAGCCAGACTCGTCCATGCAAAACGATAATCGCGCAGAATTCCCCGCTCAGTCAGACTCTCCACCTGCCGCGGGGCGGAATTCTTAACGTCGAGCTTAACTTGCGTGGAATCCGCAGCCCACAATTGCGAGCAGCACAACGCGGCCAGAAAGAGAACCATTTCCTTCGTGTACCTTCGTGCCCTTAGCGGTTCTCGAATTTCCGTTCTCATGGAGACTCCACGCGCAACTCGTTCCCCATCACTACGCCTGAAGCCGCCGACAAAGTTACCGGCCCGGAGGCCGCCATCTGCGCCCGCGCCACCCCCTGCTTTACCGGCGCATCCACCGTATCCCGCCCGTCTTTATCGATTGCGGTAAAAGTGACGATCGTGCCGTCAGGCACAATATTTCCTGCGCAGTCGTGAATCGGCTCCGTCTGCGCCAGAATCCCCGTCGCCGTTCGCTGGCCCGTGATGCGCAAATTGCAAGGATCGGACGCCACCTGCTGCACCGCCCGCCGCGTGGATACATCGCCCACCGCCGCAACCACTTGCAACGTCCCCGCCGACTTGCCCGAAGTCGCCCGGAACCATGCTGCGCCATCTTGCGTTGAAACCGTTCTCTGCAACACCGAAGCATTTCCCGCAGTCAGCTCAAAACTAATCGGCATCCGCGTCAGCACCAGATTGTGAAATCGATCAAACGGAAATGCGACCCCGCTCACCGCATCCCCCAGCGCCACCGGCACTCTCGATGGATGCACCAGAAAAGTGATGTTTGCAACCTTCGCAGCGTTTACGTAAAAGCTGGCGCTCTGGCATGTAGAGGAACACACAATCGCCTTATATTCTCCGGCGTTCCGCACCTCCTCGCCGGGAAGCGAAATCTCTTCTCCAAGATTCACGTTACTCTTGCGTGAAACCCCCGGCCCCACCAAATAAAACGTAGCCTTGCCGTCACCGGTAGTCGAAATTCTGGCATCTTCGCCGGCAATCGCGGACGACGGTACGCGAATCTCCTGCGCCCCGCACAAACTCACCAGGCAAAATGCCGCAAATGCGATGGCCAGCCGCTGGGTTAAGAGCCGCCGCATCACGACCTGCCTATGCTGTACTGGTTGATCACCACGTGAAAGCTCTGCACTTTTCCGGCAACGCTCTTCGGAATCTCCACCGCAAACGGCTGCGACGATTGCGGCAGCAGCGCCCCATCTACGTAACCGTCCGAAACCCACACTACTTTCCCGTTGTTGTCGTACAAACTCGCGATTACATGCGGAATGTTCACCGTCTGGCCGCCCTGATTGAACAGATCTCCGCGCAGGACGCTTTTTCCCTGAACGTCCGTCTCCACTTTCTGGTTCATTACCCCGATCACCGGATCGGCCGATGCCGGCACCAGCGCAGCTTTCACGTCCATGCGCACATTCTTCACCTTATTCAGGCTGATGCCAGGAAAGTCGATGCGATAAGGCGTCACCTGTTTCGGCAACAGAATGTGGTCGATCTTGTCGAAGCTGGTTTCGTCGTCGATCGCGTTTCCCGCGCCATCCACCAGAACGGCGTTCACGTTTACGAATGCGGGAACCGTGTCTTCGTTCACCGCTTCTCCCATCACCACCGCACCCTCGGCCGAATCCACTGCGTTCATCGAAATGATGCGCACGTGCGGCGCGTCGACGTTTTTCGATCCCCACTCGTCCGCCGAATTTCCGCTCACCAGATCCCATCGCAAGAACGTTACCGGAATCACCTCCGCCGGCACGTTCGGTATTTCAGACTTCGGCCACACCGCTTTCCAGACGTTCCCTTCCCGCACCAGCCGCACGTCACGCACATCCTCGATCGGCCCCACCGGAGTCGTCCAGTGCAGCCTCACCCGCATGTGAGCTTCGTCGTCGGTAATGTGCAGCGGCCGCGCGTCATAACTTTCCAGGCTGGAAAACGACCGCAAACTCCCGTCCGATCCCATCCAGCCGCGAATAAACGATTGTTCGTCGCCCGCGCTGCTCTTCGATAAGTCGGCATAAGCCCGGTCCCACTGCCGCCTCTGCACTTCTCCCAACAGACCGTTCAATGCCGCCTGCGCCGTGCTGGCGCTCGGCGTGAATACCGCCGAACCGCCCGCGATTCCCACCGTTCCCCGGACGTTCCCAGCGCCGAATAGCGCGAGCGCCATCAATCCGGCGGTTACGGCGACAAGAATAACTGGCAGAGCGATTTTCATTCCGATATGCCCTCAGGCTACAAAATGTCGTTCAGGATGTTCCGCGCGAACCGGCGCGCCCACTGTAAGCGGAATGCGGCGTTCCCCGGGCAGCAACAGTACGGCGAAGATCGCCAGAAAACTCACGCCGATCGGCAGGATTCCCCACAGCAATCCCTGCCAAGGAGCCGGCATTGCGTCCGATTCGATCTTGTGAGCCGGCGGCACATCCTCTTTCGACCACGCCGTAATCTCGCCGTTGTCGAACGTCTCGATCTTTCGCCATCCAACAAACGTAAGCAACGGCTCGTAGTAGGGGTCGTGAACGAAAATGTATTTCAAGCCGTAGCGGTTTGCGTGCTCGAGCATGGCCCGCAACGAAGACATTCCTGCGGTACCGTAAAATTTCGCATTTGTAAGTTGCGCCGAACCGTAATGCGTCATCTCGGGCAACAACCGCGCCGAGTTATAATCGCCGTCCACGCTGCCGGCGCTCGTATAGGTCGAAACTTTCGATAGCTCGCTGCCGAATCCCAAAGTCATGTACCGGTAAGCGTCGTGGCCATCGCGATTCAGGAAAGCGATCACCGGCTGCACGTTCGTCGTTCCCTCGGGCCGGTAAGGATTGGCGCTCAACCACCATAGCGCCGCGCCAATCGTGCCTACGGCCGCCAGCGAGAGCGCCACCGCTCCCTTGGTCTTGAAGCGGTCGAGTAATTCGATGGCAAAAATTCCCACGATCGGCATTGCCAGCAGCGTCGCCCAGAACGTGAAACGTTCGAATGTCAGAATCTCGTAAGCGCGCCCCAGCAGCCACTTCGGCAGCGGAGTCGTTCCGCCCAATCCAAAAATAAAAGCCAGCCAGAAACCCATCAGCAACGGCACCAGCCGCCGCGAAGACGCTCCCCGAATGAAAATAAAAGGCAACGCCAGAATCAGCGCCCCATACGGGATCACGAAATAGTTGATACCTGTGATGGAATTCAGCAGAAAATTCGCCCGGCTGTCGTGGGGAATCGGAATCTGGTGAATGGGATGCTGAATAATCGCCAGCCAATACGGCAGCAAAACTATCCCAACGCCCACCCCCACCAACGCGGCAAACACCGCGGCCCGCGACACCACGCCCTTCAACGATGCCGCCACCCTCTCATCTCGCGCATCGAGGCAGGCTGTCCATAGCACCGGACCGGCGAAAAACAGCACACCGAAAATCAATGTGACGTGATGCGCGGCCGCCGCGGCCAACCCGATCGCCACTCCCTTGATCAAAGATCGCCCGCTCGACTCCGTCATCCATTCGTAAAAATACGGCAGCGCGTTCAGATACAAAGCCGCTGAAGCAACTGTGGCCAACTGCCCCGCCTGGTAGACAAGAAACGCGAGCGCTCCCAGAAAAACCGTACCCAGCGCGGCGTAGCTGGCCGCGCGGTCCTCCACCCAGATTTTGGCGAACCGGTAAACACCCACCGGCAGCAGCAGCACCGCAATCAACTGCACCAGCATGTAGCCCATCTTTAATCCGACGACGGTTGAAAACAACGCAATCCACTGATGCGTCAGCGGCGGGTAAGTCGTCTGCGAGAACCCCCCAAACCATTTCTCGTTCCACGGATTAAACCAGTGATGCGCATAGTGGGACGCGAAAAACATATGAAAGTTCGCGTCGAACGATCCCGCCGGCAATTGCATTAGCAGCAGCGGACCATGCACCGCCAAAGCGACCAGCACAATCGCCAGAATCGGTATCGGACGCGAGTAGCTTGGGTTTTCGCTTATGGCAATGCTCACAATTTGGCGCTCCATCAATTAGGCGCTTGATTAGTCGCTGCGGCGGTCTTTTTTACGGCAACATTTCGATTCCGAAACTACCTCAGGGGTTTGCTGGATTTTTCCATCTCCGATTTGAGGATTCGCCGGCAGGCATTCCGTATGCAAAGCAGCCTTAGCGTGACCACAGGCATCTGATGTGGACCGCGAATGATGTGTTGCGGAGGTTACCAAAGATTTTGCGTAACGACATGAAAATAACCATTTGTAGATAGCGTGGTGATTCAGTGAAAAGCCGATTTCCGCTCGCGAGCTTTTGCATCGCTCTTTTTGTTAGTTCCGCCGCCGCCCAGACCTTCGACGTCAATGGCCGCGGGGACACTTCTCCGCCCAGCGCTCAACAGCAGAGCAATTCGGCATCCCAGGATTCGGCGCAAGAAAATCCCAGTCAGCAAAACTCTGAACCCGGCGGACTCGGTTGGGGATCGAGCATCGAGGTCGCCCGCCAGGCGCGCGCCGCGCAGGACGCTCTCAAGCGCAACGATTATCCCGCCGCGGTCGCTTTCGCCGAACGAGCCGCCAAATCCGCTCCGCAAAACGCCGAGCTATGGTTTCTGCTGGGTTACTGCGCCCGGCTCGACTCGCGCTATCCGGCTTCCATTGACGCCTACAATCGTGGCCTCAAAATTCAGCCCGGCTCCGTTCGCGGCATGGCCGGACTCGCGCAAACCTACGCCAAAATGGGCCGCGACGCCGAAGCCGAAAAATTGCTTCAAAAGGTCGTCGATGCAAATCCGAAAGACGCCAACAGCTTGCAACTCGCCGGCGAGCTTCTGCTCAACTCAGATCCCACGAAGTCGCTGGATTTTCTCCAGCGAGCCGAAGCGGTTCAGCCCACGGCTCACACCGATCTGCTGATCGCTCACGCTTACGAGCGCCTCAATCAGCCGGAGGAATCGGCGAAGTATCTAAATCGCGCGCGCAACCGTGCCCCGAAAGATCCCGAAGTATTGCGCGCTGTCGCCGGCCAATATCGCGATCAAGGCCAATACGATCAAGCCATCGCCGCCCTTGAAGCGATTCCCTCGAAAAACGCCGACGTTCAGGCCGACCTCGCCTACACCTACCAACTGGCCGGCAAACCGCAAGAGGCCGCGAACATCTACACGCGGCTCGCGAAAAACGCAAAAGGTAATCTCGGCCTGAATCTCAGCGCCGCGCAGGCATTGGTCACTCTCGGTCAGCCCGATGCCGCTCAACCGTTTCTTGACGAAGCCCGCCGCATCGATGCGAATAACTACCGGCTGCACGCCATTCTTGGATCGATTGCCGAAAGCGAAGACCGCATCGCCGACGCAAATTCCGAATACACGCTGGCCATCAACAATCTGCCGCCGCGCGTGATCGAAGGCCCGCTCTACCCGATCGAATTGCGGCTCAACCTTTACGAACTCGCATTACGCGGCGACGATCAGGACGCCGCGAAACAGCAACTCGACGCCGCCTCCGCAGCCCTCTCCGAGGCGACGATTCCCGACACTTCGCGCATGGAGATGCTCCGGCTGCGCGCCGCCATCGAAGCCGGACAAGGCAATTACGATGCCGCCAACAAGGACTTGCAGGAAGCCCTGGCCATCGCGCCGACTAATGTCAACTCATTGTTGAATTTCGGTAGCCTGCAATGGAAGCTGGGCCAAAAGGATGGAGCTGAGGCCACTTTTTCCAAGGTCCTGGAGATCGATCCGCGCAACCGCACCGCCCTCGCCGACCTCGGCTATCTCGCCCGAGACAAGGGCGACGCCAAGCTAGCCGAAACCTATTTCACTCGTGCCGTCAATGCGCACCCAAAAGACTACGCTCCGTATCTCGCCCTCGGCGATTTGTACACCGCGGAAAGGAATCTACGCCTGGCCGAAGCAAATTACGAGAAAGCTTATGAGCGCATGCCCGCGAATCCGCTCATCGTTTCCGGCGGCGCAAACGCAGCGCTCGAAGCGCACAATACGGACTTGGCCAAACAATGGCTGGACCGCGCCAAAGGCAAGATGAATGCCAGCCCGCAAGTCGCCCGCGAGCGCGAGCGCTATCTCAATTTAAAGGGCGATTATGCGGAGTCTGCAAAGCTCGGCTACTTCGTTCTTGAAAAACTTCCGCATGATCGGGAAGGCGTCGTCTACCTTGCGTACGATCTTTATTATCTCGGCCGCTATGCCGATGCGCTGGCGCTCGCCACCAAGTACGATCCCGATTCTCCCCGACGATAAGGATCTTCCGCTGGTCGAAGGCTACGTTCACGTGCATGATGGCCAATCCCGCGAGGCTCTCGCCGATTACACTCGCGCCCTGGAACGCGATCCAAAAATGTCCCTCGGTTATGTGAACCGCGGATTCGTGCTGAACGATCTGCGCGCTCCGGCCAAAGCCGTAACGGATTTTCAAACTGCGCTAAGCTTCAGCCCGATTATGGCGAGGCACATCTGGGGTTGGGTTATGCCGACCTGCAATTGCATCGCCCCAAGGCCGCGCTCGCTCAACTTGAAATCGCCCAGAAACTGCTCGGCAAATCGCACACCTTGCATCTTGCCCGCGCCGAGGCCTTTCGCCAGGAGCAGGATTTCACCCATGCCGAATCAGAATACCGAATTGCGTTACAGGAAGATCCCAACGATCTCACCACGGAGTTGGCGTTCGCGGAAACGCTTTACCGCTTGCGCCGCTTCCAGCAAGCTATTGCCGCGCTCGATGTTGCTCAGAAGCTTTCGCCACAAGATCCAGGCGTCTACGCCCTGCGGGCGCAGGTTCACGCCAAACAAGGCGCGCGCGACCTGGCCATGGCCGATATCAAACTGGCCGAGCAATACGGCGGCGATCAAGTCAACGTCTTAATGGATACCGGCAGCGCCCTGTTGATGATGGGCAATCGCGATGCCGCCATGCAGCGCTTCTCCCGCGCTCTCGACGTACCCGGCGGAGACCGCATTCAGGTCCGCCTGGCAGTCGCGCAAATTTTCGTGCAGCAGGGCCATTACGACGAAGCCCGCCGCCAGTTGGCGCTGGGCTTTGCCGAAGCTCGCGTCGACGCCTCGCCCGTTACTCCTGAAGACATTTCTGAAGCCGCCGGAATTTTTCTGGCCATGCACGACCTTGATCTTGCCGAAACTTATTACGATAAGGCCCGCCTTGCGGGCAGGAAATCCCCGCTCGATCGAAATCGGCCTTGCCAACACCTATCTCGCCGAAGGAGAAACCGCGAAAGCGCAGAGCGCGCTCTCCAGCCTCGGTTCGGCCAACGATTATCGCGACGACTACGATTACATGATGGCCGCCGCGAATCTCTATCGCCAGCGCCAGGACACGGTTCACGCTCTTTCCGCCTTCGCGCAGGCCGGCATCGTCGCCGCACAAGAGGATCAAGACACGGCCCAGTTGGAGCAGGACAAAGCCGCCATGGAGGAAGGCCGCCAGATCAACCAAAATATAAGCTTCCTGCCCGAAGCCTCGTTCGCTCCCGCCCTCGAAGACATCAATGTCTACACGCTTGACGCCAGAATTCTTCACGTCACGAATCCGTTGTTGCTGCCGCCTCCGCGCCACTCCTATCAGGATATGGCCGATACTCACTATCGAATTCACGTCGGCGATTGGCCGGTGATTTCGGGATTCGTCGGCGAAAGTTTCACCTCCGGCCGCTTGCTCTATCCCAGCGTCGGCGTCGTGCAGCCGCGCAATACTTACGACACTCTTTTCAATGGCGGCATCACGCCGGTGATTCGCTTCGGCGAGAATCACATCGCGATCAACGGCGGACTCCAGTACACGATCCGCCGCGATACTATTTCGCCCGTTTTCATGAGCCAGAATCTCTTTCGTCAGTTTCTTTATCTCTCGACAAGTTCGTTTTTTAATTGGGTTTCGATCAATGGCAGCGCCATTCGCGAGGCCGGACCCTTCATCGATCAGAATCTGCACTCCCGCGACGCCTCCGCCAATATCGATTTCACTGTTGGCCGTCCCTGGGGACACACTTCCCTGATCGCCGGCTACTCCGCCCGCGATCTTCTCTTCCGTCCCTTGATCGAGGAGTACTTCGACACTTCGAGCTATATCGGGTTGCAGCACAAGTTCGGCAACCGTCTCACCGTTGCGGCGCTGGCCGAGGATCTTCGCTCCTGGCGCGTGCTCGGCGAAGAGTATGCCATTGCGCAAGCGCTGCTGCCGGGCGCGCGCTTTGACTTCCGCGCCAGCCCGCGCTGGGATGTTCAAGGCTCGTTCCTGCTCTCGCGCGGCCAGGGCTACCACCAATACGACAATGCGCAGAGCGAGTTCCTCGTCGCTTATACACGCCCGGTTCGTGGAAATTCAAAAGATGGACTTGGCGGACAGCCGGTCGCCTATCCGTTTCAGCTGTCTTTTGGTGTTCAGCAACAAACGTTCTACGACTTCGCCACCGGCTCAAAGACCACTCTATTGCCGGTCATCCACTTCACATTGTTTTGACATCTATGAATACGATGACTGAAGCTATCAAGAGTTCCGCGGACACAGCGGCCGCCGTGGAGGAGCCCTCAGCGCCGAAGCCGGCGCCTACCGGGAGCCCAAACAAGAGCCTGAAATCGAAGCTTCTCGGCGGCAGCCTTACGCTGCTTGCCGGCTCCGGCCTCGTCGGCATCACCAACCTCGTCTACAACGTGGTCACCGCGCGACTCCTCGGCCCTAGTGGCTTCGCACATGCCACAGCCGTCTACACCCTCCTGATGCTGGTCTCCGGCATCACTCTCTCGTTTCAGGTCGTCTGCGCGAAGTATGTCGCCAGAACCACTACGGATGAAGGCCGCGCCGCCGTCTTCGCCAACCTGCACCAGCGTTCCTGGCTGGCCGGAATCGCCATTGGCTTGCTCTTGTTTCTCGTCGAGCGTCCGCTCACCACCTATCTCAATCTTCCCGACCCAGTTTTGATTTCGCTTCTCGCTTTGGGCACGGCGTTCTATATTCCGCTCGGTGTTCGCCGCGGTTACATTCAGGGCATTCACGCCTTCCGTCCTCTCGCCTTTAATTTCATGCTGGAAGGTTTAGTCCGGCTGGGCGGAGTTTTTATTCTGATCGAGATCGGCCTCGGCGTCAGAGGAGCCGTTCTCGCCAGCGTGCTCGCGGTTGTGGTGGCCTATTTCGCGGCCATTCCCAGCCCCGGCGTCACTTCTCTCAGCTTTCGCGGTTTAACCGTTTCCTTCCGAGAGGGACTTCAGGCCATCGTTTTCTTTTCCGGCCAAACCGTCATCAACAATTTCGACATTATTCTCGTCAAACATTTCTTTCCTCCCGCCGAAGCCGGATTTTACGCCGCGGTCGCTCTCGTCGGGCGCCTGGTCAACATGTGCGCCTGGTCGGTAGTAAATACAATGTTTCCCGTCTCCGCGGGCGCTGCGACCGAAGATAAGGAAGGGAGCCCAGTTCTTTTTACTTCGCTGCTGCTCGTTTTTGCGATCCTCTCGGCTCTGATTTTCGGTCTGTGGATGGTCCCCAGCTTCTTGTGGAAGATTCTATTCGGCGCGCACTTCAGCCTGAACAATTACGGCGCGCTGGCTCCCTTGCTGATCCTCTATGCGATCACCACCGGCATTTATTCGCTCAGCTCGGTAATCATCACTTACGAAATGTCGCGCAAAATCGCCAACACCAGTTGGCTGCAACTGGCGTTCAGCGGCGCTCTTGCGCTCGGCATTTATCTTCTTCACCACACGCTGCATCAAGTCATTCTGGTGCAGTTGGTGCTGATGATAATCCTGCTTCTGGTGCTGCTTGTGCCGTTGCTGCGGAATCATTTGACCGCGCCTGTGCTGCAAACCTATCGCGCTCTGGCGATTCGCCGGCAGCTTGCTGAAGAAGAAGTTATCTCGGAGTTCTTGCGCAGCGAGTTTCATCACCCCGAGTTCGACGAATATCGCAACGAATTCGATTCCATCGTCCGGCGGCCGAATCTCAAGAGTTCTCGCGAAAACGCCGTCCGTCAGGCGCTGTTGTTCCTGCGGCGGGGCGCCATGTGGCGCGAGCTTCCCGCGGATACGCAATGGTTCGAGGTGGAACTCACGCCGGAAGACCTGGATCGCATCCGTTTTTTCCCGCGTGCCCAGTGGCGCAAAGTGGCGCAAGGCAGTTTTTATCTCACCGATGTCGTGGAGCGTATTCGTGTAAAGCTGGAGGCCTCCACGCATGACCGTTTCTTTGACAAGCTGCGCCTGCTTGCTGTTTCGGTTCCGGAGAGTCTGGTGAATCCATCCGTCCTTCTGATCGGCGTCGACAACCGCAGCCCACTCACGATCCTGGATGGCAATCACCGCATGGCTGCGGCTTTGCTTGGCCCATCTCTTTCGGTGCTCGGCACCTTCCGTTTTATATGCGGCTTCTCGCCTCAGATGACCCGTTGCTGCTGGTACTCCACGAACGTAAATACGCTGCTGCGCTACTTCAAGAATCTCGTCCGGTACTTCACCTATGACCCCGAATCGGACATCGACCGCTTCCAGGAAGACAGCGTCTGATTGACAGGAGGCGGTTTATAACCACGCAAGACGCGAACCGCACAATGACGAGCGTCATACCGGCGCAGGACGCGCAGACTCCTTTGGAACGGCACGGGACGATTCGTACCGGCGCATCGCTTCACCGGATGCCGTCAAACCTCGCAAGATTAACCTAGCCTTCAGCCGCTGCGAAGCATTTTGCGCCGAACTGCCGCCTCGAACTCTGCCGTTATTGCGGCGTCTGGGCCGGCGCTGCCGACGGCTCTTCCACCACGGAGTTATCTCTTCGCCTCAGCACAATCGGCGGATGCTCCTTGCGCAGTGCGCTCTGTTCCTCCGCGACCTTCGACCCTACTTTCTCGTCGCTGGCCGAGGCCACCTGCGATAATCTCAATCCCTCGGCCGATCGTCGCGTCGCTAATCCAACCGTTGCCTTCGGCCCCGCCTGCTCCCGCGCCTTATCGTAGAAAAATTCCGCGGTCTCGCGGTCGCCTTCGATCTCCGAAAGATATCCGATATTGTTTATCGCGAACGCATTGTTCGGATCGAGCGCATAGGCCTTGCGAAAATCCTGCTCGGCCGCGCTCAGATCGTTGCGATTCAAGGCCGAAACTCCCCGCACGTTCAACTCCGCCAAGTCCACTTCCCGATTGTTCTTCTCCAGCCGCGCGCGCAGCCCCTTGGCATTCTGCGCCGCCATCTCGCTCAAAGGCTTCCCGCGCCACGAGCGGTTTAGCGTAACCACCGCGCGCGCATCCGATCCCGTAGCCGCCGCGTCGTCGTAATATCTCAGCGCATCGTCGGTCTCGCCTTCCATCTCCTTCGCTACGCCCAAATTATTCAGCGTAAAAACATTCCGCGGATCGCGTTTCAATAGCTGTTGCAGCATCAGATCCGCCTCTGGCGCGCGACCTTGCGACAACAATCGCACCGCTTCTACATTCCGATGATTGATTTGCAGCGGCTCGTCCGGCACCGCCAGCGCCTCTTTGATCGACCGCCCTTCCACTGCCCGCGAGCTGGCGTGTGCAATCACCGCGTCCGTCGGCTCCTGCCCCGCGAGTTCATAGAAGCGCAATGCCCGGTCCACTTGCCCTTGCAACTCCGAAACGTAGCCAACATTGTTTAACGTAAAGGGATCGTCCGGGTCCAGCAGATAAGCTTTGTAAAAAAGAGTCTCGGCCTTTTCGTAATTGTGTTTCCGGATGGCTTCCACTCCCTCCTGATTCAGCCGCTGCACAGGCGTCAACCGGCTGCGGCGTGGGATCGTCACTTTGATATCCCCAGCCCGCGCACGCGGCGCAACGCCCACTGCCGCCGCAAGCGCGCCCGCCATCATCCATTGTTTCCAATTCATATTTAAAACTCCTGGGATGTCATCCTGAGCGGAACCGCTTTTCAGGCGCGATGTCATCCTGAGCGGAGCCGCTTTTCAGGCGAAGCGAAGGATCTCATTCACCCAACTGTCGCGCCTCCGGCGATATCAAAACGGCGATATCACACGCCCAACTTAAGATGCCGAAACCCTCAATTTGTTTGTCGTTTTCTAGGGTCTTTTTTGTAGGCGCACGACCACCCCGTGCTCCGGTTTCGCATCCAAATAGCGCGTCAAAATTAAATGGCGGGGATATCAAGGTGAGTTTTATTTCGAAGATTTCGCGAGTCGTTGCAGCCGCAACCGTTCTGGCGGCTATATCGGAATGTGCGGCGCTGGCGCAATCAGCTTCGGCTCAATTGGCCGTATCGCCGTCGGCATCGGCCGCATCGCCCTCCGCAGCCTCGCCGGCCATCGAACTCCTCCCCCCGGCGCCAGTCCCGGTCTCTGATACAACAACCGACACCGCACTCGACCCCGCCAGCCTGCTACCCGATCTTCCCGAGCTTCCCCGCGCAAAAGCCAGCCTGATTGGTGGCACCGTCGATCGCCTCGACCGCGTGCGCGATCAGCTCACCGTGCAGGTCTTCGGCGGCGGCAAGATGAAAATTTCTTTCGATCCGCGAACTCACGTATATGACAATGGCGCGGATGCTTCGCTCTCGACCTTGCGTCGTGGCGACCGCGTCTACGTAGATACCATTCTCGATGGCAGCACCGTCTTCGCGCGCACCATTCGGGTGAAGACCGCGACCGTCGCCGGCGAAAGCCAGGGCACGATCATGGATTACCGCGCCGATAAAGGCGAGTTAACCCTGCGGGACGCGCTCTCGCCGCAACCGCTCAAAATTCGCCTGACTTCACAGACTCAGATCGTGCAAGGCGATCGCGCAATAACTTCCGGCGAGTTAATGCCGGGATCACTCGTCGCGATCAAATTCGGTCCGCAGAGTGGCGACCGCGGCCACGGCGATATCGCCCGCGAAATCGATATACTCGCCGTTCCCGGCGCCAGCTTTACTTTCGCCGGACGCGTCGCCGCCATCGATCTTCGCCTCGGCATTCTCGTGATCGATTCGTCCACCGACCACAAGACCTACGAAATTTCTTTCGACCCAACGCTCGCGGCTCAAGCCGACACTCTTCGCCCCGACGCCGATGTCACCGTCCAAACTCGCTTCGACGGCACCCGCTATATCGCCAGCACCGTCACTGTAAACCCGCAGAAGCAGCAATAATCCGTGCGCGAAACAATGTAGGGACAGCCGCCCTCGGCTGTCCGTCGAGCGGAGTTCGATGTGCGTGCGTCGCCTATCACTCTTCCTCGCGAAACGTTCGTGTGAAGAATCCCGAAACACAAAACTTCCCGTCATGCCCGCCCTAATCCGGATTGATCTCGTTCTGCCGCGTCGGCAGCGCCTCCATCTCCGGATGTTCCTTATCCCGCCATATCACTCCGAAGCATTCGCCTTCGTGCTGCGGACGCCAAACCGAACCATCGTCAAACTTCACCACGCTTGGAAAAAATACCCAGCCCATCCCCGCCTGCGCGGTTTCCGGCCGCACCGCAGGCTGCTCAATCGTTTGCTCTTCCCCCGGCGTTATCGCCTTCGCCGTTGACCATTGCAGATTGAATGGCCGCCGCAAATCCTGCGGCGACACAAACATCTCGGCGGTCAAATTCAATCCCGCAATCGTCTTGCTGCCGGTATTCTTCACCTTTAACGAAGACTCCTCCGGGTTTTTCCAGAAATCTCCGCCGCTGAAGCTAACCGGGCATGCCCGCCTCTGCGGAATATAAACCTGATACACCGCCATCATGCCGTTCTCCATGTGGTCTTCCACATGGCAATGAAACATCCATGTCCCAGGATTGTCGGCGATCATGTCGACTGTCTTCATGCTTCCCGGAAGAAGTTCGACCACGTCGGTTCGCCGAGCTTCCGCGATCACAGTTTCGCCATGCCAGTGCGGCGTATGAATGTCGATCTCGTTTCCCATCGCCAGCAAATGCCAACGCACCTTGTCGCCCTGCTTCATCACCAAACCGGGCAAATTGCCGAAGATGAAGCCATTGATCGTATAAAAAAGTCCGTCGGGCTTGCCGCCGTTCTGGTCGAAAATCTGGAACGACGTCACAAATTCGCGGTCCACATCCTTCGGAGATCCGTCGGGATTCGCCTTCCCTTTCGCTGTCACAATGATCGGTCCAAGCAAGCCGGCGTTCACTTCGATGCCGGGATCGACGTGGCCGTGATACCACCAGACGATGGAACTCGGCTGCCCCGGCCCCGGCCCGCTCGCCTCGTTCGCCAGCCAGTGATATACGTACTTGCGCCCCGGAGCCACGCGATCGCCCTTGCCAAAAGGAAGGTAGAAAGAGCCTTCATTGTCCTTGTCATAGTGCAGGCCGTGCGGATGCATGTTTTTCGGCAGGCGAGTGCGGTTCAGAAAATCCACGACGACTTCATCGCCTACTTCGGCGCGAATAATCGGTCCGAGAATTCCCAGCCACTCCGGCTGCGGCTTTTTGCTGCTGAATGTGTCGTCGGTGTATTCGATAAAGCGGGTCTTCGGCCATTGCAGTTTCCCGGCCCACGGTTGACGGATGGGTGTGGCGTTAAGCAGATTTTGCCCACTCGGAGCGTAATCCCAAGTCACATCTTCGGCGGCGATGTAGTAGTGACGGGTCGTGGCCAGACATGAAGTAACGGAAAAAAATAACAGAAACAAAACTATCGTCCGCTGGATTCTCACGAGCACATTATCCCATTGCAGACCATTTGGTGTGCGACCGTTTTATTGGCGCGGAAGGAGCGGGTTAGAATTTGATTAGAAACAAGTCGCCAGTAGCTATAAAGCAGTTGGGAGTACGCATGGCGGTGCGCTTGACGTTTCGCCCTTCACGAGCCGAGCAAGAAATCTTGCATTTCCGCTTACGGGTTGAACCCCGCCGTAACCGTGGTTTGCGCCGTGGACGAACTCACCGTGATGGAACACGTTCCAGTGCCGCTGCAACCACCTCCGGACCAACCGGTGAACGTAGAGCCACTACCCGGAGTGGCCGTAAGCGTCACGGCCGTCCCGTTGGCGAATGTCGCCGAGCAACTGCTGGTGCAGCCGTCGATGCCGCTTCCCGGGCTGCTGGTCACCGAGCCTGTTCCGGTTACGTCGACCGTCAATAAAGGTGGCTCCTGCCAGCTTGCCGGCGGTGTCTGATCACAAGGCTCGCCCGTAGCCGGAGTGGGAAGCGTCGGAGGAGTTGCCCAGGGCTTATTCACAAAGTCAAAAAACTCGGTCATGCTGGGCTGCGAAGCGTCACGGCCGGTAAGCGCAGTCAGGCCGAAGCGCGCCTCCACCATAGCGAGGACGGACGTCGTGTCGCGAACCGTGTGCGACACATAATTCTTGATTGAGTAGGGTGAAATCACCACGGAAGGGACGCGGTACGTGGTCCATCCGAAGCTGCACGTTCCTTGTCCTTCCACTTCGCCGGGCTTGGCGCAAATGTCATTGGTAATTCCAGGAGGATCCAAGTCGACCGGATAATCGAAACCATCGCCGGGAAGGGCCGCTGGCTGCGGCGGGACGTGATCGTAGTAGCCGCCGTCCTCATCGTAGGTGAAAATCAAGGCCGAATCCGTCCAGTTGGGGCTTTGCAGAAACGGATTGATGATCGAATTCGCGATGTACTGCTCACCCGACTGCACATTCACCGGGTAGCCGTCGGAGTCGGACGGATGCTCGTCCAAACCTGCGCTGGAGGCCGGCTCAATTAATGCGAATGCAGGCAGGTTGCCGGCAGCGGCATCTATCGCAAATTGTTGCACGGGCGCTATGTTTTGCAGCAGGTCCGGGGTCTGCCCACCGCTGGCCAGAACAGTATTGAAATAGTCGAACTCGTCGAGATACGAGCCATAGGCTTTCAACATGCAGGTCGCATTGTCGTCCGTATAATCCTCGGTGCATGCCTGGCCCGTGCTCGGATCCGCGAGGCCGGTTGGATTGATGTAAATCTTCCAACTGACTCCTGCGTTCTGAAGCGCCTCGAATATGGTTTCGCTGGGCAACAGCGCGGAATCCTTGGAATCGCTGTAAAGCGGATAGGCATCTCCATGAGACGTAGCCGCCAAAATATACATGCGGTTAATCTGGGTGCGAGACAAGACTGGCGCGAACCATCGGTCTGACGTTCCAAAATCTGAGGCTATGGCGTAGTAGTAATTCAAATCCGTGCCGTCGTAGTAGCCCATGGCGCGCACACCCATCACATCCATAAAACCGTCGCTGCGGGCATCGTAGGCTGCGGTCCAGACAAAACCGTTCAGTGGAGGATCCGGAGCGCCGCTCGCATTCACTTCGGCAGGTTGATCGGCGGGATTGGCATAGTCCCAGTCGTTGTGAGCCTCGTTCCAGAAGGGACTCTGATTTTCGTTGCACACGGAAGTAAAATGGAACGAAGTAATCGGATTTGTCGGATCCGGAGAGCAATCCGTCGCCGAGTTTGCGATGTTGCAGCCTGGTATCGACGGCGCCGGCCCTTGCAGCGGAGCCGCCCCGCTCGTTGGATTAAACTGCGGCAAGCCGTCGAAGCTCTGATCTGGAATTCCGTTGGCCGCCCAATACTGCCGCATCGCTCCAAAATAATGGTCGAATGACCGATTCTCCTGCGCGATCAGGACAATGTGATTGATGCTTTGCAGCGACCCGCCAAAGGTTGCGGTTACGCTATTCGAGGCGCTCAAGGTCACGCTGCAACTCGCCGTCCCCGTGCACGCCCCCGACCAGCTTGCAAAAGTACTGCCGGCCGCCGGCGTCTCGCTAAGCGTCACCGCCGCTCCCGGCGCGAAACTCGCCGAGCAGGTCGCGCCCGATGCTGTCGAACAGCTAATTCCCGCCGGGAAGCTGGTCACCGTTCCTGTGCCTCCGCCCGCAAGAGCGACCGTAAGCCCAACGCCGGTGCCAAAACTCGCCGAGACGGTTTCAGCCGCGCTCATCGTTACTACGCACGTGCTGGTTCCCGTACAACTGCCGCTCCATCCGCCAAAATAATAGTTGGTTCCCGCAGTCGCCGTTAGCGTCACCTGCGTTCCTTGATTAAAGTTAGCGGAGCATGTTGTGGGGCAGTTAATTCCGGCTGGGCTGCTCGTAATCGTACCCTGTCCGGCGGCCGGTGGAGTCACAGTTAACGCATACGTTCCCGCCTGCGAAGTGGTAGAAGGCGAAGTTCCCACCCCTTGGCAACCCGCCAATAACAGCGTAAACGACGCCCCAAGCGAAAGAACTCCGAGCTTGCAGACAAACTTCATCGTGTGAAATTGCTTTGAACCAGACTCCATGGCGCGATGCTCCTAACAGACTGCGACTTGGATGTGACGCTGTCTGTGTCGGTTGTCTTCCGGCACGCTTGCCATGGCCACGCAAACCTGCGCCCAGCTTAGGTTTCCCAGCCGTAAAGGAAATTTCCTCGCAGACTAAGGTATATCCGGTAGGAACCAGCGCACTCGTCTGGACCCAACGACGATTAGCAAGTCGCGCTACGACGTTCAATCGCCCCGCACCGGGTGTGCCGGCCAGCCCAACGTGGAACGAACACAATGCTCGGGAACGGCTCTGAAAGGGCGCGACTTCGAGTCGCGCCGTCAAAGCCCACCCAAATTAACCGCGGCTTCAGCCGACAGATGATGAATTCCTTCCGTTTACTTTTCCCGCAACCTGTTAGTCATGGTTCAAGGTTAGTTGTGGTTCTCAGTTAGTCACAGTTTGTACCCCTCACAAGCATCGCGTTAGTGAAGACGGCTCCTGGAAAACGGTGAAAAACGGGAAGATGCACCCGCAAAGGCACCGAAGGGCGTTAGAAATATCTTGACCTGTTTGGGGATTCCGGCTAAATTAGCTTGTTCCACGGACGCCGGGCGTCTCTGGGTCCGCTCACAATCAATAATCCTCAGCCTGTGAGCCCAAACCAGGAAAAACGAGCATCTTCGGAGTCCGGTTACGCATCTATTCTGGGTAGGATTTGCGCTAACTCCTTTAAAATCTTAGTGGAATCAATGGCTTAGGACTACTTGTGGGTTATGAGCCGGTTTCCTGAGGAACAAGGGCGAAGCGAAATGCCCATACTTAATTAAGGAAGGAGCAGGACGATATGCGCTCTGATCGTGTTTTCGACGCTTTACAGACGTTGCGGAATCGTTATATGCTTTGCCAGCTTGCCTCCAAGGCCACGCGGAAGTTCCACCGGCCCAGCACCAGAATCCAGGAAACGATGAATGGTGTGCTGGACCGGATCGCAGGCGCGGAGCGGCAGGATGTTCTGTCGGAGCCGGAAAATTTTGCTGAGGCACAACGGCGGGCTGCTTAAGCAGCCCTGTCCGCCTGCCTTGTGAGTGTTTTGTCTTCCCTGAATACCCTCCTTTTTGGAATCTCCCGACAACGCTGAGACGGATACGTTCAAGTGGTCGGGTTTAGGCGAATCGTTTTCCAACTGTTTTTGGGATCAAACGTTTTTCCAGCATCAATACGTTTTAGGATCGTCGTTCTTAGGATCAATCATGACCATTGCTGAACTGAAAGAAAAAAACATTACCGAGCTCACCAAGATCGCAAGAACCCTGGAGCTGCCCGGCGCCAGCGGATTGCGCAAGCAGGACCTCATCTTCAAAATCTTGCAGGCGCAAAGCGAAAAAGAAGGACACATCTTCGCCGAGGGCGTGCTCGAAATCCTCCCCGACGGCTACGGATTCCTGCGCTCGCCCGACTACAACTATTTGCCGGGCCCGGACGACATTTATGTGTCTCCGTCGCAGATTCGCAAATTCGATTTAAAGACGGGCGACACCATCAGCGGACAGGTGCGGCCCCCGCATGAGGGCGAGAAATACTTCGCGCTGGTCAAGATCGAGGCGGTGAACTTTGAATCGCCCGACGAGGCGCGCAATAAGATTCTGTTCGACAATTTGACGCCGCTATATCCGCAGGAGCGGCTGAAGCTCGAAACCACCCGCGAGAATTCCAGCGCCCGTGTGATGGATCTGCTCACGCCCCTCGGCAAAGGGCAGCGCGGCTTGATTGTTTCGCCGCCGCGCGCCGGCAAGACCATGCTCTTGCAGAATGTGGCGAACTCTATTACTACGAACCATCCGGAAGTCGTGCTCATGGTGCTTCTGATCGATGAGCGCCCGGAAGAAGTCACGGACATGCAACGCTCAGTGAAGGGCGAGGTAATTTCTTCGACCTTTGACGAGCCCGCGGCGCGGCACGTGCAAGTCGCCGAAATGGTAATCGAGAAAGCGAAGCGGCTGGTGGAACACAAGCGCGATGTGGTGATTCTGCTGGATTCGATCACGCGTCTGGCCCGCGCCTACAACACCATCGTTCCGCCTTCGGGCAAAGTGCTTTCGGGCGGCGTGGATTCGAACGCGTTGCAGCGCCCGAAACGTTTCTTCGGCTCGGCGCGCAACATTGAAGAGGGCGGCTCCCTCACGATTATTGCGACCGCATTAATCGATACCGGCTCGCGCATGGACGACGTGATCTTTGAAGAATTTAAAGGCACCGGCAATTCGGAAATTATTCTCGAGCGCAAGCTGGTGGATAAGCGCGTATTCCCGGCGATCGATATTCAACGGTCGGGCACGCGTAAAGAAGAGTTGCTGATTCCCCGGGAAGATTTGTCGCGCATCTGGGTGTTGCGCAAGGTTTTAAATCCATTGTCTCCGGTGGAGGCGATGGAGTTGCTGATCGACAAGCTAAGCAAGACGAAGGCCAATGGCGAGTTCCTGTCGAATATGAGCGCGCTGTAAAAAAGCAGCTTCGGCCTCCATCCCTCTGGCGTCCGATTGTTTTCGCGTGGGTTTGGGAAGGGCACGAGTTCACTCGTGCCGTCAACACTCTAATAACGCATCCGCGCTTTAGCGCCTGTGATCGGCCTTTCCTGTGCACTATCCACTTTTCCAGCCATCCCTTCAGCGGCGCCGCAAGCGCTATAAATCGGCCACGGCTTTCCCTCCCTCTCAATTCGCGCCTTCTGACCTTGCGCGCCAACCTCTCTCCTTCTGAGTCTGCGCTGTGATGTCTTGCGTCCGCTCCTCGAATATTTGCATTGTCCCACGCTTCAAAGTCATACTTTGAAGAACTTAGATTCTCGCCCTTTTCGAGGATGCCGTGAGATTTCAGCGAAGCCGTTTGTTTTTCTTCTTTTCCCTACTTCTTCCGGTCGCGATGCAGGCGCAGCGGCAAACTGTCCAACCTCCTCCGCCGCCTCCTTCTCCTAGTGTGCAGATGCAGCAAATCCCGGTGACTGCGGGCGATGAGGCGAGACAGGATATGGCTCGCGCACTAGCCAAAAAGGCCAACCTCGCGCGGCAGGCGGCGTTGAAGACCGATACCGACAAACTGCTGAACCTGGCCGAAGAACTAAAGCAGGATGTGGAAAAGTCAAACGAGAATGTGCTTTCGCTCGATGTGGTAAAGAAAGCCGAGGAAATCGAGAAGCTGGCGCGCAGCGTGAAAGAGAAAATGAAGGGGCCGAGCTAGGATCGGATGGTCTGGTAATCCGGCAGAAGCCGGGAGCGGCATCATTTGCGGACGAAAACGCCATCCGATTTTCCGGATGGCGTTTTCCGTGGCGATATAAAGGACGTTTCTAATTCCCGCTTCTGATCCGCATCCCGTAAAAGCTACGGTAAACGAAAAAGAACGAGACCGCGAAAAAGGCCAATGCCAAGACGTTTGTGATCATTGGCCCTTGATCGCGAGTGAGTGTGACCGCCAACTCGACCGCCAGCAATCCAAACAGCGTAGTGAACTTGATCACCGGATTCAGCGCAACCGAAGATGTGTCTTTGAAAGGATCGCCGACAGTGTCGCCGATAACGGTGGCATCGTGCAGTGGAGTTCCCTTCTGCTTCATCTCGACTTCCACGATTTTCTTGGCGTTATCCCAGGCGGCTCCGGCATTGGCCATGAAGATGGCTTGATAGAGGCCGAAGATTGCGATTGAGATCAAGTAGCCGACGAAGAAGAACGGCTCGACGAAGGCGAATGCCAGCGTGCCGAAGAATACTGCGATGAAAATATTCAGCATGCCTTTCTGCGCATACTTGGTGCAGATCTCGACGACCTTTTTACTGTCGGCGACCGACGCCTTCACCACACCATCGAGTTTGATGTTGGCTTTGATGAACTCTACCGCGCGGTAAGCGCCAGTGGTGACGGCCTGCGTGGAGGCTCCAGTGAACCAGTAAATCATCGCGCCCCCGGTAATCAAACCAAGAAAAAACGGAGCGTGCAGAAGCGAGAGCTTTTCCACATCGGCCGTGAGCCCATTGGTGAGCGCCATGATGATGGAGAAAATCATTGTGGTTGCGCCCACCACCGCGGTGCCGATGAGCACGGGCTTCGCGGTGGCTTTGAAGGTGTTGCCTGCGCCGTCATTCGCTTCGAGCAGATGCTTGGCGCGGTCGAAATTGATGGAGGTTTTAAACTCGCGCTGAATTTCGGCGTCGATGCTGGGAATTTGCTCAATCAGCGAAAGTTCGAATACCGATTGCGCGTTGTCCGTGACCGGGCCGTAGGAATCGACCGCGATGGTGACCGGGCCCATGCCGAGAAATCCGAAGGCTACGAGTCCGAAGGCGAAGACGGCGGGAGCGAGCATCGTTGCGGCCAGCGCCAATCCCATGGTGCTGAAGTAATAGGCGATCGCCATCAGCAGCACCATCGAGAGGCCGAGATAATAGCCGGAGAAATTTCCGGCGACGAAGCCGCTCAGGATGCCGAGCGACGCTCCGCCCTCTTCCGCCGAGGTGACGACTTCTTTTACGTGGCGCGATTCGGTCGAGGTAAAAGATTTCACCAGTTCTGGAATCAGCGCTCCAGCGAGAGTTCCGCAGGAGATGATTACCGCCAGCTTCCACCATTGCGAAACATCGCCGCCCAGCTCTGGGATGATGAAATACGAAACCAGGAACGTCAGAGCGATCGAGATGATTGAAGTGAGCCAGACCAGAGTCGTGAGCGGCGTTTCGAAATTCATTTCGTCGGCCTTGCCGAAGCGGCTCTTGGCGATTACGGCATTGATGAAATAAGAAAGCGAGCTGGCCACCAGCATCATCACGCGCATCACGAAGATCCAGACCAGCAGTTGTACCTGCACGTCGGCGCGCTTTACGCCGAGCAAGATGAACGTAATGAGCGCCACGCCGGTAACGCCATAAGTTTCAAATCCGTCCGCGGAGGGTCCGACCGAGTCGCCCGCGTTGTCGCCGGTGCAATCGGCGATTACGCCAGGATTGCGGGCGTCATCTTCTTTAATCTTGAAAACGATCTTCATCAAGTCGGAGCCGATGTCGGCGATTTTGGTGAAGATGCCGCCGGCGATGCGCAGCGCGGCCGCCCCGAGAGATTCACCGATGGCGAATCCGATGAAGCATGGCCCCGCATAGTCCCCGGGAATGAAGAGAAGAATAATGAGCATGAGCAGCAACTCAACGCTGATCAGCATCATGCCAATGCTCATGCCGGCTTCCAGCGGAATCTGGTAAACCGGAAACGGCTTGCCCGGCAGCGACGCGAAGGCGGTGCGCGAATTCGCGAAGGTGTTGACCCGAATGCCGAACCAGGCCACGCCGTAGCTGCCGGCGATTCCGACCAGGCTGAAGGCCAGAATGATGACCACGCGCATGGCTTCCATGTGCTCGAGCAGGCCAAAGTAGAGCAGGATGATGACGGCGATGAAGGCCCACAATAGAAGAATGAATTTTCCCTGCGTGACCAGATAAGTCTTGCAAGTCTCATAAATCAATTCGGAGATCTCGCGCATCGAGCGATGCACCGGCAGGTTCTTGAGGCGCATATAAATCACCATGCCGAAGCCGAGTCCGAAGAGGCAAAAGAGGATGCCGATCATCAACAGCTTGTGGCCGTCGATGGCGCCGTTCAGGAAGCTGACCGAAGAAAGATCGGGCAGTTTGAGCGAGGCTTCGCCCCCGGCTTCGGGAGCCGGTTGCGCGAAGGCCGAGACGGCGCCGACGGTAAGCAGCGCGGCCAGAGAGAAAGTCTTTTTCAGGAAAGTCGTTTTCAGAATGCCGGATACCGCACGGCGTCCTTCGAACGCAGCTGCGGCGAGCCAAGTGCGAATCATGATTCCTCCAATGAATCAGTCCATTTCGCTAGAACACTACGGAATATACGAACGTGTTTAGATACAGCCTTCCAGCGCCTTCCGCACAGTGCACGCCTTGTGCAACCTGCTGCGAGGTCGGTCACCGGAATTCCGAACACGCTTCCACCGCAAAACCTACAACGGAGTGTTGGAGCTTGGCCGCGTCGGAGTTTGCCCCCGGCCACCGGAGCTGGCAGAACCCCGCTCCGGACCTGCGAGTGCAAAACGAAGATTTATAGCATGTTGCGGGGCCAGGGTCAATCGCATGGTGGTGTTTAGTAGAGCCTACCCACATCGTATCCCCCTAAAAGGGTTAGAGTGTTTGAGCGCGAAGCGGAGACGAGAGTTGGAATTGCGTTTACGGGGATAGCCGTCGTCGGGGTGGCGGGAAAGTGGGAATCCCGCGTTTTTGTTTCGGGCGGGATTTCCACTTTCCCACCACCCGGCTTCGAGCGCTCCGCCGTCGTACTATTCCAGCCGTATGTCGGCTCCTTACTTCGTGTTGCTGCGGGAAATGCGCGACGCTTTTAATCATCGCTTGCGCCTGGTGGAAAGCGCTCGGCAGCGCGGCCTCAAGCCCACCGCACGTCTGTTTCAAACCACCGTCCCCACCGTGCGCAAGTGGTTGCGACGCTACCGGCAGCAGGCTCACGCGGCCTGATTGAACTCTCACGCGCCCCGCATCATCGGCCCGGAGAAGTCGAACCCCAAAGGTACCCTCTTGAAACCCGTTCTCATCCTGAGTACAATTGTTCTCGGAATGAGTACAAGCAACGGCCTCGGAGACCTTCTGTTCGGACGCACGCGGGGCGCAATTCTCGCCTTGCTCTATGGCACGGCCGATCGATCATTCTACACACGCCAAATTGCGCGCGAAGTAGATGCCAGCGTTGGCGCGGTACAACGGGAGCTTGAAAATCTCTCGAAAGTGGGGCTTATTACTCGCAGTTCAGTGGGTAGTCAGGTTTTTTATCAGGCGAACCGGCACGCTCCCATATTTCGAGAGATGCAGGCCTTGGTGAATAAGACAATTGGCATCTTCAGCGTCTTGCGATCGGCATTGCATCCTTTGGCGAAGCGAGTCCTTGTGGCATTCGTGTACGGGTCCGTCGCGCGCGAGGAAGAAACGGCACAGAGTGATGTTGATCTATTGGTTGTTGGGAGGGCAACACTTGACGAGATCATTTCACGGCTTTCTTCAGTAGAGAAAAACATCGGCCGCCCTATCAATCCGACCGTGTATTCCGTCGAAGAATTCAAGTCGAAACTTGCGAGCGGGAATCATTTCTTGACCGCCGTGCTCAAAGGCCAAAAGGAATTTTTGCTGGGAGGCGAGGATGAGCTTAGAAAAGTGGGTGGAGTACGGTTGGCTAAGGCGGGAGCCGACAAGCCCAGGTGAGATCAAGGATCTTCTGGGAATTGTGGATCGAAGCCTTGCGGATTCAAAGGTCGAAGCTATTTCGACTGACCTTCGATTTATCGCTGCCTTCAACGCCGCGCTCTGCGCCGCGACGACAGCGCTCCGCTCCTCCAGTCTTCGCACCGCCGCCCAAACAGGTCACCACGTCAAAACAATAGAGTCTCTGGAACGCACCATAAAGGCCAACCCGAAGGTCATTCAAAGATTCAAGACCTTCAACAATTAGAGGAACAAATCGGTTTACGACGTTGCAGGTGCCGTGTCAGATCAGGAATTGGAAGCGATGGTGAAACTCGCGGAGGAACTCAAGAACAACACCCTTGCCTGGCTGCGAAACCTCCATCCGGAGCTAATGAAAGCCTAAAATTGGCATCTTCGGGCAATGCGCGCCCTGGCAGGAAAGTCTTTTTTTTCGTTGAAGTCCTTCATTCGCTCGATTGCGTTTCCGTCTTCACTCGAGGAAATTTGTCATGTATGAATTCCGGTACGCAAAGGAATACGCAATAGCTCGAATCTTTCATAAGGCCTTCCGAATGACAAAATATTTGTTGTTGGGGCTGACGGTGGCGATCGCGCTCCAGGCACAACAGAGTTCTCCCTCTGCGCCGGCGTGGACCGGTATCGTACGCACGGCTGCCGGTGAACCTGTGGCCCGAGCGAAGGTAACGGTATACACGACAACCGCTAAAGAAAAAATGACAGCAGTGACGGGAAGCGACGGAAGATTCGCGATTGCGGACATTCCACCCGGGCCACATCGCGTGAGCGTGCAAATGCCAGGGCGAGGTCCGACAGGGCAAATGGCAGTGGATATTACTGGCGTAATAATTGTGCTAACGGTATCCGATCAAAACCTGCTGTCGATTGCAGCCAATCCGCAAACTTCTGCCGGGCTCTCGAATGGAAACCCGAGCACAACTTCGAATCCAGCCAGCGAGGCAAGCGGGGAGAAACTCTCCAGCCAAAAGGTGAACGAGCTGCCGTTGAATGGACGCGACTTCAGCACGCTGCTGTTGTTGGCGGCGGGCACGATGACCGACGTGAATGGGCAGACGAATTTCACCCAGCAGTTTGCCATCAACGGACAGCGCGGCGTCGAGGCTGTCTTTGCTATGGACGGCGCCGATATTAGCGATCCTGAGATGGGCGGGAGCACGTTCACGAATTTCAACGTGGACGCGATTCAGGAGTTGCAGTCAAGCTCAGGCTGGATGCCGGCGGACATCGGGCGCGGCGCGGCAGGCTTCACCAACATCGTGACACGATCCGGGAAAAGCGGTTTTCACGGGTCATTGTTTGAGTTTTTGAGGAATTCTGCCCTCGATGCGCGGAATTATTTCGATCACCCGTCGATTGCGGACCCGGGCCGCATCCCGCCGTTCCGGCGAAACGAGTTCGGATTTACGAACGGCGGGCCAGTCGTGTTGCCGAACTTGTATGACGGACGCGATCGCACGTTCTATTTTGTGCAGTATCAGGGATTCAGGCAGGTGCTTGGAACGACCCAGGTGTTGGCCGTGCCTACAGCGGCAGAGCGAACGGGCCAGGATGTGGTGACGTACTCGGACGGCAGCACGGATACGCTGAACGTACCGGTGAATCCGGCGATTGCCTCCATACTGACGCGCTATCCACTCCCCAACAACCCAACCGGCGCATATGGCGCGCGAACCTATGCTGCGCCCTCAAACGTAAACACGGATGCGGATCAGTTTTCCATCCGCATCGATCAGAAAGTTGGCGCAAAAGGGCAATTGTTTGGCCGATTCAATTACGACAATCTTACGGGACCGACAACAAATCCGGATCAGACTCTGCTTGATCCGAGCTTCGGTGTGCAGTATGTGGATCGGCAGCGGAACGGGGTCATCACTTACACGCGTACCGTGTCTCCACACTTTCTCTGGTCGACGTCGGCGAGTTTCACGCGAACGACGCCTTCGTTTGTGACGCCGAACCACACCGATCCGGCATTGAAGTTCATCGATGGCCTCTATGAGGCGTTCAATGCGCGGCGGGCTCGGTGATGTCGGCGTTTGGGAATTTGTTCCAGGGACAATTGAATTTTGCGTGGACGAGCCCGCGGCACGCGGTGAAGTGGGGCGCGGAAGCACGCCTTAACCGGGACACGACATACTTCGGTACAAGTCCCAACGGCGAATATGATTTTGGTGGTGGAACAGTTTATTCGCCAGTATTCATTCCTTCTGCGAGTGGACAGCATGATGTGCAGCCGGGCCAGCCTCTGCCAGACACTTTGAGCAGCCTGCTGCTAGGGTATCCGTATGGATACACAATCGCAGTCGCGCCGCCCTACGCATCGAATGGCGCGCACATTGGGCCCGCGGCGATCAACCGGAATGACGTGAACGCCTACATCGAGGACACGTGGAAAATCAATCCGCAATGGACGCTCGATTACGGGTTGCGATATGAACTCTACACGCCGATTTCGGAGCGGGCGAACCGCACGTCGAGTTTTCTGAATTCGTTCCCGCCCGCGGGCGTTGGGCAGGAATACTTGATCAATCCGCAGCCTACTTATCAAACCGATCGGAACGGCTGGGGGCCGCGTGTGCAAGTGGACTGGAATGCGCCGCAGGCAGTGCATGTGCACATGGGCGGGGCGATCACGGTGATTCCGCCGAATATCTGGCAGGACAATCTTCTGACAGGGTCAACGCCCTATGTTGTTTATCCCCGCGTCAATGCGGCGCAAAACGGGGAGATTGCCTACGGATTCCAAATCACGCCAAACGAATTGCCGCCCGTCTATAACACCGCTGGAGTGAATGTGCTGGCCAGCGGCGATCCGAAAAAAGTCCCGGCGAACACGGTGATGGACGTAAATCGATACCAGCAGGATTTGGCAGCGCTGTCGCCGAGTCGGTCAGCTCTCGCTGCTGAGTCTGGCCGGGATCGACCGGCGCTTCGGCAATGGCTACCTGCAAACTTGGACGCTGGGGCTGGAGCGGGCTTTCGGCGGCCTCACGGCCGATGTCGCGTATGTAGGAACATCGGCGTTTCGACTTCCCAGAATGTCATATCCAAACGCGTATCCCGGAGCGGATTCGGAATTTGCGCGGTTTACAAACTTCGACGGCAGCGGAGCGGTGACGGGAGGTTTCGGATTCGAGTCCGTGATGACAGCAACGTCGCACTCGTCGTACAACGCCTTGCAGACCTCATTGTCGGGAAATGTTGGGCACGGCGGTCCGTCATTGCAGGCAGGCTACACCTGGGGCAAATCACTGGATGATGTCAGCGGCATTATCGGAGGAACCGGATCCACCGGCGCTGTGACGCAGTTTAGTCCGCAAGACCCGTTCGATACGCAAGCGGAAAGAGGGCCGTCAAGCTTTGACGTGACGAACGCCTTCACGTTGAGCGCGGCGCAGGATTTGCATTTCGAGCATTTGGGACTTCAGTCGGATCGAACCCAGTTGTTGACGAAGGGCTGGGAGTTGCTGAGCATCTCGACAATCACCAGTGGTTCGCCGTTTACGGTGTACTCGGGTATCCAGCAGACGGGAGCGGGGACGATTGGCGCGGACCGGCCGGACCAGATCGGAACGCCCGGACCTCTCGAGCGCCGGCAGTTCAACGCGGCCGCGCGACGATTATTTTGGGCGGGGCGCAAACAACGCAAGTTTCTTTTCCATTCCCATCGGGATCGCGGGCGGGACCGGACCAAACTCCGGGCGCTTTGGAACGCTCGGCCGTAACACATTTCGCGGCCCGGCATATTACGATTTCGATTTTGCGCTCATCAAGACGACTCCGATTGGCCGCCGGGAAAGCGGTTTGGAGCGAGCGGACCTGCAATTCCGCGCAGAGTTATTTAATCTGTTTAATATCGTCAACATGGGGCTGCCCGCCAACATCATCGAGGGTACAGGATTTGGCATGATCAGCAAGACGGCGGGAACTTCGCGGCAAATTCAGTTTTCGCTAAAGCTCATCTATTGAGGCGCGTCATCTGCGCTTGATTTGTGATGGTGCCGGGAGGGGGAGTCGAACCCCCAAGACCCGAAGGTCGGCGGATTTTGAGTCCGCTGCGTCTGCCAGTTCCGCCATCCCGGCTCTTCTTGCCAGTGCCTGATTCACTAGCTGTTATGGCTCTGTTCCCTTTTCGCCTGAAAATGACGAAGTGCAACTGTATAAATAAAGCGAGTAGGTTTCGAGGATTTGCGCGTATCTTTTATTGGGCGCTAAACCTATTCTCAGCCGACTTCTGCAAGGATATCTCCGATTACCAAGTCCTAAAACAGATCGATTGTACCACCCCATCCCAGTCGGCCATGGCGACATCGGCCCTGACAGATACTGAAACACAAAGGAGTGATGGATAGTCGGTAAACTATCCAGAAAAGGGCTTCGAGGGGGTCGGCGGTACGCTACTTAGAAGGCTCCTTCTGATAGCGTCTTCGGAGTCGATGTTAGGCGTCACTTGCTGTTAACCCGTTACCCGGGCGCAATCCCGTGCCCGGCTAATTAGTCTAGTGTCCCGCAAGTTCTTGGAATAAGTTCGGCAAAAGTTTTCCGCGATGATGCGCTCCGCCCCCAGGGGCTAAAAGCCCACGTTTTCCGGTATCCGGTGGCAGCGCGCCTGAAGGCGCGCCCTTTCAAGGCCTGCTCTTGTAGCAATGTTTACCCATAGATCCTCCCAGACACACTCAAGTGGGTCCTCCGGCTTTACGGTAGTTTTCGTCAGACCTGGAGCACATCGCCGTCACGGGCAACCATCTCGTACAACACGGGATTGACAAAGAATCCGATGAAGAGGCGGGAGATGAGACCGGCGACGATGACAATAGCGAAGGGTCTTTGAGTATCCGATCCGATGCCAGTGGAAAGGGCCGCTGGCAGCAACCCAAGGCATGCAACCAGGGCCGTCATCATGATCGGGCGAAGTCGCAACAGCGAAGCTTCCCTGGTGGCCGGGCGGATATCCATTCCTTCCTGGCGCAACTTGTTGATGTAGGAGACGAGAATGACGGCAGTTTCCACGGAAACCCCGAGCAATGCCAAAAGGCCCAGGACTGACGAAACGCTGAAGGGAGTGTGAGTGAGTTTCAGCGCAACCAGCGCACCCACCGGCTCAGTCATGATTACACCCAGGGCAATGGTCACGGGGAATTTGAAATTTCCGTAAAGCGCAAACAAGATCATGAAAATTAGCACTACGGCGAGGGGACCGATAAAATACATCTGCGATCTGGCTTCGAGAAACTGGCTGTATTCGCCGCCCCATTCCATCCGGTAGCCCTGCGGCAGTGTCACGACCTTCTTCACAGCCGCCTGGCCGTCTCGTACCGCCCGCTCCAAATCACGCCCCTCGATACTGTACTGCACGCCGATGTAGCGCGAGTTGTTTTCGCGATAAATAAAGGACGCACCGTTTCCCTGAGTAATCTTGGCGAGTTGGCTGAGCGGAATCTGCTGTCCATCGGGCGTGCCCACCAACAAGTTTCCAATCTCATGTGCGCTGCTGCGGAATTGGGGCTGCATGCGGACAACCAGATCGAACAGCTTCTCCCCTTGAATGACTTGGGTGACCGCCTGCCCGCCCACTGCGGCCGAAATCACGGCCTCCACATCCGCAACGTTGATCCCATAGCGCGCGATCTTGTCCCTATCGACATCGACGAGCAGGCTGGGCTGGCCAAGTTCGCGCACAACCGTGAGATCGGTGAAACCGGGCACACTGGCGAGTGTGTTCTTGATCTGTATCGCTTTGTCTTGAAGTACGTTCAGATCGTCACCATACACTTTGACCGCCAAAGAGCTTTTGAGACCGGTCAGTGCCTCGTCCACGGCATCTTCGGCGGGCTGGGTATAGTTGAAAATGATCCCCGGGTACGCGGTGAGTTTCTTATTGATCGATTCGATCAGCTGTTGTTTCTTGCTGATCTCACCGGTCCATGCTTTGTCCTTGTATGGCTTCAGGCCGACGTAGAACTCGCAGTTGAAAAAACCGGTGGGATCCGTGCCATCGTCGGGCCGCCCTAACTCTGAACCCACCACAGTGACCTGCGGATAGGACATCAGAATGTCGCGTATCTGAGGAGCGATACTGCTGGCCTCCTCAAAGGAAATGGTGTAAGGCATGGTCGCCCGCACCCAGAGCGCACCTTCATCGAGGTGAGGCATGAACTCACCGCCGATGAATGGCACGAGCAGCAGTGTCGCCCCGAAGATGAGGGTCGCGATCGCGATGGTGGTCTTGGGCCGGTCAAGTGACCAATCTAGCTGGACTGCGTATTTCCGCTTCATCCATTCGAATGCGCGATTCGGTTTCTCGCGCACGCCCTTCTTGAACCAGTAGGAGGCGAGGACAGGAATCAGCGTGAGGGTCAGAATGAGAGCGCCGACTAGAGCAAACGACATAGTCTCAGCCATGGGGTGGAACAGCTTCCCCGAGGGTCCGCTCAACGCGTAAATCGGCAGATAGCCGGCGAGAATGACCGCCACCGAATAGAAGATCGGCCGATCCACATCTTTCGCCGCCGCAAGAATGACTTCGTTCAGGTTGTACGGCTGTCCCTCTCGCAGGGCCAGTTCGCGGTAAATGTTTTCAATCATCACCACGGTGCCGTCGATGACAATTCCGAAATCAATAGCTCCGATAGAAAGCAAGTTCGCGGCAACGTCGTGCGCGTGAAGCACGATGAAAGCAAACAGAAGCGAGAGCGGAATCGTCAGCGCAACAATGACCGCGGCGCGGAAGCTGACCAGAAAGAAAATCAGCACCACCAGAACCAGCACCATGCCGCGAAGCAGGTTCGCCTCCACCGTGTCGGTGGTCAGATCCACTAATTCGCTGCGGTCGTAATAAGGATGAATCTTGACGTCAGGCGGCAGGATCTGGCGATTTAGTTCCTCCGTCTTTGCTTCAACTCCCTTGAGGACGTTCTGAGTCTGTTCCCCGCGTAGCATTAGAATGACGCCCTCAACGGCATCGTCATTCTTTTGGAATCCGAATTCGCCCAGCCGCGGCGCGTGTCCGATCGTCACATCTCCAACATCACGTACACGGATGGGTACGCCTTTGTTGGCACCGACGACGATGTTTCCAATGTCCTCTGTGTTACGCACGAGGCCGATGCCGCGAACGTAGTAGAACTGTCCTCCCTGAGAATAGAAGCCGCCGCCAGCATTCGAGTTGTTGGCCGCCAGAGCAGCCGTGACCTGAGGGATGGTCAGGTGATACCCATAGATGCGCGCCGGATCAAGCAGCACCTGGTATTGCATCACCGTTCCGCCGAAGCCTGAATCGTCAGCTACTCCGTGGACGGATCGATAGGCGCGCTCCACCACCCAGTCCTCGATCGTCTTTAGCTCTTGCGGTGAGCGGTCGGGGCTTTCGAGCACATAGCGATACACCAGGCCACTCGGGCTAAACAGAGGCGCAAGGCTCGGGGTTACACCTGTTGGCAGCGTGGCTTGAGCAAGCCGCTCAAAAACAATCTGCCGCGCAAAGTAATCATTGGTGCTTTCCTCGAAGGTCAGGATGAGATCGGACAGCCCATACAGCGAGATGGAGCGCATTACGACCATGTGCGGGACGCCGTTCATCTCAAGTTCAAGGGGAAGGGTGACCAGTCGTTCGACTTCTTCGGCGGCATGGTCCGGCCACTGAGTGATGATTTCGACCTGCGGAGGCGAGAGATCGGGATACGCGTCCACGGGCATACGCTGGAAAGACAAGATCCCGCCGACCGTGATGAAAGCGGTCAGCATCAGCACCAGGAACCTTTGCCGCAGCGCCGCTTGGACTATTCGGTGGATCATTCAGATGTGGTGGACACTATCCTTGCCAGAGTTTTGAAACGCTTCTCAAAGCCTGCCCGATCCGGCTAACGCTGCAGCGAGTTCGCAAACTGCAGGAACAAGCTGCCATTTCCGACGACTTGGTCACCCGGTTTCAGCCCGCTGATAATCTCCGTCTTGCCGTTCAGGCTTTCTCCGAGCGTAACCGAGCGTCTGCCAAATTGGTTCGAAGATGCCGCGGCATAAACAAAAGGCTGGTTCTCGGTATCGCGCAGGATCGCTGCATCCGGGAGCGCAATGGCATTTTGGATCGTGCCCGCGTTTACAGTCGCAACCACGTACATATCTTTCTTCAGTTTTTCGCCGGGATTGTTGGTCTCGATGCGTGCCTGCAGCGTGCGGGTGTTCGGATCCAGCGAAGCTGCCACATACGCAATGCGCCCATGGAACACCTCGGGATAAGTATCCGTCTGAATTGTGACTTGATCTCCTACGCGCACGTAAGGCAAATCCTTCTGATAGACATTGACCAGCACCCAGACCGTGCTAATGTCGGAAATCATGAAACATTGGGTGGTGCCGGGTTGAATAAGTTGTCCCGCAGAAACATCCTGCTCTACCACCAGGCCGCCAATTGGCGCCTTTACCGGAACTTCAAAAGAAGGCGGGGCTTTCACGAGCGCGTCAGGATCAGTGACTCCCATGACTTTTAGTGCGGCTTGAGCCGCTACCAGGTCTCCGCTCGCCTGCACTTCGGCCGACTGCGCCTGCTCCACATTCTGCTCTGCAATCGCATGATGCTGATACAAGTCCTGGGCTCGGGCGTTGGCCTTCTGCGCCAGAGCATAGGCATCCTTCGCTTTCAAATAGTTGGTGCGGAGCTGCGAGTAATCGGGGCTCGCCACGTACAGCATGGGCTCGCCCTGAATTACTTTTTGTCCGGGAACCACCACGACTCTGCTGACCGGTCCGCTCACCTGCGTGATGACCGGTGTGGTGCGAAAACTGTTGTAAGCCACGGCTCCCGTCAGCCGGAGAGATCGAGTCAGTGTCGTGGGCTGCACTGTCAGTACCTGCACATGCGACATCTGGTCCTGCGGAACGGTAAACAGCTCGGGATTGCTGGAGTTGTTCGCGCTGCCAGAGTTAGCGGAGGCATTTGATCCCGACCCCTGGCAGCCGGCAAGCACCATCATGATCGCCGATAGGGCGGCCAGTGCGGGCGCCAATCGCTGCCCACGATTCTCGCGAATGTTCATGGCAGGTTTCTCGTTCCCACCGCTTCCTTCAGTTGTTCAAGAGCGGTCATATAAGAGGCCAGCGCCTGGCGATAAGCCAATTGAACCGAACGGTAACTGCGTTCGCGCGTCGAGAAAATCCAACAGGCTGGCGGCACCGCGTTTATACGCATATTCGCTGATATCACGCGAATCCTGCGCTTGCTTGAGGTACCCGGAAGTATAGAGTTGCACCACTTCGTCATTGCTCCTCACCGCCTCATAGGCATTGGCAACATCGGAGAGAACCGTATCGCTGGCCGCTTGCTGCTGCTCCTGTGCCTGCGTGAGCGCATAACCGGTACGCGCGATTTCTCCTTGATTGCGGTTGAAGATCGGCAACTCAAAATTCGCAAAGATCGAAGCCGTGTTCTCTCCGGAAACATGGGTAAAGTCGTAGGTGCCATTTACGTCCACCTTGGCGTTCGCTTTGGCCAGCAGGATTTGGCTCTGTGCCGCCGTTATCCCCAATTCCGCGGCCCGGAAGTCGGGGCGCTCGCGCAGCGCTTTCGTCTGCAAGTCTTCCAGGTTGGCCCGGAGCGGCTGATACTCCAGATCGCCTATCACGTCATAATCGGCCGGGCACTGCGTTGTAGCCCAGGAACTCGCGCAGGCCCACCAGCGCCTGCACTTTCGCCAGGCGGGCAGAGGACACGTCGGTCTGAAACTGCAGAAGCTGCAGCTTGATCTTAAGATAATCGCCTTCGCCAATGTAGCCCGCTTTGAGTTGAGCCTCGCTGATATCGACCGTCTGCTGGAAGCCCTTTAGGTCTTGAAGCGCGAACTGAAGAGTGGATTCCGCCAGTAAAACGCTGACGAACTGCTGGCCCACGTTGAACGCCAGGGTTCGTTCGGCGTCGGTGACTTGGGCACGAGTGACGGCCGTTTGATCGCGAGCGGCTTGCAGGCGCCGCTGCCGCTTGTGCCCGCGTTCGAAGAGGTACCCGATCCCGATATCGAACTGCTGAGTCTCATTCAGATTTTCCCCGGAGAAATCTTGCGGACTGAAAAATGGGACGAACTGGCTATCCGCCCCAAGAGTCGGATTGGGGCGCAGGTTCGCGGTAATCTCCTGGGCCTGATTCTGAAGAATCAGGGTTCGCGTGGCTCTTATGGAATGGTTGTGCGCCAGCGCCAGATCAATGGCCTGATCAAGACTGATCAGCGTCGTATTTTGCCCACTGCCTGCCCCCACTAGCAGCAGGAAGAACATCGCAGCCGGGGCGAATATCCGAAAGTACGGGGATGGCATAAGGGTTGAGATCAACGTGTACTGACTGTGGTCAACAGATCTCGAACGGAAGCTCGAATCTGACGAGCCTTTCGCGAAGCCCCGTCGTCCGTATCATCCTCCTGCAAGTAAGACTGCGACTCAAGGCTCAATGGATGTATTGTAATTCACCGCATTCACGATTCGGGCCATGCTTGCGCCATCCCTCCCAGAGCGCCTTCAATCGCACTAATCGCCGGAGAGCAGCCGGTTTGCTCAAGCCGCCTTGAGCGAAAGCGCGACACCTTCCTCCCATTGCTGGAGCATGCGATTGCCTATCTCCATGAATTCTGCGTGCGCTTTAATGTAGGCCCGCAGTTCCTTTGAGGTATCGGCAATTGCAGCCTCTATGCGCTTGAGTATCCGTCGGACGCGGGCAGGGGTTGCTCCCATCCGCGTCTCGCCCAGCCGCTGCAATTCTTTCGCGCTCGCCCATCTCGTCGTGCCGTTGAGGGTCAGCGCCATGCTGTCCTTCGGCTGATACACAGAGGTGGTCACAAGATCATAGACAGGCGCGAGTCTCGCTTCGCCTCGAACGTCGTCGTAAACAATTCCGAAGTTCTTCAGATGCGCGTCGCCATTGCGAAGCGCGCAATTCAACGCAATCAGGGCGAACAGCTTTTCCATGTCCTCGCCCACATGCGTCGAGTTGGCAAACTGCCCGAACCGCTTCATCACCGAGGTCTCGTAACTGCCGCGATATTTCTCGTCGGTCCTGCGGGCGTTCAGCACGCAGAAATCCTCAAACCCGCGATAGGTGCCGTCCATGCGGAGATCGAAACGGTCAATGACCAGCGCCATACCGTCCTCGGCCAGTCGGTAAGGGGGCACGTCGAGTCCATATTTGCGCGCCACCGCGAGGCAAAAATACTCATTGGCCGCCAGTTGCGGATATTCGTTGGCCTCCCATAACTTCACGATATGGGTCGCACCCTTGTAGCTTTGCGACAGGCGGTGTCCCGTATGCTCCACCTCGGCGAAAGCTTCTTCGTCGCGCACCAGAATTTTGGGCTGCACTCCGCTGATCCCGGAAAACGATGCGAATTTCTCCAGCAGATACCGGAACAGTTCGCTGCCGCGTCTGCGTTCGAGAATCTGGTCTACCGACTGGAAGGGCACGTCCTCGTGAAGGTGTTCCTTGTCGCCGGTGAAGCGAATGCGCCCGATCTGCGACCGGCCGACAATGGACAACAGGTCGAATTCGTCGAAGGTGCCGGTGGCTTTCGCAAACGCAAGGCGGAGCCGCTCCCGCAGTACGCCTTCGGGCAGGTTCATCTCAAAAACCGGAAGCAGGCCAAAGGGCACGCTCCACGACTCAAGCCTCAACGGCATCGTCACCGAAACCTCGCGCATGGGCGGAGCGCCGGGAAGGTAAGCAAACGTGCTGCCGCGCTCGCCGCGACGATCGAGTAGTCCCGCCTCAGCGGTGTCGGTCCAGACCTTGATCATCCCGTGCCTCTTCGATGAGTTCTTCGAGCGTCGGCCGGCCCGCGCTTGCCTCCTGGAACTTCAACTCCAGCCCCAGCGCCGTGAGAATATTTGTGACCTTGGAATATCCGAGTTCGCCCAGCCGTCCGTTCTCCAGGGCGTCGAGCGTGGAGAGTCCGACCCTGGCTTTTTTCGCAAGCATGGGCTGCGTCAGGCCGAGCGTTTTTCGCTTGGTGGCTATCTGCTCACCCAATAAGGACAAGGAAAACATATACCTAGTATACAAGGCGTTTCGACTAATAACACCAAAATAACCTCGTATATAGTTATTTAAGACTGCCACCGAGAGGTGGTTTAGCGTCGGCGAGGAAGTCCCTTTGCCGAGGCCTCAGATCCGGCTGGTTCACGGAACGGTTCCACAGAAATGCGCTCGTAACGCACTTCCAACACGGTCAAGTATTCTGTGCCGCCGGGCAATTGCAGGACTACGCTGTCACCCGCTGCCGACTTCATCAACGCGCGCCCCAGAGGTGACACCCAACTGATGTGGTTGCGGTCGAGATCGATTTCGTCTGTGCCAACGATGCTCACCACTCGCGATACTCCCGCGGCATTGGCATAGCGCACGGTCGCTCCGAAGAATGCCCTCGCCGCCTGCCCCGCTCTCGGAGCCTCCGGGTCCACCACTTCGGCGGCTTCGATTCGCTTGGTGAGAAAGCGAATCCGCCCATCGATCTGCCGCAGCCGCCGCTTGCCGTACTGATAGTCGGCGTTTTCACTGCGATCGCCGTTGCTGGCAGCCCACGCCACCACCTCCGTCACAGCCGGGCGTTCCCTGGTGAGAAGAAACCGGTGCTCATCTTTAAGGCGCTCCAGTCCGCTCGGCGTGATGTAGTTCTTGACCGGCGTCGCGGGCTCGTCCGGTTTTGGTTGTCTCGTAAACCCTTTTCGCATCTCGTAGTCTTTCCAGGGCGAATTCAGATTAACGGGCAGACCCTCAATGATCCATCGGGCCAGCGTTGGCCGGCAAGTTTCTGGCTGGGCTACACTGGAAGAGACAGAACGTGTCAGGCATGGGCCGAAACCATCGGGGCGATTTCCGGGACCTATTCGCGGATTACTCCCGGACTGCCGGCCATCCGGGAGTTGCACTGTCCTTACGGCTGCCCTCCCCCAACCAAGCCATCGAATTTCGGTCCCTCGGGACAATCGCGGTAGTGGCAGTCGTTTAAGTTATTTGAGACTCTCGACGTAGGCGATCAACGCCTTCAAATCATCCGGTGGCAGATCGATGGGCGGCATGCCGCCAGCATTCATTTTCGCCGTGGGATGTTTGAAAAGCTCGGCGAGCTGGGAAGGCGAGAATTTTGTATTTATACCAGCAAGCGGTGGCGCCGCGGCCGTGCCCACTCCGCCATCACCATGGCAGGCATTGCACGATTGCCCTTCGAAGATGGTCTTTCCTTTCGCGGCTAGCGGGTCCGCGAGCGTTACATTGGCCGCAACCAGGGATGCGGACGAAAGCTCCGGCTCAAACGGCTTTCTTGCGTACTCGTCTTCTTCGGACCTCTGCTTCGCCAGTTGCTGAGCCACTCCCGGGTCGTGCCGATCCAAATATTGGCTGCGGAGGCCGAGGCCTACAAGCGAGAACACCACGAACGCGTACGCTCCCATCGCTGCAGGCCGCTTCCACGGGCGCCGCTCGACGTTGCGATCCAGAAAAGGAAGCGCGAGGACGGCCAGGACGAGGAGCGTTGGAACGACAAGCACGCCAATGATGGCGGCCGAGCCATGCCAATATTTCAGCCACTGAAATATCGGCAGGTAATACCACTCCGGTCGAGGTACGTACTGCGCATCCGCCGGGTTGGCAGGCGGCCCCAGTTGCATCGGAACGAAAAAACACAGCAATCCTAGACCCGCAATCAGCAGCGCCGTCAGCGACAGATCCATCAGCACTTGGCGGGGGTAAAAGAGTTCCGCTTGCTGCTTGGGATGGTAAGGATCTTCGTGAACCGGTCCGGCTGCTCCAGCTTTGCGGAATAGAAAGATATGGGAAGCTATGATTGCGAGGATACAGGCAGGAATCAGAAAAACATGGGCAACGAAAAACCGTGAAATTGTAAGCGTTCCCATCTCCGTGCCACCGCGCATCAAGCGCTGAATGCTTTCACCAATCCAGGGAATTTCACTGACGGCGTTGGTTCCCACAGCGGTGGCAAAATATGCCTTCTGGTCCCACGGGAGCAAGTAGCCGGTGAAGGCCATAGCCAAGACCAGACCGAAGAGAACGCCTCCAGAAAGCCAAAGGAGTTCGCGTCGACCTTTGTACGATCCGTAAACGTAGGTTTGCGACAGGTGCAGGAACAAAACGACAACCATCGCACTGGCGCCGTAGGCGTGCAGGCTGCGGAGAAAAGATCCAGCCGTGACCTCCTTGGTTATGTAAGCGACCGTCGTGTGGGCATGATCGGCGGAGGGAACGTAGTACAGCGCGAGGAATACTCCGGTGATCACTTGCGAAATAAAAATGAAGAGCAACCCGGAGCCAAATATATAAGCGAACCGGGCGCCGCCAGGGATGGGTTCATCGAGAGCACCACGCAGCAAATCATCCAAGCCGGTGCGGCGGTTCAGCCATCCCCATAGTCCCGACTGGCGCCGCGGAGAAGAGTCAGTTTCGCTGGTATGTGTCGAATGCATTCCCTCTCAACCTATGATCTCCTTGTCAGAAACCAGTTGCCGGAAATATTGGAATCGCACCAGCAGTTCCCCATCCTGAACCGATGTTTCCAGGGTATCCATCCCTCGCAGCGAGGGCCCGCTGAGCCGGGTTCCGTCTGCCGCAAAAATGGCGCCGTGGCATGGGCAAACAAACTCTTTCCTGTCCTTGTTCCACGGGACCGTGCAACCCAGGTGCGGACAGATGGAGGTGAGAACGCGAAGCTGGCCCTGACCGTCTTTTGTCACATAAACTGCCTTCTCCGATATCGCTTTGCGCCAGCCGTCCAACCGTTCGATCTGAACCGTCCGCATCGCGGGCTCGGTCAGCGTAGAAAACTCGCTGAGTTCTCCCACCGGCGAACTCTTAAGTTGAGTGGTCCGGCGCAGCAAAGGGAATAGTGCAAAGCGAATGAGAGGCACGGCAAGCAGTGAACCTACAAAGAGGGAGCCGAGTCCCAGTAACACTCCGAGAAACGAACGCCTGCTTTCAGGAGACACTCCCGTTGGTAAAGGCTTAAATGTTGTGGGTTCTGAATCAGCCTCGCCTTCGAACATGCAATCCCTCAATTGTCTTGATCAGGCAATCAAGTCGCTTCCAAAGCGCTTGACCCTGCAAGGTGTCATTTCTTGAGCGCCAGGCTTCGGACGTAAGCTACTAAATTGGTTACACTGTCGGGCTTGATCTTGCCGCCAAACGGCGGCATTTTTCCTCTGCCCTTGGTGATGACTTCACTAAGCGTCGCGTCGCTTTGCTTCTGAACTTCGTCCGATCGCAGGTCCTTGGCTTTCATGGCCTTGCCGGTTGGCGAACTACCGCTGCCATCGTCCGAATGGCACAGTGTGCAGTTCGCCTTGAAAACCTTTGCGGCGTCGGACTGAGCTTGCACACTGGGCATAGCCAGACAATACAGGATGCCTACAGCGGTGAAATGCAGAGTAAGTTTTCGCAAGTTTCTCTCCAAGGTCATTTGGCCGGGGTCGTCGTTCAGGGTCTCTTCGGTTAACTCCAAGCCCGTTCGGATGTCGCACTTCATTCAGGCGAGAAGTCTACAGTATTGCGAGGCGATAGCGGAAGCGACGGGAGCCAATCCTGCGGCCTCCTTCGTGACAGACAGGTGTTATGGCCGCTTGAACTACCCCCGCTGCCAGCTACTGCCGCTCGGGTTTCTTCCTGTTCTCTGTAACTCCCTGAAATGCCCTTGGCCGGTTGACGGGCAAACCTCAATAATCGAACGCGCCACCGTTCGCCGGCAATTTTCTGGCCGGGCTACACTGGATCACGGACAAGCGGGAGGTTCCCCCAAATGACGATTGGCGACTAATCGGAAGTTGGCTCGCGTTGCACCACTATCAAAAACACCACACCGACAATGGTAAACATTCGGAACGCTTCTTCCTGTCCATTCCACATTTTCGACTGCCACATCAGAAACCATTCACCCCCGACATCGAGGAATGCCACCAACCACATCAGCAGGCTCGTCGTCAGCGCAATCACGGCTAAGTTCACCGCAGTGGCGAATTGCGCCCAATCCGCACGATACGATTTCAGCAACCGAACACCAGCCCACCAGCCCACCAGCCCACCAGCCCACCAGCCCACCAGCATAGAACCGTAGTGACTGATTCCCACGCGATGATGCCGATGTAGAAGACCGTATGTGCCAGCGGCGAATGGACGGCGCGCCACATGACGTGGTTCCCCGAAAAGGTTGAGTCCATCATCAGGACGTGGCGGACAAACTCATAGTTGGAGGGGGCTGGCCCAGCTTTGCTGTCACCATACTAACTGAGGCTGCCCCAGCTTTCCTTCCGTTGGAAAGCTGGGCACCACTGGCGTTTGCGCTACCGGTTTTCTCTCCCCCAACCGAGCTGTGGAGGCGGCCGGGAACATCACAGACGGATAGGTTAGTGCCCCCCCCGTCAGTGTCCGCTCCGCAAGAAGTACACTTGGTCCGTCCAGTCCATTCCCCCGGCGTGGTCCACGAGCGAAATTAGAGTGCGGACTAGCCCGCCAATATCCGCCGGCGAGATTGTCTTTTCATCGACAAATATCACACCGCCATGGGGTCGCTCTTCCTCTGTCCAGAGCTTTAACAACGGAGGAATCGTCCTGCGATCGTATGTAACCAGGGTCAAGCGTTGCTTCGCTGCTTCCAACAGGCAAACCGAATCTTCCTTCCCCAGAAAGTTTCCGCTCTCCCACTGCGCCATGGAGTGGATAATTACCGATCGATTCCGTCGGTGAATGCCATTCGTGACGTCTGGCGAGATGTGTTCATCTAGAAGAAGCTTGAGCATCAGCCCCGCTTGGTCTGTCTGATGGCAAAGTCGACCGTTTGGGGAAGCATGCGCTTTAGGCTGTCGAAATCGGTTGAATCGTTCTCCGCTATCGCGTCGTTCACCTCTCCGGGAAATGCCTCCGAGTAGTAAAGGGCAGCTCGAGCTTTGGCTTCAGGCCATTTCAAATGCTTGGCCACGTCCTTGACATTTCCCTTGTAACTCCGAAGCAGCAACATGACCTCCCATATCGCGAGGGTGCTGCCTTGGATGTAGGCTTGCCTGCCAGCCGCTGAATCGCGAAAATCCAGGAAGGCAAATTCCGACCGCCTTAATCCCTCTTCCACCAGCCTCGCGCTGGCATCGCTCGCCGTCCAGCCGTGCCGCCTCGCGATGCGCTTCAAGCGCTTTCCGCTCTCCACCGGCAGGCGCATACTGAGCACCATCGTGCGCGATTGCTTCATCGACTCTCCAAGTGTAACTGTTGTAAGCATTGTATCACTTCAGGAGGGGGCGGCGACTGTAGTCAAGAGCGAGACGCGGTCGGTGCAGACCTTAGAGATTTCTCCAGGTCTTTCATTAACAGCATTAGGTGGAGATCGTTCACGGGTGATGTTTCAAATCCAAACTTCCTATAGAAATTCCTGGCTTCTTCATCAATCGCGTGAACAAGGATTACCCTGGCTCCGATTTCATTTGCCGCGTTCAACGATCGTGACAGTGCATCTTTGAGTAAGGCTTTTCCCCGTCCCTTACCCTGTTCGCTTTTATCGATCGCCAGTCTTGCCAGCAAAATGGCTGGGATGGGGCGGGCTGATTGACCTTTGGCGGCCCGTTCGCTTGCTTCATTTCTGTGAACGCTGGAGGCACAAAGAGAATAGTAGCCCACGACGGCATTCTCACGGTGAACGATGAACGTTCGAGCTGATTTCGCTTTTTGGGATTCCAAGGCGTACCGTTTCAGCCAGCCGGTAAGAGATTCGTGCTTTCCGCCGTCGAACGTATTACAGATGTGGTGCTCCGCGAGCGGCTCCACTGCGGAAAGCGAATTGTTTTTATCGTTCAAGAACTGACGGTTCAGACATCAATCGAGCCAGGTTCTTTTTGAGAGTCGCTGGCCTGTCGAGGGCTGCCGCAAAAGCGTCCCACTGCTTCCGGGAAATCACAAAACGGTTTTGGTCGGCCAAAACCATTTCGGCTTTCTCTTGAGCACTCGACAAGACAAACTCCGTAAGATTCTGCCCGGTTGCGCTTGCCCCTCTCTCCAAAAATGATTTCTGCTCTTTGCTTGTGCGCAGAGCTATACGATCAGTTCTTGCTGGTACCGTTGCCATCGTTTGCCCTCTTAGTGTGCCGCACAATGTGCGTACGCTATGTACATAATGTACCCACAACGTGCGCACATTGCAAGTGTTTTAGGCTGGGGCCTAGCCCGGCTTTGCAGTCACCAAACTAACCGAGGTGTTTGCGCCGCCGATTTTCGCTCTCCCAACCGACCCATGGAGGCAGCGGGAAACATCCCCAGAGGGACAGGTTAGTAGTGCCCAGCTTTCGAAAAGACGAAAGCTGGGGCAGCCGATGTCGTGCCAGGGTAGAAACAATCGAAGCTGGGCCAGCCTCCGCATCCGATTCAGCTGAAACGCCCTATAATGGCACGCACACATTTATGGCTCTGGCCTCGGGTACGAAACTCGGACCTTACGAAATTCTTTCCGCACTAGGGGCAGGCGGGATGGGCGAGGTTTACCGGGCGCGCGATCCGCGCCTCGGGCGCGAAGTAGCGATCAAGGTGCTGCCTTCGGGCTCTGCGCCGGATTCCGAGCGCCTACGCCGCTTCGAGCAGGAATCGCGAGCTACAGCCGCGCTCAATCATCCGAATATTCTCGCGGTGTTTGACATTGGCAGCCAGGACAATTCCCCCTACATCGTCTCCGAACTGCTGGACGGCGAAACTTTGCGGGCGCGGCTGAATAGCGGCGCGCTGCCAGTGCGCAAAGCAGTCGAATACGCGCTCCAGATCTCTCGCGGACTGGCTGCCGCTCACGATCACGGTATTTTCCATCGCGACCTGAAACCCGAAAACATTTTCATCACGCGCGACAGCCATGTGAAGATTCTCGATTTCGGCCTCGCCAAACTGACGATGCCAGAGACCGGGCGTGCCCGGCCTTTCAGTACAGGCGACACTCGATTCCGTGACCGGCCGCGGCGTTCTGTTGGGAACGCTCGGCTACATGTCTCCCGAGCAATGCCGCGGAGCCACTATCGACGCGCGCTCCGACATCTTCAGTTTCGGCGCGGTGCTCTATGAAATGGTGAGCGGCAAGCACGCTTTTCGTGGCGACACGACGGCCGACACCATCAGCTCCATTCTCAAAGAGGAGCCTCCCGATTTCTCCACCACCGGACACGACGTGCCGCCGATTGCTGATCGTTCGCGTGAGCGCTCCGCCGCCCGAGCCGCCGAACTATCGTCCACTTACGTACGCGCGCGAGTCCATCGCTGCTGCGCGCTTCGCTCCCGACCAACGAACGATCGTCTACAGTTCGGCACGCATCGGGACGCAGACCGAACTTTTCTCGCTGGCGGCCGACAGTCATACGCCTGTAAGCTTCGGCCTGAAAGATGTGGATGTCGAATCCATTTCTTCAACCGGAGAGATGCTCCTGATCCAGCAGCGGCATTCTCTTGTTCGCGTTGCGAGAGTCGGCGTGCTGGCGCGAGCGCCGCTGGGTGGCGCCGCTCCGCGCCCCATGATGAACGACGTGGCGGATGCCGACTGGGGCCCGGACAACCAGATCGCAGTCGCCCGCTACGCGGATGGGCACTTTCGCATTGAGTACCCCATTGGCCACACTCTCTATGAGCCCAGCGCCGGCTATGTAAGCAACGTGCGCGTTTCGCCTAAGGGAGACTGGGTGGCGTTCGCCGAGCATCCCACGCTCGGAGACGATGCGGGATATGTGGCGGTTGTGGATTCTTCTGGTCGCAAGCGGACTCTATCCCCGTGGCAGTCGGCCATTGAAGGCATGAACTGGGCTCCCTCAGGCAAGGAAGTCTGGTTCACCGGTGCGGTGGTCGGGATCGAGTTTCAGCTCCGGGCCGCCGATCTCTCGGGCCATACCCGCGTGGTCGACCGAATTCCAGGTACTCCAACCCTCTTTGATGTTGCCCGTGATGGGCGCGTTCTTCTTGGGCAAGGCACCGCTAAAGTTCTCACCTACGCTCGCGAACCTGGTCAGGATCAGGAACACGATGTGAGCATTCAAATTTGGAGTGAAGTTTTGTCTATTTCACCCGGCGGCCGACTGCTATTAAATGACGAGGGGGCTGGTAGCGGGCCTGATTACGATGTTTATGTGCGCGCAAGCGATGGCTCCGCGCCCGTACGGGTAGGCGATGGCGTTGGCTACGATTTCTCCCCCGACATGAAATGGGTGCTGTCATCCCTCACCTTGCACATTCCGCGCCAGCTTTTTCTGATTCCCCTTGGCACCGGGGAGACAAAGCAGATCACGCATGATTTAATCGACCGCGCCCGCGCACGGTTCCTTCCGGATGGCAGGAACGTGGTGTTTACCGGCACGGAGCCTGGCCACAAATCGCGCATCTACATTCAAGCCATTGATGGGCAGGGCAATGACTCCGGCACAGCGCGTCCGATTTCTCCAGAAGGAGTGAGCGGATTTGTTCCCACTCCCGACGGCAAATTCGTATTCGGCTTCTCAGATTCCGTAGCTCTGTATCCCGTGGACGGTCAGGGCCCGCCGCGCCCCGTCCCCGGCATCCATCCCGACGAGACAATCTTTTCTGTGTCACCGGACGGACGCACTGCTCTGGTTGGGTTGCTCTATGGCTACGCCGTGGATGTGATGCGCGTGGATCTGTCCAGCGGCCGCCGCGAATTGTTCAAGAAAATCGGGCCATCCGATCCCGCGGGGGTTCTCCTGGTCGATGCGCTGTTCAGTCCCGACGGCCAGTACTATGCCTATTCCTACTTTAACGCGCTGAGCCAACTATATTTGGTGGAGGGATTGCACTGAGGCACACCGGCAGAGCACGCATCGGCGCCCGTGCACATGGCGCAGCTGGCAGGTGGCCCACTCGTTGGGTTCTTTTGCAGAAATCACCTCGACTAAGGGTGCCCCACCCTTGCGCACTTTGCAAGGGTGGGCGCCACAGACGCGTGCATCTAGAGCAGTTGCAAGCATCATCAAGCCGTCCACCTGAAACTGCATGAGGAGATCAAAGAAAAAACCGCGCTCCCGGCAGCATAGTACCCGCCCTTGCACAGAACGCAAGGACGGGGCACCCACTGTGATTTAGCTTCGTCAGTTCAAAGGCTGGGCCACCCGCCCCAGGATGAAACGAATTATCTTCGGAGCCTCGCGACCTGTTTCCTGGCGGATAATCGCGCCGTGATCCAACTGCATAAACAGCATCAGCCCTACTTTGCTTAAGCCTCTCTCAACTGCGCTTTTCAGTTCGGAAAATGAGCGCGCTTCGCTTGATCTCCCAAATTCGGCCATATCCGGATGACCGATGGCAGCGTTCACACCAGCTATTACTTCATCGAACTGTTTAGAAGTCGTCAGACTGAACCGCTCTATCTCGATTTTTCTGATCATCTCGAATCTCTTTGTAGTTGTTTGTGTAGAAATTCGCTCGTCCGGCCGTTGGCAAGGTGGGCCGCAGCGGCGTTGTAATGCGCCCCATTATGCCGGGAGAAGGCATGATTCTGACCCAGATAGCTGTAGACCGTTGCGTTTGGTTTCTTAGCAAGTGCCGCTTTGATCTCCACTTGTGCAGCCTTGGAAATGAACTCATCCTCCTCGGCTACATGCATGAGAAGGGGCGCATGAAGCCCATCGACCTCTCCCAGATATTTCTCGGTATCGGCACCGTGATACCAGACCGCGGCGTCGATGCCGTCGTTGCGCACGGCTGTCATGAAGACCATCAGCGCGCCGAGACAATAGCCGAGCAAGGCAACCTTGCCGTTGCATTCCGGGAGAGTGCGTACTGCGTCGATGGTGTCCTTTATGTCCCTTACGCCAGCATCTCTGTCGTAAGCCGAATAGAGGCGAAGGCCGTGTTGCCAGTCGGCATCGGAGGTGACGTTCAGGTCGACGCCTGGCTCCTGCCGCCAGTACAGGTCTGGAGCGAGCGCGAGGTAACCTTGTTCCGCCAATTCATCGCAGTGCTTGCGAATGTCGGCGTTCACACCGAACAGTTCCTGCAGAACGACAACCGCGGAAGCCGGCGAGGTCTTCGGCCGCGCGATATAGGCGGCAAACGCGCCGTCATGTCCTTCTATGGTGATGTGATCTTTCATTTTGTTCTCCTCGGACGACCACATTCATCTTTCATCCGCGCCTCCGCCGATGTCATGAGGATCGGCGGAGGAGTGCTCTTTGGTTGAGGAACTAGTGATTGGCTGGTGCGGATGTCGCAGCCTCTTCGATGAGCTTGGCTGCTTCCTTCGGGTGAGACATGTAGGCCACATGGCTCGCATTCACTTCGACCGTCTTGGCATTGGCGCGCTTCGCCATCATGCGCTCCTGTATCGGATTGATCGACCGGTCTGAGCTGGCCACCATGTACCACGTCGGCTTGTTCTTCCAGGCCGGATTCGTGACCTTGTGGGTGAATGCGTCGGTGGAGATCGGCACCTGCGCTATGGCCATGAAGTGAGCCTGGGCCGGGGGAATATCCGCCGCGAAGTCGGCAGCGAAATGGTCCTGTTCGATCCACCAATTTCCATTACTATCCGGTTTGAATGCCTTGGAGGCTTGCGGCACCGCCGTTTCGATTGACGCACAGCTCTCACCTTCATCGAGCGCAAAGGCGGCGATGTATACCAGTGCCGCAACGTTTGGATCGTTGCCGGCTTCACTGATGATGGACCCGCCATAGCTATGGCCGACCAGGACGACCGGGCCGCCCATGGCGTCGATCGCGGCCTTCGTGTACTTTTGGTCGTCGGCGTACGAGGTCTCTGGGGGTTGCGCAACCGATACCGTGTAGCCATCCTTCTCAAGGATCTTTGCGACGGCGTCCCAGCCGGAGCCATCGGCGAATGCGCCATGGACCAGCACCACGTTTTTGATTCCATTCGATTGGGCGGATTGGGCCCGCCGACTGTAGGTGGCGTTCTCAGCAGTAGAGCCGCGCCCATCAGCACAGCAGCGGCACGTTACAACCCAGTAAGTCTTCTTCATGATCATTGTCCTCTCTGGTTTGAGCTTCAGTGAATCGTGCGTTAAGCCTCACACTTGCGATGGACAATATCCGGAAACGAGCAGGGCACTCTTGAAAAAATGAACCACTTTTGTGGATTCCTGCTTCAAATGTGGACTTGAGCGTGCGGTCTATTCCTGTGGTTGGAGGGATTTACCTTTGGATGTTTCGACAAAAATTCTCCGGCTCGAGTTTTCACGCCGCCATTTTGCCGGAGTCGCGCCAACGATGTTTGCAAACGTCCGAGTAAGGGCAGCTTGATCAGAAAATCCAGCCTGCGCGGCAATTTCCACTAACGAGTTATTAGTTTCCGATAAAAGGCCCTTCGCGATCTCAACGCGCTGCAGAATCAGGTAACGATGGGCGGAGGTCCCAAACGATCTCCTGAACGATCGCGCAAAATGGCTGACTGAAAGTCTACATTCCTCGGCAAGTGTTTCCAATTTTACCTCGCCGTCCAAGTGCTCCTTGAACAATTCCACAACGCGGCGTCTTTGCCACGGAGCCAGACCGCCTTTGAACCGCGAAATAGCTTCAGGAGTCTGACCATACTGCCCGACAAGGTGCGAACAAATCGTCATGGTGAAAGAATCCATGAACAGCTGAGAAAACATCTCCGGCCTATTAAGGCACGGCAAGATCGTTTGCGTTAGGTGATGGAGTGTCGGGTCGGGGGTTCCATAAACGCAGTAGAGACGCTTAGCTCTACGCACTTCGGCATCATCGGAGAGTGAATCTAAAGTTGCGCGCGGGACGTGGTAGTGGATCCAATCGATTGGGCCCGGATTTCGAATGGTGGTATTTGACTCCAGGTCGCATATTGCGACTCCGCCCACCGGCCATGCCCCAGTCTTTGTGTACTTATCATCGGTCCAAAGTTCCCATTCACCTGAATTCGCATGATTCAGATGAAGCGAGACAACGTAGGCCTTTTCAGATGGGATGGATGCAGTTCGTTCCGGGATGCCGCTCCGTGCAATCAGCCGGGTAATCGCCATTTGCGGCCGGACGACGGAAACCACAGAATCGAGCGCAACATGGGGCGGTTGATTCATGGTGAAATACTTCGCCATCTGCGCGCCGTGGGCGCTTGCAGGGGTTTCAGGCGAGTGCGAGGAATCCCGATTCTGTTCGCGGGTGTGAGTTTTATTCACGGCAATCTCCAACTAAAGACGACCGGTCACCTTATTGAGGATCGAAGAATACCACCTTTTTCCTCATACTTTTACCCTTGGCCGGCAACTTTCTGGCCGGGCCACACTGGAAGAGGCAGAACATGTCAGGCATGAGCGGAAACCATCGGAGCGATTTCCGCAAGCCTGTTCGCCGGTTGCTTCCTGGTTGCGGACTATCCGCCCGGGACCGAAATGTGGGGTAAGAGACAGCCTGCGAGCGTTAAGGGGCGCTCGCCGCGTGACCGCTTCATATTGCCGCCTGGTTCACGGCAGGGTGAAGGCGACGAGCGCATCACTGAGTGACTCTTCTGTAATCTTGGGATGGCCGCCAGCGGCGATCACTAGGTATTGTCTGCCGTTTTTTCTGAGGAGGTATGTCATCGGAGTGGCGTGGCCGCTATCGGGAAGCTGCGCCTTCCACAACTCCTTCCCGGTCTCAATATCAAAGGCGCGGATGAAGGGATCGAAAGTACCAGCGATGAAGACGAGTCCTCCCGCTGTGACAATCGGTCCTCCAAGGCTAATGGATCCCGGCGGGACCGGCGGCTGTTTACCGCCGAAGTCCTGCATCGAACCGAGCAGAACTTGCCAGCGAATCTTGCCCTCCGTCATGTCTACAGCGGTAAGCATGCCCCAAGGCGGAGCCGTACACGGCAAGTCGGAAGGGGACTGCAAAAACCGGCGAAACAATCCATATGGCGTCCCAGCCTGAGGCGCATAATCGCCATTTTCCGTGCGAACCTCGTCTCGCCAAAACTCGGCGCGGGGAATGAGCTTTATTTTGGCAATCAGGTTGTTTGTGTTTACGACCAGAAGGCTGTCCTGCGGATCGAAGGCGTAGCCGCTCCACGTCATGCCTCCTAGGTTACCCGGTGCGGCCAGGGTGCCTTGCAGAGTTGGCGGCGTAAAAATACCATCGTTGCGAAGTCCGCGGATCCAGGCGCGGCACGTCTCACGATCCTCCGGCGTCGGGCCCCAGGCATCGTCCGCCGAGACCTTCTGCGGAGCGAGTGGTGGCGGAGCTACGGGGAAGGGCTGCGTGGCAGACGCGAATTCGCCGGGCACGTCACTCTGCGGAACGCGCCGCTCTTCCACAGGGAACACCGGTTTTCCCGTATCGCGATTGAGCACAAAGAGAAATCCGGTCTTGTTTCCCTGTATGACGACTGGAACATCTTCCCCGTTCTGACGCAAGGTCGTAAGCAGCGGCGGCGAAGCGGTATCGTAATCCCACAGGTCGTGGTGTACGAGCTGGAATCCCCAGGCCATCGCTCCTGTCTTTGCGTGCAGTGCCACTACCGAATAGCCCATTTGTTGTCGCCGGGCCGGAGTCCACCGTAGTAGTCCGGGCTGGCGCTTCCGGTAGGAATAAAGACGAGGTCACGCTGCAGATCCTCCGACATGATGGACCATGCATTGGCTGCGCCTGTGCGCCGTTCCACATCCTCTCCTTGCCCCATGGTTGCGCTCTCGGTATTCGGAATCGGGTCCCAACTCCATCGTAGCGCGCCGGAGCGGGCATCAAATGCGCGCACTACCCCAGCCGGCATGGCAGTGCGCTGATTGTCGTCGATGGCCGAGCCCACGATGACCAGATCGTCAATCACTATCGGAGGCGACGTCATGTGATACCAGCCCGCACGATATCCGGGCACACTGCGCAGACTTACCTGGCCGTAATTGCCGAAGTCCAGGCACGGCTTGCCCGTTGCGGCGTCGAGCGAAACCAACCGGGCATCCTGGGTAGCCTCGTAAATACGGCGGCGGCAGGGCTGGTTCGAAGATCGAGCCGGATCCAGCCAGCTGGCGACACCGCGATTCACAAGCCCGTCCCCGTAGTTCGAGCGTTTGGTCAATCATGGGATCGAAGACCCACCGCTGTTTCCCCGTTTCGGGATCGAGTGCGGTCACGCGATTGAACGGCGTAGTGAAATACAGTGTCCCATCCACCAGGATGGGCGTAGCCTCAAATCCACTTCGTCGCCTGTCGTGGCTACCATCTGAGACATCTCCTGTATGGAAGATCCACGCTACCTTTAGTGTGGACACATTCTCGCGGTTGATCTGCGAGAGTTGGGAGTATCGCATCCCACCCGGATCGTTCCCGTAGTTCGGCCATTCCGTGTCGCCAGATACTTGGCCCCGAGCGACCGCACTCCCAAATGCCACGCAAACTATTACAAGAAGCCGGAACATGCTTTGAGGATACGGGGCTTTGCCCATGGGCACATATGTTCAATGAATTCTCTTCTGAAAGCAACTTCCGCGCTGCCCACTGCCACCGACGCCCTGGTGTAACGTTGGCAAGTGCTCTGCTCCACGCGGTCACTTTTTTTCGGTTGGTCCTGGATGACGGGCCCACGGAGGGTGCCCCATCGTTGTGTTTTTTGCAAGAGCCTGCCCTGAGCTTGCCGAAGGGGTGGGTGGCGATACACTCAAACCACATGCTCAACCGGGGCCATGCATATACCACAATCATCAGCAGCAAAGATCACGGACGAACCCTGCTCTCTCACCTGGCAAGCCTTTACCCACACTCCACCCCACAAGTCTGGCAACAGAATCTGGATAACCGCGAAGTCACCGTCAACGGCGTACCCGCGAACGGAAGAGAATCGCTTATTTCAGGTCAAACGCTGGTCTGGAACCGTCCACCCTGGATCGAACCCGACACTCCTCAGCACTTCGAAGTACTGTTTGATGACCCCCATCTGTTGGCCGTCAACAAACCTGGCGGACTGCCCACCCTCCCCGGCGGCGGCTTCATGGAAAACACTCTCCTGCGCCTGGTGCAAAAGCAAACCCCCAATGCAAATCCTGTCCACCGGTTAGGCCGAGCCACAACCGGCATCGTTCTCTTCGCCAAAACAGCGCAGGCCGCCGCTAAACTAGGCGCAGACTGGAACACACCCAGAATTCAAAAAATCTATTGGGCGCTAGCTCAAAACCTTTCACAGCAGGATGTCCAGAACAACGCCCAGCAAGACGCCTACGAAATCCTCACCCCCATCGGACTTGTACCCCACCCGCGCATCGGCTCGGTGTGGGGCGCCAGCGCGAGTGGCAAGCCGGCAAAGTCATTGGCGAAGGTGATCTCACGGGCGCCAAGCAGCACGGCGCCAAGCAGCACACAAGGCACCACAACATTTGAGGTAAGCCTGAATTCCGGACGCCCTCATCAAATCAGAATCCATCTGGCATCCATCGGCCATCCGCTGGTAGGCGATCCTCTGTACGGATTATCCGGCCAGCCCCTCGAAAATCTCCCCGGCCTCCCCGGCGATGGAGGATATTTCCTGCACGCCCGCTTTCTAAACTTCCACCACCCCATCACCGGAGAACCAATCAATCTTGAGGCAGCCTTGCCGTCTGGATTCTCAGTGCATCAGTAGGTTCACGGGGGGATTCAAATCAAGAAGGATTCAAGCTGCAGTTCGCCTTATAATGAAGCGGTCCCACCCCCGAAGTTGTGCGCTCGGTGGCAGCGGACGAACCCAGGTGAGCAAGAGGCGGCTCGTGTTCAAAGGAGATAGGTGTCTAGAACTCACTACTCATATCATGAGTTCTTTGCGGGTGGCGGAATGGCGCGCGCCGGCCTGGGACGGGGATGGACGTGTCTTTTCGCAAACGACATTGACCCAAAGAAGGGTGCCACGTACGCAGCGAACTGGAGTGAGCGCAACCTCAAGGTTGCCGACGTTGGAGCCCTAACGACCAAAGACCTGCCAGGGACCGCCGATCTCGCGTGGGCCTCCTTCCCTTGCCAGGACCTATCTCTTGCCGGTTCCGGAGCAGGACTCAAGGGCGACCGATCAGGAACCTTCTGGCCGTTCTGGCAACTCATCAAACGCCTCGTAAGAGAGGGCCGCGCGCCATCGGTCGTGGTTCTCGAGAACGTATGTGGTGCCCTCACGTCGCACGGCGGTAAGGACTTTGCTGCCATTTGCTCCGCCATTGCCGGCGCGAAGTATTGCTTCGGTGCGGTGGTCGTCGACGCGGTCCGGTTTCTGCCACAGTCGAGACGGCGACTTTTCATCGTCTGCGCGCGCGAAGGACTGACTATTCCCAAGACTGTTTTCACCGCGCAGGCGAATGAACACTGGCATCCACCCTATCTAGTGAACGCCTACGAGAAGTTGCCAGCGCGTGCGAAGGCGGCATGGTTGTGGTTCCACCTCCCGGAAACTCCCCCTCACGGCGTGACGTTCACTGATCTGATAGAGAAGAAACCGAGCGGGGTCAGTTGGCACACGTCCAAGCAGACGCGGCATCTCTTATCGTTGATGAGCCCGCTGAACCGCCAGAAGATCGCTTTGGCGAAGAAGCGGGGTGTGCGCGTCGTAGGCGTCTACAAACGGATGCGCAAGGAAAAAGGTCGCCGAGTGCAACGGGCCGAGGTGCGGTTCGACGACATCTCTGGGTGCCTCCGAACCCCGGTCGGCGGCTCGAGCCGTCAGTCAATTATTGTTGCAAGAGGCAAGAGCGTGCGCTCCAGGCTGCTGTCGCCGCGCGAGGCGGCTCGCCTTATGGGGCTGCCAGACAGCTACAGACTGCCGAAGAACTACAACGAGGCCTATCATCTCGCGGGCGATGGCGTCGCTGTGCCCGTGGTTCGTTTTCTGGCGGCGAACATTCTTGAACCCCTTTGCGGGCAGCGGCCGAGACACGAGAGCAGAAAGCGGCCTGAACAATAGCTTGCGATGCTCCGGAAGAAGGACGGTTGTCACTTGAAGCAACAAGGTCGTCGACAAGTTTCGAAAGGCGGCGCATTCGCAACGTAGCATTGCAGCGACGAAGGAGACGCGCGAAGCGCGCAGTCGCGTCATGCGCGCCGTCAAGAGCCGCGACACTACTCCGGAGCTGATCGTGCGGCGATTGGCGCATCGAATGGGCTACAGGTTTCGCCTCTGCCGCAGGGATCTCGCCGGCTGTCCCGACCTAGTATTTCCTCGGCTGCGAAAGATCGTATTCGTTCACGGATGTTTTTGGCACGGCCACAACTGCGCGCGAGGGCGGCGCGTCCCCAAAGGCAACAGGGATTACTGGGTCACGAAGATTGCGGGCAATCGCGCGCGCGACCGACGCAGCGTCAAGAGCCTTGTGACGGACGGCTGGAGAGTACTCCTGGTTTGGGAATGTGCAACCAGCAAACAGACAACGTTGGCGGAGACGCTGAGGAACTTTTTGGCGACGAGAAAGCGATCGGAGAATTGAGTATGACGTCTAACTTTTACCCACGTCTGCGCGAGGCGCGCAAGGACGACGAGGCTCTCGCTGCCTGCATTGATCGGGTTGTTAATCAGCTTGAGGACATGTCCACAAGCGGAGAGCGCCCGGGGATGCTCCTTGGCAAGATTCAATCCGGCAAAACGCGGGCGTTCGTCGGCGTGATCGCTCGTGCCTTCGACCGCGGCTTCGACATCGCCGTAGTGTTCACGAAGGGGACTAAGACTCTTTCCGCCCAGACCGTATCGCGCCTCTCAAACGACCTGCGTGAATTCATTGACGAAGACGAGGTTCTTGTTTTTGACATCATGCAACAGCCTGGCAAGCTGACGAAGAGTGAGCAGAGGCGCAAGTTGGTGATCGTCGCTAAGAAACAGGTGAAGAACCTCGAGCGCATCATCAAGTTCTTCGATGAGGACTACACCGACCTCAAGGACCGCAAGGTCCTAATCGTTGACGACGAGGCTGATCTTGCTAGCATCCGGTTCGTACGAAAGAAGGACCAGACGGATGTAGTCGAGCAGGGCAGGATCGCCGAGCAGATGGACGCAATACGGAGCCTTGTCGCCATGGTCGCCTATCTCCAAGTTACGGCTACGCCATACTCTCTCTACCTTCAGCCCGACAACTACGAAGGTGTGGACGCAGACTATGTTTTCAAACCCAAGAAGCCCGCGTTCACCGAACTGCTGCCGATCCACGCTGGGTATGTGGGAGGCGACGACTACTTCATCGGACCGCTAGAGGACGATCCGCGCGCCTTCCTTTTCGTCGAGATGCCACGTGAGGAGCAGGACGCGCTAAGAAAGGAAGATCAGCGGCGCATCCGCGAGGATCGCGTACTCGACTCGCCGAACACAGCCGGGATGGTGCGCGCGATTATGACGTTTGTTCTGGCGTCCTGCCTGCGTCGCTGGCAGCAGAGCGAGGCGGGAGAGAAGAAACGAAAATATGCGATGGTCGTTCACAACGACACGCAAAAGGCTGCGCACGCATGGCAAGACCAAGTGATTGAGTGGATCTTCGCCGCCGCCACTGAGGCCGCCAACTCGAAGCCCGATGCGCTGCGGCCTTTTTTCGACCGCGCCTTTGCCGACCTTGGTAGATCGATCGAGGCGGACAAGGGTCGCGTGCCCGAAGTTGCGAAGGCCTTCGAGATGTTTGTCGATGCGCTCCAGAGCGGCGACGTTGTGAGGGAGACGGTGAACTCCGACCATCAGGTAATGGCGCTGCTCGACGAGAGGTGCGAACTCAGGCTGAGGACCCCGTTCAATATCTTTGTAGGTGGAAGCATTCTCGACCGGGGAATTACAATCCCGAATCTGATCGCCTTCTACTACGGGCGCAACCCGAAAACCATGCAGGCCGACACGGTGCTTCAGCATTCCAGGATGTATGGGAACCGCGATCGGCGCGACTTGGCGGTGACGAGGTTCTACACATCGCGGGACGTTTACGATCGGCTATACACGATCAATGAGTTCGAAAACACACTGCGCGACGCCTTTGAGAGCGGCGCGCACGAGCGTGGTGTCGTCTTCATCCAGGCTGACTCTGCCAATCGCGTTCGTCCCTGTGCCCCGAATAAGGTGATTTTAAGCAACGTGGTCCCCGTGAGGCCGGCTGGCATGTACCTTCCCACGGGCTTCACGACCGTCTCCAGCACCGCGCTGGTGGCCGCAGAGCGCGAGTTGCGGCCCCTCATTCCCAACGCAGCGATTGACAGCAAGCAGTTTGTCGAGATAGATCGCGGGACCGCACTGCACATAATCTCAGTCATAGAGAAGACGATGGAGTTCTCCGATAGCGAGTTCGAGTGGGACGCGATGCGCGGTCTGATCGACTATTACTCGGACGCTCGGAAAGATGGCGACGGAAAGGTCCTGCTGCTGGCAGAGACGGGCAGAGAATTGGACCGGGAAAAGTCGGGCGACAAGTCCGGCCTCTCAATCCTCGGCGGCGGGAAGAACATCCGTGGGCTGGTGCTTGACGTGCTACGGTCTAAGCCAGCACTGATCCTTCTCCAACAGACGGGCACAAGGGAACTCCACTGGTCCGGCCATAGGTTTTGGTGGCCCATTCTGGCCGCGCCAGGTAATGCAGAGCCGTGCATCTTTGCGACTAAGGTTGTCGCGGACTGAGTCACGCCGAACGTTTCCTGTTGGCGGGGTGGCGCACCCTTTGAAGCCAGCATAAACCCTGGGTGGCCCATCCTTTGCAGGTGCATCGCAAAGGTTGGGCCTATCCCGGCTGGTCTCTTGAGCTTTACTTCTTGGGCCGCGACTCCGGCGGCACAAGACCTGCGAGGCGGTAGTACACAACGAGCTGGCCGTAGTGTTCACCGCTATGTTCGATGAGGCCGTAGGCTATGTCGAGAACGCGCGCTTTCTGGTCAGGGAAATAAACAACCTCCGTGGTCATGCCTTTTTCGCCTTTCGACTGGATGGCGGCTGCGCCATCGGCGAAGGCTTTCTTGACGAACGCAACGACGTCGGCCTTGGACTTGTATTGGTCGCGCTTCGGATCTTCTGCTGCCTGAGGCTCCTTCCCCATGACGGGATTGGTGAAGAAATAGTTTGCTCCTGCCGCATGCAGCAACTGCTCGGCGAAGCTCCGCTCCGCGGGTGTCGGCTTGAAGTCGTATTTGTCCTCGGGAAAATCTTCGGCCATCGCCGTCAGCTTGCGGCCAATCTCATTCCAGGAATCGAGCACGACTTTCAATTCCGGATCGGCAGGTTTGACGGCTGCATCTTTCTTCATTGGGGGCTGCTTCATCGCGTCCTGCTTCATCGCATCTTGTTTCGCAGCGTCCTGGGCATGCGCGGGAAATGCGCATGCCAGCAGGAGGGTAGCGAGAAACGGTATTCTTTTCATTTCTTTCTCCACGATTCTTTCTCCACGATTGAGTCTGGGGAACGAGTTCTGCGAATCAAAGCTTCAGCTTCCTATTTCGTCTGCGCTAGTGTAGTGCGTCACAATTAACAACCTTTATATATTCCCGCGCGTCTTATCATTAGGAGACGGTCGCGGATGCGTATAGCCCCAGCCATTGCATTGAGTCCGGAGCAACGGACGGAGTTGGAATCCCAGGCCCGGAGTCGCTCGGTCTCGGTGCGAGTGGCGGAGCGCGCTCGCATCGTTTTGTTCGCGGCCGGCGGTCAGCAGGACCTGGAAATCGCCGCCCGCATGGCCATTACGCCGAAGAAAGTTTCGCGATGGCGCAAGCGTTTCCTGGCGCTGGGCGTGGCGGGGTTGCAGAAAGACGCACCCCGGCCCGGGCGCAAACCCACGATCAGCACCCGCCTGACCACACGTGTGGTGACCCTGACCACGCGCCAGCAACCGACCAACGCCACGCACTGGAGCACGCGCACCATGGCGGCAGCGGTGGGCATCAGCGAAGCCAGTGTGCGACGCATCTGGCACGCCCACGGGCTGAAGCCCCATCGCGTGGAAACCTTCAAGGTCAGCAACGATCCAGCGTTCGCGGAAAAACTGGAAGACATCGTCGGCCTGTACCTCAACCCGCCGGAACACGCGCTGGTATTGTGCGCCGACGAGAAGAGCCAGATTCAAGCCTTGGATCGTACCCAACCCGGCCTTCCGCTGAAGCCCGGACGTGGTGCCACCATGACGCACGACTACAAACGCAACGGCACGGCCACACTGTTTGCCGCGCTGAATGCGGCCAACGGCGAGGTCTTTGGCCTGTGCCAGGAGCGCCATCGCCATCAGGAGTGGCTCAAGTTTCTCCGCCTGATCGACCAGACCATCCCCGCCGACCGGCAACTGCATCTGATCTGTGATAACTATGCCACCCATAAACATCCCAAAGTGCAGCGCTGGCTGGCGCGGCATCCGCGCTTTCATCTCCACTTCACTCCCACCAGCGCGTCTTGGCTGAACATGGTGGAACGTTTCTTTCGCGACCTCACTCACAATCGGCTCCGGCGCGGCGTCTTCCGCGATCTGGAAGAACTCATCATGGCCATCGGCACCTACATCGACCGTCATAACGAAAGCCCGAAACCATTCATCTGGACCGCACGAGCCGCCGACATCCTGGAAAAAGTGAAACGCGCTCGACGCACCCTGAATAAACGTCAATCTGCTTGACGCACTACACTAGCTTCGTAACCACTGCGGCAACTTTATCGAGTGTCTCGATCCAGCCTTCCATTTGACCGCTATTTTTTGCGCTCTCCATGGGTTCATTTCCAATGTAGGTGAGTTTCGTCTGGCCGTTCCCGAGATCCTCAAAAATGGTCACGTCGTACGCACCGTCGATAGCTTCATCTTCTATCCCTAATTCCGCAGGCTCAATTTTGTTTCCCTTCGAGTCCGAAAAGTACATGGAGGAAACGATCTTTTCGTGGGGAACAATCTCGTGGTATTCAACCGCATTCCAGCCCTCCTGCCCATCCGGCGTTCTCATGCAGAGGAGAGATTTTCCTCCCACGCGAACATCCATCTTGCAAACGGGTGCAGTGAAGCCCTTCGGCCCCCACCACTGCATCACGTATTTCGGGTCGGTCCACGCCTTCCAGACCAACTCGCGTGGGGCATCAAAAACTCTTGTAACAACCATCCGCTCGATCTCGCTAACCGTGTTGTTTGTCATCTCTGACCTCCGTTTTTTTCATTTCGTTCACAACTACCTCCAGCTTGTCGAAACTCTCTTCCCAGAATCGGCGATAGCCAATCGCCCACTCGCTGACTGTCTTGATCGCCGCTGGCCTAAGCGTGCACACACTCTCTCGTCCACGCTTGGTCTTGATCACAATCCGCGCCCGCACCAGGTAGGCAATATGTTTTGAAATCATCTGCTGCGAAAGTGCAAACGGTTCCGTCAATCCATGCACAGAGGCAGGCCCGTGGGAGAGTCGTTCGATCATCGCCCGCCGGGTAGGATCAGACAGTGCGGCAAACGTTGTACCCAATCTATCCACAACCATATGGTAGTGGATTATCTGTGAATGTCAAGTGTGAGGTTTGGGCGGGGGGACCCATCTTTAGCAGGGCACCATTCCCACGGAGGGGTGCCCGCAGCCGTGGTGGATTCCGCAGTTTGAAGGCCGGGGTACCCGCCCTTGAGTCGGTCAGTCACGAGTGCTATTGACTTTTACTGGCTAGTGCAATCAGAATTCCGGTTGCCGCACGACTTCCCCCCGTGCCGACGTTTCCTATTCGGAACAAATGAGAAAGCTACTCACGCTTAACAAAGAGGGTAAGTTGTCCCTCAGGGCGGCTGATGGCCTCGAAATCGAGGTGCGAACCTCGCCGCGCAACGTCCTGCTTCTGATTGATACGTCCGGGAGTATGGCCGGAGCGAAGATTGAGCAAGCGAGGAACGGGGCAATCGACTTCGCTCATTCGGCAATCACAAAATCTTATGCGACAGCACTTGCCATCTTCGCTGACCGTGCTGCAATGGTGTGCGACCCGACATCGGACGCCGCCCATTTCGCGAAGAAGATTGCTCGTGTCGATGTCGGACTCGTCGGCGGAACAACTGACCTCGCAGCGGGTCTCTCCTTAGCCGGGAAATTTCGAGAACTTGCAGCGGTTGTTGCGGTGACCGACGGACAAAGCGATGACAATGATGCGGCTCTTGAGGTTGCCGCTACGTTGAAGAGCCGGGGTATCGACATCATCTGTATCGGGACTGATGACGCGGACAATGGTTTTCTTAAGCGATTGGCAAGCCGTTCTGACCTCGCGACTCACGTCTCCTCAAAGAACCTACGGGCTGCGATTACAGACGCGAGTCGATTCTTGCCGCAGGGATGACGATGAGTGACGAAACCTATTACACAGTCCTGAGTGTCAAGGAGACAGCATCGCTCTCCGAAATCAAAACTGCGTATCGCGACCTCATCAAGCAGGTTCATCCCGATACAATCGCGAACCTCGCACCTTATCTGCGGAAGATTGCAGGGGATAAAGCGAAAGAGATTAACGAGGCTTATAGCGTACTCTCCAATTCCAGCAAGCGTCAGGACTACGACAGACAGTTGGCGGCATACCGCCGACAGACAACGCCTCAGGCACCGCCGGCCCCGCAAGCACCTCCGACTCCTCCACCGCAACAGCAACAACAACCATCGCAATGTCCGATTTGTGGACGAAGTGATGGCGGTCACTCTGCTGCTTGTATCAATTCTCGTACGTCACAATCGTCAACTTCCTCCGGTCCTGCGGCGACAACACCAAAGTCTGCTGCAACGCCAAAAGTCATTAGGCGGTTTGGATACAACTGGGGTCCGCTCTTGGATTGGGCTGGTGAACACCCGTTAGTGGTTGTCTTTCTCTTTATCGCTGCTGTGTTTGGATTCGGAGCATTCTTCTCGGATTCAAACACTCCTCGGCCATCAACGAGCAGTTCATCGACGAGTCCGACGCCATTTACAAACAACGCAAAAGCAGCGTCCACAGGACCATATTCTGCATATCCTTGCGATTACCGAGAGAAGGTCTCGTCGATAGACGGCAAGCCGTGCAGCGAACGTCAAGACCACTCGGGAGCCGGTTCTGGAGTGGTACACCAAGCGGAATCCTAAAGACGGCAAGTGGTACAAGACCCAAGCCGAATCCCCCGAGGCTGCGTCCGTCAAACTGGAGAAAGCATGGCAACGGCAACAATCGTCCGTCGCTGTCGCCGTTGGGTCTTCCGCACCGCCACCCGGAGTCATAGTCGACGAGAAGGGCACCGATTTGACAGTGTCTGGCACCTACATCGGCACTGTTCACAACCAGACGGTAAACCTCAGTTCCACATTTACTGTCGCTCTTCATCAGACGAAAGCAGGACTTCTTGACGGCTGCGTCGAAGTTAAGCCGCCTCTTTATGGCAGCGGAGCCTTGACGGGCAATGTCCGTGGTTCGCACGTCAACTTCGTTGTCGCCGACATTGCGTTTCAGGGAGACGCCTCAAAGAGTGAGATTGCTGGCTCGTATGTTGTCACACGACAGGGCGGGAATCAGTTGGGAGATTTTTACCTTACGAAGCAACCGGGAGCGGGGGCGCTTTACGGCTGTGCTGACGGGACAGTTGTGGAGGTAAAAGCCAAGCCTGCATCGAATTCGACAGTGGAGACGCCCGTCGCTCCTGCTGAAACACGCGCATCGTTGTCTAAACAGCCCGAATTGTCCGGATTGACATCCTCGGAACGGCAGTCCATTGAAGCCGCTTGTTCACACGCAAAATACAGTGAAGGACCAGCGGCATATGACCAATGCCTGCATCGGCAACTTGTGGCCCCGATCATCTGCGCCTCCGTGTGATTGCTCCTCGACATGCCACCTTCCCCTTTCCTTCGACGAAATCATACTCAGGTTTGTTCGGAAACAGGGGAGCAGGTCAGTGCCAAATGAGCTATACACATGGTTTCATAATTAGCTTGTGGATAGCAAGGTAAGATGAACAATGCTGGGAAAATTGTCTGGTGCGGTGGACGGGGCTAAGGGCAGTCCTGTCTGTTCCCGTATTTCCGTGTCGTATGATCGCACGTTCCTTTGGGGACTCGGCTCACGTGTGCTGGAACTGGGCGGTGAGAGCGGCACGGACCGCAATCCCACGGTTTATCCTGGGTCGTATGTTGAGTACGTGCAGAAGCTTGGACATGAGGCGCCTGGGATCTATTCGTAGGGATTTGCAGGGCGTACGTCCGGTCTATCCTCGTATTTTCGTCCCCGTATTTTCAGCACCGCCCGTATAGAACAGACACTCCTTTCCGTTGCCTTTGACGTTATCCCTGATTTTTCGCAGTGGGGCCTCTGATCTTCCATCGACCGGATCTGCTATACAGCGAAGGCAAACGCATAGTTTCCCTTTGGGAAACGAATTTGTGGCCACCAAGCGTCGTTCGTACCCTTACCCCCTGACGTGCGAAGGAGAAAAAGAGTGCACTTGTCATCTGGTACTAGACCAGCCTCGCCGCTATCCAAAATTCCCTGAGTCTCCCTCCGATTCGCCACTCCTCCGCGGTTCCGATCGACATAGACATACCCCGAGTCCTGTTTGCTTAATGATGAGAATTGGCGAATCGATTCGGAAACCGCAACCGGATCCCACACCCGCTCCGAGTACCGCTCATCAGGAACTGTTAGCTTTATTAGCTCTCGCAGATCATCCATGGGCAGTTCATGCCAGTGCTTATCCTGGATGCCGTTTAGCTTGTCGTTCATCTTTTTTGTCGATTCAACGATGGAACCATCGCGCTTAACCTGGGCTGGGTTGTAGATGCTTCCACCTGAGTAGATGCCGATTGCTCCCGGGGCCAGAACATTGCCACGCGTAGGATTGAGCGTTCCTTCAACAAATACGCCACGAAACTCCTCCGACGGCGACTGAGCAATTAGTTCTCTAAGCCCGCGCTCCATCCTATTAATTGCCTTGAATACCACATGGAGATCGTGAGGAAGAAAAAGCCGCAAAAGCCCGATGTCACCCCTCCGATATCCATACATGCGGGCGTGCTGAAGAACCGTGTCCGCTTGAGGTTTTTTCGGGTTGCGTCCGTAGTAACTAACGAGCAAGTTCTTGATGGTTACTCCGCGCCCCAATTTGTTACCACCAACGAATAAGTTATATGGGGATTTGACGATCACATCCTCGTCGGTCTGACCGTTAACTAACTTAACGGCGATCCCGGGCGACAGAAATTCAATCGCGCTCAAAAGGTCTTCAAATTTTGTTGCCTCCAGTCCAGGATGGGTGACCCCGAGGTCGGCGTGCGCCGCCTTGAGTCTATCCAGGAGAGCAGGTTTCTTGCCTTTTGCACCAGCATTCAAATCCATTTTGTATCTTCGTAGCAACTCTACGATATGCTTGTGGTCGTCGGTACGCGTGCTGACGTGACACAGAAATGCACAATTTTGGTCCGCGTCATGTATTCTCTTGTACGTTGCCCCGATCATAAAGGTGTCTAGCGCTTGGAGCAGGGATTTGGGCGTTTCTAATGTCGGACTTGGTTGTGCTCCGGCGGACAAAATGCTTATGTCGTTCAGGTCAAATTCTCTAACCAGCTTCGATTGGTCGCCGAAAAAATCTTCACCTCCGACATAACCCGAACCTGGGTGGCTGAGCACGGTAAATTTGGGGCGGAAATCGTGGCCGGGTGTCTGAAGAAATAGGGCCTGCGGCGTAGCGGTAACCTGCAGGTAGGTGTTCTTTTGGAAAAATCTTCGAAGCTCGACGATCTTGTCATTAATCGGACTTCTCTTACCATCGGCCTTGCGCGCGCGAGTGTTTAAGCTCGCCTGATCCGCCTCGTCGTCGATGATGAGCGCAGTTAGACCTTTAACGTTTCCTTTTTTAAAATTGTCGGCGAGGGTCGTGAGAAGACCAGAGTTCTTCGTGGTGACAATAACGCATGTCCCGCCCTTGATGCGCTGAAGGAAGGCGTCAGAATCTTTGAAGTCTTTCTTCCCGATAATATCCATACCGGGAAAAGCCTCCTGCGCTCGACCGAAAGTTTGCTCGTAGAGAGGATCATTGTCGGAGGTCAGGATGATCAGCGTCCGGTAGCCTTCGTCGGCACCAATCGCACCGGTCACAGTGAGAACTCCCGTCTTTCCGCTTTGAATTAAGCCATAGATGAGACCATTGGTCTCCTCCTTTCCTCCACTCAACGGATCAACCCACTTCTCTGCCACCGCCTTCGCGGTGTTCTTAATATCCCAGACCTCTTCAGTATTCCCGATCTGTTTGAGTAACAATGCAGTAGTCTGTTCGCAATGGTTCATCACTGACACCTTAAGACTCAAGAATTCGCTTCCAGTTCGATGGGGAGACCTTCCCGTCCAACTTTCCGTCTGGACCATTTACCTCATAATGTTCGCCGTGCCGACGGTAGCAAGCGATGTGAACTGCGGACGCTCGCGGGGCAGCTATCCTCGCATAATCCTCGTACTTGACGGCGGCAACTCCGTCCTCGCCGCAGACAAGCCCAATCACGGTTCTGACGCACGAGGCATTATCTTTCAAGAGGGATTGCTCATCAGCGGTAAACGTAAATCCCCACGGACTGCGGCCCTTAGTGCTGTACTTTAGATGAATTTGCAGGTTCTTGTTTAGCAGAAAGAAAGGGGCGTCATACCTAATGCCCACAATACCGCCGCTACGAGCCAACAGATGCAACGCCGCGCCCTCATAGAACTCTTGTTTTTTTATCGCCATCGCGCACCTAGACTCACACCTGAAAGAGCACACCCGCGTTGAATCGCGTTAAGGTTATCACTTTTTCCTTGTAAAGCCGCGACATGTTTCCTAGACTGGTATTCAATCGCTTGCCATTGGAGAAAGTGGAGAATGAGGGGCCGGGCGCTAACGGCAATCGATTTATTCGCAGGTTGCGGGGGCCTGACCGAGGGGCTTCGAAAAGCAGGCTTTCGTGTGCTCGGAGCGGTTGAGAGCGACGAGAGAGCAGCAGCTATCTACAAGCTCAATCATCGCTCGACACACGTGTGGACCCAAGACATCCGAACCGTTAACATCCTCGGTCTCAGCCGACAACTTCGGCTCCGCAAGGGAAGCCTAGACCTTTTGGCAGGGTGCCCCCCCTGTCAGGGCTTCTCAGCCATGCGGACACTGAACGGAAACCGGTCAATAAGAGATAAGCGCAATGACCTGATCTCGGAATTCTTGCGTTTCGTTAAGGCTCTTCGCCCACGAGCCCTGATGCTCGAAAATGTGCCGGCCCTAGCGACTAATCGCAGATTCAAGGCCATCTGCGAGGGCCTGCGCGAGCTAGGTTACAGTGGCGACCATCACGTCCTTAACGCTGCGAATTTCGGAACACCACAGCGGAGGCGCCGACTGATATATATGGCTGGACTTAATTTCCAGCCAAGCTTCGCAAAATCCGGAAGAGGTAACAGAACCGTTCGAGAGGCGATCGGCTCCCTTGGGCGAGCCCGGACGGAGCGGCGACGCTGTTCACGACATTCCAGAAAATCGGAGCAATAAGGTTCGGAAACGCATTAAGAAGATTCCGCGGAATGGCGGGGGTAGGAGTGATCTCCCGAAGAGTGAACAACTTAATTGCCACAAACTATGCAACGGGTTCAAGGATGTGTACGGTCGCATGGAATGGGACAAGCCCGCGCCGACAATCACGAGCGGGTGCTTCAATCCATCCAAGGGTCGTTTCCTACATCCAAGCCGCGACCGCGCCATCACAGTGCGGGAAGCGGCCCTGCTTCAAGGTTTCCCTGAGTCGTATAAGTTCGATGCACAGTACGGCAAGGTCGCCCTCTCACTGATGGTCGGAAACGCCCTGCCTCCGCCGTTCGTCGCAGCCCACGCACGGCAGATAAAGAGAGCCCTTGCCGCCAAGAAGGCAAGAAAGCGACGTGCCCGAGATGGACAACCTTACTAAGCGCCAGCGCAGCTATTGCATGAGTCGGGTCAGAAGTCGAAACACCGACCTTGAAGCGACAGTCAGGTCTGAACTGTTCAGGCGTGGATGGCGTTTTCGAAAGCACGTTTCCTCATTGCCCGGGACGCCAGACATTGTCTTCGTTCGACTCCGAGTCGTCGTGTTTGTGGATGGGGATTTCTGGCACGGGTACCGATTCCCCAAATGGAAAACCAAGCTCTCCGATTTTTGGTCCCGGAAAATTGAAAAAAACAGAAAGAGGGATCAAAACAACTTCGCAAAACTCCGAAGGAAGGGTTGGAAAACCGTCCGTATTTGGCAGCATGAGATTGAGCGAGATCTGGCTAAATCGGTTACCGCGCTGGAACGGATCCTCGACCCCGAACCGGTCTTCACCGGAGCCTCCCCCGTCGCACCCGTTGCAAGAGCCGGTCTGCGAGCTTAAGAGCCTTCGATCAACGCCGCGAGCCTAAGCCAACTTTTCAATATACCGTTCCTGTCCTTGTGTGCGCCTTTCTTGAACCATTCGACACCACCCTTGCTGAGAAGCAGATCGCCTAGCTTCTCCTTCTTGCGTTGGCCCTTAGGAAGACCTTTGCGACGACGTGTATCGCGGTAGACACGAATCCAAATATCAACTTTCCCAAGTTCTCTCTCTGGAATTTCAAAAAACACTTCATGAGCCATGTTTGGTTCACCTCATATTGATTATCAGCCAACCTCGACCTAGGGTCTGGGCCGCCCTTTAATTTTTTCTTGGCGGGCGGCCCGGGCATTTGATCGCGCCGACATCACCAACATAGTGGGTGCCCCGTCCTTGCGTTTTTTGCATGGGCGGGCACGATGCTGCTGATAGCGTAGGCTCTAGGGTTGGCAACGTCGCTTTACTCGTAGATCCATCCGTCTGGGCGATCTCGACGATGACCGCCGCACCACGGAAAGGGGACCCGCTGAAAGTCGCTACCTTCAACATTAACAACATCAATAAGCGGCTCGACAACCTCCTGGCTTGGTTAGCGAAAGCTGAACCGGACGTGGTGAGTCTCCAGGAGCTCAAGGCAGAGCAGGATGCCTTTCCCGTGAATGCCCTTCGAACTCTCGGTTACGAAGCAGTCTGGCAAGGCGAGCGCTCCTGGAACGGCGTGGCCATTCTCGCGCGAAACCAGGTTCCCGTACTGACTTGCACAAGTTTGCCTAGTGGGTCAGTTTTAGGCGGAGCGAAGGACCCGCTGACGCTGTGTGGCACGGGAGATCCCTCGGCCCGCTGGTAAAGAACGCGGGCTCTCGGGATGACGCCGGGAAATTCCGACGCTCATAATAATGAAGACCATCAAGCTCGCTACATTGAAGCGGCGGTTCAGGGAGTCCTGATCGCTTCCATCTACCTCCCCAATGGGAATCCGCAGCCGGGACCGAAATTCAATTACAAGCTGGCCTGGTTTGAGCGCCTGATTGCCCACGCCGCCGAACTCATCGCGAGCGGCGCACCCGTGGTGCTGGCCGGTGACTACAATGTCGTACCGACACCGCACGACATCTATCCGACTCGGTCGTTGGATGGCAATGCTTTGATACAGCCCAAAAGCCGACAGGCCTTTGCGCGTTTGCTGGCTCAAGGCTGGACCGACGCCCTGCGGAAGCTACATCCGGACGGGCCGCTCTGGACATTCTGGGATTACAAATTTGAACGCTGGCAGAAGGACAAAGGCATGCGACTCGATCACTTTCTGCTCTCGCCAAATCTGTCGGCCCGGCTCGTGGACGGCGGCGTCGACCGATGGGCGCGTGGGCAGGAAAATGCGAGCGACCATGCGCCAACATGGATCATGCTTGATCTCTAAACCAGAGTCGAAGTTCCAGCCGGCAAGCCGGCGCCTGCTCATCACCTTATTCCTGATCGAGCGCCAGATCCTCTAATCCCCTGAGTCCAGACCCGTGTGAAATATTTCCCGTATCGCGAAGTTGAAAAGTATTTAGCGTGGAGCGGCGGGAACGGTGAGCGTCGTCGAAAGTTCGGCGTATCGACACAGCGCATTGGCAAGCTGCATTTGGCGTGGGGTGTGGCACTCAGGCTCCAGAAGCTTCGGACTCGCCACGATGATGACCATTGCCTTGGCCCGCGAAGTGGCGACGTTCAGGCGGTTCAGGCTGTAAAGAAATTCCATTCCGCGCGGCGCGTCGTCAGGTGACGACGTGGTCATTGAATAGATCACGATGGGCGCCTGCTGCCCCTGAAACTTGTCGACCGTTCCTACGCGAGCGCCGGGGAGGCGCGCTGCGAGATCGAAAACCTGCGTGTTGTATGGAGCCACCACAAGAATGTCGGAGAGCAGCAAAGCGCGGCTGTTGCCTTTGTCGTCGGTCCATCCGACGCCAGGTCTTGTCAGCGAGTGAACGAGATCGGCGATGATTTCAACCTCTTCCGGCGCGGCATTCTGGTTGCCCTTGTGTTCGACTGGCACGTAATAGAGTCCGGAGTTCCCGAGCCAGGGATGCCCATTGAATGGCCTGATTTTCGAGTCCTTCGCGAGAGCTTAAGCGTCTTTCGTAAAATGCTTCGGAGGTGAACTGCGTAAGCGTCGGATGCATGCGCCAGGTCTTCTCCAGAAAAATCCCTTTATCGGCTGGTATCGTTTTTGCCCCGGCAAGCAGATGTTCGAGAGCCGAGGCGTCGGCGCCCTCGGGATGACTGCCGCGAAGCGGCTGCTCCAGCTGTTGCGGATCACCCAGCAACACAACGCTTTTCGCGGCCTGCGAGACGGCGATCACATTTGCAAGCGACATCTGCCCAGCCTCGTCGACGAAAAGCACATCAACGGCCTCTGAGTAATCCTCGTCCGCCCAGAGCCATGCGGTTCCCGCAAGAACATCGGCCCCGGCACGGAAGGCGGCAAGCGTGTCCTCCGGCTTGACCGTCGTTTGAATATGTGGCGGGTCATGTTCCGGCTTTTCGTTCTTTTTTACCTTCTGAACGCATTTCAGGCCAGTCATCTTCTCTTCTTCGGCGGCCTTCACAACTTCGTCAAGAAGGTTTCGGATCACCTTGTGGCTGGTCGCCGTGATTCCGACGCGCTTACCCTGGCGGACGAGTTCGCAGATCATCCGCGCTCCGGTATATGTCTTTCCTGCGCCCGGAGGTCCCTGAATGGCGAGCAACGAGTGGTCCAGCTGCGTGCCCACACGTTTCGCCGCGTCCAGGGTCTGCTCACCGGGAGCCGGCAGAATTGCCGATGCGTCTGTGAGACGAGGAGGACGCCGTAGCAGCAGATCGCAAGCCGCGCGGTAGGGTCCCATCGCATCGAGCCCGTTGGTTTCAAGCCCGTTCGCTTCAACCCACGTACCGATGCGGTAAAGCGCATTGGCCAGAACGTCGGTTGTCGGCCCAATCTTCTTTGCATAAACGGCGGTGGGGTGGATGTCTGCCGTTTTCTTCGTCTTCTTTATATCCACCACGCGGGACGCAAGATCGATCTCAACGATCGCGCCAAAGCTTTTCCTCTTTCGCGCACAACTTGTCGTCAGCGCGAAGATCAGTTTCCTGTTTCTCAAACGAATAGCGATCGGTGGGTATCTTTCCCTCTATGCCCAGCCGTTTAACGAATGACAGACCTGCGAGGCCCGAGCGTTCGTCGAGCAGTTCCTCATCGGAAAGCGCACCGAGCCGGTAATATTCCCAGTATTCCGACTTCCCTTCTCGCCGATGCCAGTCGAGCAGATGGGAAAGCAGCCATCGCGCGGCCTGTTCCGGATTTCGTTCAGCAGGGTCGAGAGGGATGTTGTTACGAAGCGCAGCGCCAAGCGCGGCTGTGCGTTGCTGGCGCTCATCGAGCACGGCCGGCGGCGCTCCATCTGCATGTTTAGGCCTCGGGATTGCGTGGCCGGCCTGTTCGAGTTGCCGCCTTTCGGCCTCAAGCCAGTCGCGCAATGCGCGTGTCGAATTGCAGTCGTCGGCGTTGTATTCGGCCACTGCATTTTGGAAAGTCGGGTCCAGCCCAGCTTCGCCAAGTTCAAGCGCGTGCTGGATCTGCCGCAACGCAATGCGCGCGTCTTCGAGAGGAATCTTTCTTTTAAATCCATAGAACGGCTCCAGCGCTTTGAGGGAATAATGCTCGACGCTCGCGCGGAGAGCCCGCCGGGTGACGGTATGCAGGTCTACTAGGAGATGCGACCGCAGCATCCGGTCGATTTCATCTTCGCGAGTAGCATAACGGCCCATCAACCTTTTGAGCGCGCCGGATTCGTAGCCGGTGAAGTGGTAGACATGCATCGCCGGATACTTCGCCCAGCGGGCCATTACGGCGTCAACAAACGTCTCGAAGGCGCATTTTTCTTCGTCGGCATTCACCGCCCACTGAGAGCTGTAGACGGATTTTCCTGACTCGTCGTCGGCGACAAAGCCAAACAGATACTCGCGGCCGCCACGACCGATAAAGGGATCGCCCTCCAGATCGAAAAACATGTCGCCGGGAGAAGGTTCGGGCAGAAGTAAAAGACCATGCTCGGGATTCAGATCGAGGATTTCATGGACAGGCTTCTGTTGCGTGCGTCCTGCAACCTGAATCCGCGCCTGTTCCCTGACGCGAACATAGCTTCTCGCAGAGCCATGTTTTGGCCGCTCTTTGAGAGGAAGGGGAAAGATTGCCAGACTGCTTACGGCATTCACATCCCATACGTTCAATTGCTTCTGCTGGAGCCTGCTGATTCCGGCGACGAGCGAGAGATGATCGTCCTTTCGTCTTTGTCCATCACACTCGGCCCACCACCGGCAGACTGAACAATGAGGCGTCGGTTCCGGGTATGTTTCAGTTAGGGCTGCCGTTGTTCTCGATTTCGTTCTCGATTTCGTCTTCCAGACGCCGCTTTACGTATCGGTAATAGGCTGAATAGTCAGCGACCCGGTATGGGTCGGACCCAAATCCATCACTGGGGGGAATGACGTGCATGTATTCCGGCCATTCGCCCTGAATGGCCGCGACGCATTCGGAATACAGAGATAACTGAAGGATCGTGGTTGCCTTGGTTTCGACGGCAAGCTTGCAGTCGTGTACTTCATATGACCACGGCCCGAGCTTGCTTGGTCGCTCGGCGCGGCGGAGAATATCGGCGCGTCCAAACCAGCGCCCATAGGCCAAGGGAGCCTGAACGATGACATCGACACCTTTTTTCATCGCCGCTTCGATCTGACTGATCGAGTCCAGTTCACTTACGTGGGAAAACTCGATATCCGTCGATGCCTCAGCCGCTATGAAATCGACGTAATTGCTCTGAGGCTCTGGGGCAGCGCCACCCGGCTGCGCATCACTGCCATTCCGCAGATCAACAACGGAAAGCCCTTGCGCCGCCAGGTGAGCGACGTATGCGGTTTCGTGCTCGAAACCACGCTTCTGGAGAACCCATAGATCGGGGGAGTGCCATGTCGGTGCGGATTTATCGCCGACTGCAACATCGAAGTCGAGTGAGGTCAGATGTCGGCAGGCAAGGTGGTTGCTCAGGTCACTGGCAGATAGACGGAAGTTGCCGGAAGAAGCTTTCATTTTGCGCAACCACGATTGAAAGTTTTAATGGTTCAAAGGTTCAATGGAAGACGAATAGAGCATACGCTGGATATCGCCCGGTCAAAGTAACTTCTATCCAGGTATGTGGCAGCAGCCTTAACGAAAACTGAGCCGTATCTTTCCAAAAGATGGAGAACAAGCCGTTTGATGAGGGCGGATTTCCGGAAGAAGATGGTCTTTTCCGCGGTACACACGTCGGTTGGAATCGTCGGATTTATTGAGAGGCGGACCGATAGCGAAAGCATTTCGTGACGTGATCGTTCACCATGCCGACGGCTTGCATGAAGGCGTAGCAGATTGTCGATCCGACGAAGTTGAAGCCGCGCTGCTTCAGGGATTTGCTCAGCGCGTCGGATTCGGCGCTGCTGGCGGGAACTCGCGAGCGCGACGTCCACGAATTTATTTTTGGCTTACCGTTTACAAATTGCCAGACGTAATGGTCGAAGCTGCCGAATTCTTTTTGGAGCCGCAACATGGCTTGCGCATTCTTCACGGCGGAGGCAATCTTTAGGCGGTTGCGGACGATGCCGGGATTCTTTAGCAACCGCTCGATCTTGCGGCGGTCGTAGCGCGCAATCTTTCTGGCGTCGAAATTGTCGAATGCGGCGCGGTAGTTTTCGCGCTTGTTGAGAATCGTCTCCCAACTCAGGCCGGCTTGCGCGCCTTCGAGAATGAGGAATTCGAAAAGCTTCGCATCGTCGTGGATGGGTACTCCCCATTCCTCATCGTGATAACGGATCATTAAATCGGTGCGCGCCCAGGGACAGCGGATGGGCGGGCTCTTGTCTGCGGAGGTTCCAGGCATGTCGGAATCGGCCGCGAAGCACGCGGCTGTTCAGTATATGGTAGCCGAATTTGTCTTTCCGGTTTGCGGAAGGGCGGCATGAGCGAAGCTTCGACGGGCACCCACTACCATCGAGTGGGCTGCGTTTGCTTTGTCAGAAGCCGTGATACCCACTCGCCGAAAAGCGCGGCGAGTGGGGCAGCCGTTTTCGTGGTACCTTACGTGAAATGCTACGGGAAGGCGTGTGGGCCAGCCCCCCTTGGTGCGCCGATGGTAAATGTCGATGGGAACTCGTATGTGGAATACGAAGTCCGCAACATCAATGCCAGCAACGTAATCACCTCAGACATGCTTTATTTAATGCAGATCAGCACGAATAATTACTCGTCCAGCACGTTGCTCAGTTCCACCACGCAGAATGAAGCACAACTCCCCGGCTCGATCATCCCCGACGGCAATGGAGGAGTGTTAGCGACTTGGACGATTTCTCCATCCAATCCCCCAGTGCCGCAATATCCTTATCAGATCGTCGATGTGACCGCTGGCGTGGTTGGAACGCCGTACAATCTGCCGTTCAGTCCGCCTACGGTCACGTTTGGGCAGTCTCCGATACTTGTGCTCGGACAAAGTGGCGTCGCATTCGCCACCGACACCAGCGATGCGGTCAACGGCCCCGTCGTGGCTTCTTTCAACGTTAGCTCCGGCTTTCCCGCGAACTGGACGTATCAGGCGACGCCGGGTGACACGCTATCGATCATTCAAGCAACCTCGGACGGTGGCGTTACAATTAACGACGCAGCTGCTGGCGGGGTCATTCAGCTCAGCTCTACCGGTAGTAGCGTGGCTGGCTCCCAAAGAGGGCCAAGAGGAGTTCGCGCAGCGTCCTCGTCCCTGCAAGGTGCCGTGCCCTTCGACTTAAGTACCTGGATATCGATCGCTGGCGGGGCGGCTACCGCAATTTGGAGTCCCGACGGCTCCAACGGAATTCCGACAATTCTCGCACAGTCCGCGTCTCCGATGCCTCATGGAAACCAGCAAGGACAGAGCTTGCCTCCTTTCTGCCAGAGGGCGAATGTGAACTGCGCTCTCGCCCCGTACAGCGATATACAGACGCTTTCTCAAAAAAATCTGATCGTAGTGAGGGAGGTGGCGTATCGGCTGTTCTCCCTTCAAAATGGGACGCTCACGCCGTTGTACGGAAATCCTCAAATCCAAGGGGTAAAGATCGAGGAATGGGAAGCGAATCCTTCAAATCCAAACGTAAGCACATGCAGTTGGCAAAACCAAAATAACATTTGCGAAAGTCCCAACACCGCCATTGGCGGCTTCGACGGTCCTGGCCAGATAACCGACGATATGGGCGCTGGGAATTCGGCACCATATACAGTCAGCCAACAATTCCTTGTGGATCGTCAGGGATTGCAAGTCTTCTGGCCAAACCCGGCTCCTGTTTGGTATGGCGCATGGGGAACTCCCTCCTCGACCCCACCCGGCTTTCAGCCCAACCAGACGGCTAGCGTGACGACCGGATGGGCAACGATAAGCCAGATCAACGTTAACATCAACGCTCCGACGGCTTGCCCCTCCGGTTGCGATACCACCAAAGCACAAGCAGGCCCCCCCCAATGAAGAAGACGACGGCGCGATTTTTATTGGCGATAGCTGCAACTCTCGTCGTTGCGCTGAGTTGCTACGGCTTAGCACGAGGCTATCTGGCCTACGAGGCCGCCAGAGCGGAGCGCATGTTGAAGGAACTGGGGGATATGAAGATTGGCGATCCCGAAAGTCAAGTGCTTGCGATACTCCAGCGATATGGTAACTACCGAAAAGCGCCAGAATACTTGGCAAAGTTCGATAAGGCTGACTATGAGTATCAAGTCGAAATCGGCCCTTCTGGAATTTACTACGTTATAGATCGCGCTAACACCGCCATGTTCTATCGCCTCACCCGAGCAGTTCTGAGCGGCCTCCGTCCCCAATTTCGAAGAGCAATTGGCCTCCGACGGTGGAGCGTGGACGGGCGCGTAGGAATCAAAGAAAACAGAGTGACCCTCGTGTGGGGGATGGCGTTGGTCGAAGGCAGCCACGAGTGGCTTGCAGGCGACTGGACCCTTGCGGAGACGGTACCACCTTATCAAATCGATAAATTCGTGACTTCGCCGGGAATCTCCTGGCCTCACGACGTGAACCACTACCTGGTGGGATGGAGTCGCCTGATAGCCATGGAGAACCAGAACGGCGGAGGCGAAGGCCCTGACGTCTGGATTACTCCTGCTGCGACGGACGAAGAAAGACGATCCGCACATGAATTCCGGTGGAATTGCCTTACGTCACGTTCAGGATGTGAGACAGTTTGCGATCTCTATCCCGCCGCAGTGGAATATGCCAATAGCGCAACCTTGGAAGGGAAAAGGGAGCTATGCGCTGCGCCAAGTGCCCGTGATAGTTACTGGTGATGAGCAATGTGTTTCCCGGGAGTGGAGGTCTTCTGGGGGACTGGCCCAGCTTTGCCGTCAGACTAACTGAGGCCTACCTACCTTTCCTTCCGTGGGAAAGCTGGGCGCCACTGGCGTTTGCGCCACCGATTTTATCTCTCCCGACCGAGCCGCGGAGGCGGAGGGAAACATCCCCAGAGGGATAGACTAGTGGTGCCCAGCTTTCGAAAAGAACGAAAGCTGGGGCAGCCGATGTCGTGCCAGGGCGAAAAAATCGAAGCTGGGCCAGCCCCCTATTGCAGCCGTCTCCGGGGGACGTAGTACGTTATTCCAGCGATTTTGGATCCGATAAATTCTTCGGCGATTTTTCGTCCAGGAGCGAAACCAGTTGTTTTGCGGAGGCTGGGACCGGGACTTTGTGATCGACGATGATTTCTTTCGCGGTCAGTTTTTTGCCGTAGAGTTTTTCGTTGGCGTAACCGTCGGAGCGGAGAGTTGAACCTTCGAGCGAGATGCCGGCGAAGAGTCCTTTATTGCGCGAATAGGAAAGAATCTCGGCCTGCATGACGACGTCGGTTGCGCCTTCGGCGGTGCGGCCCTTGGGTCCGGCGGCGGCGGAGGCATCGGCGCCCAGCTTCACCTTGCTCGAGAGCAGAGAGCGTGCGCCCTGGGGATTCATCACCAGCAGAACGAAGTCGGTGGCCTGGCCGCCTAGTTGAAATCCGATGCTGACGCCTTCGAGGGCGTAGAGTGCGGGAGAGCCCCATGGTCCAGTGTAATGCTCGCCGCCGCGGCAAATCATGACGCCACGGCCATAGCTGCCGCCCACGCCGAACGCGCCTTTCTTCACCGAAGGGAGGATCACGACGCACTCCGCCTTATCGAGCAGGTCCTGCGGAATGTCATCGGGGATATTGAGAATTTCTTTCATGACTTCGCCGGCGTCTCGAACCCGGTCTTCTTCTTTTTCGTCGTTAGAGGCGGCGAACGCGAAGGATGCGGCGAGGCAGAGGGTGAGAAAACATGCGGCGAGTTTTATAGGCCTCAAATTTATTCCTCCCGGGTTAGCGATTTCTGCGGCTTCTTAGCTACGGAACATCTTCGGTACGGAACATCGGTACGGAACATCGGTACGGAACATCATCGCAGATTTTTGCGGAGAATTGTAATCAGGAACGTGCTCACAATTATCTGGGAGTGGCGGCGGTGCGCCTGAAGGCGCACCCTGATATGAATCCAGCGATATGCATCTTGCCATGCCAATCCAGCTATGACCCTACGAGTGCTCCTTTTGTAACTTGGCACCCCGCGGCTTGCAGCCCTAGAGTCGAAGATGGATGCGCTTTGCCGCCGTCCCTTCGGCATCTGGCGTGCATCTAATAACCAGGAAGCGCGGTTTGGGCTGGACGGGAATGAAAATTTTGGATTCTTTGGGAATGAAGTACACATACCGGGCCGGCTGTATGCTGGCGCTGCTGGCGGCTTTTGGGCTGGCGATTCCGGCGCATGCCCAGTCGCCCGTCTATGCCACAAGCGCAGCCAGCTTGAATGTCTATTCGCCAGCGGCGATTGTGGCTCCCGATTCCAGTTCCACTGCCAGCGCTGACGATCCTCAATCCGGCGCGCTGCTTACGATCCACAAACGTGTGGATGAAGTGAACGTGCTTTTCATTGCCACCGACAAGCACGGCAAGTTTGTGCGCGATCTGAATGAAGGCGATTTCGCGATTCTCGACGATCACAAGCCGCCACAGTCAATTCTGAATTTCCGCCGCGAAACCGATCTTCCGTTGCATCTTGGGCTGCTGATCGACGTGAGCGGATCGGTACACAGCCGGTTCGATTTCGAGCAGGACGCCGCGGTGAGCTTTTTGCAGCACACAGTTCGCGCCAACTTCGACAAAGCTTTTGTCGTGGGCTTTAACAAGCAGAGTCAGACAACACAGGATTTCACGGATAACGTGCAATTGCTCTCGGCCGGAGTACATCGCTTGCAGGATGGCGGAGGCACGGCGCTTTATGACGCCATTTACCGCGCGTGCAAAGACAAATTTTTGAAAGACCGTCCCGATCATGCGGTGCGCAAGGCGATTATCGTGGTCAGCGACGGCGAAGATAATCAGAGCGAGATTTCGCGGGCGCAAGCCATCGAAATGGCGCAGCGCGCCGAGGTCATCATTTATGCGATCTCGACGGACGACAGCGGCCTGGTTTTGCGCGGCGATAAGGTTCTCGAACAGCTCGCCTCGGCCACCGGCGGACGCGCTTTCTTTCCCTTCAAGATGAAGGATATGACGCACTCGTTTGCCGCGATCGAAGACGAACTCCGCAGCCAGTACGTGGTTTCCTACAAGCCCGCCGACTTTGACGCCGATGGGCGTTACCGCTCGATTGAAATTTCCGCGCTGAAAAAAGATTTGCAAGTGCGGGCGCGCAAGGGATATTTCGCGCCGCAACAGTAGCGGGGAGTTTTCGGCTCCAGGTACTGCGGCGCCTCACGCGACTACATCCGGATCCGCGAAAACCGTCCCTCCTGCGTCCTTTGCGAGAAGTAGATTTCCTAAACAATGCGGGAACAGGGTTTTGATCTTCGGCGCTTTGCCGTAAAATAGTCCCTGCGCGCCCGTAGCTCAACTGGATAGAGCATCTGCCTTCGGAGCAGAGGGTTGGGAGTTCGAGTCTCTCCGGGCGCACCAGATTACATCCTTCCATAAACCTCAGGATTCGCTCGGATCCCCCCTTCGAGTCTCTCGGGCGCACCAGACTCTACCGATCCTTCGCATAAAACGCTCAGGATTTCGGCTGCGGACTCAGACGCCCGCATAGCGCCTCAAGTTCGAGTCTCTCCGGGCGCACCAGACTCTACCGATCCTTCGCATAAAACGCTCAGGATTTCGGCTGCGGACTCAGACGCCCGCATAGCGCCTCAAGTTCGAGTCTCTCCGGGCGCACCAGACTCTACCGATCCTTCGCATAAAACGCTCAGGATTTCGGCTGCGGACTCAGACGCCCGCATAGCGCCTCAAGTTCGAGGCTCTCCGGGCGCACCAGACTCTACCGATCCTTCGCTAAAAACCTTCAGGATTTCAGCCAGTGCGAAACGCCCCGAGGGACGATACGAAGGCCAGCGCCCAACGTTGGGGTCGCAGTCTAGCGGTACGAGCTTCTACCCTTTGATGTGGCAACTGGCCAAGCCGCGCTTCTCCAGATATTGCTGGTGATAATCCTCGGCGGGAAAGAACTGTCCTGCGGCAACGATCTGCGTAACGATTGGCTTTGAGTATTGATGAGCTTTTTCCAGGGCCTCTTTCGAGGCTAGCGCTTCGCGCTGCTGTTCGGGCGAGTGGAAGAAAATAGCCGAGCGGTATTGCGTGCCCCAGTCCGGACCCTGACGGTTGAGCTGCGTGGGGTCGTGATTCTCCCAGAAAACCTTCAGCAAGTCGGCATAGCGAACCTGCGCCGGATCGAATTCCACTTCGACGGCTTCGGCGTGACCGGTTCGGTCGGTGCAAACTTCTTTATAAGTTGGATTGTCAGTCTGTCCGCCGGTATAGCCCACGCGCGTGCCTGATACGCCGGGCATGGCTCTGAATGTGGCTTCGACCCCCCAGAAACATCCGGCGGCGAATGTAGCTTTTTCCATATTGCTCCTATGCATGTAAGGTGGGCCGTCCCCCGCCAACCCTCCACCTACTTTAGATGACGAAGGCGGCAGAATGTTGCGGCGGAAACTGAGTCTAAATCTTTAACACAGAGGACACAGAGCATGCACAGAGGTTAAAGACCGTGGGACGCCAGACGAGACGCTTGCGGATCGCGGCTGACACCATTGTGGCCTGATCGTGGAATTGACCTCCGGTAAGGAATCACGATAAAGTCGGGCAAGTATTAGAGGACTGTAATTCCCGGTTCAGGTCCTTTGCATTTTCTACTAGGAGATCTGTGTGGGTTTGAGGTCCAGCCGCGCCGGAGGTGTGCCGAGGCTTGCTCTGGGCCTTTTGTTGTGCGTCGTGTTTGCGCAGGCTGCCATGGCGCTGGCGAACTTCAGCCCGCAGCAGCGCATGGGTTACCGCAGTGGCGATCAGTGGGAGCCGGCGCTGGCGGCGGATGGCCACGGGCACATTTATATTCTTTTTCCGCAATATGGCGCCGTGAACGATTGCCCGGCATGCACCACGCCAACGATGGCGCTGCTGGTTAGCAATAATAATGGCATTTCGTGGGAGCCGCCGCGCCCCTTGCTGACCTCTTCGTCGGGACAGTTTGACGCCCAAATCAAGGTTGACCCGATCGACCGGCAAACTCTTTATGCATCGTGGTTGCAAGGCAAGCATGACATCGTGGTGTCGCGGTCGCAGGATTTTGGCCGCTCCTGGTATTTTGCCGTCGCTCAGCATTCTCCCGAAGCCGTCATCGATAAGCCTGTGCTGGCGGTTCGCGGACCCAATATCTATGTGAGCTTTAACCACGACCAAACGCTGGCGATTGCGGCGTCGCACGATTATGGGCAGAATTTTTCCTCTGCCGTGGTTAATCCCGATGCGGGGTCCGGATGGTCGCTGGCCGCGGGAGCTACTGTGGATCCCGCCGGCAATGTCTACTTTTCGTGGACGGCCTACCCGAGAACGGATATTCTCAAGCGGCCGGCGGAGGTTTTTGTAAGCCGGTCGTCCGACGGCGGTCGCAACTGGAGCACGACGCCGGTGGACGTTTCGAGCGCGGCTCCGGGTTGCCCGGCCCAGGAGTGTTCAGATGGGTTTTTGGCCTCCCAGATGGCTCTGGCTTCCGACGATGCCGGAACAATCTATGCCATGTGGAACTCCGGCTCGGTCAAAGGCGGACCGGAGCGCATTTATTTGTCGTCTTCGACCACCGGCGGCGCGAGTTGGTCGGCGAAGGTTGACGTTTCAAATGCCCCGCTCGGCGTCGAGCACTGCTTCCCGGCCATCGCCGCTGGAGCGGCAGGCGATGTCCGCATCGCATGGATGGATACGAGAGAAACGGACGCGCAAAACCATCCTCTTTGGAATACCTTCTATCGAACTTCCACGAACGGCGGGGCAACCTGGTCGCCGGAATCGCAGCTTTCTGGCCCCGCGCGCGGATACGATTACATCCTGCGCAACGGCTTTCTCTTTCCATTTGGCAATTTGTTTTCCATCGCCATCGACAATCTGGGCGCCACGCACGTGGTTTGGGGCGAGGGACGGAATTATAAATCTCCCGGCTCGATCTGGTATTCGCACGGCCGTTGATAGGAATTGTTGATTGATGATTGATGATTGAAAACACTGTAGGCCTGGCTTTTGCGCGGTTTTCAATCCACAATCAGCAATCGGAATTCGTTTTCATTTTCGCGGTGGTTGTCCTTTCATCACAGTTTCATCCTTTTGAGCGAGTTAGTTCAGCCGCATTCGTAGCGGGCTCAGTCGCCCGATTCTGAGGAAGTACGGAGGTATTCCAATGAAATTCATGGGAGTAAATCTGTGGGCGGTATTGGCTAGCGCGATAGCTTGTATGGTGGTGGGCTTCGTGTGGTACTCGCCATTGCTGTTCGCGCGTCCCTGGATGGTTTTGATGGGGTATGACCCGGACGATAAAGCCAAAATTGCGGAGATGCGGAAGAGCGCGGGGCCGTCTTATGCGCTATCGCTTGTGGCCAGCATAGTCGCCGCCGCAGTGCTGGGAAAAATTATTGCCGTTGCGACTATCGACTCGCCACTCTATGGCATGAAAGTGGGGATGGCGGTTTGGCTGGGATTTGTTACGACCGTGCAACTGACGGGTTCACTTTTCAGCCGGCAACCGGCGAAGTTGTACGCCATTAACACTGGCTACCAATTGGTGTGCTTCCTGGCGATGGGAGCGATTATGGGAGCGTGGCGATAGAGTTCGCCACAGTGGCTTTTCTTTAGCCCCCGGGAACTTGTCATGGTCGCGCAGTCTAGCGGCTTTGCGGCTTATTCCACGATCAATCTTCCGGTTAGGTCTGCAATGCGCGCGATCCCGCGATCCTCGCACCAGCGCTTTAATTCGTCCACAATTTTTTCGGTGGCGCAGGGATCCCAATAACTGGCGGTGCCGATCTCCACGGCGGTTGCGCCGGCCAGCATGAATTCCGCAACGTCGGCGGCGCTGGAAATTCCTCCCATGCCGATGACCGGAATGCTTACCGCATGCGCTGCGTCGTAAACCATGCGCAGCGCGATGGGCTTGATCGCCGGACCGGAAAGTCCCGCAGTCACGTTGGCGATGCGCGGCTTGCGCGTATCGGCATCGATGGCCATCGCAACGAAGGTATTGATTAGCGAGATGGCATCCGCCCCGGCTTCCTCGGCGATGTGGGCCATTTGCGCAATGCTGGTGACGTTGGGTGATAGCTTTACGATAAGCGGGCGGCGGGCGACGCGCTTGGCGGTGGTCACCAATTCATCCAGTGATCGCGCATCGGTGCCGAACTGCAATCCTCCCTCGGCCGTGTTGGGGCAGGAGACGTTGAGTTCGTAGGCGGCGATTCCTTCGCCGTCATTGAGAATCTCGATGGTGCGCTCATAATCTTCGCGCGTATGTCCGAAGACGTTGGCGAAGACCACGATATTTTTCATTTGCTGGAGCTTAGGCAGCTTTTCCTGAAGAAATGCGGCTGCGCCGATGTTTTGCAGGCCGATGGCGTTAAGCATTCCGGCAGCGGTTTCCCATAGGCGCGGCGGCGGGTTGCCGATCATGGGCTCGCGCGACAGGCCTTTGACTACGAATCCACCGAGTTTGTCGAGGTGAACCACATCTTCGAATTCGACCCCGTAACCGAAGGTGCCGCTGGCGGCGATGATGGGATTCTTGAGTCCGATGCCCGCGAGAGTGACGCCGAGATCGAGCTTACTGTTTGCGTTGGGGGACATTGCGATTTAGTGTATCGCGACCGGCCAATGCGGCCAAAACACGCAAAGGCTTAGTGGCTCTTTCATATTTTCTTTGCGACCTTGGCGGCAGTTCTTTGCGACCTTTGCGGTCAAAAGCTGTAAAGCCTTTAACCGCGAAGCGCGCGAAGGTGTCGCGAAGAACGCAAAGACAATATCTTCCGCGGAACGTGGGTGTTTTAGGTCAATGCTGTATCTCTTGAATGCGATCGGTAGTGGCTCAATTTGAATTAATTCGGCGTCATCCTGAGCGGAGCCGTCCTGCAGGCGGAGCGAAGGATCTCCCTCTAGTGAGTCTTTGCCGAGATCCCTCACGCGGCTGAAATACGCCGGGTTTCGGGATGACGACCGTTACATGGGGATAAATTCAAATTGAGCCACCACCGATGCGACCTCTTCGCGTGCATTCTCCGCCTGATTTCCGATAAAGTAGTGAATCCCTATGCTTGACTTGAGTTTCGTTCGCGAGAATTTGCCGCAGGTCGAGGAGATGCTCCGCCGCCGCGGAGCCGATCCAGCCGCGGTCCTGAAAGACTTCCACGAGATCGATACGCGTCGCCGCCACGCGATCACCGAAGCCGAAACCATGAAAGCGCAGCGCAACCGGGCTTCGGAAGACATCAATAAGCTGAAAAAGAGCGGACAGGACGCTTCCGCCGCGATCGCCGAAACCAAGGATTTGCGCGAGCAGATTCAGGCCCGGGAAAAAACCGCAGCCGATCTAGACGCGCGGCTGCGCGAAATCCTGGCCGGCATTCCGAACATGCCGCACGAGAGCGTTCCGCACGGTCACAGCGCCGAAGAGAATGTGGAAGTGCGGCGCTGGGGCGCACCTCCCAAATTTGATTTCACTCCCAAGCCGCATTGGGAGCTTGGCGAACAATTGGGCGTGCTCGATCTCGAGCGCGCGGTCAAGCTCACTGGCGCGCGCTTTGCCGTCTATTGGGATTTGGGCGCGAAGCTCGAGCGCTCGCTGGCGAATTTTATGCTCGACCTACACACGCGCGAGCATGGATATACCGAGGTGCTTCCTCCCTACCTGGTGAATTCCGAGTCGATGTATGGGACCGGGCAACTGCCGAAGTTTGCCGCCGACTTATTTCGCGTGCCGCACGGCGAAAAAGATTTGTGGCTGATTCCAACTGCAGAAGTTCCTGTCACGAATCTCTATCGCGACGAAGTGCTCGATGCGACGCGCCTTCCAATTTCGCTCACCGCTTACACTCCCTGCTTTCGCAGCGAGGCCGGCTCATACGGCAAAGATGTCCGCGGAATAATCCGCCAGCATCAATTCCAGAAGGTCGAGTTGGTGAAATTTGCGCGCCCGGAACAGTCTTATGAAGAGCACGAGAAACTAACGGGCAATGCGGAAACGATTTTGCAGAAGCTCGGATTGCACTACCGCACAGTAGCTCTGTGTACCGGCGATATGGGGCCATCGTCGGCGAAGACATATGACATCGAAGTATGGCTGCCCGGCCAGCAGTTGTTTCGCGAGATTTCTTCCTGCTCGAATTTTGAGGCATATCAGGCGCGGCGTGCCAATATCCGCTACCGGCCAGAGGGTAAGAACAAAACGGAGTTCGTGCATACGTTGAACGGAAGCGGGCTGGCTGTGGGAAGAACGTGGGTGGCGATCATAGAGAACTATCAGCAAGCGGATGGCAGCGTTGTGATTCCCGAGGTTCTTCGTCCATATATTGGAGCCGAGCGGATCGTGGCCAGGAACTTTTAGCCATTGGCCATTGGCTTTTAGCTAAAGGCCAACGGCTAATCGCCAATGGCCGCTTCTCCATTGCCAACCGAGAGCGAGGTCACTAGACTTGCCAAGTGTGGACATCAGCACAGCCGCAGCCGCGCCGCCGCTACGAATGAACGGCGCGTGGAGCACAATTCGAAGCTACATTCTGTGGCAGCACGAGCGTGGCACGCTGCATTACGACATCATGGTCACGCTGATTTTGATTTTTGTATTCTTCTCGCCGCGGGTAATCAACTTCAACGACAAACCCGCGCGTCTCGACCCGCATCCTACCGACGTAATTGTGACTCCGGGCCAGCCTGGCGAACTGGTTTACCAGATTGCAGCCGCAGCCGTGTCGCCGGGGGATGAAGCTACGATTCGCGCCGAATTACTACAAATCATTCAGCCGATCTCTGGCGAGGTTTCCATCGTGAAGTATGAAACGGTAGCGGACGGCAAGGGACGCATCGAGAGCTACCGGGTTTGGGTGAAGCGAAAATAGTGAGGACATTGAGAGCGAAGACCGACATCGCCGCATGGATCGTGCTGTGCTTGGCGCTCAGTTCATTTTCGACAGCCCAAAGCACAGCCCAGAACAAAGACGTCACGCTCGAATCCGTTCTCAAGAAAATGGATGCCGCCGCCGCGACTTTTCAGTCCGCCGAAGCCGATTTCGAGTGGGTACAGTATCAGAAAGTTGTTGACGAAAAGGATACCCAGACCGGAACGGTTTACTACCGAAAGTCCGGTGCCGGCATCGAAATGATGGCCGACATCAAGACTCCGGATCGGAAGTTCGTCCTGTACAAAGACGGCAAGCTCCAGGTTTATCAGCCGAAGATCGAGCAGGTCATGCAATTTACCGCCGGCGCGAATCAAAACGAGATGGAAGGCTATCTCGTCCTGGGTTTCGGCGGCAGCGGCCAGGATTTGACCAAGGCCTATGACGTAACTTTGTTGGGCGCAGAGACAATTGACAACGTCGCCACGGCTAAGCTGCAATTAGTGCCAAAAAACGAGAAAGTCAAAAATTACTTTTCCACGGCAACGCTGTGGATCGATTTGAACCGCGGCGTTTCCCTCCAACAGCAGTTTATGCAGGGCCAGGGCGATTACCGGCTGGCCAAATATTCTGCGATCAAAATGCCGGCTAAAATCGGCAATGACGTATTTCAACTGAAGACCACGAAGAAGACCCAATTCGTCTCGCCGCGTGGGTAAGTGGTTGAATTCAAAAGCTGTAGCCGGGCTCTTTTAAAACCAGGCCTCTTTACAAGAATATGTACTGCAAATCGTACCTCGGGAGCTATACTGGCCGGGGCAAATTGAGCGGATCAGAATTATTGAGCGAATCGAAATAATTAAGACTATCCAATAATTAAGACTATCCATGGCTAAAGTTTTCACCATCCCCGTTCCCCCGAAGTTCGGCAGCAAAAGAAGAGAACGCACCTCCGACCCACGCTATGTCGATGGTCAGCGCGTGCTGGTCGAGGCCATGAAGTATCTGGCGCAGAGCGATCCCGTGACCAACCGGTCTGCGATCGAACTTATTTCGGAGCACGTCCGCACCCGCTTCCGCATGAGCGACTCCCCGCTGGCTTAAGTCTTACTTGGAGCGGCGGACGCCCACGTCCGCCGTCCGCCGAACTCAAATCGAAATGTCGCTCACCGACGACGGACGAGGGCGTCCGTCGCTCCATGTCGCGGCTCCGCGTTGCCGCTCCAAGCCGCTTTTCTAGAAAACATACCGCAGCATAAACTCCATCACCCGGGCATTCGATAACGTCGAGCTGAAGTTGCCGAAGCTGCTGCTGCTCGAGAGCGAGTTGTTGCTGTTGATCTGCATCGTTCCCACATCGAAGCGCGCCGAGTTGGTAAGGTTATACATCGACCAACTAAACTTGACGAGCTGGCTCTCCGTAATCGGCCAACTCTTGGTCAGGCTGGTATCGATGTTAAAAGTGCCGGGTCCGCGCAGGCCGTTGCGCATTCCCTGCTCCCCGGGGTAGGCAGGACGGAACAAATTGATGGCCGCGTTCGGGTTGCTCGGGTCGGTGATTCCGGGATCCTGAAAAACGTTCGGACCCGTGCCGCCGCTCGCCTGATTCACGATGAAGCTTCCGGTCCTGGGCCGCGCACTGCTGATGGGTACGGCCTGGCTTTCGAGCTGGAAGTTCGTGGCCCATTCGGGACTAAAGAGTGAGAATGGATATCCCGAGGACCAGCGCCACAAGCCGGAAACCGTCCAGCCACCAATAAAAGCATTCGCTATGCGGTTCATCCCCGAACCAAAATGTTGGCCGCGGCCAAAGGGCAAAAGATAAACCCAGTTCGCGTTGACGATGTGGGTGGTGTCGAAATCCGACGCGGCGCGATTTTGCCCCGGAAACCATGAGTTGATGATCTGGCTGCCCAGACCGAATCCTTCCGAATTCGTTGATGCGTTCGGCGTTCGAGCCAACATCGATCGATTTCGAATATGTGTAATTCAGGTCGAACTCGAGCCCGTTCGAGCGGTGCCGCAAGCTGAATTGGCCGGCATTGTAAGCGCTGTTGCCGGTGCTGCGCCACGCAAAGAGTGAGGAGAACTGCGGCGAATAGTAGACGTTGCCGTTGGTAAGTTGGCCGTTAATCGTTGCGCAGGCGGGAAAGCAACCGGGGCCTCCCCATGCGCCGGGTTCATCTGCCGTTTCCAGAGCCGTGGTTTCATTGCCCTGATAATTGCAGAACAAATCGTACATCGCCTGGGTCGCGGTAACCGGGGCGGAATTCGACAGCGGATTTCCAAGGCACGGCTGCGTGGTTCCCGGGGCTTCGCTGGAACTTCCGAAGAGTTGATTTACGGCGGTGCCCGCGGCGGCAGGAAATAGGTTCTCCCAGTAGTTCGTTCCAATCGATGCGGCGCTGATGTTTTGAATCGGCGTGCCCGCATAGTATTGCCGCGCTAATGCCTGTGCAGCTTGAAAATACGTCTGCCCGCCTTTGGTATCTTTCAGATTCACCGGTTCGGCTAGATCTACTTCCTGCAAGAGTCGATGGGCAAAACGTCCCACATACGACGCTTCAAACACGAAGTTGGAAGGCAGCTCGCGGGTGATCGAAAAATCAATCACGTGCGAATATGGAGTTTTAAGTTTGTCGTCCAGACCCCACGTGATGGCGAAGCCTCCATTGTTAATCGAATCCGGAGGATACACGGGAAATGGCCCGGTAGGCGGCGGCTCGACGATGGGACCAAGCGCGCTGGTAGTTGGAATGTTGTTCAGCCCCGAAAATCGCGGCGCAGTATCCGGAGTTTGCACGCCGGCGGCGTTGTCGATGGCGGTGGTAAGCCCAAACGATCCGTTGCGATCGAAAGTATTGGTGATGCCTTCGCCGAAGTGGTCGAAGTAAATGCCGTACCCGGCGCGGATTGAGGTCTTCCCCGCTCCGCCCCAAAGTTTCCGCGCGATGCCGCTGTCTCCCGCTGGAGAGTAAGCGAACGCGATTCGTGGAGCGAAGTCTTTATAGTCGTATCCCCAATAAGGTTGTTTGCCATTCGCTTGTCCAGACAAGCCAAAACCGACAAGTGGCTCATAAGGCTGACCCTCAGCTGCCGCGATGCCGCGCTGATTAAACCAGTCGTGCAGGCTGATCGTGGGCGCCACTTGCGTGCCGTTGGTTTCAAAGGGAGGTTGCAGAATGGAATAGCGAAGGCCGTAAGTGAAACTAAAGTTCGGCTTCACTCGCCATTGATCCTGAACGTACATCTCGTACTCGTGATCGCGAAAATGGCGCGGTACCAATTGGCCTTCAGGGATAACATTCAGGTTCTTATTGAGTTCGTAGTTGGAGCCCACGAGCGGGATCAGCCCGGTCAATGCGGCCATTGCGAAATCGTAACTCGCGCTGTAATCCTCATCGACCGCCGGAAAGCCGAACGCCTCCGGGTCAAGGCTCTGGCCGGTATTCGACAGGCCGGAATCGAACAGCCAATAAACGTTGGTTTCGGCCGTGAAAAAATTTTGCGCGTTGGATTCGCGCAAGTTATCTACCTGCCGGTAGTTCACACCGAATTGCACGCTGTGGCTGCCCACAACCTTGGTCAAATCGTCGACAATATTTTTCACCGGCACGTGCGTATTGATTGTGGGCGTGAAGGCGTTGATGTCGTCCATGCCGCGAAAGTGGACGAACGGCTGGGTTTGCAATCCTTCAATATTGATGAGCTGGCTGATATAGCCGAAACGGAAATTATTAATCAGCGTGTTGCTCAGCGTCGCCGTATATCCGGCGGTAAAGCCTTTATTGTTGTCGTGCTCGGTTTGCGCCTCGGGCTGGCCGGGAAACTCCTCGCCTCCATCGTTCGTGATCGAGGTGCTGATGTTGCGCTCCGCGGTGCGGTCGTTATTCATGATTCCGCGCACGAAGATCTGATGATTCTTCGCCAGGTTGTAGTCGAGCTTTACCACGAAAGCGTTCTGGCTGGCGGGAAGCGGCGAGGGGAACGTATATCCCACGTAATTAAATCCGTCGCCTACAGTGTTGGTGTTCGCTTGCGGATATTGCGGGAACAGTGCCGCGGGATTTGCTCCGCCGATATTCGCCAGGAGAGGATTCGGGCCGGGCCCCAGCGGGCATGTGCCGTTCCCCGAGCAATTCGGATCCATGCTCGCGATCTGTCCTGCGTTTAGTGTGTAGACACCGCTTGATGGGCAGCTCGGATCCTGGGTGCAGAAATACGAAATCGATCCAGTCTGCATAGCCGCGCTGGGCACGACGCGAGTCACCTGCAAATCCTCGCGTTTGCGCTGTCCTTCATAGGCTACGAAGAAGAACAACTTGTCTTTAATGATGGGCCCGCCAATGTCGGCGCCGAAGGTGTTGCGCAACAAAAACGCGGCTTGATTGGGCTCGCCCTCGTTAATTTGTGCCGCCTTGTTGAACCAATCGTTGGCCGCGGTGAAATTGGGACGGTTGTATTCGTAGAGCGAACCGTGAATGTGATTGGTGCCGCTCTTGGTGACTGAGCGAAACCTGCCCGCCGGAAGACCGTCCGGAATCCGCATCGGAGTTGCTGGTGGTCACTTTCAGTTCTTCCAGTGAATCCAGCGGCGCGCGAATCGCTCCGGCAAAGGCCGTACCCAGAAGCTGATCGTTGTCGTCAACCCCATCGAGCGTGATGTTCGTCTGGTCGCTGCGCGCGCCGTTGACCGTGCCGGCGCGGCTGTCGGCGGAGCCGGCGATATGCGGGCTGTTGCCGGTGAAGACGACTCCGGTTTGCAGGCTAAGAATTCCTCCGGGGTCGCGCCCTTCAAATGGCAGGTCGGCGATTTGGTCCGCGCCAAAGGCATGGCCCATGCTGGCGTCCTGTGTGTTCACCAGCGGCGCGGTGCCGCTCACTTCCACAGTCACCGTTCCGCCGGTGACTTGCATATTCACGTTCAGCGTTGCCGGAGTGGCTACCTGAAGTTCAACCCCGGTTTGCTTGATGGTGCCAAAGCCGCCGGCGCTGACGGTGAGATCGTACTTGGCAGGCGGCATCTCGAGAAAACGGTAACCGCCCTGACTATCGCTTTGCATGGTGCGGGTGAACCCGGTGGCCGGGTCGGTAATGGTCACTCTGGCGCCGGAAACGACCGCGCCTTTGGGGTCATACACCGTGCCCCGCAACGAGGTGGTCGCGGTTTGCGCGAGGAGCATGCTGGAAACTACGAGAAGGAACGCAACCTGGAATAACGTTGCACGCGAGCCAGAAAGCATAAAGCCCCCTTCCACCCACGACGGGCGCTGCACTATCGAATGCGTTGCCCAGGAAAATAGAAAAATGGTTGAGACCCTGGGTGACCTGATGGGGCGCTATTGTGCAACTAGCGGGCCACAAAGTTCAAGCGGAATCTTCAAGCAGTTAGCCGCGGCTGAAACGATTGAATACCGCTTTTCACATGCGGCGTTCGTTATTTGGAAGCCTGTTCATGCGTGTTTCCGATGCGTGCGATTCGATTTACGAATGCGATTCGATTCGGCGGCGATTCGATTTTCCACGATTCGATTTTTCGACGAAGAATGCAGCCGCGGCAACGATGATTACCGGATAGCATTCCAGCGTATATCGCGGTTCGGGATTTTCCAACGTTCCCAGGAACAACGACCGCAACAGGACGAATAGCGCCAGCAAGGGCCACGCAAAGGATGCGCGCGTGCGCAGCACTCCGGCAAGCGCGAGAAGAACGTAAGCGAGATTCACGAGGCCGAAAATAATGCTCACCGCGAGCCAGGGAGATTTGTCGTCGAATTCCCACCATCGCGGATCGGAAGGCAGAAGCTCGGTTCGCGGGCGCAGCCACATATCCGCGATGCGCAATCCAGGCAGCCAGACGTAATAACGCAAGGGCGCGAAGTGGATGCGCGCTGCGGCCAGCGCCGCGAAGCGCGCGTCCAGTTCGGGAGTGATCTCGTTATCTTCATCGTAGGCGGCGAATATCTGCCGGGTTTCTTCGCGCTGCGCCGCGGAATCGAAGGCACGCGACGGCAAATTCTTGACGTCGATGGTGTCGCCGGGAACGTTCCAATAAATTTCCTGCACAGACGTGTAGTCGGCGATCCAGGTCTTGGTCCAGCGATTGAAACCGGGCGCCAACGGCTCGTCGGCGTCATTGGCATAGCGGGGAGCGAGCGGTTGGAAACGGTGCATGGTGCGCAGATTGCGAAGCGTCCAGGGCAGAAGTGGAGTAAAAGCGCCGAGGGCGAGAATCAGCGCGCCGCGGAGAATTGGGCGAGCGCGGGATGCAGAAGATGACGTCTCCGCTGAAGCGCTTTCGCCCCGTCGGTGAAATACACGGTCAAGTAAAAGCGCGAATAAATATGCGGCTATCGCCGCAAAGAGAATGCCTCCATCGGGACGCAGCAGAATGCACGCTCCGATGGAAAGTCCACAGGCCAGCCAGATCGTGGAACTCCGTGCTGTAGCCGATGATGGTGTTGAAGCCGATGATGGCGACACTGATTCGCCTTCGGGAAGGCGGCTCAGGGCGCTGACCGCGAGGTTGAGGGCCAGAACCGTGAAAAAAATCTCCAGCGTTTCGGTGAGGGCCGCGGCGGTGTAATCGGCCAGGAATGGACAGACGCCGGCGAGCGCGAAAGCGGCTTTCGCCGCGCGATCGGAGAGCATGCGCCGCGCCAAATCTGCGGCAACACAGCAAGTCCCTAAATCAACCAGAACCTGAATCAAGAAAACCGCGCGAAAATTATTTTCTCCAAAGATGGCAAGAATCACGGCGAGGAATGCTGGATACCCGGGAAGGCGGGAAAGCGTCGGCACGACTCGGCCCGAATTGGTGAAGCCGTAAACCCCGTGCTGGAGCCAGTTTGCTGCGATGTCGGCATAGTAGCGCGAGTCGTCGACCACCGCTGGATAGCGAAAGACGAAAAATAGACGCACTGCCAACGCCGCCAGGCTCGCCAGAAAAAAGAAGCGCGCGTTCCTCCGGATGAGATCGAGCACGGTTGAGAATATACCCGTTTCACGGTGACATGAATCGCGGAAAGCGCATCCTAAAATTAAACGATTGCCTTCTACTTTTCCGGCGAGCGCCATGCTGGCGGGAGATGCCTCGACCCCGCCGATAAAAACGCGGGGCTTCGAGATTGCGCGGGGCGAATTACATGATGCGCTAATTGACCCGCTGCCTCCTGCGGCATACGATAAGCGATTAACCTCGCATGGCTGAACCAGTCTTTTACGACCCGCAAAGAGCCCGCTGGAAGCGCCTGAGGCGATTTGTCGACGCGCTGGTGGCAGCGCTGTCAGCTCTCATTCTTTTCTTCGTGTATACGACGCTGCGCGACGAGCGCCTGCCAGAACTTCTGTTTTCTCCGCAAAAACGCGCCTTCAAAGCTTTAAAGGAAAACGAAAAAGACAAAGCCCGCGAACGACTGAAGAAGCTGGCCACCCGCTCTCATCGCAAGTCAAAATTGCCCGCTTCCGAGGTCACGCTCAATCAGGAAGAGGGGATTCGCGCCGCCTTCTACGTGCCCTGGGACGCGGCCAGCTTTTCGTCGCTGCGCGATTTTTCCCGGCAGATCGATCTGCTCTATCCCGACTGGCTGCACGTGCTCACCGGCGATGGGCGGCTGCAAGGCGTGGACGATCAGACCAATAAGTTCTTCGACGTGGTGCAGAACAATCGCGTGCGCTCGGTCGACGACCGGGTGATGCCTTTTCTGAAGACGGAAGACACGGCGATGGAAGTCTTCCCCATGGTGAACAATTTTGACGGCACCGAATGGGTGGGTGGGATTACCGATTTTCTGAATGATCCGGCCGCGCGGCAGGTTTTTCGCAAACAGGTCGCGATGTATCTTTCCTCGGACCGCTTCCGCGGTTTAATGGTGGATTTTGAGGCGTTTCCCAAAGTTGGGCAGCCGGGATATGTGGCCCTGCTGAGCGAAATCTCAACCGACCTCCACGCGCGCGGCATGAAACTCTACGTGAGCGTGCCCGCGCATAACGAGGAATTCGATTACGCTGCGATCGCCGCGTCGGCCGACGGCGTGGTGGTGATGAACTATGACCAACACTATCCGGGCGCGGCGTCCGGGCCGGTCGCTCCGCAGGATTGGTTCGTCGACAATCTCAAGTTTGCCGTCACCGTGATCCCGCGCGACAAACTGATCTGCGCCATCGCGAACTACGGTTACGACTGGGTTCTTAAACCGAAGAAGGCCACGCTGCCGCCCGACGAGCGCGATCACAGCGTTTCGGTACAGGAAGCCTGGCTGGCCGCCCGAGATTCCGACGAGGACGTAACTTTCGACGACGATGCGTTGAATCCGCATTTCAGTTATCTCGATGAGCGCAGCCTCCGGCATGACGTTTGGTTCCTGGATGCGGTCACCGCGCTCAATCACATGCGGGCCGCGCAAACGCTTGGCATCCAAACCTTCGCGCTGTGGAAACTGGGAGGCGAGGATCGCGCCCTGTGGAGAGTATGGGACGTACCCGGCGATGCGGGCGCTACCGACAAATTACGCGATACCCCTCCCGGAGAGGATGTGGACATGGAAGGGCAGGGCGAAATTCTTCGCATCGAAGACCGCCCCACCCACGGCATGCGCGACCTCACCATCGACCCCAACACGAAACTCATCACGGACGAAAATTTTCAGTCCCTGCCGGAGCCCTACCGCGTGGGCCGTTACGGGTACAGTACGAGTAAGGTGGCGCTCACGTTTGACGATGGCCCAGATCCGGACTGGACGCCAAAGATTCTCGATGTGCTCAAACGCGAGAACGCCCCGGCAACCTTTTTTTTGATAGGCATTCAGACCGATAAATTTTCCGGCCTGGCAAAGCGGATTTACAACGAAGGCCATACCATCGGGAACCACACTTTCACGCATCCCGACGTAAGCAACATTTCTTCCACCTACATGAAGGTGGAGTTGAACCTGACCGAGCGGCTTTTCGCCAGCCTTATGGGGATACGCGCGACGCTGCTGCGCCCGCCCTATGCGATTGATGAAGAGCCCGATACGGCCGATCAGGTGAAGCCGCTCGAGTTCGCGCAGGACATGGGTTACATCACGGTCGGCAACCGGATCGATCCCAACGACTGGAGCGATAAGGTTCCGGCGGCCAATGGCGGTTTCCGCCGGCATACGGCGGAAGAAATTTCGTCTTATGTGCTCGCCCATCTGCCGCCGTGCGGGGCCAACGACCTGCGCTGCGGCAACATCGTTTTGCTGCACGATGGCGGCGGCAATCGAGCGGAAACCGTTCGCGCGCTGCCCGCGATTATTGAGGGCATTCGTTCGCGCGGCCTTGAGGTCGCGCCGGTTTATGAATTGTTCGGCAAAACCCGCGCCGATGTAATGGCGCCTTTGCCTACAGGGCAACGCTGGGCAGCTTGGCTCGACCGGCTTGGCTTTTGGCTATTCGATGCCGCCGTAATGAGCATCACTTGGGTATTCTTCCTCGGCGACTTGCTGATGACGGGTAGGTTACTGTTCATCGGAGCTCTGGCGGTTTACGACCGATTGCAGGAAAAGATTTTTGGCAAGCCTGCGCAGGTGGCTTCCTACCGGCCGAAGGTCGCCGTGCTCATCCCCGCATATAACGAAGAGAAAGTGATTGTGCGCACGGTGCGAGCGGCGCTGAACTCGAATTATCCAAACCTGCGCGTGATCGTGATCGACGATGGCTCGCGCGATCGCACGCTGGAAGTTGCCCGTGCTGCGTTTCCTAAGGAAGAAACCTCGGGAAAGGTTCTGATTTTGACCAGGCCGAATGCCGGCAAAGCCGAGGCGCTTAACTTCGGCATCGAGCATATCGAAGACGCCGAACTTTTTGTGGGCATCGATGCCGACACAATCATCGCCAATGACGCCATCTCGCGCCTGGTGCCGCATTTCATCAATCCGAAAGTTGGGGCGATCGCCGGCAACGCGAAAGTTGGCAACCGCGTAAATCTTTGGACTCGCTGGCAGGCCCTCGAATACATCACCAGCCAGAATTTCGAGCGTCGCGCTTTGGACGTGCTCGGCGCAGTCAGCGTGGTACCGGGAGCGATTGGGGCGTGGCGCGTTTCCGCTGTGCGCGAGGCTGGCTGCTACCAGATCGACACCGTCGCCGAAGACGCAGACCTCACCATGGCACTGTTGCGCCGCGGATATCGCGTGGAATATGAAGACATGGCCCTGGCTTACACCGAAGCGCCCACCAACGCGAATGGCTTGATGCGCCAGCGCTTCCGCTGGTCCTTCGGAATTCTGCAAGCGGTCTACAAGCACAGCGGAGTTTTTGCGCGCAAGGGCGCGCTGGGATTTGTGGCGCTGCCGAATATTGTGATCTTCCAGATTCTACTGCCGCTGGTGTCGCCGCTGATCGACATCATGTTCGCCTTCGGTGCAATCTGGTATCTCATTCAAAAACATTTCCATCCCGATTCCACCGATCCAGCCAGCTTCCACAAACTGGTCGCATTCTTCTTTGTATTTCTCGTGATCGATTTTCTGGCTTCGGCCGTCGCCTTCGCGCTCGAGCGCCGCAGGCCCGACGACAAAGAAGACGTCTGGCTGCTCAGCCAGGTATGGCTGCAACGCTTTGCCTACCGGCAATTATTTTCCGTGGTCTTGTTTAAAACTCTGAAGCGGGCGCTCGAAGGCCGCAAGTTCGCTTGGGACAAACTGGAGCGCACCGCCGCGGTAAAACGCGTCGCCTCGGAAGATCGCGACCCCGTAAACGTGCCTTAACTGGCGGTTTGTCATCCTGAGCGGAGCCGCTTTTCAGGCGAAGCGAAAGCCTGCCCTGAGCGAAGCCGAAGGGGATCTCCCACTTAGCCGGCCCCAACGCGTGAGCCAAACTGCCGCTACCACTTGCCCCGCATCCTTCCCCCTTCCACCGCATCTATTTCACTCATGGAATTTCGCACGCTGGGCCGCTCCGGGTTAAAAGTACCCGCGCTGAGTTACGGTACGGGAACCTTTGGTGGAAGCAACGAGTTCTTTCGCGCATGGGGCGCGAGCGACGTGGCAGAAGCCACGCGCCTGGTCGATATCTGCCTCGACGCGGGCGTCAATCTTTTCGATACCGCGGACATTTACTCCGACGGCCTCTCCGAAACCGTGCTGGGCAAGGCAATTGCGGGCCGCCGCGCCGATGTTTTGATCTCCACGAAAGCCACCTTTCGAATGAGCAATCAAAGCGGGCCCAACGAAATTGGATCGTCGCGCTACCATCTGGTTCGGGCTTGTGAAGCCAGCCTGAAGCGCCTCGGCACCGACTACATCGATATCTATCACCTCCACGGCTTCGACGCGCTCACTTCGGTCGAAGAAGTATTGAGCACTCTCAATCAGCTCGTAGTCAGCGGCAAAGTCCGCTACATCGCCTGCTCCAATTTTTCGGGCTGGCATCTGATGAAGTCGCTCGATGTCTCCGATAAATATGGATGGTCCCGCTACGTCGGCCATCAGGTCTATTATTCCCTCATCGGCCGCGAATACGAATGGGAACTCATGCCCCTGGGCCTCGATCAGGGCGTGGGCACGCTGGTGTGGAGTCCCTTGGGCTGGGGCAGGTTAACGGGAAAAGTTCGTCGCAGCACGCCCTTGCCCCCCGGGAGCCGTCTGCACAAGACCGCCTCCATGGGCCCCCAGGTGGATGACGATTATTTGTACAAAGTAGTGGAGGCTCTCGATGCAGTCGCCAAAGAAACGGAGAAGACGGTGCCGCAGGTTGCGCTGAACTGGCTCCTGCAAAGGCCCACAATCTCAACCGTAATTATGGGCGCGCGCAACGAAGAGCAGTTGCGCCAGAATCTCGCATCGGAAGGCTGGAATTTGACGCGGGAGCAGATCGCAAGACTGGACGCCGCCAGCGCCGTCACACCCAGTTACCCCTACTGGCACCAGTTGCAATTTCAAGAAAGGAATCCGGTCCCGCTGCCGCCGCCGAAATCTTAACTCGCCTTGATAGGACGCAGCTTCCAGCCACGCCAACTTAACCGGCCACCATTAGCCCAGCGTCGCAGTGTCATCCCGGGCGTAGCCAGGGATCTTGTTTTTTGCGTAACCGGATGTAATTCAGTCGTAGGCATCTCGTTTTGAAAGGGCGCGGCTTCCAGCCTCGCCGCAAGTTCGTTAACCTTGACAACGGCTTTAAAGCCGCTGAGGGAAGCCATGGCACGCGTATTCATCACAGGTTCTTCCGACGGTCTGGGAAAAATGGCGGCACAGCTTCTGCTCGAGCGGGGCCACTCCGTTCTGCTCCATGCCCGCAACGAACAGCGCGCACAGGAAGCGCGCGCGGCAGTCCCCAAAGCCGAGGGAGTAGTTCTCGGCGATCTCACCAGCATCGCTCAAACCCGTCACGTTGCGGATCAAGTTAACGCGCTCGGAGCGTTTGACGCCATAATTCACAACGCGGGCATCGGATATCGCGAGCCCCGCCGCATCGAAACCGAAGATGGACTGCCCCATCTGTTCGCCGTCAACACGCTAGCCCCATATATTTTGACCGCGCTCATCAAGCGTCCGAAGCGGCTGGTCTATCTGAGTTCCGGACTGCACCGCAGCGGCGACGCGAGCTTGAAAGATCTGCTGTGGAACGAACGTCCGTGGGAAGGTCAGCAGGCTTATTCCGATACGAAATTCCACGATGTCTTGCTGGCCTTCGCCGTAGCCGGCCGCTGGCCGGACGTTTTATCGAACGCGCTCGAGCCCGGCTGGGTGGCTACGAAAATGGGTGGCCCCGGCGCGCGGGACGATCTGAACCAGGGCCATCGGACTCAAGTCTGGCTCGCTGCCAGCGACGATCCTGAGGCGCAAGTTACCGGCGAATACTTCTTTCACCTGAAGCAAAAAGCGCCGCAGCCGGAAACCCGCGATGTGAGCACGCAGGAAAAATTGGTCGAAACCTGCCAGCGCCTCTCTGGAGTTCAATTGTGCTGAAGCCCATCAGACTTCGAAATATCAAGACTGCCGAAAACGGCAACCTATCAGCCCCGAAGCGGCGAATGATTTTGTCATTTCCACGCTTTTTATTTTGTCATTCCAAACCGGCGCCTTTTGCCGGTGAGGAACCTGATTCATTCTGTCACTCGCAACCGCGGCAAACGAGCCCGTTCCTACCCAACCTTCTCCGCCACCGCCTTCGCCTGCGTAAACAGATACAGATAATCCGGCCCGCCCGATTTCGAATCCGTTCCCGACATATTAAACCCGCCAAACGGATGCGCTCCCACCATCGCTCCCGTGCATTTGCGGTTGATGTAAAGATTGCCCACGTGGAAGTCGCGGACCGCGCGCTCGATCTTGTCGCGCGATTTAGTGTAGATCGCTCCCGTCAAGCCGAACTCGGTGTCGTTGGCGATTTCCAGCGCATGGTCGAAGCCGCGCGCCTTGATTACCGCCAGCACCGGGCCAAAAATTTCTTCCTGCTCCAGCTTGGACTTCGCCGGAATGTCCGCGAAAACGGTCGGCCGAATGTAGTAACCCTCGCCTGCCTCAGTAGCCCGTTCGCCGCCGGTAAGCAGCCGTCCATCCTTCTTGCCCTGCTCGATGTATTCCAGAATCGTCTTCATCGACCCTTCGTTAATCACCGCGCCCATGCCGGTATTTTCCGCCGGATCGCCAATCGTGATTTTTTCCACGCGCGCCTTCAGTTGCTCCAGAAATTTATCGTAAACGCGCTCATCCACAATGGCCCGCGAGCACGCCGAGCATTTCTGCCCCTGAAACCCAAACGCCGCCTGCGCTACGCCTTCCACCGCCGAATCGATATCCGCATCCGCATCCACAATAATGGCGTCTTTCCCGCCCATCTCAAGGATGGTTCGCTTGATCCATACCTGCCCGGGCGCCTGCGTCGCGGCAGTTTTGTTGATGTGGAGTCCTACTTCCCGTGACCCGGTGAATGCGATGTAGCGGGTTTTGGGATGGGCGACGATAGCGTCGCCGAAACTGGCGCCCGCTCCGGGGCAGAAATTTACTACACCTTCCGGCATGCCAACTTCTTCCAGCAGTTCGATAAATTTTGCGGCGATGGTCGGCGAATCACTGGAAGGCTTCAGGATGACGGTGTTGCCGCTGACAATCGAAGCCACCACCAGCCCGGACATAATCGCGCAGGGAAAATTCCACGGTGGAATCACCGCGCCCACGCCCAGCGGAATGTAGCTCAGCGAATCGTGCTCTCCGGGAAACTGCACCGGAGGCTTGGCCTGCGCAAAACGCAACGCTTCCTGCGCGTAGAACTCGCAAAAATCGATTGTCTCCGAAACATCCGCGTCGGCCTCGCCCCAGTTTTTGCTCACTTCAAAAACCAGCCACGCCATGAAATCCATCTTGCGTTGCCGCAGCAAATCGGCGGCGCGGAAGAGCAGACTGGCACGCTCTTCGACCGAAGTATTTTTCCAGGACTCGAATGCTTTTAACGCAGCATTCATGGCGGGCTCGACATGCTCTTTCCCGGCCTTCTGATGCACTCCCACAATTTGCGAAGGCTTCGACGGATTCAGCGACCTGATCTTCTCCGCCGTCTTAACCCGCTGCCCGCCCATGATGAGGTCATACTCGCGCCCCAATTGCCCGCGCACCCGCTCAATGGCCGCGCGCATCTTGCGCGCATTCTCCTCCTGCCGGAAATCGTAAAAAGCCTCATTCACAAACGGCCTGGAGTGAGATTGCGATGACGAAGACGTTGAAAATGTGCGCGGCCGCACTGCTGTTTCGGCGATTGCCATGGGGGAAATCCTTTCAGGATCGTAGGTTGATGAACAACTATTTTACACCCGCCGTTGATCGTAAGAGTTCCCGCGAGCACGCCAGCCCAACCGCGAAGCGGCGGGATCCTTCGCGTACCTCGGGGCCCTTCGGGGCCACCATTTTTCATTGTTGGCGAGCTCACACCCCAATTGGAAACTCCGTAATGAAAATTAGGACATCACTGAAGGAAAAGCGCGCGTCGCTTTCGCTTCCAGCGGGATGCTACACTCAAACGTTTTCCCCGGGACAACCATGACAACCATCCAACGAGTCGGCGTAATCGGCGCAGGCACCATGGGCAACGGCATCGCTCACGTCTTCGCCCGCAGCGGTTTTTCCGTCATCCTCTGCGATGTGGACCAGCGCTTTCTCGACCGCGGCCTTGCAACGATTGCCAGGAATCTCGACCGCGAAGTCGCCAAGGAAAAGATCACGCCCGAAGATAAAGCCACGGCGCTGAAAAAAATCGAGCCGGTTACCGACCGCGGCCGGTCTCACCGCCTGCGACTTCATCGTCGAAGCCGCCACCGAAAAATTCGAGATCAAAACCGAAATCTTTCGCGATCTCGACCGCCTCGTCCGCCCCGAAGTGATTCTGGCCTCGAACACCTCGTCGATCTCGATTACGAAACTTGCCGCGCTCACCAAACGTCCCGAAAAAGTTATCGGGATGCACTTCTTCAATCCCGTGCCCGTGATGAAGCTGGTCGAAGTCATTCGCGGCCTCGCCACTTCGCCGGAAACATTTTCTGAAACTCGTGAACTTGCGCTCAAGCTCGACAAAACTCCGGTCGAAGTCAATGACGCTCCCGGCTTCGTCTCCAACCGCGTGCTGATGCCGCTGTTGAACGAGGCCATGTACGCGGTGATGGAAGGCGTCGCCACCGCCGGAGGCGGTGGATGAAGTGTTCAAGCTGGGCATGGCGCATCCCATGGGCCCGCTGACCCTGGCGGATTTTATTGGCCTCGACGTCTGCCTCGACATCATGCGCGTCATGCAAGATGGCCTTGGCGATCCCAAATATCGCCCGTGCCCGCTGCTCATCAAGATGGTGGACGCAGGCTGGCTCGGCCGCAAAAGCGGCCGGGGATTTTATGAATATTGACGATTGTCGATTTTATAAATATTGACGATTGTTGATTGCTGAGTGTTGATTGAAAATCAATGGCGGCACAGTTCTAGCCGGTTTTCAATCAGCAATCATTAATCAGCAATGGAAACTTGGCCTCGCCGCGATCTCCCTTATTATGCCCTCGCCGCCCTCGCCGGCATCGGCACCGGCTGCGTTGACGTCGCTGTAAACGACCTGCTTTTCACCGCTCTGCTGGTTCTCGCCGCCTGTATGTTGCTCGGCACCTTGCGCCCGCGCTGGCCCTGGCGTTGGGTAATTGCCGTCACCATCTTCATTCCCCTTACCGAATTGGCCGCCTACAAAATTATGGCTGTAAAACCTACCCGCGGCCAGGTCTACGGATCGTTCTTAACCGCCCTACCCGGACTCGCCGGAGCCTACGGTGGCGCGGTCGTGCGTCACGTAATCGATACTCTGCGGGAAGGAAAATGAGTCGGGCTCCGGGCTTCCGGCTTCGGGCTTCGGGCTTCCGGCTTCGGGCTTCCGGCGTCCAAGAGTGGAAGCTACCAATAATTGAAGAGGAAAACTGCTGCCGTAGCCCGACGCCCGGAGCCCGTTCTTACCACCCCAAGGTATTGGATAACCAGAAAGTTACTCGCAATCCACAGGGGAGGGGTGTATGCTCCTCGGCATGTGTGTGACGCTTTCCATGCTGGCCAGCGGCAGCCGCGGCAATTGCGCCCTTGTCGCCAGTTCGCGCACGAAAATCCTGGTCGATGCCGGCATCTCCTGTCGTGAAACTTTCAAGCGCCTCAAATCTCTGGGTGAAGACCCGCACACTCTCTCGGCCATTCTTATCACCCACGAACACTCCGATCACATTTACGGGCTGGCAACGCTGGCTAAAAAACTAAGCATCCCAGTCTTCATGACCTGCGCCACCCATGCGGCCTGGACGCGCGCCATGCGCGTGGTCAATGGCGAGCGTCCGCAACTGAATAAGGTCGAGCGCTTCGAGGCTGGGCACCGCTTTCAGGTGGGCGATATTGAGGTCAAACCCTTCACCATCCCTCACGATGCCGCCGATCCGGTAGGCTTCAGCTTCCGCGTCGAAGGCACGAAAATCAGCTTCGCCACAGATCTGGGCTATATTCCCGTGAACGTGCGCGATCACCTGCGCGGCTCCGATATTCTGGTCATGGAATCCAATCACGATGTCGAAATGCTGCGCGGCGGCCCCTACCCCTGGTCGGTAAAGCAGCGGGTGGCCAGTAACGTGGGACACCTCTCAAACGGGAAACTCGCGGATTTTTTTACCGGGGACTATGATAATAATGCGGCGTTTGTGGTGCTGGCGCATCTTTCTGAACAGAACAATCATCCGGAGATAGCGCGCCGCGAGGCGGAAAAGGCGCTGGCCGAGCGCGGCGGTTTGTTTCAGAATCGCGTGCTGGTGGCGACGCAGTCCGAAGCATTGGCGCCGATTCAGCTATAGTAGCTTATGAGTCAGCAGTGCAGCGATCCCATCGTAGGCAAAATTCTGGCTGGCTGGCGCTACGATATTTCCAGCCTGGCCCCGGAGATGCGCGGCGACTACGAAGCTCATTTCTCCGCCTGCGAACGTTGCCGCACTCGCCAGCGCATGCACCGCATCGTTGACGTTGGCCTCATCGCCCTGGCGTCGCTTTCCGGCGCCGTCTTCCTGCTGGCCTTTGGCGTCATCCGCCACTTCGGCCCGCACCATGCCTTTTTGCTTGAGATCGCGGCGCTCGGCGGCTTTGCGCTCTCGGCATTAATCTGGCTCGTGGTCGCCGTAGCCACCCCCGCTCCCGTCACCGTGCTCGACGCCGCGAAACAAGGCGCGCGCCGCGTCCACGACCGACTCCCGCCGGAGATTCGCGAGCGCCTGCCCGAAGAGCTGCGCGTCAAGATTACGGGAACTTAAGAATAATGTTTTCAAAGACACTTGACGGATTTGCTTTGGGAACTGCTTTGAAACTGCTTTGGAACCTGTTTTGAAAGGGCGCGGCTTCCAGTCGCGCCGTAAAGCTCCCCATTAAAATCAACAGCGGCTTCAGCCGGGACAGTCTGCGAGAGAAATCGATTCTGGGTGGCGCAGCGCTTCCAGCGCTGCGATAAGTCACCAGCTTTTTTCTCGACGGGCTTCAGCCCCCGAGGTTGTACTATTAAAGCCGTCTTAGATTCTCAGGAATGCCGCGACTCCAGAGGTTACGGAAAATTATTTTTCAACTTTGAAACTTACACCTTCCATCCCGCTGCGTCATCCCGAAGACCCGCGGTTTCACCAACGGGGAGAGGGCTCTCCCGCTAGTCATCTTTCCGGCGCGAATTGCTTTAATCAAAATTTATCCAAACCCGTCACCTTCATTCTGCTCGCCGCTCTCATCCTCGCTTCCGGCGGCACGCTCTGCTTCCCGCCGTCCCTCGCCGCAATGCCCGCGTGCCATGCTCATCGGCCAGCGCATCCTCAGCCTGCCAGCCAACCCTGCTGCCTCAGCCGCCATCCGCGGGCTGTGCAAGCGACCTTTTCGCAGCCCATTTTGCAAACGGCCGGAAATAAAGAAACTGCCGTTCCGCTGATCGCCAGCTTGGAAAAAAATCTCCCCACTTCCACTCTAACCTCTGTCCGTCCGCCCGGTCTCTTGGGCCTCAGAATCTAGCAGCGTCAAATTCCTCCTGATATTGCTTGTCGCCTCGCGCTTGCCGCGGCGATTCGTTTCTTTTCTCCATCGCCCTGGGAGGGTTTTGTGCTTCGCTCGGCCTTGATTCCAATCATCATGATTTCAATCCTCGCGGCATCGGCGACTCCAACCCGCGCGCAGCAATCTTCCGCGCCCGGCATAAATATGGATGAAATGCCCATGCCCACGGAAGAGAACGAAGACCCGAATCTGCCCTCCCCGCACGACGGCTCGGGCACCGCGTGGGAACCAGCGTCCGTCCCCGAGCACGACTGGATGCTCATGCGCGTTGAATCTCCCACTTCTCGCAAAAGCGGCGAGAAGCGGGGCACCCGCTGGTCCCTCATGGCTCACGGCGTCATCTTCGCCGACTATAACCAGCAGGGCGGCCCGCGCGGCGAGGGCAAAGCCGAGTCGGTGAACTGGGCCATGCTAATGGAGCAGCACAAGCTCTTCGGCGGAACCATTCTCTTCCGCCAGATGTTTTCCGCGGAATCGCTGACCTCGCCGCATCCCGGCTTTCCCGAACTATTTCAAACCGGCGAAACTTATCATGGCGAGCCTCTGGTCGATCACCAGCATCCCCACAATGTTTTCGCGGAACTCTCCGCGCTCTACCTGCTTCCGCTCTCAAAACAAATTTCGTGGGAACTTTACGGCGGCCCATCGGCCGAGCCTGCGCTCGGTCCCGTCACCTATATTCACCGCACCTCGGCCGCCGAGTTGCCGCTGGCCCCGCTCAGCCATCACCTTCAGGATTCCACTCACACCAGCTTCGGCGTGGTGACCACTGGATTTATCATTGACCGCGTCAAGGACCGCATCAAGCTCGAAGCCTCGGCCTTCAACGGCCATGAGCCCAACGAAGAGCGCTGGAGCATCGAACTCGCCCCGCTCGATTCCTACTCCGCGCGCGTCAGCCTCGCTCCCACCCGCGACTGGACTGCGCAATACAGCATCGGACGCCTCGACCATCCCGAAGCGCTGGAGCCCTGGAGCCAATGGCGGCAAACCGCCTCCGTGGAATACAACCATCCGCTGGTCGCCGGCAATTGGGCCACTTCGCTGGTTTGGGGACGCGTGCACGAGATCGGCACGGCAACGAACCTCAACGGCTATTTGCTGGAGTCGACTTTGAATTTCTTTCGCCGGAACTACGCATTCACCCGCCTCGAACTCGTCGACAAGAACGAATTATTTCCGCAGGCAGTCGTCGAACCCTCCTACCGCATCGGCGCCTACACCTTCGGCGCCACGCGCGACCTCGTCCAGAACTCAGTATGGCAACTCGGCCTCGGCGCGGATATGACAATCTACTCGAAGCCTGCCGCCCTTGACGCCGCCTATGGCGCGTATCCGGTGTCGTTCCAAATCTTCCTGCGGCTCCGCCCCGCCCTTGCTATAAGAAATCGTCATTCTACGGAGAACTAGGAAAAGATGGGAAGAGCGAGAGGTGGAAGAAGTAAAGATCGAGAGGATAACAGAGTAAGAGGCAAGAGGTAGTCCTTCCCTTGGGAGAGAACAATCCGGAAGTGCGCTGCGGATGCGTTTTCCCGGAAGACCGGCGTCTTAGCGTATGCTGAACCCCTCGAATTACCCCCGTAACTTTCAAATTCCTCCCGCGCCGCCCACCATTGGAGAGCACTCGATTTCTCGCGAGCCAACGGTATGTCGCTCCCCTCCCACGATACGATTCGCCTTTCCGACGTAGTCTCGGCGCTCTCGGTTGCGCTGGATCTCACCGAAGGCCAGCCCATGGGCCACGCCATTCGCAGTTGCATTCTCGGCATGCGCATCGCCGACGAGTTGCACTTGCCCGCCGCTGAGCGCTGCGATCTTTATTACGCGCTGCTTCTCAAAGATTCCGGTTGCAGCAGCAACGCCGCCCGCCTCTACCAGATCATGGGCGCCGACGAAATCCAGTCCAAGTGCGAAGTCAAGTTCGAAGATTGGACCAAAGCTTCTCTCTCCGGATTGCGCTTCCTTCTGCGCAACGTTCTACCCGGCGCGCCTTTTCCGCGCCGCTTGCTGCGCATCGCGCAGATCGCCCTGCAACAGCGCACCAACAACGCGGAACTCATCGGCACCCGCTGCGAACGCGGCGCAGCCATTGCCCGCCGGATCGGATTGAGCGAAGCTACCGCCGAAGCCATTCACAGCCTCGACGAACATTGGAACGGCGGCGGATACCCCGAATCGCGCCGCGGCCAGGAAATCCCGCTGCTCGCCCGAATCATGAACGTCAGCCAGACACTCGACGTATTCGCCACGCGCTCCGGCCCGCGCGCCGCCGTCAAAGCCGTTTCTGAGCGCAGCGGACGCTGGTTCGATCCTGAAATAGTCCGCATCGTACGCTCTTTCGAGTATGATCGAAAACTTTGGGAAAATGTCCAGGGCCCCGCCGCTCGCGAACACGTTTTGCAGATGGAGCCCGGCGCCGCGCTTCCCGCATCGCCCGAGCGGATCGACAACATTTGCGAAGCTTTCGCGCAAGTCATCGACGCCAAATCGCCTTATACGTTTCATCATTCCGTGGGCGTCGCCGAAGCTTCCGCCGCTATCGCCGAAGAAATGCACCTCGCGCCCCAGACCCGCACTCTGGTGCGCCGCGCCGCGTTGCTTCACGACATCGGCAAACTCAGCGTCTCCAATGCCATTCTCGAAAAACCCGGAAAGCTCACCGCTTCCGAGTGGACCATCATGCGCATGCATCCCGTTTATACAAAAACCATCTTGCGCAATATTCGCAACTTCGAGGATCTCGCCTACGTCGCCGCCGCGCATCACGAGCGCCTCGACGGCAGCGGCTATCCCGAAGGTCTCACTGCCAAAGCCATGACCCTCCCCGCGCGCATCATCGCCGTCGCCGATGTCTATCAGGCTCTCTCCGAGAAGCGTCCCTACCGCGAAGGCCTGCCCACGGAAGTTGTCTTCACCATGATGGATCGCGACATCCCCGAAAAGTTGGACCGCGATTGCCTTGCCGCTCTGAAGAGGAGCCGATCTCTTTCGCAGGAAAATCAAAAAACCAAATCTCACTCCGCCGCCGGAAGCTAAAGGTTGGTTGTATGTGGAGAACTCGAATGTAGGAAGTTTAAATGTAAGAACAGTCCCCCCTTGGCTGTCCACTGGAGCGAAGCTTGACCGCCGCTTTCTCACCATGAGCACAAGCCTAAAACGCTCCCCCACCCCCACCCCCAAACCCTCCGCCCGAAAATCCTCCGCCTCCGCCAAACCCTCCCCCGCCGCCGAATCCCGACCCGCCCGAGCTCGCCCGCGGCGCCGACACAAATACCTGATGCATATCCGTCGCCATGCCATGCATCGAAGACGAGAACAAAATCGGATTAAACATCATCCCGTATCCATACCCCGGCCCCACATACCACGTAGGCGGACTTTTTATCAGGCCGGCAAACGCCTGCGCCCAGTGGTGCTCCACGCCCAGCGCCATCGCATACGGCAGAAATTTTTCGAACGTATCCGCAGGCATGGTCTTCAGCCGCTCGCCATCCACGCGGTTCATAAACTCCTGAAATCCCAGCACCGCAATATGAGTGCGCGCACCCGCAATCGTCTTCGCCGTCATCACCCGCTCAAACAACCACCAGATCGCCGCGCTGGCCAGCACGCACACCACCGCCACCGGAATCGAACTCAGAAAATCCGCCCAGCGAAAATATTGAATCACCGCAAACGGCACGAGAATGCAGACCGCCGCGCCCAGGCTATAGCCATTCGCCGACTCCGGATCGAGCGCGTAAATCCCCTTTTGCTTCAACTCCGCCATAATATCTTCGCGCACTACCGGAATCGTCGTGTAAAACCGGTTCTTCAAACTCGAAAGCCGCGTCTCCGTCGCATCTTCCACGAAAATATTTTCCAGCATCAGCCGCTCGTGCGGCGCCAGCCCGCTCCACTCCTCGCGCTTCCTCAGCAGATGAAAAATGTAATCCTTGCTGTGAAATAAAAGCCCCTTTTCGTCCGTCTCCTCGATCTTGATAAATCCCCGCACCGCAAGATCGACAATCGTCGATGTAATATCTCGCGGATGGATTCGGTCGTCCAGCAGCGTCCCCGCCTCCGCCGGAGAAACTCCCGCCGGCGGCTCATACATCGGCGCCACCGACATCCCCGGATCCGGATCGCGCCCGGCTACCCACCACAATCCAAACATCACCACCAGCGTCACCAGCGGCAAAAATACCGCCGGGTTTCCGCCGATAAACCAAAACAATTTCGTCAGCCCGCCCGGCTGCTTCAAAATTCCCTTCGGAATGTAAACGTCAATCGTGAGCCCGCCGCGCATCGGCAGCGGATTGGTTGTCTCAAACTCCGCGCTCGCTCCCTCCACCTTTGCTTTCGCATCGCTTTGCTTCGATCCATACACTCCGGTAAAAGCCTGCGCCCGCAGCGACCCCGCCGCATCCGCGGGAAAATTCACCGTCGCCGCCGCATGGTCAATCGGCACCGGCCAGTCGTTCCCGGTAACGTTCCAATAAAATTCGTCGTTCTGATCGAAGAAGCGCGTGCCGTTGCGCACCCGGTAAGCGATCTCAACCGTGCGCGTGGCGTCGGTCGCATTGGAAATATAAATTTTCAGATCGCGATACGCGCCCGAAGTCGACGAATCGTATTTCAACTTCGCCCCATCTTCGGTTACGCTCCGCACATCGACGAACAACTCGTAATTCGTCCCATTCGGCCCCGGATATTCAATAGGAATCGTGCGATGAATCCCGTGCCACTGCCCCACAAAAACCAGAGTGATGGTCTCGTGAACCAGCGCGCTGCCATCCTGATTCACGGTAATCGTGTCCTGAAAATTCGAGATCCGCCACAACTTCGCGGCGGCGGGAGCGGCCAGCGCAAAGAAGCAGACGGCAATCCAGGCGACCCGAGAGACTAGTCGCCCGAGAAAGAGTTCATGTGGGGACAGCCGCCCCCGGCTGTCCAATCGAGTGCAACTCGATGCCTTCTCTGCAACCGCCGTCATTCCGGCCGCAGCGAGCGGGAGTCCCATCCCATACTCTGTCATTTCGACCGGAGCGGAGCGAAGCGAGCGAAGTGGAGAAACCTGCTTTTCTTGCGACGCCGATCCATCATCTTCTATTATCATCGCCTTCAGAACTTCACCGCGACCGGTTCACGGTCCGCAGCATCGGTAGTTTCAAAGAATTGCCGCGCGGTGAATCCAAACATTCCCGCCAGAATATTTGTCGGAAACGATTGAATCTTCGTATTCAAATCCCGCACCACCGCGTTGTAATAGCGCCGCGAATTCTGGATCGAATCTTCCGTCTGGCTCAGCGAGCCTTGCAGTTGCGTGAACTGCTCCGAAGCCTTCAGTTCGGGATAATTCTCGGCCACGGCAAATAGGCTTTTCAGCGCGCCGGTCAGCTGATTCTCGGCCACGGCCTTGCCCTCGGGCGTGGTTGCCTGCATGGCCTGCGAGCGATACTTCGCGATATTTTCGAACGTGCCTTTTTCATGCGAAGCGTAGCCCTTCACCGTCTCCACCAGGTTCGGGATCAGGTCATGCCGGCGCTTCAATTGCACGTCAATATCGGACCACGCCGAATCCGTGCGCACCCGCAATTGCACCAGGCTGTTGTACATGCCAATCAGCACAACAACGATCAGAACGAGAATTACAAGAATGATGATGCCAATCATGAATGTCTCCCTTACGGAATTGTACGTTGACCCCGGAATTATTGGGACGTTAGCACAGCGAGGGCAGAGGCGCAAACGGGACCAGCTTTTAGTAGTGTCCTAATTTCAGGAGCCAAAGCTTTTGACCGCAAAAGACGCTAAGGACTCATAAAGGTCACGAAGAAAGGCCAATCTAAATCAGGACACCACTCGGAATTTCAGTCGCGTAATTCGCGTCGAAAGTCTCACCGAGTTATACATACTTCCGGAGGTACCTCCGAGGCCGAGTTCGTAGCTTTTGAGAGAAGTGGGTGGCCCGTCGCCTGGACCTATATAATCATGTCAATTCGGCTGACGGAGCTGTATGGCGACGCTGATGGCCCTCTCGAAATTTCGATGCCGTGAGCCTGCGAGTTCGCGAATCTGGCGGATGTGCACGCCGACGGAGATGAAAATGGCGGCACTTTTGGCCGCGTTAGCGATTTTGTTGCTGCCTGTCATCTCCTGCGGTGGCTGCCCGGCGACGCCCTCGGTCAGTTCGATCTCGCCGAGCAGCGCAACCGCTGGAGGCGCTGCATTTTCGCTCACCGTGAATGGCGGTCATTTCAGCAACAACGCTGTCGTGGTTTGGAACGGCTCGCCCCAAACCACCACAATTGTCAGTAGCAACCAGCTTGTCGCTGCGATCTCGGCGACGCAGATAGCTACGCCGGACACTGCGTTGGTTTACGTATACAACCCTCTGCCCGGAGCCCAAACTATTGGGACGAGTTCAGTCACGGCAACGAACTCAAACGGGTGTGGTGCCGCGGGCTCAAACTCGGTTCCGTTCACAGTTAGCCCGTAACCTGAGCCGGGATTCGAAGAACGTGCCAGAAGGTGCCCACCCGCCGAAAATCGCGTGGCGTGGGCTACTCCTAGGGCAGCGGCAGCTGAAAGCTTAAGATGGGCAGGCCCCCTGTTGTTCGGGGTTCGTAAATGATTGCCCCGTCCCGTGCTCTCCACAGCCTCGCGCCGTAAAATTTCGATCCCAGCAATCTCGCGCATCTGGCCAAAAACGGTATGCAGGAAAGATTAACTCCTGTTTGCGGCACGGTACCACTGCGTGCGAGTGAACGGTTTACGATTCTGTAACAAATCCCGTTTTTTGTGGTTACGTTCTGAGCTGCGACTAGAATTGCGCCTCTGGCAGTTCGACGCTCAATCCAAGTGGAGGGTTCTCGATGAAAACGAAGCGCACTTTCGCAGCTTTTCTAGTGCATCACAAGTCGGAGCATCCCGCTGTGCAAGCAGCTGTCCTTGCCTTGTTGCTAATCGCGATGGCAAGCCATGGCTTGCATGCGCAGACATTTACCACGCTTGTAAACTTTGACGTGACCAACGGCCTCCACCCATCGGGGCTGAAACAGGCAACGAATGGGAATTTCTATGGAACTACCGTTAACGGCGGGGCTGGCGGGGAGGGAGAGATATTTGAGATGACGCCCACGGGTACGTTGACAATACTCCATAGCTTCGACGCGAGCGATGGTTCCCAGCCGAATTCCGGGGTGACGCAGGGAACGGATGGGAACTTCTACGGGACTGCGGGCGCAGGCGGCGCCTATGGGGATGGCACGGTATTCAAAATGACTCCCGCGGGCGTGCTGACGACGCTGCACAATTTTGACCTGAACGATGGCGAGGATCCGGGAAAGCTGAAACAAGCAACGAACGGGAACTTCTACGGAACCACCGTTGACGGCGGGGCAAATGGAGACGGAGAGGTCTTTGAGATAACCCCAACGGGCACCCTGACGGTATTGCATAGCTTCGACGTGAGCGATGGCAAGTTTCCTAAGTCCGGTGTATTGCAGGCAACGGACGGAAACTTCTACGGAACAACTTATGTAAATGGGTCAGGCGGGTACGGCACCGTATTTAAGATGACATCGAGCGGCACGCTGACCACGATTTACGGTTTTAGCGAAGGCGATGGTGCCTATCCCGGAACGCTGTTGCAGGGCACCGATGGGAACCTCTACGGAACAACCGCCTACGGCGGGGCTTACGGCGACGGCGAGGTGTATAAGCTAACGACGTCGGGAACGCTCACTATCCTCTATAGCTTTAATGGGTATAACGTACAGCCAGGAGCGCTGCTGCAAGCTAAGAACGGGAACTTCTACGGAGTTACACTCCACGGCGGGACCAATGGTGACGGGGAACTATATGAGATGACGCCCACGGGTGCGGTCACTGTCCTTTACAGCTTTGGCGGATATGACGCACTCAATCCAGGGGGACTAACGCAGGGCACGGATCTGAATTTTTATGGAACGACGATGTCCGGAGGAACGGACGACGACGGGTCGGTATATCGATTCGTCCAGTAGGTGCTGACTGGCGGGACGGTTCTCTAATCCGCTCGCCTGAGCTGCGACGATGCGAAAGGAGGATGGCGCGACTATGCTGGACTCAAGCTCAGCGTCAGTAGACCCTGCACTTTCCCCCAATCGTCGGTTAACCGGTTGAAAAAAACCTCCCGGTGCTCGTCGGAGAAACGCGTGTCCAAGAGTAAGAACTTGCGGATCGCATCCATGCGAGCGCCTACAGCGGGAGAATCAAGGGTTTCATCGAAGACTGCTCCGTAGACTACGTATATGTGCGAGTTCCACACCATAATTGAAAGATGCCCATCGCGAAGTGAGGCGATTACCTGGGCGGAATTAACCGAAGCGGCAGGCACATATTTCGCTGTAACTACAATGGGGCGGGCATCCCCGAGCAGATGCCTACCCTGGAGTTTGTCGCCGACATCTTTGAGAGAGAGTGGATCGGCGGACTGGATAAGATCTTCGAGAGCGGACTTCTTCCCACAACAAACCTGCTTGTCTCGGAACACGATCTCCACCGAGGTCGCCAACACATCTGAGGCGTCCTTGGAGCGTGCCTTTAGCAAAGGCAAATCGCCGATATGGACTTCCTGATTGGGAAGGTAAGTTTGGGCGGGCGCGAAGCAACAAACCGCGACGCAGGATGCGACCACTAGCCGGGCCAGTATGGCTGGCACCGAACTAAGCAAGAATAGACGGATCATCTATTACCTCCCGCGACATAGTTAGCGACCCCAACAACTTATCATCACCTGATTTGTTTCCCTTCCCTTGTATTTAACCTAACCAGGTGCGGGAGCCGATGCGCATGCTGGCAACCGGCTATCCCCCTTGGCGTTACGAAACCCGAACAGATCGAGTGTGCTCGCCCGTGGTCGCCGCAGTGTCTGGTACAAGGGGGAATAGCTACTCAGCCCCACATATTGAGTCGGGCTCCGCGATTAGCGTTTTGCTGTTCCCTAAATTCCACCATACACAAGGAGTATCCGATGCTGCAAAAATTCACGGTTCCGCTCTTGCTTCTCGCGGTGGTTGTGCTTTCGACATCGCCAGCGGCGCTCGCGCAGACTTCCGCTCATGGACATTGGGTCACCGATCCCAAGAACGTGGCAACTCCAGGGTTTGTCTTTGATGTTCCGCCTTCGGATTTCAATCCGCTCGTCGCATCCGACGCCGATCTCCGGGCGTGGGGATTTCCGCCTCGGCCGGGCTCGAGTAAACAGGAAGGCTACGATCTATGGACGAGGATGGTTACGGCAAAGCGCGTGACCCCGCAACTTATCTTCACGAATATCTACCACGGTCCGGCCAGGAACGTTAAAGCCGGTGTGGCACGCACGAACACCACGGCCGCACTGAGCGATAACTGGAGCGGCTACGCGATTACTCAGGAGCCGGGGACCTTCTACTCCAAAAATTCGACCTACGTTATGGCTAAGTGGACCATTCCTTCCGTTTCTCCTCCATCGGGGTCCAGCTGCAGCTCGGCCACCTTCGACTCCGCACAGTGGGTTGGTTTTGATGGCTGGGGCGGCTCAAGCGATGTACTGCAGGGCGGAGTCGAGGCCAATTGCGGCAACTCCGACTACGCATGGTACGAATGGTTTCCTTACGCCCAAACGATACTCAGTTCGCCTGCTGTCGGCGCTGGCGACTACGTATACGCCGAAACCATATACGATACTGCAACACCGCACGGAAACTTCTATATATGGAACGAGACAACCGGAGTGGCCACGGCGGTTTTGTTTAATCCCCCTTCGGGCGTGACCTTGTCTGGGAACAGCATTGAATGGGTCGTCGAACGCCCGGAGGTTACGGTTAATGGCGCTCTGACCGATCTCGTGAACTACGGAAGCATGACATTCACCAACTGCGATGGCGAGGTTCCCGGCGTCAACGGCTTCATTCCAAACGTAAGTTATTCGGGCCCTGATGCGGCTACCTATCAGATCGACATGGTGTGCCCACCGTGGACCCCGAGTTCCGCCTGCACTTCCAGCACGGTGATTAGTACCTCAAGCATCCCAAACCCGAGCGAGACCAACGTAGCCTTCACTACTTCGGGCCCCGCGCGCTAGCTGGCCGCAGGTGAGATTCCCCACTTCTCGTCCAAAAAAGGCGAGAAGTGGGGGCACTTGGCGAAATCTCCGACTCCCGGAAACGCCGGTTTGCCAGGGCCGTGCCATAGGGTGTCACTGCACCACTATGTTGAGAGTGGCCGTCAGGCCGTTGCTGCCGTACGTAACGACGAAGGGGTATGTTCCCGTTGGCGTATCGCTCTCCACTGTGCAGGTTTCCGGAGAGATGGCGCTGTTTATGCACGAGACTCCGCCAGTAGCGGGAGCGGCAAAGTTTGGTGTCCAGGTTGAGGAAACCGTGAGATCGACGGTGGTTCCGTTTGAAGACCCCTGCGCAATAAAAGTATCGTCCGTGCCGGCCGTGGTGTTAAACGTAAGCGCTGTGCTGCCGCTGGAGCAGGCGCCTGTGGCGCCAAACGACCCTTCGCACACCTGGAAGTTGGTAACGTTAGTGAGATCGACGGTCGCTTGCGTGGTACCGGTAATGGCACCGGAGGATGCGGTGATGGTTGCTGTGCCTTGAGCGACCCCGCTGAGCAAGCCACCCGTAGAGACGGTAGCGACCGTCGTATCAGAACTTGACCAGCACACCGTGTTCCCGCTGCAACTTGTGCCGCCGGTAAGCGTTGATGTGCTGCCGTCCTGAAAAGTTCCGGTCGCCGACATTTGTTCGCTTGCACCCTGGCTGATGCTCGGAGTTGGGGGATTAATAGTGATGGTGCTGAGAGTTGGGTTGACAAAAAATCCCTTGCAGCTAACGGCCAGGGCCAGCATGGCGAGGGCGGCGATGGAGCCGGCGAGGCGGAGTTTTTGTTTCGGAGATGACATAGTTAATTGAGACTCCTTGAACCTTGCTGTCGGCTCGAGACTTGGCTGCTGAACTTCACTGCTTAGAACTCGACTGCACAAACCACATCAGAATCTGCCGCGAACATTAGACCCGTGGCAGAAAAAACGCTGCGGAGCTTCGCTCCGCTGGACAGCCCCTTCGGCTCCGCTCAGGGCAGGCTTAGGCGGCTGTCCCTACAATAAATCTTTTTCTGCCGACGCAATTATTCCACTTCTACGATACCGTTCTTGCGCAGAGGCGGATGTAAAAAATTGTAGCAGAATAAAATTGGCCTCTGGGGCGTTGAGTATACCTTCGTGCTGCGCGGAACCAGCGCGGCTAACTGCGGCTGCTCGGGATAAGAACGTTGGGGAAGGGCAGGCTTGCGGAGAAAATTGCGGCTGCCGACGTAAAGAGCGGAGATGTGCTTAGCGGACGGGCGAGGGGGCCCGTCCCTACATAAATCGCACTGCGCTTTCGTTCGCCTCGCGGAACGGACACTTCGCTCAGTAAGACAAGGCGATCAACGGCGATGACGAGGCGGTGTTTAGTTCGTTCGCTTCGAGCGGCCAATGTGTTCGTCGATGAGCTTGCGGCCGGCGAAGCCTTCCTCGGGACTATGCCAGTGCGTGATCGAACTTTCGCCCATCTTCCAGCAGAGCAGAACTAAGCGGCCATCGACTTCGCAGGGAAAATCGAGCAGTCCGATGTCGATATCCTTTACCTGCACTCCAATGGAATCGATTTCGGCGAGAGCGTCTTTGGCGCGCTGCTCCGCCTTGATGCGTTCGGCCTTGCGACGCGCAGTGGCTACCACGTCGACGTGCGTGCCTCCATTCAAGAAGATGCGGTGACTGAGCGCCTGCATTTCGGCTTCGACTTCCTCCATGAGTTGTTTGCCGGTGATGGCGGTGCGCAGAAGGGATTCGAGCACGGGGAGCAGAGATTGGGCTTCGTCGAGAGTGAAGGTACGATCAGACATAACTTTATTCTACTGCACCCGGACCGCTTTGGGGTTGCTCCCCGGACGAGGGCGTCCGGGGCTCCACCGAGGCGTAAAGGATCAGTTAGGGACCACTGCCGTGGGCTGGTGGAGGCGTTACAAGAATCCGCAATTCGGCGGCGAGCCGGTTAATGGCCTGATCGAAATTCCTATCGCTTTCCGCCTGGCCCAGGCCAAACTCGCTGTTGATGCTAAGACCCCATAGCAGGGCGTTGGTTTTGGCGTCACGAATTTTCAAGCGAAATTGCGGATTGAACCCAGAACCCACCCGGCCGTTCCATCCGCCAGAAACGCTCTCGCGTACTTCAAGAAGCAAGTCGGCTTCCGCCGGCGAAGCGACGATCTCGAAATGGCCCCAGTTTTTCACAGCGCCGTAGAATTCGTCATACGCCCGATTCGGCGTGCCGCTGAAGACTGGCTCGTTACTCGCCATCTCATCCCCGCCGGCGTTAGCGATGAAGACCCTCCTGGCTGCGAGAATCGGCGGAGGAACGGGCGCGGCCGGAGCCGGTTGTGGTTTGCTCTGAGCTACTGAAAAAGGAATCTGCAATGCTACCAGGCTGATGAGAACTATATTTCTGAGAGCGATAGTTCGGAGAGCGATAGTTCGGAGAGCGATAGTTCGGAAGCGGCGGATCATAATTCCTCCATACGGCCCGCTCGGATTGCGGGCCAAAACATTCGTCAGTATTAAAGACGTTTTGTTGGTTTGTTTGCCGTGAATTTTTGTCAAGGAAGAGTAAATGTTTGTGGGCGTCCGCGAGTGATCGTCAATGTGCAAGGATCGATCGGTGGAAGAGGGATGCATTCATTTCACAGAGAATCCCGGACCCTTCGACACACATAATTCCTTCCACACAGAGAATTCCCCGGATGAGGGCGTCCGGGGCTCCATGATAACGGGGCTCCATGATCTAAGGGGATCTGCCGTGTGAAGGATCGGGCGATGAGGCGGTGTTTACATCGACGTGGAGCTGCTGCGTGGGAGAAATACCGGGCGGGAAGCAGTTGCCGTCGCGAGCGTAATTCGAGCAGTGAGCGGCAACGTCTTTTCGCTGCGGAGATTGCGCGAACTGCCAGACCTCGGCGAAGGGAATGCCGCTCTTCGCGGGGCGCGGCGGATGCGCGGGAAAACTGCAACCCGGCGCGGGCGGGCAGGCGTCGTTGATGGCCCAGTAGACAATCTTGCGTCCGGCGGCACTCTGGCGAATGTCTTGCGCGGTCACCACATTGCCGTCCTGCGGATTGGGGATGCCGGAGCAGTAAATGCCTGCGTGGAATCCAGCGGCGGTAATTCCATCGACAAAAGCGTAGATGTAGGCTTTCTGCTCGGGCAACATGCGGCCGCCCTGCTCCTGATCGAGAAAAATGAGGGTGCCCACGGGAAAGCCTTCGCGGTGCGCAGCGGCGATAGCCTCGATCGCATCGGCTCGGCCCAGGCGGGTGGCGTAAGGAACTGACTTGAGTGCGGCAAATTCGCGTCCGTTGAACAGGACGAGGAATCCGAAGCCAGCGGATTCGACGGCGGCGCGGTGACCGGCCCACGAGTTCGTGCGCTCGCCCGGTGGATTGTTGAGCCAGTAGCCGGTGTAGGAGAAAGTCTGGTGCAGGGCTTTGAGGTTGGCATCGCCGGGGTAGGTGTTGCGGTCGAAGCCGAGGTAGGAGGGGCCGGAACTCTGACATAGCGCTGGGGGCAGGTTAGGTGCGATTAGTAGGAACGCCGCAAGGGCAGCGCGCCTCATGCGGAAATGGCCGTCGTTTGGAGATCCTGAGGCCGGTGGAAAACCTCGGATTCGATTGTCACTCCTGCAACGCTCGCGGCCTCGAACTGGACCACAAAATCTCTGCCCTCGACTGGTAGCCATTCGTAAGTCTGCAGCTTATGGCAGGCGTCGGGCAAGCTTTCCGAATTCTGTAATGCCCAGATCAAAGCATCGAACTCCGCAAGCCAAAGACCATCCCGCTGCGGGAGATGCGCCAGATGGTCGCGCGCGATCAACGCGAAGGACAAGCTCGGCTGCGTCTCCCCAGCGGAATTAATGCCGCTTTCCCGCAAGTATTCCGGGAACTGCTCCAGGAATGTCCTCACGTCCCGGAGTTGCCGGAACCCTTCCTCAAGTTCGGCATCTCGTTCGACGTGTTCAATCACGCGAACTACTTTCCTTGGCCACTTTAGTTCGCCCACCAGCACGGAGGCACTTTGAGCATCCTTGATCACGAGGTCAATATCAGGAAGCTTTGGGTCGGGCAGTTTACGCGGGCCCAGAACGCTATATCGCGACGGTGCGCTGGCTTTGATGCTGTCTCTCATTTCTGCCTCCTTCGCGTTCGCGATCAAACTGTAGAATTGGCGCCGCGCATACGAGCATACCCGAAGAATATTCTCCTCGGCTCTACTATTAAGGACGAAGTGAGGCAGAAGAAACAGCGTCTCGCGGTCGAGACTCGGGACGAAAGGATGGATGTAGACATCGAGCGACCTGATGGCTCCAAAGGTCAGGTCAGCAATTATCTGGCGCACCTTGCTTTCTTCGAGGCTGCTGAGGCGAGCGACCAAGCCGACCCAATCCTCGAGTCGTCTTACGATAACAGCAGATTCGAATGGATACCGTCCACTCTTCTTGAACCACCAGTCGCAAAAAACCTCGTGGACGGAGCAAACGGCCAGTAGAACGGCGAAAAAACGACGGAAGTCGCTCAAGTCATAGCCACCCAGATCAAGCAGCGGATCGCGCCTGAAGGTAAGTCGCTGCCGCGCGTCATAAATGTTTCTCAGTACGCTCAGGAGTTCGCTATCGTCGGGGTAGCGCATAGCCAATGCGCCCTCTAGGGTCGCCCTGTCCCAGAGTTTTGACAGAAGGTGGTTAACCTCCGGGTCATTAACTAGGGCCTTGTCAACCGGATTGTCCACGGTTGACGGCCAGCCCGGCAATCGTACCCCCTGCTGATGAGCCCGAATGCGACGATCTATTGGCGACGGCAATACACGAAAGCGAAGTCGGGTTGACGAGAGGACTTCTACCGTCATCCTGTCCCTGTGCCACATCGTGAAGCACGACACAAACGCCGCATAGTTGTGGGCCGCTAAAACTGCCTCTTCGCCAGCACGCGCCAGTTCCGAAGTCCATCTGAGCCACGAGTTCTTTTCGGGCGGTTTGGTTTTCGCAAGCCAGTCGAGCAACAGGCTGCCCGCCCTGCCGAGGTTGATCATGGCTTCTCTTTGCCTCTGTGATCCATGGCCATACCGGCTGATTTGTTCCTCGATCAGCTTAATCATCTGCGTGAGAACTCCCCACGCACCCACATCGTAGCTGTACCCGCTGAGCGCGAGGGCGTCCGCCCATTTATCGCAGCGATCCTCAATCTCCTGAACCTGGGCAATCAGTTCAGGTGATGCATCGCTTTTTAACACTGGCGAGACCATCCGTTTTCCTATCCCCCGATGTGCACCATCGTTCTCGACGCCGGCACGAAATCCGGCTCGCCAATGTGGTGGCGTTCCTCTTTTTTCTGCACCACGCCGCGGATGAAGTCTTCCAGTTCTTCGTCGCTGGCACCGCGCTGCATCTGCGCGTAGAGGTCATGGTCCCACACCGAGAACAGGCAGGTGCGGATTTTGCCGTCGCTGGTGATGCGGATGCGGCTGCAATGTCCGCAGAAGGGGTGCGAGACGGGCGCAATGATGCCGATCTCGCCAACGCCGTCGTCGAAGCGGTAGCGGCGGGCGGTTTCCGAGCGCGCGTGCGGAATTTCGACCAGGGGACGGTACTCGGCCATGCGCGCCAGAATTTCGTCGAGCGTAACCACCGTGTTCGGAGTCCAGGTGCGGTCTTCTTCGAGCGGCATGAATTCGATGAAGCGCACGGTGACGCCCTCTTCGCGCGCGAACATGCCGAAGGGGATGATCTGGTCTTCGTTAAAGCCGCGCATCAGCACGCAATTCACTTTCAGCGGCCACAGGCCGGCGCGGCGGGCGGCGCGAATGCCGGCGAGGACGCGGTCGTATCCGCCGGGCACGCGAGTGATGCGGGTGAAGCGGTCGGGATCGACGGCGTCCATGGAAACCGTAACGCGGGTGAGGCCGGCGGCTTTGAGGGGCTGCGCCAGATCGGCGAGAAGGTGGCCGTTGGTGGTGAGGGCAATGTCGAGCGGGTCGGCATGCGTCGAGGGGCCGACGCCCTTGTCCGCCCGAGCGCGAATTCCTACCCCCCGGACGAGGCCGTCCGCGGCTCCATAAATCTCGGGCTGGGATCGATAGATTTCGGGCTGCAACCTGGCAAGCTCGCGAACGAAATCGACTACGCCCTTGCGAAGAAGCGGCTCGCCCCCGGTGAGACGAATTTTCGTGACGCCCATCCCGACGAGAACGCGGGCCATGCGCAGATAATCGTCGAATGGCAAATCTCCATATAGAGCGCCTTCATTGCCCGTGCGGCAGTAGACACACCGGTAGTTGCAGCGGTCGGTGATGGAGATCCGCAGGTCGGTGATGGGGCGTCCGAATTTGTCGGTGAGAGGCAAGTTGAAACCGTCGTTCGTCGTGGGTCGTTCGTCGTTGGCCGTTAGCCTATTCGTCGCTGGGTTGGCCAAAGACTAACGACCAACGACCATCGACCTACGAATTTTTGGGAAGATCCGCCCCTACAGGAAAGTCCGGCAGGCGCTTGCCTTCCAATGTGATCCTTGCGGAGCCTGGGAAGCGCGGACATTTCTGCTCGCCCATCCAAATGATTCGCTTCGCGAACTTTGTGGGAGTTCCTGGCGGTCTTTGCGGTGAAAAGCTTTTAACCGCGAAAATCGCGAAGAACGGCCGCGAAGGACGCTAAGAAAATCGTTCCCTCGCTTTGATTATAGAGGTTATGGCGGGACAAAAGGTTTCAAGGTTTGGAGGCCGACAATGCTTGCGCGATCGCAGCTTCTGCCAGCGGGGCCATAATTTTGTATCCGGCGGCGTTGGGGTGCAGGCCATCGTCGGCGAGGTCACGCTTGAGCAGGCCTTTGTCGTCAACCATGGCGCTGAAATAATCGAGATAGAGGCAGCTCGGGTGCGTGGCGACATAGTCTTTCAGCCAGCGATTCAGGGCGAGGATTTTTTCGGGCGAGCGTTGCGCATACATGTTCTGCGATTTCGGCGTGTAGTTGTGAACCGGCAGCACGGACGAAAAGATTACGTAAATGTTGTTGGCGCGGGCGATCTCGGCCAGGGACGCGTAGTTGGCCTCGATATCTTCGAGGCGCATGGGGCCGGTGTTGCCGGCGATGTCGTTGGTGCCGGCGAGAATGACGACAACCTTGGGATGAAGATCGATCACATCCTGGCGGAAGCGGACGAGCATTTGCGGCGTGGTCTGTCCGCCGATGCCGCGGTTGATGTAAGGCTTACCGGGAAAGTATTCGTCGAGATGCCAGATGTCGGTGATGGAATCGCCGAAGAAAACTACGCGATTCTCGCCGGGCGCGGGCGGCTTGAGCGCGGCATCGGCTGCGCGGTAGCGGGCGAGTTCGCCGAAGTCGTCGCGCAGGATGGGGGCTTTCGAATTGCGATAATTTTCAAGGGCTTGCCCGGGTGTGAGTGTGGGAGCGGGTTGCTGGGCTTGCAAAAGAGCGCAGGAAAATAAAAGGCAGCAGAAGATCGGGCGGAATCGCATGGCGGAAATGGTAGCACGGAGAATGAAGCGGAGGCTGCAGCGGAAGAAGTTTGTTAAAAGAAGAAGAAAAAAATAATCCAACGCTGAAAGCCGTGCGGCACCAAGAGCCGACTAGTGGATGGACTAACCAGCGTTACTTGACGGGACTGACCTCGCAGGCGATGAATCGCTCGAACACTTCGTTTGACAGCAATCGGCCACGCGAGGTTAAGCGGATGGAATCTTCGACATGGCACATCAATCCGGCTTCGACGAGCTCCGCGATGGCGGGACGGACGTGGTCGATGGCTGCTTCGCCGAATTCGGATGAAAGGGTCCGCAGGTTGACGCCTCGGGTCACGCGCAGACCGAGGAAAAAAACTTCCTCCAAGGACTGCGCGCGGGAGATTGGGGTGCGATGTAAAGGGGCGCAGGCAATGTAATGCTCCAGCGAGTCCGAGGGCGAGAAGCGGATGGCGTCGTTCTCGAGTGAGGTGGAAAACAGCATGGAATGCGCATCCACGCCAAAACCGAAGTAGGGCTGGCGGGTCCAATATTTCAAGTTGTGGCGCGATTCAAAGCCGTTACGGGCGAAGTTGGAGATTTCGTATTGCGCGATGCCGGCCGTGTTCAGGCGATCGCAGGCCGCGAGATAGAAATCCGTTACAGCTTCTTCATCGGGAACGAAGTGGGCATGGTAGCGCGTGCCGCCGGCGATAAGCTCGCGGCCGAGGCGGGAGTCTTCGTCGACTTCGAGCATGTAGACGCTGGCGTGAGGAACGCCGGTGGCGATGGTTTCCGCGAGAGATAGCTCCCAGCTCTGCGCGGTCTGGTGTGGCAGGCCGGCGATAAGGTCGATGTTGATATTCGTAACTCCCGCCGCTCGTAGACGAGCGATATCGTCGATCACGGTTTCACGTGTGTGCAGCCGGCCAACGGCCGCGGCTTCGCGATCGACGAACGATTGCACGCCGAGACTTACGCGGTTGACGCCGCAGCGCAGAAGGCTCTCCAGAGTTGCGGGGCTTAACGTGCCGGGAGCGCACTCGACGGTGATTTCGGCATCGCGCGTCAGGTCGAAGCGGGATCGCACTTTCGCAAAGATTCGCTCCATCTGCACGGGATCGAGAACGGTCGGCGTGCCTCCGCCGAGATAGATGGAGTCGGCCGAGCGCTCCAACTGGCCGTCCATTTCCTGCGCGAATTGTGGGGCTTTCTCGATATCGGCGCAAACGCGATCGACATAGCGGGTGAAGACGGCGCGCGAAAATACGTCGGAGGCGAAATTGCAGTAGCTGCACTTGGTGCGGCAGAACGGGACCGAGATGTAAACGCCGAGGGGCACGGTAGAAACATTATCCCATTCGCTTTTGGATGGAGGTGGAAAAATCTATCGACCACTAAGGGCACTAAGTATCACGAAGGATTGCTCTCCGTGTTTATGAGTCGAGTTGGACTTCCTTTTTTTCCATCCCGGCCCGCTGCTTCATCCATCCATAATGAGTTAACCTGTTAGCGGTGCTGCTAGCGCTGTTTCGCGTTCGAAAACCAAACACCAATGGCCCAGGAAGAAGAAGTATTAGGCAAAGCGTATGACAGCCGGCTGATGGCGCGGCTGTTGAAATATCTGCGTCCGTATAGCTGGCAGGTGGCGCTGGCGCTGGGTTCGATTGTGCTGAAGGCGTTCGCTGACGTACTGGGCCCGTATCTCACCAAGGTGGCGATTGACCGCTATCTCGCCCCGGTCGAGGGATTGTCATCCGGACTGTGGAGCTGGCTCAGTCCGCGAGCGGTGACGGGCATCGCGCAGATTGCGGCAATTTACGTGGGATTGCTGGTCTTCAGTTTTCTGCTCGAGTTTCTGCAAACCTACTTCATGCAGTGGACGGGGCAGAAAGTGATGTTCGATTTGCGGCGGCAGATCTTTCGCCATTTGCAGCGGCTGCACGTCGCGTTTTTCGACAGGAATCCGGTGGGCCGGCTGGTGACGCGGGTTACCACCGATGTGGACGCGTTGAATGAAATGTTCACGTCGGGCGTGGTTTCGATTTTTGAAGACCTGTTCGTGCTCTGCGGGATTCTGGGCGTAATGCTGTGCATGAACTGGAAGCTGGCGCTGATTACTTTTGCGGTGCTGCCGTTCATTATTTATTCCACAATAATTTTTCGCGACCGGGTGCGCGATTCCTACCGGCGCATTCGCGTGGCCATCGCGCGGATTAACTCGTATCTGCAAGAGCACGTGAGCGGAATGGTGGTGCTGCAACTCTTCAATCGCGAGCGCAAGGCCTACGCGGAGTTTTCGCAAATCAATCGCAACCACATGGAGGCGTACAAGGACGCGATCCTAGCATATTCGATTTACTATCCGGCGATCGATGTGCTTTCGTCGATCGCGATCGCTTGCGTGATCTGGTATGGCGGCGGCGATGTGATGCGGAACGCGCAGGTGAACAGCGTCGCCGTGAGTTTCAACTGGAAGACTTTGATCGCGTTCAGCGTGGTGCCGACGGTGGCTTCGCTGGGAGTGCTGGTGGCTTTTATTCAATACTCGCTGCGATTTTTCCGTCCGATTATGGACTTCAGCGAAAAATACAACATTTTGCAAGCGGCGATGGCGGCGAGCGAGCGCATTTTTAAGTTGCTGGATACGCCGGTGCAGGTGGTTTCGCCCGCGGTGACGAAGAAGCCGGAAGGTGCGGGGCGGATTGAGTTTGAGCACGTGTGGTTTGCGTATCAAGATTTTGAACCTGGCACGGACCATGGAGGGACGGACGCCTCGTCCGTCCGGGCCGAACAAGGCTTAACCAAAGGAGGCTCAGCAACCGCTTCATCGCCCACAGACTGGGTGCTGCGGGACGTTAGCTTCACGATCAATCCTGGCGAAACCGTGGCCATTGTCGGCCATACCGGAGCCGGGAAGACCACGCTCATTTCACTGTTGCTGCGCTTCTACGATGTGCAGAAAGGCGCGGTCAAGATCGATGGAATCGATGTGCGAGACATGGATTTGGTCGATTTGCGAAGCCGCTTTGGAGTGGTGCTGCAAGATCCGTTTTTGTTTAGCGGGACGATTGGAGGAAACATTCGCTTAGGCACGAAACGCATTCAGGATGCGGATATCGAGAAGGCCGCCGAAGATGTGAACCTCGCGGAATTCATTCGCGCGCTGCCCAAGGGCTTTGACGAAGAGGTGCGTGAGCGTGGCTCGACGCTTTCGACCGGGCAGAAGCAGCTCATTTCTTTTGCGCGCGCCCTGGCGCACGAGCCGAAGATTCTGATTCTCGACGAAGCGACGTCGAGCGTGGATACGGAAACCGAATTCCGCGTGCGCGATGCGCTCAGCCGCATGGTGGAAGGCCGCACGTCGCTGATTATCGCGCACCGGCTCTCGACGGTGCAGCGGGCGGATAAGATTATCGTGATGCACAAGGGCCAGGTGCGCGAGATGGGCACGCATCAGGAATTGCTGGCGCAGCGGGGGATTTATTTCAAGCTGTATCAGTTGCAGTATAAGGATCAGGAACTGACTGTGGCGCGGGCGCTCACGGATGCGGAAGTCACGGCTGGCGCGGATGATTAAGGCGGCTGAAAGGAACGGCTACGCGCGAAAGCCGGCCTCAAGCGCTAAAGCGCAGATGTATTTTTAGCTGCATAACGGCACGAGTGAAACTCGTGCCCTTCCCAAATTCGCTCTAACGGAAAGTCCTTCAGAGACCTCTGAAGTCGGCTTTGGCGAGCCCTGTCTCGTTGCGAACCTGAATGGCCTTACAATGCTCTCTTGCGAATTCTCACCTCAGCGGGCGAGGCTTCCGGGGAGATGTATGGTGCCGGGTTCATTGAGGCTCTGCGGCGGTGTGCTCGTGGTGAGGCTGCGGAACTTCGCTCCGCCGGACAGCCGGGGGCGGCTGTCCCCACACAAACAATTTTAATCCGATCCCAAGTATTTGCTCCGCAAACCCGCCGCCGCCACGCAGAGGTCGGAAAACACACGCGCCGTGAATATCGACTGCGCCCCCGCATTCTTTAGGATTCCCGGACGGTCCCGGCGCAGTTCGCGGTACATTTTCATCATTGGGGAACTGTAGGTTGCGTCCCCCGAGACACGAACGCGTTGCAGACTTCCCTCATCACACCACGCACAGTTCCCCCATGAATGTAGGGATCGGTGCCATCCAAGTCGCTCAGAGACTTATTCAAGCGCCATTTCACGGACTCGAAAACGAACCATTTATGCCGCGGATTCGCTTGAGCCCAGGCCACTGCCAGACCGAGTTCGAACGGCATGTTGAAGCGGGGCGTGCGAGGAGCGTGGCGGTCCAGTTGCACTCGTGAGAGATCGTGAATCGAATAGGCGCAACTTTCGATGAGGCCGGCAATCCGATCGAGTCGCCGATTGCCCGTGATTCCGAGCGTGGCTTGCAGCAGCAAGCTTATGGCACTCAGTGCCGTGATGTAGGCAAGATACAGCCGGGTGAACTGTGGGTCGTCGTACGGGATGTTGAGAAAAACGGCCTCTTTGGTTTTTGGCATGGCGACAGAGTGGTCACCAGAGCCCTGAATCGTTAAAACTTGCTACCGCGCCGACGTCCTCGCTCTGCGGGATGATGTCTTTCCCGTCCGGGCCTGCCTTTTGGGGGACACCGTGCCGACAATCCGTCCATCAAAATCAACACTGACCAGCGCGAGGATTTTTCGCGCTCTCGCTGGCGGAACTCCGAGGCGCTTGGCAGTTTCTCGGAGAGAGAGCGGCTTGAAATCGAGTTTTACGGGGCGTTGCATCGACTCTTTTCCTCTCGATTGTTTCCATTTTAACACGCCTGCTCAACACGATCTCCACGGGAAACCTTTACCATGCAACCATTCGTGGGGTCTTACGCACTATAGAATGCTCTCTTGCAAATCCTGATCTCAGCGGGCGAGGCTTCGGGGGAGATGTATGGGGCGGGGCTGATTGAGGCTCTGCGGCGGTGTGCTCGTGGTGAGACTGCGGAGCTTCGCTCCGCTGAACAGCCGGGGGCGGCTGTCCCTACACAAACCTCGCTTGAATTTTTTGGGGTGGGCGGGGAGCGGATGCGGGCGGCGGGGTGCGATACCGTCGTCGACGCGAAAGATCTTTCTGTTGTGGGTATTACGGAAATTCTGAGCCATCTCCCAAAAATCTACGGATTGTATCGGCGTTTGATTGCCGAAGCCGACAGGCGCAGGCCCGATCTGGCTATCGTGATCGACTCGCCGGCGTTCAACTGGCGGGTGGCGCGGCAGATGAAGAGGCGCGGCATTCCGGTGGCGTATTATGTTGCGCCGCAGTTTTGGGCGTGGCGGCAGGGACGGGTCCGGTTGCTGCGGGATTACGTCGATAAGGCGCTGGTGATTTTCCCGTTCGAGGAAAAGTTCTATCGCGACCGGGGAGTGGACGCGACATTTGTGGGGCATCCGCTGGCGGAGTCGCCGCCTCCGGCGATTACCCGCGAGGAGTATGCCGCGGCGTTTCATCTTGATGCGGCGAAATATTGGATCACGATCATGCCGGGCAGCCGGGTGAAAGAAGTGCGGATGAATCTCCCGACGATTCTGGAGGCGGCGGAGCAACTTGGGTCCGGCTGCGAATTTCTGCTGCCGGTTGCGCCAACGCTGGATCGGACGTTCCTGCAAGGCTTGATCGGGCAGCGCAACGTCACGCTGGTTCCGGAATCGTTGCCTGCGCTGTGGCACTCGCGCGCTGGGATTATCGCGAGCGGAACCGCGACGGTTGAGGCCGCGATGATGGAGACGCCGTTCGTGATGGTTTATCGCGTGTCGGCGCTAACTTATTTGTTGGGCAAGCCGCGGGTGAAGGTACCGCATTTCGCTATGGTCAACCTGATTGCGGAGGAGCAGATCGTTCCGGAACTGGTGCAACAGGATTTCACGGCGCCGAATGTTGTAGCGCGGCTGCGCGAAATATTGCCTGACGGCGAGGCGCGGGGTCGCATGATCGCAGGGCTAAAGCAAGTGAAGGAACGGTTGCGCGGGCCTGCGAGCACGCCGGAAGGGCGGATGGCGAATCCGGCGGAGCGGGCGGCGGCGATTATTTTGGCGATGGGGAAGACTGGGGCTTAGGCTGGGAAATTCCACTTCACCGGGGAACGATTACGGGAAAAAACCTTAAACACAGAGGGCACATGGGTTCACCGAGGAAACCTTTATATCGACGGTTACTTCCGAGAGGGATGGAACGAAATCACACGAAGGGACAGAGGCGCACGGGTCAGGTCCGTATGAGTTCGCATCGGTTATGATGGGGCAAAGGCGGGGGCGAGTAAGGATCTGTTTTGAGGGAAAGCACAGCGCCGGCGAGCGGCGGAGACTTTGCTATTTGCCATGCGGTTCGGGCCGTTGTATGGGTTCGCGTCTTATGGATTGCGATCGGCTTACTGGTGAGCACGCCGTGCTTCGCTCAATCGGCTCCAGGTGAACTACCGCCTTCTCAATCGCAGCAATCTTCTACCAATACAGCATCCCCGGCAGCAGACGCCACGCTGCAAACGGACACCGCCGCTCTGGTTGGAAGTGTTGCGGGAACGGTGGTCGATCAACAAGGCGCGCTGATCGCGAACGTCAAAATAACCCTGACTACGGCAGATGGCGAGCCAAAAAAAGAAACTCAGTCCGATGACGCGGGGAACTTCGATTTCTCCGATGTCGCCGCGGGAGCGTTCCAACTTTCCGTGAGGGCAGCCGGCTTTGCGCCCCTGGAAAAATCCGGAAGTCTTAACGCCGGGGAGAATTTTGTTTTTCCGCCGATTGCGCTGGCGATCGCACGCAACGATGTGGATGTGGAAGTGATCCTGCCGCAAGAGCAGGTTGCGGAGGACGAGATTAAAGCCGAAGAAAAGCAGCGGTTGCTGGGAGTGTTTCCGAATTTTTACGTGAGCTACATTCCGAATGCGGCGCCGCTCACGAAGAAGCAGAAATTTGAGCTGGCGTGGAAATCGACGATCGATCCGGTGTCGTTTGCGGTCACGGGGGCTGTGGCGGGGATTGAGCAGGCGGAAGACCTTTACGATGGATTCGGCCGGGCGCCGAGGGTTACGCGAAGCGCTACGGCGCGGCTTACGCCGATCTGGTTTCTGGAACATTTATTGGCGGCGCGATCTTGCCATCGCTGCTGAAGCAGGATCCGCGTTACTTCTATAAAGGGACGGGAACGACAAAATCGAGATTTCTGTATGCGCTTGCGAACTCGGTGATTTGCAAGGGCGACAACCGGCGCTGGCAGCCTAATTACTCTTTTATCATCGGCGGATTGGCCGCGGGGGGGATTTCCAATCTTTACTATCCGGCGCAGAATCGCAACGGAGCGGCGCTAACTTTTGAGAACACGCTAATTGGAATTGGGTCGGGCGCGCTCAGCAATGTGATTCAGGAATTCTTTTTGAAAAAGCTGACGCCGCATGTTCCGGCGCAGGGTGCGGGCAATCCATAAAGGGCGGCGGACTCGATCCGTAAACGCCTGAGATCATGAGCCACAAGGAACGCGAAAGGTACACTAAGTTCATCACGGCAGCGGTACCCCGGCCTAAGGATGCGCGAGAGAGATCCCTCGACCCGCTGGTGAAAACGCGGGTTCTTCGGGATGACCCCATCCACCCGTGCCCTTCCCAAGGTCATCAATGAAATAGGCTCCAGGTCCATTGAACTAAAATTGGAATCGCATCCCTCGCGGCTAAACCTTGTGCTCGCAGCATCTTTTGGGGGAGAATCTTCATCATAGGGAATGGTTAGGCCGTTTCCTGGAGACCCTCCTTAATGCAGAAATTCCCGCGGCGCGCCCCGAGCGTAATGGCGTATTTTCTTGCCTTGCTATTGGCTTTGGCCGCGATGCCGTCGTGGGCAGCCGAAAAGGCTCACCTGCGGGTTGACGATTATAAAATTCAGGCCGAACTCACTCCGCATCTGCACCAGATTTCGGCGCGGGCTACGGTGAAGTTTACGGCGCTTCAGGACCTGACGGTTGCGGTTTTCGAATTGCACAATGCGTTGCGAGTTACGCGGGTGCTGGACGAGAAGGGCCAGCCACTCTCGGCGGAGCGGGTCACACAGGATTCGACGGTGCGGGTTCCCTTGCCGGCCGGCCTCTCGAAGGATGCGTCGACATCGCTCACGTTCGAGTACGAAGGCAACCTTGAGAATGCCGACGACAGCCCGGTCCCAGGACTGAATCTCGCCCACATTGGTGACGACACGAGTTATCTGCTTTACGCCGGGCGATGGTTTCCGGTAAGCGGATATGGGCTCAATCGTTTCACGGCGACGATCAGCGTCACGGTGCCGTGGCATATGCTGGTAGTTGGAAGCGGCAAGGAGACGGTTACCGATAATCCGCCATCGAAAAAACCGAACACCAACGATCTGCCGACGAAGACCTTCACATTCGCGTATTCGAAGCCAAGTTTTCCCGGGACGATCGTCGCGGGGATTTTTCAGGAATATAAAAGCGACGAGGCGGGGATGGATTTGCACGTTTATTTCAAGCCCGCTCATCAGGCGCTGGCGCCGGAATATACGACAACCGCGGTACAAGAGTTCACTTACTACGTAACGCTATACGGGACGCCTTTATCGCAGAGGCTCAATGTGGTTGAACTGCCGGGCGATACGGTGCCCTATGCGTGGGCTCCGGAAATCGCAGGCCTGGCAGCGTCTTCGATTACGGAAAAGACGAACTACCGGCTGCTAGCGAATGCGATCGCGCATCAATGGTGGGGCGTGGCGGTGAGTCCGGCGACAAAAGACGACTGGTGGCTGGTGGATGGATTCTCGCGCTACTCGGAAGCGATGTATGTGGAGAATGCCGCAGGGTCCTCGGGCCTGGAAGAGGCGGTGAAAGACATGTCGGTGGGCGCGCTGGCCTACGATACCGTGCCGCTTTCGAGCGCGAGCAAACTCGATCCGTTCTCGACAGAGTTTCAGTCGCTGGTGACCGACAAGGGCGCGATGATCCTGCACATGCTGCGATGGGTGTTGGGCGAAGATAAATATCTTAAGACGATGCGCGAGTTCGCGGAAACTTACGAGGGGAAATCGGCCAGCCTTGACGACTTCCGCGATATAGCGGAGAAAAATTACGGCAGCCAACTGACCTGGTTCTTTTCGCAGTGGCTCGATTCCACGGGAGCGCCCGAATTCAAGCTGAAATACACGACTTATCGGATGGGAAATAATAAGGGCTTTCGCGTCAACGGGGAGATCACGCAGGATCTGGATTTGTTCCGCATGCCGGTGGATTTGCGAATCGATACGGACGGCAAAACCGAGGACAAGAAAATCGAAGTGGTGGGAACCAGTTCGCCGTTCAGCGTGGAAACTTTTGGCCGGCCGCGTCGAATCGCAATCGATCCCGACCATCACGTGCTGACGAATTCGTCGGATGTAAAGCTGCGTTCGTCGATTCTGCGCGGGCAGGCGATGCAGCAGCAGGGCGATCTTTCGGGCGCTCTTGCCGAGTTCAACAAGGCGCTCGACCTGAACAAGAATAGTTCCCTGGCGCACTACCGCATCGCGGAGATATTTTTCCTACAGAGAAACTACCAGGCATCGGCCAACTCCTACCGTTCGTCGATCAATGGCGACGGAGAGCCGCGCTGGACCGAGGTTTGGAGCCATATCCAATTGGGCAAGATCTTCGACGTGACGGGGCAGCGCGAGCGCGCGATCAACGAATACCGGCAGGCGATTCAGACTAACGACGATACGTTTGGGGCGCTCGAAGAGGCGCGCAAGTATCTTCAAAAGGCCTATGAGCGCCCGAAGAACAAAGAGTAGCTCCGAGAATCATTAACCGTTAAGGACACGAAGTCCCACGAAGGCTCGACTGCGCCTTTTTCGTTGTGGCGTTCGAGTCTCTAGGTATTCTTTAGACCTGGTCCGAGGGCTTTCGCGTTTCTCCAGGCGACAGGGGCTTTCGGTCGCGCTGTGCTGAATTGCAGGATTTCTCCTTTTAGAAGCTCGCGATCCCGCGAACTAAGATTTCTCATTTCGGCGGGCCTCTCCAGTTGTTCATAGGAGGGGAAGACCGGCTGTACGCGATAACCCTGAGCTTCGAACTGAACTTGCCGGATTGGATCGATTACGGTGGCGCCTTCCCGAGGCTGCCAGGCTCGGTGGGCGCCGAGGCGATTGCCGTCGATCAACTGCTGGATGCGAAAAACGGCACGGTCGATCACCTGCGTGAGTTGCGCGGCATCTTTCTTGTCGCGGCCCTCGCCCAGGCGACGCTTTGCGTCGGCGGCGGTAAACCAGGTGCGATTGCGGTTGGATTCTTTGGGTGGGACGAGCCGCTGCACCTGGCAAAGATGGGCGTTCACCATGGCGCGATTTTCCGCTAATCGTTTTCTGGCGCTGTAGCGGATGAAGGCAACCGATTCGATTCTGCCGTGAACTCCCGCTTCTTCAAATGCTTCAAGGGCCGCGGCTTGAGCGTGCGTTAAGCCGGGTTCGGCATTGCCTTTGGGGAAGGTCCAGCGCTTGCTGCCACGCGCCTGTATCAGCAGGAATTCGACTGTTTCGCCGCCTATGCGATAACAGACCGCGGCCGCCTGCCTGCTTTGTTGCAGTTTGCGAAGGTGGGACAAGCGAACAAAATCGGATTGGGGTTCCATATCGCGTTCGTGATTGGCAAAGCTGTCGGTTTGTGCCGCCGGTTTCATCGCAATAGAGTGCCCGATCATTTGCGTTTGGGTAAGAGGCCAACTTGGTTCTCGCTGCGAAACGTCCGTAAAGCGCGCCCGCGGCAAAAACGGCCGGAATCTCTCTACGTACTTGCCTTGTTTGCGTTAGCAACGACAATACTGTTAGCCCGTGTAGGAGTTCTTAACGCACATGCATTGCCTGCGCTGTAATCGAAACCTCGAAGCCGGTCAGAAATCTGTGGCGTTGTATATGTTCGCGCAAACGGTGGGCGTCAAACCCCGCCAGAAATCGACGGCGCAGCGCATTTCGTTTTGTCCGCAGTGTTCGGTTTCGCTGGCCATGGGGCCGCCGCCTGAGGGCGCTTTAAACATGGCGGCGTGGCAAATGATTCGCGACCTGGTTGGGTCCGATCCCGCTCTCACCGAGGCGGCATGGGAAACTCTGAGCGGTGTTATGGGGCTATTGCCCGCGACGGGGACGGAAGGGGGAATTCGTTCGGGGCAGAGCGCAGGGTATTTCGAGTTCTAAAGCCAGCATGGATTTCAGAGCGCTTGGAACTCCTTGGGGCGTCCTTTCAAAACGGTTCTAAATTACAGTCGATCACTTTTTCACAAGTCCGGAGTCTAAGCAACCAAGAATAACGATTCGCAATCGCCGATTGCGAATTGTTGGAACGGCGCCCGGCGGGATTGAGACCCTTCGCCTGAACATGCCGTCGACCCCCACAGCTCTCGTAAGCGTGGGGGTTGAATTTATTGCGATCGAGCGGACCTGCTTTACAATCCCACTGTGCCCGAAACAGCTGTCACGCGCCTGAATCGCGTTCTCGCCCAGCTCGCGCTGTACGAACATCCGCTGTTGAATTTTTCCGCGCGAGCGAAGGGCGAGGGCGTCGAACTTATCATTGAATTCAAGGACGCGAGCGTTCCCGTGCACACGTATTACGTCGATCTGCATCCCCGCGATCTCGATCATTCGCAGTTCGAATGGAGCTTCCAACGCTTGCTTTACGACGCGCTGCACGATTACTTCATGGAAATGTTTATCCGCACACCGCAAGACCGCGCGGAGCGGCGGGAGAAGGGCTTGTGAATCGCCTGCGTGGGAAGATCGAAGAGGAAATCCGCGAGCGCGGACCCATTTCTTTTTCGCGCTATATGGATCTTTGCCTGTACCACCCTGAATTTGGCTACTATTCGCGGGGTGTGGAGCGATTCGGGAGAGCGGGAGATTTTTATACTTCCAGCGATGTACACGCGGTTTTCGGAAGGCTTCTGGCGCGTCAATTTGACGAGATGTGGCGGGCGCTGGGATCGCCGGAGCGATTGGATTTGATTGAGCTCGGCCCGGGGCGAGGGTTGTTCGCGCAAGATGTTCTCGATTGGACGGAGAAGAAGTTTCCGGAATTTTATCGAGCCCTGCGCTACGTGCTGGTTGAAAGTTCGGCGGCCTTGCGCGCGCGGGTCGCGGGAAATCTGGCGCGACATATCGAATCGGGGAAGGCGGAGGTTGCGCAGTCTCCGCCAATTTGTGGACCATCCTATATTGTTCCTGCCATCGTATTCGCAAACGAATTCTTCGACGCTCTGCCGGTTGAAGTTCTTAGCCAAATGGGATCATTGCGTGTCGATACGCGCGAGGGACGGTTCGTCGAAGATTGGGCGCCGTCATCGGGCGAAGAACTCGAGTTCCTCGACCGCTACGCCGTTCATCCAAAAGAACATGAACGCGTGGAGGCAGCTTTCGCTGCGCAAACATTCATGGAAGCGGTAGCAGGCGGCCTTCCGCGCGGTTTTCTCGTCGTTATCGATTACGGCTACACGCGCGAGGAGCAGCTTGCCAGGCGGCATCGCGGAACGCTGAAGGCGATTCGCCAGCATTCGATGAGCGAGAATCCATACGAAGCACCGGGCGAGCAGGACATCACTTCGGATGTGAATTTTACGGCGCTCGCCGCAGCCGCGGAAAAGCGGGGAATGTCAGCGCAAAAGTTGATCACTCAATCGCAATTCCTGTTGGGCATCGGCGAAAGCAATCAGTTTGCCGATGCGTTTGAGGAGTGCCGCATCCCGCAGGAAAGGGCGAAAGTGGCGCTGCAATTAAAGCATCTGGTGACGCCCGCGGGAATGGGAGAAAGTTTTCAGGTCCTCGTCGCGAGCAAGGGAGTCGAACGGGAAAAGGTTGAGTCTTTGTCGGGCTTGAGTTTCGGACGCCTGCCGATTATGCGTTGAGTTGCTAGCGCTTCGATTCGGCGAGAGTTGCGTCGCGCTGGGACAACGAGGTTGCGGTCTTGTTCTCCGCTTTTGCCGCCTCGGGATATTCGTACACGCCGCGACCGGATTTGCGTCCCAGCCTTCCAGCTTTTACGTATTGCACCAGCAGTGGCGCGGGGCGATATTTGTCTCCCAGCGATTTGTGCAGATATTCGAGAATATTCAGCCGCGTATCGAGCCCTACGAGATCGACCAGTTCGAATGGTCCCATGGGATGGTTGAGTCCGAGTTTTAAAGCCTTGTCGATATCGGGCGCAGAAGCGATTCCCTCTTGAAGCATGTAAAAAGCCTCGTTGCCGATCATGGCATTGATGCGGCTCGTAATGAAGCCGGGCGCCTCTTTGATTACGACGACTTCCTTGCCCATGCGCTTGCCAACTTCAACGGCTGTTGAAAGCGTGTCTTCGTCGGTCTCAAGGGCGCGCACGATTTCGAGCAGCTTCATCTTGTGTACGGGATTGAAGAAATGCATGCCGACGCATTTTTTGGCGCGATACGTAACGCTGGCGATTTCCGTGACGCTGAGTGAGGAGGTGTTCGAGGCTAGAATCGTGCCGGGACGGCAGATTTTATCGAGCAGGGTGAAGATTTCGATCTTCGACTCCATTTCCTCGGGGACGGCTTCGATCACCAGATCGGCTTCGCGGGCGGCGTGTTCGACCGAGCCGGCATATTCCAGGCGACTGAAAGCCGCGTCGGCATCGGGAGCGGTGACCTTCCCCAGTTCGACGGCTTTATCGAGATTGGAGCGTATCTCGCTTTCGGCGCGGCGCAGCGCGGCGGGCAGCAGATCTTCGAGGATGGTGCGGTAGCCGCCCATTGCGGCGGCATGGGCGATTCCACGGCCCATGATGCCGGCGCCAATCACCGCGATCGTTTTTACATCCCTCACAACTTTTCCGCCTTTTCCAGATCGGCGATGGCCGTGTTTATCGCGCCGCCGGCGGTGCGCAGGGAGTCGGCCAGGCGTTTGCGCTCCTCCGCATTCATCGCGGGAATCGAAATGGAGATGCGGCGCAGGGTTGTCGTGATGTCTTCCACGTAATTCAACGAACGAATCAGTTCACCGGATGCGGGCATGAGGGCTCCTGTAGATTTTTTTTCTTGCTGATGGAACGATGGCAGCCCGCACCACTTCATTGCCGGAAGCGAGCCGACTTTCTATTCTGGACGTGTCGGTGAATTTAGTAAAGGCGGAGCGGTGACCTCTGTAACACGGATAGCGATGTCATTTCGATTCTTGCGAACAGCCTTAATTGTGCCTGCGGACGCAAAAACCAAGGTCCCTCGCTACGCTCGGGATGACCACGCATTTGCCGCATGTCGCGCAGCTTTATCCGCCGACCCGAGGCGACTTTGTTAACAGGCTTTTAACACGGCGGCTTATAATTCCCATTGATTCTTTCGATAGTCGTTTCAATTCTCTGCGAATCTAAGGATCATATGGTAGAAACGCCTTTGAAACGCTACATCTTCGCCAGCGACTTCGATCAAACGCTCACGTTCAACGACTCCGGCTACGTGCTGGCCGAACTGGTCGGCATCCCAACGGCGGAGTTCGAACGCAAGGCCAAGGGGATGGCGAAAATCAATCTTGTGCAACAGGGAGCGGAGCTTGCTTATCTGTTGCTGCACGACCCTGAATTTAAAGCCAAGGTGCGGAAGAAGCATCTTCACGAGGTCGGCAAGCGCATCCGGCTGAAGGGCGACATCAAGCTGCTTTATCAGATTCTCGAAAGCGGCGTGGAAGGGCATGTCTTCGACTTCTATGTGCTTTCGGCGGCGCCGGTCGAGGTGATCCATTCGGCTCTCGAGGGCATCGTTCCGGTGGACCATATTTTTGGCACTGAGTTCCGCTACGGCGCTTCGGGCGAAATTGAATCCATCATTCGTGCGACGGCGGGCTATGGCAAGGTTGCGGTGCTCAATCAATTGCTGGCGCAGCATGTGACCGGGCCGGATCATGTTATTTACTCGGGGGATGGCAGCTCCGATATTCACGTCATGCTGCAACTGAACGCACGCGATGGCCTTACAATTGCGGTTTCCGAATCGCCGCATGTTTCGCAGATCGCGAAGCGCACCGTCTTGAGCACAAGCGCCATGGCAGTCCTGGCTCCGATACTTGAAGAGATTGCAGGGTGGGAGCGATTGCGCATTCGCAGCTTTTTCGAGGCGCACGGCATGCTGATTCAGGAGTGGGAACGCGTGCGCACCGATTGGCTGACAGTGCGGCCTGCGGTCACCGAGCCGTCGGAGACCGGTAAGCGTGTCTTGATCTTCATTGTCTGGGACGGAATCCGTCTTCTCTGCTTTTATGCTTCGTGACAAAAGTCTGATTCCGCTTTCGCATCAACATCAGCGGGCGCTGGCGCTGTGCGTGCGCATTGATCGAGCGCAGCCGATTTCCGGCGCGGATTTGAACGCATGGCAGGTTGAGATTGAGCAACTCGCGGCGCAGGAGATCAAGATTCATTTTGCGGCGGAAGAACGGATTATCTTTCCCCTGGCCCGAAGATTCCCGGAACTGGTCCCCGTAGTCGACGATTTAGAACGCGATCACGCCAGGTTACGGGAATATTTTTCTGAGGCGGAGGCGCGGCGAATGTCTGCGGGGAGTTTGCTGTCTTTTGCACAGGATCTCGCAGCTCACATTCGTAAAGAGGAGCGCCAGCTTTTCGAAGGGATGCAGAGAGTGATGAGCGCACAGGAATTGCAGAGCATTGGAGCGCAGTTAGAAGAAGCCCTCAAGGATGCCACACAAGTTTGTATTGTGCCCAATGAGACGACGAAGCTGCGTCGGCTGAAGTAGTCCGATCTTACCTCTTGGTTCCTATACACGCCTTGGCGATGTGCGAACGAAATCGGATTCCTCGCGCGATAAAACTGCGCTTCGGAATGACAGGGGGATGTGAGCCAATGACAAGTCGCGAGCTGATGGAACTTCGTTGGCTAACGACCAAATCGTAAACCACTAAGATCACGAAGATACAAGAAGGAAATATCGCCCTAGGTTTCGAGGCGAAAGCGGGTTTCGGAAAGAGCGTAAAGCTTTCGCCAGACGAGGCGGTTGATGGTTACGACCGCGGCAGCCATCAGGATCGTGGCTGCGAGCAACAGATGAAAATCGCCGCTATCGGTGGCTTGGCTGATAGTGGCGCCCAGTCCAGTCGTTGTGTAAATGTGTCCTTTGAAATGAAAGTACTCGGCGACGATGCTGACATTCCACGCGCCCCCGGAAGCGGTGACCAGACCGGTGACGAGATAGGGGAAAATCCCCGGCAGAATTAATTTCTTCCAGCGCTCGACGCCTCCGATACGAAAGACAGAGCAGCATTCTTTGAGATCGGTGGGAATGGCCATTGCGCCGGCGATCACATTGAACAGTACGTACCACTGCGTGCCCAGCAGCAGGACAATAATGGATGTGAGGCCGAGTCCTCCGCCGGCGCGCAACGCAACCAGCAGGATTACGGGGAGCAGAACGGTTGCGGGGATGGACGCGGCGATCTGCACCAAAGGCTGAGCGACGCGGGCGACGCGGGGATTGAAGCCGATCGCGACGCCGGCGGGAATGGTCCATAGAGCGCCGAGGAGTAGAACGACATTCACCCGTAGAAACGTTGCGCCCAGGCCGAAAGCGACTTCATGGAGTTGCGCTTGATGCAAGCCGCTAAGAATTACGGCGACGCGGACCAGGCCATAGCCAACGGCGATTAACGCCAACAGAGCAAGTCCGCGCAGAAACCAATCCCGCCAGGGCGAAGCGGTCTGTTCTTCGACTTCCGCCGGTTGCCTGCGGGCAAAATAAAGAAGAAGGCGCTCGCTCAACGGCTGTAGAGTTTTCTGGCGCAGTTTGGCTAGTCCGCTGGAATGCTGGATCAGATTCAGCATCCACGAACGCGGAGCGTCAACACTCTCCACCTGTTCGACTTTAAACTTCTCCGCCCACGCGATTACCGGACGCCATACCAACTGATCCAGCAACACAATCACGACGACCATGGTGGCGATGCCGAGAAGGATGGAAGTTGTGTCGCCGGCGCTGGCCGCGGTTTGCAGATAGGAACCGAGGCCGGGCAGGCGAAAATCCCGCGGCCCGAGCACGAACATTTCGCAAACCATCAGCGCGAACCAGCCGCCCGCGACCGACATCATTGAGTTCCACACCAATCCAATCGCCGAGAAAGGCAGCTCCATTTGGGTGAATCGCTGCCACCAACTGAAGCGATAGATGGTTGCCGCCTCGCGCATTTCTTTGGGAATGCTTTTTAGCGAAGCGTAAAAGCTGAAGGCCATGTTCCAAACCTGGCCGGTGAAGATGAGCAGGATCGCGCCGAACTCTACGCCCAGCTGGCGGCCGGGAAAGAGCGCGACCATCGCGAGCATGACGCCCGGAAGAAAGCTGAGCACGGGAATCGATTGCAGAACGTCGAGCAGCGGAATCATGAAGCGCTCGGCGCGCGCGTTGTAGGCAGCGACATAGCCGTAGACAAGCGTGAACGCAAGACTTAATAGATAGGCAATAGTAATGCGCAACAGCGAGTAGCCGGCATAAACGGGGAGAGCCCACAGGCTGTGCGAAATTTCGACTGTTGGCGTGAAGGGGCCAAACCAGGAATGGCCGACCGTTGCCACGCCGTAAAAAAGCGCGATGGCAGCGGCGAACATGATGACATCGGGCAGATGCGAAACTTCGAGGCTGGGCAGTTGCGACCACAGGCGATAGGCCGAAAATCCGCGCCAACTGATGGTTTTCCTCATGCGATTGTTTCGTTCTTAATAAAATTCGCGAAAAAAGGCTTTAACCACCAGATGCACGGAGGCACACGAACGGAAGAACTACAGTTGCCCTTGTTTCTTGCCGTCTAAACATCGGGCGTGGCTTCTGACGATGCTTCCGGTAGAGGCTCGGGCTGCACAAGTTTTCCGCTCTCACGGTCGTAATCGAAAATCTCCGCATAGCGGCCCCAGTTTACGGCGGTATCGAACTGTCGCTGGACTTCGTCTTCGGCGAAGTGCTCATCGAGAATGTCGTGAAAGAATTCGTCGTTGATGGAGTGATCGGATTTGCGCCTAAGAATACTATTAATCTGTTTCAGAATCGTGACGTGTTCGAGGGCGGCACGGCGGAACAAAATTTTGCGGGACTGGATATCGGCGTCGGCAAATTCCGCGCCCTGTTGCGAAAGTTCCACGTCGCCTTCTTTCAACCGGGCAAACCCCAGCAACTGGCAGGCTTCGAGGATGGGTAACAGATCTTCAACGTCCATTACCAGGTCTTCGCTTAGACGAAAGAGATCTTCGCGGCCGCCGCGATCATGCAGCAGTTCGATCAACCCGGCGATTCCCCCCACGCGAGCGTGCGGAAGGATTTGATATTTCGACATGCGCACGGGCGATTGCCCCGTCTTCAATCCGCCCGGCGGCACAATAATTTCGCCTGTGCTTTCGGGGTCGGGCAAGGCATGTTCCGTGTCCGGCTCGGTCATCACTTTGTAGATGTAATCGACCAACTCGACGAAGGGAGCAGATTTGCGGTCGCGAGGATGCGGGAGCCGCACATTGAAATCCGAGCGGATGCGCGCGGGATTCCTTCCCAGCACGACGATGCGATCCGCCAGCATGACCGCTTCTTCAATATTGTGAGTGACGACGAAGATGGCGCTTGTGGGCATCTTCTTGCTGAGCCACAGCTCGAGAAGCTCGCCGCGCAGGTTCTCGGCAGTGAGAACGTCGAGAGCGGAGAACGGTTCATCCATGAAGAGGACCTCCGGTTCGACCACGAGGGCGCGGGCGAAACCCACGCGCTGTTTCATGCCCCCGGAGAGTTCCTTGGGGTATGCGGTTTCAAATCCGTCGAGACCGACAGTATCGAGCATGCGCAGGGCGCGTTTGCGGCGCTCGACGGCGGCCACGCCCCGGGCTTCGAGCGGGGCCTCGACATTTTCAAGCACGGTAAGCCAGGGGAAAAGCGCGAAACTTTGGAAGACGATTGCGACGTTCGGCTCCTGGCCGCCGAGTGGCTTGCCGTGCCAGAAGAGCGCTCCGGAAGTGGGTTTGGCGAGGCCGCTCAGAATGCGCAGCAATGTCGATTTGCCGCATCCGGAGGCCCCGAGCAGTGCGATGATTTTCCCCGGTTCGATGGAGAAATCGGTGAGGCCGACGATTTGAATGCGCGTGCCGTCGGGCTGAGGATAAGACTTATCGATGGCGCGCGCTTCGATGATGGCGTCGTTCACTGGCGAAAGTCCCCGTAAGTTCTATACACGATTCGCGCGGAGGCGCAAAGCTGCCATTCCTCTTAACGTCTCATTCACAATTTCGATTGTGATTTCAAGCTGCGAAATCCTGGTCGGGCAGAATTGAGAACGGCTTGGGCAACCGGTCTGTCACTTCGGCGAGATTGGCTAATTTGGCGGTTAAGTCATGGGAAAATTGTCCGGCAGCGAATCGCCACTTCCAGCTTCCGTCGTTCAAGCTGGGTGTGTTCATGCGCGCTTCGCTGCCGAGGCCGAGCACGTCTTGCAGAGGCACGAGGCAAAGATCGGCCACGGAACTCATGGCCGCGCGAATGAAGGACCAGTGAACTCCGTCCTCGGAGCGGCCAAGGTAGCATTCGGCGTTGCGGCGTTCGTTTTCGGCTGCGCCAGAGGCGAACCATCCCGCAGTGGTGTCATTATCGTGCGTTCCCGTATAAATCACTTTGCCGGCCGCGCGATGAGGCAAGTACATGTGCGCGCCTTCGTCGCTAAAGCCGAATTGCAAAACAGCCATTCCGGGGATCTGCAAACGGTCGCGCAGGGCGTGAACTTCCGGAGTGATATAGCCGAGGTCTTCGGCGAAGAATGGAAGACCACCAAGCGCATCGCGCACAGTATGAAAAAGATCGTCGCGCGGGCCATCGACCCAGCGACCATTGATGGCGGTGGGATCGCTCGCGGGAATTTCCCAGAACTGATCGAAGCCGCGAAAGTGATCGAGGCGGATGTAATCGCAATTGCGCGTGGCCCAGCGCAGGCGCTGAATCCACCACTCGTAGCCCTGCTCCTTCATCACGTCCCAGCGGTAGAGAGGATTTCCCCATCGCTGTCCGGTCTCGCTGAAAAAATCCGGAGGAACGCCGGAGACAACGTCTGGGTCGAGATTTTCGTTGAGGCGGAAAAGTTCGCGGTGCTTCCAGACATCGGCGCTGTCGTAATTCACGAAAATCGCAATATCGCCGACGACGCGAATCGAGCGCTCGGAACAATAGCGGCGCAGCGCCTGCCATTGCTCGTAAAAGGCAAATTGCAAGGCGCTGCGAATCTTGAGATCGACCGCCAGTTCTTCGCGGGCGCGAGCCAGTGCGGCGGGTTCGCGGCAGGCCATCTCTCGCGGCCAATCGTTCCAGCTCTTCAATTTTTGCTGCGCGCGGATGGCGTCGAAGAGGACGAAATCGTCGAGCCACCAGGCGTTCGCGGAACAGAAATTCTCGAAGCGCTGTCGCGCTTCGCCGGAAACGGAAGATATAAACTTGCGTCCCGCTTCGAACAGCAGCGGCATTTTCGTGGCAAAAACCTGATCGTATTGGACGGGACCGTTATCGAGAGAAAGAGCGGGGAGTTTGGAGGAATCAATCCAGCCGTGAGCGGCCAGCCGTTCCAAGCTAATGAGCAGAGGATTGCCGGCGAACGCGGAAATGGAAGAATAGGGCGAATTGCCGTAACCCAGCGGGCCTAAAGGAAGAACCTGCCAAAGTCCCTGGCGCGCGGCGGCGAGAGAATCCACGAAAGAATACGCGGCTGGGCCGAAGTCACCGATGCCGCCGCGCGAAGGCAACGACGTGGGATGCAACAGAATGCCTGCGACACGCGGAAACGGCATGGAACCCGATCAAACACTCTTTCGCTAAATGTGCAGTTAAAATATTGTGCAGCGACGGAGGAAACCCCCTCGCTGCGCTGGGGATGACAAATTATTTTTGGCAGACTCGACCGGAGTCTATGCCCGCAAAACAACCGCTAGATTCCTGGTTCGCCGCCCGCATGGGTCAGCGCATTCATTTCATCCTGATTGATTTTGATCTTCCCGGCCTTTTGCATCTGATCGCGCAGGTTGGTCACGAACAGCCCGAAGAGTTCCTGCTGTTTGGCTTGCAAGAGAGAATCGCGAATCTGATCGCGCTTGGCGGCGTAATCCCCCTCCGTGGGGGCTTGGACAGCGATAACGGATAGAACCGCGCCGTTTGTTCCGCTGTCGATGGGGCCGCTAATGTCTCCCGGCTTCATGGTAAACGCCACCGAGGCTGCGCCGGTCATTGAACCAATCTCGGGGACCTGGCCGTCGGGAGAGACGAGATCGCTGGTTTTGATTTCGGCGCCAAGCTCTTTCGCAGCCTTCTTTAGATCGTGTTCGCTCTTGGCGCGGTCGGAAAGCTCTTTGGTTTTTTGGGACAGAAGAATGTTCGCACGCTCATTCTTGAATTGCTCCTCCACCTTGCTGCGGATTTCTTCGAACGTCGGCGTGGACTGCGGCTTAATGGCTTGCAACTGGAATACGGCGAATCCCTGCGAGGTCGCGGCCATTTCCGCGGGGGATTTTTCGAGGGCGCTAAACACCGCATCCATCAGCTGCGGAGCCGGCCCTAATCCTGGCACCAAGTCTTTACGCGCGAAGAAGTCGGACGTCACGACTGGAATTCCCTTGCCCGCCGCCGCCGCGTCCAAGCCGTGCGCCTTAGCGGCCGCCGCCAAATCTTCGGCTTGCTTCTCCGCGATCTGCTGCGCTTTCTGCTGCTTGAGAATCGCCTCGATCTCGGCTTTCACCTCGTCGAGGGTCTTCATGTGTGCGTCTTGTTTGTCATCCACGCGAATAATATGGAAGCCGTAACTGCTCTTCACCAGGCCGCTGGTCTGCCCTTTGGGCAACGAGAACGCGGCTTTCTCGAACTCGGGAACCGTGCGGCCCTTGCCAATCCATCCGAGGGATCCGCCCTCCTTGGCGCTGCCGGGATCCTCGGAATATTTTTTGGCGAGATCCTCGAATTTCGCTCCGGCCGTCAACTGCTTCAGCACGTCTTCCGCACGCTGCTGCGCCGCCGCCGCGCCCTTGTCGTCAACCTTGCCATCGGGGCCGGGAAGCGGCGTTTTTATCAGGATGTGGCTGACTTTCACCTGCTCGGCAACGCGATATTGATCGCGATGCGCGTTGTAATACGACTGCAATTCATCCGGCGCGATCTGAACTCCGCTCTGTATCTTGGCGGTATCGATCATGGCGTACTGGATTTTGCGTTTCTCGGGAACCGAATTCGCGTACTGCTTTTGATGGCTGGTGTAGAAAGCTTTCAGCTCTTCTTCTGTAGGGTGCAGACCTTTCTTTATTTCGTCTTCCTTGAGGACCGCATATTCGAACTTCACCTTCGTATTCTGCTTGTCGAACTCCTGGCGGATCGCAGCGTCGCTTACGGATGCACTTCCGGTGATCAGCGCCTGGAGCTTGCTGATCATGATTTCCTTGCCGACATTGTCTTCGAAAGTTGCAGGCGTAAGGTTGGCGCGTTGCAGCATTCCTTCATATTCGGCTTCCCCAATGAAATTTCCACCCGGGAAGAAATAGGAGGAATAGCGGCCATGCTGGAGTTCGTCTTTAACCTCTTGCGGAGTGGCTTTGAAGCCCATGTGCTGCGCTTCGTTGAGCAGCGCCTGACGGTCAATCAATTGATCGGCGGCGCGTTGGGCGAAAAACGGCAGGAGCATAGACGCGTTCGCGCCCAACTGCGAACCCTGCTGTTGCAGCATTTGGCGAGCGGTATCGCGAACCTGCTCGGCGGTGACGTCCTCTCCGCCCACTTTGGCGACGACGCCTTTGCCGGGAGCGCCGGTTATATTATCGCCCAGTCCGCCGGGAACGAAGGCGATCACCATGGCGGCGCAAATCAGCAGCAGCAAGCCGCTGAGAATGATCTTCTTGACTGGTCCTTCAGTCTGCAAAAAACGAATCATGTTCTTATCGCTCCAGAAGAGTGCTGCGGAATCAACCATTATAAACTACGGGAGGGAGGATTCGCTGAGCGGGAGCCTCGTGTGTTTCGTACGCGAGGACAGAAAATTCGTAAATCACAAAGGTCGCAAAGCCGCATGAGGGAAAACCGCAGAGTTGAATTAAGCCCGCTCTCCAGGGCCGAGTCGGCCGAAGCCCTTCCGCTAAAATCAGCTATTGAAACGTATCAATAGACGTGATATCCCTCTCTATTCCGAAATTCGGCCTCGGGTCAGCGCTCTGTTTCTCTGACTATCCATGCAAGGGAGCAAGAATGAACTTCCTGACTAAAGCGATTTGCCGCCGCCGCGGCTTGTTTTTTTTATTTTTGATCGCATATTTCTGCTTAGCCTCCCTCATTCTTGTCGCTAACTCGAGGGTATTTGCTTCAGTTGGCGAAAACGTGGCCGTGGAAAAACTGCCTCTCCGCGACCATTGGTCAATTCAATCTTCTGCAAGGGTCCAAGCGGCGGGGGAAACTATTTCCACGACGAATTTCGTTCCGAAAGATTGGCATGAAGCGACCATTCCCGCCACGGTGGTCGCGGCGCTGGTAAAGGACAAGACTCTGCCCGATCCTTTTTTTGCCACGAACCTGCGGCAATTCGACGGCGAGAGTTATCCCATCGGGGAAAATTTTTCCAATATCCCGATGAAACCGGATAGTCCTTATGCCGTGTCGTGGTGGTATCGGAAGCGGTTCGCCGCTCCGGCTTCTTATGCCGGCAAAACGGTTTGGTTGAACTTCAAGGGGATCAACTACCGCGCCAATGTTTGGTTGAATGGGAAGCAAATCTCCAACTCCAACGACATCGCCGGCGCCTGGCGCACTTACGAACTCAACGTTACGAATGCAGTGAAGCCCGGAGAAGACAACGTCCTCGCGGTGCAGGCTTTCGCGCCGACTGAGCACGATTTAGCGATTACGTTTGTCGACTGGAATCCCGCGCCGCCGGATAAGAACATGGGCTTGTGGCGCGAGGTCTATCTTGCCGCGAGTGGGCCTATAGCTTTGCGCTATCCAACGGTTATTTCGACAGTTAACTCTCCCACCAACGATTCCGCGCAGCTAACCGTTACCGCTCAACTGAAGAACGGCACCGATAAACCGTTGAAGGGCAAACTCAAGGGACAGATCGAAGGAGCATCTTTCGAACAAGAAGTTGAACTTGCCGCGAACGAGATCAAAGACGTCACCTTCACTGCCGGGCAGTTTCCGCAGCTTGTGTTTTCCAATCCGCGTCTTTGGTGGCCAGCGCAGATGGGCAAGCCCAATCTTTACAAGTTGGACATGGACTTTGAGGTTAACAGCGCAGTGAGCGACCGTTCGCAAACTGAGTTCGGCATTCGCCAGATAACCTCCGAAATAAATGCGGGTGGCGGACGCCAGTTTCAGGTAAATGGGAAAAACATTCTAATCCGTGGAGGCGGTTGGACTCCAGACATGATGCTGCGCGAAGACTCGCAGCGACTGCACGATGAGTTCCGCTACGTGCGCGATATGGGTCTGAATACCGTTCGACTGGAGGGCAAACTCGAAAGCCAGGAGTTTTTCGATCTCGCCGACCATGAAGGAATCCTGGTGATGGCGGGCTGGTGCTGTTGCGACTTCTGGGAGCAATGGGGGAAGTGGAAGGCGCAGGATTTTGAAATTGCCCAGCAGTCGCTGCGCGATCAGATTTATCGCCTGCGCAGCCATCCCAGCCTGGTGATGTGGCTTAACGGCAGCGACAATCCCCCTCCAGCGAAGGTCGAGCGGATGTACCTCGATATTGAGAAGCAGCTTTTATGGCCGAACCCCGTCGTATCGTCGGCGACAGGCAGGCCTACAAAAGTGACCGGTAAGAGTGGCGTGAAAATGACGGGACCTTACGAGTACATAGCTCCGAGCTATTGGGAGGTCGACACGCCAGAGGGCCTCGACCACCGCAAGCAGTGCAACCCCGGCGGGTGCGGCGGAGCTTACGGCTTTAACGCTGAAACCAGCATGGGGCCTGCGGTTCCGCCGATCGAAAGCATTCGAGAGATGGTCGGCAAAGAACATTTGTGGCCAGTCGACGAAGTTTGGGATTATCACGCGGGCGGCGGAGAATTCAAGAATGTCCATGTGTTCAGCGAAGCGCTTTCGAAACGATACGGGGCGTCGGACAGCGCAGAGGATTTTGCCGCCAAATCGCAGATCCAAACTTACGAAGGCGTGCGGGCGATGTACGAAGCCTACAGCCGGAACAAATACGAATCGACCGGCGTGATCCAGTGGATGCTCAACAATGCGTGGCCGTCGATGATCTGGCATCTCTACGATTATTATCTGCGTCCCGGCGGGGGATATTTTGGCGCGAAACGCGCCATGGAAGCGCTTCATCCCGTGTATGGCTACGACGATCATTCCATCTGGGTGGTCAGTAGCCAATATGAAGACGCGAAGGGATTGAAACTTAGCACGAAGATTTTCAATCTCGACATGAGCGAGAAGTTTTCGCACGAGGATGCTCTCGATGCGCCCGCCGACAGCACGGCGAAAATATTCACTTTGCCTGATCTTCAAGGACTAAGTCCGGTTTACTTCGTCGCATTGCGTCTGACGGATTCTTCGGAAAAATTGGCGGGCTCGAATTTTTATTGGCTCTCGACCAAGCCGGAGACGATCGACTGGTCGAAGTCGACATGGTGGATGACGCCGACAAAATCTTTCGCGGACTACACGGATCTGGCACAACTTCCCAAGGTAAAGCTCGTCGTGAATGAAAATACTGAGCGGGAAGGAGACGAATCCATCACACGAGTCACGATAGAAAATCCGAGCAAGAATCTGGCATTTTTCGTGCGATTGAAATTAACCAGGGGCGCAGGTGGTGAAGAAGCTCTACCGGTTGTATGGCAGGATAACTACATTTCTCTGTTGCCGGGAGAGAAGAGAGAAGTAAGCGCGACTTACCGTAGCAGCGAACTGGGCGCTTCGAAAGCGGTTGTGGAAGTGAGTGGCTGGAACGTGGAGTGAAGTTATCGGATGATTTTTGATGAGCGGACGGAACAAGTTCTTAAACGGCGGGGCTTAAATTGCTCACAAGATTGCTCGGTCGCCCAGCCTTCCCACGTGCTGCGATATGGACAAAATGTTTTCGTCGGGATCTTTGAACCAGGCTACTTTGTCGCCGGTGGGCGCGGTCCATATTCCGAGCGGGTCTTGCTCGAAGAAACCGAATCTTTCGAACTGCACGCCTTTTTGTTGCAGGGCCGCAGCCACATTCTCAATGTCTGTAACCTGCCATCCGAGAATGGTGAACGGCGCGGGCGTGAACTGCGCTTTGGCTACTCGGACCATGATTCCATTCGCGTCCAGCACCAGCGCAAATCCATCGTCCTTTACGAAGCGCAGGCCCAACACGCCTTCATAGAAAGCACGCGCTTTCTCGGGGTCTTTGGTGGGGATGAAAGCGACGATGTCGATTGAACCCAGCATAGGTTTCTCCTAGTCGTCTTAATCTTGGGCGACTCCGCACTCACGACCGATCGAAGTCTTACTCTTCCGGCGGCAATTCGAAATCGACAAGATTTCCACGGAAACCTTTGGTCTTCCAGGCGCCCACGGCGATTCCCAACGCCATCCAGATCGCGCCAAAGACAAGCGCTTTCGGGCTCAGGCTGATCCAAAGAAAAAAGCAGATCACGAAACCCAGAACCGGCGGAGCCAGATTGCCAAGCTTTTTTTCGGGCTCGTGCAAATAATAACGCACGAAAGCCGCGGCGTTCACGCCCATGAAAGCGATGAGCGCGCCGAAGTTGAGCAGGTTCGCGCCGAGATCGTAGCCGGTGGTCGCTCCAGCCAACGCCGGAAGCAAAAATGCTCCAGCCAAAGCGAGCGCGCCGACGAATAAAACATTGTTGCGCGGAACATGACGTTTGGGATCGACCGCGCCAAAGAAAGACTTCGGTAGCGCGTTGCTGCGTCCCATGCCGTAAAGCAAGCGGGCCGCGCCCAATTGCGCGCCCATGCCAGAGCCAAAATTCGCCACCACCAGCGTAAAGCCGACAATGGCGAACAGTGGAGCCCAGGCGCGTCCTGCGACGAAAGTGAAAGCTGTGTCCATGTTCGGATATGGCTCGGAGGCCGGCCAGATTAGCTGCGCGGCATAAACCTGGAAGGCCGACAAAATTCCGATGACGACGCAAACCAGCACGGTCGCCAGGAGAATGTTGCGCCGCGGATTCTCGGCTTCCTCCGAAAGCGTAGAGATGCCATCGAAACCGATATAGGTGAGCACCGCAACCGAGGTGCCGCCGAGCACGGCTTTCGTATTCCAACTTGCGGGATCGTAAAAGGGCCGCGTAAAGAACGCTGCGCCGTCGTGCGGGTGGCCAAAAATATAGCGCGCGGCCGCCACGAAAAAGATCGCGATTACCACTGCCATGCCCGCGGCCAGCGCGGTGTTCACTCGTGCCGAAGTCTTAACGCCTTGCACATTTAAGGCGGTAAACATCAGGGCGAAGACGACCGCCCAGACGGCGTAGGAAACACCGGGAGCGAAAACATGCGCCTGCTGGCTGATCCAGATAATGCAGATCATGGGGTTGAGAAGATAATCCATGACCATGCTCCATCCGGTCACGTAGCCGAGCGCAGGATTGATTTCCTGCCCGACGTAAGTAAATGCCGAACCAGCGCTGGGATAAGCGCGCGCCATGCGCCCATAACTGATCGCAGTGAAGAGCATCGCGACCATCGCAATCAAAATCGTGGTGACAACGTGGCCGTGTCCGCGATTGCTCAGCACGCCAAACACCGACATGGGCGCGACTGGCTGAATCACGATTACGCCGTAAAGAATTAAATCCCAAAGCGTAAGGGTGCGGCGCAGGCGAGGGGCTGAAGATGAGGCGGCGGAGGCGGTTTCCATGAGTCCGCCTATTGGATTATGCGAAAGCGGAAATGTCAATATTAAAACGTTTCTGTAGCGTGTGTGCGCGTTTCATTTTCCGTAGTCAAACCAGTAACCGCGCTGCTCATTGCCTGACATTTGGCGCGTGTTGTATTCGAGAAGATAGTTCACGTGCGCATCGTCGAGCGGAAACGATTTCTTCGGCGTATAGGGATAATCGCCCATGCTGAGAAATGGCAGCGGCGCGACGAAGTTGCCTTCGGCGGCGTAGAAGTCCATATCTTTCTCATAGCCGTTGGCCGCGAAAAAATAATCGCGCACCCAGCCCTGAGGCAAAGCGGGCAAGGTGGATGGATCGAAATCAAGACGCACTTCATCGCCCGAGCCAAATACGACTAGCTTATCGTCCAGCGCGGTGAGAAGAGGCAGCACATCGCCGTAACGCGTGTAGGTTCCCGTGGGGCGCGTATAGGGGCCGGTCGCGCTGGTCTTCTCATAGATGTATTGCACGTTGCCCGGCGGAGTGCCTTCGATCTTCAGAGGGAATCCATGGTTCGCCAATTCGGCGTGGACGAGCGGGACGTCAGTTGTACGAAATGGCGGATTTGAGTCAGGGTGGAGATCCTGCGCTCCGCCTGAAGAACGGCTGCGCTCAGGACGGCGCTTCGCCGAAGGAGAGCCGGCCGCGCTATCCGTGTCGGCGTCATTCCGAAGCCCCGCGCTTTCACCAGCGGGGCGAGGAATCTCGTGTGCAACGGACTGCTCGGTGCGGTCGATCAGAATGCTATCCCAATAGACTTGCAGATTTGTCGTGATGCGAATCTTCCGCGTACCCACAGGCAGCTTTCGCGTGAGATCGGCAGTCATGGTGCGTGGGCCGCCGGCGGGGAAGCCCATGTCATCGACTACGCGCTTCCACCCGCCGCTTTTTTCGTTGCCGACCAGCGCTTCCACATATGGAGGGATGGCCTGCACGCCGGCTTGCGAAGCGGCATACATGCTGTTCGCAGAAAAATATTCAACTTCACCATGAAGCAGCAGCCATAGCGGACCTCCGCGGTATGCCTCACCTAAATCGATCGTGAGACTGTGCGGTTGAGCGAAGCCCTGGAATTGCGTCAACTCGAAATCCCCGAAGTAGCGATGCGCAAGAAGATCGGGCAATACGTTGTGGCCATGCTCATCCCACGCGCCAGCGGGTGGACGCGTGTCTCCGCTCTTGCTCACCACCACTTTGAATTCCGGATATGGCGGATTCGACGCGAAATATTCGTTCGGGTACACATCAAGATCGGAGGGGTGGTCGATTGCAAGCAAGCGTGTCTGATCGAGATAAACAGCTTCTTCGAGCGGCTCCATGAAGCGGAAGCTGACAAGACCGGCGTCGGCCCTCGGACCTCGGACCTCAGACAGAGCGGCTTCGGGCTTCGGGCTTCGGGCTTCGGCAAAAGGAACTTCGGACAATTGGCTTCGGAGCGGGGTCGAAGCGTTTGCGCCGAGGTCTGAAGTCCGAGGTCTGACGTCTGTTTCATCGCTTTTTCCCCGAATCATCTCCCGATCGATCTTGATCCACTCGACCGGACGCGGAACATCGCGCTGGCCGGGGCCGACCCAGTGTCCCACTACGCCCGCGCCGAGCATGTCGGCGACAAATTCGTAGCGCTCGCCATTCCACACAAATAATGTTGGACACGAGCTGCCGCGGCGGTCGATCTCGGTGATGTTTTGCTGCTTGTCGCCGGCCACGTTGATTTCGTCCTGCAACACGCCGGTCGGCCACAACATGCGAACGACGTCGGCCTCTTTCGCATCGCCCAAGCCGACGGTCAGATACGGCGAGTTCTGGCCGAGGTATCCGTTGGAGCCGGCGATCTCAAATTTCTGCCGGTTGCCTCCGGCAAAAACTTCAACCTTGGTGCCGATGGCACTTTTGTTGTCGGCGAGACCTTTGAGCGACAAGCGCAGCCAGTGATTTTGATTGCCGCCTTCGTTGCGCAGCAGCACGGCGGGCCCGTGATTCTGCGTGATCAGCAGGTCGGTCGCGCCGTCGTTGTCGTAGTCACCTGTGATGATGGCGCGTGGCTCTTTGAGTTGAATCTTGTCGAGGCCAACGTCGACGGTGACATCTTTGAAACCATCGGCGCCGAGATTGCGGAACAGTTTGATCTCGCCCTTGCCTTCTTTGGTTTCACCGACAGCGACGAGATCGACCCAGCCGTCGTTGTCGTAGTCGAAGGCGGCGACGCCGTAGGCACGGACCCAGTTGGATTCGGGAAGCTTTACTTGCTCGAAAGTTTTGCCGTGATTGTTGCGCCAGAGGGTGATTCCTGGAGCTCCCATTTGAGTGAAGGCGTAGTCCATCCAGCCGTCGTGATCGAAATCAAGGACGGCCACGCCGTTGGTAAGGCTCGGCATTGATGAGGTCAGATCGGCCCTATCGCGGAATTTGCCCTCGCGCGGATTCTCGAAGAGCTTCGGGGTTTTTCCGCCCGTGACCAGAATGTCTACAGCTCGGTCATTATTGAAGTCCGTACCGACAGCGGCAACATCGCGAACCCAGCCGCTGAGTCCGGATGCCTCCGTAACATTCGTAAAGCTGCCGTCTCCATCATTCCGCCATAGCACATTGGAAGATAAACTGAGGGTCGAGGCCGGCCAGAACGAACGACACGGTGGACACATTCCGTCGCTTGATGCGGGCTCTTTCTGAAGGCGGACACGGCTGGGCTTGGTGATATAAAGATCCAAGTCTCCATCGTGGTCGTAATCTATGAAGGTTGCGCCGAGCGACTCCGTGGTGGGAATGCCGGAAGGCACGCCTGCCACGACGCCACCTGGGGGTACGTTTTCCAGATTCTTCTTTTGCGAGGTTCCCCGAACCGTTGCTCCGTTCCCAAGTCCCATGTGCAGATCGAACCTGAGATCGAAGGTCCCGTCCTTTTCATTGTGGAGCAACCAAGTCCCCGACCCGAATGTATAGGCCACATCCGCGAAGCCGTCATTATCATAGTCGCCGATCGCGCAGCTCGTCCCTCGATGCGGCCCAGCATCGGCAACTGGGATTGCCCAAGCGAAAAAGCCTTTAGTAGCGTCTTCAAATTTGCCGCCGACGTTGTGGTAGAGCGACGTACCACCGTTAGCACCCTCATTCATAAGAAGAAGGTCTATCTTGCCGTCATTGTCATAGTCGAAGAAGCACGCGCCGCTGCCGGGGTTATCGTGTGACTCTCCCTGCCTTGGGGAGGGATTCGACACAATCCCCGCCTCCTTCGTCACATCCACAAACTGCACCTTGATCTGCGCAGGCGCTTTCAACACTGCTGAAGGCGACTCCACCGCGCGGGAATATTTTCCCTGCTCACCATACGCGAGGCTCATGGGCGCGCCGAGTTTGCTCTGCGTCATGTACTGGAATTTTTTCAGGTGCTCGCGTGCGTGGCCGATATCCGTCGACTGCTGGTAGGCGCGTGACAGTCCGAACTCGGCGGAGGCGTGCAGCGGGTTGAGTTGCAGCGCATGCTGAAAGGCGTCGATCGCCTGCGGGAATTGTTTCGCCTGCACGTACGACAATCCGAGAAAATACCAGGTGTCGGGGTCGGCGGCGTCAATTTCAGTTACATGTTTGAAGGCGTCGATGGCGGTTTGCGCGTCGCCTGTGTTCTTGGCGAGCAGGCCGAGGTTGTACCAGGCATTGGGATCTTTCGGATCTTGCTTGAGCGCGGCTTCGAGCGACGCTTTGGCCTCGTCGATTTTTTGCAGATTCAAAAACGCTATGCCTTCGTTCAGGCGCGCGATTGTTAGGTTGGGATCGAGCGAGGCGGCCTGCTGAAAATTCTTTAGTCCCTTCTCGAAGAGTTGCTGATTCATGTAGGCGGCGCCGAGGTTGTTCAGGCGCGCGGCTTCGACGGGATTTTCGTTCGATTGCTTCTGCGGTATCGTCGAGAAAACTCCGAATGCCGCAAGTAATAGACCAGCCAGCGTTGCTGGGATTCGAGAAGTCATCTGATCAAGATTTAAACACAGAGGGCACGGGGTAACACAGGGTAAACAGCTTTGGGAGGACGCCTTTCTGAAACTCCTAGTCTGGAGGCTGCGTAGAGATCCTTCGACTGCGCAAATAGGTTCGCTATCGCGAACCTATTTTCTTCGCTCAGGATGACATGGCTTCTCGCGGTCTATTTGTGAGCTGGTTCCGCATGCGCCGCGCCGTACGCACGGTTTGCGACGATGCCTTTTCCTTCCTGCACGGTCACGGTTTGTCCGGCATTTAGGCTTGCAAGCTTATCCACCTGGCCGCTGGGCCATTGAATTTCAACGTTATCCGCTTTTGTTTGCGCCCCGAGGCCGAAGGTGAGGGCCAATTCGCTTTGCGAAAGATAGCTCGAACCTGAGCGCAGCATCTTCGATTGCGAGTCTTTTCCTGACGTCACGCGGACGACCGCGCCGATGCCGTCGCGATTGGATTTTGTTCCTACAAGTTTTAAGCGCAGGCTGCGATTCGTTCCGCCTTCGTTGTGAAACAAAAAAGCTGGGCCGGCGTTAGTGGCGACGAGCACGTCGAGGAAACCGTCGTTGTCGATATCGGCATAAGCCGCGCCGCGCGCCACTCTTGGCGCAGCGAAAGCGCGAGCCCATTTGCGCTGTGACTTCCTCGAATTTGCCTCCGCCCAGATTATGGAATAAGTGCGAAGGCTCCGCATAGCTTACGCGCTTCTGCACGCGCTCGATTGCGTCTTCGATGTGGCCGTCGGCTACGAAAATATCGGGCCAGCCGTCGTTGTCGTAGTCGAAGAAGAAGCATCCAAAGCCGAGCGTGACCAACGACGCGCGGCCCACCTCCGATTGCGGCGCTTCGTCGACGAACAAGCCGTTGCCTTCGTTGTGATAGAGCGAGACCATCTGATTGGCGAAGTTGCTGATGATGACGCTGGGATGTCCGCTGCGGTCGTAATCGGCGGCGTCCACTCCCATGCCCGCGCGGGCCACTCCATCTTCGCTGAAAGCTATACCGGATGGAACGCCCCGCTCCTCGAACGTTCCATCTTTCTTATTAAGGTAAAGCTTGTTCGGTTGCGTATCGTTGGCGATCAATATATCGGGCCAGCCATCGGCGTTGTAGTCGAGAACGGCAATGCCGAGACTCTTCGATGTGGAATCGCCCAGACCCGCCTTCTGCGTAGCATCTTCAAACTTTCCGCCGCCGAGATTGTGCCAAAGACGCACGGACGTTCCTTTGTACGATTCCGGCGTGCAATAGGATTTATGCGCGCCGTCGAGCGTGCAATAAAGGTCGCCCTGCTCGCTCCACTGCACATAATTTGCGACTACAAGATCGAGCTTGCCGTCGCGGTCATAATCCACCCAGGCGGCGCTGGTGGAGAATTCGTTTGGCCCGAACATTCCCGCCGGCTTGGTGACTTCCGTGAAAGTGCCGTTGCCATTGTTGTGGAAGAGATGGCTTTGCCCTAACGCGGTGATGAAGATGTCGTCGAAGCCATCGTTATCGTAATCGCCGACCGCTGCGCCGAGGCCGAACATAGGCACGGCTAATCCAGCTTTGCGAGTAACGTCGGTGAAAGTTCCGTTGCCATTGTTGTGATAAAGCTTTGGAGTAGTCGGGCCACCGTGCATGTGGCCGGCCCAGTCCGTGCCATTCACAAGAAGAATGTCGGGATAACCATCGTTGTCGTAATCGATGAAAGCGCAACCTGGACCCATTGTTTCGGGCAGCCACTTCTTGCCGAAAGCGCCGTTGTTGTGAGTGAAACGGATTCCGGCCTGGGAGGTCACGTCGCGGAAATGAATTTGCTGAGCGTGGAGTGGGATCGCGAGGAAGAGAATCGACCATCGCGATGTGAATGTGCGGAGGAGGCTCAGATAGCGTTTCACTTGGATCCTCCGGTTGCGGAGACGATGGACGCAAGCCGGGCTTTGCCCGGCCGGACAGCCGGGGCGGCTGTCCCTACATGGTTCGTAGCGCTGGAAACAGCGGCGCTCACCCTCGGCATTGCAGGCAACGGGACCGAGACGTGCTCGTGAATTGCCTGTCTTTCATTGTTGTCTTCGGGATGCAATTGACGATAAGGACCGGTGATGGCTTGCGACGATTCGTCGGCCTTGAAACGCAGATAGCGCGCCTGATGCTCTTTTGCCAGCTTTTCGTTGCCGAGTCCGCTGTAACAAAGCATTAAGTTATAGTGCGCCTGCAAATCCTCCGGATCGATTGCGAGCACGGATTGCAGCGCGGTTACAGCTTCGCTGTATTTTCTTTGCAGGAAAAGAATGCGTCCGAGATCGTTGAGCGCGACGCGGTCGCGCGGATATTGGCGAAGGACAATGCGCAAGCGGGCCGCAGCGGCTTCGTAATGGCCATCGGAGCGCAGCACTCGCGCGTAGAAATAATTGGCGCGAGCGAGAGTCGGGGACAAAGAAAGAGCCTTTTCGAGAACCGCCCGAGCGCGCTCCATGTCGCCTTCCTGCACCGCGCAGCGTCCGATGTTTACCCAGCCATCGGGATTGTTTGGGTCTGCCTCTGTGACTTTTTGGAATGCCGCAGCAGCGGCTTTCAGATCGCCTTGTAGAAACAAGCCGATGCCATAATCGTTCCAACGCAGCCATTCGTCTTTCTTCACGATAGTCTTCGCTTCGGGTGCGGGTGCACTGTGCGCAATCACGGGCAGCGTGATTTCGTTCTCAGCCACGGTCTCGATAGGCAAGTCGGGGATTTTTTCCCGCTTCGCCGAAACCCCGCTCAACGATGCCGTAAACACGGTGGGACGGTCGTCATACTCGGGCGCAACCAGCTTTGGCGATGCCGGATCGGGTTGCCCGGCGAACGCTTCGTTCGTGTTATACCAGGTAAATTTGCGATAGCACAGGCGCGCGTGCAGGGTAATTTTGTTGCCGGCGTTTTCGGGAATCGATATGCGGTAGTGCACCGTGTCAGCCGCGCCGGGCGGGATGAGGCGCACATAGACCACAGCGCGCGTGGCCCATGCATTGCGCTTGTTGATAGGATTGCCGTGCGCGTCAATCTGTAGGGAACGATAAAAGTGCGCTCCTTTTTCCACGGGGCCGCGGCCGTTGTCTTCGACCATGCCGCTCCAAAAAATTGTCTGGCCTTTATCGTCGACGGCTTTCAGTTCGAGCCAGGTGTCGTAGGCATCCACCGTGCCTCCGGGGAAGAAGTGGCCGACCTTTTTGGTGCGGACGACAACGTCCACGCGAACCGTATCGCCGCGACGGAGCGCGGGCTGCACAAGGTTGAGTGGAGCGGTGATGGGCGCGGTTTCTCCAATTGCGCCGGGAGTAATTTTAGTTTCGGCCTCTTCGCCGACTGCGAAGGTGGTAGCCAAATCTGACTGGGCATTCGCGCCCGATTTCAACAGTGCCTGCGCGGGAGACAAGGCGAAGATATCGACGGTGAGCGCTCCGCTTTTCAAGAAGCCTTCCGTCAGCTTGAGCTGCGCCTCATCTTCGTTAGCCGTAGGGACCGCGGTGTTTGCGCCGGGAAAACGGTGCGAGTGCACGAATCCATCGATGTTGCCCGCGTCTTTCGAGGCTTCTCTGGGCATGTGGCAATCAGCGCATTGCTGAGGCTTCGGCGGATAATAAAACGAGCGAGCGCCCTGCCCCGAAACTCCGCTGGCCTGCCAATTGTCATACTCGTTAAAGCCGCGAGTCCAACGGTAGCTGTTTACCGGAACGTCAAGATGAACCTTATGGCAAGTGGAGCAGAACTCCGCGGTCTGCGTTTTCATGAAAGGCTTGAGAAAAACGCGGCGGTGCGGCTCGGGATTTAATCGGATCACAAAATCGTGCAGCGCGCGGGCCACCAGATTTTGTGTGGCGGCCAATTCGTGGAGCTTGGGATATTCCAAATAAAAATCCGCCTGCCCCATCGAACTTTTCACTTTCGCGATGGAGTGGCACATCATGCAGCCGAGTCCGGCCTGCGACTCGGGGCGATGAACGATCTGCTTGATCGGGGTATCCATCAGTCCGCTGTAAAGGAGGGCGGGATCGTGGCATCCGCCGCACCATTTCGAAGGCTTCGTTCCGATCGTATCCTGCATATACTCGATCGACTTGCGATACCACTGATTATTAAAGGATGAAAAGTGATGGGCCGAACTGAACCACTGGTTATAGATGTCTTCGTGGCAGCGCTTGCAGGAATCGGACTCCATGAAAAACTTACTGGGAATTTTCTGGTTGCCGTAAACCTGCGCGGAACTGGGAAAGAATGAACCCTGCGGCCCATCGCCTTCGCCGTTCATGCTATCGGGCGGCATGGCCGGATTCTCGATGCGATTGCGCGTTTGCCAGGTTTCGCGGATATGGTGCGCACCGTAGCCGAGCACGGCCAGAACTGCCAGGCAGATTGCAGATCGCCAAACGTAAGCGGTATGAGGCCGATGCTGTGCTCGCGATCCCAATTTGTCGGCAACGAGAAAACCGACTCCAAGAAGCGAGATCAGAATGTGGGCGTAGAGCCAATTCCATTCGGAGCGAGGCGTACCGGTCTTAATGAGAATTAAGCCTAGAATCGCGCCCGCCGCGACTAAGAACCATCCCGCGCGCGCGATAAAGCTGCCATTGCGCAGAAAGCGGAATAATGCCGGGACGAGAAGAATGGCAGCGATTACCCCGGCGAACGCATGCAGCAGAACGATGCCCGCATAGAAAATGTTGGCCTGGGGAAAGGCGTAAAGATACGCAGCCGAGATCACAAGAAATGGAAGCAGCCAGGATAAGGCTTTTGTCGGGATGGAGGAATTGCGCATGAAGAAGCTGCGCCGCAAAGAACGACGCCGGACCAAGTTACGCACATATGCGCCGCTGGGAAATAGTGCAAATATATTATGGATGTGCAAAGCAGGCTCAGGCGAGCGGAGGTGACTTGCAGTGTCCACATTCTTTTTCCAGCGCGGCGGCCACAGCCAACACCTGTTCTTCCTCCCACTGACGGCCTACGATTTGCACTCCGATTGGCAGGCCTTGCGGCGAATGAGCGACGGGAATTACCGCGGCGGGATTGCCCAGAAGATTGAAAACTTCCGTATAGCTCCAGGCATCGAGATATTGCACCGTTTCGCCCTCCACTTGCCAACTGCGCTCTCCGTGGCGGAACGCCGGGATGGCAGCGGCGGGACACAGCAAGATTGGATACTCCTGCATCTGCGCAAGAAAGCGGGCGCGGAGAAGATCGCGTTGAATCCATGCATCAAGCAGTGAGCGCGCGGTGTGCGCGGGATGGGATGCGGACCACTCGAGAAATTGCCGGAGAATCGGGGTGAGGTCGGGATCGGATTGGTTGGAGTTCTCTTTAAACTTCTCATTGAACAAAGGGCGCAACATCATTCCGCCGGCAACCACGAAGAACTGGTGCCAAAGTTGACGCGCCTCTTCGAGACCGTCGGGGCGAAACGCCTCTACCTGAAATCCGGCGCGGCGTAGCGCTTCCGCCGCGTTGCGCACACCGGCTCGCGTTTCAGGCGTGACCGGAGTACGACCGTCGTCTTCGAAGTAGCCAATCTTGAGTTGCTTCACTTCAGCTTCATGTGGCCGGCGCAACGGCACGGGCGCAGCGCAGGTATCGCCGACATCCGGACCTTGCATCAGCTCGAAAAGGAGTTGCAAGTCAGCCACAGTGCGGGCCATCGGGCCGACTACGCCAATTAGCGCGAACGGACCGGCGGACACCGGAAAGTGCCCGGTGGCGGGAATGCGTCCGGGGGTTGGCTTAAGGCCACAGATGCCGGTGAAATGCGCGGGCACGCGAATCGACCCGCCGCCGTCGCTGCCAACACCACCGGCAGACATACCTGCGGAAATAGCCGCCGCTTCGCCACCGCTCGATCCGCCGGGAGTTCGCTCGAGGTCCCACGGACTGTTGGTTCGGCCGTAGAGAAGATTATCGGTTTCCCAAGCCATGAGAAGTTCGGGCGTATTGGTGACGCCAAGAATGATTGCGCCTGCGTTCTTCAGGCGCGCGACCAACGGAGCGTCCTGTGGCGCGACGACCCCGGCGCGCAGGCGGGTTCCCGACTCGCAACGAAGGCCCGCAACCGCGATTGAACTCTTGATGCTGATGGGAACGCCGTGCAGACGGCCGAGCGTCTTCCGTTGGGTGACCGCCCTTTCCGCAGCAAGAGCGGCATCGTGCGCGCGTTGGGCGTCGACCTGCACATAGGCGTTGAGTTGGGGGTTCAATCTCTCGATCTGCGAGAGATGCGCTTCCAAAAGTTCTACGGGAGAAATCTTTTTGTGGCGGATTTGTTCTGCCATAGAAACGGCGGGAAGAAAATTTAACTCGCTCATAACGTTATTGGATTTAGCTCATGGTCGAGCATCCGTTTTTCATCCGCTGCAATAGGACGATATTCGCCCTTCGCGAGATTGCCAAGCGTTAAAGGACCGATCGCTACGCGGATTAAGCGTAAAACCTCGATGCCGAATGCTTCGAACATGCGGCGAATCTGGCGGTTCCTGCCTTCGTCGAGAATAATCTCAACCCAGCAATTTTTCTGGCCGGAACGCAGGCAATGGGCTTGCTTCGCTCGCAGAGTCTCCCCGTTCTTCGCCGTAATTCCGCGCACCATCGCCAGAAGGAGTTCCCCTGAGATAATCGCCCCGACCTGAACGTGGTAGGTTTTGTCCAAGTGCGACCGCGGAGAAGCGACGCGCGATCCCCATTCGGAATCGTTGGTGAGAAGCAGCAAGCCTTCACTTGCTTTATCGAGACGTCCGACTGGGGCTACCCACGGCAGCGGCTTTGTTCCGTTGGAAGGATGATCTCTCAACAAACCGTAGACCGTTTCCCTGCCCTCATCGTCTGCGGCGGTTGTCACTATGCCGCGCGGCTTATTTAGCATGAGATATATTCTTGCCCGCGGCTCGAGCGCTTTTCCGTCGACCGTAATTTCGTCCCGCTTCCCGGATGCTGGAGTTTCCGGATCGCGCCGGATTTTTCCGTTCAAGCTCACGCGTCCGGCGCGAATTAACTCTGCCGCCCGCGAACGCGAACAATAGCCGAGCTTCGACAACATGCGAGCCAGGCCGATCTTGCGCGCATGTTCGCTCATGGTTGATCTCGCGTATTCAGGCTAATTGAAAACCCCGCGCCTCGACTAAATCATGCGCGGGCCAGCTATGCTTGATAGCATGTTTGTTTGTTGAAAATTAAAGGAGACGATCATGGCTATGCAACATCCTCCGCGCTTCTTGAAAATTGTTGACGACGCGAAAACTCGGATTCGCGAGACTACCGCGGATGAAGTGAAGAAAAAGATAGACGACGGCGGAAAGTTTGTCCTGGTGGACGTTCGCGAAGAAAGTGAGTTTGCCAAAGACCATCTGCCGGGCGCGATTCATCTGGGTAAGGGAATCATCGAACGCGATATCGAAGCGAGAGTGCCCGATCTTCACGCTGAAATCGTTCTTTATTGCGGCGGGGGATTTCGGTCGGCGCTGGCGGCCGACAATCTGCAAAAGATGGGTTACACGAACGTGATCTCGATGGATGGCGGCATCCGCGACTGGCGGCAGAAGAGTTATCCGCTCACGACGGAGTGAGACTTAATTGCTAGTGAGGCCTAATTGCAGTTGTTGACGATGTCGCTCACGATGGTGGTGGCGCCATTGAAATTTTCCGGCAATTCGTGAGGCGCGCCGCTGATGCAGGCCTGAGTTTTAGTCGACGTGATCGAATCGTACCATTCGGTGCCAAGAGGAACGGCCTCGGTGAGGTCGTCGCTGCCGAAGAGCTGGCGAACGACGGTCTGATAATTCGGCGCCGGAAAATCGTCGGAGACGATGCTGTCGTGATGAAAGCTGGAGTGAACGTTCCTTCCGTCGCTGTTAATGTCAACGCTGCAATAGTCGGAGGGGTAAGCCGGGTCGACAAAGCTTTGGGAGGTATCGAGGCCGTAATTTTCTGAAATCGCATCTCCCTCGGGGCAACTCACGCTTAAGCTGGGCGCGGCCGTGCCCGCGCAACCGTGGTCGATGCGGGCGTAGGGCGGTCCCGACGTGATCTCAACCATGGTGAACGTGGGGCCCGGGCCTGAACTCATTCCCATTTCATATTGTGTCATGGCATAGGCCACTAGGCCGCCGCCGCCGCTGTTTCCAGTAGCGCACATGGGATGCCCGTCTTTATTCAAAACGCTCGACCAAATGGCGTGGACCAGAGTTGCGTAGCGGCAGGCAAGCGCCCGCGGCCCGTCGGTAGCAGGACCCGTCAGCCAACCATCCTGCTCGTTGATTAAACCTTCAGGATCTGTAAAGTCGATTTGTATCGTGCGGTAGTTCGCGGCGTTAATAGACTGCACCACCATCAGGCCGCAATTTGAGCCAGAGCAACTCGGGTCACCGATGAAATCTTCGTCGTAATCGTAGAAGGCGTTGCCATCGCCGCCGGTAGTGAAGAAGACGGTGCCTCGAAGGTCGGTTAGATTCGCGGGCTCGTTGATCTTGACGGCGGCGGCGAAAGCGCGGGTTGCCTGTGGACAGCCTGACACTACCGCGCGGTAACAGCTTCCATTGGCGAGGCCGGTGGCGTCGCAGGAGCGCAACGTTAAAGTGGCCGTGCCGATGGAATTCTTGCCGGCAAAGGCAGGCGTTACGAGGGTGGCACAAAGGGCAACGGATAGCGGGAACAACTTAAGAGAGAAGCGGCATCGCGATCTGAAGATACCCAACAACATAAAGCCAAACTCCTCGATTCAGATCACGCCCCTGAACCCTGCATCCAGCTTGGCATTTGAAGGCTGAGGGGTCAAGAGCACGGATGGGCGGGGGTGAAGGTTTTTGCACATTTTTTCGACATGAGTGTTCCGATTCGGGAAAGACGATGCGACGAATCTGTTCCCTTTCTTTACGTTACGCGGCGCTTTTGGACCGCCGCTGCGAGCGCAGTTGCGCAGGCGCTCATGACCTGAACATGCCGGCGAACATTTGCGCGGCGGGCAACGATACGGTTATCGTGAGGTGCGCTCGCGGCGACTTCGGCGTCACTGGGGGCGTATCGCTTCCACCCACCTTATGAATGCACGCATCTTCTTTTGGGCACTGACGGCGGCCCTGGCCGGATTTCTGTTTGGTTTTGATACCGTGGTCATTTCCGGCGCGGAACAAAAAATCCAGTCGTTGTGGGGACTCACCGCGGGGATGCAAGGCATTGCGATGGGCTCGGCACTCTATGGGACGGTTTTGGGCGCGCTGATCGGCGGCTGGCCGACTGACCGCTTGGGGCGCAAATCCACGCTGCTATGGATTGGCCTGCTCTACGTCGTGTCCGCCTTCGGAACGGCGCTGGCACCGAATGTCTCCATTTTCATTTTTGCCCGCATGATTGGCGGTTTTGGCATCGGCATTTCCACCGTGGTCTCGCCGCTTTACATCTCCGAAATCGCGCCGCCCAAATATCGCGGGCGTCTTGCCGGCATGTTTCAGTTCAACATTGTGTTCGGCATTCTCGTGGCTTACCTGTCCAACGCCCTGCTCGCCGGCACCGGCGAAAATGCCTGGCGCTGGATGCTGGGCGTCGCGGCAATTCCGTCGCTGCTTTATACGATCTTTAGTTTTGGGATTCCCGAAAGTCCGCGCTGGCTGTTGACCCGCAAAAATGATCGCGCAGGGGAATGGCAGTTCTCCAGCTCATTCAACCAAACGCCCCGCCGTCTGAGATCGAGGCCCGGGCGAATGAAATCATCGCGTCCGGCGGCACGGAGCGAAGATTCGTCGGGAAATTTTTGGAACATGGCGACTGCGAATTCCGATTCTGCTGGCGTTTTTCATTGCGTTTTTTAATCAACTATCCGGCATCAATGCCATTCTTTACTTCGCGCCGCGCATTTTTGAATTAACCGGTCTGCGGCGAAAAGGCCGCGTTGCTGCAATCCGCCGGCATCGGCGTGACCAATCTGATTTTTACTTTCGTGGGTTTATGGCTGATTGACCGTTTGGGGCGGCGCACGTTGCTCTACATCGGTTCATTCGGTTACATCATTTCCCTGGGGCTCGTCGCCTGGGCATTTTTTACCTGCATTACGCATCGTGCCGGTTTGCATTTTTGCCTTCATCGCCGCGCACGCCGATCGGGCAGGGGGCAGTTATCTGGGTTTTTATCTCGGAAATATTTCCCAATCGCCATCGCGCGGAGGGCCAGACCCTTGGCTGTTTCACGCACTGGATTTTTGCCGCGTTATTGACTACTTTTTTCCCGAAGATGGTGGTGGCGTTTCCCCCCGGCTACGTTTTCTCTTTTTCTGCGGCATGATGGTGCTGCAACTCATCTGGGTGAAGACCATGGTTCCGGAGACGAAAGGGGCATCGCTGGAGCAGATTCAGAGAGAGATGGGGATTGAGTGAGCCTGCGGGTGGCCCAGGCTTTCGATCTCGCTGGCATCACCAACGCAGTGGGTGCCCCGTCCTTCGCGCACTTTGCGAAGGGCGGGAATCGGGAATGCATGCGTCGTTTGGGTTTGATCGCGCCGCCTCAACAAAGCAAATAATGCACGCAGCATCATTACCCACCCTTGCAAAAAACGCAAGGATGGGGCACCCTCAGTGGGAACGGCGGATGCAGAAATCACAAAAGGTGGGCCACCCGGCCAAGGTGTGCAGACCCGCCCTCGATCTTGCCTCGTTCTTGATTTTCGCGTACTGTGAGGGGCATGGAAGTACATCTCACACCCGAGCAGGAAGCGCAGCTTGCGCAGATCGCCGACAAAGCCGGGACTGCCCCCGAGCGGGTGGTGACTAAAGTCGTGGCGCGTTATCTCGACGAGGAAGCACGCTTCCTGGCGTCCGTGGAAAAAGGAATCGCGGCAGCCGATCGCGGGGAGTTTATCGGCGAGGAAGAAATGGACGCCCGCCTTGAAGCCATGTTTAGGCCCTGATGCGCATTCGCTGGACCCTTCCCGCCGCCGACGATTTAGAAAATATAAAGAACTATCTGCAACGGCACTATCCGCATTTCGCAGAGCCGACCGTGCGGGCAATCTATCAGCATGCCCGATCGCTTAAAACCGCGCCCCACAAGGGCAGGCCCGGACACCGCAGCGGCACCAGAGAACTGCCGCTTGCGCCGCTTCCCTATGTTGTCGTGTATTCAGTGAAGCCAGATGCTGTCGAGATCCTGCACATTCATCACGGGGCGCAGGACTGGCGTTAAGCAAACTCAGATGGACAACTGTCGGGGCAGTTCCCTTTGCAACTGTCTCGAGGAGAAATCAATGAAGCGGAAGACGTTCGACATGGCGGTATTAAGCTTCGCACTAATTATCCTTCTAGCCGCTGCTTGCCACGCACAAGACTCGGGCGTTAAGACAGCGTATCCGAACATGGCTCCGGTGGAGCAATACATGATGGAGCGGGATGCCGAGATCGAGCTGGCGAAGAGCGCGGCGCCGCCATCCATTTCGCAGGATGCGGAGATCATGGTGATGGGAAGGCGTGGCTACGAAACCGCGGTGAAAGGAAAGAACGGTTTCGTGTGCGTGGTGCAAAGATCATGGACCGCGGGAAGCGAGGACCCTAACTTCTGGAACCCCAGGCTGCGGGCTCCGATTTGCTTCAATGCGGCGGCCGCGCGATCCAATCTTCCGCTCACGATCAAGAAAACCGAGTTGATTCTGGCGGGACGATCCAAAACTCAAATGTTCGAGGAGATCAAGGCCGGTATCGACAAGAAAGAGTTGCCCACGCCGGAATCGGGCGCGATGTGCTACATGACATCGAAGCAGCAATACTTGGGCGATCAGGCGCAGCATTGGCGCCCGCACTTGATGTTCTTTCTTCCGCTCACAGAGACAGCAAGTTGGGGCGCGGACTTGCCGGGCTCGCCGGTGCTGGCATCGTCGGTGCCTGCGGAGCGGTTGACCGTGTTTCTGGTTCCGATCGGAGAGTGGTCGGATGGTACGGCTGCGCCCGTGGATAAGAAGTAAGGTTTTGCCATTGGCGCGGAGTGGGCATGGCTCTGATTTCCGCACGGGTACATGCGCGCCCAGTTCATTCCTGCCTTGTATAATCGCCCTTCCTATGCGGGCCATTCTTTTTATTTGCCGGCTTTCGTTGGTAGCGGGACTACTGCAAAGCGCAATTTCTTTTTCGCAAACTTCTCCGGGCAAGCCGGCGCCAGCATTGCCTTCGCAGAAAACGCAAACGTCGAACGCGGCTCTTCCGCAGTTCGAAGATGTCGCCGCCGAAGCGGGGCTCACCGTCCCGCACATTTCTTCTCCCGATAAACAATACATCGTCGAATCGATGAGCGGAGGCGTGGGGCTGATCGATTGCGATAACGACGGCAAACTCGACATCATCACCGTGAATGGTTCGACGGTCGAGCGCTACAAGCAAGGCGGCGACCCGCTGATCACGCTTTATCATCAGGACGATTCGAAGAACGGCATCCCGCAATTCACCAACATTACGAAATCCGCCGGGCTTACGCGCAAAGGTTGGGGCATGGGCATAGCCGTGGCCGATTACGACAACGATGGCTTGCAGGATATTTATGTCACCGGATTCGGCGGCAACGCGCTCTATCACAATCGGGGCAATTGCAAGTTTGAAGACGTGACCGAAAAGGCGGGCGTGGCGGGGGGCGGATTCAGCACCGGCGCGGCATGGGCCGATTATGATCGCGATGGGCGCGTCGATCTTTTTGTGTCGCGATACGTTCATGTGGATATCGACAACCTGCCGCAGTTCGGCAACGATCCGCGATTCTGCCGCTTTAAAGGAGTACTGGTGCAGTGCGGACCGTGGGGCATGCCGGGTGAATCGGATTTGCTTTTTCACAACAAGGGCGATGGAACGTTTGAAGAAGTTTCGAAGAAGGCTGGGGTGGACGATCCTCATCATTATTATGGGCTGGGCGCGACGTGGGGTGATTACGATAACGACGGATGGCCCGATCTTTATGTGGCGAACGATGCCGGTCCGAACTTTCTTTATCGCAATAAACATGATGGGACTTTCGAGGATGTCGGCTTGCTCTCGGGAGTGGCGTTGAGCGGCGATGGCCTGGAGCAAGGCTCGATGGGCGTGGATTGGGGCGATTATCTGCACGAAGGCCGACTGTCGATGGTCGTCACGAATTTTGTCGAGCAAGGTACGACGCTTTATCACAATCTGGACAAAGAGAATTTCGCAGACGTAAGCGTGCGCGCGAAATTGATGAAGCCAACTTATCCTCTTGTGAGCTGGGGGACCTCGTTTTTCGATATGGATAATGACGGCTGGCTCGATTTGTTCATAGCTAATGGCCATGTCTATCCGCAGGTGGATGCGATTCCCGGGGGTACGCCTTACCGGCAGCCGATGCTGCTCTTTCGCAATCATCGTGACGGAACTTTTGACGATGTTTCTTCGGTGCTGGCCAACGCGCCGCCGCAATCCCGGCGGGGCGCGGCTTTTGGCGATATTAACAACGACGGCAATGTCGATATTGTGGTGCTGAATGTGGGCGAACCGCCGTCGCTGTTATTGAATCGAACTCAGAGCGCGAATCACCGCGTTCTTTTCAAATTGATCGGAACGAAGAGCAACAAAGCCGCAATTGGTTCGCGAATTACAGTGAAAGCTGGAGCGCTGGTGCAGATCGGCGAAGTGCGGGGCGGTGCCGGTTATCTTTCGCAGAATGATTTGCGGCTGCACTTCGGTTTAGCGGGCAATGACAAGATGAATGAGGTCGATATTCGCTGGCCGAACGGCGAAACGGAAGTTCTACGCGATGTCGCGGCGGATTTTATCTATACGATCGTCGAAGGGGCAGGAATACAGCGGAAGACACCGCTTCCCTCTCGACCGCCATATTAGGGACGTTGCGGTGGAGCTTTTTCTTCGCGAAGCAAATGGCGGTGTCCTAATTTCGGGCACAAAAGCTTTTAACCGCAAGGGACGCAAAGGACTCGCAAAGGTCGCGAAGAAAAGCATAATCGAAATTAGGACACTGCTAATTTTCCGCAGTCTCCTGAGCGAGTTCGGAGAATCTGGCAAGAACTTCATCGGAATGGGCAAGCCACCTGACTGCGACGGACTATCATTGAGTCATGCCATTACAACAAACTGAAACTCATAACGTCGTAGGAGACACAATGCAAAAACGCAAACTTGGAAAAAGCAACCTCGAAGTCTCGGCTCTTGGCCTGGGCTGCATGGGAATGAGCTTTTCGTACGGCCCGCCGAAGGACAAGAAAGAGATGACCGATCTTCTGCATGCGGCCGTCGATCGCGGCATTACTTTCTTTGACACGGCCGAAGTCTACGGCCCATTCACCAACGAGGAGTTGGTTGGCGAAGCGCTTGCACCGTTTCACGGCAAGGTAGTCATTGCCACCAAATTCGGCTTCGATGTGAGCGGCGGCGATCGCCGGCCGGGAGCACATCCTGTGAACAGCCAGCCCGAGCACATCAGGCAGGCCGTTGAAGGTTCCCTGAAGCGCCTCAGGGTGGAGAGCATCGACCTGCTGTATCAGCACCGGGTCGACCCGAACGTGCCAATCGAAGAAACTGCGGGCGCGGTAAAGGAATTGATTCAATCGGGCAAGGTAAAGCATTTCGGCATGTCTGAGGCAGCCGCCAAAACGATTCGCCGCGCACACGCAGTGCAACCAGTAACAGCGGTTCAGAGCGAATACTCGTTGTGGTGGAGAAAGCCTGAGCAGGACGTGCTGCCTACGCTGGAAGAACTCGGCATCGGCTTCGTTCCTTTCAGTCCGCTTGGAAAGGGTTTCCTGACCGGGAAGATCGACGAAAACACGAGGTTCGACAGCACCGATTTTCGCAACACGGTCCCGCGGTTTACGCAGGAAAACCGGAAAGCGAACCAGGCGATGGTCGATCTGCTGGAAAAAATCGCGCAGAAGAAGAAAGCGACCCCGGCTCAAATCGCGCTCGCGTGGTTGCTGGCGCAGAAGCCGTGGATCGTGCCGATTCCGGGCACAACCAAGCTGAATCGTTTCGAAGAAAATATTGGAGCGATAGCAATCGAGCTTACGTCCGGCGATCTGCGCGAGATCGATGGCGCATCTTCCAACATCAAGGTGCAAGGGGAGCGTTATCCGGAAGCGCTGGCAAAAATGACGGGCCTGTAAGTTGAAAATGCCCAGCGGGAGTGGAAGGAGTTGAGATGAAGAACCTGCTTTCGCTGGGCGTTCTACCTGGAGCGACTTTAGCAACGAATATCGGAATGAATTTCATCCTGCCGCAACTCGCGCAATGGGACGGCTTTTACGTGATCGTCGGCTCCGCTGCGGGAGCTTTGATCGGACTTCAGTTTGTTGTTATGACACTGATCGCCGCGCGTCCGCCGGTGGGCGCGGCGGACGCTGGTGCTGCGTTCGGCAGTCCGACGGTAGTTCATTTCGGCGTTGTCCTATTTTTGTCGGCGCTGCTGCACGCTCCTTGGCGGACGATGACTGTTGCCGCAGCTCTTTGGGGTGTTATCGGCCTGGGAGGAGTCGTGTACACCCTGATCATTGTGCGGCGCATGCGGAAGCAAATCGCATATAAGCCGCAATTCGAGGACTGGCTTTTTCACGTCGCGCTGCCCCTGGCAGCCTACGCTGTGCTGGCGGCTTCGTCTTTGACGGCGTCCTCTCACATCCGCGAGGCCTTGTTTGCGGTTGCAGGCGCGGCGCTGCTACTGCTTTTCGTCGGTATTCATAATGCCTGGGATAATGTCGCCTATCATGTGTTGGTGAACATGGCGAGTACGAAGATCGATTACCGGAGAGACGAAGGAGCAGAGCATGAGTAAAGATTCTTCGGCAGTGAACGAAGAGCCTTCAGCAGTTCAGAAAGAGCCTTCAGCGGTCCAAAAAATGATCGGCGATTTCGCGCCCAAGCTGGCTGAGCTAACCGATGAAGTTCTATTTGGCGATGGTTATGGTTGCAAAGAAGTGTTCGCCAAGGGATGAGAGCTTCGAGACTAAGCTTCATGTAAAAGGAACGCACATGCCCACCAATAACGATGTTCTAAAAGACAAGCTTTCCAAGGCGAACGAAATCAAACTCAGCGTGACCGGAAGAAAATCAGGGCGCACCATCTCAAATCCGGTCTGGTTCGTTTTGGAGGAGGACAAGCTTTACCTGCTGCCGGTGAAGGGGTCGGAAACCCAATGGTATAAGAATGTGCTCAAGAAACCGGCGATTCGAATCGAGAGGGGAAGCGCTGGGCCGGAATTCGAAGTTAGCACGATCACTGGCGCTAAGGACGTGTCGTCTGTAGTCGAGAAATTCCGCGAGAAGTACGGCGCTAGCGACGTAAAAAAATATTATTCGAAGCTCGATGTTGCTGTGCTCGCCATGATCTCATAAGTAGCTTTGAGCAGTCGCGTGCGTCCTTCGCTGGCGACGAAACAATCGTGTACCACGATGGGCGCTAAGGTACACGAATGAGCCAAATTTGAGAGTTTGGATGAATGCGCGTACGAACCGTTCAGCCGGGAATACAGCCGCTTCCTTGAAGCGCGGACCACGGACATTGCCAGATTGGCCCAGGAGTCCGGGGTTCGGGCCATTAGCTCAATCTGAAGCTTGCGGATGATAGGCCTCGCACGAATCGTACCTGCAAATTCTTTCACATTGACATCCCGAGGGAGCAGAGGGAAAATGGGCCGTTTTTTGGGCTCAAAGACGAAATTCAGCATTGGAGGTATTTACCATGGCGAAGCTCATTCTCAGGCGCTTTCTTCTGATCCTGCTTGGCATCGTAGCAGTGGCATCAGTAGTGGCTGCACAAACGGATCCCGATACAACAACTCCCAAAATAACCTCGATCAGCAAGATTACGACCGCCAAAGATCAAACCATCACGATCACCGGCACCGGTTTTGGCACCCATGCTGCCTATACCGGTGACACCAACTACATCAGCTTCTACGATGAAACTAAGAAGTGGGAAGCCGGATATAAACCGGACAACGATACCGTAACTCTCATCGTGAACAGCTGGACCAATACGAAGATTACGGTAGGAGGATTTGCCGGAGCCTGGGGCACGGATGGCTATACACTCGCTGTAGGCAATAAGGAAGAAATCAGACTTTGGAATGCCCAGGGAAAGGGTGGTCCCTTCGGCCTCAGCTGCAACAGTGGCTGCGTCACCAAAACAGTTACGGTCTCCAAGTCGGATACCGCAATTGAACTCACTTCTTCACCGAATCCGTCGGCATATGGGGAGCCAGTAACCTTGACTGCGGTAGTAAGTTCAGCCGCCGGCGCGCCGCGGGATGGCGAAATTGTCTCGTTCATGCAGGGAACAACCGTGCTCGGGACGGGAACGTTACGTGGGGGCTTAGCCAGCTTTACGACCTCGATGCTTGAGTCTGGAGGCAACTCAATCAAAGCGGTCTACGGCGGCGATTCCAACTTTGCCGGCAGCATTAGTGATGACAATGCGGCTGCGTTGACGCAAAAAGTAAATTAGAGATCATTCCTCACTTCTCGCAGAGGACGCGAGAAGTGGGGCATCCGACGTTAAGGTCCTTTGATCTCGTGATCTCGAACTCTCGAGGTCAGGCGAATTCTCAGGGCGGAACAAAACGTCCGATGGGATTCATCTGGGTTAATGCAGAAAGTAAAGATCATCCCCACTTCTCGCAAGGCACAGGCGGGAAGTGGGGTAAATCCCACACTTGAGTTATGAGATCCCGAATACCGTAACCCACGACTTCCAGGCAGTTCTTCGGGGCAAAACAAAACGTCCCAGACTCTGTTTGAGTCTCGGGACGTCTGTTGATCAGCCCTCCCCCAAGTGCTGCTCGAAAACAAGATTATCCTCTGACCGGGGATACGTATATGGCTCTGGTGTGCCATACCTTAGCACGAACGGGGGGTGTGCGATTGAGTGAGGCGAAGAGCTGCTTTCAGGCGACAACAGGGATGTTACTCATGCCTGTGGAGCCGAAGACACGGCGATAGCGTTCGATTTCGGAGGCCGATCCCAGGGCTTTTGCATAATTATCGGAAAGCTTGACTGCGGGCCGGCCCTCCACGCTCGATACCTTGCCGATAAGGCTGATGGGATTGAAGCCGCCATCGCCGCCGGGGTCGCAACCGCGAAAATCGTTGGTGAGAAGAGTACCCCAGCCGGCACTGAAACGAAGGCGGCGGCCGGGAGTCCATTTACGGCGGTCATCGAAGTCGGCTGCGGCGCGGAAATCTGCCGGCTTCACGCCACGAGCGAGGCTCCCGCCGAAATAGGCGTGCAGGCCAACTATGTCATCGACGTCGAGCGCGTCGGAGGCGATCAAACGCTTCTGCCGGGGATCGCGGCCGCGGGATTTTAACCAGTCGATATATTCATCTCCGGCTATATACGGATCTTTGCTGTCGACACGCTGCCCGGTCCAATCGGCGGCCCAGTCCGGCGCGGCGTTGAGAAACTGAGTTGTGCCAAAGGTGTCGGGCAACATGATGCGCAATTCGCCTTCGTAGGTCTTCTGCCACAACTCGAGGACACGGTATTGAGAAGCTTTCAGGGCCTCGTCGTCGGGCGCGAGCGCGGCGAGCACCATGGGAATCTCATGCGCATTGGTGCCAATGGCTTCAAGATCGTGCTTATGGGCGAGAAAGGCGTTCGAGGTTCCAGTAAAGCCGACGCCGAGATTCGAGGACATGGCTTCGACAACATATTCCTGCCAGAGAAAACTGTGACGGCGGCGGGTGCCGAAATCGGCGACGGCGAGATTCGGAACTCCACGCAGGCGTTCGATCTTGCTCCATAGCTTGGTCTTCGCTTTGGCGTATAGGATATCGAGGCCGAATTCGCTTAACTTTTTCAGATTGGCGCGGGTTCGCAACTCGTTGATGATGGAAAGCGAATAAAGCTCCCACATGGTGGTGTCGGTCCAGAGGCCGTCGAAGCTAAGATGAAGGCATTCGTCCTTGAGCGATAGTTCGTAATCTGAGAGCCGGAAGTCCCGCTCCAGCCATTCGAGAAATGCCGGCTCAAAAATTCCGCGGCGACCATAGAAAGTGTTGCCGGCCAGCCAGACCAATTCCGACCTGCGAAAGCGTAGATTGCGGGCATGATCCAGTTGCGCGATAAGCTCTTCGGCGGGAAATGTATCGATTGGTCCGCTCGTGGAGCGATTGAAAAGCGTGAATTGCACGTGCGTCTTTGGGTAATGCTTCCAAATGAACTGGAGCATGAGCAGCTTATAGAAATCTGTGTCGAGCAACGAACGTGTGACTGGGTCGAGTTCCCAGTTGTGATTGTGCGCCCGTTCCGCGAAATTCACGATCATTCTTTAATATCCTCTTCTGGCGGAGCGGGAAAAGCAACTGAGACATGGGCGCCTGTATCTCTACGAAAACGATTGGGCTTTGCTCGACAGTCGAGGTGGCTGTCGCTACGTGAGCATATCCAAAAATCTTTCACGTGAATTTCAGATGGAGTGTGACGGCAAAAAAGCGGGCCAGCGCCTCGGCTTCGCATTCAATCTCTTTTCGCGCCGCTTGGGAAAGCGTGCCGAAGGATTCAACCATCACTGACAATTTCTTGCCTTGAAGCTTGTGAGACCACACGCCTGCGATTTCGCCACCGATTAGCACGACCGGCGAGATCCAACCCTGGTTGCGATAGACGCGTTTGTAATGCCGAGAGCTGAGCAGGTGATTTTTCGCGCGATGGGCGAGGAGATACACATCGAAGTGAGGCAGCAGACGAACCGAGGCTTTACCGGCGAATGTATTGCGCAGAGCATCGACATCTTCGCGGAGCAGGAGAGCGGAAATGCCATCCGCGGTAATTTCCATCACATCGGCTTCGACTCGATCGCGGAGAGACTTCACCTCCCGCATGGGAAGACCCGACCAGTGGGCGAAGTCAGTCAGCGTTGCCGGGCCGTACGCGCGTAAGTACTTTCGCAGCAAAATACATTGCGCTTCCGGCGGAGAGATTGGCGTTAACTTCATTTGTGGAAGCCATTGGTCGAGCCTGGCGAAGGTGACATCGTTGCTCTCGCCGCGGCCATAGCAAACCATGCCTTCGGCAACCGGAATGCGAACATGGCCCCAACACTTCTCCATCCAGGCGCGCACGCGCTTGCTGGCCTTTGAATGAATTGCGGCCGCAATCGCCGCGCGGCCTAGAGGGCCGGAGGACAGCGCATTCATAATGATGGGAGTTAGCGATTCGGCCTCTTCGCGCGTAATGGCGAATCGGGCCATGACCCGAAGCGCTCCGGCAATGCGACATGCCTTTTGGGCGGCGATGTAGACGGGGAATTCGTCGGTTGGAATGAGATGGATAGTCTGGCGCATGAGCGAGGTCTTGAGGAGAGTTCGAGACTCCCAGAGAGCATGCTCGACAGCGGAGCGCGTGATGGCATGATTCCGCGTCCAGAGCTGAAGATAGGCCGCCGTCATTACTTGCGCCTGTATGCCGCAAACGTCGCGGCAAATAGCGACCGCGTCGGCAGGCCGATCGTCTACCGGCGAATCGTTGCGCAGATGGTGACGGCGCAGCCGGAAGGCGGCAATCTGTTCCGGCCGAATTGAGGGCGGAGTTTTGGGCATTCGCAAATAGATTAAACGGTTTTGCGGGAGATTAGGGATGTTTGGGCGCTGGACGAATCTGCCCCGCGGGCACAATCCCGTGGCCTTCTAACACCGAATAAAACTGGTCTGGAGCGAGGTTGCTGAAAGTTTCGGTGGCTCCCGAGGGCCAGCGAATCTCCACCTGATCCATTTTCGTGGCGGCGCCCAAGCCGAAGTGAAGACGCAAATCGTTTTGCGAAAGATAGCTTCCGCCGCTGTGGATTTCGTCGGTCTGCGTGATTCCGCCAGCCAGAACTTTGATTCGCGCATTCAGCGCTAAGCGGTTGCTTTTGGTTCCGGCGAGTTCGAAGCTTACCCAATGCCGGCCTGGGACGCCGTGATTTCTTAAAAGCAGCGGACCGCCGTCGAGGTTGCTGACAACGACATCCACATTCCCGTCATTGAAAAGGTCGCCGACGGCAAGGCCGCGGGAAACCTGCTTTTGCTGGAGAGCCGGTCCGGCCAGATCGCTGGCATCGCAGAAAGTTCCGTCCTTCTGATTCATGTGCAGAAGCTTAGGCTCACGATAGCTTGCGCCGGAGGGGAGCGTATCCACCTGCGGGTAGACCTGGCCACTCACGGCAATCAAATCCAACCAACCGTCGTTGTCCAGATCGACGAATGCCGTGCCCCATTTCACCCACGGCAAGGAAGGCAAGGCAACGCCTGCGGGATAGGAGACTTCGGTGAAATTCCAATTGCCGTCGTTGCGATAGAGCAGATCGTTCTCGTTCTCGAAATTGGTGACGTAGAGCGACGGTCGGCCGGTGTGAAGGTAATCGCCAACCGCAATTCCCATGGAAGCCTGCTCGGACCCATCCTCGCTGACCGCGGTTCCGGATTCCAATCCAATATCTTTGAACTTTCCGTTGCCTTCGTTTTTGTAGAGGAACTTGGGAGTGGAGTCATTGGCTACATAAATGTCGGGGCGGCCGGTGTTATTGAAGTCGGCCCAGAGGACGCCCATGCCATAGTAGCCGTTGGGATCATCGACTCCGGCGGCCTTCGATACGTCGGTGAAGGTTCCATCCTTATTGTTGTGAAAAAGCGCGTCGCCGGCACCTCTTAATCCGCGGGGGCCGCATTGCACGTCGAGGCCACGATACTTGCAGTTGGGAGATTTGCCGAAAGCGGGAAGATCGTTGAGATGGAAGTCGACGTAGTTCGCAACCATAAGATCGACGAAGCCGTCGCCGTCATAATCTCCGAAGGCTGCGCCGGTGGACCAGCGGCCATCGGCTACCCCGGCCTTGGCGGTGACGTCGGTAAAGGTTCCGTCACCGTTGTTGCGATAAAGCACATTCCCGCCGAGGCAGGTTACGTAGAGATCGGGCCAACCGTCGTTATCGAAATCGCCCACCGCGCCGCCCATGGCGAAGCAGGGAGTGGCGATGCCGGCTTTATCGGTAACGTCGGTAAAGGTGCCGTCGTGATTATTGTGGTAGAGCGCGCCCCGGCTTTTCTGGCCCTTGACGGCCATTTCGACGCTGGGAGCGTTGGTGAAATAAATATCGAGCCAGCCATCGCGGTCATAGTCGAAGAGAATTACGCCGCCGCTCATCGACTCGACGATGTATTTCTTGGCGGGGTCGGAGGTGTGGGTAAAACTAATTCCAGCTTTGGCCGTGATGTCTTCAAGCTGCGGGATGGGCCGGCCCGCGCACCTATAAGACTTGGCACCGGCGGGCGGAGGTGGAGGCGTGGGATGGCCGGCCTGGGCGACGAGAAAATTCGAAGCCATAAGAATCAAACAGAGCGTTTTGCCGTGCCGATGAGTTAGAGATAGTTTCAATCGATTTCCTTCGTAACGCGTTTATGCGTTTCACATCGGTTGCGCCACGGATTGCCGGCGCTGCGTAGCCTTTAGTCGTTTGTAAATTTCCAGCTCGCGGTCGGCGTCGGCGATTCTATCGGCTTTGCGGTAGGCGGCCTGCAATTGATAGTGCATGTAATCCGTTTGCGGGCTGAGGCTGGTCGCAGTCTCCAGTTGGGTCACAGCTTCCTTCACTTGTCCGCGATCGAGCAGGATTTTTCCCAACTGGTAATGAGCGTTGGCATGAGTGGGCTGGGCCAGCAGCACCTGCTGAAAGAGCGCGACCGCGTCATCGACGCGCGACTGCTGAAGATAGACGAAGCCGAGATTATATTTCGCGTCGGCGTCGGAAGGATCGAGCTTGAGTTCGGCCTGGAATTCTTCGGCAGCTTGCGGCCAATGCTCCCAGCGAATATCCGCCTGACCGGTGAAGTAGTGAGCTTTCGCCAAAGAGGGATCGGACAGTAGGGCATGATGAAAAGTATCGACAGCATGGGCATAGTCGCCGATTTCGATCCAAAGCTGTCCGACCAGCAGCGCTGTATCGCTATCGGAATGATTTTCCTTTTCGAATGCGGCGAGAACTTCCGTCGCTTTTTTTAAGTCGCCTGTGCGGGCCAGAGATGCAGCCCACGCGTAACCCACGGAAGAATCGCGCATGCCGTCTGGACCGAGAGGGGAAAAGGCGGCAACAGCGGCGGCGTATTTCTCGGCGCCGAAGTAGGCCATGCCAAGCATAGCTCGCAGCGGCGCATCATGGAGGTTTTCCGCGAGCGCCCGATCCAGACCGCGGATGGCTTCGGGATAATTGTTGGCGCGGTAAGCCGATAATCCAAGATTTCTGGCGAGGCCCGGAATGTCGGGGTCCCAACGCTCGGCTTCCTGGTAATGGCCGAGCGCCGTGAGATATTCCTTTCTCACAGCCTCGGAAGTAGCGAGATCGTTGAAGCTCAGGCCCAGGATGGAGCGCAAGCGGTTCTCTTGAGCGTCGGCGGCGGCACGCTGCGGTTCCGTAAGATTGAGGTGTGACGTTGCGGACGCATCGAGATGGGCGAAAGGATCGGCATTTCCGGCCAGCAAAGGAGCGGCTTCGGTTTCGCTTTTCGGGCTCAGCGGAACAATAGCTGCGGCCGACCCAGCTCCTCCGGCCGCGGCCATCGCCGAGACGCTCTGTTGCCCTTGCTGAAGGATCTTATTTTGCAAGTCGCGCGCCTTCGTCATGTAGGCTTCGCTCTCGTCCGCGCGTCCAGAGTTCGAGAGAATGCGGCCCAGATCGACATAGGCTCTGCGGATCTGAAAATTGGAGCGGGATTCGTCGTCGCCGGTAAGTTCCACGGCTTTGCGAAGCATCCGCTCGGCGCGCTTCATGTCGCCCTGCGCGTACGCGTTGAGGCCGAGGTAAAGCCAAGGCTCGGGCCATGCCGGGTTGATCTCGGCGGCGATGGTTAGATATTTGTCCGACACCTCGTAGCGCCGCTCGTTGGAGGCGATGAAGCCGGTCATGTAGTTGGCCAGATAGTCGCGGGGAAACTGTGCGAGTTCTTTCGCGAATTCGGCTTTGATCTCAGGCGTGGCCTGCCACTCATTCACGGCCAGACTCGCCAAGGCGAGAAAATAATGAGCGTGAGGAGTGGCGGGATCCAGCGCGATCGCCCGCTGAAACTCTCGAATCGCCGCAGGCATGTCTTCGGCGTCGCGGTAGGCTCTTCCGAAGAGCACGTGCAGCGAGCCGCTATCGCCGGCCAATTGGATCATCCGCTGGAACACGGTAGCCGCTTTTTGTTTATCGGCGGGATCTTTCGTCTGCAATAAGCAGATGCCTTCCGAATACAAGGTATCGAGTTCAGGATCGATCTGGCCGGCCTGATCGAAATCGCCGGCAGCTCGGGCGAATTCCTTTTTCTTCATCCAGGCCTGGCCGCGAAGATCGAGCGCACGAGAGTTTTTGGGCTCGACCGCCAGCGCCTGGATGGATTCGGCCACGGCATCATCGGGATGGTTTGCTAAAAGATCGGCAATGCCGAGATCGACATGGGTATCAGGCAAGTCTTCAAACTCCAGGCTTCGCCGGTATAGTTCCGCAGCTTGCGGATAGGAAGATTGCAGCAGGCGCAGTTGCGCCAATTCCCTCAAGGCAAGAGCGATTAGGCGCCGATTGGCGAGAGCGATAGCGGAGGCGTCGCGCGAAGCGCGCGCACTCTGGGCTGCGGCGATTCGCTTCTCCAGTTCTTGCTCGGCAGATCTGATGGTTTGCGGTGGCTTTGCGGGAGGTCGTACCGGTCGACCCGACTGTGCGAGAGCCGCTGGAAGTAAAGCGATCGCGCCGGCGAACAGCAGGAAACGGAAACCATTTCCGGGCGGCAGCAGTGCCTTAGGCGGCTGTAGTCGCGGGGACTGCTTTGGATTACTTGGATTCACCCGACAGATTACCCACTGCTTCCTGACAAAAGTAAACGGCGGGGCTGAGATTTTCAAGCCCCGCCGTTATTGCGGATTAGGAGTTCAGCGGCCTAGAAGCTGAACCTCAGCGTATATTGCAAGTTTCGCCCGGGATGAACGGCCTGCGCCTGTCCCCATGTGCTGCCTTGCTGCGCCTGACCAGTGATGATGTTGTTGGTGGGGCTGCACGGGTTAGCGCCGCACACAAGGCTATTCGCGGCGAATCCAACGCCCTCCAGTTGGTTACCGTAGAAATTCGCATGATTAAATAGGTTAAAAAAGTCCATGCTGAATTTCAGGCGGTAACGTTCCTTGATCTGCCAGTTTTTCGCCAATTGCGCGTCCACATTCCGAGTATCAGGTCCGTGGCAGTAACCGCGGCGCTCAGTACCTACTGTGCCGATCTGGTAACCCACGAAGGTGAATGCGGCCGGATTGAGTATCTGGTCGCCATTCTCGCCCGCGTTGCACGAAACTCCGGTTACATTGGGCCGATCAGGATTGTTAAATCCTGTACCAGTGATTGAGCTAAGTCCACCCGTGGCGCTACCTATACCGTTAGTGAATACTGAGAGGGATGCACCGGATTCAACATTGATGATGCTGTTGAGTTCCCATCCACCAACTGTGTTTTGCACCAGAGAGCCGCTCTTGGCAAACTTGGGCAAGAAAAATACCTCGTTAGCTACAAAGATCTGGGGCCGGTTGATATTGGTGTTTCCTTTATCAAGCCCGGGATCGGACGGGTTGATGAAGGCCTCTTGATTGACGCTGCCCGAAGAGTTGTCAAGTTCAACGTTGCCGATGGAATGTGACCAGGTGTAGGAGGCCTGGAAATTCGAGAAATTGCCAGTGCGGGACCGGAAGAGAGCCTGCAACGAGTGGTAGCTGGCATGGCCTGCGCGGCCGAATTCGCCAATCTCGCCAAAGTTGAAGGCTGGGCGGAATGCATTCAGTGCGGTGCCACTTTGGAACGCGGCCTGAAGCCAGTTCGCTTGGGGGACTTCGTTGAGGTCCTGCATGGAAGTAAGGTGGATGCCGCTATTCCCCACGTACCCTAATTGGAGAGTTGTATTGCGGGCGAGCTCCTGCTCTACCGAGAAGTTCCATTGCCAGCTATTTGGAGTCACACCGCGAGGATCCTTCGCAGCGTTCGGCGAGACAGCGGGATTGACCAAGGGAGCCGCTGTTTCGAGCGTCCGGACATCGGTGGCATTAATGACGAAGGGCGCAGTGCGCGCCAAGCCCTCGTCAATTCCAACCAATTCGCGCTGGAAGAATTGGCCGACGCCGAAACGCACGGCGGTCTTGCCGTTACCGAACACGTCGTAAGCGAAGCCAAGACGGGGGGCAATGTCGTGGTTGTTTTGATTTACCAGCGAACGATTCGGACCAGGAGTGCCGTTTGAAAGCGGCAGGCTAACGCCGAGACTTGAGAGCAGTGCCTCCGCGTCCTGGCAGGGATGGGTTCCGGGCACTATGATTACGCCGTTGCAAGCGTCGGAGGCAGTCACGGGATTGCTGGCGCGCGCCGCGCTCCAGTCCGCCAGGCTAAACGAAGCCCAGTGATTGTCGATGCCAAATGGCTCGCGATAGAAAGACCAACGGAAGCCATAGCTGAAAGTAAATTTGCGAGATACCTTCCAGGAGTCGCCGAGGTACCACTCGAAGTCGTGCCATCCCACCTGAGCCAGGCCGTTGACGCTATTTTCAGTCGTAGTGAACATCTGGCCCGGCAGCAACAGGTTTGTGAGTTGCTCGCCCGTATCGGTGCTAACCGCGTAAGAGGCAGGGTTGATGAACGGCTGGTCGGCGCCGCCGTTGTTGTATTCAACCTTTGCGTTGGTGCTGTAATAGGCGCCGGCCTTGAAAAGATGGTTTCCGCGCACCTTTGAAATGTTGTCCTGTACGGCGTACAAGTCCTCGTGGTTGCCGTAGGGAGCGATGTTCCAGATGTTCTGAGCGCTGCCGTAGTCCGCCAAGCCTCCCCATCCGACTTGCGGGAGCGCGCCCGTTTGCTTGAGAGACTCCGGCCATGCGGTGGGAACCGCTGCATTGATCTGCCCCACCAAAGCTGCGTTCGTGCCCGCTAAGGTCGTGACAATCTGGTTATGACCATAGCCAAACTCAACGTCGTTGACCATGGTCGAGCCCAGTTGCGAGGTCAACTTGGCCACGACGCTCTTTGAGGGTTGGCTCCAGTCCGAGGTTACCTCGGGGAAGATTGAATCTCCCCAGAAGAGATTTGGATTAGGCCCCGGCGCGTTCCAGGAGTCTTGCGTCCAGCGGAACGTGGCCCGGTGCTTCGAGGTAATGTCGTAATCGGTGCGAATATTCCATTCGCTCCAGGCCGGCTTCTGCGCTTCTTGTGCAACCCAGTTGATAGGTCCGGTTCCAGTAGGATTGGGATAAAACTGTGAGAACAAGCTTCCGGCGGGGTCGACGCTGGCGAGGTTGAACTGCTGTCCTGGCGCCTGTAAGGCTACCGGGATTCCCGAGGTATAAACCGCGCTACCCGGAGGTCCAACCCAAGACGCCGGCTGCGGAGCGCCGCACTGATCCGTTGCAACGACTCCAGCGCTCGTAGCTGTAGGGGCGACGGCGCGGAGAATCCATCGGTGAAATCGCCGGCTTTTTCCAAAGCAGTGGGCACGCAGGACTGCTCGCTGACACCGGCAATTTCCCGATTCCATTCCTGGTTCCAGAAGACGAAGAGTTTGTTCTTAAAGATTGGGCCGCCAATGTTGTAGCCCCAGTCGTTGCGTCGAAGCTCAGCCTTCACCGGGTAGAGACCAAATAGTGGGTTCTGTCCTGTACTAACCGTTACGTATTGCTCGTCCTCTGGCCCCTCTGGCC